>NZ_JAMJPJ010000001.1 GCF_023555005.1 Halomonas llamarensis | reverse complement strand
CGCTATGTGATGATTGATAGGCATCCACCTAGTAATGCCAAATCCATCGCGAAAACGGAAACTTAAGTACGTCATAAACGGTGCCAAATACGGCACAAGGAAGTGCCAAATCCATCGCGCGTTTACATCTGCTAAGCAAGCACGTGTGGCACAAGGATCCAAATATGATTGAAGTGGCTTAATGGATGTGACCAATCCAGTTTAGGAATAATACCCTCAACTGGAGTCTGTACTACAATGGTTCGGACAGTTTCATGACGCAATAGCGCCGTAGTGACACATCTGCTCAAAGTCGGGCCGGGATTTTATGCGATTGAAGTCCAGACCCAAGTAGGAAGAAAAGCGTTCCAGCAGATGTGCGTTAGCTTTGCGGGTTCTCCAGCGGGCGATAGAAATCACTCGTCTATCGCCTGACTGATGCTGCCGATCCTCAAGCTTAAGCAGGTTCAGCGCGGTCATTGATGCGTTGAAATGGAAGTGCAGCGCCTTTTCCTTGCGTGCCTGACAGTCGTTCAGCCCCAGAAACTGCTTGGCATCGCGAAACAGACACTCAACGCGCCTTGTCGTATGTCACTAATGTCATGGCGTCCAGCGACGTGTCCGTCGAAAACAGCAAGGCGGTTTTCACCTTGCCGCCACAACGCTTGGCTAAATACACCACCCGTAACGATCTGATGCAACCCCAGCGCCACGACGCCCTGGAGATAGCGGGTTTTACTGTAATAGCCATCCGCCACGAGATAACGCACCTGGGGCGGTAGTCAGGCACAACTTGCTGGAGGGGATGAAGATAGCTATCCACACGCGACAATTCACTCTCAGAGCGATCTATCGTTTGTCGTGTAGAGAGGTGATACGCCGTATTCTCCGTCACGTTCACCACGGCGAGCGTGGATATTTCCAGCCCCTTTTCGGCCCTGCCTGTGCCGCCGCTGTAGAACTTACCCAGCCCCTCGGTGTGTCGGCCGCTTTTCGGAATGAAGCTGCCATCTGAGCATCAGGCTTTCTTTAAAACTGTCCGAACCATTGATATAAAACAATAAATTAGAAAACTCTATCTCTTTTTAACTCCTCGACATTACGCCAATTAACGCCATACTGTGTGTTTTGATGGCACAATTTTGGCACATGCCGTGACTTTTCCGCGCCCTATGCTTGGCCAGATTTGCCCCTTGGCCATCACGTCATTTGTGCTCTGGCAACTGATCTGGCTGCGCGTTAAACGCACATAACGCCTCCACTGAAAACCAGGCACGCTACGCACAACCTCCCCTATCTGCCACCGTGCTAAACTCATCGCCAACGCGAACGGTTTATCATGGGAGGCCAACATGTCATCCGCTCATCGTCAGACACTGCCCATTGGCATTCAGTCCTTTGAGAAGCTGCGCAAGGGTCGGTATTACTACGTCGATAAAACGCCCTTGATTCACACCATGGCTGAGACGGGCGGTTACTATTTCCTCTCCCGCCCGCGGCGGTTTGGTAAAAGCCTGCTGCTGGATACCTTGCGTTGCCTGTTTGAAGGGCGCAAAGGCTTATTCGAGGGGCTTTATATTCAAGATAAGTGGGACTGGCAGCAGCAACATCCCGTCGTTCGCTTAAGCTTTGGCAGCGGCGTGATGCAAAACCGCGCTGAGCTAGATATGCGCATTCGCGAGCAGCTGCGCACCGAGCGCGAGCGTCTTGGGCTGACGTTAGACCATAAAACCGATATTGCCGGTGAGTTTGAAACCCTGATTCGTCAAGCTTGCGCTCAGACGGGTAAGCGAGTTGTGGTGCTGATCGATGAGTACGACAAACCCATATTGGATAATATTCTCGATGCTGATCGGGCTCGCGAACTGCGCGAGGGGCTGAAAAACCTCTACAGCGTGATTAAAGATGCCGACCCGCACCTGCATTTTGTGCTGCTCACAGGTGTCTCAAAATTCAGCAAAGTCAGTCTGTTTTCGGGGTTGAATAACCTCAACGACATCACGCTGGATGCACCTTACGCGGCGATTTGTGGCTACACCGACCACGATATCGATACCGTATTTGCCCCAGAAATGCCAGGCCTTGACCGCGAGGAAATTCGCCGCTGGTATAACGGCTACCGCTGGGGTGGGCAGGACGTTGAAGCGGTCTATAACCCCTTCGATGTACTACTGCTGTTTCAAAAGCGCAAATTCAGCCCTTACTGGTTTGAGAGCGCCACGCCCACGTTTTTGGTGGACTTGCTGCAAGCGCGCGGTGTGTTTACCCCGCAACTTGGCACCCTCCAGGCCAAGGCGCAGTTGTTAGGCCGCTTTGATGTCGATGACATCGCAACTGAGGCACTGCTGTTTCAGACCGGCTATATCACCATCAAGGATATGCAGGAGCCGATGGTAGGCTACCAACTTTACTCGCTGGGGTTTCCCAACCGGGAAGTCGAAAGCAGCCTGAACGAGTTTCTGTTGCCCGTGCTGGGCATCCCAGACAGCGAAGCGCAAACCTATCAACTGGCGCTGTTTAAGGTACTGCATGAGCATGATCTGGCAGGGCTAGAAACTCACCTCAAAGCCCTCTACGCCGGCCTGCCCCACGACTGGTACCGCAATAACCCGATTGCCCAATACGAAGGGCATTATGCTAGCGTGTTCTACAGCCACTTCGCCGCACTGGGCGTGGGCGTGACGGTGGAAGACGCCAGCCACCGGGGGAAAGTGGACATGAGCGTCGATTTCGGCGGCCATATCTACCTATTCGAGTTCAAAGTCGTGGAGCAGCTGCCCGAAGGCAACGCGCTAGCGCAGATCAAAGCCAAAGGCTACGCCGATAAGCACCGCGCCAGTGGCAAGCCGATTCACTTGGTCGGCGTAGAGTTTTCAAGCCGCGAGCGTCAGATTGTGGCGTTTGAGGTGGAAACGCTCTAGGCTCAAGCTGTTGTTTTTAAACAACAACGACCGCGTATATTCACGCTGTTATTTAATCGGATCACCCGATATTGCGTTCGATATCGGATTCCAATTAGCAGGTATGTGCAGGCTAACAGCGGCTCTGCCAAAACGCTGATCTGAATAGGCCGATGTTATTGAATGATGGTGAGTAGGTAGCGGCCATCCCAACCAGCCCTTTTTGGAACCCTTCGAGGGCGCTTTCCCGATGACATGAAGCGGGAGTTTGCACAACAGCGCCTGTTTTCAGCACCGTAGCCATAAAAAGCCGGTGGTCATAAACAAAAAAAGGGCCCACGCATTAACGTAAGCCCTTGAAAAACTAATGCTTTAAAAACGCTGGTGCGCCCGGCAGGATTCGAACCTGCGACCCTCGGCTTCGGAGGCCGATACTCTATCCAACTGAGCTACGGGCGCTTAGTGGATGCGTATCGTAACCGGGCACGCCGCTTGTGTCTAGCTGAGCGGCCGCTTACGCGCTAACACAATTGACCCTTTTTACTTCTCTGGTGCATGCTTCCCAAGCATCATTTTCAAGTGGCATTTTCGCGTAACAACGCACCCTGTGTGCCTCTTTGTTTAAAAAGGGAAAATCATAATGAAAACATTTGCACTTAACACGCTGGCACTCTCTGTTTCTCTCGCTTTGGTCGGTACGGCTAACGCCTCCGATTTTGCCGATATGGACGCTGTCACGCTGCGTTTAGCGCACGTAGTCAACGAGCAGGATGGCTTTCATATCGCCGCCACTAAGTTTGAAGAGCTTGTGGAAGAACGCACCGACGGTAAGGTCGATATCGAGATTTACCCCAATGCCTCGCTGGGGGATGAGCGCACCCTGCTGGAAGGCATGCAAATCGGCACTGTGGATATGGGCGTGATCACCAACGGGCCGGTGGCCAACTTCGTCGAAGAGATGGCGGTGTTCGAGTTGCCGTTTTTGTTTCCTTCACCGGAAGCCGCTTACGGCGTGTTAGATGGCGACATCGGCCAAGAGCTGTTGGACAAGCTTTCCGAGGTGAACCTGAAAGGCCTGGCCTATGCCGAACGCGGCTTTCGTAACCTGACCAACAGCGAACGTGCAGTCAACGCGCCGGAAGATATCGATGGCTTGCGCATTCGCGTGATGGAAAACCCGGTGTATGTCGATACCTTCCGCGAGCTGGGCGCCAACGCCGTTCCCATGGCATGGACGGAAGCCCTCACCGCCATGCAGCAGGGCACCATCGACGGCCAGGAAAACCCAGTCAACGTGATCCACTCGTTCAGCCTGGATGAAACCCAGAACTACATGACGCTTTCGCGCCACACGTATGCACCCGCCATTTTTGTGATGGGCATGCCAGTGTGGAACCAGCTTCCCGAAGCGGCACAGATGGTGCTCACCGAGGCTGCGCAAGAGGCCGCTGAACACGAGCGTCAAGTAAACGCCGAGATGAAAGCCGAGCAACTGGCCGATCTGCGTGAAGCGGGTATGGAAATTAACGACGCTCCTGATATCAAGGCTTTCCAAAACGCCGTAATGCCGGTTTACGAGAAGTACGGTGAGCAATTCGGCGACTACCTGCCGCGTATTCAGGAGGCGTTGAACCCGTGATGCCGTTTGCACAGCCGTTACTCACGCTGTTGCAACGCACCGAGCGCGGGCTGGATGCCATTATCCGGCCCGTTGTTTTTGCCTGCATGGTGGCGTTAATCGGCGTGATTACGCTACAAATTGTTTCGCGGGTGCTGTTTACCGCCGTGGGCTGGACGGAAGAACTCGCCCGTTTTTTGTTGGTGTGGCTGACGTTTTTAGGTGCCACCCTGGCGTTTCAGCGGGGGCGACACATCGCCGTAACGTTTATGGTCGATGCGCTACCTGCGCGCTTACGCCAGCTCACTCGATTCGTTGCGCTTATCGTGGTATTGGCCTTTCTGGTCTCGCTGATCGTGATCGGCTATCGCTATATGCAGGTACAAAGCTTTCAAAAATCCGCCTCGCTACGTATATCCATGACCTACGTTTACGCCGTGATGCCGTTCTGCTCAGCCATTATGGCGTGGTACACCCTGGTGGACCTCCTTGAAACGCTTGTTCACGGCAAACCGGGCACGCCTCAGGAGCCGTCGCCATGACGCTTGTGCTGTTCGGGCTATTTTTTGTGTTCATGCTGTTGGGCATTCCCATTGCCTTCGCGATTGGTGCCAGCACGCTTTATGCCCTATACCAATCCGGCGTGCCGCTGATGGTGGTCACCCAGCAGATGTTCCAAGGCATCAACTCCTTCGCGCTGGTGGCCGTGCCGATGTTCATCCTGGCCGGCGATTTAATGGCCCAGGGCAAGGTCAGCGAAAAGCTGGTTAACTTTGCCGACTCGTTGGTCGGTTTTATGCGCGGCGGCCTCTCGGTGGTCTCGGTGATGGCGGGCATGTTCTTTGCGGCGATTTCCGGCTCCGGTGCGGCGACGACCGCGGCGGTGGGTTCGAGCCTGGTACCGGAGCTTAAGCGCAAAGGCTATGACCCAGCCTCGGCAGCCAGTTTGATCGCCGCCAGCGGCACCATTGGCGTGGTGATTCCACCCTCGGTGCCGATGATTATCTACGCGGTCATTGCCCAGCAATCGGTCTCGAAACTGTTCTTGAACGGCTTTATTCCCGGAGTGGTGATGGGGGCAGGGCTTATGGCAATTGCCATTACGCAGGCTTACAAACGCCAGTACCCTCACGGAACGGCCTTCTCGCTGGCGACCGTCTGGCGCACGCTAAAAGACGCCAGCTGGGGGCTGATGACGCCGGTTATTATTTTAGGCGGTATTTTTTCGGGCATTTTCACGCCCTCCGAGGCGGCGGTCGTGGCGGTGAACTACGCCCTGCTCGTGTCGCTTTTCGTTTACCGCGACCTAACGCTAAAAGATGTTTACCACGTGCTCATCCGCTCAGCGATGACCACGGCGGTGATCATGCTGGTGATTGCGATGTCAGCGGTGCTGAGCTGGACACTCTCCAGCTGGCAGGTGCCCGGCGCCATCGCCCAATCCGTATTGTCACTGTCAACCAACCCTTACATCATCATGCTACTGGTTGTGGCCGTGATTCTGCTCACCGGGGTGTTTATCGAGACGGCAAGCGCCTTGATCATTCTCACCCCGGTGTTGTTGCCACTGGTATTGCAGCTGGGCATCGACCCGATTCATTTTGGTCTTATCATCGTGATGGGGCTGGCGATTGGCATGATTACCCCGCCGGTGGCGATCAACCTTTATGTCGCGTCATCGGTGACGCAGCTCCCGCTTGAGCGAATTACGCGGGCGATTATTCCTTATCTGCTCGGGTTGATTAGCGTATTACTGCTGGTGGTTTACGTCCCTATGTGGCTAGGTTGGTAGAGAGTTTAGTTTGGCCGGTTCGGTAGCAAGCTGAGATTAGGCATTGCTTTTGCCGGCCTGCTGTCGAGCCTGTTTTACCTCTGCCTGACGGCGGCGCCATAAACGTCGAACGATAAGCACGGCAGCCGTGATCCCCAGTACGCCAACCCCCAGCAGTAGCCACATCGCCGGGCTGCCTAAATGGCTGTGGACGTCTGTCGGGGCATGGCCAGGGTGGGCGCTAACCGCACTGGTTAGCACTAGTGTGATAAGGCCTAATAGCGGGCGGGAAAGCGTTTTTTTCATCGGGTTCATCACATTCTCCTTGTCTTTTATGGGATCAGGTATTGCCAACCTTTACGCAGTGGCAGCCACCGTGGGGCGACGGTCGTCGAGCATGCCTTGGTCTAAAATAAAACGAATAATGTCTTCCAACCCCACGCCATCGTAGAGGTTGGTAAACACAAAGGGCCGATCGCCGCGCATCTTCTTTGAATCGCGCGCCATTACCTCAAGCGAGGCGTGTACCTGCTCGGCAATATCCATCTTGTTGATAATCAGCAGATCTGACTTGGTAATGCCCGGCCCACCTTTACGGGGAATCTTGTCGCCGGCAGACACGTCGATCACGTAAAGCGTGAGATCAGAAAGCTCGGGGCTGAAGGTCGCCGACAGGTTATCGCCGCCGGATTCCACCATCACCAGCTCCAGCTTGGGGTGGCGTTCCTGCAGCTCATCGATCGCCGCCAGGTTCATGGAGGCATCTTCGCGAATCGCCGTGTGCGGGCAGCCGCCGGTTTCCACGCCCATGATACGGTCCGCCGGGAGTGCATCATGCTTGAGCAGAAAATCGGCGTCTTCGCGGGTGTAGATGTCATTGGTGACCACGGCGATGTTGTAGTGGTCGCGCAGTGCCAGGCAGAGTTGCTTGAGTAGTGCGGTTTTGCCCGAGCCAACCGGCCCACCCACGCCGATACGTAAACAGTGCGTCATTGTTCTCTCCTCTTTAATGTCTAATCGATTAACGTCTAAGCCGTTTAACTTCTGAACCGTTTAACTTCTAAACAGGCGCGAATACTGGGTTTCGTGCAGGGCGCTAGCCAGTGCAAGGCCGGGAAGCACCGGGCCGAGCTCGTCGTCGTCGAGCGACAGTGCCTGATCAACGGCAGTGACAAGCGCCGGGCGCAGCCGCTCGATTACCCGCTGCGCGGCAGTATGGCCGAGCGGCAGCGCTTTACAGGCGACGGCCAGCTGATTTTCCAGCCACGCCCAGGCAAAGCCGAGCAGCGTCTGGCGAACGGGCACGCCACGGGTATGGGCGGTATAGGCAAACAACGTTACATAGCCTGCCTGAGCCGGTAACAAGGGCGGTAGTGAGTCTTCACTTGGCATCAGTTCCAGGCTATTCAACAGGCGTTTCAGCGATGCTCCTAAGCGACTGTCTTCAGCGGCCAGCTCGGCGGTTTCGCGCGTGGCCGCTAGCCACGCGTCCCACTGGGCGAGTGTTTTCCTACCCACCTCACTGTCGCCCTGGTCAATGGCCTGATGCAGCCGCGCCAGCACCGGTAACTCGCAACGGGTTAAGCCATCTTCCAATACGCCGCTTAGCCATTCGGCCAGGCTGGTTTCGTCGCGCACCCAGTCAAGCTCGAAGGCACTTTCCAGGCCTTGCGAGAAGGCAAAGGCACCAATGGGCAGCGCCGGGCTGACCAACTGCATCAGGCCCAGCAGTGCCAACTCATCGTTTTGGCTTTCCCGCGCAGCGTCTTCAGTGGGCATGGTGGTGCTCATGGCCGTGTGAATGTTCGTGGTCATGGTCACGATCTTGAGAATGAGAATGACCGTGTGCGTGGCTGTGCGAGTGCCCGCCGCCGACTTGGTTATAGGCGCCCGGCTCCGGGTCAAAAGTGGCGTTGTGGTGCTCCAGTTCGGCCCCCAGCCGTTCGGCGAGTTCTTCCAGCACGTGGTCCGGCGGGAAACGCACCCAGCCGCCTTTTTCATCTTCACCCTGTTCATCTTCACCCAGAGCCAGCTGCACATGGCGGTTGCCTAAATGGTACGCCAGCCGCGCCAGCGGCAAGCCAGCACTGACTCGCGCGGTCACCACCGGTTCTACGGCCGCGCTGACGCGCACTACTTCGCCGCTTTCCGCTTTTAAGCCTTCGCCGCTGCGCAATACCGGGCCACGATCCAGAAACAGCCCCAGTTCGCGGCCGCTATCGCTTTGCGCTTTTAAGCGCCCACGGATGCGCAGCTCAAAGGGCAATGTCAGCGTATCGCTGGCGGCGCTCTCGTCGATCAGCCCCAGCCGTTCAATGAGTTTCAACATAGTCCCTCTCCTTTTCGCCCGATAAATCGGGCTCCTACATCCAGTCTTATCCGGTAGGAGCGCAATTTATTGCGCGAATTACACCTGTGCCTTAAAACCTAAAAAAGATGATACCGCTGGGCCAGCGGCAGTTCGGTGGCAGGCTCGCAGGTCAAAATTTCACCGTCGCAGCGTACTTCGTAGGTCTGCGGGTCAACGGTCAGCTCGGGGCAGGCGTCATTGAGCTTCATATCCTGCTTGCGCACCTGGCGTACGTTTTTGCACGCGGCCAGTTGGCTATTCAGCCCCAGTGTCTGTTTAATGCTAGCGTCTAACGCCGCCTGGCTGACAAAGCTGAGCCGGGTCTGGCTCGCCGCGCAGCCCAGCGCACCGAACATATAACGGTAATGCACCGGCTGCGGCGTGGGAATCGACGCATTGGGGTCGCCCATAGGCGCGGCCGCGATCATGCCACCCTTGATGATCATCGCCGGTTTGGTGCCGAAAAACGCCGGTTTCCACAGCACCAGATCGGCCATCTTGCCAACCTCTACCGAGCCGACCTCGTGGGCAATACCGTGAGTAACGGCCTGATTGATGGTGTATTTGGCGATGTAGCGCTTGGCTCGGAAATTATCGGCGCCCAGAGCTTCGTCTTCGGGCAACAGGCCGTGCTGGACCTTCATCTTGTGGGCCGTTTGCCAGGTCCGGCAGACCGACTCGCCGACACGCCCCATGGCCTGGGAGTCGGAGGCGATCATCGAGATCACGCCCAGATCGTGGAGGATATCCTCGGCGGCAATGGTTTCCCGGCGAATGCGCGAATCAGCGAAAGCCACGTCTTCGGGAATATTGGGGTCCAGGTGGTGGCACACCATCAGCATATCGAGGTGTTCGTCGATGGTGTTGACGGTGTAGGGCCGCGTCGGGTTGGTGGACGACGGCAGCACATACGGCTTGGCGCAGGCGGTGAGGATATCCGGCGCGTGACCGCCGCCTGCCCCCTCGGTGTGATAAGTATGAATGCAGCGCTCGTTGAACGCCGCCAGGGTATCTTCCACAAAGCCCGATTCGTTGAGCGTGTCGGTGTGGATGGCAATTTGCACATCATATTTTTCTGCCACGTTGAGGCAGTTGTTAATCGAGGCGGGCGTGGTGCCCCAGTCTTCGTGCAGTTTGAGGCCCATGGCGCCGGCTTGAAGCTGAGCTTCTAACGCTTCGGGCAGGCTGGCGTTGCCTTTACCCAGAAAGCCGATGTTCATGGGCATATCGTCCACGGCCTGCAACATCTTGCCGATATGCCATTCGCCGGGGGTGCAGGTGGTGGCATTGGTGCCGGTGGCAGGCCCCGTGCCACCCCCCAGCATGGTGGTAATGCCGCTCATCAGCGCTTCTTCCACCAGCTGCGGGCAGACAAAGTGAATGTGGGCATCCAGCGCCCCGGCGGTCAGAATCTTGCCTTCCCCGGCGATGATTTCGGTGCCGAGGCCAATCACGATCTCGACATCCGGCTGAGTATCCGGGTTACCGGCTTTGCCAATCGCGGCAATGCGGCCATTCTGAATGCCCACATCGGCCTTGACGATGCCCCACCAGTCGAGGATCAGTGCGTTGGTAATCACCGTGTCCATCACGCTGCTGTCGCTACGCTGGCTTTGCCCCATGCCATCGCGGATCACCTTGCCGCCGCCAAACTTCACCTCGTCGCCATAATGGGTGGCGTCTTTTTCGACTTCTATCCACAGTTCGGTATCGCCCAGGCGCACGCGGTCACCGACCGTGGGGCCATACATATCGGCGTAGGCCTGACGGCTGATTTTATTAACCGGCTTCATGGTTTACCTCCATCAAGCGCGCCCATCACTTCGCCACGAAACCCATAAATGTGACGCTTGCCAACAAACGGAATCAGCGTGACGTCGCGGGTCTGGCCAGGCTCGAAGCGAATCGCGGTGCCCGCTGCCACGTCCAGACGAAAGCCACGGGCTTTGCTGCGATCAAACACCAAGGCAGGGTTGGCTTCCGCAAAGTGGTAGTGAGAGCCGATCTGAATGGGGCGGTCGCCGGTGTTGGCCACTTCGACGCTTATCCGCTCGCGGCCCACGCAAAGCGCAATATCACCGTCTTTTAACTGATACTCACCGGGAATCATCTGTTTGCTCCTTCGTCGCTGTGCTGTGAGGGTTACCCTTCACACAATGGGCGTGTGAACGGTGACCAACTTGGTCCCATCAGGGAAGGTCGCCTCTACCTGCACTTCATCGACCATTTCCGCCACGCCCTCCATGACGTCGTCACGACCGAGGATTTCACGGCCGTAGCTCATTAAATCAGCGACGCTTCTGCCATCCCGGGCACCTTCAATGATTTCAAAGCTGATCAGCGCGACGGCTTCGGGATAGTTGAGCTTCAGGCCGCGTGCTTTGCGACGCTCGGCAAGCTGGGCAGCAGAAAACAGCAGCAGCTTGTCTTTGTCTCGTGGGGTCAGTTCCATGGGAGCTCCATTGATTAGAACAGTGGGGGGACTCAACAGAAACGACAGCGCTGGATTCAGAACAATCCTCCCAGACTATCGAAAACCGAGCACACCTATCTGAAGCAATATAGCGCAATCAACGTACCAAAATGGTGAATATAAAAAATAGTTATTAATATTCAATAGCTTGAAAAAAATAAAATTCTCTGTTTTGCTCCAGAAGTGCACCACGCCATTCAATCGCCACCTCTTTTACACCAAAGTAGTGCAAATAAAACCCATTATTTAGCACTACCTATCAAATAGAAATAAAACCTATTATTATTTATGGGCTGTTTTTAGATAGAGTTCTGGTTAAGCCTCTATTTCTACATCATTGTGAGACTCACCACGTGACTATCAGTAACCGCTACACAATTGATCATTTTTTGGGCTACGGACGCCGATATAGCATTGATTACTTTTTCCCTATCAGTTCTAACGTTTCCTGCACACCGAAAACATCGATCGCCCAAGGGCGTGTAGAAGAAATAAGCCTAGCGGCTGGTGTGGAGCTTTTTATTTCCGACTTGGATGTGCTGCGACCTTATCAATCGTTCTCTAAGGGCAATACCGACCTGCTGA
This sequence comes from Halomonas llamarensis, assembly GCF_023555005.1. Lineage (GTDB taxonomy): Bacteria > Pseudomonadota > Gammaproteobacteria > Pseudomonadales > Halomonadaceae > Vreelandella > Vreelandella llamarensis. The sequence continues at coordinate 429,308 of NZ_JAMJPJ010000001.1, read as the reverse complement.
TTGTGGTGATGTTAGAGGGCTGCGCACATTTCGATATTGATGGCCAAAAGCGTTGGATAACGGCAGGGGAAGCTTGCTGGCTAAGGCTGGACACAGGTTTAACGCTAAGCGCTTTTCATCCTGCTAATCAACGACTTCGCACGCTTTGCCTGTCGCTCGACGCATCAGCCATGCGCGCTTGGTATGGTTCTCACATCTCATCGGCGTCTCCCCATGCCTGGCAACTCAGCCCTGGGTTACAGCTAACCATCGATGAAGCGTGCTGTGCTTCCAGTAGCGCTGAGTCACAACGCATGCGCTTTCAAGGGCTAGCACTGCAAATCATCGCCCAGGGGCTGGACTGCCGTTCGCCATATACGACTGACAGTGGCGCACTGTATCGACAGCGCTTGGCGCTGATACGCCGCTGGTTGGATGAAGAGCCGTCGTTTGACCACACGCTGCAACGCTTAGCGGATCGCGCGGCCATGAGCCCAAGTACGCTAATGCGGCATTTCAAGATGGCTTACGGCCTAGCGCCCATCGACTATTTGCGCAAGCGTCGGCTCTCGCTAGCCCGCGAGCTTCTGCTGAGCGGCCATAGCGTTCAACAAGCGGCACATTTAAGCGGCTACCATCATGCCAGCAACTTCGTGACTGCTTTTAAGAAAAATTATGGCATCTCACCAGGCGCCTTGACAGAAAGCTCCCTTAAACGCCCTTGAAACGACACGGCTGATGTTTGCGCATAATCAATTGCGTGGGGGCCATAACCGCTAGCCCGCCAAAGTTGGAATAATTCTCATAACCAAACACTAACTCTTTGCAATATCCACTTTGGAAAACCGCTCCATGCCATTTTTATATCGATCAACATGCACTGCGCTTATTCTTGCCTATCCTTTGCTTGCCTTCGCTGAAGCTCCTGACGAAACATTGGACAATTTGCTAGTGACCGGCGAGCGTCTCAGCACCAGCAGTGAAGGCACTCAACGCTACACAGTTCCCGCTAGCCGCAGTGCGGTCGGGCTGTCATTAACGCCACGCGAGACGCCCCAGTCAACAAGTGTTATTACTCGCCAACAGATCGACGACCGTGCGGTACAGACAGGCGGTGATGTTTTAGCCCAAGTACCCGGCGTTTCGCCAAGCCGAGCTGACAGCAACCGAATTAGCTATGCCGCGCGTGGTTTCTCGATACGTAGCGTGCAGTTTGACGGACTCAGCATTCCGCTCAGCGGTTTTTGGAATTTTGGCGATACCGACTGGGATGCGGCGATTTATGACCGTGTTGAAGTGGTGCGCGGGGCAACCGGTTTATTAACCGGCGCTGGCGAACCTTCGGCAAGCGTTAATTTTATTCGCAAACGCCCGTTATCCGAAGCGGCTGCGTCTGTTTCCGCAGGCATCGGCCGCTGGGATCGTCGCCGCGCCACGGCGGATGTGTCTGTACCGTTAAGCAGCGATGGCACGACAGGGGCCCGCTTTGTCGTGGCCAAAGGCCAGAACGATAGCTTTATCTCTCATCTCGAAGATGACCATGAGACACTTTACGGTGTTATCAGTAGCGAGCTTACACCTGCGACTCAATTAACCGTAGGTGTCGAATATCAGCACAACGAGACGCTCGGCGCAGGGGCCAGTGTCCCGGCTTTTTATGCCGACGGCAGCCGAACGGACTTTGACCGCAGCGCATCTAACAACACCGACTGGTCAACGTTTTACAACGAGACCACTCGCGTGTTCGCTGATCTTAGCCACCAACTGGATAACGGCTGGACGTTACGCGCCGCGGTCAGCCATAACGATGGTAACTATGGCCTAGAGTACCTTTATCGCGGCGGTTTCCCAGACAGGGAGACAGGCCTTGGTATGTCCAGCTCCTTCTTAAATTACCGCGGCAACCGCACTCAACAAACCGTGAACGTGACGGCCGAAGGTGATTTCAGCTTATTTGGCCGCCAGCACGAGCTGGGCTTTGGCTGGATGCATAACGAAGATGACTTCGAGATAAAACGGGCCACCCCAGTTGGTACACCGCCTTCCGCGGGCAGTTACTTTAATTGGCGAGACAGTGTGGTAGCCAAGCCTCAGTGGGGGCAATTCAACAGCTCAGATAATATGCAGGTAACGCAAAGCGGCGGCTATATGGTGTCGCGCTTTTCGTTGAGTGATCCGCTTAATCTCATTCTTGGCGCACGCCTGAGCGATTGGGAATTGGATCAAACCTACTATGGGTCTGAGCGGCAATATCGATACAGCAACGAAATAACGCCTTATGCGGGCATTATCTACGATATTAATGACTATGCCTCTGTTTACGCGAGTTATACCGAGATTTTCCAGTCTCAGAATGCCCGCCGTGAGGATGGCTCTCTGCTGGATCCTATTCAGGGTCGCAGCTATGAACTAGGCGCTAAGGCAACCCTTCTGAACGGCCAATTGGATAGCAGCATTGCACTGTTTAGAACAGAGCAAAACGGTGTGGCCGAAGCCATTCCTGGCGTAGATGTGATCGGCCAACCTGGAACGTCAGCCCACCGCAGTGTCGATGGTAATCAGGTCAATGGTGTAGAAGTCGAATTGATTGGCGAAGTGGCCTCTGGCTGGAATTTGAGCGCCAGCTACACGCTAGCTAATGCAGAAAATTCCGACGGCGAGCGTACCAACACGACCCATCCGCGCCAACAGATCAAACTGTTTACCACCTACCAACTGCCGGGCGCATGGAGTGGCTTAACATTGGGCGGCGGGGCACGTTGGCAAAGCGATATTTGGCGGAACACATCCAGCCCCAATGGCCAAGTGAAGGTTGGGCAAGACGCTTACGCCATTGCTGACCTAATGGCGCGCTATCGCTTCAACGATCAATTAAGCGCGCAGTTGAACATTAATAACGTATTTGACAAGGACTACTACGAGCAAATTGGTTTCTACAGCCAGTATTGGCTTGGCGAACCCCGTAGTGGCGTCATGTCAATCAACTGGGATTGGTGAGAAGCTAATGATGTTACGCTCATTAATCACGCTGTTGATTGCGGCTGTCCCCATGACGGGGGCAGTGGCTGACGCCGCTCTCTTTCCCGTTGTCATCCAAAGCCCACTGGGAACGGCCACCATTGACGAGCCACCTCAGCGCGTCGTCACCCTTGGCGTTGGTGCTGATGATATTGCTATTTCACTTGGCGTTGTGCCGGTAGGTGTCAGCCGTGCGGAGTGGGGCGGCGATGAAGATGGCTATTGGCCATGGGTACGAGACGCTCTGGAAGCACAGGCAACGCCGCTCCCCACAACGATTACACAATACCCCGAGCTGGATGTTGAAGCACTGCTCGCGCTGGAGCCGGATGTCATTCTAGCGCCTTCCAGTGGTGTTCCAGACGCTATTTATGATCTGCTGTCGCCACTGGTGCCCATTGTCGCTTACCCGGAGCGCCCTTATCTCACTTCTGTCGATGAGCAGATTGAACGTATTGCAGAAGCGCTTGGCGTGCCGGAGGAAGGTGCTGCCTTAATGCGTCATCTCGACACATCGCTGAGGTCTGCAGGCGAGGCTTATCCAGGCCTTGCGGACACCACTTTTGCTTATGTACGGCCCGACCCAGCCTCTGGAAATGTCTCCGTGTACTTAGCAGATGACCCTCGTGTTGGCACACTGACAGGCCTTGGGCTTCACTTGTCACCAACGATTGAAGGCTTATCACCCAGCGGTAATCACTTTGCGCACTACCTAGGGTTTGAACATCTGCCCATGCTGGAAGATGTCGATTTAGTGGTCTCTTGGTATCACAGCGAAGAGCAGCGCGATAGAGTGGCTGAGCTACCGCTTTTTGCCTCGTTGCCAGCCATTTCAGATGGCCGCTATCTGGCGCTGACCGATCAACCATTAATCGTTGCTAGTTCTGCCGGTTCGCCACTAGCGACTCAATGGATGATCGAGCGGCTCTTGCCACGCCTTGCCGAGGCAGCTGAACGGCGATGAATGCTGGAACTGGTATCGTGAATGGTCTATTTCCCTCTTTACGGCAGCGAACACGCTGGCTGGCGGGGCTAATGGGGGCGGTGCTGCTGTTTGGCTGGATCAACCTCTCGGTGGGAGCAGAACACCTCTCCCCTTATCAAGTATGGCGGGCACTTCAAGCGGCAGGCCCCAGCTACGCCAACGACTTAGTGGAAGCTCGTCTCTCACGCGCACTGCTCGCCATCGCTACCGGCGCGGCGCTTGCCGTCGCCGGTACGCTGCTACAAAATTTGACCCGCAACCCACTTTCCGAGCCGGGGCTTCTGGGCATCAATGCAGGCGCAGCCGCGTCTCTGGTCACCGCTGGCTTGGTGCTTGGCTCGTTGCCTGCAGGCGCTTTTTGGTTAGCGCTACCTGGTGCGCTTTTCGTGGCTGTTTTGGTAGGCGTTCAGAGCGCTTATCGCCAGCATGACCCATCACACCTGCTGCTGTTAGGGGCGGCGCTTAACGCCGTTCTATTTGCCTACGTACAAGCCATCACTCTTACCCACCCTGCCTTATTTGCCAACTATCGCTTCTGGATTGTTGGGTCCATCAATGGGCATACGCTAGATGAGGCCCAGCGGCTATTGGGCTGGATAGCGGTCGGGCTTGGCCTGTCGTTTATCCTCCCGCGCTTTTTACACGTCCTGCAAATGGGTGACGGCGTGACCAAAGCGCTGGGGCTGAATGCGGGTTGTTTGAGGCTGGCAGTGCTTAGCGGTAGCGCGTTGCTAGCGGCGATTTCAACCGCCACGGTGGGCCCTATCGCCTTCGTGGGCTTAGCCGTGCCGTTATTGGCCAAAAAAATTGCCGGTCATTACCTTTATTGGCAGCTTGCCATCGCGCTGGTGATGGGCCCCCTTATGATGATACTTGCAGACCTGCTCGCACGCCTTTTGCTAAGCCCTTCTGAAATCATGACAGGGATTCTGACGGCGCTGCTAGGCGCGCCATTTCTGTTAGTCGCTGTGCGCATTAACCAGCGCGGTGTGTGAGTCATGATGAAACGCTTTAATACGTTACTGCCAGCCTCCCGTATTTTGCTCCCCCGTCACTTGCCACCCTGTCTTTTGCCACCCCGAGCTTTAGCCCCCTACATATTGGCCAGCATTATCGCTTTAGGGCTATTACTGGGTTCTCTAATGCTGGGAAGCCAAGGGCTTAGCAAGGAAGCGCTTGGGCACCTTATCCAAGGTAATGCGACAGCGTTTGAACAGTGGCAGGCGTTTACGCTGCGCTTACCACGGGCATTCGTCGCGCTGTTTGCTGGCTTTGCGCTAGGTGTATCGGGTGCCTTGTTTCAAGGCATCACCCGTAACCCATTAGGCAGCCCCGATATTATCGGCCTTACCGCCAGCGCTAGCCTGGGAGCACTGCTGGCAAGCAGTTGGCTGGTGGGCATTGTCTCTACCACGACGGGGGCCGCACTGGGTGCGATCATCGGCACGCTAGCAGTCTATAGCGGCTCTGGGCGCGGTTTTCGCCACCCCTCTTCAATGATTATTGCTGGCATCGCTATCAATGCCTTAGCCCTAGCAGGCGTGCAGCTAAATTTGACCTGGCTGGGCCAAGAGCAAGCGCGAGACGCGATGATTTGGCTTAGCGGTAGCGTAGCAGGACGCCAATGGCACGATCTTTGGCCAATGTTAGGCCTGTGTTTGCTGTTACTGCCCGGTATTGTGCTGATAGCCCCGCGGCTGCGCCTGATGGCGCTTGGCGATCCAGTCGCCAAAAGCCTCGGCGTTAATCTGGCAGCCTCACGCTTATTAAGTGCCGTCATGGGGGCTTTTCTGGCAGGTGGCGCGGTTGCGACGGTAGGGCCGATTGCGTTTGTGTCACTTGCCGCGCCACAGCTAGCGTTACGCCTGTGGCGAAAACCTGGACCTCTCCCCTTAGGAGCGGGCGTGGTCGGAGCCCTGCTCCTGTTAGCGGCAGACTTAGCGGCTCAGTACTCATTACCTTCTGGGGCGTTACCCGTCGGGGTTTTAACAGCCGGGCTGGGCGGCGTCTATTTGGTTTATTTATTAAGTCGCCAGCGGCGGGGATAATTACAGCTGCTGGCGGAAGCGCTCAAACATCGCCAGACCAAGAAATACCACGCCCGCCGAGATGCTTAGACAGCCCAGCCATAGCGTTATTGCCAGCCCTGTGCTCCAGGTTTCCATCGCCAACCAAAGCGGCCAACCGAGTATCGCGCTGCCCGCCCAGAACCAACGTTTTTGTTGAGCAGGTTTAAGGCCACAACGGCGTCGGTGGCGGCTATCCGACAGCGCAGTTAATGCAAAACCCAGCGTACCGAGAACTAGAAGCGTGATAAGCATCATGACGCCACCTGAATAGGTGGCACACGCGGAAGCGTTTTTTTAGCGGCGCGTCTCATCTGCCATACGATGATCAGCGCGCCGATCAAGCACATCAGGTCGACGCTAACACGCTGCCAATTACCTGCGACAAGATCACCTAGAACACGATAGGAAGGCACCAAGAGATTCAGCATTGGCAGGCAAAGCAACAAGATAGCAGTCAGTGTTAACTGCTCTCGCCATGCCTGCGAGGCCGAGCGTCTTAAGGCAGCGTGTAGCAGCGCCAGCAGCCAGGCAGCAAAGAAAAAATGGATTTCCCATTGGGCACGCCCACTAAGCGCCACCGGTAAAAGTCGATTGCTAGCTAAAAAGGCCAATACGGCAATCGGCATGCCAGCCAACGTGGCTATATTAAGCCGCTCGACACACCACATCCCCACCACGCCACCCTTCTTATGCTTACGCTTTGACGTCCACAGCAGTAGCCCAGTTGCCACCATGCCACATCCAGCAGCCCCTAACGCAAAATAGATCCAGCGCATGCCCCAGTCGGCAAAACGGCCAGCATGTAATCCCACCATAATGCCGTGTGCTTGTTCATCAATGCGTTGCGATTGAGTCTCTGCTAACAACGCGCCCGAACTTGCCTCATAGATACGTTGTGGGCGGTGTGCAGATAACGCCTCGTGGGCACTCTGCCAAACCGCGACACGCGCGCCTGCATCGCCAGGGTGGCTGACCCTCAGGGACTGCACCGGCTTCTGCCAATGCGATTCAGCATCACCGACCAGTTCGCTAAGGGCATATAACGCTGCAGGCTGCCCCGTAGCTGGGCCGGAGAGGGGAAAGGCATGTAGCTCGCTGGTCGCTTGGCGGCGCGCGTCAGCATCGGGAAAGGCGCGTTCTACCCCCCAAGGCATATAGAGCGACATGAGTGTTATCAAGCCGGTATAGGTAATCATTAGCTGAAACGGCAGCGTTAACACAGAAAATGCATTGTGAGCATCTAGCCAGCTACGGGCGCCCTTTTGGGGCCGGAAAGCAAAAAAGTCGCGCAGGATTTTTTTATGGGTTATCACGCCGCTGATGATTGCTACGAACATCATCATGGTGGCGATACCAATGAGCCAGCGACCATAGATGGCGGGGAGGTGATGCAATTGAAAATGGAATCGGTAGAAAAAATCACCCCCACGCGTTTCTCGCGGGGTAACCAACGTCAGAGTGGTTGGGTCAAGTATCGACCGCTCTCTCCCATCCTGCCCAAACCAGACGGCTGTCGAGACCGTCTCGCGCTCATTAGGAAAGGTGATCTGCCAGCTTCTCGCTGAGGAAGCATGTTCAGTAAGATAGTGCTGCCAGTAATCCGCCAGGCGTCGATTGTCCCACTCAGCATTCGCGGCGACACTCGGTAGTTCGGGCTGCATCCACAACGAGATACTCTCTTTGAAGTAACTCAGGGTGCCCGTCAGAAAAACAGCAAACAGCAGCCAAGCAGCTAACAAGCCGCACCATGTGTGCAGTTGAGCCATATTACGCCTCACGCTGCGCTTAGTGGATGCCATAGTTAGCCACCACTAGAAGGCCGCAAGCGGCTAGACCGATAGCCCCCCAAAGACGTATCAAACTCGGCGTAATAAACGACCAGGTCGCCACGCCCGCCCAAATAATGAAGCTCCCCATCATTCCGATACGCAGAGACATCATGGTATCTAGCGGTAAGCCAAGCGCGGCCACCGAGAACAGTGCAGCGACTATATAGCCGCCAAGCGTCGCGGCCAGGATGCGTAAGATAAGCAGCCAATACGAGGAGGGCAAAACGTTGAGCAGCATGGTGCATCCCGGTGCAGGTCACAAACCAGCATTTTAATGCAAAAGGTTTTCATTTGCATTAGTGTAAATAACTTATTTAGCACCTGCTGCATAACGTCTAGGTTAACCAGATGCGCGGTGTGTGGGCCTCGCGCTCAATCCAGCGCGGGCGCAGCAGGTGCCAGGCCTGCTCACACAGCGCCCAGGCGTCATTACGGGAGTTTCCCTGGTAGCGAAGCAGCAGTACGCCATGGCGAACGGTGACCGCCCAACGTGGGTTGTCTGGCAGCGCCTCGCGTAGCTCATCAATTGCCGCACCGGCATTTTCCAGGCCGACTATCCATAGCGTGGCCTGCACGGTGGCGCCACCCTGCCCCCAGCGGCCGTTAAAGCGCGGGTGCAAAGGATCAAGAGGCTGGCGTTCCAGCCACAGCGGTTTGCCGTCCAGGGTCAGGCGAAAATGCTGTTCAATTCGGCCTGATGCGTAGGGCAGCTCACTGGCCGGGCGGCCCAGCGCCATGATTTCCCAGCCCAGGCAGCGGGCACTGCCATGCAGCGCTATGTGAGTCCGCTGAGCGCCTTTGGAGCCATCAAAGGCGATCGTTTCTTGAGGAAGCCACTCAAGGATGCCGCCATCTTCCACGTTAAGTTCAGTCTGTTGGTTCCAGGCAACGCCCTGACTGTCAGCTTTATAAAGCTTGTTAGCCGCAGGCGTGGTGAGCAGCGCATGGGCACCACGCTCAATATGGGCGCGAATCGTCAGGGCGTCACCACTGACTAAACCACCGGGTGGATGCAGCACGTACACATGGCAAGCTTCTGTGCTGCCTTCCGGGTAAAACGGACGCTGTACGCGCAGCGGCCCCTGATGGCGCGCCTGCACCAGCCGCGTGGGGCCATCGCGGTTGGCGAACCGCAGTGCCAGCGATGCCGCCCAGTGGCGTTGAGCATCAAAACGATGACCGGAAGCAATTTGTGGTTTTGCGAGGTCGCACAGAATCATGGGTCGCTGTCGCATCCTTACAGTAAGCCTTTAGCTAACCAATGCAATTTATGCGCCAGAAAGAGGAAGAAATGCTTAAGTGGTTTACGAGTGCGGTGGGGGGAAATTATCACGTCGCTTTTTTGCACCAAAAAAGTCAACTAAAAGACAGGTTGCACCATGGTTGTACGTTGATACGTTTTGTACGCCTTCCGTTCACGTCCGCCTGCTCTGCTTACTGGGCTAGGCTAGGCTGCAGCCTACTTTCACTCCCCAGCGGAAGTAATGTAAACGGCATTGCGATTCTCTTGACATTCAATACATAGTGCCAGAAACTTAGCCAAGGCTATACTTATTACCAAATAGAAAATAGGTTTCACCTCACTACATTGGCTAAACCCAACGTTTAAGCTGGCATTCCGACTGGGGGAATCATGACAACAAAATACGCAATCGCGCTGGCAAGCCTACTTCCGCTAGGCAATTTTGCCTCCGCCGACGAAGCCCCGCTTAATGTGGTCGCGACCATTGGGATGATTGCCGACCTCGCCCAAGAGATCGGCGGTGAGTGCGTTAACGTTGACGCGCTGATGGGGCCGGGGGTCGACCCGCACCTTTACCAGGCAAGCGCCAGCGATGTGGCGATGCTACGCAACGCAGAGCAGATTTTCTACTCAGGCTATTCGCTGGAAGGCCAGCTAGGTAACGTACTGGCAAAGTTCTCCGAGCGCACCCCAACACTCGCCGTGGCCCCCGCCTCGATTGCCCCCGCGTCGCTGATTACCGCGCAGGATGTCTACGGCATTGACCCTCATCTGTGGATGGACGTTTCTTTATGGGCGCAAACACTGCCCACGCTCAATGCAGAGCTGAGTGAAGCGCGCCCTGACTGCGCCGCGACATTTGACGCCAATACCGAGCGCTATCAGGCTCAGCTGCTTGCCCTGCACGAATGGGTGAAAGACAGTGTTGCCAGTATTCCCGATGAGCAGCGCATTTTAGTCACCGCTCACGATGCGTTTGGCTACTTTGGCCGCGCCTATGATATCGACGTGGAAGGCATACAAGGCATTAGCACGGAAACCGAAACGGGGATTGCTGATATTCGCAACATGACAGATATTGTGGTGGACCGCGCAGTTCCGGCGCTTTTTATCGAGAGCACCATCAACCCGCGCACGGTTCAGGCAGTGATTGATGCCGCTAAACAACGTGGTCAGGATGTTAAAATCGGCGGTGAACTCTACTCCGATGCCATGGGCGACCCGGATACGCTCGATGGCACTTACATGGGCATGATCTACCGCAACACCCAGCATATTGTCGAAGCGCTCGGCGGTACGCTAGCACCGCTCCCCGATGAAATGAACGATTGGGCTAGCGAGTGGCAGCTCGCTCACTAACCATTCGATAAGGCACCGCACCCATGGCGACACCCGTTACGACCGACACGGCGCTCAGTATTCAAAACCTGACCGTTAGCTATCACAACCAGCCCGTGCTCTGGGATATTAATCTGGAGATTCCTACTGGCGTGATGGCGGGCATTGTCGGCCCGAATGGGGCAGGTAAGAGCACGCTGATCAAAAGCCTGCTGGGGCTTGTACCGTCGCTTTCCGGCGACGTCATGGTGCATGGACGCGCCTACGCCTCGCAGCGCAAGCGCGTTGGCTATGTGCCGCAGCGCTCCAGCGTCGACTGGGACTTTCCAACGACCGCGCTGGATGTCGTCACCATGGGCCTTTATGGCCGCCTGGGGTGGTTCCGGCGGCCTGGGCGCAAAGAACGTCAAGAATCGCTGGAAGCCTTGGAGATGGTGGGAATGAGCGCCTATGCTGACCGCCAGATCAGCCAGCTTTCCGGCGGCCAGCAGCAGCGGGTGTTTCTGGCCCGCGCGCTGGTGCAACAGGCCGATGTGTACTTTCTCGACGAGCCCATGGCCGGGGTCGATGCCACCACGGAGCGGGTCATTATCGACATTCTGCGCCGTCTGCGCGATGCGGGTAAAACGCTGATAGTTGTCCACCATGACCTGCAAACCGTACGCAACTACTTCGACTGGCTGCTGCTACTTAACGTTCGCGTGATTGCCAGCGGCAAGGCCGAAGACGTGTTTACTATCGATCATCTTCGCCAGGCGTACGGTGGTCAGATTGCCCTGTTGAACGATAGCGACTCCCTGATGTTCGCTGCTTCCAAGGTGAAATAACTGATGCAGTGGCTCGACCTTCTGTCTGACTACACTTTTCAAAACGTGGTGATCGGTGCCTCTCTGCTGGGGCTGATCAGCGGCCCATTGGGCTGTTTTGCGGTGTTACGCCGTCAGAGCCTGCTCGGCGACGCCATCTCTCATGCGGCACTGCCCGGCGTGTGTTTGAGTTTCATCATCACCGGTAGCCGCGATATCGGCGGGGTGATCATTGGTTCACTGGTCACCGGCTCGTTAGCCGCGCTGACGATGCTGTTACTGACCCGTCAAAGCCGCCTGAAAACTGATGCGGCGCTCGGGATCTGCTTAAGCATTTTCTTTGCCATCGGCATCGTGCTGCTGACCTATATCCAGAGCACCAACAACGCCTCCCAAGGCGGGCTTGAAGCGTTTCTGTTCGGCCAGGCCGCCGCGACGCTGCGTTCGGATCTCTGGATAATGGGCGGTATCACCCTTGTCACACTCACGCTGCTCGCCATCTTCTGGAAACAGGCCAAGCTGGTCACTTTCGATGTGCAGTTCGCCCGCACCCTCGGCATGCCGACCACCGCCATCGAAGCCGTGCTCACCTCCATGGTGGCGCTCGCGGTGGTGGTCGGCCTGCAAATGGTTGGCGTAATATTAATGGCCGCTATGATCGTGGCACCGGCGGCGGCGGCCCGTCAGTGGAGCCGTCACTTGGGTGGGATGCTGGTCATTGCCGCTGGCATCGGTATTGTCAGTGGCGTCTCGGGGGCCACCATCAGCACCTTATCGCACGGCCTGGCGACCGGCCCGCTGATCATTCTCAGTGCAACGGCCATTGTACTTATCTCGCTGGCGCTCGCCCCCGGACGTGGCCTGCTCTGGGGCATCATCAAGCATTACCGCCAAAAAGAAGCGCTGCAGAAACAGCAACTGCTCTACGCACTTTACAAACATCCCTCTGCCGCCCGACATGATCGCGCAACGTTCGGTGCGCGCAGGGTGCTGAGTCAACTTAAACGCCAAGGCTACCTTGCACGCTCCCCTGACGATGGAACGAGATGGGCGTTAACGTCGCGGGGAGAAAAAGCAGCGAAACAGGTAGTCGCTGCCTTCAAGGAGGTCGCGACATGATCGCTGAGTTACTGACCAACACGGCCCTGCCCATTATCCTGGTCGGTGCCATGGTGGGCATCGCTTCTTCCGCGGTGGGTACTTTTCTCGTACTGCGCGGCAACAGCATGCTCTCTGATGCGATTAGCCACTCGATTGTCTTTGGTATTGTGATTGTCTGGCTGCTGACAAAACAGCAAAGCGGGCCCGTGCAGCTGGTAGGCGCCGCATTAACCGGGTTATTAACCGTGTTCCTCACCGAGGCACTGGCCAACACCAGGCGGGTAAAACAGGATGCCGCCATCGGCCTGGTGTTCCCCGCACTGTTCTCCATCGGCGTGCTGTTGCTCAATGTCTACGCCCACGATGTGCATATCGATACCCACACCGTCCTGCTTGGCGAGATCGGCTTTGTCTGGCTGGATACCATTGACCTGTTTGGCCTGCCCATTCCCCAGGCACTCGTTTCGATGAGCATCATGACGCTGCTTAACTACGCGTTTATCGGCCTGTTCTACAAAGAGCTAAAACTTGCCACCTTCGACCCGGCGCTGGCGAAAACCTTCGGTTTTATGCCAACCATTCTCTTCTATGTGATGCTGATGCTCACCAGTTCCACCGCCGTCGCCGCCTTTGATGCGGTGGGTGCGGTGCTGTTTATCGCTTTTGCCATTGTGCCTGCCTCCGCCGCGTACCTACTTACCGACCGCCTGTGGATGATGTTTATCATCGGCGCCCTCATCTCGATTGCCGCCAGCATTTCCGGCTATTATCTCGCCGTTTACCTGAACGTGTCGATCGGCGGCATGATGGCGGTAATGACCGGCGTGTTCCTGATACTCGCCTTCCTCGCCGGGCCGCGCTACGGCTTGATCACCCAATACATGAAACGCCGCCGCGCCCGCGAGGCACCTGTAGAGCCGCCTCCGTTGCGCTAAGGCTTTGAGCAACGGAGGTTAGAGGCGGTGCTGTTTGAAGTTTTCCGCCTGCTCAAACACATCCCGATAGACTTCGGCATGGGTTACCGGCGGATAGCCATTTTTAGATAGCAGCATAATCAGCTCAACGCGAAGCGCCGCCTTGATATCCTGACGATTGTTCCAGTCAGGATATTTTGTCTTGTCATCAACAACCGCTTTGACGTCTGCTGCGAGCGTTAACAGCCGCGCTTCTTGATAAGCAAACTGATATCTGACAGCGACTGCCTTGAGGATGTCGTAAAACGCTTTCTCTTCAACCGTAATACCCAATTCCTCGAACGACCCCATCTCCTGTTTGAGCGTTGTCATTAGTTCCAAAAAGCTATCGACGGCTTCCTGATGAACCTCGCTAGTGAAGGCATCTTCCTCTTTTCGCTCGTTATAAAGCTCAACCAGCGAGCGAAACTTCTTCGAGAACTCAATCGCCTTATGTTGGTTGGTTTTTTTCAGCTCATTGAGGGCTTTTGCCAACAACTGTTTAAGCAATTCAATCTTGGTATTGGGGAGCTTGATCTTCTCCAGGCGAGCCAGATAATCCTCGTCGAAGATATCAATCGTATCGTTGCTTTCTTCTCCCAACGCGAAAACCGCTTCGACACCATCGGCGCGCAGCGCATCGCTGATCATTTCCCTCACCCTGGCATTCATCTGTGCAGTATCCGGCGCATCGCCCTTGGTCAACTTGTAAACGATTGAGCGCACAGCCAGATAGAAGTGAACTCGGTCGCGCTCAGCTTGGCTCAGCCTCTCACTGCCACAACAAACGTCGTAGGCTGCCTTTAGCCGCTTGACCAGCGCCATGAAGCGTTTCTCACGCTTGCCTACACTTAGTACAAACTCAGCAGCGCGGTTGAGGCAGTCAAGCTGCGCTAGGGGCTCACCTTTGAAGTAGTCGCTATCATTGAAGCCATGCATCAGCTTAGCCAGCAGATCCAGATCATTTTTCACGGCGATCAGAGAGGTCTGAATATCCTCGAAGCTGGTTTCATCAGCCTTTGAAAACTGGGCAAGCGCCTGATTCATCTGACGCTTGATACCGATGTAGTCGACCACCAAGCCCTTATTTTTATCCGCGTAGTTGCGATTAACCCGAGAGATAGTCTGGATCAGGTTATGGCGCTGAACAGGCTTGTCGATATAAAGCGTATCCAAACTCGGCACATCAAAGCCGGTTAGCCACATATCCACTACGATGGCGATCTTGAAGTTAGACTTTTCCTTTTTAAACTGCTGATCCAACGTTTTACGGTACTCCTTGCTGCCCAGCAGATCGTAAAGCGCTTTTTCATCGTCTTTGCCACGAGTCATGACAAGATTGACCCGTGCCATCGGCTTGAGCTTCTCGCGTTCCGCTGATGTTGGGTCGCTACCTTCTTCAAAAGCCTTGATCTCAAACCACTCGGGCCGTATCGCCTTGATGTCCTGGTAGAGTAGCCAGGCAATCTCACGGCTGCTAGAGACAAACATCGCCTTGCCACATACGGTCGAGCCCTCTTCCAGGCGGCGTTCGTAGTGAGCCACGAAGTCTTCGGCTAGCACCCGAATACGATCCGGATCGCCCAGAATCGAATTCATCGAGGCCATCACTTTTTTGCTTTCCTCGATCTGATGCTCATTGCTTCCCGCCTTGGCACACTCCTCGTAGTAGCTTTCGATCTCGCGCAGCCGGGCATCATCTAACGTAACCTTGGCAGCACGGCCTTCATAGACAATACGCACAGTGATGTCATCGTTAACCGACTCGCTCATGGTGTAGCTGTCGACCACCTCACCGAAAACATCCAGCGTGGCGTCGATCGGTGTGCCGGTAAAACCCACAAATGTCGCGTTGGGCAACGAACGGTGCAGATAAAAGGCGAAACCGTAAGCCTTGCGCACGCCTTTCTCGGTGATCTGCACCTTTTGATCAAGATTGACCTGGCTGCGGTGCGCTTCATCCGAGATACACACCACGTTGCTGCGTTCGGTCAGAAGCTGCGTATCTTCGGTGAACTTGTGGATCGTGGTAAGAAACACACCGCCGCTTCGCCGTCCAGCAAGCTGCTCGCGCAGGTGTGCACGGCTTTGCACTTCAACAATGGTGTTATCGCCAATATAGCCGCGCGCATTGGTGAACTGCCTTGAGAGCTGATCATCCAGATCGGTGCGGTCGGTAATCAGCACAATGGTTGGGCTTTCAAATGCCAGACTCTTCATTAAGCGCCGGGCGAGAAACTGCATAGTGAAGCTTTTGCCGCAGCCAGTGGCACCGAAGTAGGTGCCACCCTTGCCATCACCCGCCGGGCGCTGCGCGGCCATGATGCTGTGATAAAGTTTGTTGACCGCATAGAACTGCGGATAACGGCAGACAATCTTCTCATCCTGATGCGATTTATCTGGAAAGAAGATGAAATCGCGCAGCACCAGCCGCAATCGGTCTTGGTCGAACAGCCCTTTCAGCATGCTATGCAGCGAATCGATGCCGTTCGTATCGATGGGTTCAAAGCCATTCACTTTGCGCCAACTGTAGAAAAACTCGTAGGGCGCAAAGAGACTACCCATTCGTGAATTCGCGCCATCACTGATAACGCATAAGGCGTTGAAGACAAAAAGCTGCGGAATATCGCGCCGGTAACGAACGGTGAGCTGCTTGTAGGCTTCATGAAGAGAGGTCTGATGCTCTCCAATGGCGCTTTTAAACTCAAACACCACCAGCGGTAGGCCGTTGATATAAAGAATTGCATCGGGGATACGGATATTTTCCTTACCCTCAATCTTCATCTGGCTGACCAGCGCATAGCGGTTGGTATCTGCCGTGTACGTATTCGGCGCCTCGGCTACCTGTGTCAGCGGTTCAGCTTCAGGCTGGGCACCAAGGGCTTCAAGCCCCGTATCATCGAAAAGCTGAACATAAAGATCCTTCTGGGTCGGATCTTCACGCTTGAGTAAAAAGCCATCCGAAAGCCAGCGACAGAAGGTTTTATTGCTCTCATAAAGATCCCCTGGCGATAGCCCCCGAAGCCGGGCGATGATGGTGTCGATCTCGCCAGTGGTTATCCCCGCATCTCCATAGCGCGTATACAAAAAAGCGCGCAGATCGTCTTCGATCAGCACGTCATCCGGCGCGCGCTCAATGTTCGCACCCAACCGGTGGGGGTAGCCCTGCTCGCCAAGTAGGGCAATAATCGCAGCTTCCAGCTTCGCTTCGGTAAACTTCATGCAGTAACGCCGTGTTTTTTAACTCAACTTATCATGATCGGCTAATAGAATCTTGCTTTGATGGCCGTTCTCAAACTGGGTACTTATCGCTATTTGTTCCACACGCTCTTGGTCAGCTTGCCGGTCTGCTGATAGATCCCCACCTGCTCGATGAAGTGATAGAAATCGCGGTTTTCCTCAACGATACGATTGACCGACTGCCAATCCACGGCGAGCTTTTCACGCGCAGGAATGAGAATTTGGCTATCGAATAGGGACTCCGTATTGAGCAGCAGCACGCCGATACCGTGCAGCGCGCAGAGCATCTGAAGCTCCTCTTCGACATCCCCCAGCTCGGTTGCTACAAGGTAACCAAAGTGCGCCCAGCTGGAGTTGGAAACGGCCTGAAAGAAACATTGGCGCACATTGCCGGGTAAGAGCGCTTTCTTGACCTCGAACGACCATAGCCGTATCGCGCTGTCGCTGCCGTGGCGCACACAGTCACGCACGGCCTGATGCCACCCTTTATCGATCGGCTGTAGCGCGACGATATCCGGGTGCAGCCACTGGTTGCCGTTTTTGCCTTTGCTGTTCTTGGAGGTCTTCTCGTCGATGCGCTGGCACTGCAAGCCCAGTTCCTGATGGAGAAAATCGATCAGCAGCGGATAGAGCGCTTGCTCGCTAAGCGTCTCTTCAAGGCTTGGCGAAGGCGCGGCCACCGGGGCAGGCTCAGGCACCGGCGTCTCCGCCAGCGCTTCGACTGCCTCCGGTTGTGGCTCCCAGTAGTAGAGGCGCGGACGCGGCTTATCGCGGGTCGCCACATTGGCACACAGTTGCTTGGCTTTTACCGTGCGATCGCCGCCAATTTCCGCTGCCACCTGGGTAATCAGCTTCTCCTCGGTGGCGTAATTGGGGTTCTGCTGTTTCTGCGCCATTGCTTCTGGATAGCGCTCGAGAAACTTCAGAGCCAGCTCCCGTGCTGTAAATTTTTGTTCCGGGCAGGCTTTAAGTGTCTCAATGATCATCTGAGCGCGGGTAGGCTGACTCATACGGTTTCGGCCTCCAGGGCATTTTCGACGACAGCTTCGGCCTCTTGGAGCTGGAGTTCGCCGGACAAAAGTTTGGGTAGCAGAGTGTCCCGGAGTTGGGTTAGTACTTCCACTTGGTTCCGGTTTTGTGAGCGAGCCTGAGAAAATACATTAATTTTAGCTTCCAGTTGCTCAAGACATTTAAACTCGGGCATAACAATCGGCGTATCCGCCACCATCTTTCGAGACAGTTCCGTTTGTCCTGTACTCCCCTCACCTAACGCAGTCACATGCGGCTCAAGAAAAATCATTTGCTGGGCAAGAACATGCTTTGGATATACTTTTGGATCAGCGCGAACTACCGTCACATGGGAATCAACAACCGTAGGCTCTGGCAACTGCTCCACCATTGCTATACGTCCCAATGTTCCGGTACCGGTCGAATTAATCAATAAGTCTCCCAATTCCAAAAAGCGCCCATCCACCTTTTTCGCGCCAGGATCATTTCGCCTGCATAGGGAGAAATTTACCTCGTGATGCCGAATGCATTTTTGATTGACGACTCGAATCCCACCTTCTTCAATATATTTTGGAGAAATGCCTCTACGAAGCTCTGTACTTATGTCTGAAAGCCGAGTTGCTTTCCACCCTACCGGCACCCACCCCAACACTTCGTCTTCCTCAAACCGATCCGGAAACAGTCGCCGCGTCTCGGCAGGCAGGCGCGCGGGTGCTGTCTCATGGTCTGCAGCCCACATCGCTTGCCGCCGCGCGGCGCGCTCGGCCAGCGGTTCGGGGATGAGGTTGCCCGCTTCCAGCGCGTTATCGATCACCAGATCGAAATCGACAAACCAGCTTTTGAACAGGGCCTGCGCCATCTGTTCAAGGGTTTGGTTGATTTGGGTGTTGAGGGTTATCTTGCGATCTAAAACCGACAACATCTTGGCTATTCTTATTTGATCCGCAACATTTGAAGGTACTCTTACCCAAGCCTTGTGAAGATGATTCCGGTTCACTCCTGGCACTGCAGCCTTGTCGCTATACTGCAAATAATCCAACGTCTTTAAAAAATAATAAACAAACTCTGGATGATTTCCCTTGAAGTCTTTCACATACAGCGTTGTATTGAGAGGCCAGAAATCACGTTCGGAATAAAAGACTTTACCAATAGTGCCATATCGGCCAGTCACTACACCTGGCCCTTTCACCTTCGCTTCATAGTGCAAACCGCTAGGCCCGGATGATGAAATAACTTCAACACCACCTGCTATACGTCTTTTAATAGGGAGGTCGTAACCCCTTTTTAACTCTAAAAAATCGCCTAGCTGAATTTCTAACCAATCAGAGTTCATAACCCAACCCTGCCAGATTCTTTCTGATCTGCTTTTCCAGCGCTGCCGATTCAGCCAACTGCTCGCCCAGCTTGGCCGTCAGTTCGCTCATCTTGGTCTCGAACGGAATACCGTCGTCTTCAATTTCAGCGGCGCCAACGTAGCGGCCGGGCGTCAGTACGAAGTCATGGCTTTTGATCTCATCGAAGCTCGCACTTTTGCAGAAACCGGCGATATCTTCATAAGCACCGGCTTCCGGCTGGCCGCGCCAGGCGTGGAAAGTACGGGCAATGGTAGCGATATCGTCATCGGTCAGGTCTTTCTGCTTACGGCTGATCATGGTGCCCATCTGGCGGGCGTCGATAAACAGCGTTTCATCCTCGCGGTTGCGGTAGCCTTTGGCCGCGTTGGCCTTCTTGCTGTTAGTGAGAAACCACAGGCAGACCGGAATCTGAGTGGTGAAGAAGAGCTGACCGGGCATCGCGATCATGCACTCGACCAGGTCATCCTCAATGAGCTGCTGGCGAATCTTGCCCTCACCGCTGGTGTTCGAGCTCATCGAGCCATTGGCCATGACGAAACCCGCCGCCCCCTGGTGGCTCAGCTTCGAGAGCATGTGCATAATCCAGGCGTAGTTAGCGTTACCGGTGGGCGGCACGTCATAGTCAGCCCAGCGCGGGTCATCGGTCAGCTCGGCGGGCGCGCGCCACTGGCTCTGGTTAAAGGGCGGATTTGCCAGGATGAAGTCAGCCTTTAGATCGGGGTGTTGATCGCGAAAAAAGCTGTCCGCCGCCGCTTCCCCCAGATTGCCTGAAATGCCATGAATGGCGAGGTTCATCTTGGCCAGCTTGCGGGTGGTGTTGGCGTACTCCTGCCCATAGACAGAGACTTCCCGGCGATTTCCCTTATGCTCTTCAATGAACTTGAGCGACTGAACAAACATCCCGCCAGACCCACAGCAGGGGTCATAAATCTTACCCTGATAGGGTTCGAGCATCTCGACCAGCAGATTGACCACGCTCTTGGGTGTGTAGAACTCACCACCGCGCTGTCCTTCGTTGGCCGCGAACCTACCTAAAAAGTACTCGTAGACTCGCCCAACAATATCTTCTTTGCTCTTATGCTGCTCATTGGCAATGGTCTCGATATTGTCGATGGTGTCGATCAACGAGCCGAGCTTGCTGGCTGTCAGATCAAGCCGCGAGAAGTAGTTATCCGGCAAGGCACCGGCCAGTTGGGCGTTGTTCTTCTCCACCGTGCTCATGGCGGTGTCGATCACCAACGCCAGATTGTCCTGCTTGGCGTGTTTCTGGATGTGCTCCCAGCGTGCCTCTTCCGGCAGGTAGAAGACATTGTCCTTGGCGTAGAAATCCACCATATCGACGTATTCCGCGCCAAACTCTTGCACGACTTTCTTCTGCTGCTGCACGAACTTATCGCTGATGAACTTCAAAAAGATCAGGCTCAGCACCACGTGCTTGTATTCCGCCGACTCCACGCTACCGCGTAGCTTGTTGGCGCTGTCCCAAAGGGACTCTTCGAAGCCTTTGACGGCCCCTTTTTTTGCCTGCGCTTTTGCCATTCTGATAACTGCCTTGCTGAATATGGAGCCCGACACAAGTGCCGGGAAAAATGTGAGGGAGTATAGCGAATACAGACAGCCTCTCGGTAGAGCAACTCCTGAATGCCTTCTTTAGCGCTCATCTCGCTTTACGTCTGAGCAGGCAAGAGGTATGTCATTTGATATATCACTAAAATATCAAATGATAAAACACCATGAATATCCAGCTCACCTAATACCAGCCGACTAAAGCCTTGGCATCAGGTTTCTGGCACCAGATCGGCCTGCCTGCCAGAGACCGCAAGCTGCATGAGCTTCTGCATCAAGGTGTGGAGTACCGGGTTTATCCTCGGTTGGCCAAAGTGTCGGGGATTGAGCAGAAGGCGCATGCGCACTACGTGAGAGGCGAACCCCTGCACTCCCACACCCTCCTCTACCCGGTATTCGGCAAGCGCCTGGTTGATCTACGGCCCTTTGCACAGCATTTTGGGCTTAAAACAGCCAGGCCATGACTCAAAGCATCGCACCCAATCGAAAAGTATGTTATGAATGAATCTCATTACCAACTAAGCGCGAGAGGTATTTTTTATGCCGTTTAAATTTGCCGCCGCCATCCTGCTATCGTTCGCCAGCCTGCCTGCATTGGCGGCAGAGTGTGAAGTAGATGTCGCCGCTACCGATAAAATGACGTTTGATACCGATGCCATCGAGATCAGCAAAAGCTGTGAGACCTTTACGGTTAATTTGCAACATATCGGCAGTATGGGAATTTCCAGCATGGGCCATAACTGGGTGTTGACCAAAGAGAGCGATGTTAGTGGCATCACGACTGCTGGCATCGCCGCGGGCCTCGACAATGACTACCTGCCCACTGAGGATGATCGCATCATTGCGCACACGGATTTGATTGGCGGTGGAGAGAGCAGCTCAACCACGTTCGATGTCGCTGATCTGGAAGAAGGCAAAGATTACACCTTTTTCTGTAGCTTCCCAGGCCACTCCACGGCGATGCGTGGCAGCGTTACGCTGGTCGAATAATTTTAACAGTCCATAAAAAACGGGGCGCCGACTGTCATCGACGCCCCGTTTTCAGGATGGCACGTGTTGTGTATCAATCGCTTCCTGGTGTGCCTTCTTCGATCGGATTTTGCATCCGACGGCGCAGCAAGGGTCCGACGATATAGGGCAAGATCAAGCCCAGCCCCGCGAAAATCCACAGGCCAATGGCCAAACCGCTGTCCCACAGAATCATCCAATCACCATCGGAGATATCCATGGCATGGCGCAGGTTTTTCTCCATCTCGGGCCCTAACAGCAGGCCGAGTATCACCGGCACCAGCGGGATCTCCAGCTTGCGCAGTATGTAACCGCCCACCCCGAATGCCACCATGAAATAGAGATCGAAGGTGGTGTTACTGATCGAGTAGATACCCACGAAAGCGATCATGGTGACGATCGGCAACAGGTACATTGGTGGCACCGACAGCAGCTTGACGAAGATGCCCACTAACGGAATGTTGAGTACCAGCAACAAGAAGTTACCGATCAACAGTGCCGCAATCACGCCCCAAACAATGTCGGCGTTCTGGGTGAACATCAATGGCCCCGGCGTGATGTTGAGCGAAATCAACAGCGCCAACAGCACCGCCGTGGTACCGCTACCCGGCACGCCTAACGTTAACATGGGCACCAACGCACCGCTGGAGGCGCCATTGTTACCCGCCTCGGGGCCGGCCACACCACGCGGGTCACCTTGCCCAAAATAGCCTTTCTTGCCAACGACCTTCTTTTCCAGGGTGTAGCCGACGAAGCTACCCAAAGAAGCACCAGCGCCCGGCAATACCCCGGCGATGAAGCCAAGCACCCCGCCACGCAGGCTCGAGGGCAAAATCTCGCGGATGTCCTTCCAGGACAGCGTGAGCTTGTTGACCTTCATCTTCTCCTTGCCGCCACCGGCTCGATCCTCGATGAAGAACATCAGCTCGGAAATGGCAAACAGACCGACAATGGCGATAATGAAGTCCACGCCTTCGAAGAGTTCGAGCACGCCGAAGGTATAGCGCTGCACGCCGGTGTTATCGATCCCTACGGTCGCAATCATCAGGCCGATACTGGCCGCGACCACCGTTTTGACGGGATTCTTGCCGGTGATGCCACCCAAGGTGGCGAACGCCAGCAGGAAGAGCGCAAAATATTCCGCCGGGCCGAACGTCAGGGCGAATTTAGCCAGCATCGGCGCCAGCAAAATCAGGCCCACAGTGGCCACCAAACTCCCGATGAAGGAGGCGACGGCAGAGATCGCCAACGCCTCGGCCGCCTTGCCCTTCTGGGCCATGGGGTAACCGTCCAGACACGTCATCATGGCCGGTTCATCACCGGGAATATTGAGCAGGATCGACGAAATACGCCCGCCGTACATGGCACCGGCATATACCGAGGTCAGCATGATCAGGGCAGTTTCCGGCGCGAGTCCCAAACTGAACGCCAGCGGAATCAAAATAGCCACGCCGTTAGCCGGGCCTAGCCCCGGCAAGGCGCCAATCAAGGTGCCCAGAAAAGCCCCCAACAGGGCAAACATCAGGTTATGGGGCTGCAGCGCAACGCCGAAACCATCCATCAGGTAACCGAGCGTTTCCATCAGTTCACCTCCAGGAATGACAGCAGACCCAGCGGTAAGGCAAGATCCAGCGCAAAGCTAAACAGGAAGTACACCACCACCCCGGAGACGGCCCCGGTGATGTAGGCGTTGACCGGACGCGAGCCCATGCGCCAGCAAAGCGTTCCCACGGCAAGCGTGGTGCTGATAATGAAACCCAACGGCTGAAGCAACAGGGCGTAGAGAATCAATACCACCACGGCGATGATCAGCTCGATACCGGTTCGGCTCCAGGGCCAGGCGTGGTCGGGGTCAGGCCGAACGATCAGATACAGGCTGGAAATGGCCAGCACTACGGCCAGCAACTTGGGAAAAGTGTCGGGGCCGACGGCCTCGGCCCCACCAAACGGCTCCGGGAACTGAGTCGCGCCCCAGCCGTACGCGACGGCCAGGACGATCATCAAGACCCCAAAGATGCGGTCGTTGAAGGTCATTACTTAATCAGCCCGATATCTTTAGACAGCTGCTCAATGTCATCGATCTGGTTGTGAACGAAGTCTTCGAACTCACCCGCCGTCATGTGGAAAGGCATCAAGCCGTTCTGCGTCATGACATTCTTCCATTCTTCGCTCTGGTAGATGGTGTCCATGGCATCGGTCCAGTACGTCTCAGCGTCTTCGGAGATATCTGCTGGCATATAAAAACCGCGCCAGTTAGGGCCCAAGGCGTCAATGCCTTGCTCACGAGCGGTCGGGATATCAGACAGATCGCCGGGTAGACGCTCCTCGGAGAGCACCGCCAGAACGCGCAGGTCACCGGATTCCATGAACCCTTGCGCTTCGGTGATATCGCCAGTAAAGGCATCGACATGCCCACCGATCACCTGGGTTAGCGCTTCGCCGCCGTTGTTATAGGAAAGATACGCAATGCGCGGAAGGTTCTCGACGTCAGCGGCCTGAGCGGCAATCAACACTTTAAGATGATCCCAGCCGCCCTTGGCGCTACCGCCAGCGAACTTGACGCTGCGCGGATCTTCCTTGAGCGCGTCCATCAGTTCGTTGAGGTCATCGATCTCGGAATCGTCGGCCACAGCGATAATGCCGTAGTCTGCGCCTAGCGCACCGACCCAGTTGACCATATCCGCGTTAAGCCCGGGGAACTGCCCTTGAGCCAGGCGTGTGGTGGTCGCCGTGGACGCGGCTACCAGCAGATGGTCGTCACCGGCGCGCTTGCTCACGGTATGGGCAAACGCCACACCGCCGCCGGCGCCGGCCATATTAATGGTCTGCACATTGGCCGGTACCAGGTCGAGGTCCTGCATGACGTTACCCACGCTGCGGCAAGTAAAGTCCCAACCGCCGCCTGGGTCGGACGGCGCGATACACTCGACCTTGCCTTCGGGTTCGAACGCAGCGGCAGTACTGGAAAAAGTGGTTGCGGCAGCTAGCGGAAGGGCCAGCAAGGTTACGTACTTTAAGGAAGGCTTGAGCGTCATAACGTTCTCCACGTTTCAATCTGTTTTTGTAGTGATGCGCGTTGTGATGATGCGTATTGTGGTGATGCATCGTGCGTCACACTGAGAACGTTAGAAGAAGGCAGACCCTAGCGACAAGCTTGTGAACATAAAGCACAAAAAGAGCATTGTGGCCATTTTGTTCATTGTGTTCACGGCAGTGCCCTTAAGGGATTTATCAGGGATATATGAGGGTTTTTTAGTGCCTATTCCAGGCCTTCCAGCCAGCCGTAAGCATCCGTTTGCAAACGATAACGCCGCTCGGGCCTACCCACATCGCCGTAGCCCAATTCGGCTTCTACCACCTGCACCGATACCAAAAACTCTAAATAGCGGCGTGCGGTGGAACGGCTAGCCCCCATCGCACGTGCTACCTGCGTGGCGGCCAGCGGGTCAGAAGCTTGCTTGAGTGCTTCCACCACCGAGCGCAACGTCAGCCGGTCGATACCTTTGGGCAGGCTACGCCCGCTAGCCGGATTGGCTTTTGCTGGCTGCGTGCGGGCCAGCACCTGGTCGAGCTCAGCCTGATTCATTTCGGCCCGGTTAGCCAAGGCTTCACGCTCGCGGCGAAAGCGGGTCAGCATCTGCTGCATGCGGCCAGCTTCGATGGGCTTAATAAGGTAGTCAAACACCCCGCCGCGCAACGCCTCGCTGATGGTGTCCACTTCACGGGCGGCCGTTACCATGACGATGTCAACATGCACGTAATCGCGTCGCAGCGCCCAAAGCAGTTCCAGCCCCTCTACATCGGGAAGATAAGCATCCAGCAAGACCAGCTGAATGTTGGCTGCATGGCGCGCCATCTGCTCGCGAGCTTCGGCCCCATTGCGGGCAACCGCGACCGCGGCAAACCCCTCGCTTTGCTCAATGAAAGCGCGGTGGATATCGGCGATGCGAAAATCGTCTTCCACTACCAAAATACCGTACTCATTCGCCGACATCGTCGCTCCCCTCACTGGCGTCGTTATTGTGATGATATGTGAGCACACAGCGAACGATCCAGCACGGCGATAAAGCACGCCCCGCCGAGTTCGCTGTCTTCCAGCGTGACCGTGCCGCCGTGCTGTCGACTCAGCCGCGCCACCAGCGCCAAGCCAATGCCCTGGTGCTGGCCGGTTTTGGTTGAGAAACCGTCGCTGAAAATCGACTCGACGTGCTCGGGGGCCACACCGGGCCCGTTATCTTCGACCTCAATCAGCAACTGCTCGCCCAAATCGGTGAAAAACAACCGCACGCGCGGCGGGTCGTTCGGCCCATGTAACGCCGCATAGCAAGCGTTATCCAGTAAGTTGCCCACCACGCTCATCATGACCTCTTGACCCGTCGGTGTTAGCGGGCAAGAAAGCGAGCTTTGTTCATCGATCTCCAGCGTCACCCCAAGCTCGCGGGCGCGGGTCAGTTTACCCATGAGCGTGCCGCTGAGCACCGTATCGGCCACACAGCGCATTAAAAAGCTCATCTGCGCCTGAGCGCGTTCATTTTCCTGGTGAATCAGCGCCAGCGCTTCATCAACGCGCTTGAGCTGTAGCAAGCCTGAAATGGTATACAGCTTATTGGAAAACTCGTGCGCCTGGGCGCGCAGCATGTCGACATCGCGGCTGGCCTGGGTCAGCGCCTGGGAAAGATCGACAATCTCCCGGCGGCTGCGGAAAGTTGCCACCGCCCCCTCGATGTCACCTTCATGCACAATGGGCATCCGGTTGACCACTACTGGGTGATCGCCCAGCCACATCTGCTCATCAAACTCCTGCTTACCATTTTTAAGCACATCTAACAGCCGCGAATTGGGCACCACCTCGCGGATCGGCTGGCCCAGCAACACATGATCATCGTCCAGGTTGAGAAAGCGCCGCGCCTGCTGATTGACCAGGGTTATCTGACCTTCGCGGTTAACCGCCAGAATGCCCTCATGAATCGATTGCAAAATGGCCTCTTTCTCCATCGCCAGGCGGGCGATTTCGTAGGGTTCCAGGCCGAGAATGACCTTCTTGAGATGCTGCGACAGCCAGTAAGCACCGGCAAAACCAAGACAGATCATCAGCGCGACCAACCCCCAGCCCAGGCTGTTGTAACGCGCGATATCCATCTCGACGCGGTCCAGCATAAACCCAACCGAGACAATGCCAATGATATCGCCCGCCTCATCGCGCACCGGCGTTTTGCCGCGTATCGCCGTGCCTAACGTACCGGTCGCCTCGGACACATACGATTTGCCTTCTTGAAGCGCCCGCGCGTTGTCCCCGCCGACCATGGTAAGCCCTATACGCTCGGCGACGGGATGGGAATAGCGCACGTCCAACGTATTGCCCACTACCACGTAACGCGCACCGGTTTCGCGGCGCACGCGCTCAGCAAGCGGCTGAATAACGCTGGCGGGGTTATCGTCGTCAAAGGCGTCAATCAGCTCGGGCATCGCGGCCACCGTCTTGGCCACCGCCAAGGCCCGCTCGCCCATCTGTAAGCTGATAATCTCGGCTTTACGGTAATTTAGGTAAGTGCCCTGAGCCAATAGCATGCCCGCCAACAGCAGCCCCACCAGCAGCATAACCTGGAGGCGAAAGCTGCGCTTGTACCAGCGGCGCTTGGCACGGGTACGGCGCCAGCGCTGTAATTCGGATAGCGTACGGGGGCGGGGTGCGGTCATGACGGCCTCGCTGGCAAGTGAAGCCATCATTATGGCATTAACGCTTGGTAACGAAAGACCCCCTTTCCGACACAACGGGGCACCACGAATAGACGCGGCGTATCGATGCGTGCACCAACATAGCGACGTTCGACCTTTAGCTACCAAAGTGGTAATCTAACGCCCGTTTTTTGCGCCATTCTATGAATGGCGCTTTTTTTTACGCCGTATTATCGGAAACGTCTCCTCGACAACTGTCTTCAACAACTGTCTTCAACAACATTCCCCTAACGCTTAATGGTGTATTCAATGCCTCAATCCCCTCAACGAACGTCCCCGCCTCGAGGGCTTCACGCCTTGGGCGACCCCATCGTGCTGATCTTGAGTATCGGCTTTATTGCAGCATTCATACTGCTGTCGCTGTTCGACATCAACCTGGTGGCTGACAGCATCAGCACCGGTTTTGCCTGGACGGCCATCACCCTGGGTACGTATTTTCAATTATTGCTGCTGGCTACCTTTTTCGTCGCTATCGGCCTTGCCATGACGCCAGCGGCAAAAGCCAAAATCGGCAACTTAGACGCGCCCGAAATGAGCACGTTTAAGTGGGTATCGATTATTTTGTGCACCTTGCTTGCCGGCGGCGGCGTGTTTTTCGCCGCAGGCGAGCCGGTGTATCACTTCGTGGTCACCCCGCCCGCCTTTGATACCGAAGCCGGTACCGAAGCGGCCGTTTCCGGCGCATTGGCGCAATCGTTTATGCACTGGGGCTTTTTGGCCTGGGCGGTGCTCGGGTCGCTCACCGCCGTGGTACTGGCGCATGCGCACTACGTGAAAGGCCAGCCACTGCAGCCGCGCACGCTGCTTTACCCGGTTTTGGGCCAGCGTCTGATGCAAGGCCCGCTGGGCGGGGTGGTGGATGCCTGCTGCGTGATTGCACTAGTGGCAGGCACCGTTGGCCCGATTGGCTTTTTGGCCACGCAGGTAAGTTTCGGTTTGCACGAATTGTTTGGCTTACCGCAGGGCTACCCGATGCAGCTGGCGATCCTGGCTCTGCTCGGCGCCGTCTACGTGGCATCCTCCATGAGCGGCGTGCATCGCGGCATTCAAATGCTAAGCCGCTTTAACGTCTTTTTGGCGCTGGCGATTGGCGCGGTGATTTTCCTGTTCGGGCCGACGCTGTTTTTGATTAATAGCTACGCCTCGGGCATGGGCGCTTACGTGAGCGAGTTTTTCACCATGGCCACCATGACCGCGGAAACCGCCCCGGCGTGGTGGATGCAGTGGTGGACGGTGTTCTTCTTTGCCTGGTTCATCGGCTATGCGCCGCTAATGGCAATTTTTGTCGCACGGATTTCACGCGGTCGCAGCGTCCGCGAAATGATTCTCGCCGTCGCGATTCTGGCCCCCATCGCCACTAGCGTCTGGTTTACGCTGTTAGGCGGCTCGGGCATTTACTACCAGCTAACCGGTGCGATTGATCTCACCGAGGCGCTGAACAACTTCCAGTTTGATGTCGCCACGCTAACGGTCGCCCAAGCGCTACCGGGTGGCACCTTGATGGCCATGGCGATTTTATTGCTGACCACGATTTTCGTCGCCACCACAGGTGATTCCATGAGTTACGCCATCGCCATGGTCGGCGCCGGGCACGACAACCCCAACCCGCTGATTCGCGCGTTTTGGGGCATTGCCATGGCGCTGATGGCGGCGATCCTGCTCTACATGGGCGCGGGGCAAATTAGCGCGCTCCAGCAATTTATCGTGATCACCGCCATTCCGGTGTCGTTGATTATTCTGCCATCGCTATGGAAAGGGCCGCAGGCCGCGTATGCCATGGCACGCGAGCAGGGCATCATCGAGAAGTAACCCCCTCAGGGGCAGCGGCGGCGCATTAAGCCATCGGTGACAAAAGCACGCAAAAGCGCCACCGGCACAAAGCCGATGGCGCTTTTGATATTTTACGAAGCCCTCCCCTTGAACCCGCCTCATTCATCGCGGCGGTGGTAGTGCCATTATTTAGCGCTTTACGTCTGCATGGTGGATGCGTTGAGGCTATTTAACGTCTTACCGACGCGATGATGATGCGAAAGAGTTTTTTAAGGGGATATCTACGAAGGCCTGCTGGAGCGCAATGCCGAAGACACCAAATCGGGCGCGGGCCAGTATTTCACTCCTCGTGCGCTAATTCGCGCGATGGTTGAGTGTGTGCGCCCTGAGCCAGGTAAAACCATCGCCGACCCCGCATGTGGCACGGGTGGTTTTTTTCTGGCGGCTCATGACTTTCTGACGGACTCAAAAAATTACGCCCTGGACAAGGATCAAAAAAGCTTCCTCAAACATTCGACCTTTTTCGGTAACGAGATCGTCGCGGGCACGCGAAGACTCTGCTTGATGAACATGTTCCTGCATGGGATCGGTGAAATTACCGGCGAAACGCGGGTGTCTTCTGCCGACGCACTGATATCGCCGTCTGATGAAACTTTTGATTACGTGCTGGCCAACCCGCCTTTCGGCAAGAAAAGCTCGATGAGCTTCACCAATGCTGAAGGGGAGCAAGAAGCCGAGGAATTGACGTACAACCGGCAGGATTTTTGGGCGACCACGTCGAACAAGCAGCTTAATTTTGTGCAGCATATTAGGACGATGCTGAAGACGACCGGACGAGCGGCCGTGGTGGTGCCGGATAACGTGCTGTTTGAAGGTGGCGCTGGCGAAACGATCCGCCGCAAGCTGTTGCAGACCACAGATCTTCACACCATTTTGCGTTTACCCACCGGTATCTTCTATGCGCAGGGTGTCAAGGCTAACGTTCTTTTCTTCGATAACCGCCCCGCCAGCCCCGACCCACAAACGTCTACGGTCTGGTACTACGATTACCGAACTAACGTGCATCACACGTTGAAACAAAAACCGCTGACCTACGCTCATTTAGAGGATTTTATTGCTTGCTATAACGCTCGCAATCGCCATGAGCGCACACCTACTTGGAGCGAAGAAACGCCAGACGGTCGTTGGCGGGCCTTTGATAGAGAAGAGCTGCTTGCGCGAGATAAAGCGAGCCTGGATATCTTCTGGCTCCGCGATGCCTCAATGACGGATCTGGAAAACTTACCCGAGCCTGAGATGTTGGCAGAAGAGATTATGGAAAACCTCAGCTCAGCGCTAGCGAGCTTTGAGGCTGTCAGCGAACAATAACGCTTGCAGGCTCAAGGCATTACCCACGAGCTGCCAGATATGCATTCCGCGTATGAAGTGGATCTGGTTGACGTCACCAGGTCCGCTTTTTTGTATGATGGCGCAACGTTAAAGGAGCGCTATCGATGCAACAAAAAATCTTGGTACTACACGGGCCAAATCTTAACCTTTTGGGCACGCGGCAGCCGGAAATCTACGGCGATGAAACGTTGCAGGATGTGAATCACGCGCTGCACGAACAAGCCCTGCTCGCCGGTTGGGAGCTGGTTTACCGTCAAAGCAATCACGAAGGTGAGCTCATTGATGCCATCCATGCCGCGCGTGAGGACGGTACCTGCGCGATTATCATCAACCCCGCTGCCTATACCCACACGTCTGTGGCTATTTTGGATGCGCTTAACGCCTTTGATGGCAGGGTGATCGAGGTGCATATCTCCAACGTTCATCAGCGCGAAGCGTTTCGCCACCATTCGTATGTGTCATTACGCGCCGACGGGGTGATCGCAGGCTTGGGAACGCAGGGTTACCACGCCGCGCTGGAGGCAATTATGCGTGCGACGAATTAAAAAAAGCGGGTGCCCGGGGCACCCGCTATGCGCGTTGGTGAAGCGCGCGTTAACGACGTCGTCGGTGGGATAAGCGCTAAGCGCTTTTTTTCGCGTCGCTTTTCATCGCCTTTTTGCTGGAAGCATCGCCGTCTGAGGCACTGCTATTGCTAGGCTGCGGTAGCGAGGGCAGCGATTTCGCCAGCATTTCCACGCTGTGGCGGTAGTAGAGTTGGCTCTTGTTATGCTCACCTAAGCTTGCGTATAGGCGTGCCAATTCCGCGCAGACCACACCGTTGGGGCGCTGGCGCTGGCTGGCTTCAAAGTACTCTTGTGCTTTGCTCCACTGGCCGGTGCGTAGCGAGAGACGTCCGCAGGCCAGTAAAAGCTCAGGGTCATTGGGGCGTTCTTGCAGCCACTGTTCGGCTTTGGCTAGTTGGCGCCGCGCATCGACATTGAGCAGGCCGTAGCGTTTCACTAACCGCGCATCCCAGTGGTGGTCGAGTGAGTGGCTCAGCAGGCGCTCGGCAATTGGCTCTTCGTTCGCCTGCACCAGCGCTTCGGTGTAGAGCACAATCAGCTCGGTATTGGCGCGCAGGTAGTCGGGCATGTCGGCCCAGAGGCTACGCACACGCTCAACGTCGCCGGGGTTTTTGCTTTCAAACACAATAAGTTCACGGTAGGCGCGGTATTCAAGCTGCTCACGCTCGGTGGGCGAGATGAGCTTTTGCGCCGCAAGACGCGGCACCAACCGGCGCAAGCCGTCCCAATCGTTGACGCTTAAATGCACCTGCTTGAGTAGCTTGAGCACTTGGGGGTGATTGGTCAGCTTTTTGTCTAGGCGGTTAAGAATCGCCAAGGCGTCTTCCGGCTGTTGGCGGTCGATCATCAGCTGCGCCTGCATCAAGCCGATGGCGGTGTCAGCGCCTTCAGTGGTGAGCTGCGCTTGGTTCAAGTGCTCTTGCGATGTTTCGTAGTGCCCTTGGTAGTGTGCGGCAAGGGCGGCGGAGAGGTAGTTGACCAGCGGTGTGCTGGAATCATCCGCTGCGCGTACGAGGGTTTTCTCAGCTTTTTTCCAGCGACCGTCGGTCAACGCGACAAGCCCACGAACGGTGCGTTTCATGGCGCGGCGGTTGCGGGCGCGGCTATTCCAGGTGCGAAAGCGGCCGACCGGGCGAATAATGCCGCCCAAAAGGCGCAGCGCAAAGTGCAAAACGATAAACGCACCGAGCAGCAGTACCAAGCCAAACCAGAACGAGGTTTGCACGGAGGTGTCGCCTACCCGTATCAGCCAGTAGCCGGGCACGGACATCATCAGGTGCCCGAAAAAGGCACCGACGGCCAGCCCGACGATGATAAGGAGAACAAGCTTTCTCATGCCTCACCTCCGCTTGCGTTGCGCGACTCATAGCGGTTGTCGATGAACTCGCTAAGCGCTTGCTGAGAGCCACTGATATCGGGAAGTTCCGGCGTTACCTGAGTCTGCTTGAGCGCTTCTAGGCGCTCGATAACGCTCTGAGTGTCGCTGCGCGACGTGTCGTAGTAACCATCAAGAAGCGTCAGTGCTTTATCGAGGCTAGCTTCAAACAGGGCTTGTTCCTCTTTGAGCAGGGCCAGCTGCGATTGCTCAAGGATTAAGCGCAGGCTTTGACGTAGGTACGACTCTTGCTCCGGCGTGATCAGTGCCTCAAGCGCTTCGTCGTGCTCACGAATGACGACCAGTTCTTTGAGCTCTTCGCCAAAGCGTGCCAGCTGGCGCTGGAACGTGCCGGTAGGCGGCTCTTCCATCGTAGATGTCACCGGCTCAGCGTCGACGACTTCTTGGTCTAAACGTAGCGAGGCGATGCGCTCTTGCTGCGCATTTAACGCTAGGTAAATACCGGTGCGGTCAACGCGCGGCACGGCATCGAGCGCGGCCAGTTCACTGGCAATTTCACGGCGTACCGGGGTGAGCGCCGGGTTGTCGGCATCGGCTAAGCGCTCGTCGGCGGTCTGAAGAAGCGCGGCGGAACCTTCGACATCGCGTTCAAGCTGCAAGCGCTGATTGGCTAGGCGCAACAGATAGGCCGCTTCGGCGTGCAGCCACTCGCGCTCGTCGGTATCTTGCTCTTGGGAAAGCTGGCTAAGCACGTTATCCAATGTGCCGTTGACCTCAGAGCGATAGTTGGCAAAGTCGTTACGCAGCTCGCTAACGGTATTATCAAGCGTTTGGCTACGTTGCGCTTCGGCACTTTCAAGGCGCGATTCGAGTTCGCTAAGTGCCTCTTGCGAAGCGCTGTTACTGGCCTGCTGGGAGATATCATCGAGACGCTGCTGCTGGTTCTCCAAGCGTTGCCAACCTTGCCAAGCGAGCCACGCCAGGGCAATCGCTAGGAGAATCACCAGGATGATCGCCACGACGCCGCCTTTGCCGCCGCCGGTGGTTTTATTGGCCGATGCTTGGCCTGATCCACCACCGCTTGCAGGAGCGGCTTTCGTGGTGGGTTTGGCGGTGGCGTTTTTGTCGCTAGCGCTGCGCTGCGCTTTATTATCCGCTTCCTTGCCATCGGGTTTATTACCGGAAGGGCGCGCGTTTTGCGTATTTGAGCCCGCGCTATTGGCGCTGGTTTTGGCCGTATTGGCATTTGCCGTATTGCCGCCGTGCTTAGCGCCACCGGCTTTCGGTTGACTGTTAGACGACGCAGCGGATGCCTTCTGCGTATCGTCTTGATCGTTTGGTTGCTTGCTCATCTGTCGCTAGCCCTTGTTAAGTTCCTTGATCGACATCGGTCCCCGGCGGGTTGCAGGCCTGAGCCAACGCGGCTGTCAGCGCAGCCGGTGTTGCTCCCGATGCCACCGTAGGGGCTCGAAAGCCCAGTGTTTCAGCCAGTGTAGCCAAACGGCGACTGGAAACGATTAGCGGTTGGTTCAAGGCTGCCTGATCGCACCATTTTGCCAGATGTTGCAGCTGTTCGCCGCTGGTAACAATCAACGCCTGATAATTCCCCTGGGTGAGCCGCTTTTTTCCGCTTGTATCAGGCGGTGCGTAGACGCGGCGGTAGACGCTTGCACGGGTGACGTTGGCGCCACGTGCGCTGAGTGTATCGGCCAGCAACGTACGCCCGCCTTCTCCGGCGACGATTAACACGTTTTGCTGGTCAACGCGCTGTAGCGATGGCAGCGCGAGTAGAGCCTCGCTGGTATCGTCGCTACCGTTTGTCGGTACGTGGACCCGCACGCCTAGTGTCGCGTGAAGCACTTGCGCCGTGGCGTTGCCGACAGTGTAGTAGTCAATGCCGATGGGCAGTTGAGGCCAGTAGCGGTCAAGCGCGGCACTTAAGCACTCAGCGGCGAAGGGGCTGACGACGATCACTTTTGGGTACTGATCCATATCTAGCCACAGGCTGCGTAACGCCGGGTCTTCAGGCAGCGCTTCTAGCTGCATCACGGTAAGCGGCTCTACAGCGAAGCCGCGCTGCTCAAGCGCGTTGGCGAGTACGGCGCCGCGCGCGCCGGGGCGAGTGATCAGTACCGGTAGCATCATTGGCTGCCGTAAACCTCAGCAAGAATATCGCCTGCGCCAAGGTCGAGTAGCTCATCTGCCACACGCATGCCCAGCGCTTCCGGCTCGTGCATAGAGCCTTTGCCTTCGGCGCGCAGTACCTCCGTGCCTTCTGGGTTGCCGACCAAACCGCGCAGCCACAGGGTTTCACTTGCTTTGTCCAGCACGGCATGGCCGCCGATGGGCACCTGGCAGCCGCCTTCGAGGCGCGTATTCATCGCTCGTTCGGCGCGCACGCGGGTGGCGGTGTCGGCATCATCAAGCGGGGCGAGCAATGCGGTCAGCTCCGGGTCGTGTAGGCGGCACTCAATGCCCAGCGCCCCTTGGCCGCACGCGGGCAGGCAAATTTCCGGCGGTAGCGCTTGCGCAATACGTTCTTCAAGCCCTAAGCGCTTAAGCCCGGAGGTAGCCAGAATAATGGCGTCGAAGTCGCCAGCGTCGAGCTTGCCCAAGCGGGTCTGAACGTTGCCACGCAGGTTAAGGATCTCAAGGTCGGGGCGCGCCTCGCGCAGTTGTAGGCCGCGGCGTAGGCTTGCGGTGCCGACACGTGAACCTTCGGGCAACTCATCGACACTTTTATAATGGTTGGAGACAAACGCATCGGTGGGGTCGGCGCCTTCGAGGATCACCGAAAGGCCTAGCCCCTCGGGGAAGTGCATTGGCACGTCTTTCATTGAATGCACGGCAATATCGGCGCGACCATCGAGCATGGCTTCTTCAAGCTCTTTGACAAACAGCGCTTTGCCGCCGATTTTAGAAAGTGGTGTGTCGAGAATCTTGTCGCCTTTAGTAGAAAGGGCGATCAGCTCGACCTCAAGCTCAGGGTTAGCGGTGATTAAACGGTGGCGTACATGTTCGGCTTGCCACATGGCCAGTTGGCTTTTACGCGTGGCGATACGCAGCTTTGTGATGGACTGCACGTTATATTCTCCCTTGGCCGCTATCACGGCCCGATAAACTGTGTTGGTTCTCATCATAAAGCACCCGACCACACAGTAAAAATAAGCGCTATAAAAACATCGTTGACCGGCGTTTTAGTCCTCTCCGCTAGACGACACAAGTTTAATAGGAGGCAATGATGGTTCAAGCTCCAACGCCGGGGCAGTTAGCACAATTTTTCACCCTGTCCCATGACCTTTTCTGCTGCGTAGACCTAGACCTAGACCTAGACGGCACCTTTTTGCAGGTCAACCGTGCCTTTTTGGCCTTGCTTGAGTTCAGCGAGGACGCGGTACTCGGGCGCCCTTATACGCTCGTGGTTAGCGAAGAACATCAGCCGTTGGTCGCCAATGTGCTTACTCGGCTGGCACAAGGCGACGTAGTAGATATGTTTGAACTACAAATCGTCAGCGCTTCACACCAGCGTCACTGGGTAGAAATCAGTGCCTCGCTAGGCGCGGACCGCGTCATTTGTTTCGTCGCACGCCACATTAGCGAGCGCAAAAGGCTTGAGGCGCAACTTAAGTTGCTTGAGCGCGGCATAGAATCGAGTGTCAACGGCATTTCGGTTGCGGATGCCGGGCAGCCCGATTTGCCGATTGTGTACGTTAATGCGGCCTTTGAGCGTATTACCGGCTACTCCCGCGAAGAGGCGATAGGGCGCAACTGCCGTTTTCTGCAGGGGAACGATACCGACCCTCAAGCTGTCAGGGTGTTGCGTGAGGGCATCGCGGCCGAGTGTGGCGTGCACGTGACGCTGCGCAACTACCGCTGCAATGGTGCGCTGTTTTGGAATGATCTCTACGTTTCCCCAGTGCGCGACGAGAGTGGCGTGGTAACGCACTATATTGGCGTGCAAAACGATATTTCCGAGCAGCGCGAATATCAAGCGCAAATCGCCTACAACGCTAGCCACGACGCGCTCACAGGGCTGCCGAATCGCGTCTTGCTGGCGCAGCGCATCACGGAGGGTTGCCAAATTGCCCAGCGTCATCAGCGTTATTTGGCGGTGCTATTTATTGATTTGGATGAATTCAAACCGATTAACGACACCCTAGGGCATGAGGTGGGCGATTTTATTCTGATCGAAGTCGCCAAGCGTCTGAAGGCCGTTTTGCGTCCTTGGGATACCGTGGCCCGTTTTGATGGTGATGAATTTATCGCGGTGCTGCCGGACCTCGCCAATGAGGGCGATGCGCTTTACGTCGTTGAACGGATTCTGCAACGGCTAGCGTCCGCGTATTGGCATAATGGCAGTGAGATGCGCATCACCGCGAGTATCGGGATTGCCACGAGCGACGGTAAAACCGACCAACCGAAGGCGCTCATCCAACAGGCGGATTTGGCGATGTACAAAGCCAAACGCCAAGGACGCAACACTTATCAGTGGTTCACCGAGGCGCTTAACCAAAAAGTCAGTGCCCGTGTGGCGTTACGTAGCGCCTTGCAGCAGGCCATTGAACAGGAAGAGTTTGAACTGTATTACCAGCCGCAAATCCATAGCCCCAGTGGCCGTGTGGTCGGCGTGGAGGCGCTCCTGCGCTGGCGTCATCCGGTGCGTGGCTATATCCCGCCCGTAGAATTTATCAGCCTGGCCGAAGACACCGGCCAGATCATCCCGATCAGCGAGTGGGTGTTGGCGACGGCCTGTCGCGATGGGCAAAAGCTCACTACGTTGGGCTTTAGCCGCACCACGATGGCGGTGAATATTTCTCCCATGCAGTTTCAGCGCCCCGGTTTCCTTGAGTCGGTTGAACACACCTTGGAAGCCAGTGCGTTGGACCCGACGCTTTTAGAGCTTGAACTCACTGAAGGCGTGCTAATGGAAAGTGCCGAGCGAGCGATTGGTGCGCTGGATTCGCTGCGTAAGCTCGGTGTGCGTATCGCCATGGACGATTTTGGCACCGGTTTCTCTAGCCTGAGTTATTTAAAGCGTTTGCCGATCAACAAGATCAAGATTGACCGCTCCTTTGTGCAAGATGTGATCAGCGACCATCGCGACGCTGCGATCATTGAAGGTGTGGTCACCATGGCGGCCAAAATGGAGCTGGACGTGCTGGTAGAAGGCGTGGAAACGTCCGCCCAGCACGCCTTCTTACGCAAGCAGCTATGCGACACCTTTCAGGGGTTTTACTTTGCCCGGCCCATGCCGTTTGACGATTTGGTCCGCTTCATGCGCGAGCAGCACTCGACGCTACCAAGCGCAGCGGGTGTTGAGGGCGAAGAGGTGCGCACGTTGCTGTTGCTTGATGACGAGCCCAATATCCTGCGCGCGCTCACCCGTGTGCTGCGGCGTGATGGCTACCGGATTATCGCCGTTGAGCAGGCCAGCGACGCGTTTGAACACATGGCGATGAACGACGTGGATGTCATTATCAGCGACCAGCGTATGCCCGAAATGAGCGGCACGGCGTTTTTGCACCGAGTGAAAGAGCTTTACCCCGATACGGTGCAGTTGATTCTTTCCGGCTACACCAACCTGCAAACCGTAACCGATGCAGTGAATCAGGGCGGTGTGTATAAGTTCATTACTAAGCCGTGGGACGACGATGAGCTGCGCGCGATTGTGCAAGAGGCGTTCCGCCATGCCGAGCGGGAGCGGCTGCGCCATGGGCAAAAAAGACGTCGTTCGGCCGCAGAGCACTAAAGCACGGCAGGGCAAAATCGCAAATCGCCATGCCGCTTGATAGGGCGACTCTGGTACACTTTGACCAGCGATTTTTTTAATGTTTACGCAGGATACCGTTGTCATGAGTCAAGCTACCAACCAGTCCTGGGGCGGCCGCTTCAGCGAACCCACCGATGCCTTTGTCGAGCGTTTTACCGCCTCGGTCGGCTTTGACCAGCGCTTGGCGGCGCAAGATATTCAGGGTTCAATCGCTCACGCTACCATGCTGGCGCGGGTGGGCGTGTTGACCGATGACGAGCGCGAGTCAATCGTGACCGGCCTCAACGAGATCCGCGACGAAATTGAACGCGGTGAATTTCAGTGGACGGTACCGCTGGAAGACGTGCACATGAATATTGAAGCGCGGCTGACCGACAAAATCGGCATTACCGGTAAAAAGCTACATACCGGCCGCTCACGCAACGATCAAGTGGCAACCGATATTCGCCTGTTTATGCGCGATGCCATCGATGCCACCGAAGTTGAGCTGATTCGCCTACGCGAAGGCATGGTTGAGCTTGCCGACCGCGAAGCCGATACCATTATGCCGGGTTTTACCCACCTACAGACGGCGCAGCCGGTGACGTTTGGTCACCACTTGTTGGCCTGGCAGGAGATGCTCGCCCGTAACCACGAGCGTCTGCTCGATTGCCGCAAGCGCGTCAACGTCATGCCGCTGGGCGCCGCTGCGTTGGCGGGGACGACCTACCCGATTGATCGCCACGTCACCGCCGAGCTTTTAGGTTTTGAGCGCCCGGCCGAGAACTCGCTGGATGCGGTGTCGGATCGCGATTTCGCCATCGAGTTTGTCAGCTTCGCCAGCATTTTGCTCATGCATATGTCGCGTATGAGCGAAGAGCTGGTGCTGTGGACCAGCGCACAGTTTGACTTCATCGACCTGCCGGATCGTTTTTGCACCGGCTCCTCGATCATGCCGCAGAAGAAAAACCCCGATGTGCCCGAGTTAGTGCGGGGAAAAACCGGCCGCGTTTACGGTCACCTGATGGGGCTTTTGACGCTGATGAAATCGCAGCCGCTGGCCTACAACAAAGATAACCAGGAAGACAAAGAGCCGCTATTTGACGCCGTGGACACCGTGGGCGATTGCCTTAAAGCCTTTGCTGATATGGTGCCAGCTATCGAACCGAAAAAGGTCAATATGTTCGAAGCGGCACGCAAGGGCTTCTCTACCGCGACCGATCTCGCTGACTACTTAGTGCGCAAAGGCGTGGCCTTCCGCGACGCTCACGAGATTGTCGGTGAATCGGTGGCTTACGGCTTAAAAGAAGAGAAAGACCTCTCCCAGATGTCGCTCGACGAGCTGCGCCAGTTCTCTCAGGCGATCGAAAGCGATGTCTTCGAGGTGCTAACGCTTGAGGGCTCTGTGGCGGCGCGTAATCACATTGGCGGCACCGCGCCGGACCAGGTCCGCGCCGCCGCGCAACGGGCACGCGAAGCGCTCGCCGTGCTTAAGGATCAGGCATGAGCGTTAAGGGTCTGTTATTCGGCGTCGCCGTGATACTGCTGCTGGCAGGGTGCGGCCAAAAAGGGCCGCTTTACCTGCCCGATGATGCCGCCAATGCGAATGCCGCCGAGCAGGAGGGGTAAATGGATCACTTTAACTACCGCGACGGCGTGCTCTACGCCGAAGACGTGCCGCTATCGCGTATTGCCGCCGAGCACGGTACGCCCTGCTACGTTTACTCCAAGGCGACGCTTGCGCGTCATTTTCGCGCCTACACCGAGGCGCTGGGTAGCCAGTCGCATTTGATTTGCTACGCCGTAAAGGCGAATTCCAACCTTGCCGTGCTGGGGCTTTTGGCCAAGCTCGGCGCGGGTTTCGATATTGTCTCGGTCGGCGAGCTTGAGCGCGTGCTAGTGGCGGGCGGCGATCCGACGAAGGTCGTGTTCTCCGGGGTGGCCAAGCAGGCAAGCGAGATGGCCCGGGCGCTAGAGGTCGGCATCAAGTGCTTTAACGTCGAATCGCGCCCCGAACTTGAGCGCTTAAATGCCGTGGCCGGTGAGCTAGGCAAAACCGCGCCGGTGTCGCTACGCGTCAACCCGGATGTGGATGCCGGTTCTCACCCGTATATTTCCACCGGGCTTAAGGACAACAAGTTCGGCATTCCGGTGGATGAAGCGCTGGCGGTTTACGAGCTCGCGGCAAGCCTTTCGCATGTCAGCGTGGTGGGGTTGGATTGCCATATTGGCTCGCAGCTGACCGAAACGGCGCCGTTTCTGGATGCCCTGGAGCGCCTGCTGATACTGATGGAGCGCTTGCACGAGCGTGGTATCGAGATCGAGCACCTTGATCTCGGGGGCGGTCTTGGCGTGCCCTATCGCGATGAAAAACCGCCTCAGCCGTTTGACTACGCCAGCCAGTTGCTCTCGCGCTTGTCCCGTTGGAAAGGCGGTAAAAAGCTCATCTTGCTGTTTGAACCGGGTCGTTCGATTGCCGCCAATGCGGGCGTTATGCTCACTCGCGTGGAGTTCTTAAAGCCGGGCGAAAGCAAAAACTTCGCCATCGTCGATGCGGGGATGAACGATTTGATTCGCCCCTCGCTTTATCAGGCGTGGCAGGCGATTGTCCCCGTGGATACCCGCAACGCACGCGAGAAAGCCGTCTACGACGTGGTCGGCCCGGTGTGCGAAACCGGCGACTTCTTAGGCAAAGAGCGCGAATTGGCGATTGCCGAAAATGATTTGCTCGCCGTGCGCTCAGCTGGCGCCTACGGCTTTGTCATGGCCTCGAACTACAACAGCCGCCCGCGCCCGGCGGAGCTGATGGTCGATGGCGATGCCTGTTATGTCGTGCGTCGCCGCGAGAGCATAGAAAGCCTGTGGGCTGGCGAAGCGCTGCTGCCCGCTAGCGCCTTGGGCCAGGCAGAGGAGCGATAATGCTGCTGCACTTCACCAAAATGCACGGCCTGGGGAATGACTTTGTGATGGTGGATCTCGTCACTCAGCGTGCGCGCCTGACCGATGCCCATGTCCGTGAGCTTTCCGACCGCCGCTTTGGTATCGGCTTTGATCAATTGCTAGTGGTGGAGCCGCCCCGCGACCCGGATATGGATTTTCGCTACCGTATCTTCAATGCCGATGGCAGCGAGGTAGAGAACTGCGGTAACGGCGCGCGCTGCTTTGCCCGGTTTGTGCGCGACCAGCGCTTGACCCATAAAAACGAAATCCATGTCGAAACCGGCGGTGGCCCGTTGGTGCTCACGATTCAGCACGACGGTCAGGTGCGTGTTGACATGGGCCGCCCACGGTTCACGCCGTCTGCGCTGCCGTTTGACGCCCCTGGCGATAAGCCCTTACATGAGTTGGACGTTGACGGTGAAGCCCTTAACGTCAGCGTGGTCTCGATGGGCAATCCTCACGCGGTGCTAGCAGTCGAGAACGTCGATAGCGCGCCGGTGGCACGTTTGGGGCCTGCGATTGAAGCGCACCCGCGCTTTCCCCACAAAGTGAATGTTGGCTTTATGCAGGTCGTTTCTCCCAGCGAGATTCGCCTTCGCGTATTCGAACGCGGTAGCGGCGAAACGTTGGCGTGCGGCACCGGTGCCTGTGCCGCGGTGGCTAGCGGCATCCGCCAGGGGCTGTTAAAAAGCCCGGTTAACGTCCATCTGCCTGGCGGCGAGCTTTCCATCGAATGGCCCGATCCAGAAGCCTCGCTCATCATGGTTGGTCCCGCCACGCGCGTATTTGACGGCCGCGTCGCACTGAATTAAGCGTACTGAAGTAAGCACACGGAATGAATCGTACTGATGAGAAAACCCTCTAGGGAGAACGGCGATGTCTCAAGCCCCTGAACCGCGCAAGACGCTCGACCCTGATCAAGTAGCGTTCTGGTTGGCCCGCCATCCCGATTTTTTCGTCGGTCGTGAAGGGCTGCTCCAGCAGCTTACGGTGCCGCACCCCAACATTGATGGCGCGGTCTCGCTATTGGAGCGGTTAGTGATCGACCTGCGCGCCCGTGCGGAGACGGCGGAAGGTCGCCTGGAGCAGCTGCTTGATGCCGCGCGGCATAATGAGGCGCAGTATCGCCGCCTGCGCGAAACGTTACTGGCGCTGGTCGAGGCCGAAGACCGTGACGCCCTGGCGCAGGCGCTGGTCACGCAGATGAGCGAGCGTTTCGATACGCCAGCGCTGGCACTTTGGTGCCCGCCCGAGTTGAGCGACGCTGAGCCTGCCCTTCCGCAGCCGCCGCGCCATGTGCTTAACCAACATGCAAGCGCTAGGCTGACGGCGCTTTTGGATGGTCGCACCAGTCGGTGCGCTAAGCTGGGCTTAAGTGATTGGAAGTGCTTGCTGCCCCACGTAACGCCGCCCAAAAAAGCCGGCTCCTGCGCAGTGACGCGCCTCTCGGCGGGCGAGCCGCTAGGTTATTTGCTGTTGGCCAGCCCCGACCCGGAACAGTATCGTGCCAGCATGGATACGCTATTTACCGAGTATCTGGGCGATATTACAGCGCGTCTGCTAATTCGTTTATCGCCCCATGGCTAACGCGCCTACCGCTGACCTGACGACCCAGACAGAGGTGTTTCTCGCGGCGCTGAGCCAGCACGCAAGCCCCGCCACCGTGACGGCGTATCGTCGCGATCTGGCGGCGCTGTGCACGTTCGCCGAAGCCCGCGGCGTCGCGGCCACAAGCGAGCTGAATGCCACCTTTTTGCGCGCGTTTCTTGCCAGCGAGCGAAGCCGCGGGCTGGCACCGCGCAGCCTAGCGCGGCGTCGGGCGGCGCTATCGCGCTTTGCCGATGATTGCGTTTCGCGTGGCGTGCTGGCGGATAACCCGGTGACGCTGTTGCGCACGCCAAAGCAGCCAAGCCACCTGCCGCGCCCGCTGGATGTGGACGCGCTGGCCCATTTTCTCGATACGCCCCATGACGGCACGCCATTGGCGCTGCGGGATCAGGCGATGTTAGAGCTTTTATACTCCAGCGGGCTGCGCTTAGCGGAGCTCGCCGCGTTGAATACGACCAATCTAGCGCCACAGCGCGTGCGCGTGATCGGCAAGGGCGCTAAACCGCGTCAGGTGCCGGTAGGGCGTAGAGCGCGTGATGCACTGAATGCATGGCTGGCGGCGCGAGTACAATTAGCCTCGGCGAGCGAAACAGCCCTCTTTGTGGGCCAGCGCGGCAGCCGCTTGGGGCACCGTGCGATACAAAAACGCTTGGCCATGCTTGCCATCGAGCGTGGGTTACCCGAGCATTTGCACCCGCACCGGCTACGCCACTCGTTTGCCAGCCATCTGCTGGAGTCCAGCCAGGATCTGCGCGCGGTGCAGGAGCTTTTGGGCCATGCCAACCTTTCCACCACGCAGGTGTATACACGGCTGGATTGGCAGCACCTAGCCGGGAGCTACGATGCGGCGCATCCGCGAGCGCGACGCCGAGCGTCGACAACGTCTTCTGATTTACCACCCGAGCCATAGCCATGCGCCAAATTGCCACGCTGCAAGCGATTACGTTTGATCTCGACGATACTCTGTGGGACAACCAAGGCGTGATGGAACGCACCGAGGAGGGCCATTACCGCTGGCTGCTCACCGCGTTTAACGTTTGGCGGGCGGAACGCGGCGAGTTACCCCTGGTGCTGAGCTATGAAGCGGGGTTGCAGGATTACCTCGCGCGTCGCCAGCGCCTAGCCAGGGAGGTGCCCGAGCGGCGCGGCGATTTTACCTGGCTGCGCCTGCGCGCCTTGGAGGATCAGCTACAAGCCCACGGGGTGGCGAAAAGCACCGCGCTGATGTGGGCAGCTGCGGCGATGAACGAGTTCCATCGCCTGCGTGTTCAGGTAACGCCGCACCCGGAAGTCGACGCGCTTTTGCATGAGCTACGCAAGCACTACCGTTTGGCGGCGATCACCAATGGCAATATCCATTTATCGCGCCAGCCGCTGGCGCACCACTTCCCCGTGGCGATTGCGGCGGGCGAACTGCTCGCCCCCAAGCCTGATCCCACGCCCTTTCTCACCGCGCTGGCAAAGCTTGATGCGGTGCCCGAACGGGCGATGCACGTGGGGGATTCTTGGGAGGAGGATGTGCTGCCCGCGCAGCAGCTAGGCATGCACGCGGTATGGATCAACGAAACGGGCGATCAAGCGCTGCCCGAGCGGGTGACGCGGATCGCTCACGTAAAAGAGCTGCCGGAGGTGCTGGCGTGGTTGGAGACGTCGTGGCCAAAGTCGTGACGCAAAGAGCGTATCGTCGACGTGCGCTTAGGCTTCGTCGGGGAGCGTTAGCCATTGATCTAAGCGCTTTGAGAGCGGCTCAAGGCCGTCTTTTTTCAGCGCTGAAAAGAGCTGAACGGAGACTAAATCGTCCCAGTCGCTTAGCTGGGCGCGAACTTTTTGCAGCGCGCTACTGGCCGGGCCTTTCTTTAATTTGTCCGCTTTTGTCAGCAGGATTTGCACCGGCATATCGCGCTCATCGGCAAACCCCAGCATCATCTGGTCAAACTCGGTGAGTGGGTGGCGTACATCCATTAGTAGCACCAGCCCGCGAAGGCTTTGGCGGCCGCGCAGGTAGTCAGAAAGGTGCTTTTGCCACTCACGCTTTACCGACTCGGGCACTTT
Organism: Halomonas llamarensis; assembly: GCF_023555005.1. Taxonomy (GTDB): domain Bacteria; phylum Pseudomonadota; class Gammaproteobacteria; order Pseudomonadales; family Halomonadaceae; genus Vreelandella; species Vreelandella llamarensis. The sequence continues at coordinate 384,664 of NZ_JAMJPJ010000001.1, read as the reverse complement.
GGCATAGCCGTAGCCGGGCAGATCGACGAGGCGTTGTGAGGTAGTATTCATTAAGCTGAAGAAGTTGATCAGCTGCGTGCGACCCGGCGTACGCGAGGTACGCGCCAACGCGTTTTGCCGTGTTAGGGCGTTGATAGCGCTGGATTTCCCCGCGTTAGAACGCCCGGCAAAGGCGACTTCAGCAGCGCTGTCTTCGGGGCACAGGGCAAGCGAAGGCGCGCTAAGCATAAAGCTTGCGGTCGAATAATTAAGTGCCGGGGCGGTGGCAGGTGTTACGGTCATCGGTGTACATCCTGGCAAAATAGAGCAGAAGTAGGCGCAAAAGCGCGCTGGAATTACCCCTAAAGCAGGCGTGGTATTGCATTCCCGCCGGTGGGGTGATTCGTTATAATACAAGTGGTTTATAACTGCGACCTGGGGCGCTAGTGTACCATCGCGCTCTATACGTCAGCGACAATTCGCGCTTTGTGTGAATTGTTTGCGGCGCCCAGAGCTGACCCTGGTAATTTGCTGAACCTGGGCAGCGCCCAGGGTGCGTACCAGTCACCAACTAACGGCATAGTGGACTAGCAATGAGAAAGTTACTGGCAAGCCTGGCAATTACCATGGGTGCCGTTGGCACCGTTCACGCTCAAGAAGACCTGCAAGCCAATGCAGACCCGAATGCGGGCCAAGAGCTGGCTGGCTCGTGTGCGGCCTGCCACGGGCAAAATGGCATTAGCGCGATTGGCTCCTTCCCCAATCAAGCCGGCCAACAGATGTCTTACCTCGCCAAGCAGATCATGGATATCCGCGACGGAGACCGTGTCGTGGCACAGATGGCCGGGCAGGTTGACGATTTCTCCGATCAAGATGCGTGGGACGTCGCGGCTTACTTTGCCGCAATGGACGCCAACATCGGTCAAGCCAAAGACGATGAAGCGTTGCTCGCCCGCGGTGAAGAACTCTACCGTGCTGGCGATATAGACAAAGGCATTCCAGCGTGTTCAGCGTGCCATACGCCGACGGGGCAGGGCATCGGCACGGCGGTATACCCGGCCCTTTCTGGTCAGCACTCGGAGTACACGATTTCGACACTGCAAGATTTTGCTGCCGGAGAGCGTCACAACGACCCCAACGCGATCATGCGCGATATCGCCTCTAAAATGAGCGATGATGACATGAAGGCGGTTGCCAACTACGTACAGGGGCTTCACTAAGCGCTGTAGGCTGCAAAGGAACCATAAAGCGGTGCTAGCAGTCCTACTGGTTCGCTATTTATTTGGTGCCCATCTTTTATGGGCCTGCTTGACGTGGAGAACGCCCGATATGTGGAAAACATTAATGGTCGCGGTCGCGGGGCTTACGCTTTCCGCCGTGGCGAGCGCCCAGGCGCTGGTAGAAGGTGAGCACTACGAGCGCTTGGAAACGCCGATAGAAACGCAAGTGGATGACGACCAGATCGAAATCACCGAAGCGTTTTGGTTCGGCTGCCCGCATTGTTATCGCCTGCAGCCTGAGCTCGCCGAATGGTACGAAACGCTTGAAGACGATGTGCGCGTTGTGCACCTGCCCGCCACAATGGGTGGTGACTGGAACACCCACGCCACCGCGTTCTATGCGGCAAAATCGTTAGGTATCGAAGATGCGCTGCATGCCGATTTCTTTCACGCCATTCACGAAGAGGGGCGCTCACTGACGGATACCGATGAGCTGGCGGAATTCTTCGCCAATTATGGCGTGAGCAAAGACGAAGCCCGCGACGCGTTAACGTCCTTTAGTGTGCGCAGCGACGTGAGTCGTGCCAATAGCCGCATGCGCGATATGCAGCTGATGGGCGTTCCAGCGCTGATGGTCGATGGTCGCTATCTCGTCACCCCAAGCAGCGCCGGTAGCTTGGCTAACATGCCGCAAATTGCCGACGCGCTGATCAAGCGGGTTCGCGAGGAGCGCGCCGAGTAGTCTCGCCAATTTGCTTTGATGTACGCTGCTGGGAAGTACGCCCATGAGTCACCTGGATGCCCGGTCACCGCTACTGGCGGATGGCCATCTGCGTTTGCTCTCGTTCAATTTGCAGGTGGGCATCCAGACCTCCGCTTACCATCATTACGTTACCCGCAGTTGGCAGCACCTTCTCCCGCATCCAAAGCGTAACCAGCGTTTGGATATCATGGGCAAGGTGATGGGCCATTTCGACGTCGTTGGCCTGCAAGAGGTCGACGGTGGTAGCTTTCGCTCAAGCCGCGTTAATCAGGTCGAATACCTTGCTGCCCGCGCCGGGTTTGCTAACCATTTTCAGCAGCTGAATCGCAATTTAGGCCGCATTGCCCAGCACAGCAACGGCTTACTTTCGCGTCTAACGCCCACCCAAGTCGAAGAGCACCGCTTGCCCGGCACCTTGCCCGGGCGTGGGGCGATTCATGCGCGTTTTGGTAATGGGCCGGATGCCCTTCACGTTTTCGTGGCGCATTTGGCGCTGAGCCACCGCGGCCGTGTGCGCCAGTTCGACTACCTAAGTGAGATTATTCGCCCACTACGTCATGTCGTTGTGATGGGCGATTTGAACTGCACCCCGGAGCAAATTCACGCCCACGAGCGGTTTAGTGATTCGCTGCCGCTACATCCCGTCAAGCCACTGCTCAGCTATCCTTCCTGGCAACCACGCCGTGCGCTTGACCACATCCTGCTCTCGCAAAGCTTGGAGGTCTCTGAAGTGCGGGTGCTGGACCATCTATTCTCGGATCACCTGCCCATCGCCGTTGACCTTCCTCTGCCGGCCGCTTGCCTTACCGCGTTGTGCGACGCACAAAACTAAAGCGTTCAATTTGCGTGAGTGTTCAGCGCTGCATTGTTGTTGAAGATGCGCTATGGTCTTGGGCGCTTACGTTCTTCTTCAGTCGTTTGATACGAGACGCTCCCCATGTCGCAACAATCACAACTACCGCCTTTAATCGAAGCGCTGGATCGCGCCTCCGAGTGGTTAGGGCGCACGCTTTCTTGGTTGATCATCATCATGATGCTGATTCAGTTTTCGATCGTGCTTCTGCGCTACGTTTTTTCTATCAATAGCATCTTCATGCAAGAGCTGGTGATGTACATGCACGCCGCGGTCTTCATGCTCGCTGCGGGGTATACGTTTCGCCATGATGGCCACGTCCGAGTCGATATTTTCTATCGCAAACTGTCGGCTCGGCGCCAAGCACTGATCAACTTGGTCGGCATTTTGGCGCTTTTAATGCCGGTGATGGTGTTCATCATTGCGACGAGCACGGGTTATGTCAGCAAATCGTGGCGGATTTTTGAAACCTCGCCCGATTACGGCGGTATCCCTGCGGTGTTTGTGCTCAAAACCATGATCCCTTTGTTTGCCGTTCTCATGCTACTTCAAGGTGCCGTCGAGGTGGTGCGCAATATGTATATCCTGACAGGGCGAATCACGCCGCCATCAGAGGATGAAAGCCACCTGGAGGAGCGCATCTGATGCTGGAATTCATGCCTATCGTTCTCTTCGCCGTTATCTGCATTGTGCTGATGTTCGGTTTCCCGGTGGCGCTCTCGCTGTCGGGTACCGCGCTACTCTTTGCGGGCCTGGGCCTTGGCCTGGAAGCGCTCGGTGTTGATGCCAATTTTGATAGCGGCTATCTAGCCGCGCTGCCTAATCGCCTATACGGGATCATGACCAATACCACGCTGTTGGCGGTGCCACTTTTTGTGCTCATGGGCGTGCTGTTGGAAAAATCCAAGGTGGCAGAAACACTGCTTGATGCGATGGCATTGATGTTTGGTTCGCTACGCGGGGGCTTGGGGCTCTCGGTGACGCTGGTGGGCATGCTGATGGCCGCCTCGACCGGGATTGTTGGCGCCACGGTGGTCACCATGGGGCTGATGTCGCTGCCTACCATGCTGAAACGCGGTTATTCTACGTCGCTTGCGACCGGCACGATCTGTGCCACCGGCACGCTTGGGCAGATTATTCCGCCGTCCATTGCGTTGGTACTGCTGGGGGATGTGCTGTCATCGGCGTATCAACAAGCGCAGCTGGATATGGGGATTTTTAGCCCTAAAACGGTGTCGGTTGGTGATCTCTTTATGGGGGCGCTGGTACCGGGGCTGCTGTTGGTCGCGATGTATATGGTTTATGTCTTGGTCATTGCGTGGTTGCGCCCACAAGCTGCACCGGCGGCTGACCGCCAAGAGCTGATGGAAGAGCTTGGTCACACGTCAGGCATCGGCATGCTGCTGCTTAAGGGCTTGGTGCCGCCGGTGGTGCTGATCGTGGCCGTATTAGGCTCAATTCTGACGGGCTTTGCCACGCCTACGGAAGCGTCAGCGGTGGGAGCGTTTGGCGCGCTGGTGCTGGCGCTAGCGTATCGTCAGCTTAGTTGGTCCACGCTCAAAGAGGTGCTGCGCTCGACTACCAATGTCACGACCATGGTATTTTTGATCTTGATCGGCGCTGCGTTGTTCTCGCTGGTCTTTCGTGCCTATGGCGGCGAGCATATGGTCACCGACCTGTTTGAAGGCATGCCGGGCGGTGTTGTCGGGGCGACGTTGATCGTGATGCTGGTGATCTTTTTGCTGGGGTTTATCCTCGATTTTATCGAAATCACCTTTGTCGTCGTGCCGATCGTCGGGCCGATTCTGCTGGCGATGGGGCTTGACCCGATTTGGTTGGGCATCATGATCGCCATTAATCTGCAGACGTCCTTTTTGACCCCGCCGTTTGGTTTTGCACTATTTTATCTACGCGGCGTGGCGCCTGAATCAGTGCCGACCTCGGCGATTTACCGCGGTGTCATTCCGTTCATCTTGATTCAGCTGGGTATGTTATTGATGCTGGCCTTTTTTCCTGGGCTGGCAACGTGGCTTCCTGCCCAGTTTGGCTAGCCCATTAGTTGAAAGTAGGGGCTGCTATCAACGTTTGCGCGTGGCAATGTAAAACATGATAGGAAGAAGGTCACGCTTACGCGCGAGCGCTTTCCCAAGTAAAACAGCAACAAGAAGGGTTGATATGAAAATGAAAACACTATCCGCTGCCATCGCCATGACCACGGCCATGTCGGCTGGGTTGTTCGCCGTCTCAAGCCTGGATAACCAGGCGCAAGCTCAAGAAGAGACCTATCGCTGGAAGATGGTCACCTCTTGGCCGAAAAACTTCCCCGGCGTGGGCCAGGGGCCTGAGCGTCTTGCCGAGCTGGTTGATGAAATGTCCGACGGCCGTTTGACCATTGAAGTCTTTGGGGCTGGCCAATTGGTACCCGGATTCGAGGTGTTTGATGCAGTTTCGCAGGGAACTGCTGAGGTGGGCCACTCCGCCTCCTACTACTGGAAAGGAAAGGCGCCTGCAGCGCAGTTCTTTGCCGCCGTGCCGTTTGGCATGAACGCGCAAGAAATGAACGCGTGGCTGCACTTCGGTGGCGGTATGGAGCTGTGGAACGAGCTTTACGATGACTTTGGCGTGGACGTATTAGTGGCGGGCGCTTCGGGCGTGCAAATGGGCGGCTGGTACAACAAAGAGATTAACTCGGTTGACGATCTCGATGGCCTCAAAATGCGCATGCCGGGCCTAGGCGGTGAAGTCATGAGCCGCATGGGTGTGGCGATCGTCAATATGCCGGGTGGGGAAATTTTCACTTCGCTGCAGTCCGGCGCGATTGATGCCACCGAGTGGATCGGCCCGTATAACGATTTGGCCTTTGGCCTGCACCAGGCAGCGGATTACTACTACTATCCCGGCTGGCACGAGCCGACCGTGATGTTTGAAGCCATCGTTAACGAAGACGCGATGGCCGAGTTGCCCGCGGACCTGCAGGCGATTCTGAAAACGGCCGTGCGCGACGTCAACGCCAACGTGCTAGACGAGTATACGGCGCGTAACAACGACGCCTTGGAAACGCTTGTTAATGAACACGACGTCGAGCTGCGCCGCATTCCTGACGACGTGTTAGCGCAGGCGCGTGAGCATTCGGAAGATGTGGTCGCCGAGCTAGCGGAATCCAGTGATATGGCCACCCGTATTTATGAGTCGTATCGTGAGTTCCAAGAGAAAGTGGAAAACTACCACGCGATCTCTGAGCAGGCGTACTACAATGCTCGCAATCCTGACGGGGATACCACGGAGTAGTATCGCGTTTAGTCAGATCAAATGGCCGCCTTCGGGCGGCCATTTGCGTTTAAGGCAGCCCAATTGGAGAGCGTATGGCCTTCTATTTGAAGAGCGCTCTTACACTGGCTCGAACCCAAGGCATTAGCGTATCGTCAGATCCGCTCGAAGGTTCTATGCTGTGGCTACATTGGGCAAGGAAAAAGTGATGACCATTCCAAAGATTGTAATTGTGGGCGGGGGTGCGGGAGGACTCGCGCTTGCTACGCGCCTGGGACGTAAGCTGGGTAAGAAAAAACGCGCCAGTATTGTGCTATTTGACCGCGATGCGACCCACGTATGGAAACCGCTACTGCACGAGCTGGCGACTGGCGTATTGAACTCCAGCATGGATGAAGTGGATTATCGCGGGCACTCCTCCGCCCACCATTATCGCTACCTGCGCGGCTCTTTAGATGGCTTGGATCGTGAAAAAAAGGTGATTCATCTAGCGCCGATAATGGATGAAGACGGCAGTGAGGTCCTGCCTGCCAGGGAGATTAGCTATGATTATCTCGTATTGGCGCTGGGTAGTGTCTCAAATGATTTTGCTACCAGGGGGGTGGCAGAACACTGCCACTTTATGGATTCACCCCAGCAAGCCAAGGTGTTTCAGCGTGATATGATCAACACCTTTTTGCGCTACACCGACCCAGCCCTGCGACAGTATAAGCAACTGGCTATTGGGATTGTCGGCGGCGGTGCTACGGGAGTAGAGCTTGCGGCGGGACTGTTAGACGCTTCCAAGTTGTTCAATGCCTATGGCGAAATAGCCGAAGACCAACAAACTATCAGCGTGCACCTCATCGAGGCTGCCCCGCGCCTGCTTCCCGGCCTCTCCGAACGTATCAGTCAAACCGTACAGCAAGAGTTAGAGGAAATGGGCGTTACGGTTCATGTCAGTACCGCCATCCAAGAAGCTCAAGCATACCAGTTAGTGACCGGGGACGGTGACGTAATCGAAACCGATCTAAATGTATGGGCAGCAGGCATTAAGGCACCGCCTTTTTTAGAGGAGCTTGGTTTGACCACTAACAAGAAAAACCAGATTAACGTCAAGCAAACCCTGCAGAGCGTGGACGACGCGCACATTTTTTCCATGGGTGACTGCGCCAGCTGTCCTCAAGAGGATGGCAGTACGGTGCCGCCCCGTGCTCAGGCCGCCCACCAGCAGGCAAAAGTGCTGGCCAAAAATCTGATTCACGCGCTGGATGACAAACCACTGCAGAACTTTACCTATCGCGACCATGGTTCGCTGGTATCGCTGGCCCACTACGATGCGGTGGGCAGTTTGATGCGCAGTTCCGCTTCACGCGGGCTGTTTTTAGAAGGCTGGCTGGCGCGTCAGTGCTATGCATCGCTTTACCGCATGCATCAGCTCGCCATCCATGGCGCGCCAAAAACAGGGCTTGCGTGGCTGGTGGATAAATTGAGTCGCTATCTGAAGCCACGCATGAAACTGCATTGAACGCGCAATTTTGGGTATCCTAATGCCATTGGTCTATTGGCTGTCGACGCATTTGTTAAAAAAGAGGTCCCATGTCTACCGATACCCGTGTGCGTAATGTGCTAACGATTGCAGGCTCCGACCCGTCTGGCGGTGCTGGCCTGCAGGGTGATCTCAAAACCTTCTCGGCGCTCGGGGTGTACGGCACCAACGTGATCACCGCAGTGATTGCCCAGAATACCTGTGGCGTGGCCTCGGTGTACCCAGTGTCGCCCCAGGCCATTCGTGAGCAGCTGGACAACTTACTGTATGACGTTGAGCTGGATGCGGTCAAAATCGGCATGGTTGCCAGCCGCGACGTCGCCGAGGTGATTGCCGACGTGCTGAGTCAGCGGCGACCACGCTGGATTGTGCTCGACCCGGTGATGGTGGCTAAAAGCGGCGATATTCTGGTCGACGATGCCGGGATTCACGCGGTACGGGATATTCTCGTGCCACTCGCCGATGTGATAACACCCAACTTGCCTGAAGCCGCCGTATTGCTCGATACGCCATCACCTACCAGCCTGGATGCCATGGAAGCCATGCTGCCTGACCTAACGCAGCTTGGCGCGCCTTACGTGGTGCTCAAAGGCGGGCATCTGCAAGGCGCAACTTGCCCGGATTTACTCGCGACTCCGCAGAGCCACGAATGGCTGCCCGCCTCGCGCATCAACACCGATAACCTCCACGGCACCGGTTGCGCGCTCTCGTCCGCGATTGCCGCCTGCTTGGCCAAACTGCCGGTTGATGCCACACCTGAAGCGAGCGTGCCGGCCATCCGGGAAGCCAAGCAGTGGTTGCACGCGGCGCTGGAAGCGAGCGGGCGCTTGAACGTCGGTAAAGGCCGTGGGCCGGTGCACCATTTTCACGCCTGGTGGTAGAGTATTTTGTGTTGCGTTGTCCCTGCATCTGGCAGCAGTACGTGGGATGGCTGGATCTTGTCAGTAACGAGTGGAAATCCAACCAGGCTAAGCGGGAACGCGAAAAACGCAGAAAAGGCGGGCGGGGATGTCAGGAAAGACTCCGATGAGCGGGTGCCGTATTGAGCAGAAATGAATCAAGTGCTATTTTTATAATGATTTTCATTCGCAATATTTACAGGAGGTGTTCGTGACGGAAAATTCCAGTTCAGAAAGACTGCGAGAAGACAAGCTATTCAAAGTGAGTGCCCTGTCTACAGCCGTAGCTTTTATACTTTGCGTGTCAACGCACGTTATTACTCTGTTCGGCCTCGCTGGAGCCGTTGCCTGGCTTGGAACCATTGAGCATGCCCTGCTTTTTCTTGCGGTGGGTCTGGCTCTTCTGACCGGCTATGCCGTTTTCAAACATCGGCGGACTTGCGGTCAGCACCCGGAGCAAGGGAATTGATCGGTCAGAATGCCCGTTCTGCTCGCTCAGCCAGTTCTTGTAACTTGTCAGTGTGGCAAAGCTCCCAGACGCCTCGCCCTCCCCGGACATAACCCATATCCGACCACTCAGAGAGCAGGCGGCTTATGGTTTCGGCGCGAACACCAAGGCGGCCTGCCAGTTGGCGCTGGCTGATCGATAGCCGGATTGCTCTGTCATTACCCGTCTGTGCTGCGTGCCTGTCGAGAAGATAGGCGGCGAGCCTTTGTGCGGCGGTACTAGCAGTCAGCCATTCCAGTTCGTTAATATTCCTGTAAAGCCGCATGCTGATATTTTCCAGCAGTCGCATGGCCAGGGCTGGATGCTCCTGGCACATCTGCCGCAGCCTTTTGCATGACAGGCGGGTGAAACAGGTTTCTCCCTTTGCCCGAGCACTCATGGGATACCGCCCATGGGTCATGAAGGTCGCCACCTCTGCAACCATCTGCCCCGGCATGAATTGCTGGATTACCCGTTCCTCGCCATCAGCGCTGTATCGCATCACTTCCACGCAGCCACCTTCAACGACCAGGTAATGGGTTGCCTCTTCGCCCTCGTGGAAAACCGGTTTGCCATGACCGACATAGTGTGGGGTTGCGTCTTTCAGAAGTGAGTCCAGCAGGGCCCCGGCCTCCGGCAGGCTTTTAAACAGAGTGTGGTTCGCCAGCAGGTCGCGCGCTTTGGATACCGGCTCCGGTGACTTAACAATTGTCATAGTGAATACATGCTTATGGATTGCATAATTTACGGGAACGCTAAGTATTATCATTAACGATATTGTTCCGGGCTGTCAAAGTATCGGTGCGCCCGGGCTGATAGTGTATGCATATCAAAGGAGCTTTCTATAATGCGTCATCTTCCCCTCTTGGTGGCCATAGCCGCAGCAATGCCAGCCCTTTCACAGGCTAACGAGCCGGTCAGGCTGCCAGCGATTGATGTCAGCGCCGAGGCCGAAAAGGCACCACTGCAACCATCGGTTTCGCAGGAGCAAAAACGACTGGAGCGGGTTCCCGGCGGTACCAATCTGACAGAGCCACAGCAGGAAACCCGACTGGCAACCCTGCGCGATGCGCTGGACTATCAGCCCGGGGTTGTGATCCAGGAATTCTTTGGTGGCTTCGACACGCCGCGGCTGAATGTTCGCGGGTCTGGCATTCAGAGTAATCCCGTCAATCGTGGCGTATTGCTGCTGCAGGACGGGTTGCCGCTTAACGAGGCCGATGGTTCATTCGTTATCGGTGTACTGGAGCCCCGTGATACCGCCCTGGTCAGTATCCGGCGTGGTGCCAATGCCATTACGCCCAGTGCTACCACCCTGGGCGGTGAGCTGGATTTCCAGTCACTCACCGGCGCCGATGAAGCCGGGCGGGTTCGCCTGGAAACGGGCAGCTTTGGTCGCCAGGGTTGGCAGGCGGCGGTTGGCGGGCAGGGCGAATCCCTGGATGGCCGGTTCAGCGTCAGCGGCAACCGTTATGATGGCTTCCGGAATCATTCCGAGTCGGAACGAGACAGCCTGAGGGCGAATCTGGGGTTTTATACCGACGATTTCGAGAACCGCAGTTATTTCAGTTGGACCGATCTGGCGTTTGATATCCCCTTTGTTGTGCCAAAGCAGCGCCTGGAGGACGATCCGGAGGGTGTCCTGGGTGACAAGGCAACGCCCCTGGATAACCTGTTCAACGTCTACCGTCGCGACCCGCTGCGCGAAACCAAGCAATGGCGTCTGGCTAACCGCTCGCGCTGGGGTGATGAGACCTTGCGGCAGGATCTTGGTTTTTATGTGCAGAATACCGATGACCGCTTCAAGAGTCCGGTCGCCAGCACTGAAACCGACAGCCGCACGTTTGGCGGTCAGTGGCAACTCAATGGTCAATGGACCGGCCCATTAAGTTGGCGCCTGGGCCTTGCCTGGTCGCGCAGCGATATGGATCGCACGCTGAATGCGGTTAATCCTCAAAATGGCAGCAATGCAACGCGCTTTGGTGACTTTGATCTGCACGCTGAAAACCGCCATGTTCTGGCCGGTCTGGACTGGCAGCTTGCAGAAGATTGGGTGGTAACCGGCGACATCAAATGGGGTCAGGCCATCCGCGATGCCGATGATCGACAAAACGGAGAAACCCTCGATCAGAGCTGGACTTACGCAACGCCCAAGCTGGGGGTGAACTGGACGCCCGCACCGGATCTGCGTTGGTATGCCAATATCAGTCGCAGTCAGGAGGCACCGACTTACTGGGAAATCATTGCCTCGAACCTGACGCCTACCAGCGATCCCAATAACCCCCCCAATGCGGAGCTGGTCGAACTGGATCTTCAGCGTGCGACAACCACTGAGCTCGGTGGTCAGGGTGCTCTGTCAGAAGCTCTTTACTGGAATCTTGCGGTCTACCACAGCCGTGTTGAGGATGAGTTGATGGCCACTACCAACGACAGTGGCACTGCGTCCGGCACCTTCAATTATGCCGGCAAAACCCGGCATCAGGGGGTCGAGGCCGGGCTGAGCGGTAGTTTGCCAGTTGCTGGTGCCGCCATTGACTACCGGAGTAGCTGGACCTATAGCGATTTCCGCTTTGATGGGGGTGAATTTGATGATAACCGGATTGGCGGTGTCCCACGGCACCTGGTCAATGCAGAAGTGCTCTATCGCATAAATAGCTGGCGTGTTGGCCCCAATGTGCGCTGGATGCCGGTGGATACCCCGGTCGATCACGTCAATACCGACAGCGCAGATCAAGAAGCCTATACTCTGCTCGGGTTCAAGATTGACTATGAGGCCGGCCCCTGGCGCGGTTACCTCCAGGGCGACAACCTGACCGATGAAGTCTACGCCAGCAGCTACGTTATCCGTAAAAAGCAACCCAACCCCAATGCACCAACCTATTTGCCAGGGAACGGACGCAGTGTGTCAGCCGGCATCAGCTACCGATTTTGAAGAGTAAGCCGCTATGGGAAGTGTGATTAGAACCTGTCTTGGCTGGGGTGGCAGTCTTACCGGCGTCCTGCTGTTCGTGGCACTCTGGGAGTGGGGTAGTCTGGCCTATGGCAGTTTTCTGCTGCCCGGCCCCCGGGATGCACTGTCTTCCCTGAGAGCTTTCGCGGATAACGGGCAGCTCTGGACTGCAGTCTGGGCGACCACTTTTCGAGCCATCACCGGGTTTGCCATCGCCGCTCTGGTGGGGACTGCTCTGGGCCTGGTTGCAGGCTTGTTCCATACGATTGGCCGGGCCCTGGAACCTGTTTCCACAGTCCTCCTGGGAATCCCTCCTATTGCCTGGATTGTCCTGGCGCTGTTGTGGTTTGGCAGCGGTTCGATGGCTGCCGTCTATACCGTCGTTGTCACCACGGTTCCCGTGGCCTTTGCCGGTGCCCAGATTGGCGCCCGCACCCTGGATCACCGCCTGCAGGAGATGGGCGACGTCTTTCAGGTGCCGTTTGGTATGCGGCTGCGGGACTTCTACCTGCCCCATATTGTGTCTTACGTCTTCCCGGCACTGATCACCGCGCTGGGTGTGGCCTGGAAGGTCACCGTCATGGCAGAACTGTTCGCCACCGAAGAGGGTGTCGGTGCGGGTATGGCCATGGCCAGGGTGAGTCTGGATACCGCCGGTGCCATGGCCTGGATTGTGGTGGTTGTGACGCTTCTGCTGGTGGCGGAGCACGGGTTTTTGCGCCCGCTGCAGAAAAAAATGGAACCCTGGCGACAGGTCAAAAGTCCTGCCATGCCAGTTTAGAGGCGTTGAATCATGCTGAAGCTGGAACGGGTCGGTCTGGAACTTGGCTCCAATACCATTCTTACCGACGTAGATCTGACCGTACCCCCGGGGGAATCGGTCTGCCTGGTAGGGCCGTCTGGTTGTGGTAAAACCAGTCTCCTGCGGCTGGCCTCGGGTGCGCTGGAGGCCAGTGCTGGCCATGTGGTCAATGGCTTTTCCAGCACCACCGCGGTGTTTCAGGAACCCCGCCTGCTGCCCTGGCAGCGTATGCTGGACAACATTGCCCTTGGCCTCAAAGCCCGGGGTATGAAGCGCAGGGAACGCCTGCACAGAGCCAGCCAACTGGCCGACCAGGTCGGGCTTGGCGATTTCCATGATCACTTCCCCCATGAACTCTCCGGCGGTATGCAACAACGGGTGGCACTGGCGCGTGCACTGGCCGTGGGGGCTGATTTCCTGCTACTGGATGAGCCTTTCGGTGCCCTGGATGTGGGGCTTCGCAGTGAGGCTCAGGATCTGGTTGAACGGCTGGTCGTAGACCAGGGTATTGCCACGCTGATGGTGACTCACGATCTCACCGAGGCCCTGCGCCTGGCGCACCGAATCGTTGTGATTTCCGGCTCTCCCGGCCGCGTGGTGTTCGAGCAGGCCGTCACCACACCCTTTGCGCAACGCAGCCATGCCTGGCTTTACGAAGAGGCAGGTCGCTTGCTACGCCAGCCTGTTGTGAGTGAGAGCTTTCTTTTTCATCCGGATTCGGAGGTGGTATGAACCGTCGCGAATTTATGCAACTGGCAGCCGGTTCCACGCTGCTTTCAGCCTTGCCATTACGGCCGCTCTTTGCGCAATCGAAAGACCGGCTAGCGGCGGCTACTCCCTTCGGATTGCCCCAGGTGATCCTGGCCCGGGCACTGGAAGATCCGCAGGTAACCGCTTTGATTGCCGAGCGGGAACTGCGTACCTGGAAAGACCCGGATCAGCTCCGGGCCTGGCTGGCCCGGGCCGAGATCATGCTCACGGCCACACCCACCAACGTGGCCGCCAACCTTTACAACCGGGGTGTGCCGCTGGTTCTGATGAACGTGAATGTGTGGGGGACACTGGGCCTGCTGGGACTGGCGGATAAAGGCCCGCTCCGGAAAATCGAAGACCTGGCGGGCAGGCACGTGGGCGTGCCCTGGCGCGGCGATATGCCGGATCTGGTGTTCCGTTATCTGCTCGGTAAGGCGGGGCTGGAAGTGGGGCGGGATGTAAAGGTCAGTTACCAGTCCAGCCCATTTGAAACTGTGCAGATGTACGTTGCTCAGCGGCTGGATGCAGCAGTGTTACCGGAGCCCTTGCGCACGGCAACCCGGCTGCAGAGTATGCAGTTTGGCCAGCAGCCCAGGGAACTGGATCTTCAGCGGGAATGGGCCCGGCTTGCTGGTGGCCCGTCGCTGTTACCCCAGGCCGGGGTGCTTTGCCGGCGCGAGTTGCTGGAGTCCGCACCGGAACAGGTTGAGGCGTTGCAAGCGGCCATCGGCCGTGCAGTGGACTGGGTTGCACGTGAACCGGAATCCGCCGCACAACTGGGAGCGGATAATTCACCACTCAGTAAGCCCGTATACGAGGGGGCGATCGCCCGTACGGCTCTGAAAATGGTTCCGGCACAACAGGCAAAACCGGAGCTGGAAGCTTTTTTCTCTGCGCTGGCTGAATTGTCTTCAGGCTTTATCGGGGGTGGGCTTCCGGATGCCGATTTCTATCTTTAAACACCGATGCTTTACACACCTCGGCTTTAGACACCCCTGGCTGGCCTATGGCTTCAGGCCCTTTTTCTTGCTGGGTGCCTTGTATGCGCCCATAGCCCTGGTTCCCTGGGTCGGTGCACTGCTGCAGCAGTTTACCTTGCCCATGGCGCTGTCGCCGCTGGCCTGGCACGGCCATGAAATGCTTTTCGGCTTTGTCAGCGCTGCCCTTGTGGGTTTTTTGTTGACCTCGATACCTTCCTGGGCTGGTGTGTCACCGCTGGCGGGAAAGCCGCTGGCTGCCCTGGTAGTGCTGTGGTTGGCGGGGCGGGTTGTGTTCTGGTGCTCGGCCTTGTTGCCCGGTCTTCTGGTGGCGCTGGTGAACCTTGCCTTTCCGCTGGTGCTGCTGGCGTGGGCCTTGCCGGCGCTGGTCTCCGATGCCGGGCGGAAGCATCTGAGTATCGGGTTTGCTCTGTGCGGCTATATTCTGGTGCAGACGTTGTTCTACGTGGCCTGGCTCTGGCCGGCGCTGATTGCGGATCTGTCTCCTGTGAGCCTGCTCAATACGGCGGTGAATGTGCTTCTGGTTCTGATCGCGTTGACCGCAACCCGGATCATTCGCGTGGTGGCCATGGCCGCCCGGAGTGAGCTTGGTCTGTCAGGACCGGGGCGCCTGACACCTGCCCGGGAACATTTGGCATTGGCGGTGCTGGTGCTTTTTGTGGTTGCAGACTTGTTCGCTCCCGGTCATGCGGTGACCGGCTGGATTGCCCTGGCAGCGGCCGCTGCCCAGGCCGACCGGCTCAGCGAATGGCCCTGGGGCAGAGCCATGGGGCGGTTATACCTGTTGTTGCTGACGTTGGCGTATCTGTGGATGGTGGTCGGCCTGGCTCTGGTAGGCCTAACCGCGCTGACGGACAGCCTGCCGGGCTATGCTGGCCGCCACGCGCTGTCCGCCGGCGCTGCGGGAACGGCCATTCTGGCTGTATTCTGTATCGCCGGCTTGCGCCATACCGGGCGCTCCTTGTCGTTGCCAAAACTCATCTGGCCGGGATTAGTTGCCCTGTCGGCAACGGTGTTGCTGCGCACCTTCGTCCCGGTCTGGTGGCCGGAATACTACCTGTTAGCAGGTGTGGGCCTACCGTTTCTGCTGTGGCTGGTTACCTACCTGCTGTATCTGATCGCCTATGGGCGCTTTCTGGTTACCGACCGGGCTGATGGTTTGCCGGGTTAGTGTGAGAACTTCCGGGCGAATTGATTTTATACGGAACCTCTACGTGTCGTGGTGGTAAGTGTAGTGTGTGTGCCATCTAATGAGGAAGTTGTATGTCTGCATATCCCCTACGTGCTTTACCACTGGCAATGGTGCTGCTGGTAACGCCGCTTGCCCACGCTGAAGAAGAGGGCGTTAGCGAAAATGGCGAACCCTTTGCTCGGACGATTGAGACGCATGGGCAGCGCTATGAGCTGCTCGGTAGCGGTGTATTTACCTATATGATCTGGACCGCCTACGCCGGGGCGTACTATCAAGCAGAGGTCGAAACCAAGCCGCAGCCGCTAGGTGACGTGCCGAGACTTTTGGAGCTGGCCTATTTTCATGACATTGAGGCCGCTGACTTTGCTGAGGCCACCACTGAAACACTGGAAAAATCGCTCACCCGCTACGAGCTCAATCAGGTTGAAGAAGAAATCGACATTATCAATCAACGCTACCAAGACGTGGCGCCCGGTGATCGCTATCGGCTTAGTTGGGATGGCGATACACTGCGGTTAGCGCTCAACGGCGAGGTGGTATACGAAGGCGGCGATAGCGAAGCCGCTAGTGCGATGTTTGGTATTTGGCTAGGGGAAAAGCCGTTGGACGAACAGTTCCGTGATGCCTTGCTAGGCAACGCGTCACCGGGAGAAAATTAAGCTAAAACGTGTGGGGCAGGAGAAAACGGCACAATGAGAGCACTGATTCAGCGGGTGAGCCGCGCTAGCGTCGAGGTTGAGGAACACACCGTCGGCGCTATCGATCACGGCTTGCTCGCGCTGGTGGGCGTCGAAAAAGACGATAGCGAAGCGAGCGCTGATAAGCTGCTGCACAAGCTGTTGCATTACCGCGTTTTCAGCGACGCTGACGGAAAGATGAACCTCAATGTGCAGCAGGCCGGTGGCGGTGTGCTGCTGGTGTCGCAGTTCACCTTGGCGGCTGATACGCGCAAAGGATTACGGCCAAGCTTTTCCAGCGCCGCGCCACCCGCGGAGGGCGAGCGCTTATTCAACTACCTTGTCGCGCAAGCACGCCAACGCGACATTCCCATCGCCACCGGTGAGTTTGGCGCCAATATGCAGGTATCTCTCATCAACGACGGCCCGGTGACGTTTTTGCTGGAAGCCTGAGTACTCCTTAACCGTTTTCGCTGGCGAGTAGTTCGGCTTCCATCACTTCCAGTTCTTCTTCGGCGGCGAGCCACTGCGCTTCGGCGTCGTCAAGGCGGGCTTTGATCTCGGCTTGGCACGCGAGGGTCTTGGTGAGCTCGGTTTTACGCGCCTCGTCGGTATAGAGTTCTGGGTCGCCGAGCACTTCTTCCACGTTGGCCAGGGCGGCTTGCTCGCGTTCCATGGCACTTTCGGCTTGATCGCGCTGCTTTTTCAGCGGGCGCAGCTTGTCACGCATCTCGGCGGCGGCTTTGCGCGTGGCTTTGCGCGCCTCGCGGCTGTCGTCATTTGGCTGCGCGTTCTGGCGCTCACTTTTTTCGCTGCGGGTGTCGCGCCGTTCGGCCTCAAGGCGCTCTTTCAGCCAAGCGCGGTAGTCGTCCAAGTCGCCGTCAAAGGGGGCGACGCGGTGGTCCGCCACGCGCCAAAATTCATCCACCGTGGCACGTAATAAATGACGGTCGTGCGAGACCAAAATTACCGTGCCCTCAAAGCTGGCGAGCGCCTCGGTCAGCGCTTCGCGCATCTCCAAGTCTAAGTGGTTGGTAGGTTCATCGAGCAGCAATAAGTTCGGCTTTTGCCAAGCGACGAGAGACAGCGCCAGGCGTGCTTTTTCACCGCCTGAAAACGTGGCCACTTGCCCGAATGCATCGTCGCCTTTAAAGCCAAAGCCACCCAGAAAGTTGCGAATCTCCTGGTCACTGGCAGTGGGAGAGAGCCGCTGCACGTGGACAAAGGGCGTGCTCGTGACATCTAGCCCTTCGAGCTGGTGTTGGGCAAAGTAGCCAATCGCTAAGTGCTCGCCGGGCACGCGCTTGCCGGAAAGCAGCGGCAGCTCACCGATAAGCGATTTGATCAGCGTGGATTTACCCGCCCCATTGGGGCCGAGTAAACCAATGCGCTGCCCAGGGAGCAGCGTGGCGTTAACGTGGTCAAGCTGCACGGTATCACCTGCGTCGCCACGATAGCCAAGCTGGGCTTGATCCAACACCAAGAGCGGGTGCGAGGTTTTGTCTGCGGCCGGAAGGGAGAAGTGGAACGGCGAATCGACGTGGGCAACAGCGATATCTTCCATGCGCTCCAGCATTTTGACGCGGCTTTGTGCTTGCTTGGCTTTATTCGCCTGGGCGCGAAAGCGTGCGATAAAGCGCTCAATTTCCTCGCGGCGGGCCTGCTGCTTGGCGGCCTCAGCCTGTTGCAGGGCGAGTTTTTCGGCGCGTGTACGCTCAAAAAGCGAGTAGTTGCCGCGGTAAAGTTCGACCGTCTTGTGGTGCATATGCACGATGTGATCGCACACGGCGTCAAGAAAGTCACGGTCGTGGGAGATCAATAACAGGGTGCCGGGGTAGCGAGTGAGCCATTGTTCTAGCCACAGCAGCGCATCGAGATCCAGGTGGTTGGTCGGTTCGTCGAGCAACAACAGATCAGATGGCATGAATAGCGTGCGGGCGAGATTGACCCGCATTCGCCAACCACCAGAAAAATCCGAAAGCGGCCGGGTGAGATCCGCTTGCACAAAGCCTAAGCCGACCAGCAACTGCGCAGCGCGGGATTCTGCGCTATAGCCATCCAGTGTTTCGATCAAACCGTGCAGCTCTGCCTCGCGGTGGGCATTATCTGAAACTTGAGCGGCGGCAAGGTCAGCCTCGGCCTGGCGCAGGGCGTGGTCGCCGTCGAGCACGTAGTCGATAATCGGTCGGTCCAACGTAGCCATTTCTTGCGCCATGTGCGCAACACGCTGGCCACCGCTCATCTCAATTTCACCCTGATCAACGCCTAGCTCGCCTAGCAGTAGCTTGAATAGGCTCGATTTGCCCGCGCCGTTAGCACCGATGATGCCGGCTTTGACCCCGTTGTGTAGCGTTAGATCGGCGTTTTCCAGCAGGGTTTGCGTGCCGCGTTGCAGGGCGACTTGGCGCAGTGCGATCATGCGTTCTCCCAAAAGTAAGGTGGGCAATGTAATGTGCAATTCTACCCGATTGGCCGCCCTCAAGCAGAATTCGCTGTGGGATTTCGCGCTCGATTTTTACGCTCGGCCTGAGGTCGAAGCCGCGTGCCTGTGCTTGCAGGACGAAGCGAAGGTCGATGTGTGCGAACTACTGTTTCACGCTTGGCTCTATCGCCATGGGCTTGAAGCCGAGCCCGAGGCGTTGGCGGCTGAGCGCCAGGCGCGAACACGCTGGCAGCAAGAGGTCACCAGTGTATTGCGCGACCTACGCCGTACGTTGAAAGGGCGAGCGCAAACAAGTCATGGCATTGCTAAGCTTCGCGCTACGATAAAGGAAGCCGAAATGCTCGCCGAGCGTGAAAACCTTCAACGCTGGCAGCAGTGGGCGCTTACCTCGGAAATAAGCTCGCCTGGGCGCTTAAAAGAGGTCGCTCAGTGGCCATGTGATTCGGCACGTTGGCTGCAGTTGCCGTTTTTTTCGCCGAAATTTCACTCACTTAGTGTAAGCCGCTGTGAAGAGCACTCAACAGTGAAAAATGCCTGGGAGGTGTTAGGTGGCCAGCTTGACCGCTTAACCCGAGCACGCTAGCCTAAATTTTAGCTGCTTCTTAAAAGTCCCTAACGTCGCAACTTACGACATTCAGCGACGGCAACTTTATTCAGCAAGTGTTGTAGGGTGTTAGTGGAAGCATAGGTCAAGGAAAGTTCTGCGCTGTTTAGCGCTTATCAATGCAAGAGGAATAACGCATGAAGGCAAGCAAGACGGTTACTACCAAGCTGCTCACCACGGCGAGCGTCAGTGCACTGCTACTGGGTCTTTCCACAGCCGCCTCTGCGGATAACTGGCGTTACGCCCACGAAGAGTATGAAGGCGACGTACAAGATGTCTTTGCTTATGCATTCAAAGAATACATCGAAGACAATTCCGATCATACGATTCAGGTCTACCGCTTTGGTGAGCTGGGCGAATCTGACGACATCATGGAGCAGACGCAAAACGGTATCCTCCAGTTCGTTAACCAGTCGCCGGGCTTTACGGGTTCGTTGATTCCGGAAGCGCAGATTTTCTTCATTCCTTATCTGCTGCCGACCGATGAAGAAACCGTACTTGAGTTCTTCGATGAGAGCGAAGCCATCAACGAGATGTTCCCGACGCTCTACGCCGAGCAGAACCTAGAACTTCTCAAGATGTACCCGGAAGGGGAAATGGTCGTGACCACCGACGAGCCCATCAGCTCGCCAGAGGATCTTAACAACAAGAAGATCCGTGTAATGACCAACCCGCTGTTATCCGAAACCTATGACGCCTTTGGCGCGACGCCGACGCCGCTGCCGTGGGGTGAGGTTTACGGTGGTTTGCAGACCGGTATTCTGGATGGCCAAGAGAACCCGATCTTTTGGATCGAGTCTGGCGGTCTTTATGAAGTTTCGCCGCACCTGACCTTTACCGGTCACGGCTGGTTCACGACCGCGATGATGGCCAACCAGAACTTCTACGAAGGCCTGTCTGATGAAGATAAGCAGTTGGTGCAAGAAGCCTCCAACGTCGCTTACGACCACACGATTGAGCACATCCAAGGCTTGGCTGAGGAATCTCTCGCGAAGATTCAGGAAGCATCCGATGAAGTGACGGTCAACCGTCTAAACGAAGAAGAGATCCAGGCGTTCCGTGAGCGCGCACCGCAAGTTGAGAAAGCCTATGTCGAAATGACCGGTGAAAGCGGTGAAGAGCTACTGAACCAGTTCAAGGAAGACCTTGAAGAGGTTCAGAACGACAACGGTTAAGCATTAGCGGAGTCGAGCTCCGTGTTCGCAATGCACTGTTTTTTGCTACCTGTTATTAAAATAGGCAAATCGATACGGTGCTTGCGATAACCGCTAGGGGGCAGCATGGGCTGCCCCTTTTTAGTCCTCAGTAAGTTGAATTGTAAGCGGACAACAAAAAGTTGGCCTTTCGGCCTAGGGTAACCAGGGCGTCATAAAAGGAGTCCGGCGATGTCTGAAGACGAATCCGAAAAGAACTACCGCTCCGGTTTGCCGGGGTTTCTCGGGGTTATCGATACCTTTCTTAGCAAGGTAGAAGCCGTGATCCTGGCGCTTGGCGTATTGTTGATGGCGCTTAATACGGTCACCAACGTGATTGCGCGCTTTGTCTTTGGCAATAGCATCATGTTCTCGGGCGAGTTGAACCGTATTTTGATCATCATGATCACGTTTGCTGGCATTAGTTATGCGGCGCGCCATGGTCGCCATATACGTATGTCAGCGATTTACGATGCGCTGCCTGCCGGGGGGCGCAAAGTATTGATGATATTTATTTCGCTGTTTACCGCCGCGGTGATGTTTTTTCTGTGTTACTACTCGATTATTTATATCCTTGATATGCAGAGCCGTGGTCGCGTGCTGCCTGCTTTACAGATGCCGATCTGGATCATCTACGTGTGGGCGCCACTGGGGTTATCCATCACCGGCATTCAGTATGTGTTAACCGCAGTCAAGAATGTCATGTCGCGAGATGTCTACCTCTCGACCACGACACTAGATGGCTATAAAGACACGGAAACCGAAGTCTGAGTAGCAGAGCATGGACAGAGAGCTTTGCACCAGGGTTTGAGACCAGGATTTGACACCGGGTTTGACACATTAGGGGAACGGCTATGACGACCATAATGGTAGGAACCATGATCGGCCTGCTGCTGCTGGGCTTTCCGATGATGATCCCGCTGATCACCGCGGCAGTGATCGGCTTTTATATGATGTTTAACGGCCTGGGCCAGATGGATACGCTCATCCAGCAGATGATGGCAGGGATTCGTCCCGCTTCGCTGATTGCCGTACCGATGTTTATTTTGGCTGCCGATATCATGACGCGCGGTCAATCGGCAAACCGTTTGATTGCCATGGTGATGTCGTTTATCGGCCATGTGAAAGGCGGTCTGGCGGTGAGTACCGCCGCATCGTGTACGTTATTCGGCGCCGTGTCGGGCTCGACACAGGCAACGGTTGTGGCAGTAGGCTCGCCGCTGCGTCCGAAAATGTTAAAAGCGGGCTACTCTGACCCTTTCACGCTGGCGCTGATTATTAACGCCAGCGATATCGCCTTTTTGATTCCACCGAGTATCGGCATGATCATTTACGGCGTTATTTCGGGAACCTCCATCGGTGAACTGTTTATTGCCGGTATTGGCCCAGGGCTTTTAATTCTTCTAATGTTTTCGGCGTATTGTGTGACCTACGCGATTATCAAAGGTGTGCCCACCGAGCCGAAATCGACGTGGAAAGAACGCGCTAAAGCGGTTCAGCAAGCGCTGTGGCCGCTGGGTTTCCCGGTCATTATTGTGGGCGGGATTTATGGCGGCATCTTCAGCCCCACCGAAGCGGCGGCAGCCTGCGTGTTGTATGCCGTAATGCTTGAGTTTGTGGTGTTTCGTGCGCTGAAAATGAACGATATTTATGCCATCGCCAAGTCGACGGGTTTGATCACGGCGGTCGTTTTTATTTTGGTCGCTGCCGGTAATGGCTTCTCATGGATTATCTCGTTCGCGCAAATTCCCCAAGCGATTCTGGAAGCCGTCGGGGTGAATGAGGCCGGGCCCACCGGCGTGCTGATTGCGATCTGTATCGCGTTCTTTGTGGCGTGTATGTTTGTGGATCCCATCGTGGTCATTCTGGTGCTCACGCCGATTTTTACCCCCGCTATTGAGTCAACAGGGCTCGACCCGGTATTGGTGGGCATCCTCATTACGCTACAGGTCGCGATAGGGTCGGCGACGCCGCCGTTTGGGTGCGATATTTTCACCGCCATTGCGATCTTCAAGCGTCCGTACTTAGAAGTGATTAAGGGAACGCCCCCGTTTATCTTCATGCTGATTTTGGCGGCCGCTTTGCTGATTATGTTCCCGCAGATTGCGCT
Source organism: Halomonas llamarensis (assembly GCF_023555005.1). Taxonomy (GTDB): domain Bacteria; phylum Pseudomonadota; class Gammaproteobacteria; order Pseudomonadales; family Halomonadaceae; genus Vreelandella; species Vreelandella llamarensis. The sequence goes on along the minus strand of NZ_JAMJPJ010000001.1, from coordinate 361,946 downwards.
GTTCTTGCGTGACGTTGCTTTCCGCTAAGCCGCGTAACCAGTCATAGGAGATAGGCTTATGTTTAATCGCATTTTAGTCCCGGTAGACGGCTCTAAAGGGGCTTTGAAAGCACTGGAAAAGGCGGTGGGGTTACATATGCTCACCGGCGCAGAAATCTACTTTCTGTGTGTGTTTAAACATCACAGCCTACTTGAGGCGTCGCTCTCAATGGTACGGCCGCAAAAGCTGGAGTTGCCCGATGACGCGTTGAAAGAGTACGCCACTGAGATTGCCGTTTATGCTAAATCGCATGCGATTGAATTGGGCGCTGACAGTGCTCGCGTGCGCGCCTTTGTTAAAGGCGGCCGCCCTTCGCGAACGATCGTACGTTTTGCTCGTAAGCGTGAGTGCGACCTGATCGTGATTGGGGCACAAGGCACCAATGGCGAGAAAAACTTGCTGCTAGGGAGTGTATGTCAGCGCGTGGCAGGTGCGGCCCACTGTCCCACCATGGTGGTATAGGATGGCCTGAGCGCGCGTTTCCATTGGCTATGTTTCATGATGGTGTGGGCACTCGCCGTTTCAGGTAGATGCAGCCTGGGGCGGCGGGTGTTACGCTTTCTGTCTGATTATTTTACTGATGTAAGGGTTCAAATTGATGAAAACACTTCTCTCTTCCACCACGCTGGTTGGCGCGCTTCTGATCGCCCCTTATGCCGCAGCGGCGCCGGAAACCGACGAAGAGCGCCTCGCGTACAGCCTTGGTGTGACCCTGGGTGAGAGCATGCAGGCCGATGTAGAAGATCTTGATATTGCCTCCTTCAGTGACGGCATGCGCGATGTATTTGCCGGCAATGAGTTGGCATTGGGCGAAGATGAAATCGCCGAAGCGCTCACGTCGTTCCAAGAACGTGCTATGCAGGAGCGTGAAGCGCAAACGGCAGCACTTGCCGAAGCGAATAAAGCGGAAGGTGAAACATTTTTAGCCGAGAATGCCCAGCGTGATGACGTCACCGTGACCGATTCAGGCTTGCAGTACGAAGTGCTGGAGTCCGGCGACGGTGCGTCACCCGGTGCGAAAGATAGCGTCGAGGTGCACTACGAAGGCACTCTTCTCGATGGCAGCGTATTCGATAGCTCGCTTGAACGTGGCGAGCCGGTCACGTTCCGTGTCAATCAGGTAATTGAGGGCTGGCAGGAAGCACTGCAGTTGATGAGCGTCGGTGACGTATGGAAGCTCTATATTCCCTCCGAGCTCGCGTACGGTGCGTCCGGCCAGGGCCCGATTGGCCCTCACGAAGTCCTGATCTTTAACGTTGAATTGCTGGACATCGAGTAACCATGCTGACTACCGCCCACACCACCGCGTCAAAGGCGTCTTTGCTACTGCTTTGTGCGGGGCTCGTTGTGCCGCTGACGGCGATGGCCGATACCGCGAGCGACCCCATCACCTTACCCGCGCTGAGTGCGAGCGAGGCGCAGAACAGCGTGGTGGGTGTCTCTTCAGGTGGCTATATGGCACTGCAATTAGCCATCGCCTGGCCCGAGCGCTTTAGCGGCGTGGGTGTGCTGGCGGCCGGGCCGTGGGGGTGCGCGCAAGGGTCGCTCAGTTTGGCGCTTAATCAATGCATGATGACGCGCAGCGGTGACCCTTCGCTTTCCACGCTCGATGCGCGCTGGGCGCGCTACGCGGGCGAGGGGCAGGTAGGTGATGAAGCGGCCAGAAACGATCTGCGCGCCTACGTGTGGCACGGTGAAGCCGATAAGGTCGTTGAGCCGGTTCTCGGCGACTTGCTGGCTGAGCAACTGCGTCAGTGGCTTGCTGACGATGGCCAGCTGAAAGTGGCGCGCAGCGAAGAGACCGGCCATGGCTGGCCGGTGCGCCTACCAAGCAATTCACGCACCGCGCCCGAAGCGCTAGGCGGCTGCCGCCAGGGTGGTGGCAGCCACGTGCTGGCCTGCGATGAGAATATTGCCGGTGAGATGCTCAATTGGCTTCACCCGGAGCGACGTCAGTCGTCGTTTAACACCGAGGGAGAACTGCTGGCATTCGCGCAGGGGGAGTTTGACGCCAAAGGGTTGGCAGATACCGGTTACGTCTACGTTCCCGCGAATTGTGAGGCAGGAGAATGTGGTGTCACCGTGGCGTTGCACGGCTGCCAAATGAACGTAGAAGCGATCGGCGAGACGTTCGTTCGCCAGACAGGGCTGAATGCGTGGGCCGATCAGCATCAGCAAATTGTGCTCTACCCCCAGGCCGAAAGCAGTATGGCCAACCCGCAAGGCTGTTGGGATTGGTGGGGCTTCGCCGAGAGCACCTGGCAACTTAGCCCATTACACGATACGCGTGAGGGCGAGCAGGTAAGCGCCTTAATGGCAATGCTGGCGCGTTTACAGGCGTCATCGCTGCCTGAGCGCTGACCTTTTGTAACTTTCGTAATCAGCCTTCTAAGTGTGTTTTTAAAGCGCTTGTTAGCGCCCCTGCGGTGGGGGAGTACAACACGCGCTGCACGATGTCGCCTTCGCGGTTGACCAAGTAAAGCGACGCGCTGTGATCGATGGTGTACTCCATAGCAGAGCCATCGGCCTCAACGCGGCGCCAAATCACCCCGTAGCGCTCGGCGATATCTTCTAGCTGCGCTTGGCTACCGGTGGCGCCGATAAAACGCTCGCCAAAAAAGCCGGTATATTCTCGCAAGCGCTCGATACTATCGCGTGCAGGGTCGACCGAGATCAGTAGCGGTACCACGCGTTGGCGCTGTTCTGGTGTTAATTGGGTGAGTGCCTGCTTTTTTACGGCTTGGTTCATGGGGCACACATCCGGGCAGTAGGTGTAGCCAAACGACACCACCGCGAGCTGGTCTTCCTCAAGCTGGGAAAGCGAGAAATCGCCCTGCGTTGAGGGTAGCTCAATGGGGCCGCCGATAGGCTCGCTGTTTTGATCGGGCGCCACCATATAGCGGTAGAGCCCAAACGCGCTGACAAGTAAAAGCAGCACAATAAGCGCGCTACCTAACCAGAGGGGCGCGCTTTTTGTTGCTCTTTTTTCAGAAGCAACGTTTTTAGCAGCGAAGCGAGCGTTGGCCATGGTGTTAGCTCCGGATGACATCAAAATCAAACCAACTGCCGATTCGACCGTCAGGCGTATCGACAATGACCCGTGCGCGCCACGGCATGACGGCTTGGGTACAAATACTCACTTGCCCCTGACCGTAGAAGCGTCCGTCGCCTGTGGCGTCTAGCGTAAAGCGGTGCAGCCCCATGTCCATATCACGGCCGATAAAGTCGACTTTCACCGTGTTTGTCTCAACGCCTTCAACGGTGACATTAAGCGGCAAAATCTCCAATGCTTCAATGCGCCCGTCTACGTTAACCGCAAAGCTCAACTGGCCCTTATCCCCCAGCGTGGCCGAGCAGGGGGTGCTATGCAAATCACAGTCAGACGCAGGTGGGTACCAGGTAATATCTGCATCGTCGCGCAGCCAGTGAGAAAAGGCGTACCAGCTAAGCGCCGCCAGCGCCAGTACGGTGACCAGGATAAGTCCTTTAAGCACAGGAATTCGGGTGGCACCCGCAGGTTCTGAAGTCGGTTTCATGGCAAAATCATCGCGGTACAAGCCGTTAAGTGATAGCAGGATACATCCATAACGTATTTTAACAGCAAATCCGCCGACGTCCCTGTGCTGGGATGTCGCAGGTGAGGAGATGCGATGCAAGGGGTTGCAGGCCAAAGCATAACAGGCGCGTTAGGGCCGCTATTTTTGCTGATCCTCTTTGGCGCAGTGCTGGGGTATCGGCGCTGGCCTAGTGCTGAGTTTTGGGCACAAATGGAGCGGGTGATTTATTTTGTTCTGTTTCCGACGATGTTGGTGGCGACGTTGGCGACAGCAGATGTGTCGGAGGTGCCCGTTGCCCGCTTGGCGGGAGTGCTGCTGGGGGCAATAAGCGTGTTTGCACTGCTGCTTTGGTGCGTGCGCGGCTGGCTAGGGTTGGATTCCGCGGCGTTTACCTCCGTTTTTCAAGGCGCCATTCGCTTTAACACCTATGTTGGTGTGGCGGGGGCAGCAGCGCTGCACGGCAGTGCCGGGGCGACCACGGCGGCGGTGGCGGTAGCACTGATGGTGCCGGTGGTTAACGTGATGTGCGTGGCAAGCTTTGTCGCCGCGGGTACGCTGGGGCGACAAAGCTTGGGTAAAAGTATCGCGGCGCTGGTGAAAAATCCGCTGATTCTTGGCTGCCTGGGGGGCATTGGTTTGAACCTGTCGGGCATTGGTTTACCCGGCTGGAGCGAAGCTAGCGTCTCGCTTGTGGGACGCGCCGCATTGCCGCTGGGTCTAGTCGCGGTGGGCGTGGCGCTACGCCCCGCTGCACTTTTGCGCCTTGATCGCGGCGTGCTGGCCACCAATAGCGTGAAGCTTGCGCTGCTGCCCGCGCTGGTATTGGTTCTGGCGTGGCTTTTGGGCTTGGATAGCGTGACGCGTGACGTCGCGCTGCTATTTGCCGCCCTCCCTACGGCCACCTCGGCGTATATTCTGTCACGCCAGCTTGGCGGTGATGCTGAGCTAATGGCGGCCATTATCACCGGGCAGACACTTATCGCCATGCTGACCCTACCGCTTTGGCTGCAACTTATCGGGTAGAAGAAAGTTAATAAAAAATATTCGCATTAGTGTTGACGAACTAAATGAGAATTATTATATTGTGATCGTGGCGTTGGATGAGGCGCCACAGCCAAGGCGGAATTTGGTGAAGAAAATACCTGCCAGTTTTCTGCCATGGTTTCTCCCTCTCATTGCTAGTCACGGTCTTTTTGCCGCCCCACTCGGGCGGCCTTCTTTTTTCTGCCCTCCCTACAGCGACCTCAGCGTATATTTTGTCACGCCAGCTTGGCGGTGATGTTGAGCTAATGGCGGCCATTATCACCGGGCAGACACTTATCGCCATGCTGACCCCGCCGCTTTGGCTGTAACTTATTGGGTAGAAGAAAGATAATAAAAAATATTCGCATTAGTGTTGAAGAACTAAATGAGAATGATTATATTGTGATTGTGGCGTTGGATGAGGCGCCACAGCCAAGGCGGAATTTGGTGAAGAAAGTACCCGCCAGTTTCCTGCCATGGTTTCTCCCTCTCATTGCTAGTCACGGTCTTTTTGCCGCCCCACTCGGGCGGCCTTCTTTTTTCTACCGTCGTACTAGATAGTGCAAATTGCACTTACCCGTCTGCCTTGCATGCTGTGGGCTCAATTTATTCAGACTTCTTATTCAGATTCAGGCTTCCCGGCGGTATATCAAATCCCATACGCCGTGACCGAGTTTTTCACCGCGCGCTTCAAACTTGGTCAGCGGGCGAAACTCGGGTCGTGGGACAAAAGGCGCGGTGTCGGCTGTCGCCGTATTGGTATAGCCTGGGGCGGCTTCCATCACCTCCGCCATCCACTCGGCATACGCTTCCCAATCGGTGGCCATATGGAAGGTGCCGCCAAGTGTTAAACGCGTGCGAATTAGCTCAACAAAGGCGGGCTGCACAATGCGCCGTTTGTGGTGCTTTTTCTTCGGCCACGGGTCGGGGAAGAACAGCTGCAGCGTATCCAGGCTGCCTTCCGGGATGCACTGCTCCAGCACGGCGAGCGCGTCTTCGCGGTAAACGCGCAGGTTCGTTAGCCCGCGCTTGTCCGCTTCATCTAGCAGTTTACCCACGCCGGGGGCGTGTACCTCGATGCCGATAAAGTCGGTGTCGGGATGCGTATGGGCTTGCTCAATCAGCGATTGGCCCATGCCAAAGCCGATCTCTAACACCCGTGGCGCCTGGCGGCCAAAAAGCGCATCAAGCGCTTGCCGACCTTCGGCAAGGGTTAGCCCCAGGCGGGGCCATACGTCATCCAGACCGCGGGTTTGCGCCTGGGTCATACGCCCGGCGCGAATCACATAGCTTTTAATGCCGCGACGGTGTAGCGGTGCATCAGCGTTTTCGGGGCCGGTCGTCGGCTCAGTCGTGTCGGTCATGGAGTCTCTGAGATGGTATCGCTGTATCAGCCGTTGATACGGCCAGCAAAAGGGGTAGAAGGGTCTGCGCTTTGGCGCCGCGGCATACGTCCGGCCAAAAATGCGTCGCGCCCGGCTTCAACGGCACGTTTCATGGCGCGCGCCATGCGCAGAGGCTCGCGGGCGTGAGCAATGGCGCTATTGAGTAGCACGCCGTCGCAGCCTAATTCCATCGCCATGGCGGCATCCGAGGCGGTGCCGATGCCGGCATCCACCAAGACGGGCACTTGGCTCTGCTCCACAATCAAACGCACGTTGTACGGGTTTTGGATGCCGTGACCGGAGCCGATTAGCGAGCCCAGCGGCATGATGGCGCAGCAGCCCATGGCGTCTAATTCGCGTGCGACAATAGGATCGTCGCTGGTGTACACCATTACGTCGAAGCCGTCGGCGAGCAGTGTTTCGGCCGCCTTCAGGGTTTCGACCACATTGGGGTAAAGGGTAGTGTCATCGCCGAGCACTTCCAGCTTAACCAGGTTATGGCCATCGAGCAGTTCGCGCGCCAAGCGACAGGTGCGCACGGCGTCTTTGGCGGTATAGCAGCCAGCGGTGTTGGGCAACAGCGTATAGCGCTCAGGTGATACCGCGTCTAGTAGGCTGGGGGCGTCCGCATCCTGGCCGAGGTTAGTGCGGCGCACGGCAAAGGTAACGATTTCGGCGCCGCTTTCGGCAATCGCCGCGCCGGCTTCATCGAAGTCTTTATACTTGCCGGTGCCAACAAGCAGGCGCGAGCGGAACTCGCGGCCGGCAATGGTCAGCGGCGTGTCGATGAGCTGTGTCATGGTGAACTCCTTAAAAGTGAACGCGTTAAAAACACTAGCCGCCACCAATGGCGTGGACAATTTCGATTTCGTCGCCCTCAGCTAAGCGTGTTTCGGCGAGCTGGCTTTTAGGCACAATTGCTTCGTTGATTTCAACGGCGATGCGACGCCCGCTAAGTCCTAACTGCTCGACCAAGTCAGCGGCAGTGGCAGGGGTGTCGAAGGTACTTTCAAGTGTGTACGGCTCGCCATTGAGGCGAATTTGCATAGTGGACATGGCGTTGGGCACGAGTTGGCGGGTGCATGTAACCGGTAGTATGGGCACTATTGTAGCGGTTTCAACGCGGTCAAACAGCTATAAAACACCATAAAGGTAGATGAGGAGATAACCGGTGCAGCAAGTGAATAAATGGGCCTGGGTCGGCGTGGCGCTCTCCGGGGCCATAACGGTGGCACTGGGCGCTTACGCCGCCCATGGGTTGAGTGTTCACGTCAGCACGAATCTGGTCAGCGCGGTGGAAACCGGTGTGCGCTATCAGGCATGGCATACGCTCGCCATCATGGTGCTTTTAGTGTGGCAAAACGTGCGCCCGCTCGCCGGGCAACGTTGGGTGATAGTCCTATGGGCGCTGGGTGTGACGTGTTTTTCCGGCTCGCTTTGCCTAATGGCGTTGGCCGGGCTGAATCTGGGTATTGTCACCCCGATTGGCGGTCTGCTACTCATCGTCGGCTGGCTGGCGCTCGGGGTGGTGGCGCTTAAAACACCGAGACAGCCCCACTGTGCCAACGAATAAGGTTGGGTGTTAGGTCGTGAAAGGTGTGATAAGCAAGGTTTGAATTATTGCAGAAGGTTGGCTTGGTCTGTTGCGTTGTTTTTGACGATGGTGCTCGAGAAAGCTGCCGCTGTGCCGGGGCGGCCAAACAGAAAGCCTTGATAAATATGGCAGCCCAGTTGAGCGAGCATCAAGCGCTGGTCATCGGTTTCCACGCCTTCGGCAACCACCTGCAGCCCAAGACTTTCCGCAAGGGCAATGATGGTGGCGGCAATCGGCGTGGCTTGCATGCCCAGGGCTAAATCCCTGACGAAGGCAATGTCGATTTTAATCGTGTCTAGGGGTAATACCTTGAGATAGGCAAGCGATGAATAGCCCGTGCCGAAGTCATCCAGAGCAAAGCTAACTCCCTCACGTTGTAGCTGCTGCATTTTTTTGATGGTGCCTTCGGGGTCGCTTAATAAAAGTGATTCGGTAAGCTCTAGCGTCAAACGCTCTGGTGGCGCATCGTACTGTTGAATGACCGACAGCACCTGGTCCGCAAAATCAGGCTGCTGAAACTGGCGGACGCTAACATTCAATGACAACCGAAGCCCTTTAAGCTCTGGGGCATGACGCCACTCGCTCAGTAGTCGGCAGCCTTCCTGCAATACCCAATGCCCCAACGGCAGAATAAGCCCGGTCTCCTCGGCGACAGGGATGAAGTGCCCCGGCGAAATCATGCCGCGTTCGGGATGCTGCCAGCGTATAAGGGCTTCGGCGCCGATTGTTTTTCCAGCCTCATCTACCTGAGTTTGGAGGTAAAGGCACAACTCATCGTGGTCAATCGCGTGTCGTAGTTCGCGTTCAAGGGTTAAACGCTCTTCTAACTCGTCTTCTTGTGTTGGATCAAAAAGCCTTGGTTTATCATCCCGCTGGCGTTTGGCTTCCAATAGGGCAAGGCCTGCTCGTTTGAACAGCTGCGGGGTCACCTCCCTGTCGAGGGGCTGAAAAATAAGCACACCAACATTAAGCTGACACGGATAAGTGTGGCCCTGTAGTTGATAGTCAGCTGTCAACGACGCCACTATCTCATCAATAAGGCGCATTGCCTCCTGCTCGGCACTGGGTGCTTTGCGCGAGGAAAGTGTGCCTGCCAAGGCAAACTCGTTGCCGTCGAGCCTGGCGACCAGCCACTCAGCTTCTGCCCATTGTTGAAGGCGCCCACCCAGCTGGCGTAGTAACTCATCACCAATATCTTGCCCTAAGCTATCGTTGAGTACCTTGAAGCGGTCAATATCAAACAGCGCCAAAAAAGCGTATGGGTGGGTAAGCATCTTTGTCACGCCAAGCTCGGCCAGCCGTTCCTGCAACGCCCGCCGGTTGGGAAGCTCTGTCAGCATGTCGTGATAGGCAAGATAGTGAATGCGCTGTTGGGCCTGTTGTTCTTTAGAACGGTCGCTAAGCAGCGCGACGTAGTCCCGGTCGTTGCTGTCAGCGTAGGTAACCCGGCTAACGCTCAACCAGGCGGGAAAGCCATCACCGCTGGCGCTCAGGGCGGTGATCATGCCGCTCCACTCGCCTTTTTGTGCCAATGCCTGGCGGACGTGCTGGCTGAGTGCGTGGCTGTCTTCAGCGTAGTCAAGTTGTGATACTGACATGCCTTCAAGCTGATGGCTGCTGAGCCCCACCAACCGTTCAAACGCTGCATTGCAGAGACGAATATGCGCCTGTTCATCAAGCAGTATCACGCTATCCTGTAGCGCGGAAATCACTTCGAGCAAGCGTGTCTGTGTCATGTGTTCATGTCGCTCGCTGTCGTGCAGCCGACGCTGTACCCAAGTAGCCACTAGCGTCAGCAGCGCCGTCAATACCGCAACGCCACCAATCAGGTAAATAATCCAGTGGGAGGTTGGCGATACCGAAGGTGTCGCGGTATCCGGAGCTGGCACAAACCAGGCCGCCTGCATGGCGGTGTAATGCATCCCACACACGGCAGTGGCGAAACACAGTGCCGCAATAAAGGCGCAGGTTCTGGCGCGTTTTATGCCCCACTCGTGCTGGCATAGGCGGTAGGCATAAACGCACGCCATGCCTAAACTAACCGCGACCAGCAGTGAGACCAGGAACAGGACCGGGGCGTGATGCAGCTCAGCAGGCATACGCATGGCGGCCATGCCGCTATAGTGCATTAGCCCGATACCGGCACCAAGGCCGACACCTGCCAGTAGAAGCGCTCGGTGAGAAGGTTTATTAGGGGAAAGCGCTACCATGACGCTAAAGCTACCCAGAATGGCGGGCACAATGGACATCAGGGTTAGCCCCGGTGCATGGCTTACCGGAAAATCAAGCTGGTAGGCGTGCATGCCGATAAAGTGCATGCTCCAAACGCCCAGCCCCATGGCGCTGGCCCCAGCGCAAAGCCAACCACGCCGCCAGGCAGGGTTTGATCCTTTTCTCACCAGCTTGATGATATCCAAGCCAGCGTACGACGCTGCCAGGGCGACCAGCCATGAAACCAGTACCAGGAAAGAATCGTGTTCTCCCTGAACTGCGTTTAAGGCGCCAGGGTCTGATAGTATATTGAATAGCATTTATAGACCGCCGACCCTTTGACTGATAGACATATACTTAATATCGATATATGCCTGTAAATCTGCAATAGATTTGTTCGATAGCGTTTGAAAAGATGACCCAAATACGCCAGAACTTTAACACGCAATGCACCCCGACAGCGCATCTTCAGCATTGGGATACAGAGCGATTGTACATAGAGAAATGCTCTTATTTCAGGCCTAGAGATTCAGCTCTAACATCGGCTGATGCGGCTGCCATGTTACTTATCCGGCAGCACATAACTTGCCGTGACATGAATCACGGGCTTGGTTTCGTCGGCGGCGGAGACAATCAACACTTCGCCGACCGCGAGGCGGCGGCCGAGTTTGATGAGTTTGGCGTGGGCGATGATATCGTGCTCACCGGAGGCGGCGCGCAGAAAGTGGCAGTTCAAATCGCTGGTCACGGCCATCGGTTCGGGGCCGATTTGCGCCAGAATCGCGACATAAAGCGCGACATCGGCAAAGCCCATCATTGTCGGGCCGGAAACCTGGGGGCCGGGGCGTAAATGCTCATGGCCGATGTTGAGCCGCATGGTGGCGCGCATGTCCCCTACACTTTCGATGTTGCCCATGTGCTGGGGGAAGACGTCATCGAGAAAGTCCTCGACCTGTTCAACAGTCATGACGGTCATGGTTTTTCCTTTCATTGTTCTTTTGCTTACTGAAACGTAAACGTTAACGTTGCCCTACGCTAAATAAAAGCCCCTTAAGGTGCGAGACCTTAAGGGGCAGATGGCGACGATGGTCTAGTGTGTAGATTTGTCGTGTGTAGACTTGGCGCTTACTTCGCTTTGTGGACCTGGCGCCACTCGTGCAGCAGCGGCTCGGTGTAGCCGGATGGCTGTACGCGGCCTTTGAAGATCAAATCCGATGCGGCTTTAAACGCCGTGGAGCCGTCAAAGTTGGCGCTCATGGCGGTGTAGGTGGGGTCACCGGCGTTTTGCTCGTCGACGATTTTGGCCATGCGCTTTAAGGTCTCTTCGACGCGTGGCGCATCCACGATGCCGTGGTGTAGCCAGTTGGCGATATGTTGGCTGGAGATACGCAGGGTAGCGCGGTCTTCCATCAGGGCAACGTTATGGATATCCGGGACCTTAGAGCAGCCCACGCCGTGCTCTACCCAGCGCACGACATAGCCAAGAATACCCTGGCAGTTGTTGTCCAGCTCCTGCTGAATTTCGTCATCCGACCAGTTGGTGTTTTCCGCTATCGGCACGGTGAGCAGGTCATCAAGGTAATCCGGCTCGCCCAAGCCTTCGAGCTCGCGCTGAACGTCGGTGACGTTCACTTGATGGTAGTGCAGCGCGTGCAGGGCCGCAGCGGTGGGTGACGGAACCCACGCGGTGTTAGCACCGGCTTTCGGGTGGCCGATTTTCTGCTCCAGCATGTTGTGCATCAAATCGGGCATCGCCCACATGCCTTTGCCGATCTGAGCGCGGCCACGCAGGCCACAGGCGAGGCCAACTTGGACGTTGTTCTTCTCGTAAGACTGAATCCACGCAGCGCTTTTCATATCGCCCTTGCGCACCATGGGGCCAGCTTCCATCGCGGTGTGCATTTCGTCACCGGTACGGTCAAGGAAGCCCGTGTTGATGAAGACCACACGCGAGGCGGCCTCATTGATACACGCCTTGAGGTTGACGGTGGTGCGGCGCTCTTCGTCCATGATGCCCATTTTCAGGGTGTCGCGGCTCATGCCGAGGATGTCTTCCACACGGCCAAAGATCTCGTTAGAGAAAGCGACTTCTTTGGGGCCGTGCATCTTGGGTTTGACGATATACACTGAGCCGGTGCGCGAGTTACGTGGCTGATCGGCGTCTTTCTTGAGATCGTGAAGGGCGATCAGCGAGGTCATGACTGCGTCAAGCAGGCCTTCCGGCAGCTCGTTGCCGTTTTCATCCAGAATCGCTGGCGTGGTCATCAGATGGCCCACGTTACGCACGAACATCAGCGAACGGCCGGGCAGGGTCACGTTGCTGCCATCGGTGGTTTGCCAAGTGCGGTCGGCGTTGAGTCGACGCTTGACGGTCTTATCGCCTTTTTCGATGTTTTCTTCCAGGTCGCCCTTCATCAAGCCGAGCCAGTTGGTGTAAACGCCCACTTTATCCTCTGAATCCACCGCGGCGACCGAGTCTTCGCAGTCCATGATGGTGGTTAGCGCCGCTTCAACGACGACGTCTTTCACATGCGCCGGGTCGGTTTTGCCAATGGCGTGTTCTGCGTCGATCTGAATTTCAACGTGCAGGCCGTTGTTGGCTAGCAGGATTGTGTCGGGCTTGGCCAGCTCGCCGGTAAAGCCAATCAATTTATCCGGGTCTTTCAGGCCGGTTTCGCGGCCGCCTTCCAGCGTGACGATCAAGTGCTCGTCGCGGATGGCGTATTTCACTGAGTCACGGTGTGAACCGGTGGCCAGTGGTGCTGCGCGGTCGAGCACGCCACGGGCATAGGCGATGACTTTTTCGCCGCGCTTAGGGTTGAAGCTTGTCCCTTTCTCGGCGCCGCCTTCTTCGGAGATGGCATCGGTGCCGTAGAGCGCGTCATACAAGCTGCCCCAGCGCGAGTTGGCGGCGTTCAGGGCGTAGCGGGCATTACTCACCGGCACCACCAGCTGCGGGCCGGCTTGTACGGCGATTTCCCGGTCAACATTGGCCGTGGAGGCCTTGACGTTGGCCGGGGCATCCGTGAGATAACCAATGCCTTTCAAAAAGTGGCGGTAGGTCGGCATGTCTTTCACCGGGCCCGGGTTTTCGCGATGCCAGGTGTCGAGCTTCTCTTGGAGTGTGTCGCGCTCTTCAAGTAGCTGCTGGTTTTTCGGGGTTAAATCGTGAAACAGGGCATCTACCCCAGCCCAGAAAGCGTCTTGATCGACACCGGTGCCCGGCAATGCTTGCTCGTTGATAAAACGGTCTAGATCGGCTGCCACCTGTAAACGGTGGCGCGTGATACGCTCGCTCATCGGGAATTCTCCTGTTTAAGGCATTAAGGTTGGTCGTTAAGGCCACCCTAGTGCGGTAGAATGATTTATGGAAAATACTTCCACATCTGTGGTGGCATGTAAACAGCGTAGATCGTAAAGCGCGATGATGCTCGACCAAAAGATAGGGCTTGACCAGACGATAAGGCAAAAAGCGTTGCCAAAAGAAGCCGTGGGAGTAGCGAAAACATGACCATGCACGATTTTCATCACCTGGAAGCGCTCTTTCGCCGTTCACCAGGTGAGGCAACGTTATCTCGATTGCAGCCGGACGGCGCCTTAGCGCAGGCGCTGGAGGGCTATTTTTGCCATTATGGGCTAAGCGCGCTGTTCAGCGATACCCGCGAGGTTTATGCAGGTTTTCTGGATACCGGACGCTTTTCGCTCTGGTGCCAGGTGTGGAGCCCGCCCGAGCCAGTGGGCACGGCGTTTGTGGTACACGGCTACTTTGATCATCTGGGGCTTTACCGTCATCTGCTGGAACGCTTGTTGGCCCAAGGCTGGCGCGTCGTGTTGTGGGACCTGCCAGGCCATGGGCTTTCCAGCGGGGCGCGTGCCTCAATCGATGACTTCGCTGACTACCAACACTGCTTAACGGCGCTGCAGGCCCGCTTGCGTGATGAAAACCTGGCACCAACGCCGTGGTTAGGGGTGGGGCAGAGCACGGGGGCGGCCATTTTGGCGACCCATGCGCTAAGCCAGGGGGAGCCTTCGCCGTGGGCGGGGCTAGTGCTACTGGCGCCGCTGGTGCGACCTTGGGGCTGGCATCAATCCAGTTGGCTGCATTGGATTGCGAGCCCGTTTGTTAAAGAAATTCCGCGCAAGCATCGGGCTAACTCTAACGATGAGGCGTTTACTGTCTTTTTACGCGATCACGACCCGCTTCAGCCCGATAAGCTTAGTGTGGCGTGGATCAGCGCTATGCGCCGTTGGATGCCACAACTTTTGGCGCTAGAGCCGGTCTCCGTACCAACGCTTATCCTACAGGGTGAACAGGATATCACCGTCGATTGGGCGTGGAACTTGCAGATTCTGGCAAAGAAGTTTCCCCAAGCAGACATTCACCGCCACCCTGCGGCTCGCCACCACTTGGTCAATGAGACGGAACGTATCCGCGGTGAGTTATTTGTCGTCATTGATGGCTTTGTCGATAGGCTATCGAGACCATAGTTTGTACAAACACGGTCGGTGACGGAAGATGCCGTTGATACTCTCGCCATGATGATGGATGAAAAGGAGGCAAAAATGGCACAACCGAAAGTGATGGTATTTGCTGGCAGCGCACGAGTTGGCTCGCTCAACAAACGCTTTGCGAAGCTTGCCGCCGAACGCCTTGACGTGTTGGGCGGAGCGGCGACGTTCGTGGACTTGAACGACTACCCTTGCCCGCTATTCGATGAAGAGATCGAAGCGCAAGGCACACCGGAAAACGTACTCAAGCTGCGCGAGCTGCTCGCCGAGCACGATGGAGTATTGATCGCCTCGCCCGAATACAATGGCTTTATCACCCCCCTTTTGAAAAACACCTTGGATTGGCTCTCGCGCCCGCACGGGGATACACCCGGTCTTGCGCTCTTTGCAGACAAGCCTGCGGGGCTGATTGCCGCCTCGCCAGGGGGCCTAGGCGGTATTCGCGCACTGCCGGTTGTGCAGCAGTTGCTGCACAATCTCAACTTGGTGGTGATTCCGCCAACGATGTCGCTCCCCGGCGCCGCCGATGCATTTGACGACAGCGGCGCACTGAAAGACGAAGCCAAAGCCCAGCAACTCGACGCCCTCTGCCTGCGCCTTATTAAAGCGTTGCGCTAACGTTGCGTTAGATACCGCTTAACCACCCTTCAACAGCCTATCCAGCTGGTAGTAGCGGGATAGGCTTATTGAACTTTGCCAACGATACACATGAGGCATTTTCCATGGGGAGCATTATTTTAGCTCGCTGACGTTGTGTTCTTTCAGATATTGTCGCAGCGCCTGATTCATGCGGGTTTGCCAGCCTTTACCTGTTTTGCGGAATGTCTCGATGACATCTTGATCGTAGCGGATCTTCACCGGCACCTTGCGTTCGTTTTCTGAGATAGGCGGTCGCCCTCGACCCCGTTTAATCAAGGTATCGCCTTGGTATTGATGTGCGGCTTCGAACCATTTATCGGTCAGCTCGGGCGCATCATCGGGATCAAACCAAGTGGTGGGCGTAGCGTTGTCTTTCGCGTTCATTGGCGTACCTCATGGAGATGATGCGGCGCTTTTCACCGCGCGGCGTCCAAACAATGACGACAATCCTTTCTAATAGAGTGCCGACCGTGATGATACGTTCCTCTCCGTAATTCTGGCGGTCATCAATCATTGCAAGTGTCTTGCCCGCAAAGACGTTAGGGGCATCGTGAAAGTCTAGGCCTCGGTGCGCCAATGTGGCTTGCTGCTTGCGTAGGTCGTATTCAATGTCACAGCCGGAAGACATCAATGGCTCCTTCCACTAATTTTTATTGTACCCCCATGAATTTGAAAGGCAATGTGCCGATGGCTAACCACCCTTCAACAGCCTATCCAGCTGGCGGTAGCCGATGGCTTCGATCAAGTGCGGCTGGGTGGGTTTGGGTTCGCCTTGCAGGTCGGCGAGCGTTAGCGCGACGCGCAGTACGCGGTGGTAAGCGCGGGCAGAAAGTTTGAGCTTTTCGAGAACACCCGCGAGCCAAGCGCGCTCGTTATCGTCCAGTGCGCAGGCGGCTTCTAATGCTTTGCCGCTGAGCTCGCTGTTGAGCGCGCCGCGGGCCATTTGGCGTTCCCGGGCGGCCATTACCCGCTGGCGCACCGCGCTAGAGGCTTCGCCCTCGGTTTGTGCTGTCAGCTGCTCTGGCGGTAGCGCCGGTACTTCCACTTGCAGGTCGATGCGATCCAGCAGCGGGCCGGAAAGCCGCGCCTGATAGCGCTGAATCTGGCTGGCGGTGCACTGGCAGCGCTGGCGCGGGTCGCCCAAGTGCCCGCAGGGGCACGGGTTCATGGCGGCAACCAATTGAAATTGTGCTGGATATCGCCGTTCGTGGCTGGCACGGGCCAAATGAATTTCCCCGGTTTCCAGTGGCTGGCGTAGAACCTCTAACACGTGGCGGGAAAATTCCGGTAGCTCGTCAAGAAACAGCACGCCCTTGTGCGCGAGCGAGATTTCGCCGGGTTTGGGCTTGGAGCCGCCGCCAACCAGCGCGGCGGCGCTGGCGCTGTGATGCGGTTGGCGAAACGGGCGCTGCCCCCAGTGCTCGTCTAGCGATAGCCCACACACCGAGCGCACGGCGGCCACCGCGAGGGCGTCTTCTTCAGAAAGCGGCGGCAGAATACCGGGCAGGCGGCTCGCCAGCATGGTTTTACCGGTGCCGGGCGGGCCGGCGAAAAGCAGGTTGTGGCCGCCAGCAGCGGCGACTTCCAGCGCACGGCGCGCCTGCTGCTGGCCGCGGACTTCTGAGAGGTCGGCCATGGGCGCTTTGGCGGTGGGCGGCACGCTTAGCCGGTGCGGGGGAATGCGCTCTTGGTTGAGCAAGTGAGACACCACTTCCCACAGTGAACCGGCGGGCAGCACGTCCAGCGATTTGCCCGCGAGCGCGGCCTCATCGGCGCAGGGGTGGGGCACAATCAGCGTACGCCCGGCGGCTTTGGTGGCAAGCGCGAAAGGCAATACGCCGGGTACGGCGCGTAGCTTGCCATCCAGCGCTAGCTCGCCAGCGCACTCCATGCCTTCCAAGGCTTCGACGGGGACTTGGCCCGAGGCGGCCAGAATACCCAGCGCAATGGGC
This sequence comes from Halomonas llamarensis, assembly GCF_023555005.1. Classification (GTDB taxonomy): domain Bacteria; phylum Pseudomonadota; class Gammaproteobacteria; order Pseudomonadales; family Halomonadaceae; genus Vreelandella; species Vreelandella llamarensis. The sequence goes on along the minus strand of NZ_JAMJPJ010000001.1, from coordinate 345,036 downwards.
AGATCGAAACGCCCGCCCTCCTTGGGTAAATCCGCAGGTGCTAGGTTTAAGGTAATGCGCCGGGTGTTGGGGAAATCAAAGCCCGCATTAACGAGCGCGCTGCGTACCCGTTCGCGGCTCTCTTTAACGGCGGCTTCGGGCAAACCGACGAGGGTAAGCCCCGGTAACCCGTTGGCGAGGTGGACTTCCACATGCACCGGCGGTGCTTCCAGGCCTAGTCCCGCTCGGGTGGCCACAATGGCTAATGTCATGACGTGCGCTCCTTCGCTTTATTAACACCTACCGCCAACTTAGCTTATTTCGCCATGGCTGGGTAGCTGGGTAGAAGCGCCAGCGCAGCAGTGTCAAAACGCCAGGTCAATAGCGCTTTAGCACATCAGTTGTCATGTTTTGCCTTTAGCGCACTTACCAACGTGCGCGCAAAGCGCTGTGCGGAAGGCAGCGCGCCGAAGCTCCATACCGGCGGCAAGCGAACCAGCTTGGCGTGTTTAACGCTTTGAAGCTGCTGCCACAAGCCGCTTTTTGCCAGCTCCGCTTCGACTCCGGCCGGCAGCGGGTCGACAATCACCAGCATCGCTTCTGGGTAGCGTGCCAGTGTTTCAATCCCCACTAGCGAAAACCCCCAAGCGTTAGTCGATTGGTCCCAAGCATTGGCCAGTTCCAGTTGTTCCAGAACGGCGTTATACAAGCTGTTTTCCCCAAATACCCGCACATGGCGGGCGTCCATAAACTGCACGATTAATAGCGGCGCGATTTCTGACGGAGGGAGGGGCCGGGATTCACGCAGGGTGGACATCAAGGCTTGGGTGTCCGCGATCAGCGCTTCTGCCTGGGGCTGGTGTTTAGTTAACTCGCCTAATTGGCGGGTCAGCGTTTGCATCTCTTGCCAGGTGTCGGTGCCGGGGGAGTAAAGCGTGAATGAGGTGACCGGGGCGATTCGCTCCAGGCGCGGCGTCAAACCGGAAAACATAGGGGAAATCAGCGTCTGCTTCGGGGGCGCGTGGGCCAGCAGTTCTAGGTTGGGCTGGGAGCGTAGCCCCATATCAGTGGTGCTTTCGGGGATGCGCGGCTCGCCCACCCATTGATGGTAGTCACTTTGCTGGGCGACGCTGCTGACAGGCGCGCCAATCGCCAGCAAGGTTTCGGCAATCGTCCAGTCCATTGTAGCCCACTGCGAAGAGGCCAAACTGCTTTGTGGCCCCACCAATATTAACAACACGTACGTAATAAAAGCGGGCAAAGAGCGTAACGGCATGCGCATCAAACCACCACTGCCGTGTCGGTCATCCGAAAGCCTGCGGTATTGACGTCAAACATGGTGGCTCTCCTGCCCGTTAACGCAGCGATATGTGGACTTATTAGCAAGGCGAATTCTAATCAAATAAAAAGTTTTATCAAACGCATTGGTGCATACGAACGGTTGGTGTTGCGATATGTAAGAGTAATAATTATCATTTGTTGCCGTATGATCTCCACATGACGATATCCACAAAGGCTCGCGTCTCATGTTTTACTCCTTGCTCCCCGCTATTCCGTCATCTTCGCCATTAGCACCGCAACCGTTAGCCGCCGCTGTTCGATGGGCCCTGTGTGCCTCAGCGTTAGGCTGTTTTGCATTTGGCGCGTCGCCGTTGTTGGCTCAAGAGAATATAGGCGAAAAGGACACCATGGTGGTGGTCGGCTCACGCACACCGACTCAGATTAACCAGATTCCTGGCACGGTGTGGGTAGTTGACGATGCGCAGCTAAAAGAGCAGATCGAAAGCGGCGCCGATCTAAAAACCGCGCTGGGTAAGCTGGTGCCGGGACTCGACCTTGCTCCCCAAGGGCGTACTAACTATGGTCAGAACCTGCGCGGACGCAGTGTCCAGGTGCTGATCGATGGTGTTTCGCTCAATAGCTCCCGCGGCCTGTCCCGTCAATTCGATTCCATCGACCCCTTTAACATCGAACGCGTGGAGGTTCTCTCCGGTGCAAGTAGCCTCTATGGCGGCGGAGCCACTGGTGGGATCATCAATATCATTACACACAAGGGTGCTGCAGGGGGTCCCGATTGGCGCACCGAGGTCGGCGTCACCACGAGCTTCAATGCCAGCGACGATCTCGACAAACGTATCGCTCAATCCGTCAGCGGTGGCAATGAGCGGGTGCAGGGGTACCTCGGCGTAGCGCTGCGGGACAATGGTCGCCACTACGACGGCAACGGCGACGAGATTTTCCCTGACATTGCCCAGACCGACTTGCAGGATAATCGCAGTATCGACGTGCTGGGTAACCTAAACGTAAATTTGGCCGCCGACCAGACACTGGAGCTCGGCGCTCAGGTCTATCGTTCACGCTTCGAGGGGGACCGCGGGGTTTACTTCCCCCACCTGGATGCCGCCACCCCCAATCTTGATGACGCGCAGATCCGTGACGGTTATCGCTCGGACCGTGACCCGACCACCGATCGCCACATGGTCAACCTGCAGTATCATCACGCCGATCTGCTGGGCCAGAACTTCTATCTGCAAGCCTTCCACCGCGAAGAGGAAGCCAGCTTTCAGGCGTTCCCTTACCCGGTCAGCGACGGATCCGAGTTTCGTGCGTCCAAGCAAAATACCGACCTGAGCGGGTTAAAAGCGCTGTTTGATGCCGAGCTGACCGACAGTATCTCGCTCACCTATGGTGCGGATTACGACCGCGAACGCTTCGATGCTAACCAGATGATATTCGACAAGAGTATCTCGGACGCCACCGGCGGCCTCGTTCAAGACGCCATCAACGTCACGCCGCGCTATCCGGATTACCAAGTCGATACGCTGGCGGCTTTTGCCCAAGGCGATTGGCAGGTGACGGAGGAACTCGCGCTTTCAGCGGGCGTGCGGCGACAGCACATGGATGTCGAGGTGGGCGATTTCAACGCCATTCCCGGCGGTGAGAACGACTACGACGCCACGCTGCTAAACGCCAGCGCTTTATATGATTTCGGTAATGGCCATCAAAATTGGTTGCGCTATAGCCAAGGCTTCGAGCTGCCCGACCCGGCCAAATACTATGGCAAGAGCGCCGAGGTCAGTGTCGCCGAAAATCCGCTATCCGCCATCGAGACTGACCAGGTCGAACTCGGCTGGCGTTACCAGGGAGGGGATTGGATGACGCAGGCCGCGCTCTACTATTCGTGGTCCGACAAGGCAGTCGAAAACTCCCAGGACCTGAGCGTCACGGTGGTTGACGATAAGAAGCGCGATTATGGCCTTGAGGGGGCTGTAACCCGCTACTTTGACAATGGCTTCGAAGCAGGTAGCACGCTCCATCTGGTGCGTTCCGAGCAAAAAGCAGAGACGGGTAGCTGGAAGAAGCGCGACGCTCGCTATGCCTCTCTTTCCTCCGCCACGGCCTTTGTCGGTTGGACAGACTATGTGCGTTCGGCGCGCCTGCAGGCCAATCACGCTTTTGATCTAAAGGACGCCGCAGACCGTGAGATTGATGGCTACACCACGCTGGATCTTGCTCTGAGCCAAAAAACCGATGTCGGTAAGTTCAGCCTTGGCGTGCAGAATTTGCTCGACGAAAGTTACTCCACGGTTTGGGGGCAGCGCGCTGCGATGTTTTATTCGCCCTATTATGGCCCGGAGTACCTCTATGATTACCAAGGCCGCGGCCGTACCTACAACGTGACGTGGTCGTTGGCTTACTGATGTGTTCAGGACACCGCCGCCCGGGCTTTGTCGGACGGTGGTGCCTGATGGGAACGAGATTTTACAGCGATAGTCGACGACAGTACCTGTACCTGACGACATCGTAGGAGACGCCATGAATAGCGACAACATGAATGAAAGCGGCGATTTCTGGTGCGACTACGGCAAGTCGCGCAGCGTGATCGGCAGCCTGACGTACCGCGGGTGAGTGTGACCCGCGGCGCCGTTCGTCAACATACCCCGCGCGATCTACAGGCCTACGGCCGGCGTTATGGCCTGGAGTACCGAGTTCCGGCACTTTCGCTCCAGGCCGATGTGCCCGTGTTGCGTGGCGTGGTGCAGGAGCGCGTCCTGGGGCCGGGGATGCAGCTGGTCGCCTCCGATGTGGAGGTGTTGTATCGCTACGAATCTTGTTCCCGGACGACGTCTCCGCTCTCCATTATCGTCCTGCTGGAAGGGCATGCTGAGGTTAACTTGGCGCGCCAAACCCTGGCCCTTACACCGGGCATGGCCTTGAGCGTTCGCCTCGATGCTCATCATGGCTTACAGGCTTTCCAGCCGGCAGGTCAGCGCCTGCGCGCCCTTACCCTGGGGCTCGACGAGACGCGCCTGAACCAGCTGGACGAGGGCGTTTCAAGCGAGCATGACTCGCGCATGCGTTCTTGGCACTTGCCGCCTGCTTTGCGCGAAAGCCTGGAGCACGCCCTGGCAGTGCCTCTGGCAAGCCCTGCTCAGGGCTTGCTTCTTGAAGGCCTTGGGCTGCAGCTGTTGGCACATGGTCTCTTCCCCAGGGAAGCTGCCAAGAGCATTTCGCTTTCAGCCCCCGGTGAGCGTCAGCGCCTGGAGCGGGTGCGCGACACGCTGCGCCATGACCCAGCCCAGCACTACTGCCTGGAAAACTTGGCCGAGCTGGCCGTGATGAGCCCTGCCAGCCTGAGACGCAAGTTCCGCGCTGCCTTTGGCTGCTCGGTGTTTGATTATCTGCGCGAATGCCGGTTGAGCCTAGCCTGCAGCTACCTTCACAAAGGTTACAGCGTGCAGCAAGCGGCTCACTTCTCCGGCTATCGCCACGCTAGCAACTTCGCCACCGCCTTTCGGCGTCGCTTTGGTGACTCACCAAGTTCCCTGTCGCGTGTAAGCTGAGCGCCGCGCATAGCCGATTGAGCATCTTGCATACCTTTTTCGGTCTTCAAAAAGTAACAATTCTCATTACACGCGAAACCCTTTTCACTATGCAGGAAACGTCCCTATGCCGATTCCACGCCCCTTGGCGCTGGCGGTATCGCTTGCCGCCTCCAGTACGGTCCTGACGGCCAACGCCCAACAAAATGACGCACTCGACCCGCTCACCATAACAGCTCAGGCGGCCACCAAGACGGAGACACCGTTCGTCGAGACACCCCAGACGGTATCCGTGATTGAACGCGAGACCTGGGAGGCCAGGGGAGCCGAGACCGTCCAGCGTGCCGCCAGCTACACGCCCGGCGTCTACACCAATCAGATCGGTGCCTCCAACCGCTACGATTACCTCGTTCTGCGCGGTTTCACCGACGGCAGCATCAACAACACTTACCTAGATGGCCTCAAGGTGATGAGCGATGGCGGCTCCTTCAGCTCGTTGGTCATCGACCCCTATTTCTTAGAGAACATTGAGGTGGTCAAGGGGCCGGCCTCGGTGCTTTACGGACGTGCCTCACCCGGCGGCCTGGTGGCTCAGACCCGCAGGCGCCCCGAGTTCGAGCATAGCGGCGAGCTGCGGTTTGGCGTAGGCAATAACGACCAGCGCAGCGTTGCCTTCGATCTCACCGGGCCGCTGGATGCCGAGCGTCGCGTCGCCTTCCGCTTGACCGGCCTCGGCCGTGCCGCCGATACCCAGTTCGGCCCTGTGGAGGAGGAGCGTTATGCGTTGGCGCCACAGCTGACCTGGGACATCACTGATGCCACCAGCCTCACCCTGCACGCCTATTTGCACCAGGACCCGGAAGGCGGATATCACTCGGGATTGCCCTTCGAAGGCACGGTCGAGGATCGCAACGGCCGCCGGATTGACAACACCTTTTTTGAAGGCGAAGACGATTTTGATCGGTTTGAGCGCGATCAGACCATGCTTGGCTATGAGTTGACGCATCGTTTCAGCGATAACCTGACAGGCCGTCAGTCGTTGCGCTACACAGAATCCGATGTTGAGCTCGAGCAGGTCTATGCTTTCGGCTGGGCCAGTGACGCCGAGCTAAACCGCTACTACTCCAGCGGCGACGAGTCGCTTCAGGCACTGGCGGTGGACAACCAGCTTGAAGCGAATCTGACCACCGGCTTTGTGGAGCACACGTTGCTGGCTGGCCTTGACTACCAGCAGCGGGACAATGATGTTATCTGGGGCTCGGGAGCGTTCCCGACCATCGATGCTTTCGACCCGCAATATGGCGCCGACCCCACTGCCCTGTACGCGGATATTCGCCGCCAACGCGAACTCGAACAGACAGGCGTCTATCTCCAGGACCAGCTGGCGCTGGGCAACTGGCGTGTGAATTTGGGGGGGCGCCACGATTGGGTGGATATCACCAATACCGAACGCGACAGCGGGGCCGAGAGCGAGCTGGATGACACCCAGTTTAGCGGTCGTGTTGGGGCACTCTATCTATTCGGCAATGGCCTGGCGCCCTATGCCAGTTACACCACTTCCTTCAGCCCCAATTCTTCCGTCGACCAGCATGGCGATTTGATAAAACCTTCCGAGGGTGAGCAGGTCGAGACCGGGCTGAAATACCAACCGGTTGGCACGCAGGATCATTACAGTCTGTCGCTATTCCACATTACCCAAGAGAACTTGGCCACTAAACGTGCCAGCGAAACCTTCTTCCGGGCCACCGGCGAGATCGAATCTCAAGGCGTCGAACTGGAAGCGCAACACCAGCTTAGCGACAACGTGAGCCTGCAAGCCGGCTACAGCTACACCGATGTGACCCTCAAGAAGACCCGTGATGCCAACGAGGGCAATACTGACAACTGGGTGCCTCGCCACAAGGCGTCGGTTTGGGGTCAGTACCGCGTCCAAGAAGGTGCCCTTGCGGGCTTGGATGCCGGCCTCGGTGTGCGTTATTACGCCGATATCTACGTGGACGAGGCCAATACCGAGAAGCTGCCTGATTACACCCTGGTGGATGCCGCCCTGGGCTATGACCTGGAAAAGCTGGGGCTTGACGATGTTTCGGCGCGGCTCAATGTCACTAACCTGCTCGACGAAGACTATGTGGGCGGCTGCAATAGCCTAAACTTCTGCTACTTCGGCGCCGAGCGCAGTGTTAAGGCGACTGTCAGCTACAACTTCTGAGCCTAATTGGCGCTCTTAAACGGCCCTTCGGGGCCGTTTTTCATGTTACTGGTCTTGAGAGCGCTGATCTTCGTTAAGGGCGCTTTCCGGGCGGCTGCCTGTGGCACCGTTTCCGCTGGGCGTTGGCTCGCTTGCGCGCCCCTCTTTGGCATCGATGGCGGCTTCCAGCGCAGCGACCTGGTCTTCCAACGCTTCGACGCGAGAGCGGGTACGCTGCAGTACGTCCATCAAGATGTCGAAATCCTCCCGCGAGACAAGCTCCAGGCGATCAAAAGCGCCGCGCACCACTTGCTGCACTCCTTTTTGAATATCTTCCGGCGCTTGCGAGGCGTTCTGCAGGCGGTCACCGATTTGCTGTGCTAGCTGGCCAATACGGTCGTGAGGCATCATGGCTCTCTCCTTTATCAGTGGTAAGTCACTCCCGTAAGGATACGCAACCCAGGGCTTTCGCGCATGTGCCCGGCGGCGAATCGGCCAAAATTATCCTGTGAAATCCGTTGCATTGTAATGATGCAGAGTGGCTAGGGCTTTGCACTTTCTTGGTGCGTGGGGAAAACGTGTGGCGCGGCGCAGTGCTTTTTATTGCATGTGTAGTATAAATGTCGGTCTTTATATTTTTGTTTTTGAAAGATTTTTTTATATGTGGCACGCAATACGCATTAGCCAAGGAAAGCACCTGGTACAGGCAGCTCATGTTGCTTTTGCCAGCACTTGTTAACCACGCAAGGGAGATACGGGATGAAACTCATCACCGCCATCATCAAGCCGTTCAAGCTCGACGACGTGCGCGAAGCGCTGGCCGATAACGGCGTTCAAGGTATTACCGTGACTGAGGTAAAAGGCTTTGGTCGTCAGAAAGGCCATACCGAGCTCTATCGTGGTGCGGAGTACGTTGTCGACTTCTTACCCAAAGTCAAAGTGGAAGTTGCTGTCGATGACTCGCGCCTGGAAACGGTGCTTGAAGCGATCTGCAGCGCGGCAAACAGCGGCAAGATTGGCGACGGTAAAGTGTTCGTCACGCCGCTAGAAGATGTGATCCGCATTCGCACCGGTGAGCGTGGCGCTGACGCCGTATAAGCCCACCGACACCTCTTTTCTTGTCAGATGGAGATTTTCCTATGAACGAGTTTGCTGAGCTGAGTTACGCGCTCGATACGTTTTACTTCTTAATCTGCGGCATATTGGTGATGTGGATGGCCGCCGGCTTCTCCATGTTAGAAGCAGGGCTTGTGCGTTCCAAAAACACCGCTGAAATCTTGACCAAAAATATCGCGCTGTTTGCCATCGCCTGCACTATGTATCTGCTGGTGGGTTACTACATCATGTACTCAAGCAGCGCGGGCGGTTTTTTGCCTAACTTGGGTTTCTTGCTCGGCGGTGAAAACAGCGTCGATGCGGTCACCGCCGGTGGTGATGACGCGCCTTACTACTCCATGCGTTCTGATTTCTTCTTCCAGGTCGTCTTTGTGGCCACGGCCATGTCGATTGTGTCTGGTGCGGTCGCTGAACGTATGAAGCTGTGGGCCTTCCTGGTTTTCGCCGTGGTGATGACGGCAGTTATCTACCCGGTTTCCGGCTACTGGACCTGGGGCGGCGGTTGGATTGATGCCATTGGCTTCTCTGACTTTGCCGGTTCGGGCATCGTCCACATGGCTGGCGCTGCAGCGGCACTGGCGGGCGTACTGGTCCTTGGGCCGCGTAAAGGCAAGTACGGTAAAGACGGTTCTATCCGTGCGATTCCCGGTGCTAATTTGCCGCTTGCCACCTTGGGTACGTTCATTCTGTGGATGGGCTGGTTTGGTTTTAACGGTGGCTCTGAGCTGAAAGTTTCCGATGTGGATTCGGCCAATAACGTGGCTCAGGTGATGGTGAACACCAATGCCGCGGCAGCAGGCGGTGTGATTGCCGCGCTGATTTTGGCTAAGCTGTGGTTCCGCAAGGCGGATCTCACCATGGCGCTTAACGGTGGGCTCGCCGGGTTGGTCGCGATTACCGCTGAGCCGCTGGCGCCGACTGCCTTAGGGGCAATGTTAATCGGTATGGTGGGTGGCGTGATCGTGGTGGCCTCCATCGTGATGCTCGATAAGCTCAAGCTTGATGACCCGGTGGGCGCGATCTCGGTCCACGGCGTGGTTGGCATCTGGGGTTGCCTGGCGGTGCCGCTCTCTAATGGCGATGCTACTTTTGGCGCCCAAATCATCGGCATGATTGGTATCTTTGCCTGGGTCTTTATTGCCAGCCTAGTGGTATGGCTGATCATCAAGGCGATCATGGGGGTCCGCGTGACCGAAGAAGAAGAGTATGAAGGTGTCGACCTTACTGAGTGCGGTATGGAAGCCTACCCCGAGTTTAGCGTCGCGAATAAATAAGCGATGCCTACCGAGTGAGCTGGCGTGCTCCTCTTGGCCTCCCTTCGGGGAGGCTTTTTTATTCTTGCGCAATGGCGGTGTATGCTTGGTAAGTTAACGTGTGACTCACCAGCGCTAGAGGACATTCTATGAAACTGATTTCTGCCATTATCAAGCCGTTCAAGCTTGATGACGTACGCGAATCGCTCTCCGATATCGGGGTGCAAGGTATTACCGTGACGGAAGTGAAAGGCTTTGGCCGCCAAAAAGGCCACACTGAGCTCTACCGTGGCGCCGAGTACGTGGTGGATTTTCTGCCCAAGGTGAAGCTGGAAGTGGCCGTAGACGACGACATGGCCGAGCAGGTAATCGATGCCATTACGCAAGTAGCCAATACCGGTAAAATTGGCGACGGCAAAATCTTTGTCATGCCGCTTGAGCAGGTGATCCGCATTCGTACCGGCGAAACGGGCAAAGACGCGGTGTAGTAGGGGTGGCCGGTTGTCCTTCGACAAGCTCAGGATGACCGGCAACAGGTTGCGCTTACGTAAGACCGACGAAACCGTTCGCTCTGAGCCTGTCGAAGAGCAGGTGATTCTGTTTTTCCTCTTACTTTATTTTTCCACTGACACTATTTTTCCACGAAAGCGCGCTCGATGACGTAATCGCCGGGCTCGCCCATGCGCGGGGAGATATTCAGGCCCAGTTCGTCGAGCAGGGCGCTGGTGTCGTCAAGCATGGCGGGGCTACCGCAGATCATCGCGCGATCCTGGCGTGGGTCGATGGGCGGAAGGCCAGTGTCTTCAAATAACTTGCCGGTGCGAATATGGTCGGTGAGGCGGCCCATGGTGTGGAAATCTTCACGCGTGACCGTGGGATAGTAAACGAGCTTCTCGGCGATTTCTTCGCCCAGGTACTCGTGTGCTGGCAGCTCGTTGGTGATGAAATCAGCGTAAGCCAGCTCAGAGACAGCGCGTACGCCGTGTACCAGCACCACGTTTTCGAAGCGTTCGTACACTTCCGGGTCTTGAATCAGGCTTAAAAATGGCGCCAAGCCCGTGCCGGTGGAGAGCATGTAGAGATTGCGCCCCGGCAGCAAGTCGTCGGTCACCAGCGTGCCAGTGGGCTTGCGGCTGACCATGATTTGATCGCCCACTTTTAAGTGCTGTAAACGCGAGGTGAGTGGGCCATCCGGTACTTTGATGCTGAAAAACTCCAGATGGTCTTCATAGTTGGGGCTGGCGATGGAGTAAGCGCGCATTAAGGGTTTGCCGTTGACTTCCAGGCCAATCATCACAAACTGGCCGTTTTTAAAGCGCAGGCTGCGCTCACGCGTGGTGCGAAAGCTAAATAGTGTGTCGTTCCAGTGGTGAACACTGAGCACTTCTTCCAAGGCAAATTTGCTCATAATGGCTGGCTCCTCATGCAGGCCGCGCTAACGCATCGGCTTAATATGCTTAAAAAGAATAAAAAATAGATTAAGTGTTGCTGCCAAGTCTAAGAAAGCGTGGTATATCTGTTAAGCGAATTATATTGATAACGTTTATCTATTATATAGATATGGGTCAGGCTTTATGCATTTTACCTTGCGCCAGCTGGAAGTTTTTGTGGCAGTGGCACAGCACGAAAGCGTCTCCCATGCGGCAAAGGCGTTGTCACTCTCACAATCCGCCGCAAGCACGGCACTGGCTGAACTTGAGCGCCAGTTTGATTGCCTGTTGCTGGATCGTCTGGGCAAACGCTTGAAACTCAATGCGCTGGGGTTCCAGTTGCTCCCCAAAGCCGTCGCGCTTCTTGACCGTGCTGAAGAGGTCGAAGAGCTACTGCGCGGCCAGCAAGGTGTGGGCGTGCTGGACGTGGGCGCCACGCTCACTATCGGCAACTACTTGGCGACACTGCTGATTAGCGACTTCATGCAGCGCTACCCAGGGAGCCGGGCGCGGTTGGCGGTGCGTAATACCCGCCATATCATCGAGGGGGTGCGCCAGCACACGCTTGATGTCGGCCTGATCGAAGGGCTATGTGACGATGAGCGGATTATCAGCCAGCCGTGGGTCGAAGACGAGCTGTGCGTGTTCTGCTCACCGCGTCATCCGCTTGCCGGGCGAGAGCATTTAGAGCTTGATGAGTTGCTGCGTGAGGATTGGATTATGCGCGAGGAAGGCTCCGGCACACGACTGACGTTGGAGCAGGCCGCCCGCCATCGCCGTGGGCGTTTTAACACCTTGCTTGAGCTTGAGCATACTGAAGGGATTAAGCGGGCGGTGGAGTCTGGCTTGGGAATTGGCTGCATCTCCCGGCTTGCGCTGCGCGACGCCTTCCGGCGCGGTAGCCTGGTACCGCTACCCACGCCGGAGCTTGATCTAAAGCGCCAGTTCACCTTCATTTGGCACCGGCAAAAGTACCTCACTACCGGGGTGCGCGAGTTTTTGCGCTTGTGCCGCGAAATGACCGCGGGCGCCAAGCGCAGCGATGATATTACACTGCCGCCAATTCCCTAGCGGCGCGTTTCAGGCGCGGGTAACGCTGAGCCCTGGCGGCCTGATTCCAACGTAAACCCATCGACCAGCTCGGCAAGGTGGTCGGCTTGGCCTTTTAACTGCTCGGCAGCGGTAGTGGACTCTTCTACTAGAGAAGCGTTCTGCTGAGTCATTTGGTCCAAGTCGCTCACCGCAATGCTCACCTGGCTGATGCCATCGTTTTGCTCTTTGGCTGCCGTGCTGATGTCGCCTAACATTTGCGTTACCCGCGTCACGCTTTGTGCAAGTTCACGCATGGCCGCTTCGGCGTCGCGCACCATTTTGGTACCGCTTTCTACCTTACCTGCTGAGGCTTCGATGCGTTGGCGAATATCTTTGGCAGCCTCGCTGCTGCGTGAGGCCAACTTGCGTACCTCATCGGCAACCACTGCAAAGCCTCGACCGTGCTCACCTGCCCGGGCGGCCTCCACCGAGGCGTTCAGGGCGAGCAGATTGGTTTGAAAGGCGATACCGTCAATCACGGAGACAATACTGTGAATCTCCTCGGAAGTGGCTTGAATATCATCCATGGTGGCCACCACCTGCTCAAAGGCGCTATCGGTTCGGGTCGCCAGCTGCGAAGCCCCTTGAGAGAGCCCGCTAGCTTCTTCAGAAGCGTGAGTGGTGTGGCTGACGGTGCTGCTGATCTCCTCCATGGCAGAAGAGGTTTGTTGCAGGCTGGCCGCGGCTTGCTCAGTACGACGTGAAAGGTCGTGTCCCCCTTGGGTGATCTCGCTAGCCGCATGGTTGACCGCTTCGCTGCTGTGGCGAACATCCAGCAGAATGGTCTGGATTTTTTCGGCAAACGCATTGAACTGCCGTGCTACCGCTGCGCTCTCGTCGCGGCCGTGTACCGGCAAGCGTTGGGTAAGGTCCCCGTGACCCGAAGCGATCTCTTGCATACGGCTGGCGAGACGTTTGAGCGGGTAGGCAATACGCCCGCCTATCCACCATAACGCCAGTAGCCCTAGCGCGGCGACGATGAGGCCCACCAGGGTCATGCCCATCGCATCGTGCCGACGCTGCTCGCCCAGCACGTTTTGCAGGGCGTTAATGTCGGCGAGCACGGCCTCTTCGGGCAGCTGTACCATTAATACCCAAGGCAATTCGCTGTCGCCGATAGTGATCGGCTGATAGCGCTCGATCATGCCGTCGTGCGTCCCGCTTTGCAGGCGTTGCTGCTGAGCCGCAGTGGTCACGCGCTTCAATATATCATCGTCAAGCACCGTCTCGGCGTGCTCGCCCAGCGTCTCCGTGCTTTGGGTATCTGCGACTAGACCGCCTCGGCCGGCCACCAGTGTCATCCGGCCAGCGCCGTCATATAGCGACTGGTTGGCGTCCTCAAGAAGTTGTTGGATGAAGTTGAGCGACAGATCCACGCCTGCTGATCCGCGAAATTCGCCATCCACCACTATCGGCGCGTTGAAGGAGGTCACGAGTAGCGTCTCGCCGTCGTAGTCGTAAGACGCGGGATCGATGATGCAGGGTGCCAGCGTTTCGCGGGGGCACAGATAGTATTCGCCTTCGCGCACGCCGGAAGCCATCAGCGACTGGCTTTCCATGGTGTCGCCCAGCGGCAATACCGCTAGCTCGCCGTCGTCGGTGCGGTACCACCAGGGCATGAAGCGCCCGCTACCATCGTGGCCGTAGCGCTCATTACCGGCGAAGCGGTCATCGTTGCCGAAGGCGTCGGGCTCCCAGCCGATGAAGGCGTCCAGTAGCGCGGGGGTTTGTGCAACGGTGTTGCGCACCATGTTGGAGAGCTGACGGCGGCTCAACCACAGCGCTTTCAGGCCTTCTTCGTCTTCTTGGCCCATCAGCGCATTGGTGTCGGCCAGTTGGGTGGCCAGTGTCATGGCGTTTTCCAGCTCGCGCTGAATGCGCTCGCCTTCCGCGCTGGCGACCGCATTCAGGCGCGCACCCAGGGCGCTTTCCAACAGCTCACTGGTGTGCTGTTCCACGGTTTGCTGGGTGCGCGAGGTGGCGATCAGATTGTAAGCCACCAAGACCACGACAATCGCCAGCAAGCAGGGGCCGGCCAGGGCGATGACGAAGGTACGTAACGAACGAAAGTGCATTAATGATCTCCCCATCAGTACGCTTTAGGGGCATTGAGTGCTGGCGCGGCAGCGCTCTCCGATAGCCTAAAGCGGCTGATGGCACCGGTGAGGTGATCGGCTTGATCTTTAAGCTGCTCGGCCGCAGTGGTCGATTCCTCCACCATGGCGGCGTTTTCCTGCGTCATCCGGTCAAGCTCGGCCACCGCCACGTTTACCTGGCTGATACCGTCGCTTTGCTCGCTGGCAGCGGAGGTGATTTCACCCAACACGTCGGTGACGCGGGTAATGTGATTGACGATGTCGTCCATGGTTTCGCCGGCGCTATGCACCAGCTTGGTGCCATATTGGACCTTGCCTTGGGAGTCTTCGATCAGGTTTTTGATGTCGTTGGCGGCGTCATTACTGCGCTGGGCCAGCTTGCGGACTTCTGCCGCCACTACGGCGAACCCACGGCCGTGCTCACCGGCGCGTGCGGCCTCTACGGAGGCGTTGAGCGCCAACAGGTTGGTCTGGAAAGCGATGTTGTTCATCAGTGTAACGATATCGCCAATTTTGCCCGAGGATTCGGCGATATCTTCCATCGTCGACGTGACCTGTGACACCGCTTCACCGCCACGACCCGCCACGTCCGACGCCGCCTGTGATAGCTGGTTGGCTTCCTGGGCAGACGACGAGGTGTGCTCGACCGTGCTGGTAATTTCCTCCATTGAGGCGGAGGTTTGTTGCAGGCTGGACGCGGTATTTTCGGTACGGCGTGATAAATCCTGGCCGCCGTTAGCGATTTCCGTCGCCGCGTTGTGAACCGCTTCACTACTGGAACGAACATCCAACAGTACGGCGTCCATGATGGCGACAAAACGGTTAAACGCTGCCGCGATATGGGTGACTTCGTCGTTACCTTCTTCCGGCAGACGCTGGGTTAAGTCGCCCTCGCCTGAGGCAATGTCGTTCATGGCATCGCGCGCAGAAAGTAAACGCCGTAGCAGCAGCTTGAGCAGCAGGCTCAGCACGATAGCTGTTAAAACAGCGACAATGACGAGCGTTAGCGTGGAGGTAGTGGCGATAGCGCGCAGGCCCGCCGTGGCCTCGTATTCATCAAGTGCCACGATTAACTGCCAGCCGCTGTCACCGCCAATGTGGCTACCCAACAGGCGTTTATCGCTGCCCTGAAGCGTCATGGGCGTCGGTTGGTTGGCTTTTGTAATGGCGCGCAGTTTTTCCGGCGTTAAGGCGCTACTGATGACGTTGGCGCGTTCTAAGGTGAGGTTCGCATCGGGGTGGGCCACCAGGGTGCCATCGGCGGTGGTCAAAAAGGCGAAGCTGGAATCCGTCGGGGCGATGTTGGCGACGATCTCAATCACGGCGTTAATGGTGATATCGGCGCCAATCACGGCGGTGAGTTCGCCGTCTGCATAGTAGGGCCTGGCAAAAGTGATCACGAGATCGCCGGTCTGTGCATCGACATACGGCGCGGTAACGATGGTGTCCCGCTCGGAAACGGCGGCTTTGTACCACGGGCGCTCGCGCGGGTCGAAGTTACTGGGAGGCTGCCAGTCGTTAAAAAAGATCGTCTCGCCTGTATCGGCGTAGCCAATATAAGTGGCCATAAAGTCGCCGGAGGCGGTGAGCTGGCGCAGGGCGGCGCTTGGATCGTCGCTCTGTGCTGCTTCATCCATGCTTTTAAGCATCGAGCGGCGGGCATCAAACCACTCGTTAAGTGCTTGAGTGTTGCCGTTTACGACCGCGTTGAGGTTGCGGCTAATTTGGGCGTTGTTGTGGTGCTTTACCGTGGCGTAGCTAACGAGGCCGTTGGCGATAAGCGCAATAGCGACCGCCGCTAGAGCAGCGAGCAGGATGCGGACTCTTAGGGATGCAAACATGGTAGCTCTCAAAATCAGGAAACATGAAAACGCTGCGCGGGTGCCACGCAGCGTTGACGTAAGTTGCCTATATCGGCAGAGATACCTCGTTCTTTAGTTGTAAGCGAAAAACGATTTATATGACTAACGCAGATCGCTAACCGCTTCTTGAATATTCGCAAGCGATGCTTTGGTTAAGTCTTTTGACAGCGTGTGAATGATGAGCTTTTGTGTGGTGGCATCGATTTTTTCACGCAATAGACCTAAGAACTTGGGCGGGGCAACCAAAATAAGTTTGTGGATCTGGTTTGCTGTGCGTGCAGTGTAAAGACGTTGGGCGACCTCCTTGGCGAATAACTCGTTTTCATGCTGTGAAGCGCTACCTTCTTCACCAGAGGAGCGTGAGGTGGTGGACATGGATTCGTGGACATCCGCACCGCGACCATCGGTGATTAAATCGCCTTCGTGTAAGCGTCCTTCTGCGTGGACTAAACTCTCTTTTTCTTCTAGCGTTAGTGTGTCGCGGGTAAAAATGCGCGCTCGTGCGGCGTCGGCTACCACGATATAGGTTGTCATCGTACGCGTGCTCCTTCTCTTCGCTGGTGCTTACCGCTGGCTTATTTCGCCATGGCAAGGGTCTCTTTCACCATGGCAAGCGTTAGCCATTTGGTCAAACGCGAGCGAGCAGCACTAATGCAAATTAACCGTACTGTGCTAGGCTCAATGCGTTCAACAATGCTGAGATGCGTCTGACTATGCCTGCTCCCCTTACTCCCGATGTCCCGCGTCTACTCAATGCGCTCGCTACCGGTAGCGCGGCGCTAGTGCAACGGCGTTTTTGGAGCAATGGCGTTAATCAGCTGTTGGAAGCGCTGGGAGAGGCCTCGGGCGTGAGTCGCGTATGGATTTTTCAGTTGCTAGAGCAAGCACCAAGTGGGCTATTGCAGGATTACGTGTTCGAGTGGGCGGCCACCTCTGACTACCGTCAGTTGACGCAAAAGCGTTTTCGCTTTTTTACCATGGCGATTGATGATCCTGAGTACGCCGATATGGTCACGCGCCGGGCGCGCGGTGATGCCCACACTTGCATTGTGTCTCAACTGCCAAACGGCTCATTGCGTGAGAACTTAGAGAGCCAGCGAATTCGCTCAATGGTGACGGTGCCCATTATGGTCAACGGCCAGTGGTGGGGTACGCTCGGGTTTGACGATTGTGAGCGCGAGGTAGACTGGGAAGGCCCCGGGCTGCAAGCATTGGCCATTGCTGCGGAGTTGATTGCTTCAGCGATTTACCGCCACCAGCTCAATAGCCGCAAGCGGCAGGTTGATTTGCTCCAACGTGTTGCTGCTTGCGGTGCCTGGGAGATTAACCCCGCCAGTGGTGCCACCTGGTGCTCTTCGGGACTGTTAGCCACCCTGGGTTACCCGCCGGATTATGCCCGCCTGCCACTACGGCGGCTTTTAGCGCATATCGTGCCGGAAGATCGCCGCAAACTATGGGCGCTTTTGCGTCACTGCTGTGGCGTGTGTAACGGCAGTTGCCGTTTAGATGTGCGCTTGATCGATCAGCAAGGAGACACCCGTTGGCACGAACTGGTGCTTGAAGCCAATTACGTCTCCGGTGGACGGCTCGCGGGTATAGCTGGCTTGGCGATTGATATTTCGCAGCGCAAACAAGTCGAAGTGCAGGCACAAACCGAGGCCGAGTTTGATGAACTGACCGGCGTGTATAACCGCCGCGGCATGGTGCGCTATATTCGTGAGCTGCTAAATAGTGGGAAGTGCCAGCGCCCGTATTTACTGCTGTTGGACATTGACCACTTCAAACATATTAACGACCGCTACGGTCACCCGGCCGGAGATGCCTTGCTCAAGACTCTGGCGATGCGTCTTGCCGCAGAGTTACGCCCCGATGACTGCCTGGTGCGCTTAGGCGGGGAAGAGTTTGCCATGGTTGTGGCTGAGCTGGGTGAGGCGCAGGTGCTTCAGCTTGCCGAGCGCTTGCGCTGCTGTATTGCCGACGACCCGTTTGTACTTGATGCGTTGCCCGGCATCGGAGGCACGCTGAGCAACCGCAAGGTCAGCGTGCCGATGACCGTTAGCCTGGGGGTGGCCACCATGATGCCGGGTGGCAATGTCGGGCACTGCCAATCGATGGCAATCGCCCAAGCCGACCAAGCGCTTTATCTTGCCAAAGAGAGTGGTCGCAACTGTGTGGTGGCCTATTGGCAGCGCTAGGTTAAACGCTCGCTTTGGGCAACAAGACGTGGCTTAAAGCACCTTGCTACGCAGCAGACTCGTCACGGCCTCGCCAATCAGTACTAACACGATGATGGCGATCAGGATGGTGGCCACGGTCTGCCAGGCAAAGGTATCAATCGAGCCTTGCAAGATAACCCCAATACCACCCGCGCCTACCAGCCCCAGAACCGTCGATTCGCGAATGTTGATATCCCAGCGCAGAATCACGATGGCAAAAAAGGCAGGCATGACTTGGGGAACCACCGCATAGGCAATTACTTTGGCTTTAGAGGCCCCGGTGGCTTCCATGGCCTCAACCGGGCGCCGGTCAATCTCCTCAATTGCCTCGCCCATCAGCTTGCCGATAAAGCCGATGGAGCGAAATATGATCGCCAGAATACCGGCGAGTACCCCAGGGCCGAAAATCGCCACGAACAGCAGCGCCCAGATAATGGTGTTTACCGAACGGCTGGCGACCAGAATAAAACGCCCAAGCCATAGGCAGGCCCGGTTTGGCGTGGTGTTCTGGGCGGCAATATAGGCCACCGGTAGGGCCAGAAAAATCGTCAGGAAGGTGGCCAGGGTGGCGATATGCACGGTTTCGATCAAGGCGCCAATGATGTTGTTTAAGCCTTCGCCACTGGGCGGCCACATACGGGCGCCAAGCCCGGTAATCTGATTGGGCGCATCCCATACCCAGGGCCAGAAGATATCAATATCGCGCACCGCCCAAAAAACCAGCATCGCGGTGGCGAGAAGCACGGCAAAGCGGATAAGACGCTGTTTGGGGTTATGGCGCTGCCAAACGTGGTCGGCAAGCTGTTGAGCGTGATCTACCATATTTTTTTCCTTACCCAGCCGCTGATGCCTTCGCTGAGCAGAATGACGGCGATAATCACCAGCAAAATGGCAAAGGCGAAATCGTAATCGTAGCGTCCAAAGGCGTTCATCAGCGTGCTGCCAATGCCGCCCGCGCCGACAATCCCGACCACCGCCGAGGCGCGCAGATTACTGTCCAGTTGATACATGGAAAGCCCTACCTGGCGCGGTAGTATCTGCGGAAAGACCGCATAGAACAGTATGGCCCCATAGCCTGCGCCTGCGGCCTTCATGGCCTCTACCTGGCCCCAGTCAATTTCTTCGATCTCTTCGGCGAGCAGTTTGCCGACAAAGCCGATCGAATAGAGGATCAGCGTCAAAATCCCCGCGAGCGGGCCAAACCCGACGGCGGCCACAAAGAGGATCGCCACGATAACCGGATGGAAGCTGCGCGAGATAATAATCACCGCCCGGCCGATGATGTAAATGGGCATCGGGGCGATATTACGCGCCGCCATGACGGCAAAGGGGATCGACAGAAGCACCCCGACCAGGGTGGCCATAATGGCGATTTGAAAGCTTTCTTTGAAGCCCGTTATCAGCAGCTCATAGCGCTCAAGGTTGGGCGGGAAACCACCGCCAAAAATTCGCCCCGCGCGGGGTAGGCCTTCTGCAATCCGTGCCCAGTTGAACGGCAGTGAGCCAAAGGCCCAGACCAGGTAGACGACGCCGACGATGATCAAGCCGTAGCGCAGCAGCGGGTTGGCAATAAACGGCGGCTTTTTCCAGGTGCGGGGTGTCGATGATTGAGCGTCAGGAGGCGTCATGGGCGTGCTCCTCCGCGGGGGTATCGGTGATCGCATCGTCCGGCGCGTCAATCCCGCCGTAGATGGCATCCAAGGCGTCTTTATTGAAGTCGGCAGGCAGACCATCAAAGATCATTTTACCGTGGCGTAAGCCCACGATGCGCTCGGTATAGGTCTTTGCCTGGGCGACGTTGTGAATATTAATCAGCACCGGCAAAGAGAGCTCGCTTGCCAGGCTTTGCAGCAGGACCATAATCTGCTCTGACGTACGCGGGTCGAGGGACGCCGTGGGCTCATCGGCAAGCAGTACGTCAGGCTCCTGCATCAAGGCGCGAACGACGCCGACTCGCTGGCGCTCGCCGCCGGAAAGCTCATCGGCGCGCTTGTTGGCGTAGTGAGCGATGCCGACGCGTTCCATTAGCACAAAGGCACGCTCGATATCGGCCTGGGGGTAGCGGCGTGAAATCGCCTGGTAGAGGTTCACGTAGCCCAATCGTCCGGCCAGCACGTTTTCCATCACGGTTAACCGGTCCAGCAGGTTAAAGCCCTGGAACACCATGCCAATTTTGCGTCGCGCACGGCGTAGTTGCGCCCCTCTCAGGCGTAAAAGCTCATGGCCGTTAAGCTTGATAGAGCCGGAGGTCGGCTCGACGAGGCGATTAATGCACCTCAGCATGGTGCTTTTACCCGCCCCCGACGCGCCTACGATAGCAACAACACTGTTTCCCTCTACCTTGAGGTCAAGCTCTTTTAGCACGGCTTCATCGTGGCCATAGCGTTTGACCAGATTGGTAATTTCCAGCATGTGTTCGTGTCCATCGTCGAGAAAATAACCGCACCGCCAATGGCGGTGCGTTAGATTTTACTCTTCCAGGTTTTCAGGCGTATAGCTCACGCCATTAGCTGCCTGGATTTGACGAATCACCTTCCAGTTGTCTTTGTAATTGATAGGAATGAACTTCTCGACGCCTTCAAACTCTTCACCGAGCTCGGTGCCCGTAAAATCAAAGCTGAAGAAGGCTTCTTCAATTTTGTCCACCAGGTCCGGATGCAGGTCGTGCGCGTAGTTGTACGAAGTGGTGGGGAAGCTGTCGGATTCGTAGATCAGACGCACGTCGTCTTCATCGTACAGGCCCCGCGCGGCCATTCGCTCGACGACTTCTGATGCCACCGGGGCAGCGTCATAGTCTTGAGCCACAACGCCGAGCATGGACTGGTCGTGGCTGCCGGAGTAGATCACTTCGTAATCTTCACCAGGGGTGGCGCCAAGCTCGGGCAGTAACGCGCGAGGGGCTTGGTTGCCCGAGTTGGAGGTCGGGGACGTGTGGGCGACACGCTTGCCCTTGAGGTCTTCTACTTCATGGATATCGGAATCGACATGGGTGAACAGCTGCAGAGTGTAACCAAATCGGCCGTCGTCGGAGCCCATCAGGGCAAACGGTACAGCACCGGCGAGATTCACCGCGAAAGGCGTGGGACCGGTGGAGAACCCGGCGATATGCAGCCGTCCGCTGCGCATGGCTTCAACCTGGGCGGCATTGGACTGCACCGCGAAGAAGCGCACATCGCGCTCGGTGACGTCTTCCAGGTGGTCGATAAAGGGCTGCCAGATATCTGAATAGATGGCCGGGTCTTCTACCGGGGTGTAGGCGAAGATCAGCGTGTCGGGATTGGCCCACTCCGATTCATTGCTGGGGCGGTCTGCCACCATGTTGCCATCTTCGTCACAATAGATATCCGCTAGGTCGCCTCGCTCACATTCAGCGTAGGCGTGGGTGGATAGCAGAGCGAATAGCGATATAGCGGTGAACATTGCAAGCGGGCGCTTGCGGAAGAGCGGCGTTGTCATAGTAAGCCTCGTTGTGCGTTGTTTTTGTGTTGTGTTCCCTCATCGGGATTTTCTACTAAGAAAGCGGGAAATGTTTCATAAGTGGACATTGGGTGTGAAGGATGATTATTTTTGAAAGCTGACACTTTCAATCTAGGGTTTGTGACGAACTTATGTCAAATACTTTACAGTCGCCTTACGACCATTGGCGCAATCGCTATTTATTAATGCGCCATGGCCATAGCCAGGCCAACCAACAGGGCGTGATTGTCAGCTCGCCAGAGCGCGGCGTGGCGGATTTCGGCCTTTCAGCGCTGGGCGAGCAACAGCTTGCCCAGCGGGTGGCCGATTGGCAGTGGCCGACCCCCACTCGCGTCGTGCATTCGGATTTTTTGCGCACGTCGCAAACGGCGGCTCACATTGCCGCCGCGTTTGGACTCACGCCAAGCGTGGAGACGCGCTTGCGAGAACGCTATTTTGGCGAGTTGGAGGGGCAGGGCGATGATCGCTACCCCAGCATATGGGCGTTGGATGCCCAGAACGCAGAGCATCAGCATCACCAGGTCGAAGCGGTGAGCGCGGTGGCAGAGCGTATGTGTGCCGTCATAGACGCTTGGGAGCAGCAGGCCAGCGGAGAAATCATTGTCCTGGTTAGCCACGGCGATCCGCTGCAAATCCTGCTCACGGCACTGGCCGGAAAGCCGCTGAGCCAGCACCGTGAGCAGTCAGCTCTGATCCCCGCCAGTATTACGCAAATAGGTGGTTAGACCTTGTCGTCAGTCGGCGGAAGTCATTAGCGTAGACTTATCGCTTTCCCGTGGTATCGCTTACTTTTGTACATTGTTTTTAACGGCGTGTTTAAACGCCTTATAAGCATTATGGGCCTCAAGCGAGACCCATAATGACGTACTTATCAACAGCTACTTGGTGGCAGGGGTTGTGGGTTAATGCCCCAGAATCTGGCTTAAGAACAACTGAGTGCGTTCGGACTGCGGGTCGTTGAAGAAGGGCTCGGGCGCGTTCTCTTCGATGATTTGCCCCTGGTCCATGAAGATTACCCGGTCAGCCACGGTTTTGGCGAAGCCCATTTCGTGAGTTACACAAATCATGGTCATGCCTTCCTCGGCCAGCTCCACCATGACGTCCAGTACTTCTTTAATCATCTCGGGGTCAAGCGCGGAAGTCGGCTCATCAAATAGCATCACGTCCGGGTGCATGCACAATGAGCGGGCAATCGCCACGCGTTGTTGCTGGCCGCCGGAAAGTTGCCCCGGATACTTGAGTGCCTGCTCGGCAATACGCACTCGCTCAAGGTATTCCATGGCTAATGCTTCGGCCTCTTTGCGCGGCTTTTTTTGTACCCACATCGGCGCGATACAGCAGTTTTCCAGTACCGATAAATGCGGGAATAAGTTGAAGTGCTGAAATACCATGCCGACGCTGCGGCGAATTTGCTCAATACGCTTCACGTCTTGGGTCAGCGGAACACCGCCCACGACGATGTCGCCTTTTTGGTGCGCTTCAAGGTGGTTGATACAGCGAATCAGGGTGGATTTACCCGAGCCTGAGGGGCCGCATACCACGATGCGCTCGCCACGCTTGACCTCAAGGTAGATATCTCGCAGTACGTGGAAATCGCCGAACCACTTATTGACGTTTTGCATCTCGACCATCAAATCGGCGGTATTAGTGGCTGCTTGTGTCATGTTGGAATCCTACTCAAAACCTGGATGTTTAAACGCATAAACGCGACATTACTGCTTATGACCGGTATTTAGCTTGCGCTCTAGGTACTGGCTGTAGCGCGACATGCTGAAACAGAAGGTCCAGAAAACAAACGCGGCAAATACATAGCCTTCTAATGAGAAACCTAGCCAGCGCGAATCAGAAAGCGCCGCTTGCACGATACCCAGCAGATCAAACAGCCCAATGATCATCACCAGCGTGGTGTCTTTAAACAGCGAGATAAACGTATTGACGATACCGGGAATCATCATCTTCAGCGCTTGTGGCATGATGATCAGCCCCATACGCTTCCAATACGTCATCCCCAGCGCCGCCGCCGCTTCATCCTGGCCTTTGGGAATGGCCTGTAAGCCGCCGCGAATTACCTCCGCCATGTAAGCACTTTGGAACAGCGTCAGGCCTATCAGCGCACGAATAAGGCGGTCAATGGTGATTTCGGAGGGTAAAAACAGCGGCAACATTACCGAGGCCATGAACAAGATGGTGATCAGCGGCACGCCGCGCCAGAACTCGATGAAAACCACGCAGAAGGATTTGACGATGGGCATGTTGGAACGTCGCCCAAGCGCCAACACAATACCGATGGGTAGCGCGCCAATCATCCCGACGCTTGCCAGCAGCAGCGTCAGCATTAAGCCGCCCCAGCGGTGAGTGGAAACGCGTGGCAAGTCAAAGTAGCCACCGTGTAAAAGCACATAGGCGATGACCGGGAAGCCTAATAAGGCAAACACGGTCACCCAGCGCTTAAACGGCAAGCGGGGAATGACCATCCAGGCAATAATGCCGGCGAACATGGCGAATACGATGTTGGCACGCCAATACTCCTCGCTGGGGTAGAGGCCATAAATAAACTGGGAAAAACGCGCGTTGATGAATACCCAGCAGGCGCCCACCCGTGAGCAATCTTCACGGCTATCGCCCACCCAGTCGGCATTAATGAAAACCCACTGAATCGTTGGCACCAATAGCAGATACAGAACATACAAGCCTAATAGCGTGAAGATGCTATTGACCGGGCTGTTGAACAGGTTGCCGCGTAGCCAGGCGATGGGGCCAATGGTGCCTTTCGGCGCTGGCTGCTCGGGTATCATGTCTTTGTTGTGAATCATAAAGTCGCCTCCGGCCTAGCGTTCGACCAGCGCAACGCGAGCGTTGAACCAGTTCATGAACATGGACACCAGCAAGCTGATGATTAAATAAACCGCCATGGTCATGGCAATGACTTCGATGGCCTGACCGGTCTGGTTAAGCGTGGTACCGGCGAAAACCGAGACGAGATCGGGATAGCCGATGGCGGTGGCCAGTGACGAGTTTTTAATCAGGTTGAGATATTGGCTGGTAAGCGGCGGAATGATGACCCGCATGGCTTGGGGGATCACCACTAACCGCAGCACTAATTTGCGCGGCAAGCTCAGTGCCTGGGCGGCTTCCGTTTGACCATGGGGAATGGCTTGAATACCCGAGCGCACGATTTCGGCAATAAACGACGCGGTGTAGATAGAAAGCGCCAGCCACAAAGCTAAAAATTCGGGAATGATGGTGATGCCACCGCCAAAATTAAAGCCGCGCAGTACCGGCATTTCCCAGGTAACCGGTACGCCAGTGACGACGAGCACTAGTAGCGGGAAGCCAAAAATAATCACCAACGACATCCAGAAAACCGGCAAGCGCTTGCCGGTGGCTTCATGACGTCGCTTGTTCCACATCACCAGGGCAATGGTGGCGATAATTGCCACGATAAAGGCGGCCGGAATGAGCCCGAATCCCGATTCAAACAGCGGTTCGGGCAGGTATAGCCCGCGCACATTGAGGAAAATGGCTTCGCCAAACGCCATGCTCTCCCTGGCGCTGGGTAAGGTACGCAGCACAGCGAAGTACCAGAAGAAAATCTGCAACAGCAGCGGAATATTACGGAACGTTTCGATGTAAGCATTGGCTAAACGCGCGATGAGCCAATTCGGTGATAACCGCGCGATGCCGACAATAAAACCAATAATCGAGGCAGCTAACACACCCAACCCACCGACCAGCAGTGTATTGAGCAAGCCGATCACGAAGGTGCGGGCGTAGCTGCTTTGGGAGGAGTACTCGACTAACGTTTGACCAATACCAAAGTCGGCTGTGTCATTCAAAAAGCCAAAGCCGGTAGTGATACCGCGGGCATCCAGGTTGGCTTGGGTATTGCCGATAATATAGATCAGGAAAGCCGCGACAACGGCGACTAAAATGAGCTGAAAAATAAGTGCGCGCTTTGCGCGGTCTCGCCAAAACGGCGGCTTGTGGCCGACGGGGCGAGCGTCTTTGGGTCGTACAGACATGGGTGGCGTCTCCGCGATACGCAAGGTCAGTCAGATGGCCCGCCATGCACTTGAATAAGAGCGGCGGGCCGGGGGTCAAGCGAGACGCTTAGCGAATCGGCGGGGCGTACTGGAAGCCACCTTCGTTCCACAACGCGTTAACACCGCGTTCAATTTCCAGCGGCGAGTCCATGCCCACGTTGCGGTTGAAGCTTTCAGCGTAGTTGCCGACTTGGCTTACGATATTGTAGGCCCAGTCAGCCTCAAGGTTCATGCCTTCGCCATAGTTGCCGTCCTGACCCAGTAGACGTGCGATATTGGGGTCTTCGGATGCCAGCATGTCGTCTACGTTATCGCTGTTAACGCCTAATTCTTCGGCGTTAAGCATCGCGAACAGTGACCATTTGACGATGTTGAACCAGGTGTCGTCGCCTTGGCGAACCACCGGACCTAGCGGCTCTTTGGAGATAACATCCGAAAGAATCATAGAAGCTGAGGGGTCGCTAAGCTGAATACGCAGAGCAGCCAGTTGCGATGTATCGGAGGTCAGCACATCACAGCGGCCCGCTTGATAGCCACCCACGGTTTGCTCAGAGGTATCAAAGACGATGGGGTTGAATTCCATGTCGTTGGCACGGAAGTAATCGGCCAGGTTCAGCTCAGTGGTGGTGCCGGACTGGATGCAGATAGACGCGCCGTCTAGCTCATCGGCACTGGTAATCCCCAAGTCGCGCGCGACCATGAAGCCTTGGCCGTCGTAAAAGCTAACGCCAGCGAAATTAAGGCCCAGTGTGGTATCGCGGGTGGTGGTCCAGGTGGTGTTGCGCGAAAGCACGTCAACTTCGCCGGATTGTAGCGCCGTGAAGCGTTCCACCGCGTTTAAAGATATATAGTTAACGGCATTCGCATCGCCCAGCACCGCTGCGGCTACCGCGCGACATACGTCAACGTCTAAGCCCTGCCAGTTGCCTTTATCGTCCGGCGCGGAAAACCCTGGCAAACCATCGCTCACACCACACTGAACGGCGCCTCGCTCCATGGTGTCTTCCAAGGTGTCGGCTTGGGCGGTTGCAGCACCGGCTAACGTAATGGCACCCGTGGAGGCTAGCAGTACGAGGTGTTTTTTGTTCATCATGGTTGTTTCCCTTCTTCGATTTAATGTCGTTATGCATGCAAATGCATGACACTAAAAACTAGCAAGGAATATGCCAAGGAAGATACGTCGCTAAATTCAGCGGTTTTCAACGTAAAATCAGCGATCTTTAGGCACGTTTTGTGGCAAAACGTGCATAAGGTGGCTAAGGGCGCACTTTACTGGTGCATATGTGTGCAGCGCGCCGCTAAATTGATTAAGCGAGCGCGTTGCGCATAAAGGGCGGTAACACGAGTGCGCCACGGTGGGTATCAGGTGTGTAGTACTGCAGCGGCATCTCGTGGTCTGCGGCAGCCTCTTCGCGAAAATAATTCACATCCGTCTCTTTACCGGCAAGCGTTACGCTCCACCAGCCGGACGGATAGACCGGCTGGGGAAACGGCAGCGTGGCGACGCTATTGAAGCCCGCTTCGCGCATGTCGTGGCGTAGCTCGCGGATGATGGTACCGCTATGGTAAAGCGGTGATTCACTTTGTTGTACCATCACGCCGCCGGGAGCGAGGATGCGGTGGCAACGCGTTAAAAAGTCGGTTTTGAACAACCCTTCCGCTGGGCCGACCGGGTCGGTGGAGTCGATGATCAGCACGTCGATGCTCTCATCGGCGGCATCGTCCACCCATTTCACGCCATCGGCAAACAGCAACTCGGCGCGCGAGTCGTTGTTGGAGGCCACCAGCGCTGGGAAGAAGCGTTCAGCCGCTTTGGTGACCTCTTTATCGATGTCGATTTGCGTGACGTGCTCAACGCCTGGGTGGCGTAGCACCTCTTTTAAGGTGCCGCAGTCGCCGCCGCCAATGATCACTACCCGCTTGGGATCCTGATGGGTGAACAACGCCGGATGAGCAATCATTTCGTGGTAGAGAAAGTTGTCGCGATCGGTCAGCATCACGCAGCCATCGAGCACCATCAGGTTGCCGTAGGTGTCGGTGGCGTACACTTCAAGGTGCTGATAGGGGCTTTGCACGTCGAGCAGTTTTTCACTCACTTTGAGTGAAAAGGCGCTGCCATGGCTGTCAAACACTTCGGTAAACCAGACGTCATGCGGTAACGGGTTCATTGGGTCGTGATCTCCCGATGATACTGTGGGCTGAGGTCATGCAGCGCGTCCATAAAGGCGGTAACGTGGTCGGGATTGGTGAACTGGTTGATGCCGTGACCAAGGTTGAACACATGGCCGGGACCAGGGCCGTAGCTCTCCAAAACCCGTGCGACTTCGGCGCGAATGGCGGACGGGCGAGCAAACAGCACATTGGGGTCAAGGTTGCCCTGCAGCGCCACTTTGTGCCCCACGCGGGCGCGGGCGTCGGAAAGCTCTGTCGACCAATCTAGCCCCACGCCGTCTGCGCCTGCACAGGCGATATGCTCAAGCCACTGGCCGCCATTTTTGGTGAACATAATCACCGGCACGCGGCGCCCGTCATGCTCACGAATCAGCCCAGAGACGATTTGCTCCATATAACGCAGCGAAAATTCCAAGTAGGCCGGCGTTGAGAGCGCCCCGCCCCAGGTGTCGAAAATCTGCACGGCTTGCGCGCCGGCGCGAATCTGCGCGTTCAGGTAGTCGGTCACCGCGTGGGCGAGTTTGTCGAGCAGCTGGTGCATGGCATCCGGCGTATCGTAAAGCATGGTTTTGACGTGGCGGAAGTCTTTGCTCGAGCTGCCCTCCACCATGTAGGTGGCGAGTGTCCAGGGGCTGCCGGAGAAGCCGATCAGCGGTACGCTGCCGTTGAGTTCGCGGCGAATGGTCGAGACCGCGTTCATGACATAGTCCAAATCGCGCTCGGCATCGGGCACTTTCAGCGCGTCCACCTCTTCCGGGGTACGCACGGTCTTTTTGAATTTCGGTCCCTCGCCGGTGACGAAGTAGAGCCCTAAATCCATCGCATCGGGAATCGTGAGGATGTCCGAGAACAGAATCGCCGCATCCAGCGGATAGCGCTCAAGCGGCTGCATGGTGACCTCGCAGGCCAGGTCCTGGTTGCGGCACAGGTCCATAAAGCTGCCCGCATCGGCGCGGCTGGCGCGGTACTCCGGCAGGTAGCGGCCGGCCTGGCGCATCATCCACACGGGCGTGCGGTCGACGGGCTGGCGGGCCAGCGCGCGGAGAAAACGATCATTGTGTAGTGCTTGAGGCATAATAAGGACTCTCGGCGTCGAATGGCTCTTAAGATAGGTATACGATGGCACCGATTATAGGGCAGCAGGGCCGCCGGATGATATGCCACGCGCTCATTGGATTAGGCGTTCAGCGCGGCAATTGCTGACGGTTCCTGCTAAAATAAGCAATCATTTTATTAACACGCTTTTCATGTACGGGTGTGCTGATCACCGAGGTAACCTGTGACCATTCGCTTTATTGCCGCTTCCCAGCTGCCCACCGCTTGGGCGACGTTTACCATGCACGGCTTCGAAGACGAGGCGACGGGCAAAGACCACATCGCCTTGACGTTAGGCGATGTGGCTGGCGACCCGCCTGTATTGGGGCGCGTTCACTCTGAGTGTCTAACCGGCGATGCGCTGTTTTCGATGCGCTGTGACTGTGGCTATCAGCTGCAGGAAGCGCTTAAACGCATCGCGGCGGAAGGGCGGGGCGTACTGCTTTATCTGCGCCAGGAAGGCCGCGGGATTGGCCTTTTAAACAAAATCCGCGCCTACCATTTGCAAGATCAAGGCGCCGATACGGTCGAAGCCAACGAGCGATTGGGTTTCGGCGCCGATATGCGCCGTTACGACCTTTGCGTGCCGATGCTCGATCACCTGGGCATTACCGCGCTCAAGCTGATGACCAACAACCCTCGCAAGGTCGATGCCTTAACCCGCGATGGCGTCAGTGTTGTCGAACGTTTGCCGATTACCACCGGGCTGAACCCGCATAACGAACAGTACCTCACCACCAAGGCAGGCAAGCTCGGCCACATGATGGCGTTGGATGATTTCACCCAGGCAAGCGACGTGGATATCGAGCGAAAGGGGTGATTCAGCGGGGGCGTTAGATGAGGAGTGCCCTGTAATGAAGACCGAACGTGAAGCGCCGTCTGAAGAGCAGGGCGAATTTAGCGAGATGGAAGAGCGGTTGCACAGCATTAGCCACGGTATCGGTGCCGTGCTTAGCCTGGTGGGAATGGCGTTACTATTGGTAACGGCGAGCTTAGCGAGTCATGTTGACCCGTGGAAGATCGTCAGTCTGAGTTTGTATGGTACGACGCTGATCCTGTTGTATACCGCCTCAACCCTTTACCACGGCATTCCTCATCGGCGCTGGAAGCGGTACTTTAAGTTACTTGACCACTGCTCGATTTACCTACTCATCGCGGGGACTTACACCCCCTTTCTGCTCGTTAATATGCGCGATACCACAGGGTGGGTGCTGTTTGCGGCAGTGTGGGGGCTGGCGCTGGTGGGCATTGCGGGAAAATTGCTTTGGCCTGAGCGTTTTGCGGTATTACGCGTGGTGATCTACCTGCTTATGGGCTGGATGATCGTACTGGCCTCAGATGAAATGGCGGCCAGTTTATCGTCGACCGGCATCGTCTTGCTGGCCGCCGGGGGCGTCTTCTACACGCTCGGGGTAATCTTCTACGCCGTGCGCGCTATCCCTTTCAATCACGCGATTTGGCATCTGTTTGTGATCGCTGGCAGCGCCTGCCACTACTTTGCGATTTATAGCACCGTTCTGCCCCACACAGCGGTGGCGACTTAGCGTACAGCGACAACTAAGCGTCCAGCGATGACTAAGCGTCCGGCGACAACTAAGCGTCCAGCGATGACTAAGCGTTCGGCGATGATTTAGTGTTCAGCGGCGGCTTTTTCACGATCCATGGCTTTAGCCATCGCCGGGCGCTTGGCATGACGCTCACGGTAGGTGCTAAGCGGCTCCGGTAGGCGGTGTTTCATACCCGACGCCCAAGTTAGCGTATGCGTGAGAAACAGGTCGGCCAAAGTGAAGGTGTCACCGACCAGGTTTTCCTGACCATGGTAGCGCCGCTCCAACACGTTTAACGCGCGCTGAAACTCCCAGGCACAGGTTGGCAAAATGGCCGGAATGCGTTTCTCCTGCGGCAGTGCAAACTTATGTTTCGCTTGTGTCCACAGTGGTTGTTCCAGCTCGGTGACGATAAAACTAAGCCATTGATCGACCTGCGCGCGAATGGAGAGATCGTGGGGTAATAGCGCGCCATCGCCATACTTCTCAGCCAGGTAACGGCAAATAGGCACCGACTCAAATAGCGTGAACTCGCCGTCTTCCAGCACTGGCACCTTGCCGTCGGGGTGGCGTGCCAAGTGCTCGGGCGTCTGCCCTTCACCTTGGTCTAACGCCACGTGCTGGCAGCGGTATTCGACACCGAGCTCCTCAAGCGTCCAAGTGGCGCGTAGCGAGCGGGCATTAGGATAGCTATAGAGCGTAATCATGGTGCCTCCTGCAAGGGGTCTTGAAAGAAAGTTTTGAAAAGAGAGTCTTGAAAAGGGAGTTGAAAGGGTGCCAGGCAGGATTATCCCCGCGCTTTAGTGATGCGCTCATAGGCGTTGGCGATCTCGCTGGTTCGCGCCTGCGCCACTTCGCGCATGCTTTCGGGGAGCCCTTTGCCCGCCAGTTTGTCTGGGTGGTTCTGGCTCATCAGGCGGCGATAGGCCTTTTTAACGTCGGCGTTGCTGGCGTCTTCCGAAACGCCGAGCACCTGGTAGGCGTCTTTTAGCGCTTCTTCGCTGGTGCCTTGAGAGTTGGCGGCCGCGCCGTGCAGCATCGCTTCGATTTGCTGCACTTCGGTCTCGCTGCAGCCGACGCCCCGGGCCACGCGAAGCATCATCTCTTGCTCGCTGTCGTGCAGCACCCCATCGGCGGCAATCGCTGACAGCTGAACCTGCAGGAATACCTGGCGCATGACGGGCTGGTGGCGGGTAAGGCGGTTTACGCTGGCAAGCTCGGCGTCAAGGTCGAAGTCGTCAGCGCGGCCGCGCTCAAACGCCGCGCGTGCCCGGTTGCGCTGTTGACCTTGCAGGCGCATCTGGTCGAATAATTTTTCGGCAATGCCCAGCTCGCCGTCGGTCACTTTACCATCGGCTTGGCATAGGCAGCCCATGACCGAAAAAATAGACTCAAGAAAGCCCTCTTGAAGGCGCATACGCGCGGCATTAAGGCGGCGTTTGAGGCGCCGCCCTAGCCACCAGCCCAGGCCGCCGCCAATCAATAAACCAGGCGGGCCGCCAATGGCCAGGCCGATCAGCGCAAACACAACAATCAGAAATAACATGGCAGTCTCTAGCGTTGAAAATAATAAAGGTTACGGCAGTCGGGCGCGGATGGCACGTTCAATCCCCGCGGCATCCAGTTCGCAGTCGCGTAAAAGCTCGGCGGGGGTGCCGTGTTCAACGAAGGCATCCGGCAGGCCCAGGTTTAACACTTCTATTTGAACGCCTTCGGCGGCAAGGAGTTCGTTGACGGCGCTACCGGCGCCGCCGGCAATCACGTTCTCTTCCAGGGTCACCAAAAGCTCGTGCTCATCGGCGGCGTGGAGCACTGCGTCGCGGTCGAGCGGTTTGATCGAACGCATGTTGATATGCGTAGTGTTTAAGCGCTCGGCGACGTCGGCGGCGGGTCCGTTTAGGCTGCCAAAGGCGAGTAGCGCAATGCGCGTGTCCTCGCCGCCCTGAACGCTGCGGCGGATCTCGGCCTGGCCGATGGGGATTGGCTCAAGGTTCTCGGGAATCTCGGCGCCGGGCCCGGTCCCACGCGGGTAGCGTACCGCCGCAGGGCCGGGGTGGTGGTAGGCGGCGCTTAGCATGGCGCGGCACTCGGCTTCATCCGCCGGGGCGAAAATCACCATGCCGGGCACGCAGCGTAAAAACGAAAGGTCCATGCTGCCGTGATGGGTGGGGCCGTCTTCGCCCACCAGCCCTGCGCGGTCGATGGCAAACGTCACGTCGAGCGCTTGCACGGCGACGTCGTGAATCAGCTGATCATAGCCGCGCTGCAAAAAGGTCGAGTAAATCGCCACCACCGGTTTCATATTTTCGCAGGCCATGCCAGCGGCGAGCGTCACTGCGTGCTGCTCGGCAATCGCCACGTCAAAGTAGCGCTCGGGGTATTGCTGGGAGAAACGCACCAGGTCGGAGCCCTCGCGCATTGCCGGGGTTATCCCCATCAAGCGGCTATCCTCAGCGGCCATATCGCACAGCCAGTCGCCGAAAACGTTGCAGTATTTTTTCTTTGCCGGCGGTTTCTTGTCGGCGGCTGACTTAGCTAGCGGTGCCGGTTTGGCGTCTTCGGGTTTTTCCAGCTTGGTAATCGCGTGGTAGCCAATTTGGTCGGCCTCGGCGGGTAGGAAGCCTTTGCCCTTTACCGTTTTGATGTGCAAAAACTGTGGGCCATCCAGCTCGCTTAAGTGGGTCAGCGCTTGGGTGAGCGAGTCCAAGTCGTGGCCGTCGATGGGGCCGACGTAGTGAAAGCCCATCTCCTCGAACAGCGTGGCGGGGCTGACCATGCCTTTCATGTGCTCTTCAGTGCGGCGCGCTAGCTCCAAGGCGCCGGGCAGGTGGGAAAGCACCTTTTTGCCCTCTTCACGCATCTTGAGATACGGCTTGCTGGACAGCACCCGCGCGAGATACGTCGCCATGCCGCCGACGTTTTCGGAGATCGACATCTCATTGTCATTGAGCACCACCAGCAGGTTGGCATCGACGTGCCCGGCGTGGGCCAGCGCCTCAAACGCCATGCCCGCGCTGAGCGCACCGTCGCCAATAATCGCGCACACACGGCGGTTTTCGCCCTGGGCGCGAGCAGCGAGCGCCATCCCCAGCGCGGCGGAAATCGAGGTACTCGAATGGCCCACGCCGAAGGTGTCGTACGCGGATTCGGCGCGGCGCGGGAACGCGGCGAGCCCGCCGTGCTGGCGAATGCTCAGCATCGCGTCACGCCGTCCGGTCAGCACTTTGTGCGGGTAGGCCTGATGGCCCACGTCCCATACCAGGCGGTCTTGCGGGGTGTTAAAAACGTGGTGCAGCGCCACAGAAAGCTCCACCACACCTAAACCGGCGCCAAAGTGGCCGCCGGAGACGCCGACGCTGTACAGCAAGTAGGCGCGCAGTTCATCGGCGAGCTGCGCAAGCTGCGCTGTGTTCATGGCCCGCAGCGCCGCGGGATGATCAAAAGAGTCGAGCATCGGCGTGGCCGGGCGCTCGCGGGGAATCTCGTCGAACAGCTTCATGGGCACTCGTTTATCCGAATCGCTAATGGTCGCGCTTGATCATGTAATAGGCTAACTCGGCCAGCGGCGCCGCGTTCTCGCCCAGCGGGGCAAGCGCGGCGATGGCCTCGTCAATTAGGGCTTGGGCTTTACGCTGTGCGCCCTCAAGCCCGAGCAAGCTAGGGTAGGTGGGCTTTTCCCGGGCCGCATCCGCGCCGGAGGTTTTACCTAGTGTTGCCGTATCGCCGGTGACATCCAATACGTCGTCGTGAATTTGAAAGGCGAGGCCAATCGCGCGGGCGTAGCGAGATAGCGACGCTAGGCGCGGGTCCGTTTCGGCGACCGCGATCAAACCGCCTAAGCGCACGGCGGCTTCGATCAGCGCGCCGGTTTTGTGCGCGTGCATGTGCGCAAGGGCGTCAACCTCCGGGTGGCCGCCCACGGCGTCTAAATCCAGCGCTTGGCCAGCCACCATGCCATCGCGACCGGAGGCGGCGGCCAGCGTGCGCACAAGGCTGCCTAAGCGCGGGTGGGGCGTGTTGGCCAGCACCTCAAACGCCAGCGTCTGCAGCGCATCGCCGGCAAGAATCGCGGTGGCTTCGTCATAGGTGATGTGGACGGTGGGCTGGCCGCGGCGCAGGTCGTCGTCGTCCATCGCCGGCAGGTCATCGTGAATCAACGAATAGGCGTGGATCAGCTCAATGGCGGCTGCCGGGGCATCGAGTGCTTCGTCATCGGCGCCTAGGGCGCGGCCTGCAAGGTAAACCAAAAGCGGACGCAAGCGCTTGCCGCCGACCAGCAAACCGTGGCGCATGGCCGCCTCTAATCGCGGGGCGGTGGCCGGGCGCGCCTCGAACAGCGCGGAAAGCGTGGCATCGACGCGGGCATTGCTTGCGTGGTGTAGGGTTTTCAGAACGGGCACCTGGGTGGCTACCATGGCGGATTCTCCTCGCCGGCGGCGTCATCGTCCGGCGCATTAAACGGCGTCACCGCCAGCCGACCGTCGCCATCTTCGCTTAGCGCGCGCACTTTCAGCTCGGCATTATCCAGGCGATTTTGCGCCTCGCGGGTAAGCCGTACGCCCTGTTCAAACGCCGTGAGCGAATCCTCAAGCGACAGCGCGCCTGATTCCAACCGCTCGACGAGCGTTTCTAGCTGCTCCACCGTAGCCGCGAAGTCCTGCGGAGGGACGTCCTGCGGGGAGGAAGATGTCGTATCACTCATTGCCGATGCCTGCCGTCTCTCAAAGCTCACGTTTGTTTAAGACCAGTGTCATGGAAAATGGCCGCTCAGTATACACCGAGCACCCCCCGGCGCGTCTGCCCGCGTTTGGCCAAATGTGATTTAACGGGCGGGTAAATGCATCGCGTTCATGCTGAGCGCGTAGACTTTTCATCCGTATCGCCCCGCGCGGGCGCCGTGGCTGTGCTAATATACGGGTCTTTCGTGAACCGGTACACGGCGCAAGCGCCGACTAATGAGGTTGATTCAGCCATGGCTAAAACGTCCCTGGACAAGAGCAAGATTAAGATCCTGCTACTCGAGGGCGTCCACCAGAGCGCGGTGGACAATTTCCATAATGCAGGTTACGAGAACATCGAGCACCTGCCGACATCGCTAGATGAAGAAACGTTGATCGAGAAGATCCGCGACGTTCACTTCATCGGCCTTCGTTCGCGCACGCAGCTTACCGAGCGCGTGTTTGCGGCGGCAGAGAAGCTCGTTGGCGTTGGCTGTTTCTGTATCGGAACCAACCAGGTCGACCTTGATGCCGCCCTTAAGCGCGGTATTGCGGTCTTTAACGCGCCGTACTCCAATACTCGCTCGGTGGCCGAGTTGGTGCTGGCCGAAGCGATCATGTTGCTGCGCGGCATTCCCGAAAAGACCGCCCGCGCCCATGAAGGCGGCTGGCTGAAATCGGCGAAAAATTCCCATGAAGCTCGCGGCAAAACGCTGGGTATCGTGGGTTACGGCAGTATTGGCGCGCAGCTTTCCGTCCTTGCGGAGTCGCTCGGCTTTAACGTCATTTATTACGATGTCATCGCCAAGCTGGGCATGGGCAATGCTTCCCAGGTCGGCAGTCTTGAAGAGCTTCTACGCCGCGCCGATGTGATCAGCCTACACGTGCCGGATTTACCTTCGACCCGCTGGATGATCGGCGAGAAAGAGATCGCGGCGATGAAACCCGGCGCGATCTTTATCAACGCCTCGCGCGGTAGCGTAGTGGAAATTGAGCCGCTGGCCGAAGCGGTGAAAGCCAGCAAGCTCAACGGCGCGGCGATCGATGTGTTCCCGGTCGAGCCGAAAGGCAACGACGAAGAATTCGTGAGTCCGCTGCGCGGGTTGCCCAACGTGATTTTAACCCCGCACATTGGCGGCTCGACTTTGGAAGCGCAGGAGAATATCGGCATCGAGGTCTCCGAGAAGCTGATCACCTACTCCGATAACGGCACCACCGTGACCTCGGTGAATTTCCCCGAAGTGGCGCTGCCCGCGCACCCGGATAAGCACCGCCTGTTGCATATTCACGACAACGTGCCGGGTGTGCTTTCCGAGATCAACCGCGTGCTGTCGGAAAACGGCATCAATATTTCCGGCCAGTACCTGCAGACCAACGAAAAAGTCGGTTATGTGGTGATTGATGTGGACAAAGCCTACGGCCCGCAGGCGCTTGAGGCGCTGAAGAAAGTCACGCACACGCTGAAAATTCGCGCGCTTTATTCGGCGCAAAACAGCTAGCTTGGTCCAAAACAACCAAACGCTGAGTGAATTTCGCTGTCATATCTGACGCCCCGCTATCGCGGGGCGTCGTCGTTGTTAATGGTCCGCCCTTTACGGGGGCGACAACCGGAGTTTTACATGCCACACCCCACCGAAACGCCGCCCATTTTGGTCGCGGCGATGTACAAATTTGTCACGCTGGATGATTTTGAAGCGCTGCGCGAGCCGCTGCGCCAAACCATGCTGGATAACGGCGTTAAAGGCACGCTGCTGTTGGCTCGCGAGGGGATTAACGGCACCGTTGCGGGCCCTCGCACGGGCGTTGAGGCGCTGCTTGCCTGGCTTACCGCCGATCCACGCTTGCGCGATATCCCCCATAACGCGGCGCATTATAAAGCGTCGTACTGTGACGAAATGCCGTTTTATCGCACCAAGGTCAAACTCAAAAAAGAGATCGTGACGCTTGGCGTGCCGGGGATCGACCCCAACGATACGGTCGGTACTTACGTTGAGCCCGAGCAGTGGAACGACATCATCGCCGACCCGGAAGTGCTGGTGATCGATACCCGCAACGATTACGAGGTCGACATCGGCAGCTTCGAAGGCGCGATTGACCCCAAAACAGCGACCTTCCGCGAATTCCCTGACTACGTGCGCGCGCATTATGATCCTACCCGGCACAAAAAAGTCGCTATGTTTTGCACCGGCGGCATTCGCTGTGAAAAAGCCTCCAGCTTTATGCTGAAAGAAGGCTTTGACGAGGTTTACCACCTGAAAGGCGGCGTGCTGAACTATCTGGAAAAAGTCCCGGAAGAGCAGTCATTGTGGCGCGGCGAATGCTTTGTGTTTGATAACCGCGTCACCGTGCGCCACGATTTAAGCGAAGGTGAATTTGAACAGTGCCACGCCTGTCGCCGACCGATTTCCGCCGAGGATATGCGCTCGCCGGATTACGAGCCGGGCATCAGCTGTCCGCACTGTATCGATTCGCTGCCGGAGAAGACCCGCGCCGCCGCGCGCGAACGCCAGCGCCAAATTGAGTTGGCTATCGCGCGCGGCAAGCCGCACCCCCTTGGGCGCGACCCGCGCGATTCTAAGCGATAGGAGAACAATGACAATGACGCCAACAACCGCGGATACGCTGGTAACACGCGATGACAACCAAGGCGTGGTGACCTTGACGCTCAACGCCCCGAAAAGCTTCAACGCGCTTTCCGAGGCCATGCTCGATGCGTTACAAAGCGCGCTTGATGAGATCCAAGCCGACAACAGCGTGTGCTGCGTGGTGCTCGCCGCCGAAGGCAAAGCCTTCTGCGCCGGGCACGATTTAAAGCAGATGCGCGCTAACCCCGATAAAGCCTACTATCAGACGCTCTTTACCCGCTGTGGCGCGGTGATGCAGTCGATTGTGAATCTGCCGGTGCCGGTCATTGCCAAGGTGCAAGGCATTGCGACCGCCGCTGGCTGTCAATTAGTCGCGAGCTGCGATTTGGCTGTGGCGACCAAAAGCGCGCGCTTTGCCGTGTCCGGCATCAACGTGGGACTTTTTTGCTCGACCCCGGCGGTGGCGCTGTCGCGCAATGTGCCGCGCAAGCGGGCGATGGAAATGCTGATGACCGGCGAGTTTATCAGCGCCGACACCGCCGCCGAGTGGGGCCTGGTTAACCGCGTCGCCGAGGATGATAGCGTGGATGAAGCGCTCGCCGCGCTCACCGACAGTATCCGCGCCAAAAGCGCAGTGGCGGTGCGTACCGGCAAAGCCATGTTCGCCCGCCAGCTCGCCATGCCACTCGATGAAGCCTACGCCTTTGCCGGTGACACCATGGCCTGCAATATGCTCGCCGACGACGTGGCCGAGGGGATCGATGCGTTTATTGAGAAACGCCCGCCCGAATGGAAGCACCGCTAGGGCGCGTCACTTTGCCTGCGCCGTGTGTTTGAGGTGAGCCTAAACGTTGGAAAGCGTTTCCGTAAACGCGACAGTCGGCGCTAAGGCGGGTTATCCTGACGCCTTTTGCGCCGTTAGGAGACGTTAGGGTGAGTGAGGTTAAGCGCAGAGTCGCCGGGCGGCCGGCAAGTGCCACCAAAGCAAGCGGTAGCCATAGTCAATCGTTAGTGCGCGGGTTGACGCTGTTAGAATACCTGTCGCAAAGCCCGCGCGGGCTTTCGCTTTCTGAGGTGGCGGAAACGGCGGAGCTTGCGCCGTCTACTACGCATCGGCTGCTGCAGGCCCTGCAAAGTCAGGGCTTCGTTACCCAGGAGAACGAGCAGGGGCTGTGGCGCATTGATGTCAAAATGTTCCGTATCGGCAATAGCTTTCTCGAAGCGCGGGATTTTGTCGCCACCAGCCGCCCGTTTCTGCGCCGTTTAACCCAAGCCACCGGTGAAACCGCCAACCTCGGCATCCGCGACGGTGACACGGCGGTGTTTCTTGCCCAGAACGAATCTCCCCAGATGATGCGCATGATCACCCGCTTAGGCTCGCGGGCGCCGCTGCATGCCTCCGGCGTGGGCAAAGCGCTACTGGCGTGGATGCCCGCCGACGAGCGCGCGCAGCTACTTGAAGGCCGCGAGCTGGTGCAAGCCACCGACAACACCCTCGCCACGACCGTATCTTTGCAAGACGAGATGGCCCGCATTCGCGCCGATGGCTTTGCCTGCGACCGCGAGGAGCATGCGATCGGCCTGCACTGTGTCGCTGCCTGTATTTACGACGAGCACGGTAGCCCCTTGGCGGCGATTTCCGTTTCCGGCCCCATGGCGCGCATTCCCGAAGCGCGGCTTCAGGAGCTCGGCGGTTTGGTGCAGGCCACCGCGGCGGAAATTACCGCGCAGCTGGGCGGCCGCGTGCCGGTGTAGCGCTCTTTGCTTAGCCTCTTTGTTATTGCGCTGGCGAGCGCCACGTTGCTGCCCGGGGGCTCGGAAGTATGGCTGGCGCGGCAGTGGTGCCTGAATGAGCCTGCACTCGCGCTGTGGGGAGTGGCCACGCTGGGCAATACGTTGGGCAGTTTAATCAACGTGGGGCTTGGGCGTTATGCCCGCCAGTTTCAAGACCGCCGTTGGTTTCCCGCCTCCCCGCAAGGTCTCGCCCGCGCCGAGCGTTGGTACCACCGCTTGGGTGAATACAGCCTGCTGCTCTCTTGGCTACCGGTGATCGGCGACCCGCTCAGCGTGCTGGCGGGTGTATTTCGCTTGCCCTGGTGGCGCGCCATGTTATGGATTTTGCTGGCGAAGGGCACACGTTATGCCCTGGTATTGGTTCTGGCGCAAACATGGCTGTTGCCTCTATGCTAGGCCCATTAAGACAGCGACAATCGCCTAGGCTGTCGCATTAACGACGTTTCAGGTTCAGTCTTCAAAACCCAGTTTTCAAAACCCAGTCTTCAAAATAGGTCTCAATAGGGAGATAGAAGCGTGACGCGACTACGATTTTTGCCTTGGTTTAGTGTTTGGCTATTCGCGCTCTTGGCGTTGATGGTAACACCGGCCATGGCACAAACCGCCAATGAAGAGGGTAATAGTGAGCAGGTCACCTTCAGTCACCTGGCCGATTTGCTGGAAAACGAGCAGTCGCGCCAGGAGCTGGTCGAGTTACTGCGTAACCAAGCGGCGCAGGTGCCTGGCGGGCTGGAAAGCGAAGCTGCCCAAGGCAGCGAGATGGTGCCCGAAGAGGTATCGCTGCCGCGTCAGCTAGCCCAGCTCACCAGCCGTGTGGTGAACGATGTCGGCGGGCAGTTAGAGCAATCGGTAGCCATTGTCAGCGAACTGTTCAGCGGCGCTGGCGCCAGCACGTTTGAACTGTCAGCGTTCACGACGGCGGCGATTAACTTGGGGTTGGTGATTCTCGCTACCTTTGTGCTGTTTATGCTGTTTCGTCGGCTGTGCAAACCGCTATTCGGCAAGATTAGCCTCTGGTCGCAAAACGGCACGGGGTTAACGCCGGTACTGCGGCTGATTGTGTGCGTCGCAGTGGCCGCCTTGGTGGATGTGCTGATCGTCGCTTTTGCCTATGTCGGCGGTAACCTCATCGCCACCTTTGCGGTGGGTGAGAGCGGGGATCTCTCTACACGCGCGTCGCTATTTCTCAACGCCTTTCTGGTGATTGAGCTGATCAAAGCCGCGGTGCGGATGCTGTTCTCGTCGCGCTACGAAGGGCTGCGGTTGCTGCCGATTTCCGCACCCGAGGCTTCCTACTGGAATCGCTGGCTGGCACGCCTTGTTGGCATGGTCGGCTACGGGCTGATGGTGGTCGTGCCGCTGGTGAACTTCTACGTGGCACCCGCCCTCGGCCAGGCGTTGGGCACCTTGATTATGGTGGCCGCGTTTATTTATGCCGTGGCGGTGATTTTGAAAAACCGCGTGCGCCTGCGCGACAACTTAATCGTGATGTCCGCCAACGCCAGCTTTACCGCTAGCCGCGTGTCGCTGCAGCTCTTTGCGCGCAGCTGGCATCTTTTTGCATTGCTCTACTTTTTGGTGGTGTTTGTGCTGACGCTCACGCGCCCTGGCGATGCGCTGCCCTTTGTGATGGTTGCCACGCTGAAAACGCTGGTGGCGGTGGTGGTCGGGCTTTTGGCCTCGTCATTTCTCACTCAGACCATTGGTCGGCGGATTACGCTTTCGGCGGAGTTGCGTCGCAAGCTGCCACTGCTGGAAAAGCGCCTGAATAGCTATGTCCCCAACGCCCTGCGGATTCTACGCACGGTAATCGGTATCGCGGTGATCATGGTGGTACTCGATGCCTGGGGCGCCTTTGATCTGGCGACGTGGTACGCCTCTGAGCGCGGTGCTAACCTCGTCGGGAACCTTACCAGTGTCGCGGTGATTTTGATTTTTGCGCTGGGGGTCTGGCTGGGGCTGGCTAGCCTGATCGAGCATAAACTCAACCCGGAAACGGGCTACGGCGAACCGTCCGCCCGGGCCAAAACTCTGTTAAGTCTGTTCCGTAACGCCCTGGCGATTGCCATGGTGACCATCACCGGCATGATCGTTTTGTCTGAAATCGGCATCAACATCGGCCCGCTGATTGCCGGTGCCGGTGTGCTCGGTTTGGCGATTGGTTTTGGTGCCCAGAAACTGGTGCAGGATGTCATCACCGGGATCTTTATTCAGGTGGAGAACGCCATGAATACCGGTGATGTGGTCACGGTGGGCGGCATTACCGGCACCGCCGAGAAGTTGAGCATTCGCTCGGTGGGGATTCGCGATCTCTCCGGCACCTTCCACTTGATACCGTTTTCAAGCGTGGACACCGTGTCTAACTACATGCGCGAATACGGCAACCACGTGGGTGAATACGGCATCGCTTACCGCGAGAGCATCGATGACGCCGTGGATCAGCTCAAGCTAGCCTTTGAAGACTTGAAAGCCAGTGAAGAGCACGGCTACAAGCTGCTGGATGACCTTACCGTGGCCGGTGTCACGGCGCTGGCGGACAGCTCGGTGAATATCCGCGTGGTAATCAAAACCACGCCGGGCGACCAGTGGGCCGTGGGCCGCGCCTACAACCGCTTGGTCAAGCTGCGCTTCGACGAGGCTGGCATTGAGATTCCGTTCCCGCATACCACGCTCTACTTCGGCGAGGACAAGGAAGGCAACTCACCGGCAGCGAACGTGCGGGTGCTTCAGGCCCAGGGGGATCGCACGACCTCTCAAGCGATCAGCCACGACGACCCGGAGCACGGTGTGCAAACCTCCGCGGAGGCAGATCAGACCAAACCCACCGACGATGACGTGTCCTAAAACGCCACGTTCGCTAGGCAAAACGGGCCGCCCCATTGGGCGGCCCGTTTTGTTGTGCGCCAGGCATGGCGCGTAAGACATCGCATACGAGGCTATCGCACCTGGGCGAGAGTGCAATGATCCTCAAAGCCCCATGGCTATCCAGAAGGGGCGGTAGTAAATGCGGCGGGTAGGTGGGAGGGAGGTCGCGCGTCTTAAAGACGTATTGGCCAACGCTGCGTGAGCGGTTGTTGGTCGACGCGTATCACCCCAGCCCGATCCGAGCCACCACGATCCCCAAGTCCAAGGGTGGGACGCGGCAGCTCGGTATTCCCACGGGTACCGACCGCCTAATTCCCATCATGAGTGGGCAAGCGGCAGGTGGTGAGGGCTTTAGCGTCAGTATTTATGCTTACTTTAATTTTTTCGAATGGAACAGGCGATAAAAGTAGCTTTTGTTGGAATGCTCGATCCATTAGCATGCTAATTAACAGAGGGAAAACATTCTTCTGTACCAACAGAAAGGAGACGTATCATGAAACTCAGGACAACGCTTTTAGCTCTTGTCATTGCTGCCGTTCCAATGGTCGCACAGGCCG
Organism: Halomonas llamarensis; assembly: GCF_023555005.1. Classification (GTDB taxonomy): domain Bacteria; phylum Pseudomonadota; class Gammaproteobacteria; order Pseudomonadales; family Halomonadaceae; genus Vreelandella; species Vreelandella llamarensis. The sequence goes on along the minus strand of NZ_JAMJPJ010000001.1, from coordinate 302,128 downwards.
GTCAGGCATCCGAGCGTACCATGCAGTTGAACGAGCCCCTGAAAGCGTCGAGTCAGGCTATTCATCAGAATGCTGACACAGCGGCGGTATCGGTCATGGATGTTTCCCAGAAGAGCGTGATCGAGGGCGACAGCACGGCCATGAAAAAAGCGCGCATTATCCTTAAAGCAAAAAATCAGCACGAGACAGATATTGAGTCGAGCGCTGATCAACTGGAACCGGCACGCAAAGCGACCACCTAACTGCGATCGCTTATAATGTGCTAACCGGCCTAAGAGCTTCAGGGCCTCGACAAGTCGTCGGGGCCCTTTTTTTTATGGAGCGCCAGGCATGGCGGGGTGAGATGGCCATAATCACCAAAGCTCGGTACTTGCACGGTTACCGACCGCCTAATCCAGCAAGCGCTGTCCCAGGACACCCAAGGCGGACCACTCAGCCCGCTACTGGCGAACATCCTGCTGGACGACATGAATCAGGCCCTGCCGAGAAAGTGGTTCAACCATCGAGGGCTGATCTCGGTACTGGATACGGTAAGATGGCTTAACCGTTCTTCATGAACCGCCGTGGTACGGAACCGTACGCCCGGTGGTGTGAGAGGACAGGGGAGGCGACTCCCCTTCTTACTCGATTGTTACGGTGGTTTTTAGCACGTTAAGGCGAATAATTCTCCGAGTGGCGTCCCTCGACGTTGATCGATTCGCCACCATCGACAAACAAAATCTGCCCCGCCACAAAGGGGTTATCCAGTACGTAGTGAAGCGCGGCCACGAGGTGTTCCGGGTCGCCTTGTCGCTTGGCCGGGATGCCTTCGATGCGCCATTGAATATAGTCGCTCGTGCGCTGCGAAGCAGGCAGCACCACGCCGGGGGCGATGCCGTTGATACGGATGCGCGGGGCAAACTCCAATGCCGCCATGCGAGTCATCTCGGCCAGGCTCTTTTTGGATAAGAGATACGCCGCATAGGGATACTGGTGGTAAGCGATTTTGTTATCGATGATGTTGACCACGCAACCCACTTCAACGGCGTCGGCAAAGTGGCGCGTCAGCAGCAGCGGGGTGAACATATTGACGCGAAACTGGGTTTCCAGCATGCCCAAATCCGTGTCGGCAAGTTTTGCGGGCTCGTACGCCGAGGCGCTGTTAACCAGCACACTCAAGCCGGTGAAGCGCGTTTTGACGTTTCTGATCAGCATGCCAAGATCATCTTCCGGGGCATCGCTTAAAAAGTTGCAGGCGAAGACCTCGCACGCGCGGCCTTTCTCACGAATGCCTTTAGCGACCTCGTCGGCCTCATGGCGCGAGCTGTTGACGTGCAGGGCGATATCGTAACCGGCGTCCGCCAGTGCTTCGGCAAAGTGGCGGCCCAGGCGTGTTGCGCCCCCTGTCACTAGTGCAGCGTTTGCGCTCATGTCGGTGTCCTCATGGCAAATGGCTTTATCACGGTGGTTTTATCTTAATGACCGTTACTCTCTGCGGCAGGAAGGCCGTTGTCAATAAGTTGTACAGTACTTCCACAGATAGGGCTTGCACAAAAAAAAGGAGGCGCTAGGCTAATAAACCAACACTACGACCCGGCCATGCCAAGGATGTGTTTATGCCTCACGCTTCAGCGACGTCTCCCACCGTAATGGCTACGCCGCCGCGGCACGAGTGCGTGATTTCGGTGGGCTCGAACATCGCCCCCGAACATCATTACGCGCAGGTGATTGAGATTCTTAACAACGAGTGCGAGTTGATCGCTCACACCACCCCCATTCTCACGACGCCGGTGGGGTATCAGGCGCAGCCGGATTTTCTCAATAGCGCCGTGCTAGTGGCCATATCGGTCACCCGGGCGGACTTCAAGGCGTATCTTAAACGCGTGGAGGACCGGCTAGGCCGCGAGCGCGGGCCGATTAAATCCGGCCCACGGACGATGGATTTGGATATCGTCGCCTGGGACGGCGAGGTGGTCGACGATGGCTATTACCAGCACACCTACGTGCGCGAACCGGTCGATGCGCTTCTCGCCGAAAGCGGGCGCACGCTAAGCGACGGCCGTTAATGCTAGGGCTCACAGGTTCTTACGGCTTGCCATGGTTGCCAAAACGAGATGACTTCTATCCAATAGCGCTTTTGTTTGCTATCACCATGAGGTGCCTGTGTCTGATCACACCCACGCGAACGATGCCATGGCGCTGTTTATTGCCCTCCACCAGTATGATTGGCAGGGTTTCTTCGATCCCAATTCGCTGCAGCGCGGCAAGCGTTATGCCAGCCAGGGACGCGTGCTGGATGGGGTCACCCTGGAGCGTGATGAAGAGTGGCTGATTCTGTCAGGAGCGGTGGAGGGCAGCGAGAAGCGGCCCTATAAGACTCATATCACCATCAACATTATTAGTCTCGATGATGAATTTATCACCGACTGTAGCTGTCCGGTGGGCGTAGGGTGTAAGCATGCTGTCGCGTTGATCCAGACCTTCCTGAACCAGATGGGCAATGGGCCTGAGGTTTTCGCAGCGAGTCAGCCATTACACCCCGCCTCGGGAAAGCCGGGCGAGCAGGAAACTCTCAAGCAGCGTTGGGAGAAATGGATCAAAGAACTGGCGCAGCCTTCGGTACCTGCAAATGATGGAAATCGCGTCGAGGCGACGTATCGGCTTGCGCTGTTCATGGACAGTCGCGATCGGGCTGGCCAGACGCCTGTTCTCTCGGTGCTACCTGTGTGGCTGCGTCCCTCCAAGCAGAAGTCCCGCGGCAACGGCTGGGTCTCACCTCGCAGTATTGAGGTAAGCGCGTCGGGCGCGCTATTGCCAGCCCCCGAGGCGGGCTGGCTGCCCGAGCAGGAGGAGGCCATTGATCAGCTAATGCATGGCGAGCATGTGATGAGTTGGTCAAGCACGCAAAACAGCTGGGTGCTAGTGTCCCACGCGTTTCAGGCCCGAGCCTTGTGGGCGCTACTGGAGAGTGAAACGCCCCCTTTGCTGTTTTATCGCAAGCAGATGAGCGCCAGGCTTGAAGTCGGGTCTACCTGCCAGCTGGCCTCCCGTTGGCAGGCGGATAGCCAGGGGATACAGCGGCTACAACCGACCACGTTGCCAGAGGGCTTCCTCTCATCTGAGGCGGTGATCGCCAGGGTCGGACGGGGCCTTTGTTATCTCGACCCCGAGCGAGGGTTGTTTGGTCGGATGGACGGCGCGCCTGAGCTACTGAGCAAGCTGCAGCGGTCACCGCCGCTGCCCCCTGAAATAAGTGAATGGCTGGGCGAGCGGCTTCGTCAGACGGAAACGCTTGCTGATCAACTGCCAGCCCCTACGCGGGTAGCGGAGCAAACGCTCAAAGACGTCACTCCCCGGCTGAAGGTGACGATGTGCGTGGCGGAAGGCCAGCTTGGGTTTCGCCACGGCGCGCCCCTGCCGCGTTGGGTCCAAGTGGGTGCCGCCGTGGTGAGCTTTGACTACGACGGCATTGAAGTGCCGCCCGAAGAGGGCAGCAGCGCTAAAGGATACCGAGAGGGCCAGCGGTTGACGATTCAGCGCGATGTCCAGGCAGAACGGTCTCTGGTGCGTAACCTGCCCTCGGGCATGGTGACCCTGGAGCATTTGAGCCAAAAGGACACCGTACCCGCGCATCTGGATCTGCCACCCTGGACATTGCTGCTGCCCCTTGAGGGCACGCCGCCTTCAGGTGCCACCGAGTGGGCCACGCACCTTGCCGGCCCTGATGGATGGTGGGAAATGATCGACACCTTGCGCCAGTCGGGCTGTTTGATCGAATTCAGTGATGACTTTCCTGAGGCGCCCATCTATCTCGAACCCGAAACATGGTATGGCGAGCTGGAACCGGCTGGCAACGGCTGGTTCGATCTGGCATTGGATATCGAGGTAGAAGGCGAGCGGCTCAACCTTCTGCCCATTTTGCGACAACTGCTTAAACGCGCGGATTTCCCGCTGGAACCCACCGACAATGAAGCCAGCGACGCGAGCTGGACGTTAGGAGTGGGGGAACATCGCCACTTGATACTGCCCTTGTCCCGGCTGCGGGCGTTGATGGCACCGATCTTGGATTGGCTGGGTGATGAGAGCGACCCTGAATCGGCAGTGAGATTGCCATTAACGGCCGCCGAGAAAGTGGCGCCATTGGCCGAGCATGAACGCTGGGCCGGTCGTGATGAGGTGACCGACCTAGCCCAACGCTTACGCGAACTGCCGACAAGCTTACCCAATCCCGTCGGTTTTAGTGGTGAGTTGCGCGACTATCAAGCGCATGGCGTGGCCTGGCTGCGCTTTCTCTCCGAACTTGGCACCGGCGGTATCCTGGCCGATGACATGGGGCTCGGCAAGACCGTGCAAATACTGGCCCATGTGCTCGATGAGCGTGCCCGCGGAGCTCTCAAAGGGCCGACCCTGGTGATCGCACCCACTAGCTTGGTGGGTAACTGGTGCACCGAAGCGGCGCGCTTCGCGCCGGATCTCAACGTGGTGGCGTTGCAGGGTGGCAAAGCGAAGCGCGAACGCCAGTTCGAGGAGGCGCTGCCCGATGCCGATCTCGTCGTCACCACCTATGCGCTTTTGATTCGCGATCTTGAGCGTTTAGGCGAAACGGCATTTGGCTTGTTGGTACTCGATGAAGCCCAAGCCATCAAAAACGCGGCCAGCCAGACCGCCCGGGCAGTTCGCGAGCTTAACGCGAAACGAGCCCTGGCGATGACCGGTACGCCACTGGAGAATCACCTGGGCGAGCTTTGGGCGCAGTTAGATGCCGTGGCACCGGGAGCGCTCGGCAGCCAACAGTGGTTCGGCCAGCGCTTTCGCACGCCTATCGAAAAAGAGAACGATAGTGCGCTCCGCGAGCAGCTATCTCGACGCTTGGCACCGCTGATGCTGCGACGTACCAAACAGCAGGTGCTCGCTGAATTGCCGGCGATGACCGAGACTCGTCGCGAGGTTACCCTGACCGGCGCTCAGCGCGAGCTCTATGAGAGCCTGCGCCTGGCTCAGCACCAGCGGGTACAACAAGCCGTAGCTGAGCGCGGTCTGGCAAGCTCCGGCATCGTCATGCTCGATGCGCTGCTTAAGCTGCGCCAGGTCTGCTGTGACCCACGGCTGGTCAAACTCGACAGTGCCAGAAAAGTAAAACGCTCGGCCAAGCTTGAGCAGCTGCGAGAGCTATTACCGCCGTTAATCGAAGAAGGGCGGCGCATTTTGGTGTTCTCGCAGTTTACCGAGATGCTGGAGTTGATCGGCCAGACGCTGGAAAAAGACGGCATTCCCTACACCACACTGACGGGCGACACGCCCGGCAAGACCCGGACACAGCGCGTGGCGCTGTTTCAGCAGGGGGAGATTCCGGTCTTTCTGATCAGCCTCAAGGCCGGCGGCACTGGGCTTAACCTCACCGCTGCCGACACCGTGATTCATTATGATCCTTGGTGGAACCCCGCGGTGGAGGCGCAGGCAACAGGCCGTGCCCACCGCATGGGCCAACAAAACCCGGTGTTTGTCTACAAACTGATGTGTGCCGGCACTGTGGAAGAGCGTATTAACGACTTGCAGGCGCGCAAGGCAGATCTGGCCGCTTCTATCCTGGAGGGCGGCGCAGAACGCCAGAGCGACGGCCCACTGTTTGACGAAGAAGACCTGGCGCTGCTGTTCGCGCCAGTGACGTAGCTGCCATATTAGCGGAAAGTTGCTCCACGACGTTGAACTCGGATAGCGTCATGTTGCGCAGGTTGTTCAGCCCCTCACGCAGTTCGCGAGCCCGGTCAGACTGAAGGATGTTATCAGTGTATAGGCTTGTCGTACTCGTCGATGAGCACGACAGGTCGCTGACCCGTCTGAGCGCAAGCTTGACGAATCAGGTGTTCGAATTCACCCGCAATATCGGTAGAGAGCATTTTTCTCAACACCGCCCTCCCTTGAGCCAAGAAAGCACTCATGATTTTTACCTAAGAGCCGATAATAGCGTTACAGCCGCTGGATTTTGAGTGGGCTAACTTCCTCTGGAGGCGTGCGTTGATCAGCCTAAATACCAATGTGATGTCGCTTATCGTGCAGAATAATCTGCGCGGCAGTCAGCAGGCCATGCAGACCGCAATGCAGCGCCTCTCTTCCGGGTTACGCATCAATAGCGCCAAGGATGACCCCGCTGGCCAGGCAATTGCCAACCGTATGACAGCCCAAATCAGCGGTATGAACCAGGCGATCCGCAACACCAATGATGGCATCTCCATGGTGCAAACGGCGGAAAGCTCGCTTGATCAGATTAACGACAACCTGCAGCGCATTCGTGAGCTGAGTGTCCAAGCGGCTAACGGCACCAACTCATCAACGGATCTTGTCTCTATTCAAGACGAAATTGACCAACGCTTAGCAGAGATCGACCGTATCGTCGGCGGGAGTAACTTCAACGGCATTGAGCTGATTAACGTGTCAAAGTCGTTAAATATCCAGGTCGGTGCTAACGATGGCGATAGCATCGCGGTGCGTTTTGACGGTATGAATTTGCAGGCGCTAGGCCTGGAGGGGTTTAGTGTACTCGATGATGGCAGCGCGACAGAAAACCCATTAACCGTCATGGATGACGCCATTAAGCGCGTAGATCGTCAACGCAGCTATATGGGCGCCGTGCAAAATCGCTTTGAAAGCGTGATCAATGGGCTCAATACCAACATTATCAACACCTCCGCTGCTCGGTCGCGCATTCAGGATGCCGATTACGCCCAGGAAGTCTCCAACCTTATTCGTGCCCAAATTCTGCATCAGGTAGGCATCGCGATTTTGGCCCAGGCCAATCAGCAGCCGCAGATGATTCTGCGCCTGCTGGAAGGGTTGTAGCGCTCTTATCGTTTACTTCTGGGGTGCGTTAATTTAAAAAAACCATTCCTTTTTTGCAGTATTGCGCTTTTTTTACTTTATATACCGGCTATTATTTCTATTAACATTCCATTTTGGAATGTATTGAGCGTTTTTTTTCGTTTGTGAACCATTGCGTGAATTTGCTTTGATACTGCCATTCACACGAAATGACAGGAGACGTCACGGCAATGGATCTTCCACGTGTAAGTGCCGCGCTGGGTGTCATACACCCGATTTGTATTGCGCGTGGGCGTAATGCTGAAGTTTGGGATGAAGCCGACCAGCGTTATATCGATTTTATCGGTGGCATTGGCGTGCTGAATCTTGGCCATAGCCATCCAGCGGTTGTTGAAGCCGTTAAAGCCCAAGTCGAGACCTTGATGCACTCTGCTTTTAATGCGCTGCCGCATCGAGGCTATCTAGCGGTAACGGAAGCGCTGAATCAGTTCGTGCCGGTCTCGTATCCGTTGTCGTGCATGTTGACGAACAGTGGCGCAGAGGCCTCCGAAAATGCGCTTAAAGTTGCCCGCGGCGTGACGGGGCGGCAAGCGGTTATTGCGTTTGATGATGCTTTTCATGGCCGGACGCTGGCAGCGTTAAACCTAAATGGCAAAGTTAAACCTTACAAATCGGGATTAGGCGCCTTGCCGGGGCCGGTTTATCACCTGCCTTTTCCTGGCCGGGACAGCGGTGTGACAGCCGAGCAGGCGCTGGCTGCGCTGGAGAGGCTGTTTGACGTTGAAATACCCGCAGATGAAGTCGCCAGCATTATCGTTGAGCCCATTCAGGGCGAAGGTGGTTTTCGTTTACTCTGCCCGCAGTTTGCCAAAGCACTGCGAGACGTTTGCGATAAACACAACATCTTATTGATTTGTGACGAAATTCAGTCTGGTTTTGGGCGAACTGGCCAGCGGTTTGGCTTTACCCATTTGGGCATCGAGCCGGATCTCTTGCTAATGGGGAAGAGTATGGCTGCAGGCCTGCCGCTGGCCGCAGTGGTAGGCCGACGCGAATTAATGGATGCGTTGCCCAAAGGTGCCTTGGGCGGTACTTACTCGGGTAATGCAGTGGCCTGCGCGGCTGCACTGGCCGTGATGGATGTCATGCAGGAAGAGGCGCTAAGTGCATGGTCAGATGCACAAGAAGCGGCGATTATCAGTGCTTATCAGCGCTGGAAAGCAAGCGAGCGCTTCCCCATGATGGGGGCGATGACAGGCATTGGCGCCATGCGCGGCATTGTCTTTGAAGACACTGAAAACGCGACGGGGGCAGAGCACCTGGCCAACCTGTTGGCAGCCGGTCGTGATGCCGGGGTTTTATTAATGCCCAGTGGCCGTAAACGTAATGTCCTGCGCTTATTGCCGCCTTTGACCACCGAACCAGAGATCATGGCAGAAGGCCTGGGGCTCATCGAGCAGGCGCTGGAGACGCTCAAGGCATGATCGCAACGCTGGGTGAGGTGCCGCTGGCAAGTCATTATGCTGAGTTCCTAGACGCGCTGGCGGCCTGCGGCTTTGAGGGCGAAATCGCCCCGGATTATGCCAATCGCACGGTGCTTTCCACCGACAACTCAATCTATCAGCGCCTCCCGCAGGCGGCGGTCTACCCCAAGCATGGCGAAGATCTAGAACGCCTCACCCGTTTGGCCGCACAAACCACCCATCGGGGAATTGTGTTAACGCCCCGCGGCGGCGGCACCGGCACCAACGGTCAGTCGCTAACAGACGGTATCGTGGTGGATGTCTCCCGTCATATGCACCAGATCCTAGAGATCGATGTTGAAAGCCGCCGGGTGCGCGTCCAGGCGGGGGCGATCAAAGACCAGCTCAACGCGGCGCTCAAACCCCACGGGCTGTTTTTCGCCCCGGAGCTCTCCACCTCCAATCGCGCCACCCTTGGCGGCATGATCTCGACCGATGCCAGCGGCCAGGGCAGTTGCGAATACGGCAAAACCCGCGATCACGTACTGGAACTGGATACCATTCTGATCGGCGGTCAGCGCCTACACAGCCGTGCCTTAACCCAAGACGAAGAACAGACCGAGCGCCAGCAGGCAGGCATTCTTGGCCGCGTGCATACCACCGCCGCCGAGATTATCGACCAGCAGCGTGAGCTGATTGCGGCAAAATTTCCGTCGCTCAACCGCTGTTTAACCGGCTACGATTTAGCCCACCTGCGCGATGGGGACGGCCAGCTTAATCTCAACAGCCTGCTGTGCGGCTCGGAAGGTTCATTAGGCTTTTTGAACGAAGCCGTGCTCAATGTGCTGCCCATCCCCAAGCACTCCACGCTGGTCAACGTGCGCTATACCAGTTTTATGGACGCCCTGCGTGATGCCAAAACGCTGAAAGCCGCCAGCGCTCGACCCACCTCCATCGAAACGGTGGATGACACCGTCCTCCAGCTCGCCATGGAGGACTTTGTCTGGGACAGCGTGGCCGAGTTTTTCCCGGCCACGAGAACGGCGCCGATTCGTGGCATCAATCTGATCGAGTTTAATGACGACGATGAGAGCGCCCTGGCCGCCCGGGTTGAAGCCTTCACCAACCATCTAAGCCAATACACCAGCGTAGAGCGACTGGGCTACACCCTGGCCGAAGGGCGCGGACAGATTCAGAAAGTCTATGCCATGCGCAAACGTTCGGTGGGCCTGCTCGGCAATGTCCAGGGCGAGAAGCGCCCGATTCCATGTGTGGAAGATACCGCCGTGCCGCCGGAGCATCTGGCGGACTTTATCGCCGAGTTCCGCGCCGCGCTCGATGCCCGCGGGCTATCCTATGGGATGTTTGGCCATGTGGATGCGGGGGTGCTGCACGTACGCCCCGCCATCGATATGAAGGATCCCGAGCAGGAGAAGCTGATTCGCGCGGTGTCCGATGAAGTGGCAGCGCTCACCCAAAAATACGACGGCCTGCTGTGGGGCGAACACGGCAAGGGCGTGCGCTCGGAGTACGCTCCCAGGTTCTTTGGCGAAATCTACCCCAGCCTGCAGCGGGTCAAAGCCGCCTTTGACCCCTTCAACCAGCTTAACCCCGGCAAGATCGCAACGCCCTCCGAGAGCGACAAGCTCATCGCCAAGGACAGCGCCCCTGATCTGCTGACCATCGATGGCGTGCCGATGCGCGGCCAGCTCGACCGCACCATCGACGAGCGTGCCTGGCAGGCCTACGACGCCGCGGTCTACTGCAACGGCAACGGCGCCTGCTATAATTACGACCTTGACGACCCCATGTGTCCCTCCTGGAAGGCCACGCGGGATCGCCGCCATTCACCCAAAGGCCGCGCCAGCCTGATTCGCGAATGGCTGCGCCTGCAGTCTCAGGCGGGTATCGATGTGGTGGAAGAGTCGCGCAAGAAAAAAGCCGAAGGCGGCTGGGGCTTTATCAAAAGCTTCCCGCAGCGGGTAGCCAACACGCTGAGCCGCAAGCAGCACCACGATTACTCTCACCAGGTTTACGACGCCATGGCCGGTTGCCTGGCGTGCAAATCCTGCGCCGGGCAGTGCCCGATCAAAGTGAACGTGCCGCAGTTCCGTTCGCAGTTTTTAGAGGTCTACCACGGCCGCTACCTGCGCCCGCTGCGCGACTACGTGATTGGCGGCACCGAGTTTATGCTGCCCACCCTGGCCAAGGCCGCGCCGCTGTATAACGCGGTGATCGGTCAGCGCTGGGTAGAGCAGTTAATGCGCCGCACGCTGGGCATGAGCAATTCCCCTACGCTTTCACAGGCTAGTGTTAAAAAGCAGCTCAACGCCTGGGGCATCGCCGAGGCAACGCCGCTCTCGCTGGCGCTGTTAACCGAACAGCAGCGCGCCAACAGCGTGATTATTGTTCAGGACGCCTTCACCACCCACTTTGAAGCCAAGCTGGTGATGGATGTCGTCGAGCTGTTATCGCGTTTAAACCTACGTGTGTTTGTGATGCCCTTTTCGGCGAACGGCAAACCACTCCAGGTGCAGGGCTTTTTGGGCGCCTTCGAGCGTACTGCCGCCAAGCAGGCAGAGCGGCTGGGCACCCTGGCGCGCTTTGATATCCCCATGGTGGGTATCGACCCGGCGATGACGCTGACCTACCGCCAGGAATACGTCAAAGCACTAGGAAATAAGGCCGTACCGGACGTACTGATGTTGCAGGAGTGGCTGGTCACCCGGCTCAACACCCTTGCTACCCGCCCGCTTAAGCTCACCGACCCAGGCTTTAAGCTGCTCTCCCACTGCACCGAGAAGACCAACGCGCCGGGCAGTCCCAAAGCGTGGCAGCAGGTATTTGCCGCCTTTGGTTTAGAGCTTGAGCTAATGGCCACTGGCTGCTGCGGTATGTCCGGCACCTACGGCCACGAAACCCGCAACGCCGCTACGTCAAAAACGATCTACGCCCAGTCCTGGCAGCCCCAGGTCGAGGCAGAGGAAAACGCAGGCAAGCTACTGGCCACCGGCTACTCCTGCCGCAGCCAGGTGAAGCGTTATTCCGCACAAACGCTTGAACACCCACTTCAAGCGCTATTGGCGCAATTGACGTCGGTATCTCACCGTTATCCTAACAATAGGCAAGAGAGAGCAATAAAATGACCCTTCTTTCCACCAATGATGTTCGCGACCGTTTCTCTAAGGCCATGTCGGCCATGTATCAGGCAGAAGTGCCGCAGTACGGCACGCTGCTTGAACTGGTGGAAAGTGTTAACCAGGAAACCCTTAGCCAGCAGCCTGAACTGCACCGTCGACTGGAAGCTCAAGGAGAGCTGGCACGTTTGACTGTAGAGCGCCACGGAGCGATACGTGTGGGAACAGCTGACGAGCTTTCCATGCTGCGCCGTCTGTTTGCCGTCATGGGCATGTATCCGGTGGGTTATTACGACCTTTCTGAAGCGGGGGTGCCGGTTCACTCAACGGCCTTCCGGCCCATTGATGATGACGCTCTGGCAATGAACCCTTTCCGGGTGTTTACCTCGCTACTGCGTTTAGAACTCATTGAAAGTGAAGCACTGCGCCAGCGTTCAGAAGAAATTCTGGCGAAACGCGATATTTTTACCCCGGGTGCGCGTGAGCTCATTGAGCGTCATGAAACCCAGGGGGGATTAACCAGTGAGGAAGCCGACCAGTTTGTAACGGAAGCACTGGAAACCTTCCGCTGGCACCAGGATGCCACTGTTGATCTGGATACCTATCAGGCCCTACATGATGAGCACCGGTTGATTGCTGATGTGGTGTGCTTCCGCGGGCCGCATATCAATCACCTGACGCCGCGTACCTTGGATATTGACGAAGTACAGCGCCGCATGCCGGAAATGGGCATGAACCCAAAAGCCGTCATTGAAGGGCCGCCGCGCCGTGACTGCCCCATTTTGCTGCGCCAAACCAGCTTTAAAGCGTTAGAAGAACCCATTCGCTTTGCCGGTGACGCCCAAGGTACCCATACCGCACGTTTTGGTGAAATCGAGCAGCGTGGGATGGCGCTAACGCCGAAAGGTCGCGCACTGTATGACCAGTTGCTTAATGAAGGCCGCAAACAAACCGCTGGGCTGGATAACGATGAATATCAAAGGGTCATGCAAGACGTCTTTGCCAAGCTTCCTGATAATGACGAGGCCATGCGCCGGGAGGGCCTGGCGTATTTTCACTATCACCTGACAGCCGCAGGTCAGGCCGTTAAAGAGAGTGCCGGTCAAGATATGGAGGTGTTGATCGAACAAGGCCTGGTGGAAGCCCAGCCAATTACCTATGAAGACTTTCTACCGGTCAGCGCGGCGGGCATTTTCCAATCGAACCTGGGGGGAGGGAAGAACGAGGCCTATGCGGGTAACGCTAATCGTGGCGCCTTTGAAGCAGCGCTAGGTGTTCAAGTAACGGATGAACTATCACTCTATGCGGAACGCGAAGACGCTTCTAAAGCCAAGGTGTTGGCAGATCTACAAGGCTGAACCCGCGTCCCCCCCTATTAGGCAGCACAAGGATGGCTGCCTGGTGCATTGAAAGGTTAAAACAACGTGCGTCTGCGATTCACCCGAGGCGCACGTTGTGATTGAAGACCTATCGATGCGTTATTAGATAAGCACTCGTAGACACTGGCCCGCATGATATAGCGAGAAACCGCTTTCATAGGCACAGCTCCATAACGGGCGTGCTTTAATGGGTTTAGGCTGCGATAACGGCAGAGGGAGCAGGCTGTCATCGCCCTTGGCAATATAGTGAGCAAACCCCTCACCAACCACGGTACCGGTGGTAACACCGCGCCCGTTGTAACCGGTGGCTGACAATATTCCGGGGGCCGGTTCAAAAATACGTAAGGTGTGGTCAGGGGTAAAAGCGACCTTGCCCGTCCAGGTGTATTGCCAGCGAACGTTGCCGAGCGCAGGGAAGTAGTGGTTTTGTATCGTATCGGCCCAACGGGTCAGGTAGGCCAGCGGCTTGCCTTCGCCTTTGCCCAGGCTGCCCAGTAACAGGCGACCCTCCTTATCGCGACGGATGCTGCTCAGCACAGTTCGCGTGTCCCAGGCACCTTGCTTGCCTGGAAGAATCGCCTCGGCGGCTTCGCCGATGAGGGGCTCTGACGCAAGCTGATAGAAGTGGCCAGTGAAAAAGTGCTTGCGGATTTGGTTCCAGTCATCTTCTGTATAGGCGTTGGTGGCCATCACCACTCTGTTCGCGGTCACGCTACCGTCTTGAGTCAACACGCGCCAGCGATCTCCTTGTCGCTCGATACCGGTGACTGCACTGTGGCAGTAAAGCGTGGCGCCTAAGTTGGCTGCTGTGCGAGCAAGCCCTCGCGTATAAGCGCATGGATTGATAGTGCCCGCGCGCTCATCAAGAAGCGCTGCCTGTATCTGGGACGTGCCGGTCGCAAGCTCGCATGCCTCACCTTCCAGGAGCGTCACCGACGCCCCACGGTTTTGCAACTGATCGCGACGGCGGGCGAGTTCTTGGCAGCCTTTGGCGTTATGGCCAAGGTGCAGCGTGCCTGTTCGGGTAGCATCGCATGCGATCCCATGGCGCTCGATGAGATCGAAGACCTTTGACGGCGCGCCGCCCAGCACCGTGTTAGCCCGCTCACCGTCGTCTTTGCCTAGTGCGGCCACAATGTCATCAGGGGGTATCCAAAGCCCGGCATTGACCAGACCAACATTGCGTCCTGACCCGCCACTGGGGATATCCCTCGCCTCCAGCAAGGTTGCTTGGATACCTTGCTCGGCCAGATGCAACGCGGTGGAGAGACCCGTAATCCCGCCGCCCACGACACACACATCGACCTCTTCATGGCTGGCTAACGCGGGGTATTCGGGAGGTGTTTCAGCGCTCGTTTCGGGCCAAAGGCAGCGCTCGGAGAGTGTTGTTGGCATTTTAATACCTCCTTAAAAAGAAGCGCAGGCCGGCCCAAGGCCGACCTTATGTGGCTATTAAGTCGCTTGAGAGGTGGGAACAGAGTGTGGCGCTTCAGTCGTGTTTGTTTCAGGCTGCTCAGGTTCGTCGCGGGGAATAAAGCGGCCGGTGAGTGCCCAAAGCAGTCCGAATAGCGGCGATAGCCAGCAAGCAAAGGCGAAAGGTGCATAAGCCAGTGTGGGTACACCGATGGTCGACGACACAAACCCACCGCCCATGTTCCAGGGAATCAATGGAGAAGAGAGCGTGCCGTTGTCTTCGATTGAGCGCGACAGCGTACAGGTTTTGTAGCCCATGGCCTGATACTGACCTCTTAGCAAACGGCCGGGTAACACCAGCGTTGTATACACATCGCCGATAATCGTGCTCACCGCGAGCGTCGTGCCGGAGCTTGTCGCCACCAGGCTGAAGCGACCTTTGATCAGCCGCATTAGCTGCTTGATGATCGCATCCACAGTGCCATACGCCTCCAGCATGCCTGCGAACCCCAACGCAAAGAACGTCAAGGTAACCACCCAGGTCATGGAGAGCACGCCACCACTGCTTAGCAGTGCATCAATCGCCGAATTGCCGGTATTGCTGCTAAAACCATTCTGCATGGCATCGAATACGGCGTGTAAGGTTTCGCCTTGCACACCGATGGCCACCAAGCCGCCTATCGCCGCACCGGTAAAGATGGTGGGAAAGGGAGGAAACTTGAACAGTGCCAGACCAATCACAACGACGGGTGGGATCAGCGTTACCCACGAAAGTGTAAAGGTGTCATCAAGGGCCTGGCGAAAGGTGGCAATATCCGTGCTGCTTTCAAACTGACCGCCATAGTCAGCGCCCAACCACACATAAAGCACCAACGCTATGAGCATTGCGGGCACTGTGGTCGCCATCATGCTGCGTATATGGCTCCATAGATCCGTTTCACAGACCGCCGGTGTTAAATTGGTCGTCTCTGATAAGGGCGACATTTTATCGCCAAAGAAGGCACCTGAAACGAGTGCCCCGCCAGTCAGGTGCATGGGAATGCCCAACCCCTCGCCGATGCCCATCAGGGCAAGCCCGAGTGTCCCTACCGTCCCCCAGGAAGTGCCCGTTGCGAGCGATACCAGGGCACTAATCACACAAGTAGCGACGAGGAAATAGGAGGGCGAAACCAGTTGAAAACCATAATACATCAGCGTGGGCACTGTGCCGGAAAGGATCCAGGTGCCAATCACCATGCCAACCGCCAGGAGAATGAAAATGGCGGGCATGCCGAGCTTGACCACCTCCAGCATGGAGGCTTCCATTTTTTCCCAGGGAACGCCCCGTATACGCCCGCATATGGCGCAAATCATAATGCCGAAGGCTAACGGAATATGGGGGGTAAAGTCGGAGAAGATAAAAAACTGCAGTATAAGAATGGCGGTAGTGGCCAGCAGCGGTAGTAGCGCCATCGCGAGGCCCGGCGTCGGGCCGATTTGGACATCGTCACGCATACATCACCTTCTTTTTTATGTTGTTCGTAAGGGCTCCTTGCATAAGAGCCCTTGCTTGATGGGGAAGGGTTAGTCGAATTTAATGCCTTGAGCTAACGGCAGTTCGCGGGAGTAGTTCACGGTATTGGTTTGGCGACGCATATAGCTCTTCCAGACGTCAGACCCTGACTCACGACCGCCGCCGGTCTCTTTCTCGCCGCCAAAGGCGCCGCCAATTTCAGCGCCACTGGGGCCGATGTTGACGTTAGCGATGCCGCAATCGCTGCCGACGGCGGAGACGAAGGTTTCAGCCTCACGCACATCGGTTGTAAAGATGCAGGATGACAGCCCCTGGGGAACGTCATTATTGGTGGCAATGGCCTCATTCAGCTCTTGATAGGTGAGCACATAGAGAATGGGCGCAAAGGTTTCGTGCTTGACCAGCGAATTTTGCTCGGTTACCTCAACAATGGCGGGTTCCACATAGTAGCCGTCATCGTTATTGGCAACGTCGACACGTTCGCCCCCGAAGACATTCGCGCCCTGCTCACGCGCTTTGGCCAGTACGCTCTGCATTGCGTCGAAGGCCTGGTGATCAATCAGTGGGCCTACCAGACTGCCTTCCAATGGGTTGCCAATGCTCACCCCTTGGTAAGCCTTTTTCAGCCGCGCCAACACGTCATCCTTGATGGACTCATGAACGATCAAGCGGCGTAGCGTGGTGCAGCGCTGGCCTGCCGTACCGACCGCGGAGAAGAGAATGGCGCGCGTCGCCATGTCCAGGTCGGCACTGGGTGCCAAAATCATCGCATTGTTGCCGCCCAGCTCGAGAATGCTACGGCCAAAGCGCGCCGCCACGTTGGGACCGACTTCGAGACCCATACGGGTGCTGCCAGTGGCACTGATAAGCGCCACGCGTGAGTCATCCACTAGCTGCTCGCCTGCTGCCCGTTCGCCAATAATCACCTGGCTCAAATGCTTGGGCGCTTCATCACCGAACGCCTCAATCGCGCGATCCAATAATGCTTGGCAGGCGAGTGCTGTTAACGGGGTTTTTTCAGAAGGCTTCCATAGCAGGCTATTGCCACATACCAGGGCCAGGGCCGAATTCCATGCCCAAGGGGCAACAGGAAAGTTGAAGGCGGTAATCAGGCCAATCGGGCCCAATGGATGCCAGCTCTCACGCATATGGTGGCCGGGGCGCTCGGAAGCAATGGTTAGGCCAAACAACTGGCGAGATTGGCCAACGGCGAGATCGCAAATATCGATCATTTCCTGAACTTCGCCCAGGCCTTCCGGAAGGATTTTGCCGCACTCCCAGGTGACCAACTCGCCCAATGATTGTTTATGTTCGCGCAGTTGCTCGCCAAACAGGCGAACCAGTTCACCGCGGCGGGGTGCTGGCACACGCTTCCAGGCTAAAAAAGCTTTTTCTGCATTCGCGATAGCGGTATCCACTTCGCTGCTGGTGGAGGTTGTTAGACGACCAATCTCGCTGCCATTAATGGGGGTGGTCACAACAAGGTCACCGCCTTGATACTGCTCTTTTGCGACGCCCATTTTTTCCATCAGGGAATGAATCATTGCTTCACCAAATATTGAGTTGTGAGTAAATTGTTTGCGGGGCCAGTATTGCTAGGGTATTGGTGAGCCATCAAACGATGTTTATGAAAAATATCATTCCTTTATTTCATAAGGTGGGTTGGGATGCGACGTCGACATTTGCCTTCATTAAGCGGCTTGCACTGTTTTGAAGCAGCTGCACGTCATCTAAGTTTCACCCGTGCAGCGGATGAGCTCAGCTTGACCCAGAGCGCCGTGAGCAAGCAGGTTTCGCATCTGGAAGCGACGCTGCAACATCCGCTATTCAGGCGGGTAAGAAAGCGGTTGCATCTAACGCCGGAAGGGGCGGTTTACTTGAGTGAAGCGCGCAAAATCCTGGCCCAGGTGGAGATGTCGACGCGCTATATGCAGTCCTATGGCGTGGAGTCCGATGTATTGAATGTTGCCACCTTGCCCACTTTTGGTGCGCGTTGGCTCATCCCACGATTGAACGGATTTCGTTTTAAACACCCGAGCATTAACCTCAATATTTCGAATCGAGCAGAACCCTTTGACATGCAAAAGGAGCGCATTGAGATTGCCTTCTTTTTTGGCCATGGGGTATGGCCGCGTGCCGAATGCGTCAAGTTATTGGATGAGGAAGTCGTGCCTGTGTGTGCGCCTAGCGTGATGGAGCAAACGGACGTCAATGACCCGCTCGCACTCACCAAGATGATCCTGTTGCAGGTATCGACGCGTCCGGAAGCCTGGCACGACTGGTTTGAAGCCCAGAACCTATATACCGAGCACAGCTACCACGGGCCAAGGTTTGATACCTTTTATATGGCACTAAGAGCCGCGCGAGCAGGGTGTGGTGTCGCGTTAGTGCCGAAATTTCTTGCTCAGGAAGAGCTTGATGAGGGGAAACTAGTTATTCCCTGGCCGTTCTCACTCAACAGTCAGGATGCTTACTATATGGCCTACCCAGAACACATGGCTGATCTGCATAAGGTCAAATCATTTACTGAATGGATTAAAGCGCGACTTTAAGTGCCAAGCAGCGTTACTCGCTGCTTAGCACTTTAATGCGTTACTCGGTAATGCCCTGTTCCCGCGCCATGGCGTAAGCAGCCTTGGGGCCGTGCCATAGCGTAGGCAGCAGGATCAGCGAAACGGGAATGGCGGTGATCACGATAAACTGCTGTAGTGCGCTGATTTGCCCGGCGCCCATGTTCAGCAATAACGCCGCCATCAGCGCCATGGCGATCCCCCAGAAAGCGCGAATGTAAGGGTTGGGGTTGTCATGACCGGCACCGACAACGGCGATGGCGTAGCTCATCGAGTCACCGGTAGTCGCCACGAAAATGGTCGTTAACAGCAAAATCGCCAGTGCCATCCAGGTGCCGCCGGGCAGCGCCTGCGCAACGGTTAGTGTGGCCACGTCAAACTGGAAGTTGTTCAGCGCTTCAGTCAGCTCAATGGCACCGCTGAGCTGGTAGTAGATGCCTGACCCACCGAGCAGGGTAAACCATACGCTGGTGGCAATCGGTGCGATAACGGCGACCGCGACAATCATTTGGCGAATGGTGCGGTCACGAGAAATGTGCGCCACAAAAATGGCCAGAAGGTGCGTATTTCTGGCATTGGCGGCGGGGGTAAAGGCCAGGCCAATGGCGATGAAAAAGGTGGCGATCAGCAGTAGTTCAAAATAGGTACCGAACACGCGTGCCATCCAGGCGAAGCCGGTACTGATGCTATTGGCAACTACATCAACGTCGTAAAGCGACAGGCCAACAAAGGCCACGATAAAGCCAATTAGCAGCCGCAGATGATTCTGCGCCTGCTGGAAGGGCTGTAGAGATCCCTAAGAAGCCATTTGCTTATGCAGCTTAAAGCTCATGCGCCTGCTCTCGGAGGAATGGCTGAAGAAACGCCCTGGATGTCAGCAACGAATACCCTCTATAGTTCATCTGACCATCAAGGACCCTACAGCTAAAGAGAGCTACGAAATGACCCAAACAACCTTGCTTCCCACCGATGAGGTTCGCGACCGTTTCTCTAAGGCCATGTCGGCCATGTATCAGGCAGAAGTGCCGCAGTACGGCACGCTGCTTGAGCTGGTGGAAAGCGTGAACCACGAAACGCTTCACCAACAGCCTGAGCTTCATCGCCGCTTGGAAGCCCAGGGCGAGTTGGCCCGTTTGAGCGTAGAGCGTCATGGAGCGATTCGCGTGGGAACCGCCGATGAGCTTTCCATGCTGCGGCGGCTGTTTGCCGTGATGGGGATGCATCCGGTGGGCTATTACGATCTTTCCGAAGCGGGGGTGCCGGTTCATTCAACCGCCTTCCGGCCTATCGACGATGACGCCCTGGCGATGAACCCTTTCCGCGTTTTTACCTCGCTACTGCGTTTAGAGCTCATTGGAAGCGAGACGCTACGCCAGCGTTCAGAAGAGATTCTGGCCAAGCGAGATATTTTTACTCCGGGCGCGCGGGAGCTCATCAAGCGCCACGAAACCCAGGGCGGGTTAACCAGCGAAGAGACTGACCAGTTTGTCACGGAAGCGCTGGAAACCTTCCGTTGGCACCAGGATGCCACGGTCGATCTGGAGACCTATCAGGCCCTACATGACGAGCACCGATTGATTGCCGACGTGGTGTGCTTTCGCGGGCCGCATATCAATCACCTAACGCCGCGCACTTTGGATATCGATGCAGTACAGCGCCGCATGCCGGATGTGGGCATGAACCCCAAAGCGGTGATCGAAGGGCCGCCGCGCCGTGACTGCCCCATTTTGCTGCGCCAAACCAGCTTTAAAGCGTTAGAAGAGTCGATTCGCTTTGCCGGTGATGCGCAAGGTACCCACACCGCGCGCTTTGGTGAAATTGAGCAGCGCGGCGTGGCGCTAACACCGAAAGGCCGTGCGCTGTATGACCAGTTGCTTAATGAAGGCCGCAAACAAGCCGCTGGGCTGGATAACGATGAATATCAAAGGGTCATGCAAGACGTCTTTGCCAAGCTTCCTGATAATGACGAGGCCATGCGCCGGGAGGGTTTGGCGTATTTTCACTATTACCTGACAGCCGCAGGTCAGGCCGTTAAAGAGAGTGCCGGTCACGATATTGAAGGGTTGATCGAACAAGGTCTGGTGGAAGCCCAGCCAATTACTTATGAGGACTTTCTACCGGTTAGCGCGGCGGGCATTTTCCAATCAAACCTGGGGGAAGGGCAGAATGATGCCTACGCGGGTAACGCGAATCGCGATGCCTTTGAGGACGCGCTGGGTGCTTCGGTCACCGACGAGCTATCGCTCTACGCAGAGCGCGAACGGGCATCGAAAGCGAGTGTGTTGGCGAGGTTAAAAACGGGTGCATCTTATGACACGGCATAAATATGACTCAAGACGACACTAGGCGGTGTCCTTTGGCAGTGAGGTGTTCGGCCAGAGTGGCAATATGAGCGGGGCTAACTTCACAGCAACCGCCGACGATAGTAGCACCCTGTTCAATCCACTTTAGCGCATGCGCGGTGTAGGCTGCGGGGTCAAGATCTGTGCGCGCTGTTAGCTTGTCCACTGTACCACCGGGTTGAAGTGGGGCGATGGAGGTAAAACCGTTGGCGTACCCGCCGAATGGAACGCCAAGGTTAGCAAGCTCATGCATAGCAGTCGTTACCGCTTCTGGCACGGAACAGTTCACCACGATGCGCTCAGCGCCAAGGGACACGACGTCTCGTGCCACTGCTGCCAGCAGTTCACCGGAGCGCAAGCGTGTACCATCGTTGTCATCCACCGTAAACGCTACCCACACTGGGCGCTGACTTTCCACTGCTGCCACCGTAGCAGCACGTGCCTCGCGAGCCAGCGACATCGTTTCGCACAGAAACACATCAACCCCGTCAGCCTGGCGGGCGACGATGCGCCGATAGTCACGCTGGCAGGTAGCGTCGTCTGGCACGCTATCTGGGTGATAGCTTGCAACCAACGGCGGTAAGCAACCGGCGATGCGCACTTCCTGATGGCTACCATCGCGCGCTTGATGAGCGGCACTCAGCGCAGCAGCATGCAGCAATTCAAACATACCGGGCTTGCCGTCGCGGGCTAAGCGCAGCGGTGTTGCACTGTAGGTGTTGAGCGTGATGACACGGGCACCGGCTTCGATAAAATTGCGGTGAACGTGAGTCACCAGGTGAGGCTCGTCGAGCATGACCTGGGCAGACCACAGAGGTGACACGGGTCGATGACTGAGCTTCCTAAGTTCTTGGCCCATCCCGCCGTCGAGCAGCACTATGTTTTCTTTGTCATGGATCATCAGGTTGATATCTTCTTTTGGCTTGAAAGTACGACGTTATTATATACCAAGTAAACTATAAATAACGTTAATGCATTGATTTTAATTGATGTTTCGTTATTCCCTCAGGGGCGCCCGTCTTCAGCGAGTAGGCGACAAAAGTGTGCCCCCAAGAGTCGTCATCACTTACCACCATAAAGGCTCAACCTAGCTTAGGCGTAGCTCTGGCAAGTATGTGTACATATATGTACAACTATAGGTAGCTTTTGTATGACTTCTTGGTTTTTAATGTTCTATGGTATCTATTTACACAAAGTAAAGGCAGCGGTGATAACAGAGACACCACGCCAAAACGGGGTGAGATGGTCAGGCGCTATTTCAAGCCCTATAAAAAGGTCAAATGCTAACGTTTTGGTTTGCCGCTTTAGTAAAAAGCCTGATGAAAGCCCATATTTTTAAAGATAAAAAGGTGTTCTAAGAGATGACTATTACACGCTCCCCCGCAGGGCTCCAAGCATCAACATCGTCTGCTCTCTTCCCTCGCTCCGTAATGCTGGCGGGTGAAGACCCTGAAGCAACACGCCGAGAGATCGAGGCCTGTTTTACCGCGACGTTCGACCGCTACGAGTCGCTTTTTACCACGCTAGTGAGTGAGGAAGCGTACGTTCGAAAGTCTATCCCGCTTAGGCACCCGCTGATTTTCTACCTTGGGCATACCGCGACGTTTTTCGTCAATAAACTGGTGCTGGCGAAACTTCTGCCGACGCGTATTGATCCGAATATGGAGTCTATTTTCGCGGTTGGTGTCGATGAAATGAGCTGGGATGACCTGAATGATGACCATTATGAATGGCCGTCAGTCAGTGAGGTGATGGCGTATCGCGGCTACGTTCGCACAGCGGTGCTCAGTTTAATCCGTGAGCTCCCGCTGTCGTTGCCCGTTGGGTGGGACAGCCCGTTCTGGCCTATTGTGATGGGTATCGAGCACGAGCGGATTCATCTGGAAACGTCATCCGTGCTGATTCGCCAGCAGCAGCTTCATCTGGTCACACCTCAGTTGGAATGGGAGCCTGTTCGGGTGAGCGGTGAACCGCCGGAAAATAGCCTGATTACCGTGCCGAAAGGGGAAGTGAAATTAGGTAAGTCCTTCGATGACGCTTATTACGGTTGGGACAACGAATACGGCCATCATCACGCTAATGTGGATGAATTCAAGGCCAGCCAGTTTCTGGTCAGCAACAGTGAGTTTCTGGAATTTGTTGAAGCAGGCGGGTATCTGACCGATGAGTTCTGGACGGAAGAAGGCCTGGGCTGGCGCAACTTTGCCAAGGCAACGCATCCGACATTTTGGGTGTGGAAAAACGAGTGGTTTTTGCGCTTGATGACCGAAGAGGTCGAAATGCCTTGGGACTGGCCGGTGGAGGTCAACTTCCACGAAGCCAAGGCGTTCTGTCACTGGAAGAGCGAGCAAATTTGCCAGCCGGTGCGCATGCCGACAGAAGATGAGTGGCATCGTCTGGTTGAAGAGGCAGGTGTCACCGAGCTTGCAAGCGACGCGCCTGCCAATGCCAACCTGCACTTGGATCACGGCGCCTCTTCCTGCCCGGTCACGCGCTTCCAGCATGGCCAGTGGTTTGATGTTGTCGGCAACGTCTGGCAATGGATGGAAACACCCACCTATCCGTTTCCAGGCTTTGATGTGCATCCGCTATACGATGACTTCACCACGCCGACGTTCGATAACCAACACAACCTGATCAAAGGCGGCTCCTGGATTTCCTGTGGTAACGAAACCCGGCTTAGCGCCCGCTATGCGTTTCGCCGCCACTTCTTCCAGCATGCGGGCTTCCGCTATGTGGTGTCGGATGCCGAAGTCAAGATGCCCAGCGCCTACTACGAAAGCGATGCCCGCATGACCGAGTACGCGGAATTCCATTATGGCGATGAGTGGTTTGGCGTGGCCAACTTCCCGCAGGCCTTGGCCAACAAGGCGCTAGCCGCCATGGCCGGTCGTGAAAAGAAACGCGCTCTGGATTTGGGCTGCGCCAGCGGGCGCGGCAGCTTTGAGCTGGCCCGTGAATTTGAGCAGGTTGACGGCGTAGACTTTTCGGCCAACTTTATCCGCCAGGGCGCGGAAATGGCCGAGCAGAAAGTGCTGCGCTATACCCGGGTGGAAGAAGGCGAGCTGGTTAGCTACCAAGAGCGCACGCTGGCGAGCCTGGGGCTTGAAAACGCCGCGAGTCGCGTTAGCTTTCACCAGGGCGATGCCTGCAATCTCAAACCGCAGTTCAGCCGCTATGATCTCGTGTTGGCCGCGAATTTGATCGACCGCCTGTATAAACCTGCCCAGTTTTTGCAAACCATTCACGAGCGCATTAATGCGGGCGGCATCTTGATGGTCGCCTCGCCTTATACCTGGCTGGAAGAGTACACGCCGAAGGAAGAGTGGATTGGTGGGTTCAAGAAGGATGGCGAAAACGTCAGCACCTTGGATGGTTTGAAGGCGCTGCTTGACCCCCACTTCCGTATGGTCAGCGCGCCTGAAAAAGTGCCCTTTGTGATTCGCGAGACCATGCATAAATATCAGCATAGCCTCTCGGAAGTGACGCTGTGGGAGCGTCGCGCCTAGCGAGGTTTATAAAACAAGCTGCTCAATGGCCCGGTTAATCGATGCATGTTCGGTTAACCGGGCGAACAGACTTTCATCGGCTTCACCGTTGATCAATCCCAGTAATACTCCCAGTACGGCGCCTCGGTGTACGTTGTCACCGCCAATTTCGGCGTTGATCTGCAAGGCTTTTAACGGAGTTTTGTGGTATTTGCAGGCAAGATATAGCACCGCGGGCCAGGCATCCGTAATGTAACAGGCGGTGGATAAAACACGTCCGACCACCTCGCGTTCGGTATACTGGCTTTCAACCAGCTTTGTCAGGTCACGCTTTGACAGGCTTCGGGTGGCCTTGAGTAGAGACTCCTCTACCAAGTCGTCACTGTCTCTAAATAACAAGCCGTCAATCAGTTCCACATAGGCGTCACACACGTCCGCCAGAAAACGGTCCGGGTGGGTCAAAGCAAGGTGCTGACGGCACAGCTTGCGGGTATCCGCCAATGAGGTGCCTTTCAGGCGTTCGCTAATGACAAGCGGCGCAATGGTGATCAAGCCACCAATCGAAGGTGTGTCGTGAGTCACTGCGCCACACTGCTTGGGCGGCAACCCCTTTTCCAGATTGGCGAAAAAACCGCGATGGTAAGATTCGGCGTAAGTATCCGGGTGGGCGGGTATCTCTGCCGTCATCAGCTGGATGTAGGCCTGTAAAAAGGCATCGCTATCATAATGCTGGTCGGGTTCTGCCAGGGTGTGCATGAGTGTTAACGCACAGTGGGCGTTGAGCGTGTTATCGCCTGGGCTCATACCCTGATGATAATGTACGTTTGGGCGATTCCAGTAGCTTTGCTTCCCCTTCAGAATGACACCGCCGACAAGCTCGAGCTGTTGGCTGCCTGCACGCTTGCGGCCACCTCCGCTGGTGGAGTGCATCGACATGATCGATGAAGGATGAAAGTCAGGCGGTGCTTCGAAGGTGTTGATTCCCTCAGGAAACGCGCGGTCAATATCGTGAACGCTGTAGAACCAGTGCACGGGCATGGCCAGTGCATCGCCAATAAACAGGTTTCTAAGCGCGGCAATCGCTCTTGATGATACGTTATCTGTCATGGGTCTGATCCTTTAACGCTGTGTCACTAATGTGTGACGATGCTGTTGTTGAAAATCTTTGTAACATCATCGCGCTGTATTAAACATCCTGCTGTCGAACACGCACTCCCAAACTGTTGCGGCAATAAACCCCTTCCATTAGACTGATACGACTTGCTTGACGGGGTGCCGGTGAATCCGGCTGAGATGGCGCAGGTGTGATGCCAAGAGCATGTCCACCACAAGCGCTGGTCCCGCTGAACCTGATCCGGCTAATGCGTTGCTGCTTTTATGATAGGCAGCGCGGGTACCGGCGTAGGGATCAAGCGATGGCCATGGCTTCTTTTCACGCCGCCTTCCGCGCCATTTCCTCGATCTCACCCGCCTGCCCTCCGGATCATTACTACCGGAGGCATCATGGGCTACCGCTTTACTGATCTCACCACCGCCTGCCAGCAAGAGTGGCGCGCCTATATCGAGCACGATTTTGTGCGTCAGTTGGGCAACGCCACGCTGCCAGAGGCGTCGTTTCGCCACTACTTAAAGCAGGATTACCTGTTTTTGATTCACTTCGCCCGCGCCTACGCGCTGGCGGCTTATAAAAGCCCCACCCTCGCCGATCTTCGCCAAGCTCACGAAGGCTTAAAAGCCATTGTCGATGTGGAGCTAGGGCTGCACGTGGGCTTTTGCCAGGAATGGGGGATTTCCGAGCAAGAGCTGGAAACGCTTCCCGAAGCCAAGGCCACCCTGGCCTATACCCGCTATGTGCTGGATACCGGCAACCGCGGCGATCTGCTCGATTTGCACGTGGCGTTGGCCCCCTGCTTGGTGGGCTATGGCGAAATCGCCAACTGGCTGAACGCTCAGCCATCTACCCTGCGCGGCGCGCAAAACCCCTATGACGCCTGGATAGCCATGTACGAAGGCGACGAGTTTCAGGCCGCCATGCAGGCGGAGCTTGAATGGCTCAACACCCGCCTTGCTGACGTTACCCCCGCCCGCTTTGCCGAACTAAGCAAGATCTTCCGCGATGCTACCCGCCTGGAAATCGACTTCTGGCAGATGGGCATAGAGCGAATAGACCAAGACCTGATAGACGCCGACCTCACCCACTAACCCTGTAAAACAATAATCTCACGGAGACCACAATGAGCAAGACTAGCCACTTTTTAGCCGAAACCGCCCAGGTTGATGCCGCCGCCATTGCGCCGCTGCCCGGCTCGCGGAAAGTGTATGTCGAAGGCTCGCGGCCGGATATCCGCGTGCCATTCCGGGAAATTTCGCTATCGCCGACCAAAACCACCGGTATTGATGAAGAGAATCCGCCACTGCTGGTGTACGACACCTCCGGTCCTTATTCCGACCCGAACGCCAGCATCGATTTACGCAAAGGCCTGCCAACGTTACGCCGGGCCTGGATCGAGGAACGTGATGACACCGAGTTTCTCGCGGGCCCTACGTCGGATTACGGCAACCGCCGCGCCAACGACCCCACGCTCGCCCAGCTGCGCTTTGATTTAACCCGTACCCCGCGCCGGGCAAAAGCGGGCAAAAATGTGACCCAGCTTTATTACGCGCGCCAAGGCATTATCACCCCCGAGATGGAATTCATCGCCATCCGCGAGAATCAACGTCGTCAAACGTTAGGTACTGCTGAAGTCGAGCGCATTCTGGGCCATCAGCATGCTGGCGAGGGGTTTGGGGCACGCCTACCCGACGAGATAACCGCGGAGTTTGTACGCCAGGAGGTCGCCAAAGGGCGGGCGATTATTCCCAATAACATCAACCACCCGGAAAGCGAGCCGATGATTATTGGCCGTAACTTCCTGGTCAAGATTAATGGCAACCTGGGCAACTCGGCGGTCACGTCTTCTATCGAAGAAGAGGTGGATAAGATGACCTGGGGCATCCGCTGGGGCTCGGATACCGTCATGGACCTGTCCACCGGCCAGAACATCCATGAAACCCGGGAATGGATCATTCGCAATGCCCCGGTCCCCATTGGCACGGTGCCCATCTATCAGGCGCTGGAAAAAGTCAAAGGCGTGGCTGAAGACCTCACTTGGGAAGTCTTCCGCGATACGCTGATCGAGCAGGCC
Source organism: Halomonas llamarensis (assembly GCF_023555005.1). GTDB lineage: Bacteria > Pseudomonadota > Gammaproteobacteria > Pseudomonadales > Halomonadaceae > Vreelandella > Vreelandella llamarensis. Next base: position 274,843 of record NZ_JAMJPJ010000001.1, on the reverse strand, counting down.
GAACAGGGCGTGGACTACTTCACCATTCACGCGGGGGTACTGCTGCGTTACGTGCCCCTCACCGCCAAGCGGGTGACGGGCATTGTGAGCCGCGGCGGCTCGATCATGGCCAAGTGGTGCCTGTTCCATCACCAGGAGAGCTTCCTGTACACCCACTTCGAAGATATCTGCGAAATCTGCAAGCAGTACGACGTGGCGTTCTCCCTCGGCGATGGCCTGCGCCCCGGCTCGGTAGCCGATGCCAACGATGAAGCACAAATGGCAGAGCTTAAAACCCTGGGTGAATTGACCCATATCGCTTGGAAGCACGATGTGCAGGTGATGATCGAAGGCCCCGGCCATGTGCCCATGCATCTGGTGAAAGAAAACATGGATAAGCAGCTGGAGTACTGCGACGAGGCCCCCTTCTATACGCTTGGCCCGCTGGTCACGGATATCGCCCCTGGCTACGACCACATTACCTCCGGCATTGGGGCGGCGATGATTGGTTGGTTTGGCTGCGCGATGCTCTGCTACGTGACCCCCAAAGAGCACCTGGGCCTACCCAATAAAGACGACGTTAAAACCGGCATCATCACCTACAAGATTGCTGCGCATGCGGCGGACTTAGCCAAGGGCCACCCGGCCGCCCAGCGGCGCGATAACGCCCTTTCCAAAGCGCGCTTTGAGTTCCGCTGGGAAGACCAGTTCAACCTGGGCCTAGACCCGGACACCGCCCGTGAATACCACGACGAAACCCTGCCCAAAGACTCCGCCAAGGTGGCGCATTTCTGTTCCATGTGCGGGCCGAAGTTCTGCTCCATGAAGATCAGCCACGAAGTGCGTGAATACGCTGCTGAACACGGCCTAGACGGCGATCAGGAGACAATAATGAAAGGCATGGAAGAGCAGGCGGAGAAGTTTCGCCAGAAAGGCAGCGAGTTGTATCAGGAGGTGTAATCTAGCGGCCTACCGACCAGCTTAACTACGCAATGTGGCTCTTGAGGTTAACAAACCTCGAGAGCCACTTTTTTACTTAAGGGGGAGATAACAAAGAAAGCTTTGTGTATGATTATCATTCACTGAATAATCAGGCCAACGAGCCATTTAAAACCCAAACGATTCAAGGAACGGATACCCGATGAAAACCAAACTTTCCCTGGCGGTTACCCTTGCCCTGGTCAGCGCAGGCCTGCTCAGCGGCTGCAGCGACGATAACGCGTCAGCCGAAGAAGCATCGACGCAGGAAACGATGTCGACGCTGATTTATATCCCGGTTGATTCGCCCTACTTCATGGCCTCAAGTGACCCAATGCCTGAACAGGAGGCCTTTGCTCTCTATCAGCGCATGCAGCCCATGATGACCCTTGAGTCTGATCTGGATGAACTGCGCGACACACTGGCCGATATTGACGATGAAGTGCCGCGTTCAATGATGAAACTGCTGATCGCCATGGGTGAAGAGTTGGACGGTGTTGAATCACTGGAGGATGTGCATGCCTTGGGCCTGAAAGTGAGCCCCCAGGCCGCTTTCTACGGATTGGGCATCTTGCCTGTGTTGCGCATGCAACTGCAGGATGAAGAGGCGTTTCGCGAAACGCTTCAGCGCGTCCTGACCAAGGCAGAGATCACCCCAAGCACGGCCACCACCAACGGCACTGACTATTGGGTGCTGACACCCGAGGCGCCGGTCAAGGCGATCCTGGCCATTATCGATCAGCAGTTGCTGATGTCTGTTGTGCCGCAGGATGCCAGCGACGAGCTACTATCGCAGGTGCTGGGTAACGACTTGCCTGGCAGCAACATTGGCGATTCCGGCGCACTGGCAGAGATTGAACAACGCCATGACTTTACCCCTTACGGTGCCGGGGAGGTCGACTTTTCACGCTTGCTTAATGAGCTGAGTACCCCTACGCATTCAGGGACTCAAGCATTGATGGACGCCGTTGAGGCAGAGCAACTGGATCTATCTGCCTGTCAGGCTGATATTGACCGTATTACCAGCCGTTTCCCCGGCCTTGTTATGGGCATGCGCGAGTACAACCAAGACCGCATTGAGATGAATGTCATTCTGGAAACCGATGAAGCGATTGTCAGCGACCTTCGCGCCCTGACGACTCAGGTTCCAGGTCTTGGCAGCACTGAGGGCATCGCCAGCATCGGGATGGGCCTGAATTTACCGTTACTGCTTCAGACGGTTCAGCAATATGCTCAGCAAGTGCGTCAGAACCCCTTCAGTTGTGATGAGCTGCAGGATCTGAACAGCGCCTGGACCGAGATCAACATGGCGATGAATAACCCCGCCACCATGATGGTCGGCTCAGCGCTATCAGGCTTGAGGGCTCGCATCGACAGCCTGACCATGACCGATGGCGAACCCAGTGGTAGTGGTATCCTGACCCTTGCTTCACCAAACCCCATGGGGCTGGTGTCTACCGCAAGCGCCTTCTTGCCTGAACTAGGAACGCTTGGACTTGAGCCAGGTGGAGAAGCCAAGCAAATCGAAGCCATGATGCTGCCGCCAGAAACACCGGCGCTCTATGCGGCCATGTCTGACAATGCCATTGCCCTGGGCGCTGACATCAGCGATCCCGCGTTACTGCAGAAAGCACTAGAAGCCCCTGCTTCAGAGCGCGACCTACTGCTTCACGGCCACCTTACAGGTGAGTTCTATCATTCGCTGTCTGATGTGATGGAGCAGATGCCTTCCGACGAGGTGTCCGCGTCTGATATTGACGTCTTCAGGCAGTATGCTGACATCTACAAGAGTATGGAGTACTGGCTCAGAGTGGATGATGCAGGCGTTGAAATGAGTTTCTCGGCGGAATTGGAATAAGACCTGGCGGCTATTGCCGCCAGCAAATATACCAGCACGTCTACGTGCGCGAATCGGTCGATGAGCTAACTGAGTGAAGGCGAAGACAAGGGGCGCTCCTCGTGCCAATGGCTATTCGTGGGGATCCGTCAGAAGTAAAGGTGATCGGCTGCTTGGTTGTTCTCATCAGCATGCTATGGGGATTAGTCGGCGTTTTAACTGGTCAGCCCCGCCATCCCCATCACAAACTTGAGCCCCAACGAAATCAGCAATAGAACACTCACACTCGAAAGCCAGATAGTGACTAACCAGCCCAGGCGCTTGGCGAGATGTTTCATTGCCTTACTCCTCAATACGTATGGTGACAGGGATTAATGATAGGCATCGCCAGGTTTCACCTTGCCGCGGAAGACGTAGTAGCTCCAGGCGGTGTACATCAAGATAATTGGCAAGATAAACAGCGTACCCACCAGGGCAAAGCCTTGGCTTTGGGCGGGGGCGGCGACCTGCCAGATGGACGCATCAGGTGGGATAATCGTCGGCCACAGGCTAATGCCCAGACCGCTGTAGCCTAGAAAGACCAGCGCCAGTACCAGCATAAATGGCAGCGCAGTATCTTGAAAGGCGATAGCGCGCCATAGCCACCAGCCGGTCAGCGCAACTAACAGCGGTACCGGTAAGAACCACAGCAGATTGGGCAGTGAAAACCAACGTTCTGCAATGTTCGGGTAGGCCAGCGGCGTCCATACGCTGACGAAAGCGATCATTAACAGCAGCCCGAGGATCAGCGGCTTAGTGGTCCGGTACATGTGTTGTTGCAGGGCGCCGTCGGTTTTCATAATCAGCCAGGTGCTGCCCAGTAGTGCATAGGCAAAAAGCATGCCAATGCCGCAAAACAGCGAAAAAGGCGTGAGCCAGTCCAGCGAGCCACCGCTGAAATGAGCACCATCGAAAGCGATACCCTGAATATAACCGCCTAAGGCAACGCCCTGTGCAGCGGTCGCCATTAACGAGCCGCCAATAAAGGCTTTGTCCCATACATGGCGTTGCTTGGGGGAGGCTTTGAAGCGAAACTCAAAGGCGACACCACGAAAAATAAGCCCCAGCAGCATCACGATTAGCGGAATCGCCAGCGCTTCCAACACGACGGCGTAGGCGAGGGGGAAGGCGGCGAATAGTCCCGCGCCGCCTAACACCAGCCAAGTTTCGTTGCCGTCCCACACTGGGGCAATGGTGTTCATCATAATGTCGCGTTCCTGCTCGTCATGAGCGCGTAGAAAAAGCAGGCCAATGCCTAAGTCAAAACCATCCATAACCACATACATCATCACGCCAAACAGTATGATAATGGCCCAGGTGAGTGATAGATCGATTCCCATAGTGCACCCCCTATCCTTTAGTGAGTCGTCAGCGATTCGTTAGCCGCCGAGAGAGGGCGGGCCGGCGTACGTTGATGGCCAGGGCCACCTAAGGCGGGCGAGGAAGGATCACTTGGGCCTTTATTGACCAAGCGCATCATGTAGATAACGCCGGTGCCGAAGACAGCCAAATACACCACCACAAAAACACTCAAACTAATGCTTAGGTGGACAGTGCTGTGCGCGGAGGCTGCATCGGCGGTTTTTAATAACCCGTAAACTACCCAGGGTTGGCGGCCCACTTCGGTGGTAAACCACCCTGCCAGTAAGGCCACGAGCCCCGCTGGCCCCATGCATAACGTGAACAGTAGAAAGCGGCGGGATTCGTATAGCCGTCCTTTGATGCGCAGGGTGTTGCCCACGATGGCAAGTAAGATCATTAACACCCCAAGCCCCACCATCAGCCGAAAGCTCCAGAACACGATGGTCGAATTGGGACGGTCTTCTGGGGCGAACGCCTTAAGCGCGGGAATTTGCTCGGTCAAACTGTGCTTTAACAGCAGGCTGCCCAGTACGGGAATCTCCACTTTGAAGCGTGTCTCTTCGGCCGCCATATCGGGCCAGCCGAACAGAATCAGCGGAGTGGGTTCGCCGCTACTGTTATCCCAGTGCCCTTCGATAGCGGCGATCTTGGCGGGCTGGTGTTCTAGGGTGTTAAGGCCGTGAAAATCACCCACCACGGCCTGAAGCGGCGCGGTTATCGCCATCATGATCAGCGCCATGGAGAGCATGGTGCGAACTTCAGGCGACTGTTTGCCTCGTAGCAATAGCCACGCGGCAGAGGCTGCGACAAACAGCGCTGTGCTTAAAAAAGCCGCCAGCGCCATATGGGCCAGTCGGTAAGGGAAAGACGGGTTGAAGACAATCTTCATCCAATCAACGGGAATCACCACGCCATCGATAATCTCGTGGCCTTGCGGGGTCTGCATCCAGCTGTTGGAGGAAAGGATCCAAAACATCGATACGAGCGTGCCCAGCGCGACCATGCAGGTAGCAAAAAAGTGTAACCCTCGTCCGACCCGCTCCCAGCCAAATAGCATCACCCCTAGAAAGCCGGCTTCCAGGAAGAAGGCAGTGAGCACTTCGTAGGTAAGTAGTGGCCCCGTGACGCTGCCCGCGAAGGCGGAAAAACCGCTCCAGTGGGTGCCAAACTGGTAGGCCATCACAATGCCCGAGACCACGCCCATGGCAAAGTTGACGGCAAAGATTTTTGACCAGAAGTGGTAAAGGTGACGATAGGTATTTCGCTGGGTCTTTAACCATAGACCTTCCAGCACGGCCAGGTAGCTGGCTAAACCGATGGTGATGGCGGGAAAAATAATGTGAAAGGAAATAGTAAAGGCGAACTGCACCCTGGCCAGATCAATGGCCTCAATTCCGAGCATGGCGCTTCCTCCGATGACAGCCACTGTCTTAACTAAAGAGTGGGCCGGTATAGCCGCTGTGTGGCTTCATCGGAATAGTCTATCGATTGCTGTGTTGCATAACAGGTTCAGCTTTTCAGTAAAAAACCATATCAGTTGCTTGAGTAGCTGGGTTGGAATAGCGGGCCAAAAGAGCGGATTAAAAGAGGGTTAATAATCTGCCCAAGGTTTCCATACCTCGCTCGCTGCGTGGCGTCCAGGGGTGGCCGTAGCTCAGGCGCACGCAGTGGCGAAATTGTTGGGTTGCCGAAAAAATAGGGCCAGGCGCTAAGCTAACGCCCTGGTCGAGCGCCATATTAAATAGTTGCAGCGAATCAATCTGCTCGGGAAACTCGACCCACAAAAAGTAGCCGCCCGCGGGGCGGGTGATGCGGGTATTGGTAGGAAAGTAGTGATCTGCCGCCGCTAACATGTGGCCTTGTTGGGCTTCTAAGGCATGACGGAGTTTACGCAAATGGCGGTCATAACCGCCGTACTGCAAATAGTCGGCAATCGCCGCTTGAGCGGGCACGGAAGGTGAGATCGTCGTCATCAGTTTTAGCCGCGAAATAGCCTCGGCATAGCGGCCACCCGCGACCCAGCCGACGCGATAGCCAGGCGCCAAGCATTTTGAGAAAGAGCTGCAGTGGATGACCAAACCTTCGTCATCAAAGGCTTTTGCTGGCGCAGGTGGTGTGCTGCCAAAGTACAGCTCGGCATACACGTCATCTTCCAGCATCGGCACTTGGTGCTGTTTTAACAGCTGATAAAGCGTTCGTTTACGCTCTTTGCTTAGGCTGGCGCCGATTGGGTTTTGCAGGTGGCTCATAAACCAGCAAGCTTTGATTGGCAGCGTCTCTAGCCGTTCTGCCAACACGTCGAGGTCGATTCCCTCTCGTGGGTGAACCGGAATCTCCACCGCACGCAGTTTCAACCGCTCCAATACTTGCAGGCTGGCATAAAACGCTGGGGACTCAATCGCCACCAGATCCCCCGGCTGAGTCACGCACTGCAGGGCGAGATTAAGTCCCTCCATTGCCCCATTGGTAATGACCAGCTCTTCCATCGGTAGCTGGATGCCACCCAGCATGTAACGTAGAACAATTTGCCGACACAGATCAGTATGCCCCGTGGTCATGTCGGCCACCACCTGTTGGGGTGAAAGCTCGCGTAACCCTCGCGTCATACTGGTACTTAAGCGAGAAAGCGGAAACAGCTCGGGGCTCGGGAAAGCCGAGCCGAAGGGCACTGTTCGGTCATCCTGCAATGAGCCAAGCACCGAGAACACCAACTCGCTAACTTCTACATCTGCTGGGTCGGTGGGCTGCGATGTCACCCGTGGCTCGCCCAGCAAGCGCCGGGCGTGCTCACGGACAAAATACCCCGAGCGCGCCCGTGCAGTGATAAGTCCTTGGTTTTCCAGTAAGTAGTAAGCCTGAAACACCGTGGAGGGGCTAATGCTGTGATGGCGGCTGGCCTGGCGCACCGACGGGATGCGTTCGCCTGGGCCAAGTACACCCTCGCGAATTAGCGTGGCTATCTCATCGGCAAATTGTTCGTAGCGTTTCATTGGATAAGATGACTCAATTTGATCAATAAAAAGCATATCAGAAGGTGAGCTTATCGGCTGTGTTGGAGTCACTGATACGCAATATTTCTCTAAAACTGCGCCTGTTTGTATCCCTGCTCAGTGGAGATAGTAGTGGCTAGTAATCGGCGACGCGCCTCGACCGTATAGACCTCCATCCCTCCTTTTCTGGATATCGGTATGACGCAACGCATTCCACTGCAAAACTTAACCACTGAAGCGGCGGTTGAACACCACACGCCTGCCTCCAAGCCTCAACAGCTCGGGCATATTTATGTGCGGGAAATGAGGGGATTTTTTCAGCGTATTCGACGCCGTTCTAACTGGCTGCTGATGGCGCTCTATTTTGGCTTGCCGTGGATCAATTGGGGCGACCGGCCGCTGGTGTGGTTTGACCTTTCTGCGCAGGAATTCCACCTGTTTGCGGCGACGTTTTATCCGCAAGACTTTATCTTACTCACCTGGATTTTGGTGCTCTGTGCGTTTGGCCTGTTTTTGATTACGGTGGTAGCCGGGCGGGTATGGTGCGGCTATAGCTGCCCGCAAAGCGTATGGACGTTTTTGTTTATTTGGTTTGAACATCGCCTGGAAGGGCCTCGGCACCGTCGCATACGCCGTGATAAAGCACCACGTAGCCTGAATACACTATGGCGCAAAGTAGCCAAACATTCGGCCTGGTTGCTGATTGCGCTGGCAACAGGGGTGGCTTTCGTCGGTTACTTCACGCCCATTAGGGCGTTAGTGGTGGATTTATTCGCTTTGGACGTCCACCCCTTGGCGCTATTTTGGGTCGGTTTTTTTACGCTTTTTACGTATCTGAACGCCGGTTGGTTACGCCATCAGGTGTGCCTGCATATGTGTCCTTATGCGCGTTTTCAGTCGGCGATGTTCGATGCCAATACGTTGATTGTTTCCTACGATGCCGCTCGTGGTGAGCCGCGTCGTAATACGCACCAAAAGGGCGCTGAAGCCACTCGCGTTGGCGACTGTATCGATTGTGAACTGTGCGTTCAGGTATGCCCGACAGGTATCGATATTCGTGACGGGCTGCAGTATGAGTGCATTGGTTGCGCGGCATGTGTCGATGCCTGCGACAGCGTGATGGCGCGCGTCAATAAACCACTAGGCCTTATTCGTTACACCACCGAGCGTGCGCTAGAAGGTAAAATCACTCGGTTTTGGCGTCCTCAGCTGTTTGTGTACGCAGGGGCATTACTGTCGATGGTGGCGCTACTTATCGGCTTTTTGAATGCCCGTGTCCCTATCGATGTGGAGGTCGCGCGGGATCGTCAGGCACTGTTTGAGAGTGCTGAGGATGGGCATATTGTCAATTACTACAATGTGACGCTGCGCAATCAAGACACCCAGGTTCATCGCTATGCATTGACAGCAACGGGGTTGCCCGGGCTGCGTTTGCGGGGCATGGATACCATCGAGGTGGCAGCTTTTGAAACGCGCCACTTGCGGGTTTCGCTTACCGCCGATGGGGAGTTGCTGACGCAACCCAGCCATCCTGTCGAGCTACGCTTCGTCGCATTAGATGATCCTTCAATAACGAACGTTAGCGAAACACGCTTCCTGGGGCCTTTAAGAAGTGAGTAACCTAAACAGAACGTTTAAAGGTACATAGAACGGTGCGTAGAAAGGTAGATATCGGGGTCCTGGGTAAATATTGCCCCGGGGCTTTTTCAGCATCACACCGTGAGCCAAGCCTTAAGGCAAGGCGAGTGTTATGGCAAGGCAAGCTGGCGGAATATCGCGGCTTATATTCTATTCGGGAGAAGTATACGTAAACGCAAAAAACCCCGCACATGGCGGGGTTTTTAACTTACCGGGTTAGCCGGTAATAAACATCATAATTCGGGGATTAATCCAGAACCTTGATATTAGAAGCCTGAAGGCCTTTTTTGCCCTGAGTGATGTCAAAAGAAACCTTTTGGCCGTCTTGCAGTGACTTAAAGCCGTCTGCTTGAATTTCAGAGAAATGCGCGAACAGGTCGTCGCCATTGTCTTCCGGAGCGATGAAGCCGAAGCCTTTAGTATCGTTGAACCACTTTACTGTACCAGTTGCCATGATCGAAATCCTCGATGTAGCGAAATTAAGCCGGGAAATACCCGAATTGCTGTGGGTAGAACAAGAAACTTTCACCAGACTCAATGCTATATGCTTCGATACTGCTGACAACGTTCGACTTGCTAACCAACTGCGAACATCTTGCACCTTTAATGCGGTGTTCGTCAATAGCGTGCGTGAAAAAAGTTTGGGAAGGTGTCTATCGTGGAAAATCTGCCGCGTTTTTAACAGTGGCGGCCGGGAATCAGAATCTGGTCCGCTACGACGTAGCCTTTTCTTGCCGAAGGTCCCCTTTTGGGATAAATTGGCGGGATGAGAGTCATCGCCATTAAAACGCTGCGCGACTTCTGGGAGCGACACCCCAACGCCAAGGCGCCGCTGGAAGCCTGGATTGATGAGGTCAAGCACGCCGAATGGAGGGACACGCACGATATTAAAGCACGGTATCCAAGAGCGAGTATCTTGGGTAATAAACGCGTCGTATTCGATATAAAAGGAAACGATTATCGCTTGATTGTCTCGGTTGCTTATACGTTAGGCGCTGTCTATATCAAGTTTGTTGGCACTCACGCAGAGTACGACAAGGTGAACGCGGAAACCGTAGACGTGGAGTAAATCATGGATATTCGCCCCATTCACAACGAAGTTGATTATAAAGTGGCTTTGCGCGATGTTTCAGGCTACTTCGATAATGAGCCAGAGCCCGGCACAGAAGAAGCTGATCGCTTTGAAATCCTGGTAACGCTAATTGAAGCTTACGAAGCAAAGCATTATCCGGTTGACCTTCCTGATCCTGTTGAAGCCATCAAGTTTCGTATGGATCAAGAGGGACTGACGCCGAAGGACCTAGTGCCCGCTATTGGGCGTATCAATCGGGTTTACGAAATTCTGAATCGAAAGCGCCCCTTGAGCCTTGCGATGATCTGGCGTCTTCACGAGATGTTTGGTATCCCCGCTGAGAGTCTTATCAAGCCCCCTGCTGATAGGCTGCAAGCCTCTTAGTCTCTTAGCCTCTTAACACACGATCCCTCCGATTGGTGGATTGGTGGCGACTGATTTAGGAAACTTGCACTCGCGACGCTCTTTGCTGATACTGTTTTCATATACAGCTAAAGGGGCCGCGAGTATGTCGTTGACCGTTTCATGGGTAGGCAGGGCAGATGCCGCTGCCGTAACGCATTCATTGCCGTTTTTCTCCAGCGCCGTTCGCGCGGGGTTTCCTAGCCCGGCGGATGATCACCTCGATACCGACTTGGACCTGCATCGCCATGTAGTGAAACGCCCGGCGTCGACGTACTTTGTCCGCGCCGAAGGCGACTCCATGATCGGCGACGGTATCCATCACGGTGACTTGCTGGTCGTCGACCGCAGTTTGGACGCGCTGTCAGGGCGCATCATTGTGGTTGCCGTCGATGGCGAGCTGACGGTCAAACGGCTAGAACGCGTTGGGCAGCGGGCGCACCTGCGGGCCAGCAACTCGGCTTACCCGCTAATCCCGTTGGAAGGGCGCGAGTCCCACGTCTGGGGCGTCGTGACCCATGTGCTGCACAGCCTGCCAGGCGCACCGCTACCATGATGGCCTTGGTGGACTGCAACAACTTTTATGTATCGTGCGAGCGAGTGTTTAATCCGGCGCTGGAAGGTCGCCCGGTCGGAGTGCTTTCGAACAACGACGGCTGCATTGTCGCGCGCTCAGGCGAACTTAAAGCGCTGGGCGTGGAAATGGGCACCGCCATGCACCTGCTGCCCCCACCGATACGACGCCAAACCGTGCTGCTATCGAGCAATTATGCACTGTATGGCGATATGTCTCGCCGCGTCACCGAGGTGCTCGCTGAGTTCTCGCCACATGTTGAAGTCTATTCCATCGACGAAAGCTTTGTGGGGTTTCAAGGCTTTGACCCGTCAACGCTTCAAGCGCGCGGAAAACGGCTGCGCGAAACCGTGCGTCAATGGACGGGCATACCGGTGTCGGTGGGATTTGCCCCGACGCGGGTGCTGGCCAAAATCGCCAACCACATGGCCAAAAAGCACCCGGCGTGCCAAGCTGCAGGCGTTTGCCAACTAGATGCCGATAGCCCCGCCACCCACGCTGTCCTCAAACAGCTACCGGTCACCGAGCTTTGGGGCGTGGCGCGGCGTACCGCCGAACGACTCAACGTGATGGGGATTAACACCGCTTGGCAGCTGCGCGAAGCCGACCCGAAGCACATACGCAAACGCTTCTCCGTGGTGCAGGAACGCATGGTGTGTGAACTGCGCGGCCAGCCGACGATTCAGCTGGATGACATGAGCGAGCCCAAGCAGCAGATCATGGTCTCGCGCTCCTTTGGGCGGCTCACCGGCAATCCGCACGATCTACGCGAAGCGCTTCGACACCACGCGGCTCGCGCGGGAGAGAAGCTACGCAAGCAAGAGAGCGTCACCAGCGCCGTCATGGTGTTTGTGCGCACCAACCCGTTTCGCCCCGATTTGCCGCAGTACCGCCACCGCGTCATCGTTTCGCTCGATCGCCCCACCGACGATAGCCGTGAGCTTATCGCCGCCGCCGTTCAAGGGCTCAGGCGCCTATGGCGCAAGGGGTATCGGTACCAAAAAGCCGGCGTGATGCTGCTCGATCTTTCCCCCAAGGCCACTCGCCAACTCACGTTGAACGAGGCACCGCAAACGGCCACCGAGGCAAAACGCCGTGAGCGGCTGATGGCCACGGTTGATAAGCTCAACCGTGAGCTGGGTAAAGGCACGATTCAGCTGGGTTTACCTCGGCAGAACAACGCCTGGGCGCTACGCAGTGAACGCCGCACGCCGCGCTACACCACGCAATGGAGTGAACTCGCCAGGGTAAAGCTATAAAGCGGTATTGATACGTTAACGATCATTCTTGTTAATCCGTGGTGCCATCGGCGTATCATGGCGTTAGCGTATAAGGAGAATGCCAAGCCATGGCTCGACCCCCCCCATTTTTCAATGCCGTTTTTCTGCTGCTGCCTCGGGTGGCTGGCTTCGCTTGGCGAGTGCTGTGCCATTTTTTGAAGAACCGCGGCATCCTGCTGGCCGGTGGGGTGGGCTACAATATTTTGCTTTCCATCGTGCCGCTGTTTGCGTTGCTGGTCGTGCTGTTGACCCAAGTGGTGGACGAGCAGCATTTGCTCAGTGTGCTGAGCGTACAAGTGCGCCATCTCGCACCCGCCCATGCCGAGGTCCTGCTGGACGCCGTTCGTGACCTGCTGGATTCCGGCGATGTCATCGGCATCCTCAGCTTTCCTATCCTGCTGCTTTTCAGCTCATTTGCCTTTCGTATGCTCGAAGACGCCTTGGCGATCATCTTCCATGCGCCGGAGAGCCTGCATACGAAGCGCAGCGCCTGGGTATCCGTGATGCTGCCTTATGCCTTCATGCTGGTGCTGGGGGCAGGGCTCATGGCATTGACGCTGGCGGTCACCCTGGCAAGCTCGCTCAATACGCTGATATTGGCGATTTTCGAGCGGGAACTGCCGTTGGCCGGGCTTTCCGAGCCGGTGCTTAACCTAAGCAGTTTTATCGGAGTGTTTTTGTTGTTCAGTGCCATTTATAAGGTGCTCCCGGTTGTGCGCATCGCCTTACGCCGAGCGGTGGTGGGGGGCTTCGTGGCGGCACTGTTATGGGAAGGGGTGCGGTTGTTGCTGGTTTACTATTTTGCCAACCTTTCGTTCGTCAGCACCGTCTACGGCTCACTGGCGACGCTGGTGATCGTGCTGCTGAGCTTGGAAGTAGGCGCCATTATCTTGTTGCTGGGCGCCCAGGTCATTGCCGATTTGGAGCGCAATACACGCCTTGGCCTGCCGTGGTATGTCGACCCCAGCCGCCAGGCCATTACCCGAATTGACTGATCAATACGCGCATTAAGCGTGTGCTAAGCGCTTAAGTAGCTGCTGGCGCCGGTTTTCGCTCATGAACGCTTCTTCAATGGCGTTACGATTGAGACGACGAAATACCGCTTCATCCCAACCAAACGCCTCTGCACAGGCCATATGGTTCGCCAGCAGCCCGCCGCCGAAATAGGCCGGGTCGTCCGAGCTGATGGTGACGTTTAGGTTTTCCGCCAACAAATTGGGAAGCGGGTGGTCGCGCAGGTGATCGACGACTTTCAAGCTCACATTGGAAAGCGGGCAGACGGTCAGCACGGTTTGGCTTTCGCGTAAGCGCTGCACTAAGGCATCGTTCTCTAAGCAGCGAACCCCGTGATCAATGCGCTGCACGTCAAGGAGATCCAACGCCTGCTCGATGTAGTCAGCGGGCCCTTCTTCGCCAGCATGGGCAACCCGCACCAGGCCGAGCGCTTTTGCCCGCGCAAACAACGCCTGGAACTTCTCAGGCGGGTTACCGCGCTCGGCACTATCCAAGCCAATCGCGTCAAGAAACGTCCAGTACGGTGCAGCTTGTTCCAGCACGTCAAGCGCCTCGTCAGCGGGCCGGTCGCGTAAAAAGGCCATGATCATTCCGACCGATAAATCGAGCGAGGCCTCGGCGTCTTGTTTCGCGTGCAGCAAGCCCGCCATGACGACATCTAACGGCACGCCGCGCTGAAGGTGCGCTTGCGGGTCAAAGTGCATATCAATATGCACAACGCCCTCTGCCCTGGCGCGCTCGAAGTAATCTATCGCCAGGTCATAAAAGTCCTGCTCAGTTTGCAGCACGCTCATGCCTTGAAAGTAAATATCTAAAAAGCCTTGCAGGTCATTAAAGTGATACGCGGCTTTGGCCTCCGCGACGGTCGCATATGGAAGCGTCATGTGGTTCCGCTTGGCCAGCGCAAACATAAGCTCAGGCTCAAGCGAGCCTTCAATGTGCAAGTGGAGCTCTACGTTGGGTAACTGCGTTAAAAAATCTTGCATATCGGGCTCCTTGCTTACAAAGGGGAAAATGGCGTTAGTATTGATAGTGCCAGGGTTGATAGTGTCAGTATTGATAATGAAAGAAGGGCGCAGCAAGTGGCCCGCGCAGTATTGTATTTAGCCGCTAGGCGGCACGTTCCCCCGCAGTGCTTTGGTCTTGCCTTTACGCGTTTTCGCATCCACCCGCTTACGCTTGGCGGACCGTGAAGGGCGTGTCGGCTTGCGCGCTTTTTGCTGTTTTACCGCTTCGCGAATGATCTCGCGCAGGCGGTTGAGCGCGTCCTCGCGGTTATGCTCTTGGGTGCGAAAGCGCTGCGCTTTGATGATCACCACGCCCTCTTGGGTGATGCGGTGATCTGTCAGCGCCAGTAGCCGCTCTTTATAGAAGGGCGGAAGGCTCGAACGGCTAATATCGAAACGTAAGTGGATGGCGGAAGCGACCTTATTGACGTTCTGGCCGCCAGCGCCCTGGGCCCGAATCGGGTGCAGTTCGATTTCCCAATCGCCCAGTTCCACGGTGTTGGAAATGCGCAGCATAAGGCTCCTTAACGCGATGGCTGATTGACGCTTTGAGCAGCGTGATAAAAAACGTAGCTTAGCATGCCCTTTGGTAAGCTCAGACCGTTCATCCCGAGCCTGTCGAGGGAGGGGCTTCGACAAGCTCAGACCGAACGACTGCTCTTATGCGGGGTGAATGCGCGGCGCATAGCGCGTAAAATGGCGGACTTTTGCACTTCAACTGGACCCTTCCGTGATCGCAACCGCCAATATCACCATGCAGTTCGGGGCTAAGCCCCTGTTTGAAAACGTCTCCGTCAAGTTCGGCAACGGCAATCGCTACGGCCTGATCGGGGCCAACGGGTGCGGCAAGTCGACCTTCATGAAGATTCTTGGCGGTGACCTGGAGCCGACCGCTGGTCAGGTGATGGTGGATGCCAACACCCGGCTGGGTAAGTTGCGTCAGGATCAATTCGCATTCGAGGACGAGCGCGTCATCGACACCGTGATCATGGGCAACACCGAGCTTTCGCAGGTCGCGGCGGAGCGTGAACGCATCTATTCGCTGCCGGAAATGAGCGAAGAAGACGGCATGGCGGTGGCTGACTTGGAGGTGCGCTTCGCCGAGCTTGACGGCTACACCGCCGAGGCGCGCGCGGGTGAATTGCTGCTGGGGCTCGGCATCCCGCTTGAGCAGCACTTCGGCCCCATGAGCGAGGTATCGCCAGGCTGGAAGCTGCGGGTGCTGCTGGCCCAGGCGCTGTTTTCCGACCCCGATGTGCTGCTGCTCGACGAGCCGACCAACCACCTGGATATCAATACCATCCGTTGGCTGGAAGATATACTCAGGGCGCGTAGCAGCACCATGATTATCATTTCCCACGACCGCCACTTTTTGAACAGTGTCTGCACCCACATGGCGGACCTGGACTACGGCGAGATTACGCTGTTCCCCGGCAACTACGATGACTACATGACCGCGGCCACCGCCGTGCGCGAACGCCAGCACGCCGACAATGCCAAGAAAAAGGCGCAGATCGCCGAGCTGCAGCAATTCGTCAGCCGCTTCTCGGCCAACGCCTCCAAGGCAAAGCAGGCCACCTCGCGGGCGCGCCAGATCGACAAAATTAAACTCGAAGACATCAAACCCTCAAGCCGGGTGAGCCCGTTTATCCGCTTCGACCAAGCCAGAAAGATTCACCGCAATGCGGTCAACGTCGAGGCGATTACCAAGGGCTACGACGACACCCCGTTGTTCGAGCGGCTTTCCATGACCATCGAGGCTGGCGAGCGCATTGCCATCATCGGCCCCAACGGCATCGGCAAGACCACGCTGCTTAAAACCTTGGCTGGCGAGCTGCACCCGGACGCCGGGGAAGTGAAGTGGACCAACAGTGCGGACTTGGGCGTCTTCGCGCAGGAGCACGGCGACGATTTCGCCGTTGATGCCACGCTGTTCGAATGGATGGCCCAGTGGACCCAAGGCGGCGAGCAGGTCGTGCGCGGCGCGCTAGGGCGGATGCTGTTTTCCAGCGACGAGATCGATAAATCGGTGAAAGTGATTTCCGGTGGCGAGCAAGGGCGCATGCTGTTCGCTAAGTTGGCGCTGACCCAGCCCAACGTGCTGCTCATGGACGAGCCCACCAACCACCTCGACATGGAATCCATCGAGGCGCTCAACCTGGCGCTGGAAAACTACCCCGGCACGCTGATTTTCGTCAGCCACGACCGTGAATTCGTGTCCTCGCTTGCCACGCGCGTGCTCGACATGAGCGGCGACGGCATCGTCGATTTCAGCGGCAGCTACGATGATTACCTGCGCAGCCAGGGCGTGGTCTGATCGCTAGGCGATTACCTTAAGCCCTGACGTTAAGCACTCACCAGCCGTGCCTGGCTGGTGCCGTTGCCGAGCGGTTCGATTTGGATTTGCACCGGGATGCGTTCGTGCATTTCTTGTACGTGGGAAATCACCCCGACGCGGCGGCCAAGCGCTTGCAGGCCGTCGAGCGCGTCCATCGCCAGCGCTAGCGATTGCGGGTCGAGGCTGCCAAAGCCTTCATCGATAAACAGCGACTCAATCACCAGCTCCCCTGAGGCCATCGACGCAAGCCCGAGCGCCAGCGCCAACGACACCAAAAACGTCTCGCCGCCCGAAAGCGAATGCACCGAGCGGCGTTCATCGGCCATGTCCAAGTCCTCCACTAGCAGGCCAAGCTCGCTGCCGCCGCGTACCAGCCGGTAACGGCGGCTGAGCCCGGTAAGGTGCGCGTTGGCGTGCTCCAGTAGCTGCTCCAGGTTGTAGGCTTGCGCGATGCGCCGAAACGCCTTGCCGTCGGCGGAGCCAATCAGCTCGCTAATTTGCCCCCAGCGGCGGTATTCGGCGCGGGCGGTGTCGAGCTCGGCCTGGCCGGCTTGCTGGCGCTCGCGTTTGCGCTCGTCATCGCGCAGGGCGTGGGCGGCCTCATCGCGCGCGCGCTGGGCCTCTTCTAGCCGTGGCGTTAGCGCTTGCTGTTCGGCGTTGAGCGCGTCAAGGCTTGGGCTGAGCTCGGCCGCCGTGACGCTGGCTGTCGGCCCTTTTTCGCGCTCAAGCTGGGCCTGGTCGTTTTTGAGTTGGGTTAACCGCTCGGCGGCGGTGTTGGCCCGCTCGTCTAACTGCAGCATCGTTTGCGCGGCCGCGTGCTGCTGTTCGCTAGCGGTGTCGCGCGCTTGCTGCGCGTGGGTGACCGCTTTATCCAGCTGCTGCTGCCAGGCATCGGGGCTTGCGTGGTCACCAAGCAGGCTCGCCAGCTGTTGTTGACAGGTATCCCGCCGTGCGCGAAGCGGCGGCAGCTGCGTCTCAAGCGTCTGTAACTGTTGCTCGGCGCTGTTCTTTTCGGTTTCCAGCCGCGCAAGCGCCAAGGCGTCATCGCGCAGGGCGTTTTCCAGCGGGGCCAGGGCGTCTTCGGCCTCAGCCAGCTGGGTAAGCGCTTGCTCGTGGCGTTTGCGCGTGGCGCTGCTTGCTTGGTGCTGCGCCTGCAGCCAGCTTTCGCGCTTATCGATCTCGCCGTTGGAAAGCTCAACGCTGGCAAGCTCGCTGTAGAGCGGGTGCGCCGTGAGCGCTTGGTCGGCGGCGTCGCGCTGCTGTCGCGTGTGCTCAAGCTCAAGGGTGTGCTGCTTGAGCGCGGCGTCCACGGCGCGGTACTCGCTGACAAGCGCATCGCGGTGCTCGCGGGCCGTGTCCAGCGCCTGTTGGGCCTCTTGCAGCTGGTGGGCTTCGTCGGCTTCTTGCGCGGCCAGCTGGGCGGCTTCCGGCGTGGCGGGCGGGTGATGGCGAAACGGGTGCTCAAGCCCACCGCACACCGGGCAGGGCTCGCCTTCCTGTAGGGCGGCGCGAAGGGTGGCGACGCTATCGCTACGCACGGCGCGGGCGCGCTCCACAAACGCGCTGACGCTATCGAAATGGCGCTGTGCGTCGTCGAGTTGCTGGCGCGCCGTTTTGCCCGCGTTCAGCAATTGTTCGCGCTGGGTTTGCGCCTGCTCACTCTGCGTGCTGAGGCGCCGATGGGCCTGCTCTGCGTGGGTAAACGCTTGCCAGCGGTCGGTCAGTTTCTCCAGCGCCAACAGGCGGTTGGCGGCCTGGTCTAGTGCCTCGCGAGTGGCGCGGCGGGCGTGATCCAGGTGTGGCGTCTCGCCAAGCAGCGTTTTCAGTGTGGCCTGCCACGCCTCAAGCTCGCGCTGATGGGCGTGTTGCGCTTGCTGGGCTTTGTGGAAATCGTCGGTGAGCGTGGCGACAAGGCGTTGCTGCTTACGCTGTGCGTCTTGCTGCTCGCGTAGTTGCTCTTCGACACTGGCAAGCGTCAGCGCCTGCTGACGCGCTTGGTTCAACGCCGGGGTGGCGGTCTTGCGGGCTTCGTGGGCGCGAGTGAGTGCGGTGTCTGCCTTTTGCAGCGTGCTTGCGGCTTCGGCGTGCTCGGCGCGGGCGCGCTCTTGGGTGCGGCGCGTTTCCTCCAGCGTGGCGGTAAGGCGCGCCGCTTCGGTGGCGATCTCGATCTGGCGGGTGAGGGCCTGGCGCTTGTCAGCGAGAGCGTTAAGCGCTTGCTGGCTTGCGTGGGCGTTACGTTCAAGCTCGGCACGGGTGTCGGCATTGGCGGGCACGTCGTCGGCAAGCCGCGTTTGTAACGCTTCGACCGCGCGCTTGGCAGTGCTTGCGCGGCGGTAAGCCGCTTTGGAAATATGCGAGTACTCGGCGGTGCCGGTCAGGCGCTCTAACAGGTCGCTGCGGGCGTTGTCGTCGGCGGTGAGAAACGCCGCGAACTCGCTTTGGGCGAGCAGCACCGCGCGGGTGAACTGGTCAAAGTTTAGCCCCAAACGCTCAACGAGCAGGCGGTCAAATTCGCGCTTCTGCGTGGCCAGCAAGCGATCTGCATCAAGGTCGCGCAGCGATTGCTCCACCGCCTGTAGACGCCCGCTGGCTTTTTCGCGAGCGCGGCGCACGAACCAGCGGGCGCGGTAGCGGCGGCCATCGCGGCCGAGAAAATCCACCTCGGCGTAACCGCTGGCGGTGCCACGGCGCAGCAGGGTGCGGGCATCGCTGGTGGTCAGCGTCGATGCCGGGGTGTCGTCGATCTGGCTATCACGATTCGGCGCTTGGCGCAGCCTCGGCGTGCTGCCGTAAAGCGCCAGGCACAGCGCATCCAGCAGCGTGCTTTTGCCCGCCCCGGTGGGGCCGGTAATCGCAAAAAGCCCCGCCTCCGCCAGCGGCGCGGCGGTAAAGTCGAGTTCCAGCGGGCCGGGCAGGGAGGCCAGGTTTTCCAGGCGTAGGGCGAGAATTTTCACACGCGGCTCTCCTGGGTCTCGTCGCTATCGTCGGCGTCGAGCACCTCTTGGTGCAGGCGGTCGAAATCGGCGAGCACTTCCTCGTCCGGCGGCGCGCCCCAGCGCCCTTCCCAGGTTTTCGCGAACAGCTGGCGCGGGCCTAAGGTTGCCAGGCTGACCGGCGTGGCAGTGGCTTTTTCGGCCACGTTGGGCAGGCGACGCTCTAATCGCAGCAGGCGCAGCGCGCGGCCCTCCAGGGCGGCATCGATTCGGGCGCGCAAATCAGGCAGCGGGGCGTCGAGCATCACGCGTACCTCAAGCCAAGGCCAGAGTTCTCTTGGCTGCGCTGGGTCGTCGTCTAAGGCGTTAAGCTGGGTGAGTACATCGTCAAGCGGCGCAGGGCCGATACGGTGCATGGCCACCGGGCGCGGCACCGGGATGGCTTCGGTGTCGGCGAGCGTTTCGCCGTCAAGCGTGACGACCACCACTTGGTGCGGGTAGTTAACCTCACTGAAATCCAGCGGCAAGGGGCTGCCGCTATAGCGGATGCGCGGCTCGCCCACTTGCTGGGCGCGGTGCAGGTGGCCAAGGGCCACGTAGGCGATCTCCGGCGGAAAAAGCGCGGCGGAAATCGACTCCTCGCCGCCGATCACAATCGGGCGCTCGCTCGCTTCTGACACCGCCGCGCCGTGCAGGTGAGCGTGGCTCATCGCCACTAGCGCCTGGCCGGGTGCGCACGTAGCTTTCGCCGCGTCGATCAGCTCACGATGCACCCGCGTGATACCGCTCACGTAGTCGTTATCGGCGGGCTCGTGCGCCTCGTTTGGCTGGGCAACGCCGGTGACTTCCGCCGGGCGCAAAAAAGGCAGTGCCAGGCACCAGGCGCGGGTGTCGCCGGTGGCATCGGTCAGCGGCACCAGCAGGCGCTTGGCATCCAGGTGGCCGTCATCCTGCCAGTTTACTCGGCCTAACGCGTGGGCGCGCAGGCGCTTCATCAACGGCGCGGGCAGTTCAATGCGGTTGCCGCTGTCGTGGTTACCGGCGATCAGCACGATATCAAGGCTCGGCAGCCGCTCGTGGGCGCTGACGATAAAATCATAAAACAACGCCTGGGCGCGCAATGACGGGTTCACCACATCGAAAATATCCCCCGCCACCAGCAGCGCATCCGGCTCGCGCTCGGTGAGGGTGTCCAGCAGCCAGGTAAGAAAAGCACGGTGCTCGGCGTGGCGCTCCTGGCCGTGAAAACGCTGGCCTAAGTGCCAATCCGCGGTGTGAAGCAGCTGCATGGGTGTCCTTTCCCTCTTAACGGGGTCGCATTTTCGAAAAGTGCGTATACGATACCCATGATGTCAATACCGTGCACGCCCCATTTCGCTCGATAAATCGGGCTCCCACCCGCACGGCCCGTGCTGTAGGGGCGCTATTTATGGCGCGAATGTCTCCCGCTGCCTCGTTTTTCAGCTCGGGCTGCTGAAGGAGGCGTATTGGTGCCGTGCTCACTCATGAGGTAGCAAAAGGCGTGTTTGGTTCTCTTAGCAAGGCTTTTTAAGATTCACCTAGCGCGCGTAAAAAGGGCGGGAAGCCACTTATCGCCTAGTGTGTCCTGCAAGCGGCAAAAACGGCTGGAAAATGCCTCAATCTTGAGAGCAAGCGCTGGGTTTTGCTCAAGATTAATCACCGTTTCTAGCGTTAAAGGCGGGCTAAATACTTGGTTATCGGCATAGTCGAGATGCTTAATCTCTTTCTCAACCACTCGTGCCAAAAACAATAACCTCGCTTGAGTATCAGCTGCGAGTTTCACAACGGCACTCCTTGCTCCTGAGCGACACGATGAATGGCGGTTTTTTGCAAATTAGGGGCGCTTAGCACAATATCGATTTTTCGTTCGCCGAGCTTAAGAATAAGCGCTGTCTGAACCTTCGCGACGCCCCAAGCGGGTTTTTCCACCGGATGTGGCACCGTTACCATCAAATCGATATCACCGCCTTTTGCTGTATCATCCACCCGGGAGCCAAAGAGCGTGACGTACGCTTCTGGGCCGAATATGTCTTTGACAGCACGTTTGATGACATGAATATCTGTGTTTTGTAGGCGCATAATGATGCTCACGCTCCAAATGGCTAGCGGTGAGTATACGATACCTCTTTCTCAATTACGCGCATGCCCCATTTCGCCCGATAAATCGGGCTACCACAAGCACGGTTTAACTTGTGGGAGCGCAATTCATTGCGCGAATGCCGTTCGGTCTGAACTTGCCTCGTGCCACCGCACGCATGATACTACCCCCATTGGCATAAACAGATAGCAAGAGGCCGTTATGGCGTTAGCTGATAGCGATATCGAGTACATCAAGGCGCATCTTGGGGAATGGTTAGCCGAGCAGAGCTTGGGTAAGCCTCCTGCCGTTTATGAGATTGAGCTACGCGAACGCATGGTGCGTGTAGAAGATGAGCTAAGGCACCAGCGCGAACTGATGCAGCAAGGCTTCCAACTCATGGAGAAGCGCTTTGAGCAGGTCGATAAGCGTTTTGAAGCCATGCGTGAGGATATGGACAAGCGCTTCGAGCAGATTGACAAGCGCTTTGAGCAGGTCGATAAGCGTTTTGAAGCCATGCGTGAGGATATGGGCAAGCGCTTCGAGCAGATTGACAAGCGCTTTGAGCAGGTCGATAAGCGTTTTGAAGCCATGCGTGACGATATGGACAAGCGCTTTGCGCAGGTCGATAAGCGCTTTGAAGCCATGCGTGACGATATGGACAAGCGCTTTGCGCAAATAGACAAACGTTTTGACAAGCAGGACGAGCGCTTTGAAGCTGTGCTCAAGCGCCAGGACAAACAGTTCTACTGGCTACTCGGTTTTATTGCCACCTCGCTAGGGTTAACCCTCACCGCGCTACGTTTTATGGGGTAGACCCTCAGTTGTCCCGTTCGGTCTAGCTTGTCGAAGGCCGTCCCTTCCAACATCCCTTCGCCCGATAAATCGGGCTCCCACCAGTACGGCTCAAGTGGTGGGAGCGCAATTCATTGCGCGAATGTTCTTCGCACTGAGCCACCCACGTTCGGTCTGAGCTTGTCGAAGACCGTCCCTCGACAGGCTCGGGATAAACGGGGTTGAGGGCTCAGGGATGAGCGGGGTGAGCTTGCCTCGTGCCACCGCACGCATGATACTACCCCCATTGACATAAACAGATAGCAAGAGGCCGTTATGGCGTTAGCTGATAGCGATATCGAGTACATCAAGGCGCATCTTGGGGAATGGTTAGCCGAGCAGAGCTTGGGTAAACCTCCTGCCGTTTATGAGATTGAGCTACGTGAACGCATGGTGCGTGTAGAAGATGAGCTAAGACACCAGCGCGAACTGATGCAGCAAGGCTTCCAACTCATGGAGAAGCGCTTTGAGCAAGTCGATAAGCGTTTTGAGCAGGTCGATAAGCGCTTTGAGCAAGTCGATAAGCGTTTTGAGCAGGTCGATAAGCGTTTTGAGCAAGTCGATAAGCGTTTTGAAACCATGCGTGAAGATATGAACAAGCGCTTTGACAAGCAGGACGAGCGTTTTGAAGCCGTGCTCAAGCGCCAGGACCAACAGTTTTACTGGCTGCTCGGTTTTATTGCTACCTCGCTAGGGTTAACGCTCGCTGCGCTACGTTTTATGGGGTAGACCCTCAGTTGTCCCGTTCGGTCTAGCTTGTCGAAGGCCGCCCCTTCCAACATCCCTTCGCCCGATAAATCGGGCTCCCACAAGCACGGCCCGGTGTGTAGGAGCGCAATTCATTGCGCGAATGTTCTTCGCACTGAGCCACCCCCGTTCGGTCTGAGCTTGTCGAAGACTGTCCCTCGACAGGCTCAGGATGAGCGGGTTTAGTGGCTCGAAGTGAGCGGGGGTAGGCGCACCATGCGTTGCGCGAACTCAGTGGTGCGTTTCAACTTCCTCAATTTCTGGGCGAAATATGACGTCAGGCTTGTGATCTTGCTAACCTTCACTCACTATATCTTAATTGATATAGATACTAAGGAGTCCTCCTGTCGAACCGATGCGGCATTTGCTTCGTGTGTTCTACGTCGCTAATCGTGAGGATGCGATGTATGTGTTGCACTGTTTTCAAAAAAAGTCACAGAAAACGTCGAAAAAAGACATAGAGCTAGGAAAGCAGCGCTACAAAGACTTACCCTGACAGCGAGGTGATAACCATGATGACCAAGTTTGAAAGTGTCTGGGATGCTATTGAAGATACCCCGGAGCAGGCCGCTAAAATGCGCCTACGTTCTGCCCTTATGCGCCAGGTAAGCGATGTGGTTAATGGTTGGGATGTCCCCCAGGTTAAAGCCGCGAAGCGACTGAACATCACACAGCCACGCCTGAACGACTTGATACGCGGAAAAATCCACAAATTTAGCCTGGATGCGCTAGTCGAAATCGCTGAATCCGCACACCTCCATGTTGAGCTCAGCGTGACAAATGAAGGTGAAGTAGCTTAACGAAGCGGATAATAAAGGCAGGCGCCATAAACACCCCTTCGCCCGATAAATCGACCTCCCACCCGCACGGCCCGTGTTGTAGGAGCGCCATTCATTGCGCGAATGCTGTTCGGCACTGAGCTTGTCGAAGTGTGAATCCCCTAAAACGGCACTTTCCGCCGTCCGGTTTGAAACTCCACTACCTTGCGGTAAATCTCTTTTGCGCGCTCTATCGCGTCTTGCTCCATTTCATCTGGCTCGACCGTGCGGTTGCCGCTTATCCCCCCGGTGCGCAGCAGTTCCTTCACATCCGGCCGATGGCCCTCTAAAAGGTGCTCTAGGTTGGTGTGTATCGACTGCAATTCCAGTGTGAAATCTCGGCGTTGCTCTAGCCGCTTAGTTAAATCTTTGTGGTCGGTGGCGCCGTCAATCAGCGTGGCGAGGGTTTTGGTCACCAGCTTCTGCGCCCGGTCCAACCGCGGGATGATGATAAATACCACGTCATACAGCTGAATGGGGGATTCATAGTGTGGGTAGGGGCTACTCATAAGGCATGGATCATAAGACGCAGGACGCTATCGTGAGAGGGACAACCAACGCGCGCATTCTACTCGCCCTCGCGACGCATTTCAGTAAGCGTGGCGTCGGTGATGGGTTCGCGCTTGGCGTCAAGAATCTGCCCGCCCAGCGCGGCGAGTTCGTGGGTGAAGGCGATTAAATCATCCGGGCTGCGCGAGACCTTACGCGCGTTCAAGAAGCGGATCAAAATGGAAACGCCCTGCACCGGCGCGTGCTCGCCCTCTTGGTGTAGCGGCGGAAGCTTCCCCGGCGAGGTGGCGCTGGCGACCATCAGCGGGTAGCCCTTTGGCCCCGGTGGCAGGTGAAAGGCACCCAGCTCCGCTTCATAAAAGGCGTTTTTCTCCCTGAGCATCTCGCCCAGCGCCGTATTGATGGCCTGGCTTGGCGCATCAAACACCACAAACAGGCACTGTTCCGTACGTTTTTTGCTTTTGGCGGGCTTAGTTGGCGCGGAGGGTGTGGGCTCAACTGGCTGAGCGGTGGTTTCTTCCGGCATGGTAGGTGGCGCTTGCTCACGGCGCGGCTTTATCACCACCCGGTAAAACAGCACCAGAGTGATAAGCCCGAATACAATCGCGGCGCCGGCCAGCAGTATGGGGAGTTGTGTGGATAACATAGGTGTTACCTATCGCGTTTGGAGATAGCTACAGTGTACGCGCCACCCGCGCGGCAGCAAGTGAGGATGAGAAACCTCACCGCCTGTTACCAAGAATTACATTATTTTTTGCGACAAAGCCTAAAGGTTTCCCCGCCTGCGCCGTAATCATTAATAACGGCACACAATGTGGCCGAAAAGCGGGCCTTCTAGGCCAGTGTCAACGTAAAGGAGAATCACCATGTCAGTGATCAATACCAACATCACCTCGATGATCGGCCAGAACAACCTGAGCAAGTCTCAGAATGACTTGCAAACCTCCATGGAGCGTCTGTCTTCAGGCCTGCGTATCAACAGTGCCAAGGATGACGCGGCGGGTCAGGCAATCGCCAACCGTTTTACTTCACAGATCACCGGCTTGGGCCAGGCGCAGCGTAACGCCAACGATGGTATCTCCATCGCCCAAACGGCTGAAGGTGGTTTAAACCAAGTCAACGACAACCTGCAGCGTGTGCGTGAACTGACCGTACAGGCCTCCAACGGCACCAACAGCCAATCGGATCTGGAATCAATCCAGAACGAAATCAACCAGCGCATGTCAGAAATTGATCGTATCTCCAAGGAAACCGACTTCAACGGCACAAAAGTGTTAGCAGAAAATGGTGACCTGAGCATTCAAGTGGGTGCTGACGATGGTCAGACCATCAGCGTCGGTTTGCAGCAGATAACTTCCCAGACTTTGGGCTTGGATGGCTTCAACGTTGATGGCAGCGGTGAAACACAAAACCGCGGCGCTACTGTGACTGACCTGATTGCTGCCGGTGGTGCAACAAATGGTGGAGACAATACTTACCGTGTTACCACCACCTTCGATTCTGCATCACTTGAGCAAATCCTTGGTGAAATAGAGAACGGCGATACCGTTACTACGGCTGTAGGGAGTGCAACAGACGAAACAGCATATACGTTCGACGCTGCGAGTGGTGACTTCACCTATACCGATACGGTCGCAGCTGCTGATGTTGACGATCTCGCTGCTGCAAACACGCCTGCCAGTGGTACCGCTTCTGGTACTTATGAGTTCACTTCTGGCTCTGTCGCCAACTTTGAGGTGTCTTCAACCGGCAACATTACCATTGGTGGCGAGGCAGCGTACCTATCTGCTAGTAACGAGTTGACCACCAACACTACTGCTGGTGGCGGGACTCAAGCCACACTTGAAGATGTATTAAATGCAGGCACTGATGCTGATGCCGCCGTAACTATTGGTGGCACTACTTATAGTGGTGACGGCACTGATCTGACATTCACGAATACCGCTTCTCAAGGAGATGTGCTGGCAGCCGCAGATGGCACTAACACTAATGTGGATATGTCTAGCGGTCTGACCTCAGCCACTATTGCATTCGATAATGCGGGAGACACGACAGATGCATTTGTTGATTTCAATGATGAAGTGACCACTCAGCAAACATTCGTAACAGACTATTCCGTCAACCCGGAAACGGGTGAAGTCACGGTGTTGGCCAACTATGAAAATGACGGCACTACTGAGTACGATGGTCAATATGCCCTTGATGTAGGTGAGACCGCCAATGTTAGTGCCGAAGGTCGACTGACGACAGACGAAACCAGCGCTGGTGAGCGCACCGAAGATCCGCTGGCGGCATTGGACAGCGCCTTGGCTCAGGTTGATGGTTTGCGATCTGACTTGGGTGCCATTCAGAACCGCTTCGAATCCGCCATCACTAACCTGCAGACCAACGAAACCAACCTTTCTGCGGCTCGTTCACGCATCGAAGATGCTGACTACGCCTCTGAAGTGGCCAACATGACCCGTGCGCAGATCTTGCAACAAGCAGGCACTTCTGTACTGGCCCAAGCCAACCAGATCCCGCAGAACGTACTGTCACTGTTGGGCTAATTTATTTGATTGCGTAACCGCTTTTAGATAACACAAGCGGGGGCCAGCGGCTCCCGCTTTTTGCATTATTTTTGGCGCTGGTTTACTTTGAACGGCCTCATCGCCTTTGACGTTGGATTCGATATGTGTGCATCTCCTCTCTCAGAAAAAAATGCTAACCGTTTAACAAAAATGTTAAGCAAGAAAAACTTTCAAAAGGTGCTGGAAAACGTTAGCAGCCTTGAGTCCACACACTCCGAATCTGCGGATCTATTTAAGGTAAAAGGCACTGCTCTTCTAGAAACAGGAAAAATAAAAGAAGCAATAAGCGCATTGGAAAAGTCACTCACCTTAGCGCCGGAAGATTCAGAGGTGCTTTACAATCTAGGAGTTGCTTACTATCGCAATGGTGATGTGGCTGCTGGAATAAAGGAAATAGATAAATCGCTTTCCAAACGCCCCGAGGACGCCAAAGCCTTATGTGCAATTTCCAAGATGCTGATTGACGGTGGGTACTTTAAAAAGGCGTTGGAGTACTTGGGAAAAGCAGAAAAGCTTAAAAAAATGCAGAATTCAGTGTTGATACTCCAGGCAGACGCCCTCTCTAAAGCAACAAAACTAAGTGATGCATTAGAAGTTTATAAGAAAATCGAAAAACAATACCCAAATGACTTAGGTAGTATTAATAACCTTGGTAATACTTACCGCATGTTAGGTCAGTTTGATAAGGCCGACTCAATATTTTCCAAGCTAATTAAAAAAGACCCAAAAAGGTCATCTTCATTTTCAAGTTATTTCTTCTCTAAGCATTATAACCCTAAGTATAGTGCAGAAAGCTTTTTTGAAGATGCCAGCAACTGGGATCTTCAATATGCTCCCAAGAAAGTTGAGCGAAAAAAAGCAATAGATACTAATCCACAGAGGCGTTTGCGTATTGGTGTGTTGTCATCTGGTCTACGCATTCATCCTGTCGGCAACATGATTACATCTATTTTAGAAAATCTTCCTGAAAGTGAATTTGAACTTATTGCCTATTCACTTAGCCATATCAATGATAAGCGTGCTCAGCGGCTTAAAAAGTGTTTCGATGAATGGAATGCTGTCATTCACTTAAGTGACGAAGATCTTGCGGAAAGACTCCGACAAGATGATATAGATATTTTATTCGACATGTGTGGTCACTCAGAAGGTCAGCGACTGTTAGCTATTGCTGAAGAGCCAGCACCTCTTATCATTAAGTGGGTAGGAGGGTTGATTAATACAACAGGGCCCAGCGCGATTGATTACTTGCTAAGTGATAGCGTGGAAACTCCAGAAGGGGTAGATGATTACTATATCGAAAAATTGATTCGTATGCCGGATGATTATATTTGTTATCTTCCTGCCGAAAAAATCCCCCCTGTTCGGGCGTTACCTGCACAAAAAAACGGTTATATAACTTTGGGTTGCTTTAATAACCCCTCGAAACTCAATGCAGAGATCATTGCACATTGGGCAGAGGTTATGCATCAACTGCCTAACAGTAAGCTTTTCTTGAAAGGTAGCCAGTATGAAGGCGAAGATTTTTTAGAACAGACGAGAAAGCAGTTTTCAATTCATGGCATTGAAGCTGAGCGCTTGATTATGGAAGCTTTTTCACCCCACTTCTTTCTTCTTGATGCCTACAACCAAGTGGACATAGCGCTTGACCCTTGGCCTTATTCAGGTGGTTTAACTACATGTGAAGCTCTACTGATGGGAGTGCCGGTGGTGACCATGCCAGGACCGACCTTCGCAGGTCGCCATAGCGCGACTCACTTAGTGAATGCGGGCCTACCGGAACTGGTCGCTAAAAGCTGGGAAGAGTACCGCCAGCGGGTTCTTGAGTTAGCTAAAGATTTGGAAAGCCTAACAGTAATTCGCAAAGGTTTGCGCAAGCAACTTCTCGCTTCACCGGTATGCGATGCTCCACGCTTTGCCAAACATTTCTCTATTGCCATGCGTGCGATCTGGGAGCGCTACTGTGAAGGCCAGGCACCTGAAGCGCTCACCTTCAATAAAGAAGGCGATCTGTGGTTTGAAGATGACAAGCAGCTGCTAGATATTCAGGTAGATACAACACCGCGCATAAGCAAAGCAAAAGGTAGCCAATCACAAGAGGCCGGTTTCTCCTGGCAGCTGCAGGGCAAGCTCATTGGCATCGACAACGGCGCCACCCTGGTTAAACAGCCTGCCGTGCAACAGATGCTAGAACTAAAAAGCCTGGAGCTTATCGCCTTCGATCCTGCAGGGGAGCTCAACAGCGCCACGGCCAACAATACTGAAGGCTTGCACCATTACCCCGGCGCCCTGCTCGGCAATGGCGAGCCGGCCACTCTCTATGCCACGCTTGACCCGGTGCATACCGCCACCCTCAAGCCGCTGGAAGATACCAGTAAGGTGCTGACCAAGCTGCCGGTATCGTCCCTTCCGCTGGATGGCATTGACGGTCTGCCATCGCTTGACTGGCTGGTGCTAGATGCTAGGCACGATGCCAGTTCCATTCTTGAACACGGCTCTCGGTCACTGAAAGACGCGCTGCTGCTGGATGTCACCGTTGCCTTCCAGCCCACCCACGAGCACCAGTCAAGCCTCGCTGAGTTGCAGCACTGGGCCAGCCGCAATGGTTTCCGCTTTTACCGGCTCAATAGCCCTCAGCACATCAGTCACTTGCCGAAGAGCGTGCCGACAGAAAAATGCCAAGCTACCGAATTGCAAAGCGCTGATGCGCTATTCCTGCCTAACCATGAGCGCCAGGCCCAGCTGACGGATAACCAGCGCACCAAACTCGCGTTCCTGCTGCATACGGTGTACGGCATTAAGGATATGGCGTATGGATTACTGAAGGAGATAGATGAGGAGAAGGCGGAGGGGTATTTGGCTGGAGAAGGGCTTCTCAAAAAGCCATCGCCAAAAGCACACCAGGAAATTCCAAACGACATTGATGATGATACAATTTCGGGTGCGCTCGATAAATTAATGCAGTGAGAAAAAATATGCTACCTATTCAAAATAAATCACCAGGAAATATTAAAAAAAACAAACCAGCAGCTGGCAAACCTGGTGATAGTGATTTCTTAGCTATTCTACGCACAGCAAAAAATAAAGAGTTAGAAGCATTTGCAAAGCTATTAATGCCTCACATTTCTAACCTGGAACTTCGCCAACCTAGAATATGGGGAGACCGCTCTCGATTGCATTTGGAAAAAGCGACAATTCCTATAAATGATCTCTTGGTAAATACTAGGTCGGGCCATGTTACTATCAAGGAGGATTGTTTTTTTGGCCATCGCTGCATGCTTTTGACAGGCACCCATGACTACAAAGAAATAGGTATGAAGCGTTTAAAAGCCGTGCCCGATAGTGGGCGGGATATTACGTTGGAGCGTGGTGTCTGGCTCGGCTCTGATGTAACAGTATTAGGGCCTGTTCATATTGGAGAGAATGCGGTTGTAGCTGCCGGCAGTTTGGTCACTGAGGACGTACCTGAAAACACTATTGTAGCAGGCCGCCCAGCAAAGCCTGTCAAGAAAATTGACGGAAGCGAAATATGATTAAAAACGATAAAAACATCATCTTCACCATCACGCATGGCCGTACTGGCACAACCATGCTAACTGAAGTTTTTAAAATATTTGACGACACTCGAAGCGAGCACGAGCCCGAACCAAACTATGCAAATGTGCTACCATACGTTAAAGAAAACCCTCGTTATGCTATTGAGTTCTTAGAGAAAAAGATAAAGGCAGTTAATGCCATAAAAGAAAAAAATTATGTTGAAACAAGCAATGTTTTCGGTAAAGGTTTTTTTATACCGTTAATAAGAATGGGTTTTTACCCTAATTTAATTTTTTTAAATCGCGATTTTAGAAAAGTAGCTGAGAGCCTTTTTAAAAGGGGTAGCTTCCCTATGCGCACAAAAATGGGTCAGCATTTTTCAGCAGACCCTTCATTTCCTGGCACTCTTCCTATTTTTCAACCTGAAGCTTTAACAGACTATCAAATATGCTTCTGGGGTGTGCTCGACTCTTTCTGGCGTCAAATACGTGCTGCAGAGATATATGATGAGGAAGGTTGTAAATATGTATGGGCTTCTGCAAGTGATTTTAATGATTTTGATAAAACTGTCGAAATGGGTGAGTATTTAGGACTTTCTATAAAAAATAAAGAAGAATCTAGATTAATGCATGAGAAAAAAGCGTCTGTCCATCATAATCCAAACAGAAGTTCTTCTCGTGCGGAAGAAGTAAGTATAAGGTTTGACGAGGAAGAAAGGGAGGTTATCGATAGAATTGCTTTTTATGAGCCATTTTTTGTAAATAAAGTAATAAATTCTTCGTATTTTGACAAAAACCTAGCAAAGAAATTAATGTAGAAAACGGTTTTATAATTTGGTTTCAGCTCAAATAAGGCACGACTAAGCGTGGTTATCCAAACGGAAACATCCAAGGCGTAAGCACCAACACTCCGACACTGTACACAAGGCTCACCGGCCAGCCAAGGCGCCAGATATCCTTCAAGCGATACTGGCCGGTGGAGTACACCATTAGGTGTGTCTGGTAGCCAAACGGCAGCAGAAAGCAGGCACTGGCGCCGTAGGCGACGGCCAGCATAAACGGCGCTGGGTCGGCGCCAAAACTCTGTGCCGTGGCCCATGCCACGGGGAAGCTAAGCGCCGCCGCAGCGTTGTTGGTCACGGTTTCGGTGAGTAGCCAGGTGAGTAGGTAGCAACCGACGAAGGCAGCATACACACCATAGCCGCTAAACAGGGCTTGTACGCCGTGAGTGATGATCTCCGCGCCGCCGCTTTGGCTAAGCCCGTGCGCAATGGCTAGCGCTGAGCCAGTGGTCAACCATAGCGTAAATGGAAAGCGCCGACGCAGTTCGGCGAGTTGTAGCGTGCCGCTGAGCAATAAGGCGCCTAGCAAGAGTAATAAGCCGTGAAGGAGCGGCAGCACTTGCGTGGCAGCGGCTATCAACGTGAGCGCGAAGCCGCCCACCGCCAGAAGGTTCTGCCAACGGCCCAGCGAGGGCCGCTGTAGGCTGTCATCCAGCAGGTAAAAGTTGCGGGTAATGTTGTGGTGCTGGTGAAAGTCCGGCCCGATGGCAATCAGCAGACAATCCCCGGCTTTCAGCGGGATGCGCCCTAGCTGGCCTTTTAACCGCTGGTTACCGCGCCGAATAGCCACAACACCTGCATCAAAACGGCTGCGGAAGTCGACGTTTTGCAGCGTCTGATGAATCAAAGGAGAGTCGTGGGAGAGCACCACTTCCACTAGGTTATCAGTCAGCAGTTGGTTGGCTGAGTGGCCAAACAACGCGAGGCCGGGAAAGCGCTGCAGCGCGTGCAGTTTGCTGATATCGCCGGTAAACGCCAACGTATCGCTGGCTTGCAATGGCATATCCGGTCCCACGGGGGTGATCAGTCGGCCCTCGCGCTCGATTTCGAGCAAGTAAAGGCCTTCAAGCTGGCGCAGGCCATTCGCTTCGATGCTGTGGCCGATCATCGGTGAGTCAGGCGTTACCTGCGCGGCGGCAAAGTAGTGCAGCGCGGCCTCATTAAAAGGGGCTGCGTGGTGGGGTAGGCCGCGCGCCTGCCAAATGAGCATGCCCAGGCTTAGCAGCGCCACCGGAACGCCCACCCAGCTAAATTGAAACAACGAAAACTCTACACCCGTCGCCTCAACGGCAAAGGAGTTCACCACCAGATTGGTGGAGGTGCCCACAAGCGTTGTGATCCCGCCCAGCACGGCGGCGAAGGAAAGCGGCAATAGCAAACGCGATGGGGCAAAGTGCGGTTGCTTGGCCACTGCGCTCATCAACCCAGCGACAACGGCGGTGTTGTTAAAAAACGCGGAAAGCACGGCGCTGGCCCCCACCAGTTTTGCGGTGGCGTGGCGTTCGCTGCCGTGCATTAAGCGCTTCGATAATGTGGTCAGCCACGGGGAGCGCTCCAATGCTTGAGAGACCATTAACAGCACGAGCAATGTGACCAGCGCGGGGTTGGTGTAGGCGTTTAGTAGCTGTGGCGTTTCCACCCAGCCTGCTAGCGCATAAAGCACGGCGATGCTGGTAAACGCCACTGCCGGGGCAACGCGCCCGCTAAGCAGTATCGCCAGTAGGCCAAAAAGAGAGAGGAGCGCTAGCCAAGCCATACAGCGTGTGCCTTTTGTCAAACGTCAGGGTGAGCGGCGGGTATGAGCCACTGTAGTGTTCGTGGCACTATAACAAAATCATTTTATGGATATAGCACGCGGCGCTAATGCCGCCGGGCGAGGCAAAAGGGCAGCGCATGCACACATTGACTCATCTACAGCGGCTTGAGGCCGAAAGCATCCAGATCATGCGGGAAGTAGTCGCCGAGACCGACAACCCGGTGATGCTCTACTCCGTGGGGAAAGACTCCGCCGTGATGCTGCACTTGGCCCGTAAGGCGTTTGCGCCCTCGCCACCGCCGTTCCCGCTGTTGCATGTGGATACGCGCTGGAAGTTTCGGGCGATGTACGAATTTCGCGACAAAATGGCCGAAGAGATCGGCATGGACCTGCTGGTGCACATCAACCCAGAGGGCGTGGAAAAGGACATTAACCCCTTCACCCACGGCTCGGCGATCCACACCGATGTGATGAAGACCGAAGGTTTGAAGCAGGCACTGGATAAGTACGGCTTTGATGCCGCCTTTGGCGGGGCGCGCCGTGATGAAGAAAAATCCCGTGCCAAGGAGCGGATATTCTCGTTTCGTACCGCACAGCACCGCTGGGACCCGAAAAATCAGCGCCCGGAATTATGGAAGCTGTTCAATACGCGCAAGCACAAAGGCGAGTCGATCCGGGTATTCCCGATCTCCAACTGGACCGAGCTGGATATTTGGCAGTACATCTACCTGCAGAATATTCCCATCGTGCCGCTTTACTACGCCGCCGAGCGCCCGGTGGTCGAGCGCGACGGCGCTTTGATCATGGTCGATGACGCGCGCATGCCGCTGGAAAAAGGCGAAGTGCCCATGATGCGTAAAGTGCGTTTCCGCACGCTGGGGTGCTACCCGCTGACCGGGGCGATTGAGTCCGAGGCCGATACGCTGCCCGCGATTATTCAAGAAATGCTGCTAACGCATACATCAGAACGCCAGGGGCGCGTGATTGACCACGACAGCGCGGCTTCCATGGAGAAGAAAAAGCAAGAGGGGTACTTCTAATGGCGCATTCATCGGACCTTATCGGCGCAGATATTGAACAGTACCTCAAAGCCCACGAGCATAAAGGGCTTTTACGCTTTATCACCTGTGGCAGCGTGGATGACGGCAAAAGTACGCTCATTGGTCGGCTGCTGTTTGAGTCCAAACTGCTGTTTGAAGACCAACTCGCTGCCATTGAAGCGGACTCCAAGAAATACGGCACCCAGGGCGGCGAGATGGACTTTGCCCTGCTGGTGGACGGCCTAGCCGCTGAGCGCGAGCAGGGCATCACCATTGACGTGGCGTACCGGTTCTTCTCCACTGATAAGCGCAAGTTCATCGTCGCTGACACCCCAGGCCACGAGCAGTACACCCGCAACATGGTCACCGGCGCTTCCACTGCCGACGCCGCCATTTTGATGGTCGATGCCCGCTACGGCATCTTGACCCAAACACGACGTCACAGTTTTTTGATGGCGTTGATGGGCTTGCGCCATGTGGTGGTCGCAATCAACAAAATGGATCTGGTCGACTACTCCAAGGTGCGCTTTGACGAGATCGTCGAGGAGTACCGCGCCTTCGCCAAACAGCTGGGCCTGGAGAACATTACCTTTATCCCCATGTCGGCGCTGAAGGGCGATAACGTCATCGAGCATGGTGTGAACATGCCGTGGTACCACGGCACCACCTTGATGGGGTACCTGGAAACCGTCGAGATCGACGATGACCGCTTGCAGCGCGCGCCCTTCCGCATGCCGGTGCAGTGGGTCAACCGCCCGAACCTCGATTTCCGCGGCTTTACTGGCATGGTTTCCAGCGGCACGGTTAAACCCGGTGACGCCATTCGCGTGCAGCCCTCCGGCAAAGCCAACCAAGTGGCGCGCATCTATACGTTTGATGGCGACCTTGACGAGGCGGTGGCGGGGCAGTCGATCACCCTTCTGCTCGAAGACGAAATCGATATCTCCCGCGGGGATGTAATCTCGGGGGTGGAGCAACCAGCGCATACGGCGGATCAGTTTGAGACCACGCTGGTGTGGATGGATGAGCAGCCGCTACTGCCTGGGCGACCCTACCTGATGAAGCTCGGTACCCAGACGGTGACGGCCACAGTTACGGACATCAAGTACCAGGTGAACGTCAATACGCTTGAGCATACCGCCGCTAAGCAACTCGATCTCAACGCCATTGGTATCTGTACGCTAAGCGTGAACAGAGCAGTGGCGTTTGACGCTTACAAAGATAACCAGGATACCGGCGGTTTTATCCTCATCGACCGGATGACGAATAACACCGTGGGCGCGGGGATGCTGCACTTTGCCCTGCGCCGCAGCCAGAATATTCACATGCAGCACGTGGATATCGACAAACAAGCGCGCGCCGAAGCGAAAACGCAAAAGCCCGCCGTGCTATGGTTTACCGGGCTCTCCGGGGCAGGCAAATCGACCATTGCCAATCTGGTGGAGCAAAAGCTCTTCGCCCAAGGGCAGCACACCTATTTGCTTGATGGCGATAACGTGCGCCACGGCTTGAACCGTGATCTCGGCTTTACCGATGCCGATCGCGTCGAGAATATCCGCCGCGTGGGTGAGGTCGCCAAGTTGATGGTGGACGCGGGGTTGATCGTGCTCTCGGCGTTTATCTCGCCGTTTCGCAGTGAGCGCCAGGTGGCGCGTGACTTGGTAGGCGAAGGTGAGTTCATCGAAGTCTTTGTCGACGCGCCGCTAGACGTAGCCGAAGCGCGTGACCCCAAAGGGCTGTATAAGAAAGCCCGCCGAGGTGAGCTAAAGAATTTCACCGGCATCGACTCCGCCTATGAAGACCCCGAAACACCGGAAGTGCATCTCAAGACCGCTACCAGCAGCCCGGAAGCGGCGGCAGACGCCGTGATCGCCGCGCTTCGTGAGCGTGGGTTGATCAACTGAACAGGATTCGCCCGGTAAATCGGGCTCCCACCACTGAGTTACCTTGTGGGAGCGCAATTTATTGCGCGAACAGGCTAAACAAGGCAGGGATACAATGGATATGACGAAATTGTTAGAGGATGTTGATCGCCTTGCCCGCGACGCGGGCAAGGCAATCATGGCGGTGTACCGCCGTGAGTTCAACGTCGAAGAGAAAGACGACAAAAGCCCGCTGACCGAAGCGGATAAGGCGGCACACGAAATCATTGTTAACGGTTTAAATGCCTTGCCGATGGGGATTCCGGTCCTCTCCGAGGAAGACATTGATGCCTTCCCTGTGCCAGATGCCGAAGGCCGCTACTGGCTCGTTGATCCACTTGATGGCACCAAGGAGTTCATCAAGCGCAACGATGAATTCACCGTTAATATCGCCTTGATCGAGCAAGGTAAACCGGTGCTCGGCGTAGTCGTGGCGCCTGCATTGGGTACCGCGTATCTCGCCGCCGAAGGCCTGGGTGCGGTGAAGGTCGAAAAAGACGGCACACGTCATACGCTGCAAGTGGCCGGAAGGCCTGATGCCACGACGCCTTGGCGTGTGGTGGGTAGCCGTTCCCACCCAAGCCCGGATCTCGCGGATTGGCTTAACAAGCTCGGTGAGCATGAGATGCTGCCCATGGGTAGCTCGCTGAAACTCTGCGTGATTGCCGAAGGCAAAGCAGATGTTTACCCGCGCCTAGGCCCCACCTGCCTGTGGGATACCGGCGCCGCGCAAGCGGTGGTCGAGCAGGCTGGCGGCCGGGTGGAAACCTTGGAAGGCGAGCCGCTTGGCTACGCCGTGCCAAGCGAAACACTCAACCCGCACTTTGTGGTGTGGGGCAATGGGTAAATTGATGACCAATAATGAGCAACAACGCGTCATCGACGAGCTGCAAGCCGTAATCGATGAAACGCAGCAGACCATCGAGCGCTTCGAGAACACCGGCATGGAAGGCGATATGTCGGAAGATTACGGCAAGCTGCTGGCGATACTGGATGACGCGGTGAAACAGCAGCGTGAGCATACCAAGGTGATGTTGGATGCTGGCGACCCTTCGACAGGCTCAGGGTGAGCGGGAGGGAGGAAAGAAAGCAGCTCAGTACTGCGTTTCGGCACGCAGCTTTTCGACTTCTTCAATGGGTAGTTCTTCGATCTCAGCGATCAGCTGATCATTCATTTCGGTCAAGGTAATCAACTTGCGAGCGGCATTGCGCTTGCTTTCCAAGGCACGCTGCTCGGCTTCCCTTATGCGCTGCTCGGCTTCCCTTATGCGCTGCTCGGCTTCTTGGCGTCCTATTTGACGCTCTTTTTGCACCAGATTTTCTAAGTTTTCTGCCAACATATCTTTATCCTCCACCAAGCTGTTGAGCTGATCCAAATTGATATCAGCCTCAAGGCGATACAAATGACGCTTAATCCAACGGGTGACGACCTTATCAACTCGGTCTTTATTGGGATCAGCCTGAATAATTGCCACGATTCGATCCACGGCGCGCTGCAGGGTTTCCCAGCTTTCCCCGGCGTTTTCGACGCTAAACACGCCACTCAACGGCGTCTGTACCAAGCCTAACTGCTCATCAGTATAGCGACTTTCTTCCACCAGATAGTAACGCAAATGCGGCTGGTAGACCTGCAGGAAACCCGGTGGTTCTGGTGTGATCATTTCAAAGATATCTAGCGGTGCCGTCCAGCGTTGCGAGCCGTTATAAAGCACCACTGGAAACACGGGCGGCAAGCCTTGACCGGGCGTGATGGTTTTTTTCTTGAGCAGTTCACTATAAAAGCAGGCCACGTAGTGCATTAGCCGGATCGGCATGGTGCGATCCACCGCTGACTGAAACTCCAGCAGAATGTACAAATACACGTCTTGCGTGACACCTTCCCAAGTGACTTCTACCGACCACACCACATCTTCGATCTTTTCCTCAAACAGCGGCGTAATGTAGTGACCGCTGTGATTTTTGAGCGTCGTGAAGTCCATCAGCTGGGCAATCTCGGCAGGCACAAAGCCTTCAATAAGCTGCTGAACGAACTCGGGGTGGCTGAACAGTTCTTTGTAACCGGTATCATGGTGGTTTTGCTGTTTACTGGCCATGCGCGCTCCTGTCTCAATGCGTTTTATTTTACCACAGCGCCGCCTTGTCCAGTGCTCATGCGATAGCGCCTTCGCTAACTCACCGACACTTCCCTTGCCATTGTTTGTACTATCGAGCCCTCTTCACATCGTGCCAGTGGCGCTCGCTCATAAGGTTTCTCGCATGGCTTGTCATTCCAAAAATCGCTGACCACCCGCCAACGCTAGGCCTTGCTCCTGAATTCAGGCTTGAAGGCAGCAGCGTGTGCCTATAAGGGTGATGTTGGGTGCTGGCGACCCTTCGACAGGCTCAGGGTGAGCGGAAGGTTCAAGAGGGCGATCCTTCGACAGGCTCACACTTCGACAAACTCAGTGCGAGCGGGGAGGCAGGTGGGAAAGCAGCTCAGTGCTGCGTTTCGGCACGCAGCTTTTCGACTTCTTCAACTGGTAGTTCTTCGATCTCAGCGATCAGTTGATCATTCATTTAATGCTCGGTGGATGAAGGCTTGTCATTATCGACGCATGGCGATGATTGATGTACTATGTACACAGCGCAATACATTGATTGAAGGATGCGCCTTACGTGAGTCATACCATTGAATTTATTGAAACGCCGACCTTTACCCGGCAAATCCAGACGATGGCGACGGACGATGAACTGAAAGAACTCCAGCGCGCGCTCATCGCGCAGCCGGATAAGGGCGATTTGGTTCAAGGCACGGGTGGGCTACGGAAGATCCGCATGGCGTTGAGGCATCAAGGCAAGCGTGGCGGCGCTCGGGTCATTTACTTCTTGGCCACCGCCGACACCATCTACCTGATATTGGCCTACCCTAAGAGCGTGAGGGATAGCTTGACGCCCGCCGAGAAGGGCACATTGAAAACACTGACCCACCAGTTGAAGGGGGAGGTTTCCGAATGAGCATTTTTGACGAACTCCAGACATCGCTGCAGGAAGCCGTCGACATCAAGCACGGCAATTCACAAGATGCCCGCGTCACACGCCACGAGGTGGCCGATGTGAAGGCCATTCGCGCCAAGCTGCATGTCTCGCAGGCAGAATTTGCTAACGCCATGGGAACCAGCGTTGATACGATTAAAAGCTGGGAGACAAAACGCCGCAATCCTACAGGCTTGGCGGCTAAGGTGCTGGCGACGATTCAGGCTAACCCGTCATACTTCAACGAGTTAGCCTCTCACTAATCGCTCCTACCGATAAAAAAGCAAAGCTTATTCGACGTGAGAGCTGAAAGTGTAACCACATGCTCGACACTCGACGTTATCAAGCACTTTGTTATCCAGCTCTGGGCCGAGTTTGGAACCTGCTACGCCGCCCGCAGCACCGGCGGCTAGGCCTGAAAAGACAGCACCCGCAAGAGAGCCAACCCCCATCCCGACAGGCTCAGCGAATGCCATGATAACCGCTCCTGCTTTTGCTCCGGTCAGCGAAGCTGCTGCACCGGAAACCGATCCGATACCACCGGCGACCTTACGGCCGAAATTGCGTATAATGACGTGATTGTCTTGCTCTCTAACAAGATGGTGTTTTTTAGATCATTCATTCACAAAGCCGGTCAGTGGGTCCCGTACTATCTGTTTGTGCGGGAGCATCAGCTTATAGCTGTGATCGTGACGATTATGAGTTTTGGCGACCATAAGCGCTCCTGTCTCAATGCGTTTTATTTTACCACAGCGCCGCCTTGTCCAGTGCTCATGCGATAGCGCCTTCGCTAACTCATCGACACTTCCCCTGCCATTGTTTGCTACTATCGAGCCCTCCTCACATCGTGCCAGTGGCGCTCGCTCATAAGGTTTCTCGCATGGCTTGGCATTCCAAAAATCGCTGACCACCCGCCAGCGCTAGGCCTTGCTCCTGAATTCAGGCTTGAAGGCAGCAGCGTGTGCCTATAAGGGTGATGTTGGGTGCTGGCGACCCTTCGACAGGCTCAGGGTGAGCGGAAGGTTCAAGAGGGCGATCCTTCGACAGGCTCACACTTCGACAAACTCAGTGCGAGCGGGGAGGCAGGTGGGAAAGCAGCTCAGTGCTGCGTTTCGGCACGCAACTTTTCGACTTCTTCAACCGGTAGTTCTTCGATTTCCGCGATCAGTTGATCGTTCATTTACGTCAACGCTATCAATTTTCGGGCTGCATTACGCTTGCTCTCTAAAGCTTCTTAACGGCCTCTTTCTTCCCACTGTTCAGGCCATTTTTTGATTCGTTCTGCCGGTATGTCGTGTACCTCATGCAAATTGGTGAAATCACTTCCACCTCGTCAGTCTGACAGCAGCTCTTCCAATGTCTCGGCACGGAAGATGCGCTTACCCCATGCCTCAAGCTGCTCAGCATCAGCCGCGTTGAGCTTATTCTGAGCCCAGTCAGGGCACTCGCCATACTTTGAAGCAATCTGCATTTTTAAAAACTTAGCTTCACCTTTCACTTCTCCTCTCGCTTCTCCTCTCGCTTCTCCTCTCGCTTCCCACTGCTCAGGCCATTTCTTGATCCGTTCTGCTAGCATGTCGTGTACCTCATGCAAATTGGTGAAATCACTGACCTCTGGGAACTCCAGTTCAGGAGCTCGGTTAGGCAGGAAAACACGGTAGAACCAAACGATGATCGCTCGCCTCAAACTGGCTTGTTCTGGACCACTTAGCCACTCTGCTAAATGCCCCATCGCTTCCGATACATCTTGCTCATCGCGATGCTTCTCAATACGAAATACTGCTGCCACAATATTGCGCATTTCATCCGACCAGCCCGGTGCATCAACAATCGCTCCTTCGTCGAGCAGCAAATAGCGCAGATTAGGCCGGTAATCCTCCAAACCTCCCGGTACCGGTTCGACCAGATCCGCGATGTTTTGTGCCGCTGCCCAGCGTTTTTCTCCATTATAGAGCACGATTGGCAGCACCGGTGGCAGTTTGCCACTTGGCGTGAAGGCTTCCTGACGAATCAGGTCCTGATACAGCAGCCCTAGGTAGCTCATGATCCGCACGGCCATGAAATCATCTTCGCGTGATTGGAACTCCAGCAGGAGATAAACGTACAACCACCGGTCTCGCCACCATATCCGCCAAATCATGTCATCTTCGCGGTCGCGCAGCTCATCGGTGATGTAGGTGCCGCTCACCTGCTCCATCTGACTGAAATCTAGCTGTTCCACCCAGGCTTCATTCACAAATCCGGTCAGCAAGTCTCGCACCATCTGTTTGTGCGAGAACATTAGCTTATAGCTGTGGTCGTGACGATTATGGATCTTAGGGGCCATGCGCGCTCCTGTCTGAATATTCGTACTTTACCACAACACGCCCGATCCCAAGTCCATGCGATAGCGCCTTCGCTAACTCATCGACACTTCCCCTGCCATTGTTTGCTACTATCGAGCCCTCCTCACATCGTGCCAGTGGCGCTCGTCTATAATGAGACGCAGCACACCGTCGAGCGCTTCGAGAATATCGGCATGGAAGGCGATATGCCGGAAGCTTACGACAAGCTATTGACGATTCTCGATGATGCAGTGAAACAGCAGCGGGAGAATACACGAGTGATGTTGGATGCTGACCACCCTTCGACATGCTCAGGGTGAGCGAGCGCCGAAAATAGAGACGAGAATACGATGGATATGACCGACTTATTAAACACCGTAGAACGTATTGCTCGCGAGGCGGGCGATGCCATCATGACGGTGTACGCGCGCGAGTTCAGCGTGGAAGAGAAGGAAGATAAAAGCCCGCTGACCGAGGCGGATAAAGCCGCGCATGAGATTATCGTCCGTGAGCTCAACGCGCTACCGCAGGGCATTCCGGTGCTCTCGGAGGAAGACGAGCAGGGTTTCGCCGGGCCAGACGAGGACGGCCGCTACTGGCTGGTGGACCCGCTCGATGGCACCAAGGAGTTCATTAAGCGTAACGATGAGTTTACCGTCAATATCGCGTTGATCGAACAGGGCAAACCCGTGCTGGGCGTGGTGACCGCGCCTGCGCTGGGCACAGCATATCTTGCCGCAGAAGGCATGGGCGCGGTGAAAGTCGATGAACATGGTGCGCGCCATACACTGCACGTGGCCGGTAAGCCCGCTGCTAATACGCCCTGGCGGGTCGTGGGTAGCCGTTCGCACGCAAGCCCGGATCTCGCCGATTGGCTAACAAAACTCGGCGAGCACAATATGCTGCCCATGGGCAGTTCACTGAAGCAATGCGTGATTGCCGAAGGTAAGGCCGATGTTTACCCGCGCCTAGGGCCAACTTGCCTGTGGGATACCGGTGCCGCGCAAGT
This sequence comes from Halomonas llamarensis, assembly GCF_023555005.1. Classification (GTDB taxonomy): domain Bacteria; phylum Pseudomonadota; class Gammaproteobacteria; order Pseudomonadales; family Halomonadaceae; genus Vreelandella; species Vreelandella llamarensis. The sequence continues at coordinate 232,385 of NZ_JAMJPJ010000001.1, read as the reverse complement.
GGTGGTTGAGCAAGCCGGGGGCCGGGTGGAAACACTGCAAGGCGAGCCGCTTTCCTACGCTACACCGCGCGAAAAACTCAACCCGCACTTTGTGGTGTGGGGCACAGTAACGCTTCGTAATACCGGGTGATCACCCGCCCGTTATCGAGGTTTTGAAAGCCTCAACGTGGGTGTTTAAGTGGTTCGCTTAACTTATATTAGATAGTATAGATTCATTAAGTTGCTTAACTGGCGTGGGCTGCTCAGCTTGATATATCTCAATGCTAGTCGGCACCTTTGTCGGCGATAATAGCGTGTAACCTAATACCGAGAAGGTCATGGATTCGACAACACTCCCGTTTTTGATCGCGATTTTAGCGGGTTGGGTAAGCCTTAACTGCGGCTTGATAGTGATCTACCTGCTGGTAACGGGGGAAACCCTGAACGTGAATTTAGGCTTTCGTCAGCGCAAACCCCGTAAGCCACCAAGCAGCGCTGCCACTCCCCCCGCAGATGATTCTCCCGTGCTGGTAGATGAGAACGCCGGTGCGTGGGGGCTATTTGTCATGTTTGATGACCCCACACTTGCGTTAAATGAACGCTTGGGCATGTTGCTTGGCGCCGCTGGGGCCGTTTATGAAAGCAGCAGTAAATCTTTCACCTTGGCGGGCGAATCGCCGCGCAACCCGATTTATATTGCCAATGCGTACCCACCGGGTCGGCTACCGTCTTTTAATAATGATAACGGCCAGATCCCGGTCAAAGGCGTCAGCGTGAAGATGCTAAAAAAGAGCCGCAATGCAACGCCGAATAAACTTCAGCTGGTGCGTTTGGTAAACCTTTCAAAAGAGCTCGCCCGTGCTGGGGGCAAGGTGATGGATGTGGAAAAGCAACCGGTGACGGCCAGCGGTCTTCAGGCGGTTATCGACGGCAACGCGAAGATGTGAATGAACGCTACCCGTGCATTCCATTCGGGGTGTGCTATTTTCGTGGTCGCTGATATTTTTTTGCCGTTTATGGGGGCGTTGTGAGCCAAGCCACTGCCAATATTTCCGCTTATGAGGTGATTTATGACCTCATTCCTAAACTTAACACCATGAAAAAAGAAGTGAATACTACGCTCAAAGTCAAGGGGAAGACGAACCAAACGGCGGCGCAGAAGGCGCGTTACGAGTCGTTGCAACAGGAGTTTGAGCTGGAGCTTATGATGATTCGTCTGAACTTGGAGCACCTGTTAAATCGCTACGAGACCGAGCTAGAAGCGGTGACTCAAGACAAGCGCCGCGATGTTTACCTTGCCTTGGATGCTCACGAGGCGACGGCGGTTGAAAGTGCAAGATCGCTGTATCAGCGGCTGCAGGCGTTAACTCAAGCGGAGCGGTAAGCGGATAGTGGCTAGCTGGCATTACATATTGATACATAAAAAGTGGCACTTGGCTTCAAGTTCGCCATCTTAAGGCCGATTATTTAGTGTATAAGTTAAATCAGTAGGGCGCGTAAAAGCGTCGAATACATCGCATTATGCTTCGTCGGTGTCGAGCAGTGGCTCTGTAGAAGAAGTCGCACCGCGAAAAAAAGGATGGTTTGGTATGTCGATTTCATCTCTTGGCGTTGGTTCTGGGCTGGATCTTAACGGTCTGTTGGATCAGCTGCGCAGCGCGGAGCGAGAAAAGCTGGTGCCTGTTGAACAGCAGCTAGAATCTCAGAAGACAAAAATCTCTGCTTACGGGACGCTTGAAAGCGCGCTTTCTGGGTTTCAGAGCAGCGCCAGCGCGCTAAACGATACCTCGTTGTACGAAAGCCTCTCTGCTAACATTAGCGGGGAATCGGTAAGCGCGGCAGCAGATGAAACGGCGATGCCGGGCAGCTACAACATTGACGTGACGTCGCTTGCCACGCGCGGCACGCTGGCTTCAACCGGTGTGGCCGAGTCAGATACTGCCATCTCTGGCGCCGAACAGCAGATGACGTTCACCTTTGGCGATGGGTCGACTCAGGATGTCACTATTGCAGCGGATAGCTCGCTTGAAGGTATTCGCGATGCCATCAACGCCGATGAAAATTCTGGCGTCAACGCGACCATTATTAACGACGGCAGTGGCACCGATGAGTTTCGCCTGGCACTAAGCTCCCGCGAAACTGGCGCGGATGCTTCGATTTCAAGCTTTTCATTTGATGGCACCGATCCAGCGCCTTTCGCGGCCGACACCACGAATACCCATCAAGCAGGCACCGATGCGAAACTGGATGTCAATGGCATCACCATCACCAGTGAAAATAACCAGGTAGAGGGCGCGATTCAAGGCGTCACCTTGAACCTGCAAAGCGAAGGCACAAGCACGGTAGCCGTTGAGCAGGATACCCTCGCCGTGCGTGAGGCCGTAACGGGTTTTGTCGATTCTTATAATTCGCTGAAAACCTCCATTGGCGAGCTGACCTCTTTTGACCAAGAAACCGGGAAGGCCGGTGAGCTCAACGGTGACAACACGGTGCGCAGGGTTGAATCAACGCTGCGTAGTGCGCTGAGCGGCGGCGTTGCCTCGGGCGGAGATGGTTTCTCGATGCTTAGCGATATTGGCATCACGCTTGAGGTAGACGGCACGCTCTCGATAGACGAAGGCCGTCTGGACGACGTTATTGCCAACGACCAGCAAGCACTATCGGATTTCTTCGCCGGTGGCGAGAACGCCACCGGTTTGGCTGAGCAGATCGACACAAGCGTTGGTCAAATGTTGAGCGGCAACGGTTCCGTTCAGGGCGCGATTAACGGCGCCGAAAATCGTATCGAGTCGCTTGGTGATCGCTTCACACGCATGGAGCAGTCCATTGATCTGACCATTGGCCGTTTCCGCGAACAGTTCGGCCAGCTCGACAGCATGATTGCCGAGATGAACCAGACGAGTAGCTTTTTGACGCAGCAGTTTTCCTCAATGGAGGCACAGCTCAACGCTGGTAACTAACGCGCGGATGCTTCAACCGCTTGATGTTATAACAAAAAGCCCGCTAATGCGGGCTTTTTGTTGGTAGGTCGTTTGCCATGACACGACAAGCTGATACAGTTAAATAACAAAAAGGCGCTAAAGAAGGCGCTTTTTCAGTCGATAATGATAAGTAATGAAAACCGTGGACCGACAGTGCGCTCTGTCTTCTTTTACGCTAGCGTCGCGCAACACGTGTTTGGTTTAGCCTTTAACACTGAGGACTCCCAGTATGGCGACAATAACCTCTCTCGGTATTGGCTCCGGCCTAGACCTTAATGGCTTGCTTGATCAGCTAAAAGACGCTGAGCGCGGTAAACTCGCGCCGATTACGCGTCAGCAAGAGCAGCAAAATGCCAAAATTTCCGCTTATGGCAAAATTCAATCCTCCCTGGATGGGTTTAAAGATGCCGTCGACGGGCTCAACGACCCCCAACTCTACCAGAGCCTTTCGGCTAACGTGCGCGGCGACGAGATTACCACCACCACCAGTGCCGAGGCGCTGCCGGGCAGTTATCGCGTCGAGGTTACCCAGCTTGCCACCAGCGGCACCCTTGCCTCTAGTAAAGTTACAGACGCCAGTGAACCGCTAACGCTTAATGGCGCAACGCAGGTAGAGCTTAACTTCGGTGCTGACGGCACCGCGAGTAGCGTAAAAGTGGATATTGCGGCGGATAGCAGTCTAGAAGATATCCGCGATGCGATTAATGCCAACAAAGACGCCGGAGTGAGCGCCAGCGTGATTTTTGATGGCACAGATTACCGTTTAGCGTTGAGCTCTAACGAAACCGGCGTGGACGCGTCTGTTCACAGTTTCAGTTTCCTTGATGGTGCAGGTGCCGCCGCCGCCGTTGATACCGCCGAAGGCACCGCGCTAACCAGCGGTACGGCAATTGGCGGGCAAGATGCGGCGCTGACGGTTAATGGTATCGCCATCACCAGCGAAAACAACCAGGTGGAAGGCGCGATTCAGGGGGTTACGCTCAACTTGGGTGGGCTCAATATCGGAGTGGGGGAAACCGCCAGTAGTACGGTCACGGTAGAGCGCAATACGCTCAAAATCCGTGAGGCCGTGGGTGGCTTTGTTAAAGCCTTTAACGACATGAAAGAGACGATCGGTACGCTGACAAAATATTCGGGCGATAGGGAAACTGCCGGTGAGTTGGTGGGCGATAGTACAGTGCGTACCATTGAAGGTCGCTTGCGTAGTGCGCTGACAAACGGCGTGGCGGGTGGGGAGTTCTCAACGCTCAGCCAACTGGGTATTACGCTGCAGCGCGACGGCACGCTTGAAATCGACGAAGACACCATTAGCGATCTGGCTAAAAATAACCCCGATGCGCTGGGCGATTTCTTTGCCGGTGTTGAGGACGAAAATGGCTTGGCCGACGCCCTGAGCACTACCACGGCCCAGCTGACCGGAAACAACGGCACGCTCGGCATTGCGATTAGCGGCGCGGAAAACCGCATCGAGAGCCTTAACGCACGTTATGAGCGGATGGAACAAAGCATTGACCGCACGATTTCGCGCTATCGGGTGCAGTTTGGCCAGCTCGATGCCATGATTGCGCAAATGAATCAAACCAGCTCCTACCTAACACAGCAATTTGATGCGCTGGATATGGCGCTGGGCCGTAAAAAGTAGCGGTAAAAGAATCGCTTTACGGTGCGATCAAACGCCTCTATTTGCGCACAATAAAAAGCCCCGGCCGACATCGTCGTGCTGGGGCTTTTTAAGTGCCTAGATAAAACGCTAGCTAAATAGGGCAAAGCTTTCCGCATTCAGCATCATGTGGACAATGATGCTCGCCGCATAACCGAGGAAAATGACCGGCGTCCAGCGCAGGTGGCCCATAAACGTATAGGCACCACGTGCCTGCCCCATTACCGCGACGCCCGCAGCGGAGCCAATGGAAAGAAGGCTACCGCCCACGCCCGCCGTGAGGGTAATCAATAACCATTGGCCGTGTGACATATCGGGTTCCATGGTCAGCACCGCAAACATTACCGGGATGTTATCCACCAGCGCGGAAATAACCCCGAGGGTGATATTAGCCGCGGTGGCATTCCAGCCGATGTAAAGCGCCTCAGAGAGCATGGCGAGGTAGCCCATAAAGCCCAGGCCACCCACACACATCACCACCCCGTAGAAGAATAGCAACGTATCCCACTCGGAGCGGGCGACACGGTTGAAGACATCAAACGGTACGACACTACCCAGCTGTTCGAGTTTCTTGTTGTCGCCACGGCGGCTGTAGCGCTCGCGCTTGCGCTCCAACGAGCGTGGCAAGCTGCGGCGCAGGTAGTAGCCGAAAAACTGCAGATAACCAAGCCCCGTCATCATGCCCAGTACCGGCGGTAGATGCAGCAACGTGTGACATAAAACGGCGGTGATAATCGTGAGCAGAAATAGCGCAATAATGCGTCGGGCACCGCGCTTGAGCCAGACATCTTCGTAAACACTTTCGGGCTTGGCGCTTTTGATGAAGAAGTTCATGATCAACGCCGGGATCAGGAAGTTCACTAGCGCCGGGAAGAACAGGATGAAGAACTCTTGGAATTCTACCATGCCCGCCTGCCATACCATCAGCGTGGTGATATCGCCAAAAGGGCTAAAGGCGCCGCCAGCGTTGGCGGCCACGACGATATTGATACACGCCATGTTGATGAAGCGCTTATCACCCTCGGCGACTTTGGTGACCACGGCGCACATCAAAAGCGCGGTGGTCAGGTTGTCGGCGATGGGTGAGAGAACAAAGGCAAGCCCACCCGTGAGCCAAAATAACTGGCGATAGCTGAAGCCCTTGCGCAGCATCCATGAGCGTAATGCATCGAAGACCTTACGCTCGTCCATGGCGTTGATATACGTCATGGCGACCAGCAAGAACAGCATCAGCTCGGTGAACTCCAAAAGCGTGATGCGGAATGCGTGTTCGGAATCTGTCGACATACCGTTTTGGACGTAAACCCAACCGATAAGGCCCCAAATGATACCGGCGGCCACGAGTACGGGTTTCGATTTGCGCATGTGAATCTTTTCTTCGGCCATGACCAGCATGTAGGCCAAAACGAAGATCGCGACGGCAAAAAAGCCCACACCGCTACTGGTGAGATCGAGTTCACCGGTAACGGCGAAAGCGCTGGGACTAACAAAGAGCAGCAGAGAGGCCAACAAAAAAAGCCAGCGGCGATAAGGTCGCGGCTGGCTTGATGGCGCATATAACATTGTCATGGCGACGTTTTTCCTTTCAGTCAAGCGTCAAGGGGAGGGATGAAAAAGCGACAATATTTTAACAAGCGATACTGCAGCGCAATACGGAATAAAAACGAACGAAATAAGTTCATAGCTGCGTGATCGTGTCTTTTTTTAGTAAGTTAGTCGTTTGTGCACTGGTATCCCAGCAAATATTGCGTTCTTTGTTTGCGGCAATATGCTGCGCTACAGTTTTGCGCCCGTACGCCGATAACGTATGCTAGGCAATGTATTAACATTACGTCGATTTGACTGTTTGCGCACAATAAACGCACTATTAATGCTATCTCGCCCATACCGCATTCAAGTTACTGATACGGTTAAATTGTTCATACGCATCAGTCATTCATTGTAGGAGTCACTTACTTTCCATGTGGCCAACTATTTCTCTTAATAATCGCCCGCTCGTATGGGTGGCGCTGATGGCGCTGCCTGCTTGCGTGTGGATTCCTGATGCGCTTTTACGCTTGGTCGCTACGGCGATTGTCGCGTTGGGGATATGGGACGGGTGGCGTCTAGTGTGTCAGCAGCGCGTGTATATGCGGCTGTCGCAAGATGTGATTAGCCTAACCGGCGATGCCGTGGTGGTGAGCGATGTGGAGAATCGCGTGATAGCGGTAAACCCGGCGTTTACCGAAATTACCGGCTATGAGAGTTCGGAAATGGTCGGGCGCAAACTCGAAACGTTAGCCGCACCACGTCACGATAAAGCGTTTTACCAAACCTTCTGGAATACGTTGAAAAGCACTGGCCGCTGGGAAGGAGAAATGTGGAACCGACGCAAGCACGGTGATGAGTACCCCGAGTGGCTGAAAGTGCGTGCGGTGACCAATAAACGTGGTGAAATTACGCATTTCATCAGTCTCTTTACCGATATTTCGGCGCAGAAAGCCCGCGAGCAGGATTTGCGTCGTATCGGCTATGAAGACCCGCTGACCGGTTTGCCCAACCGCCGTCGGCTGCACGATTTGACGGCTTCGCGCCTGCGCCATCTGCGCGCCGGTGAGAGCCTGGATTTGGCGTTGATCGATATCGACGGCTTAAAAACCGTCAACGATGGATTAGGCGTTGAGCAAGGCGACCGCCTGCTGGCGCGTTTTGCTCAGCGTTTGGCAAGTTACGCGGCGGGCGGCGTGGTAGGGCGCCTCGGTGGCGATGAATTTTTGGTCATCCGTACCACTACCTTTGATGATCACGATAAGTGGGTGGCGGACGTTCGCGAACACATGTGCCACCCGTTTGAAATCAACGAGCAGTCGCTGCGGTTGGGGATTACCGTGGGCAGTTGTCGCGCACCGGAAGATGGGCGAGATTCCGGCGTGCTGTTCCAGCGCTTAGAGTCAGCGCTTTATAGCGCCAAGCGCTTGGGGCGTAACCATAGCCTGCGCTTTCGTCCGGCGCTGGATAAGCAGGATAACCCGCAGTTGGCGCTGGTCAGTGATTTGCGCGCGGCGTTAGTCTCGGGGGATCAGCTGGAGCTGCATTACCAGACGCAGCACCACCCAGGCTCGGGTGAGCTAACCGGGATGGAAGCGCTGCTGCGTTGGCGCCACCCCCGCGATGGCATGATTTCCCCCGGCGAGTTTATCCCCCTCGCTGAGCGCCACGGCCTAATGACAGAGCTTGGCACCTGGGTCATCGAGAAAGCCTGTGCTCAGCAAGCGCACTGGCAAAATAGCGAGATGCCCAAGGCCACGATTTGGATCAATATTTCCGCTTTGCAGCTGTTTCATGGGGATTTGGAGAGTCAGCTTGCGGGCTGTTTGAAGCGCTACCGCTTGCGCCCGGCGCAAATCGGGTTGGAGCTTACCGAGTCGGTGCTGTTAGATGAGCGCGCCGGCGATATGGGGCCAAGGCTGAAAGCGCTGCGCGACCAAGGCTTTCCGATTGCGATTGACGATTTCGGCACCGGCTATTCGTCGTTGGCTTATCTCAAGCGCCTGCCGGTGGATAAGGTCAAGCTGGATCGCGCCTTCATTCGCGAGCTACCCGAAAGCCAAGCCGATGCCGCCATTGTCAAAGCCGTGCTCGCGATGGCGGAAGGGATGGGGCTGGATGTGGTGGCAGAAGGTGTTGAAACCAAAGCACAGTGCCAGTTTTTGGTCGACGCAGTCTGTAGCATTGTGCAGGGGTTCTATTTTTCCCGCCCCTTGCCGGTGCCAGAGCTGGAGACGCGTTGGCTGGGTGATTCGCCAGGGCGTGCCGAGGCTTCGCTGGCTCAGTCGGCCTCTTAAACACGGAGCTCAAGGTGATAGGTCGTAGCGTGGGAAAAAGCGTGGCAAGTAGCGAGCCAGCACCACACATAGTATGCCCCAAATAACCGCCTGCGTGGGCAGCAGCCAAGGCGCTATTCCAACATCGGCTAGCATCGCGCCACCGTAATAGGAGAAGGGGCCGCTTACCGCACCACCCAAAAACGCCAATAGCGGGTAGCGCCACAGCCATCGCAGCGAGTGCAGAATCAAGGTGGCAAAAAGTGGCCACAACATCCATAGCCACAGCGGCATCAAGCCGAACACCCGTGTGTGGCCACTGAAATCAAACCCGCCCAACAGCGCCAAACCGCCGTCGAGCACAAGCCCGAGCAGCGCGAAGCCGAGAAGCAAACGCCACTCCCCGGGGGCTGCCATCACGCGTAAGTGCCAAGCAATCAGGGCACTTGCTGCTAGCAGTGCCACCCACGAGCCTCCCAGTACGCACAAAAACCAGCCCACTTCAAAGCGCAATACGTTGGCGAGCAGTGCACGCCAAGAAGGAGGCGTTGCCGCCATTACAAGGCTCCTGTCAGCGGTACCGGTTTGGCTTGGGGTTTGGCCATCAGTAAATGGCAGGTGCCGATGGAGCGCTCCAAAAAACCGCCTTCGCAATAGCACAGATAATAGCGCCACATACGCACAAAGCGTTCGTCGTAGCCTAAGTTGGACACGGCTTCTAGGTTCGCCTCAAAACGGTGGCGCCATTCGCGCAGGGTGCGCGCGTAGTGCTGGCCAATTTCATCGAGCGCTACCATATTGAGCGACGTTTTGCGCGTCAGGCTTTTCAGCATGGCGTGGTGCGAGGGCAAAAAACCGCCGGGGAAAATATAGCGCTTGATGAAATCCATCTCGCGTTTTGCCGCTTCAAAGCGCTGGTCGCGAATGGTGATGGCCTGCAGCATGGCTTGGCCATCCTGAGCGAGCAGGCTGTCGATTTTGGCCAGGTAGGTATCTAAGTATTGATGCCCTACCGCTTCGATCATCTCCACCGAAATCACGCGGTCGTAAGTGCCGGTGAGCGCGCGGTAATCCTGTTTGAGTAGGGTGATTTTATGCTCAAGCCCTTCGGCTTTGATGCGCGCCGCCGTATGGATGTGTTGCTCGTCCGAGATCGTGGTGGTGGTGACGTGGCAGCCACGGGTTTTGGCTGCATGCAGGGCAAGCCCGCCCCAGCCGGTGCCGATTTCCAGCAAGTGGTGTTCGGGGCGAACGTCGAGTTTCTCCAACATGAGGTCGAGCTTGTAGGTCGAGGCCTCTTCTAGGCTGGCATCCGGGTAAGGGAACACGGCGCTGGAATACATCCAGTGCTCACGATCCAAAAACGTCGAGAACAAGTCGTTGCCGATATCGTAATGGGCGGCGATATTGCGCTTAGCGCCTTCGACGCTATTACGTTGAAAACGGTAGGCGGTATTGAGCAGCCAACGGGTGAAGCGCGCGCTGCCGGTTTCCAACTTGCTATTGACCTGCTCTAAGTTCACGGCGAAAAGACGCACCAGCGCGACGAGGTCATCGGCGTCCCAATCGTGATCCATGTACGATTCCGCCGCCCCGATCGTTCCCCCGAAGGCTAGGCGTTTCCAGGCCCGCGGATGGCGAATGACAACCGTGACCTGCAGCGGCCCGCCTTGGCCGAGGTGGTGGCGTTTCGTGCCTTCAATCAAGGTGATATGGCCGCCCTGAAACGTGTCGAGCTGCTTGAGCAAGCGCGGTTTTAACCAGCGCGTCACACGATCAGCTTGCGCGGCGGAGGGCTTGGCCGCCGGTGCGGCCGCATCTTTTGCAAGCGCAGGCGACGTAGAGGGTGGGGTTGATGAGCGGGACGTACGCAGGATGGTCATTTTCGTGTCTCCTTGCGTTGAGAATGGTCGTAAAGGGGGACGCGCTTAAGCCACAGCTTGAGCGCTTGAAAGTGAATGCCCGCCACCGTTTTTAAGCTGATCCACGGTTGGCGTGCCAGTGTGCTTAGCAGCACGCGCCGAGTCGTCGGAGCGCCGGTGAGCGTCAGGGTGGCATCAAACTGAAGCGGCGGTGTATCGGGAGCAGGGGCGTTGTGCCAGTTCTCCATGTGTACGAGTAGCTGCTTGTCCGGGGTGTTGAAGCGCCAGCGGTAGGTCATGTCCATGGGGTTAAACGGCGAGACGTGCATGTGTTTGGCAAATGTCGCCGTGTGGCGATGGCGTTTGGGGTCGACCGTGCAGGCATAGGCGGTGCGCTCGCGCCACGGCATGTTGGTGACTTCCCCCAGCACGGCGGCGAGCCGGTCATCGCGGTCGTAAACGTAGTAAAGCGTGATGGGGTTAAAAATGACGCCGAAAGTGCGTAGCTGAGTGAGGATAAAAATTCGCCCTTCAGGGGCGCTGCCTAGCTGGCGGGTGAGCTCGGCGCGCACGGCGTCTTCTAGCGGGATATCCGTCGGCGCCAGGTAGTCTTCGCGGCGAAAGCGTGCCAGCGCCGAGCGGCGGGCACTAAAACCGGGCACGCCGTCGAATAGCGCGGGGAGCTCGTCAAGGTCCAGCCACGCCATCCATATCCGGTAACTAAAGGCATGATGGCGCGGCGTAAAGCGGCGGTGGCGCAGTGTGCCACAATAAATACGCGAGCTAACCGTCTCTGCCATGATGCTCATCCGAGCCCGTCTCCCACGCCCGCGTGGGGCATTAGCTCATGCGCGGGTAGGGCGGTGGGGGCGTCTAGTGGCGGAGCGGCTTCGTCGCAACCCAGGGCGCGAGCGACGCGCAGCGCGCTCCAAACGCCGTCTTCGTGAAAACCGTTGCGCCAGTAAGCCCCACAGAAGTGGGTGCGGCCAAAGGTCGACGGTGCACCGGAAATCTCGCCGTGGCGCTGCTGCGCGGCGTAGCCCTCAAGGGTGAACTGCGGATGGGCGTAGGTGAAGCGTCTAAGTACTTTGGCGGGGTCGATGCTTTCGCTGTCGTTGAGCGTCACACAAAACGTGGTGTCGGCCTCTAAGCGCTGCAGAATATTCATGTCGTAGGTAACCGAAACGCGCGCTTGTGCGTCGCGCTGGTCGAGACGGTAGTTCCAGCTGGCCCAAGCGCGCTGGCGCCGAGGTAGCAGGCGTGTATCGGTGTGCAGCACGACATCGTTGTCTTGATACGGCATCGCCCCGAGGATGTCGCGCTCAGCGGGCGAGGCATCGGACAGCATTGAAAGCGCCTGGTCGCTATGGCAGGCCAGCACCACTTGATCGAAGCGTTCTTCGCCTGACGGGGTGGTCAGCGTGACCCCGGTGCTATCGCGCTGGATGGCGCTGACCGGTGTGTTCAATCGAATACGCGCGGCATAAGGCGCGGTGAGCGCGGGGATATAGGCCCGGGAGCCGCCGATTAAGGTGTACCACTGCGGGCGGTCGCTGACGCTCAAAAGCCCGTGGTTGCGGAAGAACCGCACGAAAAACGTCAGCGGGAAAGCGCGCAGATCATTAATGCTTGCCGACCAAATCGCCGCGCCCATGGGCAGCAGGTAGCGGCGCTGAAAGGCGTCGCTGTAGCCATTGCGATCAAGATATTCACCAAGCGTCATATTGGCGGGTAGGCGTTCGCTGTCGAGGTCTTTGGTCGCCTCGCGGTTAAAGCGCATGATATCGCTAAGCAGCCGGTAGAAGGCCGGGCGCAGCAGATTACGCCGCTGGGCGAACAGTGAGGCTAGCGTGTGACCGTTGTACTCGAAATCGGCCTCGGTTTCGTGCACCGAAAAGCTCATTTCGGTGGGCTGCACGGCGACGTTCAGGGTTTCTAGTAGGCGTTGAAAGTGCGGGTAGGTCCAGTCGTTAAAGACAATAAAACCGGTGTCGATGGCATACGGCTTGCCGCCTACCTCCACGTCGACCGTCGCGGTGTGGCCGCCCAATCGCTCGGCGGACTCAAACAGTGTCACTTCATGCTGCGCTGAGAGATACCAAGCGGCGGCCATGCCACTAATGCCGCTGCCAACAACGGCGATACGCTGCGAGGCGTGAAACGGAGCCGGCTGAGTCATGCGTTATCTCCTTGCGAGCGGGCCATGCGCAGCCCAATAGCGCGACGAAACCTTGGCGGCAGAATGCCGATCAGCTTAACGAGGAAGGTAAAACGGCGCGGGAAGTGAATATCCAGCGTGCCTTTGGCCAAGCCATTAAGGATGGCCTCAGCGGCGTCATCAACGCTTACACGCATTGGCATGGGAAAGTCATTACGTTCAGTTAGTGGTGTTTTCACAAAGCCAGGGTGGATAAGGCTGACGCCGATGCCTTCTGGGTGCAGATCAAGGCGCAGCGATTCCAGAAAGTAGCTCACCGCCGCTTTGGAGGCGCCGTAAGCTTCAGCGCGGGGCAAGGGGAGATAGGCAGAGGCGCTAGACGTGGCGGCAAGGCGTGCCGGGCGGCCTTCTTTACGCGCCGCGCGCAGCAGCGGCAGGGCGGCTTCCACCCCGTACAGCGTACCGTACAGATTAGGGGTGAAAACCCGCTCGATTAGCGCCATGTCAAAATCAGGCATGTTCACGTACTCGCAGGTACCGGCGTTGAGCAGCACCACATCCAGCGCACCGACGCGTTCACGAATCGTTTCGCCGGCGGCAAGTACGGCGTCGCGGTCGCTGATATCCAGCGGCAGCGCAATGGCGTTGAGGTGATGAGCGCACAGGGCGTCAAGTTTGTCGGCGCTGCGGGCACTGAGTACCACCAGGTGACCTTCATTGAGCAGTTTTTTCGCTACGGCTTCGCCGATCCCGGAGGTGGCGCCGGTCAACCATATGCGTTGCGGCGTTTCCCATCGACTCATGTGACACTCCGTTAACTGACTGCCTGGCGTTAATTGACTCGCCTTTTAAGCAGGCGTACCAAGCGGCCTAAAATAGGGACGTGCTCGTACAGCATAGCACCCGCATCAAAGTAGTCTCGGTGGTGCGCGACACGCCCGTCGTCTGCGAATGTTAGGTGTGAGCACCCTTCAACCGCGATGACTTTGCCGCTTGCCAATGACGAGTGCGCAAAGTGCATGGTCCATGTCACAAAAGCGGTATCGCCTTGGCACACGCGTTGGTGATAGATGAAACGACACTCAGTCACGTTTTCGTACATCACCGAAAAGTAACTCTCCAGCGCAGCACGCCCTTCGACGCGGTGCAGCGGATCGCTAAAAACGACATCATCAGTATATACCTCGTATAGCTTTTCTGTACAGGTATTGTCTAGTTTATTAAAAAAAGCACAAAAGGTCTCTAACGAGGTATCGTGAGGCATGAGGATCTCCTTAAGGCTAAATCCTGTCCACTTTTCGACAAGCGCCCTTCGACAAGCTCAGGGTGAACGGATGACGCTCGCCCTGAGCCTGTCGAAGGGCCCGCCACCGGCTTATTTCAGCGCTTTGAACGCCTCAAGCGCGCGCTGGCGTGCCGCTTTGTGCTCGACAACCGGGGCGGGGTAGTCGAGCCGGGTGAGCAGGTCAGAGGGAGGAGCGTGGCGGGCTTTCGCCGGGAGTTCGGCGAGCTCGGGCAGCCAGTGGGCAATAAAGTCGCCCGCCGGGTCGAAGCGGGTGGACTGGGTCGTGGGGTTAAAAATACGAAAGTAGGGCGCGGCGTCGGTGCCGGTGGAAGCGGCCCATTGCCAGCCGCCGTTGTTGGCGCAGAATTCGCCGTCGATAAGATGGCGCATAAAAAACGCCTCGCCTCGGCGCCAGTCGATGAGTAAGTGTTTACTCAAAAACATCGCGGTTACCATGCGCAGGCGATTGTGCATCCAGCCGGTGGTCACCAGCTGGCGCATGGCGGCATCCACTAAAGGGTAGCCGGTTCGCCCCTCGCACCAGGCGTGAAAACTCGCCTTGTCATCGCGCCAAGCAAGCGCCCGAGTGTGGTCTTGAAAAGGCTGATAGCGGCATACCTTGGGAAAGCCTACGGCCACATGCTGGTAAAATTCGCGCCAGATCAGCTCATTCACCCAGGCGGTTAGCCCCGCATCGCCGTCGGCTAAGTGACCGCCGTTTTCGCTCATGACTGCCTGCAGGCACTGCCGATACGAAATCATCCCTAGCGCCAGATAAGGCGAAAGCCCACTGGTGCCGCGCACGGCAGGAAAGTCGCGCTGGTCGTGATAGTAGCGACCGCGAAAGCGTAAGAATCGCTCCAGGTGATCTGCGGCGGCGTTTTCACCCGCTGGCCACTGGCGGCCATCCACGGGCGTGTCGTCAAGTTCGGGAAGCGCCGGGAGTGGGTCGCTGTCGATATTGAGTGGCGTTTGTGGCGAAGGCGCGTCGCGCAGGGTTAGTTGCTCGGGTTGTACATTTTTATGCCAGGCTTTCGCGAACGGGGTAAAAACCCCGTAATAGTCGCCTTTGCCGGTGAGCAGTGTACCTGGAGCAAAGGCAACGGCGTCGTGGTAGCCGTGGGCGGCAATGCCAGCGTGATGAAAGGCGTCAAAGACGTCCTGGTCGCGGCGCTGCTCGTTAAGTGGGTACTCGTGATTAACGTGCAGCGCCGAGATGTCGTGCTCGCGGGCGATGTCTAAAAGCGCTTGAGGCGCGCTGTCGAAGGTGTCGATATCGCGGTGTAAAAGGGGAATGTTCAGCCCCTCAAGGGCGTCTTTTAGCGCGGTAACGCCACGGGCGTAAAAATCGAGTTTATTAGCGCCGTGGCCGTGGGCTTGCCACTGCGTGATGCTGCGCAAAAATACTGCGACCACAGGCCCTTTTGCCGCGGCGGCAGCAAGCGCGCTGTTATCGTGAATGCGTAAATCACTGCGAAACCAAACCAGCTGCCGTGCCATATTGCCTCCATTAACGCGAGAAAGCGCCGCGCGATCTAGCGCTATAGCACGCCCGATTCGCGTAGCAGCGGACGTAAGCGTGAGATGGCTTGCGGCAGGTCATCCCCCAGCAAATGGACCGAATCATCGCTGAAGGCGTGCTCTCGTAGGCGAGCCACTTCCCCGCACACGCCAAGCGGTACGTTCAGGGTTCTAGCGGCGTTAGGCAGCGCTTCGTGAATGTAGTGATCGCTCTCTTTTTGGCCGCTGGCCAGCAACACCATCGACGAGTGCAGGCGGGCCACGGCCTGGGGGAGATCTTCCAGCGGTAGGTTGCGATCTAACAGCTGCACGCGATAACCCTGTTCACTGGCCATCAGGGCGGCCATGAGACTCCATAGTGGGCCGGGGTCGTCGGGCATCACGTTGAGCAGAATCAGCGGCCCGCGCGTGGCCTGGTTGGCGTAATGCAAACGGATACCAATTTGACTGCGCAAAAACGCTTCCAAGGTGCGCCGTACTAAAGCATCGGGCGTGTTGGCCCATTGGGCTTCCAAGCTGAGAATCACCGGTTGCCACAGCTCGTTAATCGCCACGCTAACCGGATAGATAGAAAGGCTTTGGTAATACAGCGACTCAAGCTTAGGCAGGTTTAGCGCTTCGATGGTGGCCTGTAAGTGCTGGCGCTGGCTCTCCCAATCACCGCTGGTCGGTGTTGGGGCTTCGACTTTTTCCGGCTGGTCGAGCAGATCGCCGACTTGGCTGACCGGTACGCCGCGGTTTAGCCACTGAAGAATACGTTCAACCCGAGCGATGTCGTCCTGAGCATAGAGGCGATGCCCTTTTGGCGTGCGCTGGGGGCGAATGAGACCGTAGCGCCGCTCCCACGCACGCAGCGTCACCGAGTTCACACCCGTTAAGCGGGACACTTCCCGGATCGGATAAAGCGGAGTATCGGGTGGATGGGTCGCCTTGTGACTCATGGGCGCGAATGCCTCTTGATTGTCTTATCTATATGGTGACGTAACACCATTGTCGTCATACTGGGTAACGGGTGTCACGTTAATGCGTAATGTTACCACGTATTATACACGGTTCCTTTGTACAACTTGTGGCCGCCGGGTACAACCATTCAGCGTGGTGACGATCCCTTTTCTTCTAGCAGCGCCTGGGCAAGCCGGTAGCCTGAAAGCCATGCATCTTCAACGCGGCCTCCACGTAAGCTGTCGCCACAAAGTGCCAAGCCATCGCGGCCGATGGCAAAGCCCTCAGCCGGCATATCGGCATCCTCGGCGGGCTGCGAATAACGCCAGCGGTGGGCGCCGATATCGGTCACCTTGGGAAAGGTCAACGGGGCGGGAAATACGCTTTTTAGCGCGTCAAATAGTTGCTGTGCAACCGCATCGTTCTCGTCTTCTAAGTGCGCTTTGCTCCAATCGAGCTGGGCGATGAGGCTTACGCTTTCCGGCTCGGCTTCGCGCCCAGGCTTGGTGCGATTGCGCGCGATAAGCCGCAGCGCCGGGTGTTGGGCGCGTGCCATCTGCCAATCGGATGCAACGCCGGGAAGTGCTGGGAGAGGCGTCTCAAATACCACCCAGCCCGCCCAGCAGCTTTGCTGGGGAAGGCGTTTGCAGAGCGAAAATAGGGTGTTATCCAAGGGTTGTACCAGCGACTCGGCTTGCGGCGGTGGTGCGGTGATCACCACCTGTGTATAAGGGCCGACAACATCGCCATTCTCGCAGGTTAGCTCCCAGCCGGCCGCCGTGTTAGTCAGCGCCGTGATGCGTGTGCTGGTATAGAAGGTAGCGCCTTGTGGGGTGAGCGTCTCGGCCAAATGGCGCGTGATTGCGCTCATTCGCGGGGCGCCGGTATAGCGCGTTTGCCCATCATGATGCGTCTGCCAGCCACTTGGGTTAGCCTGATAAAGGGAGTTCGGCCATTCGGCGACACAGCCAGCAGCACGCCAGCGTTCGACTTCCGCAGCAAAGTCGTCGTCGCGAACGGTAAATGCTTGCGCGCCGAGATCCACGGTGGCTTCGGGGCGGCGCTTGCTTGACATGCGGCCCCCTGGGCCGCGCGCTTTATCGAACAGCGCCACGCGATGGCCCGCCTGCGTTAGAACGTTAGAGCAGGCAAGACCGGCGAGACCGGCGCCAATCACGGCAATGGCGGGAGCGTCGGTGGGAGGATCGGTGAAAAATTGGGTAGCCGACATAACGAATATCCTTTAATAAACTTACTCAATTGTAACAGTATGGTATAAATATTACTTAATAAAGATTTGCAACATTTTCGCCATCTATTTTCATTATCTATGTCGCCCAACGCGGTGTGGCCAAGGAGTTCTCAATGCGTGTACTAATCACCGGCGGTAGTGGGTTTGTGGGTCAGCGACTATGTGAGCGGTTGGTGGCCGAAGGGCATGAGCCCCAAGTCGTATCGCGCTCGCCGAATGCGGCACGCGGCCAGTTGCCAAAAGCATGTGATGTGCGCGAGAGCGCCCAGGCGTTCCTTGATTCCCCACCCGAAGCGCTAGTGAACTTGGCTGGCGAGTCGATTGCGACAAAGCGCTGGAGCGAAGCGCAAAAAAAGGCGCTGATCCAATCTCGGCTGAAAGCCACACAACAGTTGGTTGTGCTCTGCGAGCAGCTAAAAGATAACGGCCAGCCGCTGCCCAAGGCCATGGTGTCGGCCTCTGCTATGGGGTATTACGGCGATCAAGGCGATAAAAAAGTGACCGAAGAAACGCCGCCAAATGATGAGTTTGCTCATCGGTTGTGCGCCGAGTGGGAAGCCGCAGCCAAAGAGGTTGACGCCTTCGGTGTGCGCTTGGCGATCTTGCGAATTGGCTTGGTGCTCGATGCCGGTGGCGGCAGCCTGCAGAAAATGCTGCCACCGTTTAAGTTCGGTCTAGGCGGGCGCTTCGGTGACGGCGCACAGTTTATGCCGTGGATTCATCGCGAGGACTTGGTCGAGGCAATTGTGTTCCTGCTCAAGGAGGAAAGCCTAAGCGGGCCGTTTAACGCCAGCGCCCCGAATCCGGTCAGCAACGCCGAATTCACTAAGACGCTGGCGAAAACGCTCCATCGCCCGGCGATATTCCCCGTGCCGGCGTTTGTGCTTAAAGCGATGCTGGGGGAGATGTCGCGGCTATTGTTAACCGGCGCCGATATGCGCCCGGCACGCTTGGAGGCGGCCGGCTTCACCTTTCAATACCCTACGCTCGATAAAGCGCTGGGCGCGATTCTGCGTTAACGCCCGGTATCCACGGTAATCACTACCCGCACGGCGTCTAACCGCAAGCGGGTGTTTTCGATGGCGTCGCTAAGGGCAGCACGCTCGGCTTTTAGCGCCTGAACTTCCGTATCGCGTACCGCCGGGTTGTGCTCGGCCAGTGCCGTTAGGCGGGCAAGCTCGTTATCAAGCTGGGCGCGCATGCGGGTTTCCGCGGCTTCGATGATGCTCGGTAGCTCGCGCTCGGCTTCGCCTTCGCCTTGGGTTAAAAGCGTGCGCAGCTGTTCGTGGCGGCTTTTGATCAAATCCCGCGCCAGCGATTTGTTGACCTTCTGCACGTTCTTGGAAAGCCCGGTGAACGAGATCTTGTCGGTCAAGTTGGCGCCGGACTCATCAAGCAGAACACGCACTGCCGTCGGCGGTAGAAAGCGGTTCAGGTGCAGCCGTTTTGGCGCTGGGCAGTGGGTGCGAAATACCAGTTCCGCCATCAAACGCCCACTCGGAATGGCCGGGTGGCGCAGTAGCGCCAGCGCGCTGTTGCCCATGGTGCCGTCGATCACCCGGCCCATCATTTCGCGCAGCAGCGGGTGCTCCCAGGAGAGGCGCTGAATGTCGTCGCGGGCGAGCGCGACATCGCGGTGGTAGGTGGCGGAAAACCCTTCCTCGCCTTTTGCCAGCCCCGGTAGCCCGTCGAGCATCTGCTGGCTGGGTGAGATCAGCATGACGTCGCCGCCTAAGTCTTGGCTATCCACGCCGAAAATATCCAGCGCGCGCTCGACAAAACGGGGCAGCGCCTTATCGTCGTCCAATTCGCTGACGGCGTCGATCACCGCTTGCGCGCGGGCCGGGCGGCAGGCGTTAAGCTCCAGCAGGCGGTTGCGCCCGGCATCGCGCTCGGCAAGCTTGGCTGAGAACATCTCACGGGTTTCCTCGACAATCTCCGTGAGCATTTCGTCGTCGAGCAGGGCATCAGCGAGGGCATCGCCAAAGGCATCGAACAGGTCACTGCCCACGCCGTGGGGCGCGCTGAAGGCGTCCATGCCGTCGTGGTACCAGCGCAGCAGGCGCTCGCCGGGGCTACCTTCGAAAGTGGGTACGTGAACCTCGATGGCGTGCTGCTGGCCGATACGGTCGAGACGACCGATGCGCTGCTCAAGCTGATCCGGGTGCTGGGGTAAGTCGAACATGACCAAGTGGCGGCAGAACTGGAAATTGCGGCCCTCCGAGCCAATTTCCGAGCACACTAGCACCTGGCAACCGTCTTCGTCATCGGCAAACGCGGCGGCGGCGCGGTCACGCTCGATCAGCGAGAGGTCTTCGTGGAACACCGGGGCGTGGTAGCCGCCGAGGACGCGCAGACCTTCGGCAATACCTTCAGCGGTTTCGCGGTGGTGCGCAATAATCAGGATTTTGTCATCGGCAAAGCCGGACTCGCTGTCGTCGCTAAGTTTCTCTAGCAGCCAGTTGATCCGCGGGTCGATGTGCCACCAATCTTCGGCGTTGAGCGGGTCGTTGGAGAGCTCGCGGTACATGGCGTCCGGGTAGATCAACACATCCGGGTGATCCATGCCGGTTTCGATCAGAAGCTCATCGAGGTAGTCCTCGTCGCGCTCTAGGCGGCGGATCACCCGGCGATACGCCGAGGGCATCGCCAGGAGAACGGGGTGATAACGCCGCTCAGGGAAGCCGCCCACGTGTCGGCGGCTATTGCGAAACATCACCCGCCCGGTGCCGTGACGGTCAAGCAGGGCGTCGCGCAGCTGCACGCGGGCGGTATCGTGCTGCTCAGCGCTTGCTTCGGGGTTGGCAAGCGTTTCGAGCAGCGCTTGGCTGTCGCGGTCGTCGGCCACTGCGTCAACGTGAGTGCGGGCTTGCGGGTCGCCGGGCAAGGCGTCCAGCGCGTCAATGGCGCTGGCGACCTCAACGTAGTGGCGCTCTTCTTGCTTAAAGCGTTCTACATCGTGGTAGCGCTCCGGGTCGAGCAGGCGCAGGCGGGCAAAGTGACTTTTCAGGCCCATTTGCTCCGGGGTGGCGGTGAGCAGCAACAGCCCGTCGATCTCGGCCGAAAGGCGCTCCACGCATTGATACCCGGGGCCGCTGCCTTCTTCGTTCCAGTCGAGGTGGTGCGCTTCGTCGACAATCAATAGATCAAAGTGGCTTGCCAGCGCCTGTTCTTGGCGCGCGGGGTTGGCAAACAGCCAGTCTTGGCTGGCGAGAATCAGCTGGCCGCTATCAAACGGGTTGGCGCTGCCGTGGGCTTGGCTTTGGCTTTCATCGAGCAGCGTGACGCTCAGCGAGAAGCGGCGCAAAAGCTCCACCAGCCATTGGTGGGTAAGGCTATCCGGCACCAGAATCAGCGCGCGTTCGACGCGGCCGACGAGCAGCAGGCGGTGAAGAATCAGCCCGGCTTCGATGGTCTTGCCCAGGCCGACCTCGTCGGCAAGCAGCACGCGCGGGGCGTGGCGACGGGCGACTTCATCGGCAATGTAGAGCTGATGCGGGATCAAATCGATACGCGGCCCGGAAAAGCCCAGCGCGCTGTGCTGTTCGATGCGCTGATGGTGGTGCAGGGTGCGAAAGCGCAGATCGAACCAGTCGTTGCGGTCAACTTGGCCGGTCAGTAAGCGATCACGCGCTTGGTCGAACTGCATGGTATCGGCAAGCTTGGCTTCGGGCAGCTCGCAGAGCGCGCCGCTGTTGTCTTGGCCGACGTAAGTGATCAGCCCGTCGTGCTCTTTGCTGTCATCGACAAGCATCTGCCAGCCATCGGCAGAGAGAATGCGGTCACCGCTACCAAACTGCACGCGAGTAAGTGGCGCCTGGCGGGTGTTGTAGGTGCGGGTTTCCTGGCTGGCAGTGAACAAAATCGTCACACTGCGGGTGTCGCAGTTAAGCACGGTGCCAAGCCCAAGCTCAGCCTCGCCGTCGCTGATCCAGCGCTGGCCGGGAGAAAAGTCGCTCATGGTGCCTCAAAGGATGCTAGAAACGGGTCAACGACCGCCGGGTGGGTCCCGGCGGCGAGTGGGGCGGGGGATTCTAACGCAAAGGGGCTGAGGGATTAAGCGCTTGTCGCGTTAATCTGGTTTTCACTCTTTTAACCACTGATCCAGCTGAGCGCGGGTGAGCTCGCCCACGTGCTGGGAAAGCGCGCGCCCGTCGCCGTCGAATAAGACCGTGGTGGGTAAGCCGGGGGACTCAAATGCCACCATCAGCTGTTGGTTCGGGTCGCGTAGTGCGTAGCGGAAATCGAGCCCTTGTTCGTCGAGGTAGCGGGTGATGGAAAGCAAATCTTCGCCCTGGTTGGCGACGACGACGGTGACGCCCTCGCGCTCGGCGGCATCAGCAAGCAACGGCATTTCGCGCAGGCAGGGTGGGCACCAGGTCGCCCACAGGTTGACGATGATGTGGTCCTGACCATTGGCAAGCGCGGGCAAGTGTACCGTGTTGCCGTCAAGGTCTTCTAGCGTAATGTCAGGTAGGGCCGTTACCGTGCTACCACTACCAAGCGGCGAGAGTGTGACGAGCACTAGCCATAGGCTTGAGGCGCCGATCAGCAGCGCCATCGCCCCGCTCATCGCGATGAACCGCTCGCGCAGCGCCCAGGCGCTCCAAATAAGCCCCGCGAGCATACCCCACAGGCCGTGATACCCCGGCTGCCATAGCTTTATGGCATCCCACGGGGCGGCGGCATAGCTCTCGGCGTTAAGGGCGATATGCCCCATACGAGCGCCGATAAGCCAGGCAATCATGAGCCCGGTCAACCAGCGCTGGTAAACCGGCTTGGGGAGGCCGAGCAAATAGCGCGCGGCGATGATCAGCAAAAGCGCACTGGCAAAGGCGTAAAGGCGCGGTAAAGACAGCAGGACAGGACCTAAGGCGATGGCATTCATGGTTATCCTAAATAATCGTTACACTAGAGGCTGATACAAACCCTATCACGCCATTACATACATTCGGAGACATTATGCCCCAGCCAACGTTTGATCCCTTGCGGGCGCTGGCAATTGGCTCGCAGGCGATTGGGCTGATCGTGATCATCACGCTAGATACCGTACTACGTGATGCCGCGCGGCCCTGGCAAGGTGTGACGCTAGCCGTGATGCTGGCCTTTGCGTTGGGTATTGCGTTTATGCGGCGTTACCGACGCAACCGGGCGCGCAAGCGCCTAGCCGAACGCGCTGAGGAGGAAGAAAGATGAAGGATGCCGCACGGACAAAAGTGACGCTAGGGCTCTTTCTCGGGCCGCTTCTCGCCGTGTTGCTATTGCTGATGGAGGCGCCTGCGAATATGCCAGCTGCCGCGTGGAGCGTGGTCGCGCTAACGGTATGGATGGCGGTGTGGTGGATTCTGGAGCCGGTGCCCATGGCGGTTACCGCACTCTTGCCGGTCGCGCTTTTGCCATTGTTGGGCGTGGGCGATATCAGCGACGCGGCGGTGCCTTACGCGAATCCGCTGATTTTTCTTTTTTTGGGCGGTTTTATGCTAGCGGAGGCGATTCAGCGTTGGAATTTGCACCGGCGTATCGCGCTGGGTGTGTTGTCGGTGGCGGGAAAGCGGCCCGATCACCTGGTGGCGGGCTTTATGGCGGCGACGGCATTTCTCAGTATGTGGGTGAGCAATACGGCCACGGCGGCATTGATGGTGCCGATCGGTATGTCGGTGCTGGCGCTGATGGAGCGTGACGATGAGCTAAGTGTCGAACAGCAGCGTGCGCTGTCGCTGTGTATGTTGCTGGGGATTGCGTTGGCGGCGAATATCGGCGGCATGGGGACGTTGATCGGCACGCCGCCCAATGCGCTATTGGCCGGGTTTATCGGTGATAATTACGGTATTCAGATCGGTTTTGCTCAGTGGATGCTGGTGGCCATTCCCCCGGCGTTGATCATGTTGGTCACGGCCTGGAGACTCTTGACCTTTACCATCTTTCCGGTGTCGCACGCACCGTTGAACGGAATCAGCTCGATGTTGAGCCAGCAATCAGACGATTTAGGCCATATGAGCAGCCCTGAAAAGCGGGTGGCGGCGGTGTTCGCGTTAGTCGCGGTGGCGTGGATGACTCGCCCATTGCTACAGGATGTCACAGGGCTAACGCTGAGTGACGGTGGCATTGCGGTCATGGGGGCGTTGCTTTTATTCGTTGTGCCCGCGCGCTGGCGCCAGCGCCAGTTCTTGCTCGACTGGGAGAGCGCGAAAAATTTGCCCTGGGGTGTGCTGCTGTTGGTGGGTGGCGGCTTGAGCCTGGGCACCGCCATTGAAAGCTCGGGGCTTGCGGTGGTGGTCGCCAACGGGCTGGCGGTGTTTGGCGCTTGGCCGACGTGGGCGATGATTTTGATGGTGGTCGTGATTGTGATGCTGATGAGCCACGTCACCAGCAATAGCGCCACGGCGGCGGCGATTTTACCGCTGACCGCCGCACTCACGGTGAGTCTCGATGCTAGCCCGTTGCTGTTGGCGGTGCCGGTGGCAATGGCCGCCTCGTGCGCGTTTATGCTGCCCGTGGCCACGCCGCCCAATGCGGTGGTGTTTGGCAGTGGCAAGGTAAGGGTGATGGACATGCTGCGTGCCGGGGCGGTGATGAGCGTTATCGCCGTGGTGGTGATTTGCCTGGCGATGTTTGCGCTCGCCATGCCGATCTTGGGCTTTGGCTGGGCGGCATAGCGCGTGAGTTTTGTGGTTGGCAGCGTTAAAAGCGGCAAGTTGTGTTTTTTCTGGTTTGGTTCCAAATTGTAAGTGGGTTTTCATTTTAAAGCTCTAAAGCGGGACATTTAGGGATCCATTTATCGGGAGTGCCAAATAACATGATCAATAAACGCATACTCGCCAGTGCCGTGGCCGTGTCTTCGCTGGCTTTAGCGGGAGCGGCCAACGCGGAAGTGAAAGTAGGCTTTTTAGGGGGCTTTACCGGCGGTATTGAAAGCTTAACGCCACCGATTTTCGATGGCGCGCGCTTGGCTGTGCAGCAAATCAATGCGCAAGGCGGCCTTTTAGGCGGGCAAGAACTGGTCATGCCGTCGGGTGATACGACCTGCTCTGACGCCTCAGCGGCCTCGAACGCCGCGGACCGCATGGTGAACACCGAACAGGTAACGGCTATCGTCGGCGCGCTGTGTACTGGGGCGACGATAGCCGCGGCTAATAATGCCGCCATTCCCGGTGGCGTGCTGATGGTATCGCCCGCCTCGACGGCGCCGGCGGTCTCAGCGCTAGACGATAACGACCTTGTCTTTCGCACCGTACCCTCGGATGCGTTTCAAGGCGAAATGTTAGCGAAGCTCTTGCTGGATAAAGGCATCGACTACGTCGCGGTCACTTACGTCAATAATGATTATGGCCGTGGCCTTTCCGACGCGTTCGCTGAAGCGTTTGAGGCCGGTGGCGGCACCGTGGCCGATAACCTCGGCCACGAAGATAACCGGGCTGACTATCGTGCGGAACTCGGTGCCCTTTCGGCGACCGGTGCCGATACCTTAGTCGTGCTGGCGTATGCCGACACGTCAGGGCAAACGGTGATGCGCCAGGCTTATGAGAGTGGAATGTTCACTCAGTACGTCGGCGCAGACGGCATGGTCGGGGATAGCCTGGTCGATGCGATTGGTGCCGATGTGCTCGATGGCATGATCGCCACGCGCCCAGGTAGCCCTGACCTGCCGGGGTCGGATATCTTTAACGCCGCCGCAGAAGGCGCCGGTTTTGATCCTAGCGCGGTCTTTGCCGCTCAGGCGTATGATGCCGCGTTTCTGGTAGCCTTGGCGATTGAACAGAATGGCAACGCTGAGCGTGAAGGCCTGAGTGATGCCTTACGCAGCGTTGCGAATGCCCCAGGCGAGGTGATTCTGCCCGGTGAATGGGAAAAAGCCGCCGAGCTGATCGCTCAGGGCACTGAGATCAACTACGAAGGTGCTTCGGGCACCCACGAGTTTGATGACAACGGCGATGTGCCGGGCGTTGTGGTGGAAATGACGGTAGAAGATGGCCACTTTGTCAGCAAGGACTTGGTCGACCTCTGATCACGGCTTGTGCCGCGGTTATTAACGGCGTTCAACACGGAAAAACCGCTTCCCAGCGTGTGTCTTGGACATGTCATGTGGGAGCGGTTTTTTGTGTGCCATTGTTGTCGGCCACGGCTGACAGCCAAGACGATGATAAAAGGCTCAGTCGTGGTGGCGTATTTTTTCCGGTAGCAGCCCTTTGGGCGCGAAGCGCAGCACCGCGGTAATCAGTACGCCAATCACCAATACCCGTGCCTGCAAGGCTCGGCTATCCATATTGCCCGGGGCATCCCAGCCGAAGGCACCTTCACCGAACGCGACGATCAGTTGCATCAACCAAAGCGCCAGGGGCTCCGACATGATCCAGATGATGTACACGGCCACCGCGCCGAAAATCGTCCCCAGGTTGTTGCCCGGCCCGCCGAGGATCACCATGACGAGCACCAGAAAGGTGTGGTTAAGCGGCAGATAGCCGTTAGGGTCAAACAGGCTGTTGAACGATGTCAGCATGCCCCCGCCGAGGCCCATCAAAATACAGCCGAGGACGAAGATTTCCAGGCGGCGCCGGTTGATGTCTTTGCCCATGGCCGCGGCAGCGACTTCGTTATCACGGATGGCGCGGATCATGCGCCCCCACGGCGCGTGATAGGCGCGGTGGAGCAAAAAGAAGATCGCGGCAATTACCACCGCGGTCACCGACAAATACAGCGCACGCGCAAGCGTAAAACCGACCTCGGCAGGGCCGGGCGTTGGCCACGGCAGCGGTGACACGGTGGCGGTGCCGCGCGTTAGCCAGTCAGAGTTTTTCAAAAACGCTTTGATGATCTCCGCAATGCCCAAGGTGGCAATGGCGAGATAATCGCTGCGCAGCCCCAAACAAATATGGCCGATAAAATAGCCAACGCCACCAGCGAGCGCCCCGCCGACGATCCAACCGACCCAGGCGGGTAAGCCAAAGCCCCCGATAAAACCGGCGCGTGATTCAATCTCGCCGGTCACTTCGCGCAGCAGGCTAATCACGACGAGGTAGAGGGTAAGCCCCACCACCACGGCGATCACCGTGCGCAGCGTTTTTGGGACACCTAAGCGGTCTAAGCGCGTGGCGCCTATCACCACTAGCGTGGCGGCAACGGCGTAAAGCAGCACGCGGCCGAGTTCGCCGGGCAGCTCAGTGCCCCAAAACTCCTCGTTGATCGGCACGCTAAAGAGCATGGCGCAGAAGCCACCTAAGGCCACAAAGCCCATCACACCGGCATTGAACTGCCCGGCATAGCCCCATTGAATGGTTAAGCCCAAGGCTAAAATCGCGTAGCAGGCAGCTTCGACCAGCATCCGCGTGCTGTAGGCCGCGCCCATGGCCGCATAGACCCCCAAAACGGCGAGCAGCAGCGCGGCAAAAAGCAGCACTTCGCGTAGGGGGAAACGCGAGGGGGCGGCGACCAGATCTTCTCGTTTAGGCTGTGTGCTCATCAGATCACCTTACCTTTGAACAACCCGGTGGGGCGCCATATCAAAATAGCGACCAGAATGAAAAACGGCACCACAATTTTGTATTCGGTGCTGACGAACGCGAGATTGGTGGGCAGATCGAGCCACGCAGGAAAGCTGTCGCGGAAGGGCCGCAGGAGAATATTCCAGTTGAATACCGCCAGCGATTCAGCAAACCCCACCACGAAGCCACCGGCAATGGCCCCATAAGGGTGGCCGACCCCGCCGACGATCGCTGCGGCGAAAATGGGCAGTAGCAAAAAGAAACTCAAGTCTGGTTTGAAGGTGACATCTAACGAGAGCAGCGTACCGGCAATGGCCGCAAGCCCCCCGGCGATGACCCAGGTAACGGCGACAATCACGTTGGTATTGATCCCCGAGGCTTGGGCAAGCTCAGGGTTATCTGACATTGCGCGCATCGCTTTGCCTAGCCGCGAGCGGTTTAAGAACAGGTGGAGGGCAACCACGGCCACTAGGGTAATGACGAACAAGTAGATTTGCGGCTCGGTGATCACCACCGGTACACGCACGCCGTCAAACGGTAGCGCCAGTCGGAATATCTCTTTGCGGTCATCGACATACAGGCTTTGCCCGCTAGTGCCCGCGAATAAGCGGATCAAGCCTTGCAGAATCAGCGTCACGCCAAGCGAGCCAATGACCATGACAATCGGTTTGACGCCGTGGGCGCGCAGCGGCTTATAAAACACTTTATCAATGCCGACGGCGAGGGCGGCGGTGAGCACCATCGCCAGCGGCAGCATGATCAGCGCGGTGGGTATACCGATGCTGGCCCCGGCGGCAGGAAACGTCGTGGTGAGTAGCAGCACCATAAACGCGCCGAACGTCATCATATCGGCATGGGCAAAGTGAGCGAAGCGCATAATGCTGAAAATCAGCGTCACGCCCACTGCCCCGATGGCGTAGATGGATCCGGACACGCTGCCGGCGACCATCACGTTGTTAATAAAGAAAACCCATTCGTTCACGGTGTTTTTCTCCCGTACTGGCTCTAGCGGCTAGCCGCCCAAAAAGCTTTTTGCTACCTCAGGGTCGGCCAGCAAGGCCTTCCCGGTATCGGTAAAGCGGTTTTGA
This sequence comes from Halomonas llamarensis, assembly GCF_023555005.1. Taxonomy (GTDB): domain Bacteria; phylum Pseudomonadota; class Gammaproteobacteria; order Pseudomonadales; family Halomonadaceae; genus Vreelandella; species Vreelandella llamarensis. The sequence goes on along the minus strand of NZ_JAMJPJ010000001.1, from coordinate 204,375 downwards.
CCGGCGGCGAGAACAAAGCCTTTATCGGCAATTGCCAGCGCCTGCTTGGCGTTTTGTTCGACCATCAAAATGCCCACTCCGGCCGCATTGATTTCTTTTACCCGGTCAAAAATATCGTTCATGTAACGCGGTGAAAGCCCGGCTGTCGGCTCGTCAAGCAGCAGAAGGCTTGGCTCAGCCATCAGCGCCCGGCCCATGGCGACCATCTGGCGCTGGCCACCGGAGAGCTCGCCAGCGGGCTGGTGGCGCTTGTCATAAAGCGGCGGGAAGAAATCATACACTTGGGCGAGCATACGTTTGACGTTGTGCGGTTTGAGAAACGCGCCCATTTCCAAATTCTCCTGCACGGAGAGGCTTGGGAAGATGTTTTTCTCCTGGGGAATAAACCCCATTCCACGCTGCACCAGTTTGTTAGGCGGAAGGTTATGGATTGGCTCATCCAACAATAGAATTTCGCCCTGGTTGACGTGCAACTGGCCAAAAATGGCTTTCAGCATGGTCGACTTACCGGCCCCGTTGGGGCCAACGATCACCCCGACTTCATCGGCTTCCAGCGCCATGTTGACGCCGTTGAGGATGTTCATGCTGCCGTAACCGCCGTGCACGTTGCGTGCTTCAAGTAGTGGCATGGTCTTAGTGTCTCAAAGTGGTATCTCAGAGTGGTGCTGGGCGTTAGGCAGCGCTGCCGCCGAAGTACGCTTCTATGACCTCGGGATTATTCTGCACGTCATCGATGTTGCCCTCCATCATCACACTACCTTGGGCCAGCACGATCACTGGGTCGCATAGCCGTGCGATCATGTCCATATCGTGTTCGATAACCAAAAAGGTATAGCCCATCTCCTGGTTTAGGCGTTCGATATTGCCGATTAAGTCGCCCAAAAGCGTACGGTTAACGCCGGCGGCGATCTCGTCGAGCAGCACAACCTTGGCATCGGTCATCATGGTGCGACCCAGCTCAAGAAGTTTTTTCTGGCCACCGGATAGGTTGCCAGCAAGCTCGTTGCGAACGTGGTAAAGGCCGATGAAGTCGATGACCTCCAGCGCCCGGCGGCGCACCTTGGCATCGTGCTCACGAACGAGCCTCGGCTTGAACCAGGTCGTAAATAGGTTCTCACCGGGCTGGTGGGAGGGCACCATCATCAGGTTTTCCAGCGCGCTCATATGGCTAAATTCATGAGCAATTTGGAAAGTGCGCAACAGGCCTTTATGAAAGCGCGCGTTGGCGCTAAGCGCGGTGATGTCTTCGCCGTCAAGCAAAACGCGGCCACTATCGGGCGTTAGGGCGCCAGCAATCAGGTTAAACAGGGTCGATTTCCCCGCGCCGTTAGGGCCAATCATCCCGGTGATGGAGCCCTTAGTAACCTGTATCGAGCCGTCATTGATCACCCGCAGGCCGCCAAACGCTTTGTTAACCTGCTGCACATCGATAATAGGTGTCATGACGCTACCTCATTGTTATTGATGAGAACTATTGACCAGAGCTATTGACCAGAACTATTGATGTTCGTTAGTGGCTATAAAAGTGCGCCCGGCGGCAAAGGCGCCGACGATAACGCAAGCGCCAATCGCCGGGATCCAATAGCCTTCGACTTGCGGCAGGGTGCGCAGGAACACAAACGCCACGGCCGCCGGTGCGATAAAGCGCACCAAAAAGCGCCAGACGCGAAACCAGGTATCGTGCCCGCCGAGTTCTTTGGCCACTTCGCTTTGGGTCAACGCCCAGCCAGCGAACAAGGCAATCAATAACCCGCCGAGTGGCATAAAGATATTGGTCAAAAGCTCAATAAACTCAAAGGCACTGCGGCCAAAGAGCGCGTGGAAAATCGTGCCTTCCGCCCACAGGTTAAAGCTCATCACGGTAAGAAGCCCCAGCGCCCAGCTGGCAATGACCATGATGGTGACCGCTTGCGGGCGGGTAAGATCAAAACGCTCGACCAAAAAAGCGGCCACGGGCTCGATTAACGAAATAGATGAACTCAGGGCGGCACCCAGTACCAAGATAAAGAACACACCGCCTACCAGGGCGCCAAAAGGCATCTCGGCAAACGCCATGGGGAGGGTGACAAACATCAGCCCCGGCCCCTGGGCGGTCTCAAGCCCTGCACCAAAGACCAGCGCGAAAATGGCGAGCCCTGCCACCAAGGCAACGGCGGTATCCACGAACGCCACCGACAGGGCCGTGCGGGTGAGCGAGGCATCGCTCGACATGTAAGCGCCGTAGGCCATGATCGCGCCCATGCCTAAGCTCAAGGTAAAGAAGGATTGCCCCATGGCCTGCAACCATCCCTCTAGGCTTAAATCGGCAATATTGAAGGTAAATAAGAAGCGGGCCGCCGCGCCGATATCGCCATTGACAACGCTATAGCCCAATACCCCCAGTAAAATGACAAAAAGCGCCGGCATAATGATGCGCAGGCCCGCCTCGATGCCCTTGTGAATCCCCATGCCGACAATGAGCGCGGAAAGCGCGATAAACAGGGTGTGGTAGAGCGTCATCAGCCCGGGCGAGGCCAGCAGTTGGCTAAATCCAGCGTTGATGGTGTCAGCATCGGCACCGGCGAGCGAGCCGGTAAGCATCTGCCAGGTGTAGTGCAGTGACCAACCGGCGACAACTGAGTAAAAGCTCAAAATAAGAAACGCCGAGGCGGCCCCCAGCCAGCCAATGGTTTCCCACGCCCGCGATGTCTGGTGGGTGTTGGTTAGGTGGCGCATGCCCATGATGGGGCTTTGACGGCTCGAGCGGCCAAGCATGATTTCCGCGATTAAAATAGGAATGCCCACGGCAAAAATTGTCAGGACATAAACGAGAATAAAGGCACCGCCGCCGTTTTCGCCGGTAAGGTAAGGGAAGCGCCAAAGGTTGCCCAGGCCCACGGCAGAGCCAACCGCCGCGAGTAAAAATGTCCCCTTGTGTGTCCAGACGTTGTGACCGCTCATGTAAGGAGTATCCGTGTTGGTTCGGTGGATGAGTGCTTACCAAGCAGCAATTAAAACACCCGTATTGCACGCTACTTTGCGTGACTCCCGCGCGGCTTTCTAGCCGTTTTGCGTTTAGGCTGCGTTTAGAGGCAGGGCTTGGCAAATGGCGGCGGGAGTATAAACGGGAGAAAATTGCCTGCTCATAAAAAAAGCCCGCGTTAAGCGGGCTTTTGGGCGACGTTTGCATTGGCGTCGTCGACGCCGTTTACGCAGCGCTGCAAAAGCGCTTACTTTTTGTTGGAGCGTTTACGCTCGTTTTCTTTGAGCAGCTTCTTGCGTAGACGAATATGGCTCGGCGTGACTTCGACTAACTCGTCGGAATCCAGGAATTCGATGGCCTGTTCCAGGCTGAAGTTAATCGGCGGCGTCAGCACGATGTTTTCATCGTTACCGGTCGAGCGCATGTTATCCAGCTTTTTCCCCTTGGTCGGGTTAACCACCATGTCGTTGGCACGGTTGCTAATGCCGATCAGCATGCCTTCGTAGACCTCGGTGGCGTGATCGATGATCAACTTGCCGCGCTCCTGAAGCGCGAAAAGAGCGTACGCCAGTGCCTTACCGTCGACCATCGACACCAAGACGCCGTTACGGCGCTCGATAGAGGCCTCCGGTTTCAGCGCGCCGTAGTGATCAAAGCGGCTGGTCAAAATGCCGGTACCCGACGTCAGGGTGAGGAACTGACCGCGAAAGCCAATCAAGCCGCGCGCCGGAATGATAAAGTCCAACCGAACGCGGCCCTTGCCGTCCGGGTTCATGTTGGTCATCTCGCCCTTACGATAGCCCAGCTCTTCCATGATGGCGCCTTGGTGCTGCTCCTCACAGTCGATAATGACTTCTTCGTAGGGCTCTTGCTTCTCGCCGTCGATTTCTTTGATGATTACTTCGGGGCGGCCCACGGCCAGCTCAAAGCCTTCACGGCGCATGGACTCGATCAACACCGACAGGTGCAGTTCGCCGCGTCCGGAAACTTTAAATTTCTCCGGTGTTTCACCTTGCTCAACGCGCAGCGCCACGTTGTGAATCAGCTCTTGTTCCAGGCGGTCTCTAATATTCCGGCTGGTAACGAACTTGCCTTCTTTGCCAGCAAACGGCGAGTCGTTGACTTGGAACGTCATCGATACGGTAGGCTCGTCAACGGTCAGCGGTGGCAGGGCCTCGACGCTGTTGACATCGCAAAGCGTATCGGAAATTGCTAAGTCTTCAATGCCGGTGATGCAGATGATATCGCCCGCGGTAACTTCGTCGGTTTGGACCCGATCTAAGCCCATGTGGGTCATGACTTGGCCGATTTTGCCTTTGCGGGTGTGGCCTTCTTTGGACACCACGGCAATTTGCTGATTGGGTTTCACGCTGCCGCGGGAAATGCGGCCTAAGCCGATAACGCCTACGTAGCTGTTGTAATCGAGCGCCGAAATTTGCATCTGGAAAGGACCGTCGCTCTCGACCTTAGGCGCGTTAACGATCTCGACAATCGACTGAAACATGGGCGACATGTCGTCGGCCAGTTCGTCGGGGTCGGGGCCCGCGATGCCATTGAGCGCTGAGCAATAAATGATCGGGAAATCCAACTGCTCGTCAGACGCGCCGAGGTTATCGAACAGGTCAAAAATTTGATCGATAACCCAATCAGGCCGTGCGCCGGGGCGGTCGATTTTGTTGACCACTACAATCGGTTTCAAGCCGCGGTCGAACGCTTTTTGCGTCACAAAACGCGTTTGCGGCATCGGGCCGTCGACGGCGTCAACGAGCAGCAATACCGAGTCCACCATGGACATTACGCGTTCGACTTCGCCGCCAAAATCGGCGTGTCCCGGCGTGTCCACGATATTGATGTGGTAGTCAGTGCCGTTAGGGTCTTGCCACTTAATCGCGGTGTTTTTGGCCAGGATCGTGATACCACGCTCTTTCTCCTGGTCGTTGGAGTCCATAATCCGCTCTTGGCCTTCGGCCTTACGGTCGAGCGTTCCAGACTGGCTTAACAATTTGTCGACCAAGGTGGTTTTACCGTGGTCAACGTGGGCGATAATGGCAATGTTGCGAAGATTCTCGATCACGAAGCGATCCTGCTAAAAAAATAGGGCAGCATTATAAGGGCTGGGGGCGGTCGACTGCCAGTGTTGTCTTGATTATGGTGCGGGTTTGTTTTCGCGCCGTGAAAGCTTCCGGTAAGATGTGGCTTTTCCCAGGTGGGGCAGACTATGACCATCGGCAATCTGATGCGTTTATTAAGCGATGGCGATGTCCACTCCGGCGAGCAGTTGGGTGAGGCGCTGGGTATCTCCCGCGCGGCTGTATGGAAGCAGCTGAAAAAACTCGAGGCGCTAGGCGTTGAGGTGGAGGCAGTCAAAGGCCGCGGCTACCGCCTGTCACAGCGGCTAGAGCCATTAGACGGTGCGAACGTGGTGGCGCATCTACCGGCAAGTGCCCGGCATCATTTATCGCGACTGTTCGTCGAAGATCAGCTGCCTTCAAGCAATGCGTATCTGCGCGAACGCTTTCAGCAAAGCGCCGGTCACGGCGAAGTGTGCTTGGTAGAACTGCAAACGGCAGGTCGTGGCCGCCGAGGGCGAGGCTGGACGACCCCTTGGGGGCAAAGCTTGATGCTTTCCGTTGGGTGGCGCTTTGAAAGCGGCGTGGTAGCGCTTGAAGGGTTAAGCCTTGCCGTTGGGGTGGTCGTGGCGCAAGTGTTAGAGCAGCACGGAGCGGCGCCAGCCCTTAAGTGGCCCAACGATGTACTGCTCAAAAATCGTGACAATGAATTGGCTAAGCTAGCCGGTATTTTGGTGGAAGTCACCGGCGATGCGGCGGGCCCCTGTGAAGTAGTGATCGGCATCGGCATGAATCTTTGGCTGCCTGACGCATTGCGCGACACTATCGATCAGCCAGTCGCTGCCTTAGCGGATACCTGTCCGCATATCGCGCGTAATCAGCTAGCGGCCGATATGGTGGCCGGGCTTTTGGATATGCTCGCGACATTTGAAGCGCGTGGTTTTAGCGCTTGGCAGGCGGCATGGAATCAGCGTCACGCCTTTGCTGACCAGCCGATCCATGTGCTTCAGGGCAAGAAAAAGCATGACGCGACGGCCGGTGAGGTAGATGCTAGCGGCAACCTCTGGATAACAGAAGCAGCAGGGCAGTCTCGGCGTCTTGTCGGTGGTGAGATCAGCATACGCAGGCGCTTATGATTCTGGACCTGGATATTGGTAACACGTTGTCTAAGTGGCGGCTCAAAGAGGCGCAAAGTAGTGAGATCCGCTCGCGAGGGGCCGTATGGACGCGCGAAGAGTGGCGACCTGGGGCGGATATTCCCGACCTGGATGTGGTGGAGTCGGTGCGTATTTCCAGTGTTGCGCGGGCAGCCGTTCTCGACGAAACGGTCAATTTACTGCGCCATCGGGTGCCACATGTTTACGTGGCGCGCTCAATGCGGGAGTCACTTGGCGTGGTTAACGGCTACGATGAGCCGAGACGTCTGGGTGTCGATCGTTGGATGGGGGCGCTGGCGGGGTATCAGTTGGCCGGCGGTTGCTGTGCGATAGACTGCGGTAGCGCGATTACCGTGGATTTCGTACTGCCCGGTGGTAGCCATCTGGGCGGCTATATTATTCCTGGATTGCGTTTAATGAAGGAGAGCCTGAAGCTCGGTACCCGTAACGTGACCATTGACCCCGAAAGCGAAGCGGAAGCGCTTTTGGAGCCAGGTAAGCGGACCGTCGAGGCAGTGAATCACGGTATTTATATGGCGGCAGTGAGTGCCATTAATCGTATCTACAGCGAGGTGTGCGACCAGCAAGGTGTGGCGCTCCCCATGTTGTTAACCGGTGGGGATGCGCGAGTTGTCTCTCGGGGTGTGCAGGTACCGCACGCGGTATGGCCCGATATGGTGTATGGCGGGCTAGAGGCGTGTTTTCCATTAACGCTTGCCGAGCGTGCCGGAAAAATGTCGGGCGCGCCGAATGTGCCCGAGCCGGTATCGTTAGAAAAAATACGGGCAGGACTTGCATTCTCTATGCTGCTTTGACAGAATGCAGCGCGTTCCAAGGCGGAAGTGCAGGCATATCCTGTGCGGCAAGTTGGTGATTTGGTTGCTTTATATAAGATCAATCTTCGCTTGACACTGTTTTGGAGGCTGGCATAATATGCCGCCACAGACGGAGGGGTTCCCGAGTGGCCAAAGGGAGCAGACTGTAAATCTGCCGCGAAAGCTTCGAAGGTTCGAATCCTTCCCCCTCCACCAAATTTTATGATTAGCCGTCATGATTTGCTGAGCAGGTAGTAGATCTGTTTTTAGAAAGTTCTACAGGCATTTTTTGTGGCCATGGTTTAGCGGGCATAGTTCAATGGTAGAACCTCAGCCTTCCAAGCTGATGATGCGGGTTCGATCCCCGCTGCCCGCTCCAGGTAAGTTCGTGTAAGTAGGTTTGTGCAGCATTTGCTCATGTAGCTCAGGGGTAGAGCACACCCTTGGTAAGGGTGAGGTCGACGGTTCAAATCCGTCCATGAGCTCCATATTGCGATGAAAGCGAGCAAAGCTCGCTTTTTTTGTGTGCGCCAGGCATGGCGCGCAGCGCCTTGACCGGCGCTGTTCCTGGGGGTGGTGCCTCAGGATGACTTGGGGGTGAAAGTCCCCTGCACGCCCGGCAAGGGGAAGTGCTAGCTGACGGCAAGGGTGTCCCCCGCGAGGGGGAATCCGAAGGCAGCCCGAGGCAAAACGCTGGCCTGACGAACAGGAAGCGGATACGAGGCGTTATGGCGGGGTGAGGTGGCACGAATCACCAAAGCCCAGTACTTGCACGGAACGTCATGACGTAGATCCGACAGGCATAAGCGGGAAGGTCGCGCGTCTTACCCTGGGAGGTCTGGTGGTCTGCCACAGTGCTACCGGCGTCGAGAGGCGACGGGATGGACCGCCAGACGTCAGCCGAGGCCATAGTAAGTGTCGATTCACCGCGGCACCAAGGGCCGAACATGAAGAACCGCGAGTAGGCGATAACGTCTCGAGGATCGATCATGAAGACAGAAACCGACGCTAATACCGTCACTCACCCAGAAGGGCAGGAGCAGTACTCCGCGCCCCAGCCGGTGAGCGTCGAGACGAGCCCGGCGTCATTATCGTGGACGAAAGCGGAGTCAACCTCGCTCATGGAACGGGTCGTTGACCCGGAAAACATGGAGCGAGCTTACCATCGGGTGGTCACCAACAAAGGCGCCCCGGGTGTCGATGGCATGACGGTGCACCAACTGGGTGATCACCTAAAGCAGTACTGGCCAACGCTGCGCGAGCGGCTATTGGCCGATGAGTATCACCCCAGCCCGATCCGAGCCGCCACGATCCCCAAGCCCAAGGGTGGGGCGCGGCAGCTCGGTATTCCCACGGTTACCGACCGCCTAATCCAGCAAGCGCTGTCCCAGGTGCTCATGCCGATCTTCGACCCAGCGTTCTCCGCGTCGAGTTACGGCTACCGCCCCAAGCGGAGTGCCAAGCAGGCCGCCTTGGCCATGAAGGCCCACGTCACCGCCGGTCACCGCTGGGTGGTCGATCTTGACCTGGAAGCCTTCTTCGACCGCGTGAATCACGACCTGCTGATGGCCCGGGTGGCGCGGCACGTTGACGACAAGCGCGTGCTGCGTCTGATCCGCCGTTACCTGGAAGCGGGCATGTTCCAGCACGGCTTGCCCACGCCGCGACGGCAGGGGACGCCCCAAGGCGGGCCACTCAGCCCGCTGCTGGCGAACATCCTGCTGGACGACATGGACAAGGAGCTGGAACGCCGAGGCCACCGCTTCTGCCGCTACGCTGATGACGTGCAGGTGTATGTCAAAAGTCAGCGAGCAGGCGAGCGTGTCATGGAGAGCTTGAGTGAGTATCTCGAGAGCTCACTTCGGCTGACGGTCAACCGTACGAAAAGTGCGGTGGATCGGCCATGGAAACGCGGCTACCTGGGCTACAGTCTTACTCGGCACAAGCAGTCGAAACTGACGCTAGCCAAGAGCAGCCTGAAGCGAATGATGCAGCGTGTCCGTGAGATCCTGAAGCGTGGCAGGGGGCGTCACATCCAGCGAGTGATCAAGGAGTTGGCACCCACCCTGCGGGGTTGGGCCAACTACTTTGACCTCGTTGACGTAAAACGCCCGCTGGAAGCGCTGGATCAATGGATACGCCGCCGCTTACGCGGCCTGATCTGGCGGCAATGGAAACGCCCAGCAACTCGGCGACGGAAGCTGCGAGGGCTAGGACTGGATGCGTACCGTGCTTGGAAATCGGCGGGCAATGGGCGAGGGCCCTGGTGGAATGCAGGAGCCTCGCACATGAATCATGCCCTGCCGAGGAGATGGTTCAACAACCAAGGGCTGATCTCAATACTCGATACGGTAAGATGGCTTAACCGTTGTTCATGAACCGCCGTGGTACGGAACCGTACGCCCGGTGGTGTGAGAGGACAGGGGAGGCGACTCCCCTTCCTACTCGATTTTACCTGCCTAGCATTATTGACCTAGCGAGGTGTTATTAGCCTAGATAAGCGTTAAGCATCCACACGGTTTTTTCCTGCTCGCGGATGTAGTCGCCCGCTTGAGCGGCGGTGCCTTCGTCATCGGCATCAGACGCCAGCGCCAATACTTCACGCTGCAGCTCGATCAGCGTTTGATAGCCTTGGAGCACGCCTTTTACACAGGCTTCACCGTCGTGAACGTCTTTATCTTCTTGGATGCGTGAAAGTTTCACGTAGTCGGTGTACGCGTGAACCGGCGTGTGGCTTAAGGTCAAAATCCGTTCGGCCACTTCATCGACTTTGGCTAACAGATCGGTGTAGAGTTCTTCAAACTTGGCGTGTAGTTCAAAGAAGTTACTGCCTTTTACGTTCCAGTGATAACCGCGCACGTTCATGTAAAAAATCTGATAGTTGGCCAGCAAGTCGTTGAGCTTTTCTGCCAGTTGGCTGGCGCTGCCAGAATGTAAGCCAATGCTATTGGTATCGGTCATATCTATCTCCTTGAGTGACTGAAAGGTCTGGGACTCATCACTATACATCTATGTGCGGTTGGTGGTCGTTAGTTTCAAGAGCCTGCCGCGCGCCATCGCCTCGGCGGCTGCCTGGGCACTCAACGTATCCTTAAAACTGTCGGGGCAAAGTAGAACGTGCATCAGGACTCCATCATAATCGCAAGGCATTAGCAGGCGAGATAACGTCTTATGAAGAGCGTAACGCAAAATGCGAGAACACGCTGGATATCCCGGGGGCTGGTATTGGGGGTGGTTGGCATGCTAGCAAGCGCGCTGCCGAGCGCTGCCTTGGCGCACCCTCACGGCTGGATTGATCTGAGCGTGGAGGTCATCACGGATGCCGACGGCAACGCCACGGCGCTGCACCAGACGTGGCGGATGGATCCTTTCTATAGCCTTGTGGTGTTGGAGGAGCTTTCTCAGGGTAAGGAGGCAAACTTAGACGAAGGGTTGGACCAGCTCGGTCATGAGATTCGCGATAATGTAGCGGCCCAGCATTACTTTACCGAAGTGCGGCTTAACGGCGAGCGTCAGGCGCTTGGCGAGGTAATCGATTACACGGCCTTGGCGCGAAATGGGCGACTACATTTTATGTTCCGGCTGCCGCTGTCGGAACCGCAGCCGCTGGAGGAGAGCGAGCTGACGTATCAAGTCTTTGACCCGACCTATTACCTGGAAGTGGTGCACGAAGCGGAAGATAATAACGTCAGTGATGACGCGCTTACGTTGCGTGGTGAGCGCGAGTGTTCGTTAAGCGTCGAGCCTGCCGACCCGGACCCAGAGCTCATTATGCGTGCGGCAATGTTAGATAAAAACGAATCGGGTGAGACTGGGCTTGGGCGCCATTTTGCAGAAACGGGGGTGGTGACATGTCGTTAAGCTGGCGTCAATGCTTGGCGGTGGCAGGGTTGGCTGCGCTTGTGGCGGTGTTGGCTTATGCCGCTTTATCCGGGGCCTTTCAAGCGCTGAGCTATCAGCTGTTGAGTTGGCAGCGTGATTTGCATCGCGCCCTGACACTGACGATCACCGAGCTTTCCCAAACGCCCTCCGCCGCGACCTGGATGATGCTGATCGGCGTTAGCTTTGGCTATGGTGTGTTCCACGCGGCAGGCCCGGGGCACGGCAAAGCCGTATTGGCAACGTACCTTGCCTCCCACGGCGGCGCGACACGCCGGGCGCTAGGGCTTTCGTTTGCCGCCTCAATGCTGCAAGGGGTAACCGCCATTGCGCTGGTGGTCGTGCTGGTGCACGCACTGGGCTGGGTCACGCGCCAGGCCATGGGGAGCGTGACAGTGGTGGAACAGGCGAGCTTTTTGCTGGTGGCGTTGCTCGGGGTGTGGCTCTGTGTGCGCGCGTTCAAGCAGCTTAACGCGGCGTACCGCTTGCCGGTTGCGCAAGTGCGTGATCACCTTCATAACCATGAGTTCCATCATGTCCATGCACACACGCCTCACCATGACCACCAACACGATGGGGCATGCGGCTGTGGTAACGCCCATCATATCGCCCCTGCGCACGCTTTGGATTGGCGCACGGCGATAATGACGGTGATTTCCATCGGCATGCGCCCGTGTAGTGGCGCGGTCTTGATGCTTGGCGCGGCGAGCCTGCTGGGGCAGTTTATGCTGGGGGTGGCGGCTGTGGTGGCGATGTCGCTGGGGACGGGGCTGACGGTGTCAGCGCTGGCCTTGGCGACGGTGTTGGCTCGCGATTGGGCAAAACGGCGATTGGTGAGTCAGCGCCAGCGCCAACGCGGACAAAAACTCGCCGGTTGGCTGGCGCTGACTGGCGGTGTGGTGATCGTCGCCTTGGGTGTATCGCTAAGTTTGACGGGGGCCGCGCAGCCAGGCGGCATGCCGCTGCTCAATGAGCCAGCTACGCAGCAAGAGTCGAATCCGTTAAGGGGTTAAGCGTGGCTCTCGGGTTCTAGGTCGAGTCCTTCAATGAGCGCTAATAATCGCTCGCGTGTCTCACCCTGTTGCTCAAGGTCATACGCTATTGATTTGCCCACGCCCCATACCGGGCCGGGCCAGGCGGCGTCGTCGTGGTGGCGCACGATGATATGGATATGTAGCTGGCTGACCACGTTGCCAAGGGTGGCAATATTCATTTTGTCGCCGTCAAACCCCGCTTTTAAGGCTTTGGCCAGCGCACCGGCTTCTCGCCAGAGCTGCGCTTGGTCATCAAGGGCAAGCTCGAATACTTCGCTGACATTGGGTTGGCAGGGCACCAGCACCACCCAGGTAAAGCGCGTATCGTCCATTAACAGCACCCGGCATAGCGGTAGCTCAGTCACCGGGAAGGTGTCCGCTTCTAAGCGCTCATCCAAGGCGATATCATTCATGCAAGGTTCCTCTATCCGGGATTGAAGGGTCTCGGCGTGAAGCATGAGCATAGCAGCCTTAATGAGCGTAAACCTATCATTGCTGTTACGCTGAGGTAACGCACGTTTTGGATAACGTCAGCCATGAACGGCGTCGATCGATTTTTTTAATTGATGAAACGTGGAAAGAGAAGGAAAGCACTATGAAACGATTCAGCATGAAAAAAGCCCTTACAGGCAGCTTTATCGCGCTACTGACCATGGGCGCACTAAGCGGTTGCAATACCATGGCCGGCATGGGGCAAGACGTGGAAGCGGGCGGCAAAGCCGTTCAGGATGCGGCAAGTTAAGATAACGGTTCCCCGTGACGCGGATGGCTTGGTGCCACGGGGAGTTTTTGTAAGTCGCACGTTTAGCCCGATGCTTCGTGTTGCTGTTGCGTCAAAAGCTCTTCTCGCTCGGCTTGTTTGCGCCGTTTTTTACGCAGCACCGCCTTCTCAAAACGCAGTTTTTGCAGCGGCGTTTCTACACTAAGTGGCGGCACGCGCGCTGGCTTCCCCTCATCACCCACCGCGACCATGCTGAGATAGCAGCTATTGGTATGGCGAATGACTTTTTGACGAATATCCTCCGCTACCACTTTGACGCCGACTTCCATCGAAGAGCGCCCGACGTGGTTTACACAGGCGAGAAACGTCACTAACTCCCCCACGTGAATGGGTTGCTTAAACAACACCTGATCCACCGAGAGCGTCACCACGTAGTGGCCCGAATAGCGGCTGGCGCAGGCGAAGGCGACTTCATCGAGCTTTTTGAGAATTGCCCCGCCGTGAACCTTACCGCTGAAGTTAGCCATGTCCGGTGTCATCAGCACCGTCATGGAAAGATCGCGCTGCCCTGGCAGCAGTGTGTCATGGGCATTGTTGGAAGAGGGCATGAAAACTCCGATTGCGGTAGGTGGCGATGGAAAAGCCGGCCACTATAACGGCAACGCCCACGGTTTTTACCGTGAGCGCGACGTACTCTCACTTAGTAAGCGTTTAGAACCACACCAAGCCCACGGAAATGATCGCGCCGGTGATGAATAGCTGCACGAGGCAAAAGCCCATAATGTCCTTGGCTTTTAGCCCGGCAATGGCGAGTACCGGCAATGCCCAGAACGGCTGCAGCAAGTTGGTCCAGGCATCGCCCCAGGCAACCGCCATGGCGATGCGCGAGACGTCCGCGCCCAAGGCTTCAGCAGCGGGCAGCATCACCGGGGCTTGTACTGCCCATTGGCCGCCGCCGGAGGGCACGAACAGGTTGACGATACCGGCGCTAAGAAATGTCCAGAACGGCAGTGATGTCTCGGTGGCAAACGAGACCAGCCACTCTGACATGCTGGCGGCGAGTCCTGACTGAATCATGATCGCCATGATGCCAGCGTAAAACGGGAACTGAATAACGATGCCGGCGCCGCCTTTGACCGCTTCGTGCAGGCTGGTCAAAAGGCTGCGTGGCGTGCGGTGGAGCACAATGGCCAAGAACAGGAACATGAAGTTGACCACGTTCAGGTTCAGACCACCGCCCCGTAGCAAGAAGTGATCGAGCAGGAAGATAAGCCCTGGAATACCCACTAGCCACGCGAGAATAACGCTGTTTTCCATGCGCTCCGCCGGGCGGTTAATGCGCGCCGGGCCTTTTTCATCGGTGGCGTCTTCTAGCTGGTCGCGATCAACGTAGACGCTGTCTTTCTCATCCGGCAGCATCATGCGATTAACCAACGGCATGACGATAAATAGGCACACCACAATCGCCAGGTTAAACAAGGCAAAGATAGTTGAGCCGGTGCCGATCACGCCGATCTGGTCGGCGGTAAAGTGACCGTCGGTGGCAATGGTCAGCGGAATAGAGCCCGCCAGCCCGCCATGCCAGATCACAAAGCCTGAGTAGGCACTAGCGACTAGCAGGCGGTAATCGACTTTTATCAGCTTGGCGAGCTCTTTGGCGAACAGCGCGCCCACCACCAAGCCAAAGCCCCAGTTGATCCAACTGGCGATAAGCGAGACATACGTCACCAGCAAAATCGCACCGCCGGGGGTGTTCGCGAAGCTGGCGATTTTCTGCAGCAAGCGTTTAACGGGAGGAGAGCTTGCCAGCATAAAACCGGTCACTAGCACCAGCAGCATCTGCATTGAGAAGGTAAGCAGGTTCCAAAACCCGTCACCCCACATCCGCATGACGGCCAGTGGCGTCTGGCGTTCAACGGCAATCGCCGCAGCGGCGGCAATAAGGGTGAGAAGGAGAACGAAAATATACGGGTCAGGCAAATAACGCTCGACCAGCTTAACCGCCGGCCTTGAAATCATCTTTAACATGAGAGGCTCGCTTTTATTGGTTATACGTTACGTGCGCTACTAATATACGGTCTTTGAAAAGAATTTTGCAGCCTTTGCGTTTTTACGCCTCGACAGGCTCAGCGTGAACGGTGGCCACCGCGACTACCGCCAACGGGTTAAACGGTAACGGCGATAGTAGGCGATCAAAACGCCCGAGCGCACCAAGGTAAACAGCGTGAAAGCGAACCAGAGGCCATGGTTGTGGTACTCGTGGCTCAGCATCTCGGTGGCGAGCCACCACGCGGGCAAATAGGCCGATAGGCCGATAAAAATGCTGTTGCGCATCTCTCTAACTGAAGTGGTGCCGATGAATACGCCGTCAAGCAAATAGCTCCACACCGCCAGAAGCGGCATGGCCACCATCCACGGCAGATACACTGCCGCCGTGGCGCGTACTTCCGGCAGCCCCGTGAGTAAGGCGATGAGCGCGTTACCGCCGAGGGCAAACGCCAGCGATGCAGCAAGGGTCGTCCACAACGAAAAACGCGCGGCCGCCTTTACCGTCGCGGCAAACGCTTGCCAGTCGCGACGGCCGAAAGCGCGCCCAATAAGCGACTCCGCCGCGTGGGCAAAACCATCCAGCGCGTAGCTTACCAGCATAATGAACTGCAACAGCACGGCATTGGCGGCTAGGATGGTATCGCCTTGGCCCGCCCCCTGAGCGGTGAAAAACGCCATCACGAACAAAAGCCCGAGGGTGCGCACGAATAGATTGGCGTTGACATGAAAAAGCGCCCGATAAGCGCCCAGCGAAGTGAGCTCTTGGCGCAGAAAGCGCCCTTCGAGATAGCCGAGCTGGCGCAGTACGAGCGTAGCGCCAAAGACAAGTGCTGCGTAGTCGGCCAGAATGCTCGCCCAGGCCACGCCGTCGCTGGTCATTTTAAGCCCGACGACAAACCATAGATCAAGCACGATGTTGACGCTGTTGGTCAGCACCAGAATCATCAGCGTCACGCGCGAATTTTGCTGGCCGAGAAACCAGCCCAAAATGGCGTAGTTCGCCAGCACCGCCGGGGCCGAAAGAATGCGGATTTCGGCGTATTCCCGCGCCAACGGAGTCGCCGTCTCGCTGCCATCGAGAAGCCACAGACCCAGTGAAATCAGCGGTGAGGCAAATACGATCAAGAGTACGCCAATGACGGCGGCCATGATCAACGCCTGGCCAAGCAGGTTGCGCACTTCCGTGTCGCTTTCACGTCCGACTGCCTGGGCGGTGAGCCCGGTGGTGCCCATGCGCAAAAAGCCAAAGCCCCAATAGAGAAAACTAAAAAGCGTTGCCCCTAAGGTGACGGAGGCTAAATAGCGCGAGTCCGGCAGGTGGCCGACCACCGCCGTATCCACCAGCCCCAGAAGGGGGACGGTAATATTGGAGAGAATAATTGGCCACGCTAGCGCCCAGATGCGCTGGCGTGGTGGGGAGGTGGCGGAAGACACGAAAAGCGGTTAGCTCGAGGTAATCCGGTGGTACTTTTCCATTAGCTGGTCGTGGGTCTCGGGGCGCTCAGCGTCGAGTGGGATGCAATCCACCGGGCATACTTGCTGGCACTGCGGCTCGTCGTAATGGCCAACACACTCGGTACATAGGTTGGGGTCGATCACGTAGATCTCTTCGCCAGGAGAGATCGCGTCGTTAGGGCATTCCGGTTCGCAGACGTCGCAGTTAATGCACTCGTCGGTAATCATTAGGGCCATGGGCATACCTCACGTATGGCGTCGCCACTCGATATCGCGGCGGGCGATACCTGAGTGTTTAACTCAACAATAGGCAGTTGGCTAGCTATTGTAGTGCTTGTGTAGCGCCTGCGCGACCTGTGGATGCACCATCAGTGAAATGTCGCCGCCAAGTTTGGCGATTTCGCGCACCATGGTGGAGGAAATATAGGAGTTTTCTAACGCCGGTGTGAGAAACACGCTCTCAAGCTCGGGGTTTTGGGTGCGATTCATATTGGCGAGCTGCAGTTCGTACTCAAAATCCGACATTGCGCGAAGCCCGCGGAGAATGATATTGGCCTGCTGCTCGCGCATAAACGTGGTCAAAAGCGATGAAAAACCGACGACCTCGATATTAGCAAGATCGCCGCAAACCTTCCGAGCGAGCGTGATTCGCGTGTCGAGATCCAGTGTCGGGCGCTTGCCAGGGCTTTCCGCGACGGCAATGATGACTTCATCGAACATACGGGCGCCGCGCTCAATTAGGTCAAAGTGGCCGTTGGTAATAGGATCAAAGGTGCCAGGGTATACGGCGATATTCATCACGTTTCCTTGTCATCCGGTGTCGCGTCATTTAGGCGGCCAAAGGGGGTGTCGACGCTTAGCGAGACGGCTTTAGCGTAGCCGGGGATATGAATCCGGTCAGCGTGAATCTCAAGCTCGGGGCCTTCCAGTACCTGCTCGCCGAATTGATAGCGTGGTTGATAGTGCCCGCGGTCAGCTTGCTCAAGGTAGGCGTTGGCGGTCTCGCGCACGCCGTCGCGGCGTTTTTTCCATTCGGTGATAGCGCGTGCGCCGTGGCGCTGAGTCAGCAGCCGCTCGGTGACCTCTGGCGAAAGTACCACGCCGGTGGCGTTATTGCCGCCAAAGCCCTTGGCGTTAATGAAAGCGGCATCAGCGTGAAACGCTTGCGCAGGCTGTGAAAAGCGCAAGCGACTGGCATAGACGTCATCGGCAACGGCATCCAACGTGGGGATGCCCGGCAGCATGTCGTGAGCGAAGCTCCCTAGTGCGCTCATGAGCTGATCTCCCGCCGACGAACCCTGTGAATGGCCGACAAACGCTTTGATTGCCACGACCGGCCAGTTCGAAATCCCGTTGGCGCGGGCAATTTCATCGAATACGTGGGATTCGGTGACGCGGTTTTTCGGCGTGCTGGTGCCGTGGGCGTGGAGAAACGTCCGCTCTTGCAGCGCACGTTCGCCCAGTAGACTACGCGTCAGTGACGCCGCTTTGCCCAAGGTAATGTAGTTGCCGATGCCGGGTGCGGAGATGGAGCGTTTGAAGCCGTCGGCATTGACGAATACATCCGGCACCGCGCCGAGGATATCCGCGCCGGTTTCCAGTGCCAGGGTATCGTCCATCAGCATGACAAACTGGCTTGACTCGGCCATGGTAAAGCCGCAGTTGCGCGCAAACGGGCGGCAAGCGCGCTGGTAGTCAGCGTCGGTTAGCATTTCTAACGCGTCTAAGGCTTTCAAACCCGCGTCATCGGCAAGCGCACCCATGGCGCGAAAGCCTTCGATGATTTCCGGTGTGATCGGCGCATCGGCGGTGCCGACCATCACCACCCGGCAGCGCCCGGCGCGAATATCGTCGATGCCCAAGCGCAGGTTATACAAAAAGCTGGCGCAGGCGCCGAGCGCGGCGCCGGTGCCGCCAACGCTCCCAAGCACATAGGCGTTCAAAAAGTCGGCTGGCATTTGCGCGTAGCCAAGTGGCATCTGTTTGGATGTCGCGCGCTGCCCGCTGACCAAGCTTTTGATCAGGCCTCCCCAGCCCTGATCATCCAGTTGCCCGATGGAATTGCCGGCATAGACGGCAATCTGGTCCGGGTCGAGCTGCTGGCGCAGGGTTTCCCAGGTAAAGCCGCTCGCCCCGATGCAGTCGCTGGCGCTAAAAATCGCCATGGAAAGCCCGCGTGGATGGTGAACGCTGCGGTAAAGTGAGGCCGGATCAAAGCCACTGGGCAGCTGGGCCGCGGTCGAGACTTTGGGCGTCTGGGCGTCGGGCAGCAGCACATTGAAATCACCCGCGGGTACGCTGACTTCCACCTGGCGAGCATCGAGTTCGCGCACGTCCCAGTGGTCGGGAATGTGCTCAGGAAGCTGGCGGCGGCGCAGCTGAAAGCGCAGCGGTTCGCTTAGGCCCAGCGAGGCTTGGCGGTTGGCGGGCAACCCCGGGGGGGTAAAGAGCGGGTCTTCGTTGCGACGCACTAGGGTATGCTTAAGCACCTCTTCGCGCAGCGCATCAAAGGATAATGTGGCACCGGTATTAAGGCGCATGAGTGCGGCCAGGCTCTCTAAGGTCTGACGTTGCTGATCGGTAGAGAGTGCATCAAGCACGGTGCGGCGAAAGGCCTGATGGCCCGAGGTTCTGCCGGCGGGATTGATGCCGCCCATGCCGACAATCACCGGTAAGTGTGGCAAGCCGGGTTCCTCGTGGTGCGGTGGTGGTTAAAATCGTTTTTATCGACACGCGGTCACTGTAACGTGGTTGTCACGTGCGCTTCATCATTTTCTTGGGTGTGATCATAGCACCAGGCGCGCAACGCCGTCATGCTACAAGCACACGAGCCTGATAGAATCTGCTTCTTTTGGGCTAATAATGGGTGAAAAACGCCATGCAGACGCGATCACGCGCGGTCGAATCTAATCAGCCGGGGGCGCACCCAGACGTATCGCGCCGGGTGTCGCGCGCGCTGGCGCACCCGTGGCAAAAGCCTATCGCCGCGCATACGCAAAAAGCGTTTGAAACGGCTAATGCCTGGCTAGGCGAGCGGTGCGCGCCCCTTATTTTGGATGCCGGCTGCGGGGTAGGGCTTTCCACTCGGCGCTTAGCGGCCACCTTCCCTGACCATGCAGTGATCGGAGTGGATCGCAGTGCGGATCGCCTGGGGCGTGACCACGGCGCACCACCGGAGAATGCCCTTCTGGTGCGCGCCGATCTCGTTGATTTCTGGCGCTTGGCACAACGTGCTGGCTGGACGCCTTTGCGACACTATTTGCTTTATCCCAACCCTTACCCCAAGGCGGCGCATTTAAATCGGCGCTGGCATGGGCACCCGGTCTTTCCCACGCTGCTGGCACTGGGTGGTCGGTTGGAGCTGCGATCGAATTGGAAAATTTACGTTGAGGAGTTTGCTCAAGCCGTGGTGCAAGCCACGGGTAAGTCGCCGGATATTACGGCGCATTATCCCAGCGGCGACTATTTAACCCCGTTTGAAGCGAAGTATGACCATAGCGGCCAGGCCCTCTGGCGTCTCATCGTAAATCTGGAGCGTGTATGACGTTTGTTTTTTTAGTGCTTGCGATTGTCGCTGAAGTGGTAGCCACCAGTGCGCTTAAAGCCTCCATGGGCTTTACTCGCCCGCTGCCGAGTATCGTGGTGGTGGTGGGCTACGGCTTGGCCTTTTACTTGTTGAGCTTGGTGCTTCGCACGCTGCCGGTCGGCGTGGCCTACGCGATTTGGGCGGGCCTGGGTATTGTGCTGGTTACCCTAGTGGGCATTGTGGCGTTTGGCGAACGGCCTGATTGGCCCGGCGTGTTGGGCATTGGGTTCATTGTGGTCGGCGTGGTATTGCTGCAGGTGTTTTCCAAAATGAGCGTGCATTAAGGAGGCGAATGGTGACTAACACGTTATTGAAAAGGCGCTCTAGGTCTATCGTCGGTTCGCTCGTGGCGGCAGCGTTTATGCTGTCGTCTAGCTCCTTGGTGATGGCGGATTTTTCGCGTTTGGCCGAACTGCAAGAGAGTGGTTTCGCGATTAGTGCCGAGGCGCGGTTGCTAAATGCCTCCGAGGTGACGCTGGCGAGCATCAATCCCCACGCCGAGCGCTCACCCGCGTCGGTGACCAAAGCGTACCTGGGGGCCGCAGCGCTTAACCGCTTTGGCCCGCAGCATCGCTTCACTACGGCGTTGGTTAGCGTCGGCGAGGTCGATACCAACGGCGTGTTGCAAGGCGATTTGGTGTTTGACGGCGGCGGAGACCCCGGGCTTACCAGCGAAAATTTATGGCGTTTGGTACAACGCTTGCAGCAGGCCGGCGTGCGCGAAGTGGCCGGTGGCTTGGTCGTGAGCCAGTGGCGTTTTGGCCCGGTAGCATGCATCACCACCGACCGCTGCGATGCGCTGTCACGGGTGGCGAACAGCTACAGTGCGCCGCTCTCATCGGCCGGGGTGAACTTTGGCAGCTGGTGCGTCAACGTCGCACCGGCAAGTACGGCGGGTGAGCCCGCGCGCATCACCCACTGCGACGGTCCGTCATCGCTTACGCGAGTGGATAACCGCGTCACGACCCGCCCCGATAACAGCGGGACCGAGCTCAACGCCGAGCGCATCACCGACGAACGCGGCGATATCATGCGCATCAGTGGGCAGATCTCCACCAACGCCTGGCCGCGGGATGTCTACCGGGCGGCAAGCGACAGCGCGGCGCAAACCGCGCAAACGCTTCATGCTATGCTCATGCGGGCAGGCATTGTGATGGGGAGCGACCCCCGGGTAACTGCCGAACCACCGCCTGAAGGTGCAAGTCGGCTGGCCGCGGTAGACGGTAAGCCGCTGCAGGAGATTTTGCTGCGGACAATGAACTACTCCAATAATTACATGGCCGATGTGCTGGCATTAAATTTGGTGGAAACACCCAAGGCGCAGCTGCGCGAGGCTGGCGAGGCATTAGAGGCGTATGCCACAAGCCTGCCGGGGCACGGTCCGGTGACGCTAGAAAGCGGCAGCGGCTTGACCACCGGCAATCGCACCAGTGCCCACGGTATCAACGTGATGCTGGAATCGATGTTTTACCAAGCGTCGCTGTTCCCAAGCTTCGCGGCCACGTTTCAGTCGCCAGCCAACGGGGTCATGCGCTTTATTCGCCGCGGCCCCGATGCTTTCCAAACTAACGTGATGATAAAAACCGGTACGCTCAATCAACCGTTTGCGGTGCGCGCTGCGGCGGGGTATTTCCGTACCGTTAGCGGGCGTTGGGGGGTATTCAGTGTATTGGTGAACGGTAATTCAAACACGCCATACCTCAACTGGACCAAAGTGCTAGAGCCGCTGGCGCAAGATTTGGATGAAATGATACGGGCCCATTAACCACAAAATGAGGCTTGCCACGTTGAGGACGATTGATGAAACCTGGCCATACGGGCTTAACGCACTTAAAGCACTCTACTCGCTACTCGCTCAAAGGATTAAACGCAGCATTTCGCCATGAAGCCGCGTTTCGCCAGGAAGTTGGCATCACACTCGTGCTGCTACCGTTTGCTTGGTGGATTGGTGATGGGCCGCTCGCCTGGTTGATGTTGATGGGCAGCTGCGTGCTGGTGTTGATTACCGAGCTATTAAACAGCGCGATTGAAAGTGTGGTCGACCGCATCGGCACTGAGCACCACGAGCTTTCGGGTCGAGCGAAGGATATTGGCTCGGCTGCAGTCATGCTGGCGCTCATTCTCGCCGGGCTGACCTGGGGCCTGCTAGGCTGGGGCAAGTTCTTGGGATAAAAAACCACCAACGACCAACGAGGGCGCTATGGAACTCAATGACGACGTGTTACCTCTGGAATTTCTGCCCGCGCCACTGAAGACACCGGCGCAACAGGCCCGCGAGCGCTTGAATGAAGCGCTTGAGCAGGCGGATAACATCGCGTCCATGAGCGACCAAGAATCGCCCTCGGAAAGCTGGGACGCGCTCAGTACATCGCGGCGCGAGGCGCTCGTGCAGGTTATGACGATCTCGACCTTTGCGCTGGATGTGCTGGTACGCACGCCGACGTTACTCGCCGAGCTCGATGCCGCCGGTGAGCTGGATGCAACCCCCAGCCGCGAGGCACAGGCAGCGTGGCTAGGCGAGCGGTTAGAGACGGCCGAGGATGAAGCCGCCATGCACCAGGCGATTCGCCGTTTTCGTCAAGCGCGGATGCTCGGCATTGTCTGGCGCGACCTTAATCGCCCCGAAGGCTACGCAATGTGGGATACCGCCGCGGCGGTGTCGGACCTTGCCGAGGTATGCCTGGAAGGCGCGCTTAATTGGTTAGAAGCATTCTTGCAACCGCGCTGGGGGCTACCGGCGCGGCGTCGCGACGAGAGTGATCAGCGCCTGGTCGTGCTGGGGATGGGTAAGCTGGGCGCCGGAGAGCTTAATCTTTCCTCGGATATCGACCTGATTTTCGCCTTCCCGGAAAACGGCGATACCGCAGGGGGACGCAAGTCGCTTGAGCACCAGGAATACTTCACCAAGCTAGGGCAGAAGCTCATCGGGGCGCTGGACGCGGTGACCGCTGATGGCTTTGCGTTTCGCGTGGATATGCGCCTGCGTCCGCTAGGCGACGGCGGCCCGCTGGTGGGCAGTTTCTCGGCGCTTTCGGCCTACTATCAAGATCAGGGCCGCGAGTGGGAGCGCTATGCCATGCTCAAAGCGCGCCCCGTCGCGGGGGATATTGACGCAGGCTTTGAGCTGCTTGCCAGTTTGCGCCCCTTTGTGTACCGCAAGTACCTGGATTTTGGTGCGATCGAGTCACTGCGCGAGCTGAAAGCGATGATCAACCGTGAAGTGAAGCGCAAGGGCATGGAGAGCAATATCAAGCTCGGCCCGGGCGGCATCCGCGAGGTGGAATTCGTGGTGCAGGCGTTTCAGTTGATTCGTGGCGGCCGTGATACCGAGTTGCAGGTGACGTCGCTTCACCGGGCACTGAACCGCCTGCCCGAGCTAGGGCTGTTGCCGCAGGCCGTGGTGGACGAGCTTATCCCCGACTACGCCTTTTTGCGCGATATTGAGCACGCCTTGCAGGCCTTGGAAGACCGCCAAACGCAGCGCCTGCCGGATGATGATCTCAACCGTGAGCGCGTGGCCTTGGCACTCGACATGGAAGATTGGCCCGCGGTCATGGCGAAATTGGACGAGGTGCGCGAGCGGGTGCGCCGCCACTTCGATGCCGTGATTGCCGACCCGGAAGACGACGTGGAAGAGGCCAGCGACAGCGACGCGAGCCTTGAGCAGTGGCGCCTGGTATGGCGTGGTGAATTAGAGCAGGAAGAGGCCGAAAACCATTTGGCTGACGCCGGTTTCGTTGAGCCGGCCAAAGCGCTCAAGCAGCTGAGCGGGCTTTATCACTCACGCGCGGTGCAAAGTATGCAGCGGATTGGCTATGAGCGCTTGGATGCGCTGATGCCGCTGTTGCTCGACGCGTTAGCGCAAAGTGAGACGCCCGATACCGCGCTACCCCGGGTGCAGCCGCTGATTGAAGCCGTGCTGCGGCGCACCGCGTACCTGGCGCTGTTGCGTGAAAATCCGCAGGCGTTAGAGCATCTGATGCACTTGTGCTCGGCAAGCCCCTGGATTGCCGAGCAGCTCGCGCGCTACCCGATCCTGCTCGACGAGCTGTTGACGCCGGAATCGCTCTATACCCCGGCGGATAAAGACCGGCTTGCCGATGAACTGCGTCAAGCGTTAAACCGCCTACCCGAAGACGACGAAGAGGCGCAGCTAGAAGCGCTACGAGTGTTCAAGCACGCCCAGACCTTACACGTCGCGGCCTCCGATATTGCTGGCACGCGGCATCTGATGAAAGTAAGCGATTACTTAACCTATATCGCTGAGGTGATACTCGATGCCGTAATCGCCATGGCGTGGAAGCACCTAACGCGCAAACACGGCACACCGCCGGGGATGAGTGCCGATACAGCCGCGTTTTTGGTCGTCGGCTACGGCAAGCTTGGTGGTATCGAACTTGGCTACAGCTCCGATCTGGATTTGGTCTTCCTCCACGACAGCGATGGCAAAGGCGCCACCGATGGCCCGCGGTCGTTGGATACACCGGTGTTTTTCACTCGCCTTGGTCAACGCATTATTCACCTGTTAACGGCGGTGACGCCAGCGGGTTCGCTCTACGAGGTCGACATGCGCTTGCGCCCTTCGGGCAACGCCGGGCTTTTGGTCACCTCAATCGACGCCTTTGCCGATTACCAGCGTGAAAATGCCTGGACCTGGGAGCATCAGGCGTTGGTGCGCGCTCGCGTGGTGGCGGGCAACGAGGCGCTTGCGGAAAAATTCAACGCCGTGCGCGGGGAAATTTTGGCGCAGCCGCGTGAGCGTGGAGCGCTACGCGCAGATGTGGTCAAAATGCGCGATAAAATGCGCGATCATCTGGCGAGCAAAAAAGCCGGGACGTTCAATCTCAAGCAAGACGCCGGTGGTATGGTGGATATCGAATTTCTGTGTCAGTACGCGGTGCTTTCGCTGGCCCATGAAACGCCGGAGCTGCTCACCTACAGCGATAATATCCGCATTCTTGAAACGCTAGCGGCGAGTGACCACTTGCCGGAGGACGAAGCCGAGCGCTTGCGCGACGCGTATTTGGCGTATCGCAGCACTACCCACCGTGCGGCCTTGACCGGTGAAAAGGCGAGCGTGGACGAGGGCGATTTTCAGACTGAGCGCGATACGGTGAGGGCGCTGTGGAAGCGCTTTTTGGCAGCCAAAGACTAAATGATCGGGCAGATTCGCGCCATGTTTTTGCCGGTGCCGATTGGCAACCTTGGCCGCTGCCTTTGCGTGGGTATTTCCGCCAGCGTAGCGCTACTTTATTTTAGCCGCGTCGGTCTTTGTCTTTGACCTCGTAGTGACCCTCTAGCACATCCTGCCGATGGCGCGACTGTTGGTGAGCGTGACCGCCGCCGACATCCTGCGCTTGGTTAGCCCGCATCGCCTCCATGCGCTTTTTCATTTTGTGGCGCACAAACGGCATCATAGCCCAGCCCACCAGCAAAAATAAAAGCCCTAAGACAACGCCGACGATCATTAGCACGCCAAACGCCAGCCAAGTAAAAAACAACTTGATGGTGCCCATTAAGCCGTCAGGGCGCGTTTGCGCTGCCCTAGCCCGCCACTGATGGGCAGCCTGCCAAGCGGCGTTGCGTTGATTGTGGTTTGGGTCTGGCATGTAAGCCTCCAAAGAGTAGTGTTAGCCGATTGGAACACACTTATCTTGTCGAGTTCATTTCTGCCCGCCTGACGGTGACGTGGATGCGCAGTCATCCGATAAAGCTGCGGGAAAATGATATGGTTCTGGTACAACGAACGGCATCAGCCAGTGTTTGAAGCTGGCGATGTCCAGCGCCGAGTGTGGCGGACGCTGGTGATTCCTCCTACCTTGTGAATTGCCCTAGACCTTGTAAGTATCGAAAATGCTCTTTGATAGCTGCGGCTGCCGACGGGGGCTGGGAGGCTCCCGCTGAATGTCCCCCGTTAGAGAGAACGGGGAGCGGTCGTGTTTCCATTCCCGGGTTAGGCTTGCAGCGGCTGTTTCTTTCCCTTTCTGGGGACGCAGTGTTCCTCCTAGCTTCACGTAGATGTTCTTCATGCGTTCTCGCTCGGCAAGCTGGCGGTGGTCCGTGTCGGTGAATTTCTTTTTCGATAGGTTGGGACGTTCGGCGTACCGGAATACGTTCTTCGCGGTGATCGGCGCGGTGAACTCGTTCAGAGTGAATTCGATGGAGGCCTTGACGCCAGAGGTGATGACTTCCGTCATCTTCTTACTGGCCTTGGCTTCGGCCTGCATCGCCTTGTCGACATAGTTGCGGCGCGCGGTGTCCATGGTGCCATGATTCTTGTATCCCTTGGCAAACAGCCCCTTTCCCGCGCCGGTAGGGTGCTGCATCTTTTCGCTTTTGGTGGCATAGCCGGAGAACTCTGTCGGCATGCGGGCCGTAGAGGCGATGTCCACTAGCTCTACCAGATGCTTGAAGTCGGCGGTCGTCAATTTGGTGGTTTGGGCCTCCTTGACGATTCCCTCAACTAGATTCCGCGTAAAGGCAGTGGAAAAGGCTTCGTCCATGCCTTTCCAGGCCTCGCGGAAGCGGGTATCGAAGGTGCTCTTGGTCTCTGATGAAAGCGCTAAGCCCCCCTTTTTTTTGCCTGCCTTGGTTTTGATTAGGCGCTCAGCGACCCGAAGATTCGGGCCGCGTTTTGCTTTGAGGGCCGGAACCTTGGCTCCCGTGTCCTTGAACTTGAGCAGCTTTCTGCCGAGCTGTTGGGCGCTCCGATCCTGTTTCGCACGCGAGCGCTTGAGGCCGACGCGCTTGACCCTTTTCGACAAGGGCTTGTTGCTGTTGACGTATTTCCCCATCTGCGTCTCCCGTGGCTAGCGATACCGTCAGACCTCGCCGATGGCGGTAGCGAACAGCGTGTAGCTGGTCGGAGCGGAGGCGTCGACCTTAATGATGTCGATCTCCACCGTGTTGGTGCCGACGACCAGGTAGTCGTGGAAGTTGATGGAGGTGAACTCAAGGTTCCGCAGGTCGATGGTGGAGACATTGTTCTGACCGCCAGTGCCTTCGGCTTCATTGACCAGGATGGCGCCGCTCCAAGTTCCGTTGACGGTCCAGTGCAGTTCGCACGCGCCACTTTTCTGGCCGATCCAGTGCATCAGCAGCAGGGCGTAGGGATTGTCGGTGTCGGCGATCTTGAAAGTGATGGTCAGCTTCGGCTTTTCCTTGAAGCTGGTGGTCATGATGTCGTCGAAGCCGGTGCCCGTGACCTGAAGGTTGCCGGCTGGCGAGACGATCTTGAACGGCGTCTTCGGCGCGGTCGGTGGGTAGGTGAAGGAATGGGCGGTGAAGCCGATCGCGGCACCATTGTCACTACCCGGCCCGGCAATCGGCGTCAGGGCGTAACGGCTGAGATCAATGGCATCTGAGCTATAGGTGCTGACGTTCGCTTCCTGGCCATTTTGCAGCGTTGCGACCAGGGCGCCCCCATTTTTCTGATGGCTGGCAGAGTAGCTGCTGGTGGTATGGGAGATGGTGACGGTTTCGTCCTCGCTGACCCCTTCGGGGAAGTCGATGATCCAGCCGGCCGTCATAGTGAAATCCAGGCCAAAGAGTGACAGCTGGCTGGGCGGCAGGACCAGGCTGCCACTAAGCATCCGGTCAGACACGAACTTCGGCAGATCAATGTCGGTGCCGTTGGAGGACTGGTTGTACTGGATGACGTCCCAAGGGTAGCTCTGCCCCCAGACCCAAGACGGTGCGATGGCCTCGTTGTTCAGGTAGCCGTAGGAACTCCAGTCCTTGATACTCATGCTCGCAGCGGCACCGGTGCTGTGAGAGTCGCCCTGGGAATGACCTTCGCTGGAGGAATGCGAGTGGCTGTGTTCCCAGGAGTGGGAATAGTTGGTGCTCAGATTGACCACTGGCAGTTCACCGAAGATCCCCGCGGAGATGCCGACGCCGAAGGTGTTAACGTTAGTGTCCGATGAGCCCGAGGTGTTCTGCTGCGTCATCCCCGTCTGGCTAGAACTGTCCGAGCTGCGCGAGGTCGAGACCTGGGAGTTCAGGGTCTTCGGGAACATGTTCTGCAAGACGATCTTGGCGTTGTTGTTAGCCGTGATGTCCAGTTCGTTAACCAGGATAGCAGGGTAGTTGTCATAGGCGCTCGACGACGTTGGCCCCGGCCGATAGCCCAGGGTGCTTGGGATAATGATGCGCTGGGTCATCATCACTGTATAGCTGTGCGACGAACCCAAATTTTGCACATCGCGCCGACGACGGATCTCGTATTGGGTGATAGAGCGGCCGAAAGTAGAACCGGAAGAGCCGTCCTTCAGCGGCACGTCAGTCTGGAAGGTGTAGAAGTTGCGTATGACCTGAGGTAGGGAAGGTGCCACGATTTTGTCTCCTATGTGAGGAAGCTGACGGGCAGCCGCTCAGCTGATTTGGTGGACCGGCTTTTCGGCCGGTGTCAGGATATGAATGCGGGGCCCTTTCCGGCCGCGCCCCGGGCGGCCATCCAGACCTCGATGTCCAGGCGGGCCATCAGAGGCCGGTTCGAGATCGGCGGACGTTGTGCCGTCGAGTAGGAGGCGGTGACCACCGCCCCCGGGATGGCCGCCCTGGCCGCCGTAGCCGGGTGCTCCGCCTAGGCTGTCCTGGGCAATAGTCGTGACAGCGGCGGTGGCGTCGGTGGGAACCTCGACGAAGATGTGGCCGCTTAGGCCGCCATTGCCGCCATGTCCGCCGGTTCCGCCGTCCCCTCCATGGCCACCACGTCCGGGAGCTTGGGGCGCGGACCCACCGTTGCCTCCGGCCCCACCGTCGCCGCCCGAGGCGCCGGGTCGCCCGGCCCCGGCCTGGCCGAAGATGCATAGGCCGCCGGGGGGGAAGCCCGTTAGTTTGCCCAGGTGGATGGCAGCGAGCATGCACATGCCTCCATTCTGGCCGTGGGTACCGTCAGCTCCAGCGGCACCATCGCCACCATCGGTCGCGGCCTCGTTGGTCGGGCTAGGGGGGTGTATGGGCCCGAAGATCGAGGGTCGGGGGCGGGGTGGGGCGACGGATCGGCCAGGGTCACCGTTTTGGCCGACACGGCCAGGTTCAGCCGGCGCCCGGCGAAATTGGGAAAAGGCCGGGTGGTCGGTGCCGAGGATGCGCACGTCCAGCAGCGAGGCTTCGGGGAAAGAAGCCGGTGCGTCGGCGACCGCTTCGTCACAGGTCAGGACTAGGACGTTGCCACGCACCTGAAGCACCGCCCCCGGTGCGACAACCAGTCGGTCGACATGCATGTAGACGTAAAGCTCCTCGCGGTAATGTAGCCTGGGCCAATAGGTGTGCGAAGACGTAATGTCATAGACCTCGCCTGGGCCGAGTCGCAGAGTCTTTAAGCGCAAAACCTTGACGTGCAACGGCAGGTGGACGCTTTGTCCGTGGCGGTCATCGCCGTGGAGGTTGCCGTTGGCGAAGACGTATTCCTCGCCGCGGTCATGCATGCCAAGCCGCAGCCGTCCGCGATTGCGGATCTCGCCGTCTCGCCAATAGAGGCGACTGCGTGCCTGACGGACTGTTTGGGATACGGGGCCGAGGGCGCGGCGAGCGGCCTCCAGCGTCGGAATCTGAGTCAGGTAGGTTCCATAGGGCCAAACGAAATCGTCGGCGGTCCAATCGAAGGATATCTCTTCCATAAAGACACTCCGTATGAGGTCGTCACGGTACCAGGGGCGCACTAGCCCTAAGGGACGGCCGTGGGGCCAGTGCGCGCCGTGGACGGGTCAGATATAGCTGACGTTGATATTGCCAGCGGCACCGGTCTTGGTGCCCGAGGTGCCGGGTGTGCCGTGATCGCCGTGGTCGCCGCTTTGGCCGTGCTGACCGTTGGTTTTGTGCTTGCCGCCCTCGCCGCCCTTGCCGCCGACGCCAGCCTTGCCACTCGCTCCGCGCTCACCGCCCTCGCCGGGCTTGGCGGTGTCGGTGATCGTCTGCAGCAGCGACTGCTGGGCTCGCGGGAAAGTGACCGAGATTTGTGTTCCGCTGACGCCGTTACCGCCCGGGCCGCCGTTGCCACCGTTGCCGCCGTTGCCGCCCTTGCCGCCATCGCCGCCGTCGGTCCCTTCGCAGCCGGAATCGCATCCTTTGCCGCCCTTGCCGCCGTCCTGACCGGGGCCGCCCTTGCCGCCCTTGCCGCCATCGCCGCCACCGCCGGAGCGCGTATAGATGACGAAGGGGCTTGGCGAGGTCGCATCCATGGACCGAATGGTGATGCTGGCTGGCAGATTGGTATGGCCGTCCTCGCCGTCCTTGCCCTTGTCACCACCTTGGCCCTGCTTGCCAGGATCGCCTGTGCCGCCGTTATCGGCGCCAGTACAGATTCCCGGGCTGGGCGCGCTAGCATCCTTGCCGCGGGGGGCGGGTTTGTCGTAAGCCGGGCTGGGAGGGCAATCATCACCATCGGCGCCCTGCTTGCCCAGGACGCCGACGGTGTAGGATTTGGTGCCGGACTTGACGATCTTTAGCTTGTCGGCGGAGATGGTCAGCGATGTCGTGACCGCCGTGATGGAGCCTCCGTCGAAGGTCAGAGTCCCGGCGTTGATGAGCTTAGGTGGACCGGACGGGCCGTATTCTTGGTCGCTTTCAATGGTGACGGATTCGCCGGACGTTACGGCGACGGTAACCGGGAACAGCTTTTCGGCGTGGCTCTTGGCCTCTGGTGACAGATCCTTGGTGCCGTAGACGTAGTCGGCCAGGGCATCGATCATAGCGTCATCGGCCGGAGCCTCGCCACTGCTGAGCCCGGAAAAGCACTGGCGGTGGTCATCGGTCAAACCATCGCTCATCAACTCCTTGAAATCCTCTATGGAGTGAATGGTGGCGGTGCCTTCGAGTGTATGTCCGGCCTTCAGGGCCTCCACGTCCTGTCCCAACTTAGCCGCCCGCTTCAGATAACTTTTGGCGTTTTTTGTCAGCTTCGAGGCATCGGCGCTGAGTTCTTCGGCAGGATTGTGAGAGTTAGGGTTTTTGTCTGAGGATGACATTGAGGTTTTTCCTCCATACGTTAGTGAGCAGCATAAGCTGCGTTTGACGAATCCGAAGACGCTTCCGAACGGGAAGAGACCACGGGTGTAGAGAACAACATCAAACTAAAACTGTATTCATTGATTGAATAGTCATGGGGAACTTCCCCTGAATTCGATCCATTACGGCCGTTTCCCGTTATGCCCGAGAAAGGTCGTTAGTTACGGGGTATCATGCGTACTCCCAACGACAACCTGAACGCGCCCCGATGTAGTGAACAGCACTTGATTTTGGATCAGTAATGAGTTTGCAACAGCCATGGCAACATAAGGGAGAAACATGCCCCATAGGTTGTAAATACTTATGCTCTTTAGAAAATAGACATTTCTACATAGTTGTATTTATATGACTGAAAAATGATTTCTTATAAAAAAGATCTCCTAGTCAGGCGAAAAGACAACAGGAGAAATCTTATGCCTTTCTCGAAAACTTTACGCAATTTTTATCTTTTCTCATTTCAATGTAGCCTAACCACCTCATATTTCAAGTATTAATTTCCCTTTTAAAAACAAATAATTATAAAAAATTAAGTAACGCATTAAAAAATGATACGAGAAAAAATCAGAATTATGATTAAAGAAAGCTATCCAAATATCGGCACAAATATTGCTGGAAAGTACACAAAAAATGTAAGCGCCGCTAAACCGACACACTTGACCTAACCGTATTGCGCCACTTTTTTTACGACAGCCGACAAGGCCACGTTCCAGGGAAGCAATGCTTCCAGTGCCTCCAGCGTATCAGCGGTGGCGATACGTTCTAGGTTGTGACCTAATTCTTGCTCGACCAATAACGCGAGCCCGTTGGCTTGCTTGCGGAAATCGATAGGCGCGCGATAAAGATAAATCTCGGGCATTTCCCACGCGGGGCGCAGATAGCGCGACCGCTTCATAGCTGCCTCAGCACATCGCCGAGAAGCGCCATATTATCGGCATTGACGCCTGCAATCGTAATGCCGCATGGTAGTGAAATAGTCAGGCCAGGGGGGTGCTCTTCTCAGGGCTGGCCGTACTGGTGGGAATGACGGTGGTAAATCCAGCCTGTGGTTGAGCGTCAGCCGACTCGCGGCTCATGAACTTTTGACGCCAATAGCTAAACTGGTGATAGGTCAATGACTGCTGTTGGCAGAACGCCATGCCCGACAAGCCTGACGCCTGCCACTCAGTGATGTGTTGTTGCCAGTAGTCCCTGCGTTCTTGCTGGGTCATGATGAACTTCTCGCGCTGATAACGGTGGTATCTCAGTGTGAGAAATCTTAACAGGTATCTAGATGTCGGTTTAAGGACGCTTACGTACGCGCTGGCCGACGAAGTGCTGGAAGCTGCCATCTATGACAGTCAACCCATGCGTAACATCATCGGTATCGATATGGCCATCGAGAGCGTGGCCGATGTTACGATGACCGAGCATCTCGTACGTGGCGATGGGGAGCAGATAAGCGGCGATGTCGGCTACATCGGGATGGGGAAATACTTGGACGGAGAGAAGGATGATCCGGCTGCCAGGGGAAACAGACCACCTGAGGTGGTTAGCAAGTGATCGCTGATCCGGTGTTTGGGCCTCGCTGATCGCTTCGGGCGCCTATGGCCGAGTTGTTCAGCGGTTCCCTAGGGCGCAACGAATGACACATTACCGGTGCAGGCCACACAGGAAGTTGATAGCATCGAAACATTAAATGTGTACATTTCTTTCGGCGAAGATTGTCTTGGTGTGCAAGCCGCGAGGCGAACGCGCACCTTCAGGGGAGAGCGGCGCATGGAAACAACCGTCAGATGAAGGGGAAAAGCCGCCACGGCGCCACGCGGCGCGATGATAACAGCACCGCGTTTGACCGCTGGCTGAACTGTGTGGTGAGTGTGGCGGTCATTACGGCACTGCTGGTAGGGTTAGCCGCGGTACTTGCCCACTGGTTATTATAGCCTCCAATGACTGAGTCCTGCTATGTTCACCGCTGCCGCTGAACCCCGCCGTTACGCCTCTCGCCGAGAAATATTCGGCTGGGCGATGTTCGATTTTGCCAATCAAGCGTATACGCTGCTGATTATCACCGTCGTGTTTGGTGAGCTTTTCACCACGGTTATCGTGGGCGATCGAGGGGACGGCTACCGGCTGGCAAACTTTCTGTGGAGCATGGCGCTTGCCGCGAGTTATTTGTTAGTGGTAATAACCGCCCCACTTTTTGGCGCCGTGATGGATTACCGCGCTCAGAAAAAGCGGTTTTTGCTTTTCAGCTACATCGCCACCGTCGTCACCACCGCGCTTTTGTACTTTGTCGCGCCAGGCTATATATGGCTAGGCGTTGTGCTTATTATTCTCTCCAACTATGCCTATTCCATGGGCGAATCTTTCATAGCTGCGTTTTTGCCCGAACTCGGGCCACCGAGTGCGCTGGGTAAGATTTCCGGATTTGGTTGGGCGCTAGGCTATATCGGCGGCCTCTTTGCTGCAGGGTTTACGCTAGTTGTGCTGGGTGAGGCAACGGTAGATAACTTTGAGCGCATCCGCTGGGTGGGGCCGTTTGCCGCCGGTTTTTTCTTGGTCGCGGCAATACCCACGTTTTTGCTGCTGAAAGAGCGCAGCCAGCCGCAGCCGATGGTGGCTTCTTATCGCCACATCGCGCGCTTGCGCGTCGCGGCCACGTTGCACGATCTACGCTATTTTAAAGACTTGAGCGTATTCTTGGTGTCGTTGCTCTTCTCGATGGCCGGGGTCTACATCATCATTGCCTTTGCCTTTATCTATGGCGCGCAAGTGATCGGTTGGGAGGAAGGCGTGCGCAACCTTATGTTCATTATCGTCCAAGTCACGGCGGCGGCAGGCGCATTGGCCTTCGGTTGGGTGCAAGATCGGCACGGGGCAAAAGCGACATATCTCATCACGTTGGCACTTTGGGTTTTGGCGATTGTCTTTATTTGGGCGACACCGGGTATCACCGAGATAGCGAACCGGCACTTTGGTTGGCAGTGGCAGTCTCAATATGTGTTTCTGGTGGTGGGCTGTTTGGCGGGGTTGAGTTTGGGCTCCAGTCAATCGGCGAGCCGCACGCTGGTAGGGCTCTTTGCGCCGCTTTCCAAAACGGCCGAGTTCTTCGGTTTTTGGGGCTTAGCCAATAAGCTGGCGGGGGTGTTAGGCATTGTGTTGCTCGGCACGTTGCAAACGCTGGTAGGGTTGCAGGCCTCGATTTTACTCTGCGCGGTGCTATTCATCATGGCTATGTTGTTGTGTATACGGGTGAATGAAGCGCGTGGACGAGCCGCTGCCGAGCAGTGGCAGGCGCCTTGAATGGCGCGGGAGGAGTCACATGACCCAACGCAACGGCTCCATGCGCAATCGCGGCAGCGGCCTGGTGATGATGTTGCTGTTTTGGGTGCTGCTGATGGCGGTTGGCACGTGGTGGCTACACGGAGGGCTCGAAGCGACACTGCGCCCCAATGCCCACATTGCGCAAAGCGACAGTGACGCCGAGCCGCTAACGCTTAAGCGCAACCGCGCGGGGCACTTTCAAGCGCCAGGGTTTATCAATGGCGAGCCGGTAACATTTTTACTCGATACCGGTGCAACGTATGTCGCTGTACCGCAAAGCATGGCCGATAGACTGAGCCTAGAACCTGATCGAAGTGCTTGGTTTAACACCGCTAACGGGCGTGTGGAAGGCAACTTAACGCAACTCGGTGAGGTACGTTTGGGCGGTATTCGGATTGAAGATGTACAAGGCTCAATTGGCCCCGGTATGGAGCGTGACACTGTGCTTTTGGGCATGAGTTTTCTCAATTTGCTCGCCATTGAGATGTCGCAGGGAGAAATGGTGCTGCGCTTGCCGGAAGACTGCGCGGGCCAGTCTTGTTAAGTGGCTGACCTTGTGACGTAATAAAGCCTGTGCTTAGCTTTTACATCATTTATGTCATACGTTTAATTTGCTTATACGGTTTAAGGAGTCTCTATGGGGATTGAAGTTGGGGGGCTGTTAGGGCTCATTTGGCTTATCATCGTGATTTGGGCGATTGTGAAAGTCGCGAAAAGCTCAGCCGGTGGCATTTCTAAACTGCTGTGGATTTTGGTGCTGCTTTTTTTCCCCTTCTTCGGCTTGTTGATCTGGCTGTTGCTAGGGCCAAAAGGGTAGCCACCAATACTCAGCAACCTGAAATCGAGCAATAAAGGCAAGTCGTAAGCCTTGTCTGTTAGCTCTTTCTACCTTCATACGCAGGTTTAATAAGGTATCCTGGCGAATCACACCACCCGTCTCAATCCAGGGGAGCGGGAGAAGCGCGTACTAAAGCGGAGCAACGAAGACGCATGGTCGATCATTTAGAAAAACAGTTTGAAGCGCTTGGAGCCCAAGAGCCGACGATGCCTGATTACCCTGATCAGGATCACATTTTAATTATTGAAGATGACCAGCGCCTGGCAGAGCTCACGCGTGACTACTTAGAAGCCAACGGGTTTCAGGTCACGTTAGAGGCTGACGGCTCTAAAGGGGTTGATCGTATTTTAACCTTGCAGCCTGATTTGGTGATTCTGGATTTGATGTTGCCCGGCGAAGACGGCCTGGCGATTTGCCGTCGTGTCCGGCCGAATTTTGCCGGCCCGATCATGATGATGACCGCGCGCACCGATGATTTAGATCAGGTGCTGGGGCTAGAAATGGGGGCAGACGATTACGTACCAAAACCGGTGCAACCGCGGGTGTTGCTCGCACGTATGCGGGCGCTTTTGCGCCGTGCGGATGGCCCAGCCCCCAGCGGGGAGATGCGCTTAGCGTTTGAAAACTTAGATATCGATAATGCGACCCGTGAAGCGTGGTTATCCGGTGAGCGTATTGACCTAACCAGCGCTGAGTTCGATCTGTTGTGGCTATTGGCCAGCAATGCTGGCCGCGTGCTCACCCGGGAAGAGATTTTTAGCGATTTACGTGGCATTAAGTACGACGGTCAAGATCGCTCAATCGACGTGCGGGTGTCGCGGATTCGACCCAAAATTGGCGATGATCCGAATCAGCCCCACCGGATCAAAACCGTGCGTAGTAAAGGCTACTTATTTGTTAAAGACAGCTAATGTTGCCTTGAGCGAAGTATGAACGCGATGCGTTGGGTGCTAAACCATAGCTCTTTTTTGCGTTTTTATCTGCTTCTTGGCTTGGTGCTATTGGTGCTTTTTATGATGGCGCTTGGTGGGCGGATGCTAATTGAGAAAATACGTCAAGAGGCGTATCACGAGCAGCTTGTCTCGCTCCCCATGTCGCTGTTGGTTGAAGAGCTTTCGCCACTGTCCCCTCGCCAGCGCGAAAAACACATGGCGGTATTGGCCGAACGCTTTGGCATCTCGCTAGCGCTAACGCCGCTGGCTGAGGCGGATCTGAGCTACTTCGAGCGTGCCCGCCTTGAGCGGGGTAAAGTGCTGGTGGAGAAATCGCCTTGGCGGCTGCGCAAGCGCCTCGATGATTCCCCTTGGTTGATCCACGCAACGGTTGCCGAGTGGCGCGATCAGCAGTGGCACGCAAGCCTTGCGTTGGCCGCCGAGCAGCTAGCAACGATACCGCCCCCCGAGCGCAAGACACAGCTTGATGGTTTGGATAGTGGTAGCTGGCCGTTGCACCTGCGGGATTCACCCCCCGAGGGGCTGACGGCAACGCAGCGCGCTCAGCTTGCTCAAGGACAAATTGTGACGCGTCTAAGCGGCGAGAAATTTGACGTGTCCCTTCTTATTGCCCTGCCTCGCACCGGCGAGCACGCCTCGCAGTGGCTAGAAGCCGGACCGATGCGGCGCAGTGACCTGCTGCCACTTAACCTGCACCTGCCGCTGCTCATCGGGGTGATGGTCGTGCTGACGCTGGTGATTTATCTGATTATGCGCAGTATTGAAGCGCGCATGGCACGTCTTGAGCTCGCGGCGACACGGATCGCTAGCGGGCGTTTGGAAACTCGCGTCAAGGTGGAAAGCGGTGATTTTCTGGGTCGCGTGGGGATGGCCTTTAACGGTATGGCCAACCAAGTACAGTCGCTTCTGCGCGGCCAGCAAGAGATGATCCGCGCGGTATCGCACGAGCTGCGCACGCCAGTGGCGCGGATTCGCTTTGCCGTACAGATGGTCGAGGACATGACCGAGCAGCCCGCTATTCGCCGACAACTGCAAGGCATTGACGCCGATATCGCCGAACTCGATACGCTGGTGGATGAGATTCTTACCTATGCCCGCTTAGGGGGTGAAACCATCAATGGCGCGGAAATGGAAATGTCGCTCGTTGATTGCCGCGCTATGAGCGAGCGGGTGATCGACGCGCTGTCGCCGCTGCATGAGGGCTTAACGCTAAGGCTTGTGCCTGGGCCTGATGTTGAGCTTCTGGCCGAGCCGCGCTATTTACAGCGTGCGCTGCAAAACTTGGTGAGCAACGCCTGCCACTACGGTCACTCCCAGGTAGAAGTGCGCCTTTGGGATGAGCCGAACCTCGTGCGTATTGACGTCGAAGACGACGGCCCCGGCGTGCCTGTAGAATCGCGTGGTGATGTGTTTAAGCCTTTTGCCCGCTTGGATGATAGCCGCACGCGCAGCTCCGGCGGCTATGGGCTCGGGCTTTCGATCGTGCATAAAATCATGTCTGGCCACGGTGGCAGCGTGACCGTGGATATCAGCCCCACACTGGGCGGTGCGCGCTTTACTCTGCTGATTCCGCGTCGCGAATCGCGGGCTTAATGCCTGAAAGCACCGCAAACGAGGTCTCGCGCGCGGTGCGTAAAAAGTCCTGCATCCAAGGTGCCTCAAGACTCTCCTCCCGAATAGCGGCGTAAAGCGTGTTCCATACACCGTCTTCCCCCAGCTTTACCGCGCTCACGTAGGCGCGCTCTAAATATTCGGTTAACGCCCAGTTAGGTAGCGCGCACACACCGCGGCCGCTCGCCACCAGCTGCATCATCATAATGGTGAGCTCGGCGGTACGAATCTCTTTCGGTCGCACGTTGGCCGGGTTTAAAAAATGGGTAAACACATCCAGCCGTGACTGCTCTACCGGGTACGTGATCAGGGTTTCCCCCGCGAGTTCTTGCGGGGTGATGGCGCTTCTCTGTGCAAAGGGGTGCTGGCGGGAAACCGCCAAAAGCCCCTCGTAGCGAAATAGCGGCGCATAGTGCACCCCTTCAAGCGGCTGCGGGTCAGCGGTGATGACCAGGTCAAGCTGTTCGCGGGCAAGCGCCGGGAGTGGGTCGAAGTGATGGCCGCTGGGAATGTCGATCTCCACTTCCGGCCAGTGATCGCGAAAATAATCCACCGTTGGCATTAGCCATTGAAAGCAGCTATGACACTCGATCGCCATGTGCAAGCGCCCCTGCTCGCTGCCGGTGAGTCGGGCAATATCGCGCTCGGCGCCACGCACTTCGGGAAGTACGTGATCGGCGAGCGTGAGCAGGCGCAAGCCGGCGCGAGTGAACTCGACCGGGCGGGTTTTGCGCACAAAAAGCGGGCTCTCTACCCGGCTTTCCAGGTCTTTTAGCTGGTGCGATAGCGCCGACTGCGTAAGGTGGACGCGTTCAGCGGCTTCCACTAGCGAACCGGTTTCGCGCAGCGCAAGGAGGGTGCGGAGGTGGCGAAGCTCAATCATGGTGATGTTATTTCATGTTGTGTATTAGAAATATTAGTTTGATTCACTTTAAGCCGAAGCTCAGACTGTGCAAAATCATTCACGTTAACGAGCAATTATCATGACAGTTTCTCATATTCTTGGCTATCCACGTATCGGCGCTAGGCGCGAATTAAAAAAAGCCACCGAGGCCTATTGGGCCGGTGAACTATCCCGTGAGGCGCTAGAAATAAAAGGCCAAACGCTGCGTCAAGCGCATTGGCAAGCGCAGTTTGACGCCGGGCTCGACTATGTCAGCGTCGGTGATTTCGCCTTTTATGATCAGGTGTTAAACGTCTCCGTGCTATTAGGGGCGGTGCCTGAACGTTTTAATGCCAACGACGAGATAGCACGTGGTGATATTGACCTTGATACCGCATTTCGTATGGCTCGCGGTCGGGCGCCGAGCGGCGAGCCTGCTGCGGCGTGCGAGATGACCAAGTATTTCGATACCAATTACCACTACCTGGTCCCTGAGCTACATCAGGAGCAGCATTTCGCGCTGGCTTGTGAGCGTCTTTTTGAGGAAGTCGATGAAGCGCAAGCGGCAGGTTTCACGCCGAAAGTCACGCTTACCGGCCCGTTGACCTGGCTGTGGCTGGGGAAGGCGAAAGGAGATGCGTTTGATCGCCTGACGCTTTTGGAGGGCGTGTTAGATGTTTACGTGGAAGTGTTGAATCGCTTGGCGAAACAAGGCGTTGAGTGGGTACAGTTGGATGAGCCAGCGCTGGTGCAAGATTTGCCGCTCGCTTGGCAGCAGGCGTATGAACGCGCCTATCATCGCTTGCAAGCCGCGCCGGTGAAGTTAATGGTAGCGAGCTACTTCGGTGGCCTCGGCGATAACCTATCGGTTGCCACGCGGCTGCCGGTGGCGGGGTTACACGTAGACGCCGTGCGCGCGCCGGAGCAGCTTGAGCGTGTGATTGATCGGTTAAGCCCGCACCAGGTGCTTTCTATCGGCATGATCGATGGACGTAACGTCTGGCGCGCGGATCTGGCCGTGCTGCGTGAGCGCTTGATGCCGTTGAAAGTGCGCTTGGGCAACCGCCTGTGGCTGGCGCCAAGCTGCTCGCTATTGCACGTGCCGGTGGATCTGGACGCCGAAACCGAACTGGGTGAGGAATTGACAAGTTGGCTTGCGTTTGCACGCCAAAAGCTCAGTGAAGTGGTGACGCTTACGCGGCTTCTCGACGGCCGTGCCACGGGCGAAGACGGAGCGCGTTTAGCCGCTGCCACGCAGGCACTGGATGCACGCCGGTCTTCAACCCGTATTCATCGTGGCGTTGTTAAAGCGCGCTTAGCCCAGGTTGGCTCGGCGGATAGCCAGCGCACCTCGCCCTATGCCGAGCGCGCGTTGGCGCAGCGGCATGAATTGGCGCTGCCGCTTTTTCCTACCACCACGATTGGCTCGTTTCCGCAGACAAACGCGATACGCGCAACGCGCCGGGCGTATAAAAATGCCGAACTCAATCTCGATGCGTACGAAGCCAAGATGCGCGAAGAAATCGCCTACGCGGTGGCACGCCAAGAAGCGCTGGATATTGATGTGTTGGTACACGGTGAAGCTGAGCGTAACGATATGGTGGAGTACTTCGGCGAGCAGCTCGATGGTTTTGCCTTTACTCGCTTTGGCTGGGTGCAAAGTTACGGTTCACGCTGCGTAAAACCCCCGATTATCGTCGGCGATGTCTCGCGCCCGAAAGCGATGACGGTGCGTTGGAGTGAGTATGCGCAATCGCTTACCGATAAACCTATGAAAGGCATGCTGACCGGGCCGGTGACGATTTTGCAGTGGTCGTTTGTGCGCGATGATCAGCCGCGAGAAACGACCTGCAAGCAGATCGCTCTGGCGCTTCGGGATGAAGTCGCCGACCTCGAAAACGCCGGTATTAACGTAATTCAAGTTGACGAGCCAGCGCTTCGAGAAGGCTTGCCGTTACGCCAAAGCCAGTGGCAAGCGTACTTAAACTGGGCGGTCGAGAGTTTTCAGCTAAGCGTGGCCGGCGTGGAAGACGCTACCCAAATTCATACTCACATGTGCTATTCAGAGTTTAACGACATCATAGGCGCGATTGCAGCGTTGGATGCCGATGTGATCACCATTGAAACCTCGCGTTCGGATATGGAGCTTTTGGAAGCATTTCAAGACTTTGCTTATCCTAATGAAATCGGCCCCGGGGTTTATGATATCCACACCCCCAATACCCCGGATGAGGCATGGATGGTTAGCCTGATGGAGAAAGCGCTAGAGAAAATTCCCGCCGAGCGGCTGTGGGTAAACCCGGACTGCGGGCTCAAAACTCGCCGTTGGGAGGAGGTTGAGCCGGCGCTTGCCAACATGGTGGACGCGGCGAAAGCACTGCGTAAACGCTACGCGTAACGCCTGCCCAGGAAAGTCAACGCCCCGCTAAAGTGCGGGGCGTTGTCGGTGGCAGTAGGGTAAAGCGTGTTGGGTCGAGAGCCACTTAGCTTTTGGTGGCGTAAGCGTAAAGCAGCGTTTCTTGTGCGCTGATGGGGGCACTGTCGCCAGCATCTTGTTTACGATAACGGCCATCAGGCTGCAGCAACCAGCTCTGGCAGTTATCCACTAAGTAGGTTTCCAGATCCTTGCGCACCCGTGTGGCGAGCTTTTTGTCCAGTAGCGGAAAGCAGGTCTCTACCCGGTGGAACATGTTACGCGACATGAAGTCGGCGCTAGAGCACCAAATTTCAGGCTTGCCGTCGTTATGGAAGTGAAAAACGCGCGTGTGCTCCAAAAAACGGCCAATAATCGAACGCACGCGAATGTTGTCAGAAATTCCTTCCAGGCCCGGCTTTAAACAGCACATGCCGCGAATAATCAGGTCGCACTCCACGCCTGCTTGCGACGCGCGGTAGAGCGATTTGATCAGCCTAGGTTCGGTCAGCGAGTTGCACTTGATGATGATATGCGCGCGTTTGCCTTTGCGTGCGTTGTGCGCCTCGCGCTCGATCATTTCGGTGAGCCGTTCGTGAAGGGTAAAAGGCGCATGGAGCAGCGTGTCGATTCTTCGCGCGCGACCCATCCCTGAAAGCTGCTGAAATACCCGGTGTACATCGGCACACAATGCTTCGTTAGCGGTAAACAAGCTGTAGTCGGTGTAGAGCTTGGCCGTTTTAGAGTGATAGTTGCCGGTGCCTAGATGGGCATAGTGGCGCAGTTCGCCCTTTTCCCGACGCACGATATGCAGCATTTTGGCGTGGGTTTTGTAGGCCATGACGCCGTAAATCACAATGGCACCGGCTTCCTGTAGGCGTGAAGCGAGCTGCAGGTTATCGGCTTCATCAAAGCGTGCGCGCAGCTCAATCACCACCGTGACTTCTTTGCCCTGCCTTGCAGCATCCACTAAGGCGCTGACGATGGGTGAGTCGGCGCCAGTGCGGTAGAGTGTTTGCTTGATGGCCAGTACATCTGGATCGCGCGCGGCCTCGCTGAGCAGGTCTTCGACCGGCGAGAACGACTGAAAAGGGTGGTGGAGTAATAGATCGCTTTTACGAATCGCATCGAAAAGGCTACCGCTGCGAAGTGCTTTGGGTATGCCGGGTATAAAAGGACGATAGAGCAACTCGGGGCGATCAACATCCCCAAGCACGGCCATCATGCGGGTGAGATTTACCGGCCCCTCAACGCGATAGAGATCCTCAGCTTCGAGGCTGAACTGGCGCAAAAGAAAGTTGATGAGGTCATCAGGGCAGTTATT
This sequence comes from Halomonas llamarensis, assembly GCF_023555005.1. GTDB lineage: Bacteria > Pseudomonadota > Gammaproteobacteria > Pseudomonadales > Halomonadaceae > Vreelandella > Vreelandella llamarensis. The sequence continues at coordinate 162,313 of NZ_JAMJPJ010000001.1, read as the reverse complement.
AGCGACTTCAAGACGCACGCCACTGCCGTATCGGCGTGCCAACAGCTCGCCACGTAGCGCCGAGGCGAGATCAGACACTTCTTCCGGGTCGACGGTCATATCGGCGTTACGCGTTAAGCGAAACTGGTAGCAGCCGCGCACGCGCATGCCAGGAAAGAGCTCTTCGGCGTGAGCATGGATCATCGACGACAGAAAAACGTACTCCGAGAACCCGTCTTCGCTAAGCTCCTTAGGTAGCGCTATCAGGCGCGGCAGCGAACGTGGCGCGGGCAAAATGGCCATGCCGCCGGCACGGCCGAACGCATCCTTGCCTTCTAGCTCGACGATAAAGTTAAGACTTTTGTTGACCAAACGTGGGAACGGATGTGAAGGATCAAGCCCGATCGGGCTAATCACGGGCATAATTTCGTCATTGAAAAATGCGCGCACCCACTTTTTTTGTGCCTCGGTCCACTGATTGCGCCGACGAAACCGCAGCCCTAGTGCTTCTAGTTCGGGCAGAAGGATGTCGTTGAGAATCTGGTACTGGCGGGTGATTTGCTCATGAGCGATGCGGGCAATTTCGCCCAGCACGGCCTTGGGCAAGCGGCCATCTGCGCCGGTGGTGTCATCGCCCAGCGCGATCTGGTGCTTGAGACCCGCGACGCGAATCTCAAAGAATTCATCCATGTTGGACGAGAAAATCAGTAAAAACATCAGCCGGTTGAGCAGCGGATGCGCTTCGTCTAGCGCCTGCTCCAACACACGAATGTTGAACTGTAAGTGGGAAAGCTCGCGATTGAAGTAAAGCTGTGGGTCGTCGAGATCGGTTTCGGCTGGGTTGTCCCGTGCTTGCACGCCCGTTGGCGTGCGGTTAACGCGTAGCGACGGCGCTTCGCCTTCGGTCACGCCTTGGTCGGCCCCGTGTTTGAGGAATGTGTCTGAGGCTTGAGAGTCCATTACCGCTCCTTCTCGAAAGACAAATACATAAGGTAATGCTTTCAGTATGGCGGATAAAGATGACAAAAGGGTGTCACCCCGTTGTCATATTTGGGTGATGCGCTGACAATGGTTCGGAAAGTTTTAAAGAAAGCCTGATGCTCAGATAATAGGGTCTCTGACAACACCACGACTCGAGCACAGGCTTTCATGGAAATAGTCAATACGGTCTTGCAGCAGATGTCCAGTCTCAAAAAGCCTCAGCGGCGATTTATGCTCGCCTTGCTTCCCTTGCTGATGTGCTTGAGAGGCCGCGTCAATTTTCGCAACCTCAGCCGTTACAGTGACTATCATGAGAAGACCTTTTCACGGTGGTATCGGCGTGATTTTGATTTTACCGAGTTCAATCGCTTGAGTTTGCTGACACTCAGTGAAGAGACGGCTAACACGCTCATCGCCGCCATGGATTGCCGCTTCATTCCAAAAAGCGGCCGACATACCGAGGGGCTAGGCAAGTTCTACAGCGGCGGCACAGGCAGGGCCGAAAAGGGGCTGGAAATATCCACGCTCGCCGTGGTGAACGTGACGGAAAATACGGCGTATCACCTCTCTACACGACAAACGATAGATCGCTCTGAGAGTGAATTGTCGCGAGTGGATAGCTATCTTCATCACCTCCAGCAAGATCGTGCCTCACTACCGCCCCAGGTGCGTTATCTCGTGGCGGATGGCTATTACAGTAAAACCCGCTATCTCCAGGGCGTCGTGGCACTGGGGTTGCATCAGATCGGTAAGCTGCGTCATGACGCCAACCTGCGTTGGCTGTATCAGGGAGAACAGAAACCCCGGGGGCGAAAGCGCCGTTATGATGGAAAAGTCAGCGTTGATGACATGAGCCGATGGACGCTTGCCGGCAACATGAACGAGACGCAGGCGTATACCGTGATTGTGAACAGCGCGCATTTCAAACGCGATCTACGGGTGGTGTATTTAGTCAAGCGTTGTGGCGGCAAGGTGAAAACCGCCTTGCTGTTTTCGACGGATACGTCGCTGGACGCCATGACATTAGTGACGTACGACAAGGCGCGTTTTCAGATTGAGTTCCTGTTTCGCGAGGCAAGCAGTTTCTGGGGCTGAACGACTGCCAGGCACGCAAGGAAAAAGCGCTACACTTTCATTTCAACGCGTCAATGACCGCGCTTAACCTGCTCAAGCTTGAAGATCGGCAGCATCAGTCAGGCGACAGGCGAGTGATTTCTATCGCCCGCTGGAGAACCCGGAAAGCCAACGCACACCTGCTCGAACGCTTTTCTTTCTACTTGGGTCTGGTCTTCAATCGCATAAAATCCCGGCCCGACTTTGAGCAGATGTGCCACTACGGCGCTATCGCGTCATGAAACTGTCCGAACCATTGCGCTGAGCGAGATCAATAAAATGCGCTAACGCTAAGCACGCAGCAAGCGCGCAGCATCAAGTGCAAAATAGGTTAAAATACCGTCGGCCCCCGCACGTTTAAAACACATTAGTGACTCAAGTATGACGCTATCGCCGTCCAGCCAGCCATTATCGAAAGCGGCGCGGTGCATGGCGTACTCGCCGCTTACCTGATAGGCGAAGGTGGGCGCGTGAAGCTCGGTTTTGACCTGGCGTACCACGTCAAGGTAGGGCATACCCGGCTTTACCATCACCATATCGGCGCCTTCGGCGAGGTCCAGCGCGACCTCGTGCAGGGCCTCATCACTGTTTGCCGGGTCCATCTGATAGGTGCGCTTATCCGCTTTACCCAAGTTGCCCGCTGAGCCTACCGCATCGCGGAAGGGGCCGTAATAGTGCGAGGCATACTTGGCGCTGTAGGCCATGATTTTGACGTTGTGCAGGTGTTCTTGCTCAAGTACCTGACGAATCGCGCTGATACGCCCATCCATCATATCCGAGGGTGCCACGACGTCAGCACCGGCTTCCGCGTGGGAGAGCGCTTGTTTGAGTAGCGTATCGACGGTGCGGTCATTCAACACATAGCCGTGCTCGTCGATGATGCCGTCCTGGCCGTGGCTGGTATAGGGGTCAAGCGCTACGTCAGTGATGACGCCAAGCTCGGGGAGCGCTTGTTTTAGCGCACGAACGCTACGCTGCACCAAACCGCCTGCGTTGTAGGCCTCTTCGGCAAACTCCGATTTCAGCGCAGGACCGACTACTGGAAAAAGCGCTAGCGCCGGAATGCCAAGCGCGAATGCTTCGCGTGCCTGCTCAATCAAAAGGTCCAACGAAAGACGCTCAACGCCGGGCATAGAAGGAACGGCTTCGCGCTGGTTTTCGCCTTCTAAGACAAAGACCGGCAAGATGAGGTCCGACGGTGTCAGGGTGTTTTCCTGCATTAGGCGGCGGGAGAAATCATCACGGCGCATGCGCCGCATACGCGTAGCCGGGAAGTGTCGCGGGGTCGGGGTACTCAAGGGTTTTCTCCTCGCTATCATCAAAGTAGGTTGTCGCTTTCAGTGAGTATATCAGGCCCTATGTAGGGGAGAACATGTAGAGAGAATAAGATGGGGGAAGGTGTGCGGTGAGAGCTGCCTTGTGGAGATTTGGCAAACTGCATAAAGTGAAGCGCAATAGGCAAGCCGTATTGAGAATGCCTACCAAGAAACCGTACTGAGAAATCGTACTCTGCAATAGTACTGAATTGAAAAAAGGGGAATAGCATGACCAGACAGGTAGCGGTGATTTTGGCCGGCTGTGGCGTCTTTGACGGCTCGGAAATTTATGAAACCACGCTTACGCTCCTTCGCTTAGATCAGCTTGGCATTGGCTATCGCTGCTTCGCGCCGGATATGGAACAGCACCACGTGATTAACCATGCGACCCACGACGTGGCCGAGGGGCAAACTCGTAACGTGTTGGAAGAAGCCGCGCGGCTGGCACGCGGTGACATCAGCCCGCTTAGCGAGTTAGATGCCGACGCCTTCGATGCGGTTATTGTTCCCGGTGGTTTTGGGGTGGCAAAAAACCTCTCAGACTTCGCGACTGCTGGCGATGCCATGAACGTCATCGAACCGCTGAAAGAGGCATTGGCGGGTTTTCGCGAGGATGCTAAACCCATTGGCTTGATGTGTATCTCGCCAGTGATGGCCCCTCGCTTACTAGGTGAAGGCATTGCCGTGACGGTAGGTCATGACCCCGGCGTATCTGGCGCCATCAGCGCCATGGGCGGCCTGCACCGCAGCTGCGGGGTAGACGAGATTGTGGTGGATTTTGAGAACCGCGTTGTCTCTACGCCAGCCTATATGCTCGCCACGCGCATCAGTGAAGCGGCGACCGGCATTTTTAAGTTGGTGGATCGTATTGATGAAATGATGGGCTAAGCGATCACGTTTGCGTCGAGCATAACGCAAGACCTCCGCTGTGTATGGCGGAGGTTTTTAGTGCGCTGTACGGTTACGAGTCTTCGGCGTCGGCACTTTTTTCAGCGTCTTCGCGGCGCTTACGCCGCACTAAGCGACCAAACAACAGACCAACCTCGTAAAGCAGGTACATCGGTACGGCGAGTAAGCTCTGCGATACCACATCGGGCGGGGTGAGCAGCATCCCCACCACAAAGCAGCCCAAAATAATGTAAGGCCGTTTTTTGGCAAGGCTCTCGACGGTGGCGGCGCCGGAAAGCACCAGTAAGAATGTGGCAATGGGGATTTCAAACGCAACGCCAAAGGCAAAAAAGAGTTTCAGTACGAAGTTCAGGTACTGATTGATATCGGTCATTATGGTGATGTCTTGCGGCCCGGTTTGGGTGAAAAACGCAAACAGCAACGGAAATACCGCGTAGTAGGCAAACGCAGCACCGGCATAAAAAAGCCCCACGCTTGAGGCTAGAATCGGAATCGCTAAGGCTTTTTCGTTATCGTAAAGCCCAGGAGCCACAAACGCCCACGCCTGGTGAAGGATAAACGGTACTGCAATAAACACAGCCACGACGAGTGTCAGCTTAAACGGGGCTAAAAAGGGCGAAGCCACTTCAGTCGCGATCATCTGCGAGCCTTCCGGCAGCAGTGCCATTAGCGGCTGTGCCACAAAGGTGTAGATGTCATTGGCAAACGAGTACAAGGCGAGAAAAATGACCAGCACCACCACGACCGAGCGCATAAGGCGTGATCGCAGTTCAACCAAGTGCTCAATCAAAGGGGCCTGTTTTTGCGCGTTCTGCTCCTGAGAGTCGCCACTGCTCATCGCTGTTCTTCGTCCTTTTGAGATTGGGCTTTTTGAGATTGACCCCTTTGAGAAGCGCCCTGTTGAGCCTCTTCCGGCTGACTTGACGAGGGCGTTTTCGGCGCCTCGGACGGGGTGTCTTCCCGCACGGTGTTCAGCGCATCATCTAACCGCGCCGTGGCGTCCGCTAGGTTTTTCTCCTCCTTTTGAGAGGCAGGCGGCGCCTCAGCTAGGCTTTCAACGTCCTGTTTGGCCTTTTTGAGGCTATCATCGAGCGATTTCTGTTGATCGTTCAGTTTCTGCCTTAGCTCTTCGGCCTCAAGCTGAGAGCTGATTTCGCGCTGCATGCCCGATACCGTGCGCTTGATCTTGCCAACCCATAGCCCTGCCGTTCGCGCTGCACGCGGCAAACGCTCGGGGCCGAGCACTAAAAGCCCTACCACCGCGATGATCAACAGTTCAAGAAAGCCGATATCCAGCATGGTTTATTGGCGCTCGTCGCTTTGTTCAGCCTTTTTTTCTTCTGCCTGAACGTCATAGGTGTTGCCAGCCTCTTCGTGGCTGACTTTTGCCTGCGGCTTGTCGGCGTCTGCGTCTTTGTTTTCACCCTCTTTTTCTTCTTCGTGTATAGCTTTCTTAAAGCCTTTTACCGCACCGCCCAAGTCAGTGCCCACGTTGCGCAATTTTTTGGTGCCGAAAATCAGGATGATGATCCCCAGAACAATCAGCAGCTGCCAAATACTGATACCACCTAACATATGCGTGTCCTCGTTTTTGTGAGCGACAAGGGAATCTTGCGCTATTTAAAAGTGCTTTTTAAGAGAGCTTTTTTACCTGTGTTAACGCGCCGCCTTTTCATCGTGGCCCGATACTCCAAAGCGACGTGCCAGTTCATCGAGTACATCTTGGTGATTCATCCCCAAGTGAGAGAGCATCACAAGCGTATGAAACCATAGATCGGCCGTTTCAGCGATAAGCGCTTGGTGTTTCGTGTCATCGCCACCGTCGGCGTCTTTGGCAGCGAGTAATGTTTCGGTCGCTTCCTCACCGACTTTCTCGAGTATCTTGTTCAATCCCTTATGGTGCAAGGACGCGACGTAAGAGTCTTCCGGTGCGGCATTACGCCGCTGCTTGAGAACGTCGGCGAGCGCTTCAAGCACGGTATCCGTTGCCGGCGATGTATTAGATGGTGCCGTATTTGTCATCTTGTCAGTCCGTGTTCTTTGTCAATAGCTCTTCATTACTAGCTCGTCGTTACTAGCCCTTCGTCAATATCCGCATGTGCGCTAATGCCACGCCAGTAGCAGTAACCCGATCGCCGCGGCGGCGAGTACCGGCCATTCCTGGATGGCCACCCACTGGCTGAGCGGCTGCCATGCCAGCGCGATGGCGAGCAATATCAGCCCTAAGCGCAGGCGATAGGAGCGGTTGCCTTGGCGTGTTAGGTGGTGGCGAATTGAAGTGATCGCGCTGGATTGCTGTTGGCGTTGGCGCTGTTCATGTTCCATGCGGCTTAGCGCTTTGTGAGCTAACACCGGTAGCTCCGGTAGCTGATGGGAGAGCTCGGGCGCCTGGCGTTTGAGAGAGTCCCACAGCCCGCGTGCGCCGGCGCGCTCTTTCATCCAGCGCTCTAAAAACGGCTTGGCGGTGCTCCACAGGTCCAAATCTGGGTAGAGCTGGCGGCCAAGGCCTTCGATGTTGAGTAGTGTTTTTTGCAACAGTACCAGCTGTGGCTGCACTTCCATATTAAAGCGTCGCGCCGTTTGGAATAAGCCGAGTAACACTTGACCAAATGAGATGTCTTTTAACGGTTTTTCCAAAATCGGCTCGCAAACAGTTCGAATTGCCGCGGCGAATTCGTTGGCGCGGGTGTCTTCGCCGACCCAGCCAGACTCGATATGCAGCGCCGCGACTTCATAGTAATCCTGGTGGAAAAATGCCAGTAGGTTACGCGCCAAGTAGTCTTGGTCTTCGCGGGTGAGGCTGCCGACAATGCCGCAGTCGATGGCAATATACTGGGGGGTTTCCGGGTCGTCGCAGTTAACAAAAATATTGCCGGGGTGCATGTCAGCATGAAAGAAGTTATCGCGAAAGACCTGGGTGAAAAATAACTCCACGCCGGTCTCAGCGAGTTTTTTTAAGTTGGTGTTGCAGGCCGTTAAGGTGGTCATATCGGCCACCGGTACGCCGCGAATGCGCTCTTGCACCATGACGTGACGCCGCGTGTAAGGCCAGTAAATGGTGGGTACGAATAACAGCGGCGAGTCTTTAAAATTACGCTTAAGTTGCGAGGTATTAGCGGCCTCTTTGTAAAGGTCAAGCTCGTCAAATAGTGTCGATTGGTAGTCGCGGATCACTTCCACCGGGCGCAAGCGCCGCGCTTCGGGTACTTTGGTTAGTACCTTGGCGATCTGGTAGAGCAGCGCGATGTCTTGGCGCATGACACGCATAATGCCAGGGCGAATGATTTTGACCACGACTTCCTCGCCACTATGAAGTGTGGCGGCGTGGACTTGGGCAATTGACGCCGAGGCCAGCGGAACGCGATCAAAACTGGCAAATGCCTCGCTAAGCGACATATCGAGTTGTTCTTCTACCCGTGCCACGGCCGCATCGCCGGGGAAAGGCGGGACTTGATCCTGTAGGCGTTTGAGTTCGTCGGCGATATCTTCGGGGAGTAAATCGCGGCGCGTCGAGAGCATCTGGCCGAGCTTGACGAAAATCGGCCCTAAGCCTTCCAGCGCCAAACGCAAGCGCTCGCCGCGGGAGCGCTCATCCCGCGGAAACAGTTTTAACGGCGAGAACCAAAGTAGCGTGCGCATCCACCAGGGCAGACGCTCCAACGGGATCAGCGTATCCAAACGGTGGCGGGCAATGATCCAGCCAATGCGCACTAAGCGTAGGCTCATGTCGGTGTGTCTCCCGGACTTTCCGTCGTGCTATTCTGTTGGGCCTCGCTATTTTGTTGGGCCGCAGTATGTTGTTGGGTGATGCGTCGGTGTAGGCGCTTTAAGCGTGCTTCCAAGCGGTCGGTGGCGACCTCAAGCTCGGTGAGATGATCGCGCAGCACGTCGCGTTGTTGACGCCCAGGTAGCAGCCGCGCTTCTTCAAACACGTATTCTGAGACATCCGCCATCAGTTCGTCTTTGGCGCGTAGGCCCCAACGCCCCGCGCGGCGCAACCCCTCGGCCAGTGAGTGGGCGGGTGTCGCCCCCAGCCAGCGGGCGAGTTCGCTTTCCCAGTCGATGTCGAGGTCGGTTAGAAGCTCGCGGGTGGATTCCAACAGGTACGTGCGACCACGCACCGAGAGCTTGCCCTCAAACATCAGCCGCTCAACGGAGGTGCCGCTGATCCACTCGGAGAGTGTCTCCGGGGTGAGTTCAACCACGGCATCGGCGTCGGCTTCGTCAAGCGCCTCGGCGCGGCGCAAGTCGATGCCACCGCGATGAAAGTGTAGTAAAAGCTGTAGGTGTGGCTGCTCTAGGCGAATCAGCAGCCTGTTTCCGGCAAGGGCTTCAAGGCGTGCCGGGGCAGCAGGGTCGCGGGCTAGCAGCGCATTTAGCGTGCGCTCGCAGCCAGCCAATAGCAGGGCGGGCGTTACCAGCATGCTGACCTCATCGTCGCTGAATTCTTTGTGGCTAACTTCATCAATGCGAATGTCATCAATACTGGCTTCATTGATGCTGGCGTTGTTGGTTGCCTCATAACTTAATGCCGCGGTGCAGCGCGACAATACCACCGGTCAGGTTGGTGTACTCCACGCGGTCTAGCCCCGCGGTTTCCATCATGCCTTTGAGGGTTTCTTGATCCGGGTGCATGCGGATGGACTCGGCCAAGTAGCGGTAACTTTCTTCATCGCCCGCCACAAACTGCCCTATTTTGGGCAGCAAACGGAACGAATATTCATCGTACGCCTTGGTGAGCAGCGGGTTGTTAGGCTTGGAAAACTCCAGCACGAGCAGACGCCCGCCGGGTTTTAGCACGCGCGCCATCGAACGCAGCGCAGCGTCTTTATCGGTGACGTTGCGCAGGCCAAAAGCAATGGTGATGCAGTCAAAGCTGTTATCGGGAAACGGCAAGCACTCGGCATTGGCTTGCACGTACTCGACATTGCCGCCCACGCCGTTATCCATCAGCTTGTCGCGCCCAACGTGCAGCATAGAGGCGTTGATATCGGCGAGTACGACCTTGCCGCGCGGGCCCACCATGCGCGAAAACTTAAGCGTTAAATCGCCCGTGCCGCCAGCAATATCCAGTACCTGGTGGCCAGGGCGAACGCCCGAGCGCTCAATCGTAAGACGCTTCCACAGGCGGTGGATGCCCATCGACATCAGGTCATTCATGACGTCATAACGGGCGGCAACGGAGTGGAAAACATCGGCGACGCGAGACGCTTTCTCATCGACCGACACTTCTTCGTAACCGAAGTGGGTCGTGCGCTTTTCCGTGGGGCTCATGGGGCGGTAGCTCCCGAAGTCGAGACGGTTAAACCGTGGGTGAAATAGTTGAATACCATTGTAGCCTTGTCTGCCCCGATTTGTCTGCGCTTACCTAGATCGACTTAACCTCGATGCCTGACGGCTCGCGGGAAGCGCCCGCGTCTTCCAAGCGTTGTAAATAATCGCGCCAATAATCGTCTTGGTGAGTGGCGAGCTCGTAGAGATAGTTCCAACTAAACAGGCCGCTGTCGTGGCCGTCGTCAAAATGCAGTTTGAGGGCGTAGTTGCCCGCCGGGGTGATGTTTTGTAGGCCAATGTGTTTTTTGCCGACTTGCAAGACGGCTGTATCGCCGCCGTGCCCGCGCACTTCCGCAGAAGGCGAGAACACGCGCAAAAGCTCAATCGGTAGCCGATAGTTTTCGCCGTTGGCATAGCCGAGTTCAAGTTCGCGGGCTTGCTTATGGTAGTGAACGCGGCTGGGGGTATTAGCGCTCATGACGGTGCCTCATGGCTGGGGCTAACATAGATAAGAACTAGCATAGATAAGAACTAGCGCAAACTGCCCAGCTAAGCTAGGCAGTTTGAAGGTGGCGGATGACACCATGTTTTACAAGGTATGATTTACAAGATATAGCGCGAGAGATCTTCGTCAACGGCAAGTTCGCCAAGCTGCGCGTTGACGTAGTCGGCGTCGATCGAAAGCGGGCTTTCCATATCGCCGCCGCGGAAAGAGGCTTCTTCCAAGAGTCGCTCCATCACCGTGTGGAGGCGGCGTGCGCCAATATTTTCGGTGCCTTCGTTAACCTGCCAGGCAATCTCGGCGATACGCTCGATACCGTCAGGGGTGAATTCAATATCCAGCCCTTCGGTGGCCAGTAACGCCTGATACTGCCTGGTCAGCGATGCCGACGGCTCGGTGAGGATGCGTTTAAAATCCCCTGGGGTGAGCGCATCGAGTTCAACGCGAATCGGCAGGCGACCCTGTAATTCGGGAATCAAATCTGACGGACGCGATAGGTGAAACGCCCCCGAGGCGATGAACAGGATATGGTCGGTCTTCACCATGCCGTGCTTGGTCGAGACGGTGGAGCCTTCGATCAACGGCAATAAGTCGCGCTGTACGCCCTCGCGGGAAACCTCGCCACCGCTGGATTGGCCGCTGCCTTTGGCGACTTTGTCGATCTCATCCAGAAACACGATGCCATGCTGCTCGACGGCTTCCACCGCACGCGATTTGATATCCTCTTCGTTGACCAGCTTGCCCGCTTCCTCGTCGCGCAGCAGGCCAAAGGCGTCTTTGACGTTGACGCGGCGCGTTTCGCGCTTTTGCTGGCCCATGTTGGAGAACAAGCTCGACAGCTGTTGAGTCATTTCTTCCATGCCCGGGGGCGTCATGATATCCACGTTCGGCCCCTGCTGGGAAAGCTCGATATCGATCTCTTTGTCATCGAGCTGGCCTTCGCGTAGCTTTTTGCGGAAGGCCTGACGTGTGCCGTTATCTTCGCGAGGTTGGTCTTCCTGGCCACGGGGCGGCGGCAGCAGCGCATCAAGGATGCGGTCTTCCGCCGCGTCTTCGGCGCGGTGGCTAACCTCTTCTTTGGCTTGCTCGCGCACCATTTTGATCGCGGCTTCCATCAAATCGCGGATGATCGATTCGACATCGCGGCCCACATAGCCCACTTCGGTGAACTTGGTCGCTTCTATCTTGATAAAGGGTGCGCGGGCAAGCTTGGCCAAGCGGCGGGCAATTTCCGTTTTGCCTACGCCGGTCGGGCCGATCATCAGGATGTTTTTGGGCGTCACTTCAGAGCGCAGCTCGTCGTCGAGCTGCATGCGGCGCCAGCGGTTACGTAGGGCGACGGCGACGGCGCGCTTGGCATCTTGCTGGCCGATGATGAACTGATCTAACGCGTGAACGATCTCGCGGGGAGTCATCTGTGTCATGGCTTATAGCTCTTCCATCGTGACGTGGTGGTTGGTGAACACGCAGATGTCACCGGCGATCTCTAACGACTTCTCGGTAATCTCACGCGCCGAAAGATCGGTGTTTTCCAAAAGCGCCCGGGCGCTTGAAAGCGCGAAGTTGCCGCCGGAGCCGATGGCGATAATGCCACGTTCGGGTTCAACCACATCGCCATTGCCGGTAATGATCAGCGAGGCGCTGTGGTCGGCCACCGCCAACAGCGCTTCTAAGCGGCGCAAAGCACGATCGGTGCGCCAGTCTTTCGCCAGCTCCACAGCGGCCTTGGTGAGGTGGCCTTGGTATTTCTCTAGCTGCGCTTCAAAGCGCTCAAACAGCGTGAAGGCATCGGCGGTGCCACCAGCAAACCCGGCCAGCACTTTGCCGCGGTAGAGGCGGCGGACTTTACTGGCGTTGCCTTTCATCACGGTGTTGCCTAGCGACACCTGGCCATCCCCCGCCAGGGCAACTTGGTCACCGCGACGCACGGAAACAATCGTAGTCATGGAGATAACTCCTTGTGGGAGGCGAACTCCCGATGACGAACCGGCCGCTAAGGCGGCCGCTGAAAAAAAAGCGAGTCCCAACAAAATGCGGGCGGCCGATAAAAAATCAACCGCCCGCTAGGGTGCGTTGGTACGTTTTTCAGTTCTGGCGCGTCTTTCCGTTCTGTAACTGGATCAAAAGTGGCTCAATGCCTTGTGTGTTCATCAAATCCTGCGCTCGGTTGAGCTCGCGGGTGTCTTCGTAAGGGCCAACCTGGACCCGGTGCCAGGTGTTGCCGCCAGCCTGCACTTCACTAATTTGTGCCAGTAGGCTCAAATTACGCAGTCGGCTACGTAGCTGTTCGGCATCATTGAATTCGCGAAACGAGGCCGCCTGCAGCATGTAGCGCCCTGGCGGTGTCTCGGTTGGCGCAGTAGTGGCTGTATTGACGTCATCGCTATTGGCCGCGATCACTTGAGCGATGGGGTCATCCTCGCTGACGGCGGGTGTGCTGTCGCTTGGCGTTGATTCCTCCGCTGGCGGTTCAGCGATGATGTCAGTGGCATTGGTGGCTGCCTCCGGGCGATTGACGCTAGAAGGCAATGCGCCACCGGGGGCAATCACCTCGGTTTCTGGGAGCAGCGTGTAAAACTCAAACGTCGGCATCGAGGGCTGGGCGTCCTGCTCGGTTTTCCGGGCGGCGTCTTGGGCCTCGCGCTGCTCTTTGGAGATCACCGTGGCTTGGGGCGTGTCGTCCGGCGGCTCCTGCCACGGTGCGGTGCCATGCTGATGCTGCGCCAGAAAGAACCCCGCCGCCATCCCGGCCAACCCCCATAGCCAGCCGGGTAGCCGAAACCCCGCCTGCTTTTTAGCGGACTTTTTACGCTGAGAGGTGGCGCCACGGGTGGTTTTTTTGCGCGGGGTGGCCACGGGTTACATCTCCTCTGGTGCGCTAACACCCATCAAATCAAGGCCGTTGCGTAGCACCTGGCGTGTCGCCAGACCAAGGCTCAAACGGGCGTTACGGGTGGCATCGTCATCGACCATGACTTTCACTGCGTTGTAGCAGGTGTGGAAATCGCCGGCAAGATCCAGCAGGTACTGCGCGACCTGCTGCGGTTCGCGGTTTTTGGCGGCATGTTCGACCACGTCAGGAAAGCGTGCTAAGCGATTGAGCACGGCTTTTTCCTGATCGCTGTCGAGCAGCGCCAAGTGTTCCAGCGCTAAGTCGTGCATGAACGGCTGATCGGCGTCTTGGGCTTTGCGCAACATACTGCACACCCGCGCGTGGGCGTACTGAATGTAGTACACCGGGTTATCGTTAGACTGCGAGCGCGCGAGATCAATATCAAACGTCAGCTGCGAATCGGCGCGGCGGGCAGCCAAGAAAAAGCGGGTCGCGTCACGGCCGACTTCGTCGATTAAATCGCGCACGGTCACGTAGCTGCCTGCGCGCTTGGAGAGTTTTACCTCGACGCCTGAGCGGGTCACCATCACCATCTGGTGCAGCACGTAATCCGGCCAGCCGTTGGGGATGCCGACTTCCAGCGCCTGTAGGCCGGCACGCACACGGGTCACGGTGGAGTGGTGGTCGGCGCCTTGCTCGTTGATCACGGTGTTGAAGCCGCGCTGCCACTTATCGAGGTGGTAGGCGACGTCGGGTAGGAAGTAGGTGTAGCCGCCTTCGCGCTTGCGCATCACGCGGTCTTTGTCGTCGCCGAAGTCGGTAGTACGCAGCCACAGGGCGCCGTCTTGCTCATACGTGTGGCCGCCACTGATCAGCTTCTCAACGGTGGCATCGACCTTGCCATCTTCATACAGCGACGATTCGAGAAAATAGACGTCGAATTCAACGCCGAACGCCTTGAGGTCTAAATCCTGCTCGCGGCGCAGCCATGCCACGGCGAAGGCTTGAATCGCGTCAAGATCATTTGAGTCGGCTGAAGCGGTCACCTCGCGGTCGTCGGCGGTGACGGTTTTGCCCGCGAGGTAGTCGTTGGCGACATCGACGATGTACTCGCCGCGGTAGCCATCCTGGGGCCAGCTGGCGTCTTCTGGGCCCAAGCCCTTAGCGCGCGCCTGTACCGAGAGCGCCAGTTTTTTGATCTGAGCGCCAGCATCGTTGTAATAAAACTCACGGGTGACGTCATAACCGGTCGCTTCGAGCAGTCGGCATAGGCAATCGCCAATCGCCGCGCCGCGACCGTGGCCCACGTGCAAAGGACCGGTGGGGTTGGCAGAGACAAACTCGACCTGCACCTTTTCACCTTTGCCGAGCATGCTGCGGCCAAAGGTGTCGCCGCAATCGAGCACTTGTGCCACGACTTGCGCGGCGGCATCGGCGGCGGCGAAAAAGTTGATAAAACCGGGGCCGGCAATCTCGGTTTTTTGCACGGCGTCGCTTTCCGGTAAGGCGTCGATCACAGCTTCTGCTAGCTCGCGCGGTTTCATGCCCGCGGGTTTGGCCATGGCCAGCGCCAAGTTGGTGGCGTAATCGCCGTGGGCTTTATCTTTGGTGGGGTCGACTTTGATCGTCGGGCTGAGGTCGCTTGGCAGCACACCTTGGTGCTTGAGCGTGGCAACGGCGCCTTCGAGCAGCGAAACAATGGTGTCTTTCATGGGCAGTATCCGGGTAACGTCGGTGGCGGCGTGCGCGGGCGCCTATAACGGGCGCACATCGTAAAAAACGTATTATCGGCGATTGTCGCCTACTTTCAAACCGTCGTGTCAGGTAAGGCTCTGTGGGTCGATGTCCAGCGACCAGCGCACGCGGCGTGCTTCGCGGCTTTGTTCCAGCCACTGCACCAGCACGCTGGCGGCCTGATGAAGCTGGCTGCGTTTGCCGGCGCTAAGCATGACGTGCAGGTGGTAGCGGTTCTGGCGTCGTTCCATGGGCGCCGGCACCGGGCCTAAACAGCGCACTGGGCTTTGCTGGGTGTGAATCCATTCGTGTAGGTAGTGTGCGGCTTCTTGAGCCAGCGTCGTGGCGGCATCGACCTGCGGGCTTTCCACGCGCAACAGCGCCATAAAACTAAACGGTGGCAGCTGCGCGATGCGTCGTTCTTCAAGCAAGTGGCGCGCAAGTGCTCCGTAGCCGTGCTCGGCCAGTTGGCTAAGGTGCGGGTCATCGGGGTGGAGCGTTTGCACCAGCACACGGCCGGGGTCGGCGGCACGCCCGGCACGCCCAGCGACCTGTTCCAATAGCTGTGCGCTGTGCTCCAGGGCGCGAAAGTCGGCCGCATAAAGGCCGCCGTCGGCATTGATCACCACCACCAGCGTGACATGGGGCAAGTGGTGACCCTTTGCCAGCATTTGCGTCCCCACCAGAAGGCATGGCTCGCCGCGCTGAATTTCCTTGATGATTTGCTCGAAGCTGTCTTTACGCCGAGTGCTGTCGCGGTCGATGCGGTAGACCGTGGTGTTGGGGAACAAGCCTTGCAGTGTTTCTTCGGTGCGTTCGGTGCCCGCGCCAAGCGCACGCAGGTCGCCGCTGCCGCAATCGGGGCACGCATCCGGCAGCGCACGACGGCTGTCGCAGTGGTGGCAGGCCAGTAGCGGTGGTTGGCGGTGCAGCGTCATGCGCGCATCGCAGGCGCCACACTCGGCCATCCAGCCGCAGGCGTGGCAGGCAAGGGTGGGTGCAAAGCCGCGGCGGTTGATAAAAATCAGCACTTGTTTGCCCGCTTTGAGCGTGTGTTTGATCGCTTTGATGGCACTGGGCAATAGCCCGCCCTGGCGCCGCTGGTGGCGCAGGTCGGTCAATTCGAGTTTTGCCGGCGGGTGGCGGCTGGCGCGCTGGATCAAATGTAGATGACGGTAAGTGCCGTCGAGCCCGCGCTGCAAGCTCTCTAAAGAGGGCGTGGCGCTGCCTAGCACCACCGGGATTTGGTGGTGATGGGCGCGGGCGACGGCAAGGTCGCGGGCGTGATAACGCAGGCCATCCTGCTGTTTGTAGGAGCCATCGTGCTCTTCGTCGACGATGATCGCGCCGGGGTTGGCAAGCGGGGTGAAAATCGCCGAGCGGGTGCCGATGATGATCAACGCGCGACCGCTGGCGGCAGCCTCCCACACGTCAAGGCGTTCGGGGTCGGTGAGGCCCGAGTGCAGCGCGAGCACCGGCACGTTAAAGCGGCGACGAAAGCGCGCCAGCGTTTGCGGCGTGAGGCCAATTTCTGGTACCAGCACCAGCGACTGCTTGCCCTTGGTGGCGACGGCTTCGATCAGCTGCAAATAGACTTCGGTTTTGCCGCTGCCGGTGACGCCTTCGATCAGACAGGGGTGAAAGCCGTCAAGCTTCTCGTGCAGCGCAGAAAGTACCGCGGCTTGCTCGCGATTAAGCGGTAGCGCCGGGGTGGCGAGTAAGTGCCCGCTGGGCGACGCGGGCGCGGTGAGCGTGATGTCGTGGGGCTCAATCAGCCCTTTTTGCGCCAATCGTGTGAGTGTGTCGTGGCTGAAACCGTGGGCGCTGATGGCCCGCCCCGGTAGCCCGTGCGGATGTTGCCCAAGGAGTGCCCAAAGCTCGGCTTGGCGGGTGGCGCGGCCAAAATCCGGCTCTGCTGGTGCCGTGGGTGAACGCCGCCACAGGGTTTGCGTGCGCCCGGCCATGGGGTGGCCTTGGCGCAGCCGAGCGGGCATGGCATGGGCGAGCGTATCGCCCAGGCTGTGCTGGTAGTAGCGCGCGGTAAAACGGCACAGCCACAACCAGTCGGCCGGTAGTGACGCGTCGTCGAGGGCTTCGCTGACCGCGCGAAGCTGTGCTGGCGGCAGTTCGCTCTTCTCGGCTAGCTCGATCACCACGCCGATGACCTCGCGGCGCCCAAACGGCACGCGCACGCGCACGCCTGGCTGCCAGCCGCAGGCGGGGGCTGACGCGGCGGGCAGGTAGTCAAACAAGCGCCTTAGCGGGGAAGGTAGCGCCACGCGTAAAATAGGCGAGGCGACAGAAAGGGTGCGTGGCAATTGGCCTCCGGCGTTAGGTTTGCTAGAATGCTCGGCCGCTTGAATCAAGGCGATTCGAGCGATTAACCGGTTAGTCGTTTTTCAAAACCCGTATGCGGTGCTTGGCACGTGATCAGGTGGCGGCATACAGCTCAATGAGGTTCAAGATGAAACAAGGTATCCACCCAAAATACCACACGGTCACCGCTACTTGCTCGTGCGGTGCTGAGTTCCAGGTTGGCTCCACGTCTAACGAAGGTTTTAACTTGGACGTGTGTTCTAACTGCCACCCGTTTTATACCGGTAAGCAGAAGCAAGCGACCACCGGTGGCCGTGTAGAGCGCTTTAACAAGCGTTTTGGCGCCGCAATCAAGCGCTAAGTTGCTCGACCGTATCGCGTAAGCACGCGACGTGCTGATCTCTAGACCCCTGGCGTTGGCTGGGGGTTTTTTTGTAAAAGGTGATTTTTTATGGAAAAAATTTCCATAAATTTTACTCAAAAACGCTAAAGCAACCGTTGTTACGACGGTATTTTTACATAATTTTCAGTAAATAATGCCGAAATGACGTGAAAAAGAACGAAAAGTCGAATAAACGGTCGTTTTGTGTTGTTATGTGCCTCGCGCTTGAGGCGCTTGGCGTTTTTCTATATTCTGAAATAACGATTTGATTTCAACGCTAACTTGGACCCTGACCATGACGGATGCATTTAAGCAGGCTGCTTTGGATTATCACGCAAACCCCATTCCCGGTAAGCTCTCGGTAGAGCTAACCAAGCCGACTGCCACCGGGCGGGATTTGGCGTTGGCGTATAGTCCTGGCGTGGCTGAGCCCGTGCGAGAAATTGCCCGTGATGGCGAGAATGTCTATCGCTATACGGGGAAGGGCAACCTCGTGGCTGTTATTTCCGATGGCAGCGCCATTTTGGGGTTGGGTAATCTCGGTCCAATGGCGAGCAAGCCGGTGATGGAAGGCAAGGGCGTGCTGTTTAAGCGCTTTGCCGGGATTAATTCGGTCGATGTCGAAGTCAATGCGGAAAGTCCGCAAGCGTTTATCGACACCGTGGCGCGCATCGCCGATACCTGGGGCGGTATCAATCTTGAGGATATAAAAGCCCCCGAGTGCTTTGAGATCGAAAAAGCGCTGATCGAACAGTGTAATATCCCCGTGTTTCACGATGATCAACATGGCACCGCGATTGTGACCGCTGCCGGTATGCTCAACGCCTTGGACATTGCCGGGAAATCGATTGAAGACGTGAAAATCGTTTGCATGGGCGCTGGTGCTGCGGCCATTGCCTGTATGCGTTTGCTGGTGGCTTGTGGCGCGAGCCAAGATAAGCTCGTGATGCTCGACCGCCGTGGGGTTATTCATAAAAGTCGCGAAGGCATCAATGCGTATAAGGCCGAGTTTGCGCTGGATACCGATATGCGCACCCTGGACGATGCCATTGATGGCGCCGACGTGTTTGTCGGGCTTTCTGGCCCGGGGCTGCTTTCCGCGGATCAGGTGAAAAAGATGGCAGCGGACCCGGTGATTTTCGCCTGCACCAACCCTGACCCGGAAATTCATCCAGCCGTCGCGCGTGAAGTGCGCCCGGATGTGATCATGGCCACCGGTCGGTCGGACTTCCCGAATCAGGTCAACAACGTGCTGGGCTTTCCGTTTATCTTCCGCGGGGCGCTGGACGTGCGTGCGACGCGTATTAATGAGGCGATGAAGGTCGCCGCGGTTCACGCCCTAAAAGATTTGGCTCGTGATCCGGTGCCGCAAGAGGTGCTCGATGCCTACGAGTGCGACGAAATGCATTTCGGTCGCGAGTACATTATTCCGACGCCCGTGGATATTCGTCTGTTGGACCGCGTGTCTTCCGCCGTCGCGCAGGCCGCGGTGGAATCCGGCGTGGCGCGCAAACCGTATCCAGCGCACTACCCACTGAAAAACGTCAATGACGTTTACGGTTGATGGCGAAGTAATGCGCGCGTGACGCGCGTTACCTATAGAAACACATACGCCCGCTTTTGAAGCGGGCGTATGTGTTTCTCGTCGACTGGTTTTAACAAACTTGTTTTAATAAAGCCGTCTTAGCAAAATCGCTTAGGCAAATCCGATTTAACGAATCGGTTCGTCATGCAGGCGCATCAAGCCTTCCTGCGCCGTGGAGGCGATCAGCAACCCTTCGCGGTTATAGATATGCCCGCGCGCAAGCCCGCGTGCACCACCGGCCCAAGGGGAGTCGGTGACGTATAGCAACCAATCATCCAGGCGGGCGTCGTTGTGTAACCACAGGGCGTGATCAAGGCTGGCGATCTGCAGTTTCGGGTCGGTGTATTCCACACCTTGGGGCAAAAGCCCGGTGGTCAATAAGTTGAAATCCGACGCGTACGAGAGCAGGTGACGGTGCAGCGGCGTATCATCGGGCAGCTCTCCGGCAAAACGGAACCATAGGCAGCGTTCGGCGGGTAAATGGCCATCGAGTTTACCGGGCAGGTAGAGAAACTCGCTCGGGTGGCCCTTAAAGCGTGAATAGTGCGCTTGACCGTTCTCCAGCAGCGTCTCCGGTGTGGGGACATCTGGCATCTGGCATTGGTGGGCAATCGGGTTAGGCTCCGGGGTGTGAAACGAGGCGCTGCAAAAAAAGATCGGTCGCCCTTTTTGAATCGCGGTGACACGCCGGGTGGTAAAACTTCCGCCATCACGCACGGTGTCTACTTGGTAGACCACGGGGCGGTGGGGGTCGCCAGGGCGTAAAAAATAGCCGTGTTGCGAGTGGGGGCGACGCTCGCCGGGTACGGTGCTGGAAGCGGCCGCGAGCGCTTGCCCGAGGACTTGGCCGCCGTACAGCTGGGGAAAACCTAAATCCTGGCTCTGGCCGCGAAACAGCGTTTCTTCTAGCGGCTCTAGGTTGAGCAGATCAACAAGCTGGTTCAGTGCATCAGTCATAAAAAGCGGTTTCCTGGGACGGTATTTTTATCGCTATCATACGGGCGTTTGTCCTACCATAACGGAGTTTGCCACCATGCGCAGCGATGAATTTTACATGCACCGAGCGCTCGATCAGGCGCATTTAGCCTTTGCGGCGGGGGAGGTGCCGGTGGGTGCCGTGGTGGTGGCGCCCGATGGCGAAGTGCTTGCCGCCGCCTACAATGCGCCGGTGGCCGACTGCGACCCCAGTGCCCATGCGGAAATTCTCGCCCTGCGCCGCGCGGGCGAAAAAGCACGCAACTACCGCTTGGATGGCTGTACGCTGTTTGTGACGTTGGAGCCGTGCATGATGTGCGCGGGTGCCATGGTGCATGCGCGCATTGCGCGGCTGGTTTACGCGGCCCCCGAACCGCGCGCGGGTATGGTGGAGTCAAAAGCCAACTTGCTCGCTCAGCCGTGGTTCAACCATCAGGTGGCGGTGACGGGGGGCGTGTTGAAGGCACCCTCAAAGCAGCTGTTGAACGCTTTTTTTGCCGACCGCCGCTAAGTCCCTTCAGATTTAGCGCTTGCCACGCAGTTGCGCCCCTGCTCTTTGGCGCGGTAAAGCGCTTCGTCAGCGGCCTGCATCAAGCGTGGCATATTGATCTCGCCTTGCGTGTGAGTGACAACGCCTGCGCTTAGCGTCAACGGCGTGTCGTCAGCGTGGGCGAGTGAAAGTGCCATCACTTGGCGTCGCAGCTGCTCGGCGATCGCGAGGGCGCGTTGATGATCCACTGCGGGTAGCCAGGCGACGAACTCCTCTCCGCCATAGCGCGCAAAAATTCCACCGTGCTGGGCGATGAGTGTCGCGCCGAGTTTGGCGGTGGCTTCTAAATAGTCGTCGCCCACCAAGTGACCAAGCTGGTCGTTGACGCGCTTGAAATGGTCAATATCACAAAGGATCAGGCTCAGCGGAAGCGGCTGAGTGAGCTTGCCAGCCTGCGCTAAGAAGTGACGACGATTGGCGATGCCGGTGAGTTCGTCGTGGCTTGCGAGCCATTCAACTTCTTTTTGCAGTTCGCTACGTTTTTCGATCTCAAGCTGCAGCATGCGGTTATTAAAGCGCATGGCGCGGTGCTGTTCGCCCAGGCGTTTGAACGTGTAGAGCACAAGATACAGCAAATACGCCAACACGAGCCCAAGGGTCAGCCCGATAGACGGTAGTCGCGACATTTGGCTTAGCAGGTAATCGCGGTTGGGCTCGCGGGTGAGCGTGAGGGGCTCTTGACCGAGTGTCAGCTTATAGTGGTGCTGCCATGGGCCGGGCTGAGTCGCGGTGCCAAAGCGTGCCAGCACGCTGTCGCCATTGTGCCAGCGCAGCGTCGCATGCTCAGGGGTGAGAGAAGCAAATAACATATCGGCCAACATGGGAATGCTCACCGCCATCGCGGCCGCTCCGACCGGGGTTTTGTCGTTATTTTTGATCGGCCAATAATAAATGATGCCGGGGCTACCCTGTAGAAGCTCAACAAGCCCTGTGCTGCCCTCGCGTTCTCCTTGGAGCGCTGGCGCTAATGCCTGTCTGCCGCGGGGTTGGGCTTTAAATAGCCGCTTACCTTGAATATTGCGATTGAGCAGCGTGGGCGGGTAAACGTGAGTCACTTGGCTATCGGTCGCGATAAAGGCGATATTCAAAAAATAGCGGAAATCGGCATGATAATCCGCCGCTTGTTGCGCCCATTGCGACGCGTTAGGTGTCTCATCGAGCAGTTGCCAAAAACGCGAGAAGCGACGCATGGCTTGGCGGTGCGCTTGGATATCGGACGTTATCCGGCTGATTAGCGCCTCGCCTTCAGCATGAGTGCGTTGATAAAGCGCCGATTCTATCGAGCGATGCTGCTGTTGCCACAGCAATAATGCCACTAGCATCAAGGTGATCGCGGGCCATAATGCACCGGTAATGTAGCGTTTGCCGCGCCAGTATGACCACGTCAGTGCGATGTGAGTGGCGATCATCAAGGCTAACGTAAAAAGAGTGCTACCGCTGGCGTTGTAGTGCAGCAGAGTGGGCGGGTCGTAGCCAATGATCCGGTCAATCAGTTGGGTGCAGAGCAAAAGTAGCGCGGTAGCCAGCAGTAAGGGCGCCCCAAGACGAGCGCGCTGATGCAGCAACAGGCTTAGCGCCAGCAGGGCAAGCGTTAGCGTTACCAAAAGCGGCGTGCGCCATGTTTCCAGCGTGCTTTGCTGGTTAAGCGCACTGGCCAAGCGTTGCCATTGTGCCGTGCTGATCCACCCTTCCGGCGTGATGTAGCTTAAAAGGCTCGGTAGCAGCAGTATCAATGTGAGCGCGGCGAGACTACGCGCCAATCCCCCGCGTTGGATGAGTGCCGCCCATAGTGCAAGCGTTGAGGTGATTAACGTAACAGTGCTGAGGCTAAGGGTATTGGCTAACCCAACGGCCGCCGCTGCGCTGGTCAATATCAGCCACCATGTAGCAGGGCGAGTGGGTAATCGCATGAGGCCCTCACGTTAATTAAGCGGTGGCACATAGTCAAAGAGTAGCAAAGACGCATCGTTGACCGGCGTTTGCTCAAGTTGGAAAAACTGTCGCCGGCTGCGTTCAATGTATTCGATCATTTCATAATAGCGACGAATGTTGCGCACATAAATCACCGGCTCGCCACCGCGGGCGTAGCCGTGGCGCGTTTGGCTGTGCCACTCGCGCTGTTGCAACAGTGGCAGCGCCTCGCGCACATCCGCCCAGCTATCCGGGTCGTCGCCCTGCATCTCAGCGATTTTACGCGCATCGTAAAGATGCCCTAGGCCGACGTTGTAGGACGCCATGGCCATATATAAACGGTCATCGCCGGTAATGCTCTCGGGGAGACGATCGTGAATGCTGCGTAGATAGCGCGCGCCACCATCAATGCTCTGTGCCGGGTCGCGGCGGTTTTCGATCCCCATCTCTTTTGCCGTGGGGCGGGTGAGCATCATCAGCCCACGCACGCCGGTGGGAGACACTGCCTCCGGGTCCCAGTGCGACTCTTGGTACCCCAGGGCGGCAAGTAGCTTCCAATCAAAGCCGGTTTCGCGAGCGGCCTGTTTGAACAGCTCCTCATAGCGCGGCAGGCGCGAATCGAGGTGGGATAAAAACGTACGGGTGCCCACGTACTCCAAATAATCGTCATGGCCGAAATAGCGGGCCTTGAGACGTTCGAGCATGCCGCTCCCCTGAAGGTCTTCCAGGAAACGGTTGGCGGCTTGTAATAAGCCCAGCCCGCGCCCGCTGGGGACTGCCCACGCCATGGAGATGGTTTCGCCAATAGAAAAGCCTCGCTCGACATTGGGGAAAAAAAGCCGGTTGAGACGGAATTGATGGTCATAAATCACCGCCGCATCAAGGCTTTCGTTTTCGATTTTCGCCAAGAGCTCGGCGACTTCTAGCTCGCTGGACTCTTTCCAACTCAGCGCAGGGTGCTCGGCTTGTAGCTCACGCAGGTTGGCCGATGTGCCCGAGGCGCTTAAGCTACCGATCTCCAAGTCGATCAGATCGGCTGGCTTTTCAATGCCATGAATCCCGCGGCGATAGACCAAAAGCGGCTGCATATTGATAATCGGCCGGGTGAAGTGAATGCCCGGTGTGTCAGGCGCAAGCGGCAGCCTCGCCGCACCCAGGTCGCCCCGCTCGCGCACGGCAGGGAGTACGCTGTCCACATGGTGGCTCGCGTCGAGGTTTAGGCTCACCCCCAGATAGTCAGCGAAGCGGCGCATCAGCTCGTACTCAAACCCCGTGGGGCCTCGACGCCCCTCGTAGTAGGTCGTGGGTGAGGTACGGGTATGCACCGTCATAAAATCGCGGTGGTGAATTTGCTTTAAATGCTCGCCAGGCGGGGTGAGCGACATGGTTGGCACCATCACCAGCAATACGACGGCAATAAGCGCGTAGAAGAAGCGGAACTGGGCCGAAAAGTGGCGGTAAATCAGCGTTGGCATGGCATCTTATCGGCTTTGGCTGTGGCATCACGATACCCAGGCCGAGCCTGGCTGTCATCTTGCCGATTTCGTGTGTTCCGCGCTTTACCGTATCATAGGGGTAATCAGTGTCATAAAAGCGGGTCGCCCTGCGGCCTAATGATTTCCTGCTTGAACGTTACCCAGAACCTTTTCCTGCTTTAGAGGCTCCCAGATATGCTCGAACTGCGAGGCGCGCCCGCCCTATCGGCTTTCCGTCATGCTCGGTTACTGGAAACGCTGCGTGAACGTGTGCCTGAGGTTGAGGCGTTCACAGCGGACTATGTCCACTTCATTGACCATCACGGCGAGTTGGATGACCCCGCCCGCGAGCGGTTGGCGCAGCTGCTCGACTATTCCGTGGGCCATTCCAAGGACGTTGGCTCGCACAGCAGCGAGCCGACTGATCCGCTTCAGGGCGCGCAGCGTTTTTTGGTGGTGCCGCGTATCGGCACGCAGTCGCCTTGGTCATCGAAAGCGACCGATATCGCCCACAACTGTGGCGTGAGCGATGTGACACGCATTGAGCGCGGTATCGACTATCGCATCGCGTTTAGCGCGCCGCCGGACGAAGAAGAGTTCAACACTCTGCTGGTGCTTTTGCACGACCGCATGACCGAAACCGTGCTGTTTGACGCCTCCGATGCGGCGAAGCTCTTTGCTCATCACGAACCGGCGCCGCTGGGCCGGGTAGATGTGCTGGATGGCGGTCGTGAGGCGCTGGCAGCGGCCAACCGTGAATTGGGGCTGGCGCTTGCCGATGACGAAATCGACTATCTGGTGGAGGCGTTCATTGAGCTGGATCGCAACCCCACCGATGTCGAGCTGATGATGTTTGCTCAGGCCAACTCTGAGCACTGTCGGCATAAGATATTCAACGCCGACTGGGTGATCGACGGCGAAGAACAGTCGCATTCGCTGTTCAAGATGATCAAGAACACCTTTGCTTCCTCGCCGGATAACATTCTTTCCGCCTATAGCGATAACGCCGCGGTGATTAAAGGCTCTCACGCAGGGCGCTTTTTCCCTACGCCACTAACCGGCGCGGGTGATGAGCGCGCGCAGTACGCCACCCATGAGGAGCCGATCCATATCCTGATGAAAGTGGAGACCCACAACCACCCCACGGCGATTGCGCCGTTCCCAGGGGCGGCGACCGGCGCTGGCGGCGAGATTCGTGACGAAGGTGCCACTGGTATCGGCGGCAAGCCCAAAGCGGGGCTTTCTGGTTTTACCGTCTCCAACTTGCGTATTCCAGAGTTTGTTCAGCCGTGGGAGGCGTTTGATTACGGCAAACCCGAGCGTATGCAGTCGGCGCTTAACATCATGCTTGAGGGTCCGATTGGTGGCGCGGCGTTTAACAACGAGTTTGGCCGCCCTAACTTGACCGGCTACTTCCGTACCTACGAGCAGGAATCGCTCAACGACGGTGGCATTGAGCGGCGTGGCTTCCATAAACCCATCATGCTCGCCGGTGGCTACGGCAATATCCGCGCCCACCACGTTCAGAAGGGCGATATCCCCGTGGGCGGCAAGCTGATCGTGATGGGCGGCCCGGCCATGCTGATTGGCCTTGGCGGCGGCGCGGCATCGAGCATGGCCTCTGGGGTGTCGAGCGCTGATCTTGATTTTGCCTCGGTGCAGCGCGAAAACCCTGAAATCGAGCGCCGCGCCCAAGAAGTCATCGACCGCTGCTGGGCGCTGGGCGAGCAAAACCCCATTCGCTTTATCCATGACGTCGGCGCCGGCGGGCTTTCCAATGCCTTGCCGGAGCTGGTGAAAGACGGCGGCCGAGGCGGTTTGTTTGATATTCGCGCCGTGCCTAATGCCGAGCCCGGCATGAGCCCGCTGGAAATTTGGTGCAACGAGTCGCAGGAGCGTTACGTGCTTGCCGTGGCGCCGGAAGAGATCGACACGTTCGACGCCCTTTGCCAACGTGAGCGCTGCCCCTATGCGGTGGTAGGCGAGGCGCTTGAAGCGCACCGCTTGGAAGTCCGCGACGGTCACTTTGAGGCACAGGCCGACAAGACCAAGCCCGTGGATCTGCCCATGAGCGTGCTGTTCGGTAAGCCGCCGAAAATGCAGCGCGAATTCAGTCGTCACACGCCCGAGCTTTCCGGCGTGATGCTGGATAACTTGGATCTGCGCGAGGCGATGGATCGTGTGCTGCGTTTGCCCACGGTGGCATCCAAAAGTTTTTTGATCACCATTGGCGACCGTTCGATTACCGGCCAAGTGGCGCGTGACCAGATGGTCGGCCCGTGGCAGGTGCCGGTGGCCGATGTCGCGGTGACCACGGCAAGTTTCGATACCTGCGCCGGTGAGGCGATGGCAATGGGCGAGCGCCCCCCCGTGGCGCTGATTAACCCGGCGGCGAGCGCGCGTCTCGCCGTGGCCGAGGCGATCACCAACCTCGCCGCCGCGCCGATTGCCAAGCTCAGCGATATCAAACTCTCCGCCAACTGGATGAGCGCGGCCAATCACCCCGGCGAGAACCAGGCGCTGTATGACGCCGTGCACGCCGTGGGGATGGAGCTTTGCCCGGCGCTGGGCATTGCCATTCCGGTGGGCAAGGATTCGATGTCGATGCGCACCGCCTGGCAAGCGGAAAACGCCAAAGGCGACACCGAGGAGAAAAGCGTTACTTCGCCGCTCTCCCTGGTGGTGACCGGCTTCGCCCCGGTGACCGATGCCATGGCCACGCTCACTCCCCAAATCAACCTGGACCAGGAAGAGTCTGACCTGATTCTGATCGATTTGGGCAACGGTCAAAACCGCATCGGCGGCTCGGCCTTGGCGCAAGTGTACGGCCAAGTTGGTAACGAGTGCCCGGATGTCGACGACCCCGAAGATATCAAAGCGTTTTTCGAGGTGATTCAGGGCTTAAACCGCGACGGCAAGTTGCTTGCTTACCACGACCGCAGCGACGGCGGCCTGCTCGTAACGCTGTTGGAGATGGCGTTTGCCTCTCACGCGGGCCTTGAGATCAAGCTTGATTGGCTGATCGACGAGCCGGTAGAAGCCTTCAATGCGCTGTTCTCGGAAGAGCTGGGCGCGGTGATTCAGGTCAATCGCGCTGACACCGAAGCGGCACTGACGCAGTTCGCCATGGCGGGGATTGAAACCTGCGGCGTTATCGCGCGTCCGCGTTACGATGACCAAGTGCGCGTCACGCTGTTTGAAGAGCCGCTGCTGGAAACCACGCGTCAGCTCACTCAGCGCACCTGGTCGGAAACCAGCTACCGCATGCAGGCGCTGCGCGATAACCTCGAATGCGCCAAAAACGAGTTCGATAACCTGCTGGATGTCCGCGACCCGGGGCTTTCGGCAACGCCAACGTTTAATGTCGATGAGGATATTACCGCGCCGTTTGTCAACACCGCCAAACCGGCCATGGCGGTGTTACGCGAGCAGGGCGTCAATGGCCAGGTAGAAATGGCCTGGGCCTTCGATAAGGCAGGCTTTGACGCGGTCGACGTTCACATGAGCGATATTCTCGAAGGCCGCGTGTCGCTGGACGAGTTCAAGGGCTTGGTGGCCTGCGGTGGCTTTTCCTACGGCGACGTGCTCGGCGCTGGTGGCGGCTGGGCGAAATCGGTGCTGTTTAACGAGCGTGCCCGCGAACAGTTCGCCCGCTTCTTCCAGCGCGACGATAGCTTCTCGCTGGGCGTATGTAACGGTTGCCAGATGCTATCGCAGCTGAAGTCGCTGATTCCCGGTGCACAAGATTGGCCCGATTTTGTCCGTAACGAGTCCGAACAGTTTGAAGCGCGGGTGGCGATGGCGCGCGTGGAGCAAAACCCGTCGATTCTTCTGGCCGGGATGGAAGGCTCCCAGCTGCCCATCGCCGTCGCCCACGGCGAAGGCCGCGCCGTGTTCCGCGACAGCGCGCACCTGCGCACCATGCAATCAAGCCAGCAGGTGGCGCTGCGCTACATCGACAACTATGGTCAGGCCACCACGCGCTATCCGGCCAACCCCAACGGCTCGCCCTCGGGCATTACCGGCCTCACCACGCCGGACGGCCGCGTGACCATCATGATGCCGCACCCAGAGCGCGTGTCCCGTGCGGTCACCAACTCTTGGCGCCCTGCTGAGTGGACCCAAGACGGCGCTTGGCTGCGGCTGTTTCGCAATGCCCGTGTTTGGTTGGGCTGAGTCCTGTCTTTGCTGATGAATCAGCGGCCTGCGGGCCGCTTTCCTGTTTCGCCAATTGGTGGCGAGCTAAAGGGATCTTCTGGGAGCTCGAATGCATCAAATTCTTAACGAACGTGTCACGCTGACCTTCGCCGACCATGTGGCCGAGGTTATGTTGTCGCGACCCGATCATCACAACGGCCTGGATTGGGCCATGATCGATGGCCTGCTAGCGGCTCAGCAGTGTCTAACGCAGCTAGAGGGAGTGCGTGCCGTGGTCCTGAGCGGCGATGGTGACAGCTTTTGCGCGGGTCTCGACATGGCGTCGGTCATGGGTGAGGCGGCGCGGCTACCGACCTTGCTGGCACCCGACACGGCGGGCATCAATCCGGTTCAACGCCTAGCCCTGGGCTGGCGTGAAGCCGACGTTCCCGTGGTAGCGGCCCTGCACGGGCATGTCTATGGCGGCGGCTTGCAGATAGCGCTGGGTGCCGATATCCGCATTCTCCACCCACACGCCCGTCTGGCCTTGCTGGAGATCGATTGGGGCATCATCCCCGATATGGCCATCAGCGTAACCGGGGTGGGGTTGCGCCAGGATGTACTTCAGGAACTGGCGATAAGCGGGCGCAAAGTGTCAGGGGAAGAGGCGTACGCGTTGGGCCTGGGTAGCCGGTTGAGCGATACGCCTCGAGAGGCCGCCCGGGAAACCGCCGCGCTCATCGCTGCGCGCTCACCTCGGGCCGTTGCTTCGGCTCGCAAGCTATTCGCTCGCGCGCCGGACTTAGCCCACCGCGATCGGCTGGCCCTCGAAGCGCACCTGCAGCAACAATTGCTTGCTGGCACCGAGCATCGCGAAGCGGTAAGCGCGCGAATGGAGCGTCGCGCCCCGCGTTTTGACTGATATGCCTCGATCCAGTCCTTCCGCCGATGCTGTTTCCGGCTCGCCACCCTGTTTGCGGCCTTACCAACGCGAAGCGGTCAAGCGCGTGGTGGCGCATTTTCGTCAATCGAGCGACCCAGGCGTGGTGGTGTTGCCCACTGGTAGCGGAAAATCGCTGGTGATCGCCGAGCTTGCGCGCTTGGCACGCGGGCGTGTGCTGGTGCTGGCTCACGTGCGCGAGCTGGTGGAACAGAACCACGCCAAGTTTGAGGCGTACGGTTTACAAGCAGACATCTTTAGCGCCGGGCTAAAGCGCAAAGAGGCCGCGCGCCAAGTGGTGTTTGGCTCGGTGCAGTCGGTGGTGCGCAACTTGGCAAGCTTTAATGATGCTGGCTTTACCTTGCTGGTGATTGACGAGTGCCACCGCGTCTCGTTGGACGACAACGCCAGTTACCGCCAAGTGATCGATCACCTGCGCGCCCAGAACCCTCAGCTTAAGATTTTGGGGTTAACCGCTACGCCCTTCCGGCTGGGGCAGGGCTTTATCTATTATCGTCACCATCACGGCATGGTGCGCGGCAGCACCGACAGCTTCTTCCGCGATTGCGTGTTCGAACAGCCGCTGCGTCTGATGGTCAAGCAGGGGTATCTGGCAAGGCCCGAACGACGCGATATGGCGGTGGCGCACTACGATTTCTCGGCGCTGGCGCCGGGCAATCACGGCACTTTTCGTGAGGAGGACTTAAATCGCGTGGTCGCGGGTAACCGCGCCACGCCGCAGATTATCGCTGATATCATTGGGCACGCGCGTGAGCGAGTCGGCGTGATGATCTTTGCCGCCACGGTCGCCCACGCCGAAGAGATCATGGGGTATCTGCCCAGTGAGCAGGCGGCGTTGATTACCGGTGGGACCGTGTCTGAGACGCGCACGCGCTTGATTGAGGCGTTTAAAGCGCGAGAGCTTAAATACCTGGTTAACGTCGCGGTGCTAACGACCGGGTTTGATGCGCCGCACGTGGATTTGATTGCCATACTGCGGCCCACCGAGTCGGTGAGTCTCTATCAGCAAATTGTCGGACGCGGCCTGCGTCTTTCGCCGGGCAAGGAGGATTGCTTGGTGCTCGACTACGCGGGCAACCCCTGGGATCTTTACGCGCCAGAAGTGGGTGAGCCCAAGCCCGATAGCGACAGCGAGCCGGTACAGGTGGAATGCCCTGACTGTGGCCACGCCAACCTGTTCTGGGGCAAACGCGACGGTGAGCTCGTGCTTGAGCATTTTGGTCGTCGCTGCCAGGGCTTGGTCGAAGCTGACAGCGATAGCCGTGGCGCAGCACCGGGCGCCGATAAAAAGCAATGTGAGTTTCGTTTCCGCTTTAAAGTATGCAGCGACTGCGGCGCGGAAAACGACATCGCTGCACGGCGCTGCCACGGCTGTCAGCAGCTTTTGGTGGACGCCGACGACAAGCTCAAAGACGCCTTGAAACTCAAAGACGCCAGGGTGCTGCGCGTGGCGGGTATGCAGCTAGAGGCCACCGCCAACGGGCGGGGGCTGCCGCGCTTGAAAGTGACGTATTTCGATGAGGATGGCACCACCCTCGCCGAGTGGTTCGCGCTGGAAACCTCCGCCCAGCGGCGCGCTTTCTACGCGGCCTTTCTACGCGATCATCTGCGTGCACCGGGCGTTTCGTGGCAACCGACGTCACCCGAGGCGGTCATCGCCGAGCAGCGCCGCCTGCGTCACCCGGATTTTGTCGTCGGCCGTAAGGTCGGGCGGCATTTCCAAATCCGCGATAAGCTGTTTGACTACCAAGGGCGCTTTCGCAAAGCCGCGGAGGCAAGGTAGCATTGCCGGTAGTTTTTTATCACCTTCACTTCATCGTCGTACAGCAGGGAGTGCACCATGCCCGTGGTTCTGCGCTTGCAAGGATTCAAGTTCTTTTTCTATTCAAACGAAGGTGATCCCTTGGAACCTGCTCATATCCATGTGTTTAAAGCAGGCTCTGAGGCAAAGTTCTGGCTGTCACCTGAAGTACAGCTGGCACAAAATGATGGGTTTGATGCCAAAGAGCTACGTAACATTAGCACTATGGTAGTGCAGTACCGTAACCAACTTGAGGCCGCCTGGCATGACTACTTCTCCTAAAAGTGTGACGTTCGATGACGATAATTTTTGGGTGGCGCTAAGTGACGGGCGAACCCTTGGGGTGCCTCTGGCCTGGTATCCGAGGTTGCTGAATGCAACGCCAGAGCAGCGAATGAATTACGAGCTGAGTGCCCGAGGAATTCATTGGGATCAGGTGGATGAAGATATTTCCATTGATGGTTTGTTGGCGGGGCGCGGTGATATGACGCGCCATCGACAAGCCGTTGCTTAAGCGTGAGCGAGACGCCTGAGATCAGTGAACCAATAGCCGACGGCGACGCCGCTTTAACACACGTGGTGGCGCGGCTTTTTGACGAGCCAATTACAACGCTGCCGGAGGATTTGTATATTCCGCCGGAAGCGCTGCGGGTGTTTCTGGAGGCCTTCGAAGGGCCGCTGGATCTGCTGCTGTACCTCATTCGCCGCCAAAACTTGGATATCCTTAACGTTAACGTCGCCGCTATTACCCATCAGTACATCGAATACGTTGAGCTGATGAAGGCGATGGAAATTGAGCTGGCCGGTGAGTACCTGTTAATGGCGGCGATGCTTGCCGAGATTAAATCGCGCACGCTGCTGCCGCGCCCGCCCAAGGAGGAGAGCGACGACGAGGAAGACCCGCGCGCTGAGCTTATCCGGCGTTTGCAAGAGTACGAACGCCTCAAAGAAGCGGCGGAGTCGCTCAATACGCTGCCGCGCATGGGGCGCGATTGGTTCAGCGTACAGGCGGGGTTGCCGCCGTTGGAATCGCGCGTCGTTCATCCCGACGTCGAGCTGGACGAGCTTCTCGGCGCACTTGCCGGGCTTCTCAAACGCGCCGAGCTGACCCAGACGCACCATATTAGCCGCGAAGTGCTCTCCACCCGCGAACGGATGCTCGCGATCATGGATCAGCTACAGCGTGCGCCCGGTCGCGATACCCCCTTTGAGGCGCTTTTTGCCCTGGAAGAAGGCCGCGCTGGGGTGGTGGTCACATTCATGGCCATTTTGGAGCTGGCCAAAGAAGCGATGATCGACATTGTACAAAACGCCCCGCTCTCGCCCATCCACGTACGCGCGCGGCAAGTGGCGCCAGACGGTCCAGCCGAGGTGATAGATGGCGGTGAAGGGAGTGCTGATGAAAGCCCGTTTGAGGACGTAACATGAGCGATAACGGGGCAACGACCTTAGACGATATTCTCGAAGCGGCGCTGCTCGCCGCCGGTGAGCCGCTAGCGCTTGAGCGGCTGGAAACGCTGTTTCGGGATGCCGAATGCCCGCCGCGAAGCGATATCAAACAGGCGCTTTTGCGCCTAGAGCGCCGCCACGTCGACAGTGCGTTAGAGCTTATTGAGACGGCCTCGGGTTATCAGCTGCGCATTCGCCCGCGGCTGTCGCCCTGGGTATCGCGGCTGTGGGACGAACGCCCACAGCGCTACTCGCGGGCGCTCTTGGAGACGTTGGCGCTGATTGCCTACCGCCAGCCGGTGACTCGCGGCGATATCGAAGAGGTGCGCGGCGTGAGTGTGTCGAGCTCGATTGTGCGCACGCTGATGGAGCGCGGCTGGATTCGCGTGGTGGGGCATCGCGATGTGCCGGGACGCCCCGCGGTTTACGCCACCACGCGCGGTTTTTTAGACGACTTCGGCCTGAAAACGTTGGACGCGCTGCCGCCGATGCACGCGCTTACCGCAGCGGCGACGGCGGATGACGAAAGTCCTGATACCGCCGCCGCTGATTTATCCCTAGACGCCAGCGATAAAACGGGGCAGGATGCGCCCCCTGAGACGGCCGAGACGGCCGACCCACACGCCGAGACGGCGTTAAACTCGCCGCTGAGCTTTGCCGATTTGGAAGCACGGCTCGCGGCCCGTGCGCAGCGTGGCGATAAGCCCGAGCGCACGTCGACAGAAGAGAAGCCAGATGAGCATGAATCAGGACAGTAACACCGCCCCCGTCACCAGCGAAAAGCTGCAAAAAGTCCTCGCCCGCGCGGGTTTAGGCTCGCGCCGTGAGATGGAAAAAGCCATTAGCGATGGCCGGGTGCGGGTGAATAATCAGGTCGCGACACTAGGCGATCGCGTTGAGCTGCGTGACAAGGTCACCTTTGATGAGCGCCCCGTCACGCTGCGCACCGAAGAAGAAACACCGCGCCGCGTGATCATGTACAACAAGCCTGAAGGCGAACTGTGTACACGCAAAGACCCGGAAGGGCGTCGCACCGTGTTCGATCGTCTACCGCGCTTGAAAGGCGAGCGTTGGATTGCCATTGGTCGGCTGGATATCAACACCAGCGGCCTGTTGCT
Source organism: Halomonas llamarensis (assembly GCF_023555005.1). Lineage (GTDB taxonomy): Bacteria > Pseudomonadota > Gammaproteobacteria > Pseudomonadales > Halomonadaceae > Vreelandella > Vreelandella llamarensis. The sequence goes on along the minus strand of NZ_JAMJPJ010000001.1, from coordinate 129,012 downwards.
CTTCACTACCGACGGCGAGCTTGCCAACCGGCTGATGCATCCCTCCACCCAGGTCGAGCGCGAATACGCCGTGCGGGTGATGGGCGAGGTGAAAAAAGAGCACCTCGTCGCGATGGTCGACGGGGTGATGCTGGAGGACGGCCCCGCGCGTTTTACTGACGTGCAGGAGTTCGGCGGTGAAGGGATTAATACCTGGTTCCACGTGGTGATTCTAGAAGGCCGCAACCGCGAGGTGCGTCGCTTGTGGGAGTCGCAAGGGCTGACGGTGAGCCGCTTGAAGCGCGTGCGCTACGGCAACATCTTCCTCGATAAGCGCGCCAAAGCTGGTGAGTGGGTGGAACTGGGTCAGGATGAAGTCGATGACTTGGCCACCCTGGCGGGCCTTGAATCGCGCAAAGTGCCGGAATTGACGCCGGATGAGAAAAACCGCTGGAGCCGCGACAAGAACAAACGTCGCCCGGTTCAAGCCATGCGCAAGCCTGGTATGCCTAAAGCGACGCATAAAAATAAGCGTCGATAAGCCATAAAAAGCACAGCGAAAGGCGAAAAAGACTTGCGGATGCCGCGCCGTATACGTAGGATATGCATCCGTTCGGGCGGGTCGTTAGCTCAGTTGGTAGAGCAGTTGACTTTTAATCAATTGGTCGTAGGTTCGAATCCTACACGACCCACCAATACCGAATCGTGCAAAACTGCTAAAAAGCTCTTGGCAAATAAAATCATAGCAAAAAAGTTCTTAGCAAAAAGGGTCGTTAGCTCAGTTGGTAGAGCAGTTGACTTTTAATCAATTGGTCGTAGGTTCGAATCCTACACGACCCACCAAATTCAACGCCCTTGGCAGCTTGCTGTCAGGGGCGTTTTGCTGTGGACAGCAAAAAAACGTCGGTGTAGCCGGTGCATGTGGCATGTGTATGACCTTTTGCCCTTGCAGCATGCAACATTTTACTCGCAGAATAGTCTAAAATTATGGAGCAATCAGGCCAGCCATCGCGAGAGACGCAACGGCTGGCTGCTTAGGCGCGGCGCGTGCGGAGTGCATACGCTGCGGTCGATGTTCAACAGGGGGATTCCCTGTTTGTCACAGTGGTAGACACGATGACGATTATGACTTCTCAAGCGGAGCTCGATACGCAGCTCCCTAGTGCATACTGCCCCACGCGGATTCCCGCGGAAGATCAGGCGCGTGTGGAAGAGATCAAACGCCTGTTAACAGCGCACAACGCTGTGCTGGTGGCGCACTATTATACCGATGATGCCATTCAGCAGCTGGCCGAAGAGACCGGCGGTTGCGTGGCAGATTCTCTCGAAATGGCACGCGTTGGCGCCCGCCACGACGCCACCACGTTGGTGGTCGCGGGTGTGCGCTTTATGGGCGAAACGGCCAAGATACTCTCACCGGAAAAACGCGTGTTGATGCCCACGCTAGAAGCGACCTGCTCGCTGGATATCGGTTGCCCGGCGGATGAATTCAGTGTCTTCTGCGATCAGCACCCTGACCGTACCGTGGTGGTTTACGCCAATACCTCGGCGGCGGTGAAAGCGCGTGCGGATTGGGTGGTGACCTCTTCCATTGCGGTGGACGTGATCGAGCATTTGCAAGCGAAAGGCGAGAAGATTCTGTGGGCACCGGATAAACACTTAGGTGGCTACATCCAGAAAAAGACCGGCGCCGACATGCTGATGTGGGATGGGGCTTGCATCGTCCACGAAGAGTTTAAAGCCAAAGGGGTAGAGGACTTAAAGCGTCTTTATCCAGATGCCGCCGTGCTTGTTCACCCCGAGTCGCCCGAGCCGGTGGTTCAGCTTGCCGATGTCGCGGGCTCGACCTCGCAGCTTATCAAGGCCGCGCAAACGCTGCCTAACGATAAACTGATCGTGGCCACCGACCGCGGTATCTTTTTTAAGATGCAGCAGGCAGTGTCGGCAAAAACGCTATTTGAAGCCCCCACCGCTGGCAACGGCGCAACCTGTCGAAGCTGTGCGCACTGCCCATGGATGGCGATGAACGCGCTGGATAATCTCGCCGGCGCGTTGCGCGAAGGCACCGGTGAAGTTTTTGTCGACGACACGTTACGCCAGCAAGCGCTCAAGCCGCTGGAGCGCATGCTTAACTTTCAGCCCTAACCGTTAGGTTCGCCAACGCCCGATTTATCGGGCGAATCCCGCTTAATGCGCACAATAACTTTCGCTCCTACACTTGCAATTCCCATCCGCTAAAACGTTTCCAGCGCCTCGCGGTATTGAATAAATGCCTCGCGGCGCTGCTCAATGCGCCCTAATACTCGCGTGTCGTTTTCTTGCTTAGCGGCATCTCGTGCGATATCCAGCTGACGAATGCCACGGTCGACACGGCCGGTTAGTTGCAAATATTCCGCGCGGGCTAAATGCCCCCAGCCGCTATGATTGCTGCGACCGGCGGCTTCGGCCAGCAGGCTGAAGGCTTGCGGCGACTCCGGGTGCTTGGCGGCGATATCGCGCAGCAGGTCAAACGCCGCAGACGGGTCGCGCTGTAGCTGAGCTTCGGCAAGAATCAATTGCGCGGGCAGATACCCCGGCATCAAGCGGAGCAAATGCTGGCTGCGCTCAATGGCATCCTCAAAGCGGCGTTCCTCTAAGGCGACCTGAGCGGCAGAGGCGGGTAGGGCGGTATAATCTGGGTGCGCGCGCGCTAGGCGGTCGAGGGTTTGAAGAGCCTGATCGGTATGTCCGTTACGCGCGGCAATGAGTGCATCAAGGTAGACGATGGCGGCATCGTCGGCATTTTCTTGGCGCATGCGTGTAACGGCTTGCTGCGGGTCGTTGGCGTGAATATGTAAAAGCGCACGGCCACGCATCATGTCGTAGAGCGTATCGCTGTGGCGTGAATCGGGCACGTCAAGTTGCGCGGCCCGCGCTTGTGTATCGCTTAAGCGGTTTTCGCTGATGGGGTGGGTGAGCAAAAATTCGGGCGGAGTGCCGCCTTGAAGCCTTGCCATGTGCTGCATTTGACGCAACATTCGCACCATCGCATCGGGGTCGTAACCTGCGGCCGCAAGCGCTTGTAGGCCCACGCGGTCCGCCTCCTCTTCATAACGCCGCGAGTAGGTGAGCCGATCTTGCAAAAGGGCTGCCTGCGACCCCATCGCCGCTGCGATACCCGCATCGCCCGCGCCGCTGGCAGCCATTATCATGCCCGCGAGCATAGCCGCCATGGCGGGAATTTGCGTCTGCTCGGCGCGCGCCGTACCACGCGCGTAATGGCGCTGGGCGATGTGTCCGAGTTCATGGGCGACCACAGAGGCGAAGGCGCCTTCATCCTCAGCAAAGGCGAAGAGCCCCGCATTCACGCCAATCACCCCGCCCGGCACAGCAAACGCATTCAGCGAGGCGCTATCGACCATCACGGTGATGGTGTCGATACCGTTAATATGGCTATGCGGAGCGAGGCGCGCGACCAAACGATCGAGATAGTGATGAACAATAGGGTCTTGCCACTGCGGCGCCTGAGCGCGGAACTGCCGCAACCAAGCTCGGCCTAAGCGAGTCTCCTCGCTGCTGGCCGTTGATGATCCAGTGCTGAGCGTCGGTAGCTGGTAGTTGCCCTGTGGGTAGTTGCTTTGTGGATAGTTGCTCTGTAGATAGTTGTCCTGTGCCGCGCCGCCTGTGCTGTAAAATAGCGTACTGGCTGTCAGGGCAGCGGCACAAAGCCACCCATAGCGAGTGAGACGAAGACGTGGCATAGCATCCTCTTGCATGATGGTAAGCAGCGGGGTTACGTCAGCGGTATTAACGCAGGCGTGCGTGATGTTGTGACATTGATTCACGGTGAGAAGTGCCGTTAAATCGTAACCGTTTGGCGTTGGATGTTGATGTCTCGCATCATGTCACATAAATGCACAATATAGCGGGGTTAGAATGCCGAAAGAGACGAACACAGAGTCACGCGGTATCGGCGAGCGCGATGCGCTGTTGGATGCGTGCGGTTTGCACTGCCCGCTGCCGCTTCTCAAAGCAAAACAAATGCTGGCTTCATTAGAAGAAGGTAAACTGCTTGAGGTGCGTGCAACCGATGCCGGTTCATGGCGCGATATGGCGTCATTCACTGAGCAGAGTGCGCATACGTTAGAAGCGCAAGAGGAGCGTGAAGGCGTTTATTATTACTGGATTCGTAAGGTAGGGGTGAGTGCGTCATGACCATGCGCACCATCTTTAAAAGTTGGATAGAGCGCTACTTTTCTGACGAAGAAGCGATCATTTTGCTATTGGTATTGGTCGCAGGTTTTGCGGCCATTATCTGGTTTGGTCGCATGTTGGCGCCGTTTTTTACCGCGCTGATTATTGCCTTTCTGCTGCAGGGGGCGGTGAGTGCGTTAACGCGCCGACGTGTGCCGCACCTGCTGGCTGTTGTGATCGTCTTCTTAGGCTTTATCAGTGTCTTGTTGACCTTGGCGTTCATTCTTATGCCGTTAATTTGGAACCAGCTGGTGGGGCTGGTGCAAGAGACGCCCAGAATGTTTGCCAGTGGCCAAGATTGGTTGGATGAGCTGCAGTCGCGCTACCCTAACTTGATCACGCCGGATCAAATGCAGAGTTGGATTGGCGTTGCCAGTCGGGAGATCAGCCAGTTAGGGCAGCGGGCATTAACGCTTTCGCTGGCTTCGCTTGGTAACATTATGGCGCTGATCATCTACCTTGTTTTAGTGCCGATTCTGGTTTTTTTCATGCTCAAGGATCGCGACAAGTTGGTGGGGTTTATCCTCTCATTGCTGCCGCAAAAGCGCGATTTAATGACGCGTATTTGGCACGAAATGGATGCACAAATCGCCAACTACATCCGCGGTAAGTTCATTGAAATTATTATTGTGGGTACGATCGCATTTTTTACCTTTGCCTATTTTAGGTTGCCGTATTCGGCGCTTTTAGCTGTGTTGGTGGGCTTTTCCGTGCTTGTGCCCTACATCGGCGCCGCAGTGACCACGCTTCCGGTGGCGGCGGTGGCAGGCTTTCACTTCGGTATTAGTGATCAGTTTGTGTATGTGTTGATCGTCTATGGCGTTATTCAGGCCCTCGACGGTAATGTGCTATCGCCGATTCTGTTTTCGGAAACAAACAATATTCATCCTGTCTCGATTATTGTCGCGGTGCTGTTTTTTGGTGGTATTTGGGGCTTTTGGGGCATTTTCTTCGCCATTCCGCTGGCAACACTGCTTAAAGCGCTGGTATATGCATGGCCGCGTGGGTTACATGACCGCGATGAAGAGCGAGGGAAAGATGTGCCTCAACGCGTAAAAGAGGATGAGCCCGCAGCGCTTTAGCACAGTCAACGTGCGCCTATCTCACGTTGACCACTGAGGGTAAAAAGGGCTGCGTGCTTAGTTGTTGACCACTTAGTTGTTGACCACTTAGTGTTTAAGTGATCCGTTGTGGAGCGCTTTTGCCGCGTCTAACACCTCAGCCACATGGCCGGGAACTTTGACACCGCGCCACGCTTGCGCGAGTTTGCCGTCCGAGTCGATCAAAAACGTGCTGCGCTCGATGCCGAGGTGCTCTTTGCCATACATCTTTTTGAGTTTGATGACGTCAAATAGCGGACAAACGGTTTCGTCTTTGTCGGAAATCAGGTCAAAGTTGAAATCTTGTTTGGCTTTAAAGTTCTCCTGGGCACGAATGCCGTCGCGCGAGACACCGATAATCACGGTGTTAGCAGCGTCAAACTGCGGTTTGTGGTCGCGAAAGTCGCCGCCTTCGGTGGTGCAGCCAGGGGTGCTGGCTTTAGGGTAGAAATACACCACTATCTGCTGACCGCGTAGCTCGGATAGCGTAACGGTTTTATCGCCGGTAGCCGGGGCGGAAAAATCAGGCACGGGTTGGTCAATCTCAACGCTCATAGCGGACTCCTCATTAAGGTCAAAGACCGTATGATTACACGCAAGGAGCGTTGCGCTGTCAAAATTAAACACTGAAAACATCTCGTGCTCCTGAGCATAATGAAAACGCGCTAGTGAAATATCTGCAAGCTGGCGGCTTTGCGCTGTACAGGGTCGAGCCGCCTGAGTACCATTTACACTTATTGTTCGCCCACGAGCGGCGCACGCATACCCTTATTTGACGTTGAGGAAAAACGGATGATAACAGGCAGCATTGTCGCCCTAGCGACGCCGATGAAGGTCAATGGCGACATCGACTGGGAGGCGCTTCGTCGTCTGGTGAACTTCCACCTTGAAAACGGTACCGATGCCATTGTGGCCGCGGGGACAACCGGCGAGCCGACGACCATGTCATTCGCCGAGCACTTTGACGTGATTCGAAGTGTCGTGGAAGAAGTCAACGGGCGTATTCCCGTGATTGCCGGTACGGGTGCAAACGCGACCTCCGAGGCGGTGGAGCTGGCGCGTTACGCGTCAGAGGTGGGCGCGGATTACTGCCTCTCGGTGTGCCCGTACTACAACAAGCCGACCCAAGAAGGCTTGTACCAGCACTTCAAAGCGGTTGCCGAAGGCAGCAAGTTGCCGGTGATTTTGTATAACGTGCCGGGCCGTACCTGCTCTGACCTCTACAACGAGACCGTCGTCCGCTTGGCGGAAGTGGATAATATTATCGGCCTGAAAGACGCCACTGGTAACTTAGAGCGCGCTGAAGATTTGATCAACCGCGTGAAGGGCAGCGGTTTTATGCTTTACTCCGGTGACGATGCCACTGCTTGTGACTTCATGTTGATGGGCGGCCACGGTGATATTTCGGTGACGGCCAATGTCGCCCCCAAAGCGATGCACGACCTTTGCGCCGCCGCAGTGTCCGGCGATGCTGACAAAGCCCACCAGCTCAATACCCGTTTAATGCCGCTGCACACTAACTTGGGCATTGAATCCAATCCGATTCCGGTGAAATGGGCACTCAATCGTATGGGGTACGCCGATGCTGGCATTCGTTTACCGCTGACTTGGTTATCTGAAAAGTACCACGCCACCGTGAGCGAGGCGCTTCAGCTTGCCGGTGTCGTTGAGGAGTAATCCTGTCGATAACGTTACGTTGGCTTGGTGCTAAAGTGTGTGCTTGGCCTCTATTTTATGAACACTAAGGTGGCTTGATGAGTTCTGCCCTGAAACCCTATGCCCTAACACCCTTCGCGTTTAAAACTCCGGCGCTTAAATGTATCCCGCTGGCACTGGCACTGGTAACGGCGGTGGCGCTATCAGGCTGCGCGCGTGAAGGCTTCTTTGATGATCGCAACCTCGATTATGTTGATGTTGAGCCGGGGACTTCGCTGAGCCTACCTGAAACCCGTAACGCCCAGCGCTATGGTGATGCACTGCCGGTGCCCGAGGTCGCGAGCCCGTCGCGTTTAAGTGCGCCCAGCGACGTGCGTCCGCCACAGCCGCTTACCCTTGCCGGTGGTATTGAGTCAGCGTTTGTTGAGTCGCGTGAAATTGGCGGTCAGCGCTGGCTGGTGGTAGCGGCAGACGCGGGCACGGTTTGGCCGCTGCTTGAGTCGTTTGTGCGCTCTCAGCCGGTTGATGTGACTCGTGTCAGCCCCTCGCAAGGGGTTATTAATCTACAGCAGGGTCAAATCAGTCTGCAAAGCGCATTGCGTGCCGGGCACAGCGAAGTGCGTTGTGAGCAACAAGGCACATCGCTTGCGAACTGCCTTAATGCGCTTGACGACTACCTCAGCGCGCGCGCGAGTGCAGAGGGTATGCTGTCATCGTCGCTCAATGCTCAGCGCTATACCGATCAAAAATCCTTGGCGTTTCGCCAAGAGGATGGGCAGTGGACGGTAAATATTCCGTATCAGACCGACCGTGTTTGGGCAGAGCTCGACCATTTTCTTGAGTTGGATTTTGACGCCGAGGGCCAACGTGAGCTGATTGAAGCGCGCCCGTCTGATTATGCCTTTGTGGTGGATTACACGCCGCGGGAGCTGCGTGATTTCGGCTTGTGGACGCGGATGATGAAGTCGTTGACCAACACGTCGCCCTATCGGGTGCGCCTGGTGCTTGACCCCCGCGGCGAAGAGGTTGTGCTGCGTGCGCAAAATGCTGGCGAGCGTGATCTTAGCGCCGAGCATCAGCGTGAGTTGTTAGAACGCGTGGCTGGTTATTTACGCTAAATTATTTACCCCTTCGACTCTCTCGGAGCCTCCATGGAAAAGCGCCAAGAACTTTATGCCGGTAAGGCAAAGTCTGTATATACCACCGACGATCCTGATTTGTTGGTACTCCAATTTCGCGATGATACCAGTGCCTTCGATGGTAAAAAGAAAGAGGCGCTTGCGCGAAAAGGGCTGGTCAATAATGTCTTTAACGCCTTTATTATGGAGCGCCTAGAAGACGCCGGTATTCCGACGCATTTTGAAAAGCGCCTCTCCAGCACCGAAAGCTTGGTGAAGAAAATGGAAATGATTCCGGTAGAGTGCGTGGTACGTAATATTGCCGCCGGTGGTCTGGTGAAACGCCTAGGTGTAGAGGAAGGGATGACCCTTACGCCGCCTACGTTTGAGCTGTTCTTGAAAAACGATGAGAAGGGCGACCCGATGATCAACGAGTCGCTCGCTGAGACCTTTGGTTGGGCCAAGCCTGAGCAGTTGGCTAAAATGAAAGACCTTACGTTTAAGGTCAATCACGTGCTTAAACAGCTATTTACCGAAGGCGGGATGCTTTTGGTGGATTACAAGCTGGAGTTTGGCATCTTCAACGGCCAGATTGTTTTGGGCGACGAGTTCTCGCCCGATGGTTGCCGCTTATGGGATGCCAACACGCGGGAAAAAATGGATAAAGACCGCTTTCGTCAGGGGCTCGGCGGCGTAATTGAAGCTTATGAAGAAGTCGGCCGCCGCATCGGAATTAACTTTCCGGCATAGTCGAGCTTTCCCCACTTTATACGGCTTCAATGGCCACAACTGCTAAGGTTGTGGCCATTTTGTTGTCGGCGGTGTTGTGATCCCACGCCTGAAACTTAACGTCCACATCGCGTAGCCTAACGCCGTAGGTGCGCTCGCTTGCGCTATTGCGTTGGTACGCCGGGCGTGGGTCTTGGCTAAGTACTTGCGTAATCAACGCCTGTAGCGAGTCGTGATCGTCGCGCTGTGCCAACATGTTGAGCGCTGCTGGCTGAAAAATGACCTCAACGTTCGGCGGTGAGGTGGGGGCAAATCCGGCGCTGGCGTCAGGCTTGGCTTCTGCCCACGGCAGATAAGGCTTGATATCCACCACTGGGGTGCCGCGTACTAAGTCGCAGCCGGCAAGGGTGAGGTGTACGCCACGCTGGGTATCAATGCGCTCAAGCGCGAGAAGAGAAAGCCCTAAACGGTTGGGCCGGTTGGGGCTGCGGCTGGCAAAAACCCCTACCTTACGGTTGCCGCCTAAGCGTGGTGGGCGCACCAGCGGGGTCCATGTGGGCGGGTTCTGGTGGAAAATAAAGCTGACCCAGAGATGACTGACCGCTTCCAACCCGCGCACGCTAAGCGGGTCGTTATAAGGCGCGACGAGCGTTAATGTGGCAGTGGCTGCAGGGGCAAGTCCAGGTTGGCGTGGCACGCCAAATTTATCCGGGTAGTCGCTATCAATGTAGCCAATCGGCGTGAGGGTGAAGTCCATCGCTACGTTCATTCCGTCGTTAGAGGGTAAAGGCGTCACAGTAGGGGTGAAAAATAAGCGCAAAGGGGTGTGAAGCGTGTGTCAGTATAAGGTAAGTTGGGTTCTTCTATCGGATAGGCAAGATGCAACGAGGCAATTATGACCGAAGCGTTAGCACCGTCTTCCCCGACGGTCGCGCCGCGCGTCGTGTATCGTCAAGCCCTTGTGCGCGACGGTGCCGATCAGGCCGAGGTTTTCTACCACGCGGTGATGCAAGGTGCCGCGAATCACTATTCGCTAACCGAGCGGCGTGCCTGGGCGAATGTATTACCGCGTGAAGCCAGCGCCTGGGCGGCACGGCATTCGCTTTACACGACGCTGGTGGCAACTTGCGATGGTCATTGCGTGGGGTTCTTGGAGCTCGACGTTAGCGCTGGGCGCGTCGAGACCCTCTACGTTTGGCCGTCGCTTACCGGACGTGGTATCGGCACCACCTTGCTGATCCATGCCGAACGGTCGCTGTTAGAAGCCGGGTGCGGCACGATTGAGATTGAAGCGAGCCTTATGTTGTATGAGCGTTTAGAGCGTCGCGGCTGGCAAAACCTCGGCGAGCGTTGGGTAGAGCGCGGCGGCGCGCAGTTAAAGCGCTTCCACTTGCGTAAGCCGCTGCTCGCCGTGGAGACCTAACCTTATCAATAACGGCCTCAGCCAGAGGCCATCGCGAAGCTTTTATAACAGTCGGCTTAGGGAGAGTAAGTGCGCGTGAGGCGCATGGAAAGGTCAATGGAGGTCACGTCTTTGGTGAGTGCGCCGCTTGAAATGCAGTCCACCCCGGTGTCCGCAATCGCTTTGAGTGTGGTGGCATTAACGTTGCCTGAGGCTTCTAGGGTGGTGCGCTCATTTCCTCGCTTAACCGCTTCGCGCAGCTCGTCGAGCGAAAAGTTGTCGAGCATGACGATATCGGCGCCAGCATCAAGCGCCTGGTCCAGCTCGTCAAACGTCTCGACCTCGACTTCGACTGGCACATTGCTGGCGACCTTGCGTGCCTCCTTCACGGCGTCGGCAATGCCGCCGCAGGCAGCAATGTGATTTTCCTTAATTAAAAAGGCATCCCATAGCCCAATACGGTGATTGTGGCCGCCACCGCAGGTGACGGCGTATTTTTGCGCTAAGCGCATATTGGGTAGGGTTTTGCGCGTATCGAGTAGACGCACGCCAGTACTGGCTATCAAATCAACATAGCGTCGCGTGGTAGTGGCTGTGCCCGAGAGCGTTTGCAGTACGTTAAGTGCCGCTCGTTCGCCGGTCAGCAAGCTTCGCGCCGGGCCTTCCAGACGCAAAAAGCACTGGTCAGCGGCTAAGCGGTCGCCATCGGCGGCTTCCCACGTCAGTATCACACGGCTGTCCAGACGGCGGAAAATCTCATCCACCCAGGCAACGCCACAAAGCACAGCGTTGTCACGGGTGATAACGTGCGCTTCTGCCCATTGGGATTCAGGAATTAATTGAGCGGTAATATCGCCAGGCCCCACGTCTTCAGTGAGCAGGTGGGCAGCGTTAGCGCGGATCTCTTCGGCAAGGGCAGTATAGTAGTGCATAAAGCGTGTGAATCCCTGAGCGTGGGTTTGCGTATAACACCATTATAGTGAAAGAACGTACGTAACGTTATAGGCGTGCAAAATACGGAACAGGAGTGCCGAGTGGCCAATTCTTCACAAGACGGTTCTTCACAAAATGCGACGTGGTGGCCCAGGGCGCGGGTTGTGGAATCACCTAACGCGGATGAGCGCCCAAGTGACGAAATCTCGTTGGTTGTGCTGCACGCCATCAGTTTGCCGCCGGGCCGGTTTGGTAGCGATGCCATTGAGGCGCTGTTCACCAACCGCCTTGTGGCTGAGGATCACCCCTTTTTTGCCAACATTGCATCGCTTCGCGTGTCGGCGCATTTTTTGATTCGCCGCGAGGGTGAGTGTGTGCAGTTTGTGGATACCCAGCGCCGCGCGTGGCATGCGGGGCATTCACGCTGGTGGGATGCACGCCAACAAGCGATACGCCAAGCGCTCAACGACTTTTCGCTGGGTATCGAGCTTGAGGGCGATGACGCGACGCCCTTTACGAAGGCGCAATACACCACGTTAGCCCAGCTCGTTGGTTGGTTAATGGCGCGCTATCCTGTGCTTGATTCCACGCGTATCACCGGCCATGCCAACGTTGCGCCGATGCGCAAGACGGACCCCGGCCCCGCGTTTGACTGGGCATATTTGCGTCAGTTGCTGGCGCAAGCGCAGCGAATACAGGCAGTAGTCGATAAAACGGTAGTTTAACTACATGTGTGGGGTAAGTGGTGGGTTGCCGCGATGGCGTTAAAAAGCGCTTATGCTGCAGTGCATTATGTTGTTTTTGGTCATGTTTTGCCATTTTCTGCAATTGGCAGCGCGGCTACTTTGCGGTATCTTCATCACTACAAAAGACTAATTGCTACCAATATTATGTAGCTTAACTACATTCTTGGCGTGCAAGGCACAACTTAATGTCTTGAATGTAGAGAAGAATTTAACTCGCACCGGCCGCTGCGCTGGTGGCAATGGGTTTGCGACAACCGATGAAGGTCGCATGCCTAGACCCCTAGCGGTTAGCGGGGGTCACTGTCATTTATCGTCATTCGGAGAGACCTCTATGAGTCTGGAGACAAGAGAAGATCTCGATCCGACCGAAACCACGGAGTGGCTAGAATCCCTGGAGTCGGTACTGGATCGTGAGGGCGAACAGCGCGCCCGCTACCTGATGACCCGCTTGGCGGATCGTATGCGCCGGGATGGTATGAAGGTGCCCTTCTCAGTGACAACCCCGCACCGCAATACGCTTCCCGTTCACCGTGAAGCGCCGATGCCGGGCGATTTGTTTATGGAGCGCCGCATTCGCTCCTTAATTCGCTACAACGCCATCGCGCAGGTCATTCGTAATAACCGCGCCAAACCCGGTTTGGGCGGCCACATTGCCAGCTTTATGTCCTCTGCGACGCTTTACGATGTCGGCTTTAACCACTTCTTCCGCGCGCCTAACGGCGATTTTGGCGGTGATCTGGTTTACATTCAGGGGCACGTTGCGCCCGGTATTTATGCGCGCTCGTTCTTGGAAGGCCGTCTAAACGAAGCGCAGATGGACAAATTCCGTCAGGAAGTGGATGGCGGTGGTCTCTCGTCTTATCCGCACCCGTGGCTGATGCCGGATTACTGGCAGTTCCCCACGGTGTCGATGGGCCTGGGGCCGATCATGGCGATCTACCAAGCCCACGTGATGAAGTACCTGCATTCGCGTGAAATGAAGGACATGCATGATCGCAAGATCTGGTGCTTCATGGGCGATGGCGAATGCGATGAGCCGGAGTCTCTCGGCGCGATTTCGCTGGCCGGGCGCGAGAACCTCGACAACCTAATCTTCGTGGTCAACTGCAACCTCCAGCGCCTGGACGGCCCCGTGCGCGGCAACGGCCGTATCATGGACGAGCTGGAAGGGGTGTTCCGCGGCGCGGGCTGGAACGTGCTTAAAGTGGTCTGGGGCCGCCATTGGGACCCGCTGTTCGAGCAAGATAAAAAAGGTGTACTGCAAAAGCGCATGGACGAAGCGGTCGACGGCGAGTACCAGAATTACAAAGCCAACGGTGGCGGCTACACCCGCGACCATTTCTTCGGCAAGTACCCTGAAACCGAGGCAATGGTCGACAATATGTCCGACGAGGACATCTGGAAGCTCAACCGTGGTGGCCACGATCCGTTCAAGGTGTATGCGGCCTATCACGAAGCGGTTAACAACGCCGCTGGCAAGCCGACGGTCATTCTCGCCCATACCGTGAAAGGCTACGGTATGGGGAGCGGCGATGGCGAAGCGGCCAACGAAGCGCACCAAGTCAAGAGTATGGAACTTGAGGCGTTGAAGACCTTCCGCGATCGCTTCGGTATTCCGCTCACCGATGAGCAACTCAAAGAAGTGCCTTATTACAAGCCGGATGATGACTCCCCCGAGCTTAAATACATGCACTTGCAGCGTGAACGTCTTGGTGGCTACCTGCCTCAGCGCCGCGCGGACTTTGAGTCGCTGTCGATCCCGGCGCTGGAAGATAAAACCTTTGCCTCGCAGATGGGCGGCTCCAAAGGGCGTGAAGTTTCTACCACCATGGCCTTTGTGCGGGTTCTCAACGGCCTGGTGAAAGACAAGAAAATCGGTAAGCAGGTGGTGCCCATCATTCCTGATGAAGCGCGCACCTTTGGCATGGAAGGCATGTTCCGCCAGCTGGGTATCTACACTTCAGAAGGGCAGAAGTACGAGCCGGTGGATAAGGGCCAGATCATGTTCTACCGCGAGGATAAGCAAGGCCAAATCCTCGAAGAAGGCATCAGTGAAGCCGGGGCGATGTCGGCGTGGATTGCGGCGGCGACGTCTTACAGCAACCACAATTTGCCGCTTCTGCCGTTTTATGTGTACTACTCCATGTTCGGCTTCCAGCGTATTGGCGATCTCGCGTGGGCGGCGGGTGACCTGCAGGCGCGCGGCTTTATGGTCGGCGGCACCGCCGGGCGTACCACGCTCAATGGTGAAGGCTTGCAGCACCAAGATGGCCACAGCCTCATTCAGGCCTCCACCATCCCCAACTGCCGTAGCTACGACCCAACGTACGGTCACGAAGTGGCGGTTATCATGCAGGATGGTTTGAAGCGCATGTTCACCGAGAAGGAGAACTGCTTCTACTACCTGACCGTGATGAACGAAAACTACGAGCATCCGGCGCTCGACGACGTGCCTGCCGACGATATCGTTAAAGGCATGTATCTGTTGCGCGAAACGAAAGGTAAAAAAGGCCGCGTTCAGCTGATGGGCTCTGGCACCATTCTGCGTGAAGTCGAAGCGGCCGCTGAGCTGTTGGAAAACGACTGGGGTGTGGGCGCTGATATTTGGAGTGTGCCTAGCTTTAATGAGCTGCGTCGCGAAGCGCTGTTGATTGAACGTACCGCTTTCTTAAACCCAGACGATGAGGCGCCCAAGCCACACGTTACCCAGTGCTTAGAAGGTCGCGATGGTCCGGCAATTGCCGCCACCGACTACATGAAGCTCTATGCGGATCAGGTGCGCGCGTGGGTGCCAACCGACTATAGCGTGCTTGGCACCGACGGTTTTGGCCGTTCGGATACCCGCGAGAAGCTGCGTTACTTCTTTGAAGTGGACCGCTACTTCGTCACCGTCGCGGCGCTCAAAGCGTTGGCGGATCGCGGCGATATCGAGCGTAAGCGAGTGGGTGAGGCGCTGAAAAAGTACGCCATCGACCCAGCCAAACCCAACCCGCTGACCAGTTGATCCTGGCCTGCGGGGTTGCCCGCAGGCTTGTGACAAGTTGAGAGGAGCGCGACCTTGAGTAGCGAAATCATCAAAGTCCCCGATATCGGCGGTGACACCGACGTCGAAATCATCGAGATTGCGGTATCGGAAGGCGACGTCATCGAGGCGGAAGACACCTTGATCACGCTGGAATCCGACAAGGCCAGCATGGATGTTCCGGCGCCTAAGGGCGGCAAGGTCATTAAGGTGCTGGTCAAAGAGGGTGACACTGTCTCGGAAGGCGACGGCATCGTCGAAATCGAAGCGGAAGGTGAAGGCGGTGGCGAGGAGGCGGCGCCAGCCGAGCCAGCGCCAGAGCCCGCCGCTTCATCATCGCCGTCATCGCAGCAGAAAGAGCCGCCAAAAGCCGCTTCTGGCGGCGGTGGTATGCAGGCCGTGGATATCATCGTGCCGGATCTTGGCGGCTCAGAAGACGTCGAAATTATCGAAGTGGCCGTCAGCGAAGGCGATGAGGTCAGCGCGGAAGATACGCTGATGACGCTGGAGTCTGACAAAGCCTCAATGGACGTCCCCAGCCCATACTCGGGTAAGATCGTGGCGTTTACGGCGAAAGAGGGCGATACCGTCTCTGAAGGTGACGTGATCGGCCAGATGGAAATCCCCGGTGAAGGCGGCGGTAGCGATCAAGCCGACGCCGCGCCCACCGAGAAAGCCGCTCCTGCCGAAGCCAGTGAACCGCAGGAAGAGGCGGCTGAAGAAGAAAGCGGTAGCAGTGAGCCGGAGCGCAAAGAGATTCGCGTGCCGGACCTCTCCGGCTCTGCGGATGTGCCGATTATTGAAATTGGCGCGGCTGCCGGTGACGAAGTCAACGAGGAAGACCCGCTGATTACGTTGGAGTCCGATAAGGCATCGATGGATGTGCCGAGCCCTTACAAAGGCAAGCTTCTGGAGCTTACGGTGAAAGAAGGTGACACCGTGTCGGAAGGCGATGTCATCGGCTATATCGAAGTGGCAGGTGCCAAGAAAACCGCGCCGAAAAAGTCTACAGCAGAGAAGCCGACTTCGTCGGGTGAATCTTCGCCACAGAAAGCATCAGCCCCGGCAAGCAGCGGTGGCGGCACACCGAGCCCCGAAGCGCAGATGGCGTCCCATAAGCCGCGTGATGGTAAATTGGTTCATGCTGGCCCCGCCGTACGGATGCTGGCCCGCGAACTGGGTGTCGATCTTGCCCTGGTTAAGCCCAGTGGCCCAAAGGAGCGCGTGCTCAAAGAGGACGTGCAGAACTACGTCAAGCAGGCGCTGGCTAACAACGGCAGCGCAAAAGCGACGGCTCCTGCGGCAGCGGTAAGCGGCGGCGGCATTCCGCCGATTCCGGAAGTCGATTTCAGCCAGTTCGGTGAGGTCGAAGAAAAACCGATGGGCCGTCTGCTTAAAATGGGCGCGACCAACCTGCACCGCAGCTGGCTTAACGTGCCACATGTGACGCAGTTCGACGAGGCGGATATCACCGAGCTTGAAGCCTTTCGCAAGTCGATGAAGGCCGAAGCGGAAGCCCAAGGGGCTAAGCTCACGCCGCTGCCGTTTTTGGTCAAAGCGTGTGCTTTTGCGCTGCGTAAGTTCCCGCAGTTTAACGTCAGCCTAAAAGGCGACGGTGAGACGATGGTGTGGAAGAACTACGTCCATATCGGTATCGCCGTGGATACGCCGGAAGGGTTGATGGTGCCGGTTCTGCGCGACGCAGATAAAAAGTCCTTGGTTGAGATCGCTAAGGACATGGCCGAACTGGGCAAAAAAGCGCAGAGCAAAAAGCTCAAGCGCGAAGAGATGACCGGTGGCTGTTTCACCATTTCGAGCCTCGGCTCGATTGGCGGTACAGCGTTTACGCCGATCGTCAACGCACCGGAAGTGGCGATATTGGGCGTGTCGAAATCGCAGACGAAACCGGTGTGGGATGGCGATACCTTCCAGCCGCGTTTGATGATGCCGCTGTCGCTGTCCTACGATCACCGGGCGATTAATGGGGCAGATGCAGCACGTTTCACTGCCTTCTTGGCCGATGTGTTGACCGATATCCGGCGTTTGCTGTTGTAGATCCGGTATTATGCAAGACCATGCACGACTACTAGCGGCGCCTTTAGGCGCCGTTGGTGGTTTTATACGCGAAAATGCGCGACCAAAGCGTTACGACCAAAGTGCAGCGTTAGCGGTAGATTGCTGTTTTGGAAGTGTTAAAGGCGATAAAAAACATCACTCTCAGGCTTTTGGAGAGTTGTGTCGCCTCATTGGCGCGGGTATTGTCGTGAATCTTATTTTTTTATCTGTCATTCAAGGAGCAGTGCCATGCGTTTGATCCTGTTAGGCGCCCCGGGCGCAGGCAAGGGGACTCAGGCTCAATTTATTTGCGAGCAGTACAACATCCCGCAAATTTCCACTGGGGATATGTTGCGTGCAGCGATTAAAGAGGGCAGTGAGCTCGGCCTTAAGGTCAAAGAAATCATGAACACGGGTGGCCTCGTCTCGGACGATATCATTATCGACCTAGTGAAAGAGCGTATTGGCCAGTCGGATTGCGATAATGGCTTCCTGTTTGATGGTTTCCCCCGCACCATTCCGCAGGCGGATGCCATGAAAGAGGCGGGCGTTAAGCTGGACCACGTGCTGGAAATTGCCGTGCCGGATGAAGAAATCGTCAATCGCCTCGCGGGCCGCCGCGTCCACCCGGCATCGGGCCGTGTCTACCACGTGGAGCATAATCCGCCCAAAGAACCGGGCAAAGATGATGTTACCGGCGAGCCGCTGATTCAACGTGACGATGATCAAGAATCGACCGTGCGTAACCGCTTAGCGGTTTACCACGAGCAGACCGCGCCGCTGGTCGATTACTATCAGCAGTGGGCGAAAGAGGACCCTAGCGCCGCGCCTCAGTATCATCGTGTGGAGGGGGTCGGTAGCGTGGACGATATCACGCGTCAGGTAAAAGAAGCGCTAAGCGCGTAAGTTATGATAAGTACGTCGTGGTAAATACGTTGCGATAATGTACGTTTTGATGATGGCCCGCCGCATGCGGGCCATCGTCGTTTAGAGATAGCGTGGGTATAATCGGCTTTTATTTGTTTTCAGTGGGATCACTATGTCATTACACCTATTGGCGTTAGACGCCTCTTCCAGCGCGTGCTCGGCGGCACTGCTGCGTCGAGATGGAGCGCGCGAAACCTGCCTTGCGCGCTTTGAAATGACACCGCGCGCGCATACCCGGCGCTTAATGCCGATGGTGAATGACGTGCTCGCTGAAGCCGGTGTGACGCCTACACAGCTTGATGCCGTGGCGTTTGGGCGTGGGCCGGGGTCTTTCACTGGTCTTCGAATTGCGGCGGGAACCGCGCAGGGCTTGGCTTTTGGCTTGGATTGCCCGCTTATCGGTATTTCCACGCTGGAAGCGCTAGCCCTGCAGGCGCACCAGCGTTTTCATTACCGCTACGTTGTGACGGCGATAGATGCCCGGATGGGAGAAATCTACGCGGCTGCGTGGTACTGCACCGATGGACGGGTTACGGCACAAAGCGACGAAGCGGTGCTGCCGCCCGCGTACTTTTCACTGCCTCGCCAAGAGATCGACTGGGCCGGTGTGGGGTCGGGCTTTACCCTATGGGAGCAGTTTTCCGCCGAGGTGCATATGGCAATGTCGCAGCACTTAAGTGATGTCGAACCTCGCGCCGAAGAAATGACATGGCTGGCCGCGCGCGACTTTGACGCAGGCCTTGGGCAGTCGGCTTATGATGCACAGCCGGTCTACCTGCGTAACGATGTCGCTTGGAAAAAACCCGCATGACGCAAGACGGTATTTCCTTGCCGCCGGGGTTTTCTCTCGAAACGCGAGATGAGGGCCTGGTGCTGGCGGCGGATGAGGCGCGCTACGGCAAGCCGCTTTGGGTGGATTTTGTCGGCGGTAAGGTCGGGCACCGGCGCCGGTTCGGCGGTGGGCGCGGGCAGCTCGTGGCAAAAGCGTGCGGGCTAGCAAAAGGCGTGACCCCTAACGTGGTGGATGCCACGGCAGGGCTTGGTCGTGATGCGTTTGTGCTGGCAAGTTTAGGCGCGCGAGTCCTCATGGTAGAGCGGGTGCCCGCGATTGCGGCACTCTTAGCCGATGGGTTGGTCCGTGCGAGCCAAGAGGCGGAAACCGCTGACATTGTGGCGCGGATGCAGCTACGCACAGGCGATGCTGCGCAGCAGCTTGCCGCCATCGTAGCAGATGCCGATTTTACCCCTCACGTGGTTCACCTTGACCCCATGTTTCCGCATCGTGAGAAGTCGGCACTGGTTAAAAAAGAGATGCGACTGTTCCGCGAGCTTGCCGGTGATGACGCAGACGCTAGCGAGCTGCTTCACACAGCGCTTTCAGTGGCGACCCATCGCGTGGTGGTCAAGCGCCCGCGCAAGGCCCTCCCAATCGAGGGGCTCGCCCCACAACATACCATCGAGGGCAAAACTAGCCGCTACGATGTGTATGTGCATCGTTCGTTAAGGCGTTAAGCTGACGGTTAGCCAAAACAGTAAGGAGCCCTCTATGCGCCACGGCTGGCACGCTCATAACCGTTTTACGCTGCTGCCGGAATCCAAGCGGTTTTTACCTGCGATGTTTACCGCGATTGAGCAGGCGCAACACTACGTATTTCTCGAACTTTATCTTATGGCGTCAGGAACGCTTGCCGACCGGGTCATCGACACGCTAACGCAAGCGGCGCAACGTGGGGTTCACGTTGCACTGTTATTAGACGGCTATGGCGCAATGGGGCTTGCTAATGCTGATAGGTGGCGATTACACCAGGGAGGTGTGGCGCTGCGTTTTTTTAATCCCCTGGGCTTTCACTCGTTGGCGCGCCATTTAAGTCGTGACCATCGAAAAATGACGCTAGTGGATGGCCAAATGGCGTATGTGGGTGGTTTTGGCGCCGTGGATGCGTTTCTTAACGCTTGGTATGAAATCGCCGTGTGTGCCCAGGGGCCGGTAGTGACGGATTGGGAGACGCTCTTCCGCCATCTTTGGGTTTCGCGCATGACCCGCGATTATTTAATCGATAAACCCGCCATGACGCTCCCAGCATCGCGGGCCGATACGCAGTACCCAATGGGAAAGATGCGGGGGCGCGCGATGGATGGGCGCGGCTATCGCTATCAGGCCATTCGCCGTTCGTTGCACCAACGCGTGGATGGCACCGCAACGCGGTTATGGCTCTGCACGCCCTACTTTGTCCCCACGTTTACCCTGCGGCGGCGATTGGCCCGAGCCGCCCGGCGTGGTGTGGATGTGCGCTTGCTGGTACCCGGTGGTGAAAATGATCACCCAGGGGTGCGTTACGCGTCGCAGCGGTTTTATCACGCGCTACTCAAAGCGGGCGTGCGCATTTTTGAATTTCAGCCGAGCTTTATTCATGCCAAATTTGTCTTGGCTGATAACTGGAGCAGCATTGGCTCGTGCAATTTCGATCACTGGAACTTGCACTGGAACTTAGAAGCCAATCAAGAAGTTGATGATCCGCAGTTTGCGAAACAAGTGCGCGAGCTGTTTGAGCGTAACTTTGCCACCAGTGACGAAGTGGACGCGGCCGCGTGGGCGTCTCGTCCCTGGCCACAGCGAGCTAAAGAGTGGCTGTACGGTACGCTTGATAGCTTGGTGACTCGCCTCAAATAGCCTTAGCGTTTTTTTCCTTTGGCCGGGGTTTTCTTGCGTGGTTTGGGTTTTGGCGTTTCCGGTGGTACGCGGTAGTGCAAGTAGAGATCGAGAAGCAGTTCGGGAAGCTGAACGACGAGTGCCTCTTGTCGGGTGCTGTCGCTTGCAAGCTCGGCCATATCGGGCTCATCATCAAACAATCCCGAGAGCAGCATAAAGGGCAGCAAGAGGGTGGCGGTGGCTTCTTCATCGTCGGCAAACCAAGCGCTTTCATCGCAAAAGACGCCTTCCATAAAGCCTGCGCACCAGTCGCCAATGGGGGTTTCTTCTGCGGGGAGACCGCCGAGTGTCAACTCGAATGGCAGCTCTGGCGATCCACCCTGCTCAAGCACGGCCATGGCGTTATTGCGCAGAGCGGCAAGTAAGCTAATAATCTCGTTGCGTTCGTCATCGTCAGCATAACGCGGCTCGCCTTGAAAGAGTACGGCTAGCCACTCGGCATCGGCGAGTTCGCTGGGTGCTACGGCCAGCGCTACCATAAAGCCATGGGCTGAAATCAGGTCAAGCGCGTCATCATCGACCTGCTCGGAGTCCAGGAAGTCATCCAGGCGATCAAGCTGTTCGTCGTCGAGTAGCGGCTGCGGGGGCATCGTTTCGGGGGCGTTGTCGCGCGTTGACATACAGAGCCTCTAGCAGAAAAGTCAAAGGGTAGGATGTGAGCAGTTTATCATCAAACGGATATCTTCAAACCCAAGCATTGCCGCTCCCTGCCTGGCCTGAAGCCGAGCTAGTGGCGCTAGGTGAATCGGCGCTGATGGATGCCGCCAGCACCCGGGTCAAGCAGGCCTGGCAGCGCTGTCGCGAGGTTCATCCGACGTTGCCGTCACCCAAGGTGTGGTTTGACCTTAAAGGCGCCTCCGCCGGGCAGGCGCACTTAGGCCGAGGCGGGTTGCGGTTTAACCCGGTACTGCTTAGTGAGAACCGCCGCGCGTTTTTTGACCAAGTGATTCCCCATGAAATGGCGCACTGGCTGGTTTTTCATCTCCAAGATGGCCCGCGCTTAAAACCGCATGGCCGCGAATGGCAAGCCGTTATGCGCGACCTTTTTGGTTTGGCGCCCGATGTAACCCACCGTTTCGACATTAAACGCGCGCAACGAGCGCCTTACCGTTATGCGTGCGCGTGTCGCCAACACGCCTTTACCGCACAGCGCCACACGCTCGCCCGTGGTGGTCGGCAGTATCGTTGTCGCCAGTGCGCTCAGACCTTGGTCTATTGCGGCCGTGATGTGTCGTGAATAGCAATATAAGTCGTTGTTATTTAAATAAAAAATGTTAATACCAATGTCTAAAGGGAAGGGCGCACCGGGAGGTTTATGCTAGGTGAACATTCATAATAATAGTGCCGGTGCAGTAAATAACAATACCGGCTACATTCATACAGAGAGTGCATTTCCACGGACAGAGGCAATTTCATGAGCGAACAACAGAATGTCTATCCGGTGCGCGACGATATCGCCGCCAATGCTTGGGCCGATGAAAAAACGTATGCGGCCATGTACCAGCGTTCGGTAGACGACCCGGAAGGCTTCTGGGCCGAGCATGCCAAGCGGCTTGACTGGATGAAAGTCCCCAATAAAATCAAAAACACGTCGTTTGACCGGAATAACGTAGACATCCGCTGGTTTGAAGACGGCGAATTGAACGTTGCCGTAAACTGCATCGATCGCCACCTTGAAAAGCGCGGCGAGCAAACCGCGATCATTTGGGAAGGCGACGACCCGAACGATGCTAAGCATATTTCTTATCGTGAACTCTACGAACACACCAACCAGCTGGCGAATGCGCTTAAAGAGCTGGGCGTAAGCAAAGGCGATACCGTCACGCTTTACATGCCCATGATTCCAGAAGCGGCCATGGCCATGCTGGCCTGTGCGCGTATCGGTGCAGTGCACTCGGTTGTTTTCGGTGGCTTCTCGCCGGATGCCGTGGCCCAGCGTGTGATCGGCGCTAACTCCACGCTCGTCATCACCGCTGATGAATCCGTGCGTGGCGGTAAGCAGGTGCCGCTAAAAGATAACGTGGATGCGGCGTTGACCCGTGACGGTACCGATGTGTGCAAGAACGTGTTGGTTGTGAAGCGTACCGGCGGCGATATCGATTGGAAAGAAGGTCGCGATCTGTGGTTCGCCGATCTGGTCGATAAGCAGTCTACTGAGTGTGAGCCCGAAGCGGTGGGCGCGGAAGACCCGCTGTTTATCCTTTACACCTCGGGCTCTACCGGCGCGCCCAAAGGCCTCAAGCATACAACTGGCGGTTATCTTACCTACACTGCGATGACACACCAGTATGTTTTTGACTATCAAGATGGCGAAGTTTTCTGGTGCACCGCTGACGTGGGCTGGGTAACCGGCCATAGCTACATCGTTTACGGACCGCTCGCCAATGGCGCGACGACGCTGATGTTTGAGGGCGTGCCAAGCTACCCAAGTCACGGCCGTATTGGCGACATTGTCGACAAGCATAACGTCAATATTCTGTATACCGCACCGACTGCCGTACGCGCGTTGATGGCTCACGGCGACAATGTCATGGACTCAAGCAAGCGCGATTCGTTGCGCCTGCTCGGGTCGGTGGGCGAGCCGATCAACCCCGAGGCGTGGGAATGGTTCTACCGCGTGATCGGCAACGGGAAGTGCCCGATTGTCGATACCTGGTGGCAAACCGAGACCGGCGGCATTATGATTTCACCACTGCCTGGCGCCACGCCGCTTAAGCCAGGGTCGGCGACCAAGCCGTTCTTTGGTGTACAGCCCGCACTGGTGGATAACGAGGGTAATCTGCTTGAAGGCGCCACCGAGGGGAATTTGGTGATCCTTGACTCCTGGCCGGGTCAGGCGCGGTCCATTTGGGATGACCATGATCGTTTCGTGCAGACGTATTTCTCGACCTACGACAACATGTACTTCACCGGTGATGGATGCCGTCGCGATGAAGACGGTTATTACTGGATCACCGGACGTGTAGACGACGTTCTCAACGTCTCTGGTCACCGCATGGGCACCGCGGAAATTGAGTCATCGCTGGTCGCACATGACGCGGTTGCCGAAGCTGCCGTGGTGGGCTACCCGCATGATATTAAAGGCCAAGGCATCTATATCTATGTCACCCTCAACGATGGCATTGATCCTACCGACGAGCTCAAAAAAGAGCTGACCAAGTGGGTGCGTAAAGATATCGGCCCAATTGCCTCGCCGGATGTAATCCAGTGGGCGCCGGGTCTGCCGAAAACGCGCTCGGGTAAGATCATGCGCCGCATTCTGCGCAAAATCGCGGCCAATGAGTGTGATGGTTTAGGGGATACCAGTACGTTGGCGGACCCCAGTGTCGTGGATGAGCTTATTGAGCAACGCGTTAATCAGTGATTTTTAATGCGGATATGACCCTCAATCACGCACCGTTTAGCAGTTAATGCTGTGCCGGCTCATTAGCCGGCACAGTTGTTTCTGAGTTAGCGCAGTAAATGTGACAAATCGTTCACGCGAGGCTTGGGAATAGAGAAGAGCATGGGGTACCATGCTGCCAACGTATACGTTTCAAGCGTATGGCCTAGCGTCGCGGCGGGTAGCGTGTTGTGACTGCTGCATAAGAAACCGGAGGAACATCCATGGCAATCGCCCATAAATTCATCGTCGCAGACGACCACCCCCTGTTTCGTGCTGCGTTGACACAAGCACTGCGTCAACTAGCGCCGCAGGCGGAGATTGTCGAAGCTGACACCATGGAAGCAACGACGGAGGTAGTGAATCGCCACCCAGACGCCGATTTGATTCTCCTGGATCTACATATGCCCGGCGCCCACGGTTTTTCTGGGCTGATTCAATTGCGTGGGCAAATGCCCGATGTCCCGGTTGCGGTGGTATCCGGCAGCGACGAGCCTTATGTGGTGCGCCGTGCGATTGATTACGGTGCCTCGGGCTTTGTCCCCAAATCCTCTTCGCTACAGCTGATTGCTGAAGCAGTGGGTGAGATTTTAGACGGGGAAGTATGGCTGCCGGAAGCGTTATCGGGCGTGCTTGAAGAGACCAACGAGGAAGAAACACGCTTTGCTCAGGCGATTGCTTCTCTTACGCCGCAGCAGTTTCGTGTGTTGAACATGCTTACCGAAGGGTTGTTAAACAAGCAAATCGCCTACGAACTGAGTGTGTCTGAGGCGACCATCAAAGCGCACGTGACGGCGATTTTGCGTAAGCTTGGCGTGCACTCGCGTACTCAAGCCGTCATTGCAGCGCAAAAGCTTGAGGTCGAGCCGCCCAAGGTGGAGTCTTAAGCGGCGCGTAACGCGGGCTTTAACGTAACGATTATGGTGTTGCTCGGCTGGCCTGCAGCGTACGCGTCAACAGTGCCCGCAAGGCAGCCGGGCGCACTGGCTTGAGTAGCAGCTGGTAACCGGCGCGTTTTACCTCCTCTGCCACATCTTCGGTTCTGTCGGCGGTGATCACAATCCCCGGCACTACGCTTTCTAATCGCTCGCTCAGCGCCTCTAGCGCCATTAATCCGGTGACTTCGTTATCGAGGTGGTAGTCGGCAAGAATAGCGTCGGGATCGCCGTCCATGTTACGCAGAATCGATTTTGCGCCGCCAATGCTGGTCGCGGTATAGACTTCGCAGCCCCAGCCGCTGAGCATGGCCGTCATGCCTTCCAGAATCAGCGTCTCGTTGTCGATACAGACAATGCGTGTGCCAGCGAGCTTGTTGCTGGCGCGGCGGGTCTTCGGCTCCTTATCGGCCTCGCTTATCTCTCTGGCTGCGACGATGGGGACACTGACGGCAAAGACCGTCCCCCTCCCTTCCCACGAACGTACTTTGATCGGGTGGTCAAGCACGCGGCTCATGCGGTCGGCAATCGAGAGCCCTAGCCCCAACCCTTTTTCGCTTTCTTTGTGCCGTGAGGTTTGATCCAAGCGGCGAAACTCCTGAAAGATTTCGGAAAGTTTGGAGTCAGGGATCCCAGGGCCAGAATCCCACACCTCGATACTCAAACGCTCGCCATGACGACGGCAGCCTAGCAGTACGCGCCCCTCTTGGGTGTAGCGCAGCGCGTTGGAGAGGAAGTTTTGAATAATCCGGCGCAGCATTTGTGGGTCGGAATCGACCCATTGCTTCGTCGTGACGACGTTTAAATCCAATCCGCGGTCGTCCGCCATGACGTCAAACTCTGCGCGCAGCGGGCGGAAAATATCCGCCAGGGCGAAATGGCTGCGTCTCGGGGTCAGGGCACCGGCATCAAGCTTGGAAATATCTAGCAGCGTACCGAGCAGCTCTTCAGCGGCTTGCAGTGAGTTATCGATATGGCCGATGGTGCGTTGGTGGTTGGCGTCTTGCATATCGTGCAACAGCGCCGAGGTAAATAACCGCGCAGCGTTGAGCGGTTGAAGTAAGTCGTGACTTGCGGCGGCCAGAAAGCGCGTTTTTGATGCGTTGGCATCTTCGGCCACCTGCTTGGCTTGGCGCAGTGCTTGCTCGGCTTCGGCGCGCACACGGTTTTCCTGGCGTAAGGCCGCGTTGGCTTCTGACAGCGCTTGTGTGCGCTCGCGCACCCGCTCTTCCAGTGTTTC
The DNA here is from genome assembly GCF_023555005.1 of Halomonas llamarensis. Lineage (GTDB taxonomy): Bacteria > Pseudomonadota > Gammaproteobacteria > Pseudomonadales > Halomonadaceae > Vreelandella > Vreelandella llamarensis. Next base: position 102,845 of record NZ_JAMJPJ010000001.1, on the reverse strand, counting down.
ATTGGTCTCTTTGAGCGCGATTTCGGCCTGGCGACGTTCGGTAATGTCTTGATAGAGAGCAAAAAAGCCAAGAATCGATTGGCTGTCGCCAAAATGCGGCGTGTAGGTCACCAGCATATAGCGCATCGTACCGTTTAAGCGCAGGGAGACCTCAAAGCTGACCCGCTCGCCCTGTAGGGTTTTTTCTACCCATGGCGCGCGTTCTTCGAACTGTTTCAGCGGTAGAACGTCTTCGTAGCGCTTACCGATCACCGCGTTGCGGTCGATGTTAAAGGCCTGTTCGTAGGCCCGGTTGGTAAACAGGTAGCGCCCTTCTTTATCGAAATAGGCGATCAGTGCCGGGACGTTGTCGGTGTAAATACGGATATTGTTTTCCGAGCGAATCAACGCCTCTTCGATACGCTTTTGTTGGGTAATATCCTGGTACGTATAGACAAAACCGCCGCCGGGCATTGGATTGCCTTGAACTTCGAGCACGCTGCCATCTTGGCGGTAGCGCACGTAACGGTGCGGTTGTCCTTCGCGGATATTATCGAGCAACAGTTGTACATGCTCTTCCGGGTCGCCGGGGCCGTATTCGCCGTTATGAGCGTTATAACGGAAAATGCGATCTATCGGCGCGCCGACGCGAATCAGATGATCAGGAAAGCGGAAAAGCTCCAAATAGCGTTGGTTCCATACCACTAAGCACAGGTTTTGATCGACGACACTGATGCCCTGATTAATGTTCTCAATCGTGGCTTGTAGCAGTGCGCGGTTAAATTCCAGCACCTGTGACGCTTCGTCAACAATCGAGATAACGTCGGAAATACCGATGCCGCGGCCTTGAAGCGCCGAGTTGACCACGATGCGGGCGGAGGAGGCCCCGAGGACCGAGGCTAAAAAACGTTCGGTAAACTGGATCAGGTCAATTGATGCGCGGGTGCTCTCCTCCAACGGTTTGCCAGTGCGTCGGGCATAGTCATCAAAGGCGCGTTCTACTTGGTCAGCGCCTAAAAAGCGCTCACACAGCACTTTTAAGTCGCCTACGGTGGTGGCGCCTGTCCACGGGCGGTTGACGGATGTTTGGCGCGTCTCAACGCTATCGACAAAGAGAGAGGCTTGAATACGCTCAATCACGCGCTGCGACGTTACTTGAGAGACAAAAATATAGCAGAACAAATTGATGCCGAGAGAAAGCATCACCCCGTGGGTAAAGCTGTCGCCGAGATTCAGGCCAAACAGCGCCGTCGGCGCAAGCCATGCCAATCCAAGCGGGCCGCCGTCAAACCAAGTGCTTGGCAGCACGTCGGCGTTAATCATGGCGGGCATGAGCAGGCTGTAGGCCCAGATGGCAAATCCGGCATTCATGCCGGTAATGACCCCGAGGCGGTTGCCGCGCTTCCAGTAAAGTCCTCCGATGATGGCCGGCGCAAACTGTGCCGCAGCGGCAAAGGAGAGCATGCCGATAGAGGCCAGTGAGGAGAATTCGGCGATCAAATGGTAGAAGCCGTATGCCATGGCGAGTACGGCAACGATGGTCAACCGGCGTGCGCGTAACACCAAACGACCGTAGTCGCGGGCTTTGGTGTCGAACCAGCGTAAACGGAACAGTGCCGGGATGACGATCTCATTAGAGATCATGATCGACACCGCAACTGCCGCCACAATGACCATGCCGGTAGACGCGGAAAAACCGCCGATGAAGGTTAAAAGCGTTAGCCAATCCTGTCCTGAGGCCATGGCTAACGAGAGAACGTAACTGTCAGGTTCCACCGAGGTATCGGCGAACAGCCATAAACCCGCTGCCGCTAGCGGAACGACAAAAAACGCGATCGCGACAAGGTAAAGTGGGAAGAGCCAGCGTGCTTTGCTGGCATCGTCAGAGTGCGTGTTTTCTACTACCGCGACATGGAATTGGCGAGGTAGGCAGAGGATCGCTAGCATCGCGAGCAGTGTTTGCGCCCAGAAACCTTGGCCGAAATCTTGGTTTGCCAGTTGGCGCTGAAGCTCAAGCTGGGTTTCGGCAAAGCCCATCAATTCGCCAAGCCCGTCAAACATTCCCCAGGTGACGAACGCACCGAGCACGAGAAACGCCACGAGCTTGACCATTGACTCAAACGCTACGGCGTGAATCAGCCCTTCGTGGTGCTCGGTGGCATCGGTATGACGGGTGCCGAAGAGAATGGCGAAGGCCGCCATCACAATGGCGATGTAAAACGCCGTATCACCGAAAAGCGGCGTATGCGTGACATCGGTGGCATGGGTTAACACGCTAAACGAGGTAGAGACCGCTTTTAGCTGTAGGGCGATATAGGGCAGGGTGCCGACGAGGGCGACTAGGCTGGCAAAGGCGGCAAGCGATTGGGCTTTGCCGTAGCGCGAAGCGATGAAATCGGCAATGGATGTCACGTTTTGGTGCTTGGCGACACGGATCATTTTGGCCAGTACCGGCCAGAAGAGTAAGAAGGTAAGGATGGGACCGACGAAAATGCTGGCAAACGACCAGCCCTCCGTGGCGGCTTGCCCCACGGCCCCGTAAAACGTCCACGATGTGCAGTAAATGGCCAGTGCGAGGCTGTAGATAATCGGCCGACGGTGGCTGGCGCCATGCAGTCGCGCCCGACGGTCACCGTACCACGCAATACCAAAGAGCACTGCGATGTACAAAAGCGATACCGTGACCAGCAGCCCACCATGAAACATAAGACGCTCCTGCGCATAGCCTTGAAGCAATGCGACTTGCTGATTGCCGCTCAAAAAGGCTTATTCTAGGGGAAATTGCCCCGAGCGTCAGTGCTAAGGGCGGGGCATCTTGCTAGAGGCTTTAACGCGTCGTTTTTTACTAAACGGTGGTTTATAGAACAGTGGTTTAGCGCGATGTATTGCAAATGGCCGTATAAATCCCTGAGTCGCGGCGCAGCGTGCGCATTGCCTCAACATCGGGTTCGCCGGTGTCGCTCGCCAGTGGCATAAGTTCACGCGAGCGACAGTTCAGCACATACGCTTGTGGGGTGACCACATCGGCATGATGGTGCTCAAAGTGGTAAAGCATGAATTCGGCTAAGACGGGAGTGCCCTCGCTCAAGCGCACACTGTCACGGTCGATCACGGTAAATTCTTTGACGATCGGGAAGGCAAAGGTCCACGGGCGCCAAACCGCACTGCTTTCTTGGCTTGAGACGACGTCTACCGACGCCGGAAGTTGTTGCTGCTTGTGCTCAAACCAGTTGTATTCGGTATAAATTTGATAGCTGAGCATCCCCAGCCCGCCAAGCACCGGCACGATCCATTTAGGTAACCGCTTGGCGCTTAAGTTGCGAAGCAGTAGACCTATTCCTGCAGCTGCCAGGCCAGCAAAGACGGCGGCAATTAAGTGCCAGATCATACTCTATCCTTTCCGAAAGACGCTTTCTGAAAGCAAACGGGCCTCCCTAAGGAAGCCCGAAGCGTTGTTTAACCGGGCGCAGCACGTGTGCCGCGCCCGGAAAACGTAGGTGACGAGATCACTACGATGAATCAGTGATCCACGGCACCACCAGCACCTTTGGGATAGCGAACGCTTTCCACCAGGTCCTGAATTTCTTGCGGTGGTTCTTCGGTGACGCTGGCCACGGAGAAGGCAACCGCGAAGTTGATCATAGCACCGATTGCACCGAAGGAGAGCGGCGAGATGCCGAAGATCCAGTTTTCCGGTGTGTTAGCCAGCATGTTGGTTTCTGGCACAAAGAACCAGCCCAAGTAGGTGAAGATATACAGCAGGGTGGTGATAAGGCCTGCCAACATACCGGCAACGGCGCCCTTGTTATTGATGCGCTTGGAGAAGATACCCATCATCAGCGCCGGGAAGAGCGAAGCACCGGCGATACCGAAGGCAAGTGCCACGGTTTGCGCGGCAAACCCGGGCGGGTTGAGGCCAAGATACGTTGCTAGCAGGATGGCACCCGCCATGGAAATACGCGCGGCCAACATTTCGCCTTTCTCGCTGATCTTCGGGTTGATCATGGTCTTGATCAAATCGTGACTGATCGCTGAAGAGATCGCCAAGAGCAGGCCAGCAGCGGTTGATAGCGCGGCCGCGATACCACCGGCAGCAATAAGACCAATAACCCAGGGCGGAAGGTTGGCAATTTCGGGGTTGGCCAGTACGAGGATGTCATTATTGACGGTCAGCTCGCTGCCTTCCCAACCACGTGATTCAGCAACTTCAGCATAGTCTTCATTGCTATCGTTGTAGACCTGAACGCGACCATCGTTATTTTTGTCATCAAACTGGATCAGGCCGGTTTCTTCCCAGGTGCGGATCCACTCAGGACGCTCTTCGTAGACAAGTGCCTGTTCAGCAGCGTCGTTATAGTCTTCTACCTGGCCCGCCATTTCTGGGTAGACCGTTGTAGCGAGGTTCAGACGCGCCATGGAACCAACGGCCGGTGCGGTGAGGTAAAGCAACGCGATGAACACCAGCGCCCAGCCTGCTGACCAACGTGCGTCAGCCACCTTAGGTACGGTGAAAAAGCGAATGATGACGTGCGGAAGACCCGCGGTACCCACCATCAGCGACAAGGTAAACAGCACCATGTTGAGCTTGTTATCCACATCGGCGGTATAGTCGCGGAAACCAAGCGCATTCACTACCTCATTGAGCTTGGTTAACATCGGAATACCGGATTCCGTGTGGGTGCTGAACATACCGAACATCGGGATTGGGTTGCCGGTCAGCTGCATGGCAATGAACACCGCTGGAATGGTGTAGGCGATGATCAGTACCACGTACTGCGCTACCTGCGTGTAGGTGATGCCTTTCATACCACCGAAAACGGCGTAGAGGAAAACGATCAGCGCGGCAATCCAGATACCGGCGGTGTTCGGCACTTCCAGAAAGCGCGAGAACGCAACACCTGCACCGGTCATCTGACCGATAACGTACGTGACTGACGCCACGATCAAACAGATAACGGCAACAAGGCGCGCGGTACGGCTATAGAAGCGATCACCGATGAAGTCGGGTACCGTGAATTTGCCGAACTTACGCAGATAAGGCGCGAGCAACATGGCCAAGATGACGTAGCCGCCGGTCCAACCCATCAGGAAGGTCGAGTTAGCGTAACCCCCTGAAGCAAGCAGGCCTGCCATGGAGATAAATGACGCCGCAGACATCCAGTCAGCCGCAGTCGCCATCCCGTTGGTAATAGGGTGGACACCGCCGCCTGCGACATAGAAATCTTTCGTTGAGCCGGCGCGCGCCCACACGGCGATGCCGATGTAGAGGGCGAAGGATGCGCCGACGAACAGTAAGTTAATTGCAAACTGACTCATGTTGGCTTACTCCCCCAGTCCGTATTTTTCGTCGAGTTTGTTCATCTTCCAGGCGTAGAAAAAGATCAACACGATGAAGGTCAGAATGGAGCCTTGCTGAGCAAACCAGAAGCCCAGGTCGGTTCCCCCAACGGGGATGCCAGCGAGCAGCGGACGAAACAGGATGGCACATCCATACGAGACAAATGCCCAGACAACCAGGCATCCGACGATCGTGCGGACGTTAGCCTTCCAGTATTCAGCAGCATTAGATTTATCGTCTGCCATTGTGTTGCTCTCCACTTGTGATTTTTAAGGTTTGGAAAGTTAACCCAAAATAGCGTATGACCCACCAGGGCAATCGCACGTTTGGAAGTCACTCATTGATCACATCGGCTGCCTGCGTGTTTGCGCCATTGGCTTTTGTGTTCAGTTGATGGCACCGAGGTCGTTAGTGACGTGCGATTAACCTGAATGACTCGAAAATCATAGTGGGCAATAAACGCGAAAATTAAATCCCAGACTTTGGTATCAAAAGGATTTTGAAGTTGAGATATTTATTATAACTACATGAAAAATATATAATTTTATTATTTTAATGGAGGCGAAGTTAGGGCTTGCTAGCACTATGGGATAATAGCCTTTTGGGCGCGTATAACCACATTGTTATGCTATTGGCAGTACTATTGAGTGTTATAACGTCGTCAGCAACGCCGTTGATGTATCAGCTGAAAAAGTCATTTTTTTGATGGTTTTTTGTTTGTCTTAGTTGCATTCAAATCGTTCAACGTTAAGTACAACGAAAGGATAGTAGCGCAAGGTATAAGGCAAATAGGCTTGCTTAGTACGCCGTAAAATCGGTATACCCACTATAGCGGAGTCAGTATCGTTTGTATCAACACAGTTAGCATCAATACTGCATCGCAATATCGCGCGTCACAAAAGCAATAATTAGATGTTGAGTCGTCCTTGATGACCATCATCGGTATTAACCAACATCGGATAGCGCTAAAACCGCCGTGCGCACACTGCCACGCGCTAATTAAGAGGTGACCGCCATGGTCGAAGTGGATCTATCGCAACTCCCTTTCACGCTGCTTGACGAAGCGGGTAGGGAGCACGTGCGCCGCGGCATGGACATGGCTTACTTCGACCGCGATGAGGTAATTTTAGAAACCGGTCAGGTGGGTGAGTACGTATTTTTGATTCATAAAGGCGAAGTGGCGGAAGTTGACCCCACACAGCCGTCTTCAACCGCGCGTATTGGTCACTATACGGCGGGTGATTTGTTTGGGGCGATCAGTATTATTAATGGCAAAAGCCGCTACCGCTTTATCGCCGAACAAGAATGTCTGTGTTACTTATTGCCCAACGTCCTGTTTCAACAGCTGTGTCGTACCTACCCTGAATTTAACGACTTTTTCCGTCAGTCGCTTGCTCACAAGGCAAGGCTACTGACGGAAAAACGTGCCGAAGGGGGCGTCACGATGGCAGGCTTCATGCTTGCGCGGGTGAGCGAATGCATGCGCGAGCCGCTGTTAATGGAAGTCGAGACAGACATCGCTGGCGCGGTTCGCGAGCTTAATGCCAGCCATGCCGATAGCTTGTTAGTCCGCCGAGATGACGCCTTAGGTGTGGTAACCAAAACCGATCTGTTAAATGCGTTGGTGCTCAATGGGCTACCGCAAAGCTGCCCGGTAGTCGATATCGCACATTTTTCCCTGGTTGCCGTCGCGCCTACGCAGTATCTGTTTGAAGCGTTGGTACAGATGACGCGGCACAAAGTTTCGCGGGTAGTGGTGATGGAGCGGGAGGCGCTCAAAGGGGTGGTGGAGCTCACCGATGTGTTGAGTTATTTCTCCAGCCGCAGCTACGTGGTGAGCTTGCAAGTGGAACAGGCCAACGACCTTGATAGTCTTTCTGCCGCCAGTCACCGCACGCCGGAGCTGGTCAACGCGCTAATGGCCCAGGGCGTCAAGCTACGCTTTGCCATGAATCTTCTTGCCGCGCTCAATGGCCGTATCATCAATAAAGCGTGGCAGTTCACCGTGGATGAGCGCTATTTCAACGACAGCTGTATGATGGTCATGGGCAGCGAAGGGCGTGGAGAGCAGATACTGAAAACCGATCAGGATAACGGCCTGATTCTCGATGACGACTTAGAATGGCCCGACTTACAAAGCGATATGCATCGGCTCACCGATACATTGGTGACGTTAGGGTATCCGCCTTGCCCAGGCAATATTATGGTCTCAAACCCCGAGTGGGTCGGCACGGTTAGCCAGTGGACGAACCGCATTGCGCATTGGGTAGAGGCACGCAATGGCGATAGCCTGATGAAGCTTGCGATTATGCTTGATGCTCACGCCGTTGCTGGCAACCCGGAACTGCTTGAGCGCGTGCGCAATGCGCTCTTCGAATACGCGGCTAAGGACGAGTTGCTACTGTCTTATTTTGCTCGCACGGTATTACGTTTTTCCACTCCGTTGACGCTATTTGGGTCATTGAAAAAACCTCAGCACGGGATCGATATCAAAAAAGGCGGTATTTTTCCCATTGTGCACGGCGTGCGTGTGATGGCGCTAGAGCGGCGTATCACAGCCACCTCAACGCTAGACCGGTTAGATGCGTTGGTGGAAGATGGCCGCTTGAAGCGTCGTTTTGCCGATGACCTAGGCGAGGCGCTGGCGTTATTTACCGATCTACGGTTAAGGCAGCAGTTGGCGCAGGAAAGCGTGAATGGTCACGAACGCTCTGATCGCGTGGTGGTACAAGAGCTTTCTTCGTTAGAGCGCGATCTTTTGCGTGAAGCATTGCACATCGTCAAAGATTTCAAGCAACGTTTATCCCACCGGTACCACCTGGAGTATTCATGACAGGGGCGTTAATGAACCATATGGCGGTGCTTGATAGGCACGTGTCTTTCTTTAATGGCTCGCTGCGAACGTTGTTACGCCGCGAAAGCGATCGCCGACGCTATGCCAATTCCCCTTACGCGTGGTTGTTTCAACCCTATATGGGCGAAGAGTTAATAGCGCTTTCGTGCCATGGTGCCCAAAGTGAAGTGCTCAGCGTCGCCGTTGTGCCTTTTACTCAGCAGGCGATTAAAACCAGCGACGCTTATGTGATGACGCTGCTGCCTTCTGAAAAGGCTGTGCGCCAAACATCCCTTATGCCGTCGCAGCGCCAGCATCAGCTCCAGCACGCGCCGGATCGTACCGAGGTCATGAATGAAACGAGCCTGAGTGAGTTAGTTGCGCACGTAGGTAACCGGCCGCTTTTGGGGTGGGGGTTACGCCGCCAGCTTAATATGCTAAATCAGATGCTAAATGCTCATTTAGGCTTTGCGCTGCCCAACGCGCAGGTCGATCTTGGCTCGCTTAACCGGCGCGAGCTGCAGCGTCGTCAACCTTACGTTGATCCGCCAGGCAGCCTGCGTCATGCGGCGGCACGCTATCGTATTCCGCTTCATCCTTTCAGTAGCGTGTTGGATCAAGCGATCGCCAGCGCACTGATTTATCAACGCTTGCAGCGCTTGGTGGATTAGCCTATGACGTCTGCGTTTGGCGCAGAGTGCTGTTAGAATAATCGCCGCTTTCTTTCTATCGGCAGTGATATCGCTTATGCAACACGTTGACCATTTCGACCCTACCGTTTCTGCACCGCCTCACGCGGCGGCTAGTAAGCCCAATGTGGTGGATGCCAAACAGAAGCGCGAATTTAATAAGCTGCAAAAGCGTTTGCGCCGTGAAGTCGGCAACGCAATCATCGATTTCCGCATGATCGATGAAGGCGACAAGGTCATGGTGTGTTTGAGCGGTGGTAAAGATAGCTACACCATGCTTGAGATTTTGCGCAATTTGCAGCGCAATGCACCGATTAACTTCTCGCTGGTGGCGGTGAATCTGGATCAAAAGCAGCCCGGATTTCCCGAGCACGTTTTGCCTGAGTACCTAAATCAGCTTGGCGTTGCGTATCATATTTTAGAGCGTGATACGTATTCGGTGGTGAAAGAAAAAACGCCCGAAGGCAAAACTACGTGCGCGCTGTGTTCGCGTCTGCGGCGTGGCTCCCTTTACGGTTTTGCCGAAGAGATTGGGGCGACGAAAGTCGCTTTAGGGCACCATCGAGAGGATATTTTGGAAACACTTTTTCTGAATATGTTCTTTGGCGGCAGTTTAAAAGCCATGCCGCCTAAACTGCTTTCAGATGATGGTAAAAATATCGTCATTCGGCCTTTGGCGTACTGCAAAGAGGCCGATATCGCTGAATTTTCCCGCCTAATGGAATTCCCTATTATTCCCTGCAACCTATGCGGTTCCCAGCCCAATATGCAGCGTCAAGTCGTGAAAGAGATGCTCGCCGAGTGGAACAAAAAACACCCGGGGCGCTTGGAAAGTATGTTTAAAGCAGTAACAAACGTAGCACCGTCGCAGCTTGCTGACCGTGAACTATTCGATTTTGCGGGCTTGGAAGCAAAGCAGGCCGACCAGATGGCGGATCGCATTCGTGCGTTTAATGTGGGCTAACGTCCGCCTCTTCTTCCTCAGCGAGACTGATTAAACGCGGCATATCAAGAATGTTGACCTCGCGACCGGAGACGGCTACCACGTTTTGGTTTTGGAACCGACTTAAAATGCGGCTGACGGTTTCGACGGCGAGGCCCAGGTAGTTGCCGATATCGGCCCGAGACATCGAAAGTCGAAAGCTATAAGGCGAGTAGCCACGGCGTCGAAAGCGGTCAGAAAGTGTAATTAAGAAACTGGCTAGGCGCTGGTCGGCCGTTTTTCGTGATAGCAAACGCATCATGCGTCGATCATCACGCAGCTCTTTACTCATACTGCGGTAAAGCTGGCCCCGCAGTTCCGGCAGTTCTTCTGAGAGCAGGTCCAAACGATCAAACGGGATTTCACACACCGTTGTCGTTTCCAAGGCGATCACACTGCCGGGGTAGTGTTCTTCGTCAATGCCGTCTAGCCCGACAAGTTCGCTGGGCAAATAAAAATTAGTCAACTGATCGTTGCCAGCGCCTTCCGTGGTGAGCTGTTTTAGGCTGCCCGAACGTACGGCAAATACGCTGGTGAAAGTATCGCCTTGGCGAAATAGTGGTTCGCCTTTTTTTAGCGGCGCCCGACGTCGAATGATGGCATCGAACTGACTGACATCGCCCAACTCAAGTGCCAGGGGCAAGCATAGCGAGCTCAGGCTACAGGTTTGACAACGCGCCTCATGCAGCAAGGGGCGTCGGCGGCTGATAGGTTCCGGCATGCGTTCCTCCATGAAAAAAGATCTCTATCATTATGGGAGGAACGACACGCTGACGACAAGCGTAATTCACAAATCATCTATTCGACTTACCATTAAGCGTTATAGGGACTGGTGCTATACCCACGTTACAAAATCCGTGAGTAACGTTTCGTCGTATCGCCAGGTAAGTGCACGTCAAACGCCATGGCGAGGTGGCGAATCAATAAACGTCCAATGGGCGTTGCACGCAGGATGTCGCCTTCATGCACCACTAAGCCGTCTCGCTCAGCGCCTTCTAAACGCGCAAGCGTATCGGAAAAATAGCGGAGCGCATCAATGTTCCAGCGCTGGCTAACGGCGGCAAAGTCGATCTGCATGTCGCACATCAAGCGTTCAATGACATCGCGACGAATCAAATCGTCTTGGCTCAAGCGCAAGCCTTTTACCGTGGCGAGTTGTCCCGCATCTAACGCCTGCTCATAGCGGTCTAAATCGGTGGGGTTTTGCGCGTATACGTCATTCACACGTGAAATCGCCGAGACGCCAAGGCCCACTAGGTCGCACTGGGCATGGCTTGAGTAGCCTTGGAAGTTGCGCTGCAGGGTCCCTTCGCGCTGCGCCACGGCGAGATTATCATCGAGGCGAACGAAGTGATCCATGCCAATATGGACGTAACCGGCCTGCGTCAACATATCGATCGTAGTGTGTAAAATCGCAAGTTTTTCTTCAGCGCTCGGCAGGTCATCGTCTTTGATGCGCCGCTGCGGAGCAAAGCGCTGGGGCATGTGGGCGTAGTTAAATATTGACAAGCGCGCAGGGTTTAACTCGATAACTTGGCGCAGCGTATCGGCAAAGCTTTCTTGAGTTTGATGTGGCAAGCCGTAAATCAAATCCAAATTGAGCGAGCGAAAGCCTAGCCGATGCGCTTCTTCCATCAGCGTTTCAGTGAGTACTCGCGGCTGAATGCGGTTGATGGCTTTTTGCACCATGGGGTTTAAGTCTTGAACGCCAAGGCTGATACGATTAAAGCCTAGCGTCTGCAAATGGCGTAGGGTAAAAACGTCTGCTTCTCGCGGGTCGATTTCGATGGCGTAATCACGATCGGGCGAAGAGGATAGGCCAAAGCGTGCATCTAGCCTGTCGATCAAATCGCTCATCTGGTCCAGGGTAAGAAACGTTGGCGTACCGCCGCCCCAATGCAGCTGCTCAACGCGGCGTGATGTGTCGAGGTGGCGTGAGGTGAGCAGCATTTCGCGGTCCAGCCGTGACAGGTAGGGCTCTGCCAGCTTTGTATTTTTGGTCGCGATTTTGTTGCAGGCGCAATAAAAGCAAATCTTTCGACAAAATGGGATGTGAACGTAGAGTGATAACGCGCGGTCAGTTTGGTTGCTGCGCTCAAGTGCGGCGATAAAGTCCTTAGCACCGAACTGTTCATGAAACGAAAGCGCTGTCGGGTAAGAGGTGTAGCGTGGGCCACTTTTATCGTAGCGGCGCAATAACTCTTCATCCCAGGCAGCGTGTTGGGGCGCTGCAGTGTCACAAGACGAAGCAGCAGCGTGGTCGTAAACGGCCATGAAGAGGGCTCCAGTGATAGGCGGTTAGTTTTGTTATACTAGCGCTGTACCGACATGAAGGAGTTGAGCCACGTCAATGAAGTCGGTGTCAAACATGTAATGTTAGCGCATCTTATTAGCGCGCTAATAATTGGTTGCGGGGAAACTAGTGTGTCGCGCCTGAAGCAAAGAGCGTGAACAGTTGCCATAAGGCAAATGCAATGATGCTAAATGCCGCCACAGCGCGGGTAGCTGGGTGGCGTATCAAATCGCGTAATTGCCGTGCGGCAAGGCCTGTGGCCAGCAGTGCCGGAAGGGTGCCTAGGCCAAACGCCCCCATAAGCAAGGCCCCGCGTAGCGGGTCAGCGATGGCCAAGCTCCACGCGAGCATCGAATAGACCAACCCACAGGGCAGCCAGCCCCAAATCGCCCCTAGCGCAAACGCCTGCGGTAGCTTGACCACGGGCATGAGTCGGCGCCCAAAGGGCTCGATATAGCGCCAAAAACGTCGTCCAACGGCTTCTACCTTCAACAGCCCCTTCCACCAATTAGCGATGTAGAGCGCCATTAAAATCAGCATCACTGCAGCAAACGCTTGCAGCGCCATACCCGCGCTAGGAGAGAATGACAAAAACGTGCCAAGGGACGCAACCAAGGCGCCAGCGAGCATATAGCTCATTACTCGGCCAACGTTATAGCTTAAAAGCAGCCCCCCCAAACGCGCTGGCTGGCGCATGCTTGGCGGGACTGCAAACATCAGCGCACTCATGATGCCACCGCACATGCCGATGCAGTGGGCGCCGCCCATCAGGCCAAAAACAAAAGCGGCGAGCAGCGGCGGTAAATCAAGGCCAGTCGGGTTCATGAGGAATCGCTATCGTCATCAGGGGGTGTTGTGGCTTTTTGCTCGCGAGCTTGCTGGCGGTGCTTGCGCTCTTCAGGGGGAAGGTCATTTTCATCTTCATCAAAAAGAATGCGGTGTGCCGGCCCTTCTAAGTCATCGAACTGATCATTTTTGACCGCCCAGAAAAAGGCCCAGACGGCGAGACCCAGTAATATCAAGGAAAGCGGAATTAACAGGTAAAGAATTTTCATGCGGACACCGGCGCAGAGGGTGAAACCTTGGCAGTCGCGTGGGCCTGGCGCTTCCAGCGTGATAAGCGTAGGGCGTTACCCACGACCACCAGCGAGCTAAATGACATGCCAAGGGCGGCCAGCCACGGTGGCACTAAGCCCAGTGCCGCCAATGGCATGGCGGTGAAATTATAACAGACCGACCAGACCATGTTTTGGCGCATAATACGTCGTGTTGCGAGGGAAATATCAATGGCATCCGCAATGCGGGTCAGTCGGGGGCTAAGCAGTACGGCGTCGGCGCGGGTGCGGGCGAGGTCGGTGGCGCTGTTCATCGCGATAGCGACATCTGCCCCCGCCAGTACTGGCACATCGTTAATACCATCCCCTACCATAACGACACATTCGCCTTCGGCCTGCAGCGTTTGAATTCTCTCCAGTTTGCCTTCTGGGCTGATACCAGCATGCCAGGTGGTAATCCCCAGCTGCTGTGCAAGCTCTTTGACCGCGTCAGGCGTATCGCCGGAAAGTAGCTCAACCACCAACCCGTTTGCCTGAAGCGCTGAGATGGTCTGCGCTGCGTCATCGCGCACGCCATCGTGCAGGCGAAACCAGGCTCGCGGCGTGTCATCTTCGCTAAGCAGCAGCCATTGGCCCTCCCCGGGCGAGGCTGGCGGCTGTGAACAGGCAAATTGGGGTTTGCCTAAGCGCCAACGATGTTGCGTTAACGTGCCTTCAAGCCCTTGGCCTGTCACGCTACGCAAGTGGCTTGCTTGCAGTGTGGCATCACGGAAGGGGCGAAATGCGCGGGCGATAGGGTGCTCAGAGTGGGCTTCAAGCGCTGCTGCTATCGCGCGGGCACGTTCGGCGCTTAGGGTGCTTTCACAGGGGTGAGTGTCGATCAGTTGCATCTCGCCCCGAGTAAGCGTGCCCGTTTTGTCAAAAATTACCCGTGTGGCGTTAGAGAGCGATTCCATCGCATCCGCGCGGGTAATTAGCACGCCGCGCTTACGTAACTGCCCATGCCCGGCGGTAAGCGCCGTCGGCGTGGCTAACGCCAGCGCGCAAGGGCATGTCACGACGAGAACCGAGAGCATGACCCAAAGCACTCTCGACGGGTCAATCCACCACCATACCGCTGTGACACAGACCGTGACGATCAATAAACGCAGCACAAACAGGTGTGCCATTCGGGCGGCCATTTGGGCTAAGCGCGGACGGCTAGCAAAAGCGCGGTCTGTAAGGTCGACAATGTTGGCCACACGAGCGTTATTGCCTGCGTGGGTCACTCGCATGATCAGCGGGTTTTCCATGTTTTGGCTACCCCCGACAATGCGCTCGCCCACACCACGGGTAACGGGGAGGTATTCGCCGGTAAGCATAGATTCGTCGAGGCTAGATTCGCCATCCTCAATGACTCCATCGCCCGGAACACCGTGCCCGGGTTTGATCAGTACCCGATCTCCGGCGTGAAGCTCACTGGCAGGCAGAATGCGCTCGTTACCGTTGTCATCCAGGCGGGTAGCAGAGACCGGCAGTACACCGCTCAAGGCGTTACCACTCTGGCCGTTACGTCGCCGCGCGCGGGCTTCAATATAGCGGCTAAAGAGCAAAAAGAAGGTGAACATTGCCACCGAGTCGAAGTATACTTCGCCCTTGTTGAAGATGACAGCGTAGGCGCTTGCCGCGTAAGCGCAGCCAATCGCCAGCGACACGGGGACATCCATTCCGAGTATGCCGGTTTTGACATCGCGCAGCGCATTGCGAAAAAAAGGCGATGCGGAGAAGAACACCACCGGTGTGGCCAGCGCAAACGAAAGCCAGTGAAACAAGACGTAGAAATCTTCCGACATGCCCTCTGGCCCGGCGACATAAATAGGGACCGAGAACATCATGACTTGCATCATGCCGACGGCGGCAATGATCAGGCGCCGCACGTTCATACGCTCTTCACGCTGTAAACGCGCTTGGGCTTGATCCGGCTCGTAAGGCTGTGCGGTATAGCCAATCGCCGCGAGTTCAGCGAGTAGCTGCGAAAGTTGTATGATCGCAGGGTCCCAGCCAATACGCACGCGGTGGTGAGTCAAATTGACAGCGCTGCTGGTCACGCCGTCAAGGGCATTGAGGCGGTGTTCAATTAGCCACGCACAGGCCGCACAGGTAATGCCATCCACTGCTAGGGTGGCACGCACATGACCTTCGTCGCCATCTGGGTGCACGAACTTGGCCTGTAAGCCGGGGTCGTCGAAGACCTGCCAGGTGTCGGCATTGGCTGCTTGACGTTCATCCGGGCGTTCAGGGAGTTCCGTGCGGTAACGGTAGTAGCTTTCAAGCCCTCCATCGATAATCGCATGGGCAACCGCTTCACAGCCGGGGCAGCAAAGAGGGTGTTGGGTATCGTCAATCTGAATACGCCACGGAGCCCCGTAGGGCACCGAATTGCCGCAGTGATAACAGGGAGTGGTCGTCGTTACGTCCGGGGTAGGTGTGGTCATGCGTTTACGGCCTAAATGCCGGGAACAAGAGTGATATCGCGGTCGCTGTCTTCCGGAAAGCGTATTTCACCCGTGAGCCGCCACTCCGCCTCTTCACCTTCTTTGGGCTGAAGCTGTAGATACCAGCGATACTGTAGCGGCTCTTCCAACGTGGTGACATAACGTCCGCCACGGACATGGTTCAACATTAGCTCGCGGTCAAAATCGCTGTCAGTCGGAAAGATAAGCGCCAGGTGCAACTGCGCTGGCTGGCGTTCTCCTTCCAGATCAATGATGACATCTCCTGTGACGTTATCCACACGCAGTGCGGCAGAAAGCCCCAATTGACTGGCGTGCTCTTGCTTGGCGAGCTGTTCATTGATGGCCAGCCCCTTTTTGTAGTAATCAGCAGTGACAGAGCCATCGTAGTAGCGCACTGAAAAGAACAGAAATACCATGCTGAAAATCACAGACGATAGCAGTAGGCCAAGCAAAAACCATGGCCAGAATTGCTTGTACCAAGGTGTTTCCGCTGCCGGAGAAGACATAGGCTGATTTACCTCTTAATATTGCCGATAAAGCGTGCTTCACGATCCATTTGGATACTGGCATCGTTGTCGGCTGTAATGGATAGCACAATGTCGTGACTGGGTTGTGAGATTGCCTCCGCCGGAACGGTAACCGTCACAACGTCTAAGCGCGATTCGCCCGCAGGAACGGTAACTTCTGTCTGATCCATACGGATACCTTCAAGGCCGGAAACCTCCAGCGTGTACTGGTGATCCTGTTGATCAAGATTGCGGATCGACAATGTGTAAGCGTTACTGATGCGGCCATCCTGAGTTACCTGGTAAAGCTGTGTGCGTTCACGCACGGCATCAAAATTGAGCGGTAAGCGATCGTTCACGGCCCAGGCAAAGGCGCCGATCATCACCAATAGGGCAGCCAGATAGCCAATCAGGCGCGGTCGAACAATGTGAGTCGGTTTGCCTTCCAGCGCGTTCTCGGTGGTGTAACGAATCAGACCACGAGGGTAGCCCATTTTATCCATGACGCTGTCACAAGCATCAATGCAGGCCGCACAGGTAATGCATTCATATTGCAGGCCCTCGCGGATATCGATACCGGTCGGGCAAACCTGCACGCAAAGATCGCAATCGATGCAGTCGCCGTGACCAGCGGCACGAGCTTCTTCGTGACTGAGGCTACGCTTACGCCGTCCGCGTGGCTCGCCACGGTTTGTGTCATAGGAAACAATCAGCGTGTCACGATCAAACATGACGGACTGAAAGCGTGCATAGGGGCACATGTAAATGCATACCTGTTCACGCAGCCAGCCAGCGTTGAGGTAGGTAAATACGGTAAAGAAGCCTACCCAGAAATAAGACCAGCCGTGGGCTTGCAAGGTCGCAAGGTCAGACATCAGGTCACGGATGGGGGTGAAATAGCCAACAAATGCTGCGCCTGTTGCAAAAGCAATCAATAGCCAGGCGATATGCTTAAGTGTTTTACGGCGTAATTTCTCACCATTCATCGGCTGGTTGTCGAGTTTTATGCGCTTGTTGCGCGGGCCTTCAATGCGGTGCTCAAGCCAGATGAATAGGAAAGTCCATACGCTCTGGGGGCAGGTGTAACCACACCAGACACGTCCGGCAAATACGGTGATAAAAAATAACCCGAAGGCACAGATAATCAATAGCCACGAGAGAAGGATAAACTCTTGCGGATAAAAGGTACCAAAGAAGATATGAAATTCGCGGCCAGGCAGGTCAAACCAGATGGCTGGCCTATCGCCGATATTGATCCACGGTAGTAAAAAAAAAGCCAGCATCAATCCCCAATTGGTGCTGCGCCTGAGTTTTTGAAAGAAGCCCTTAATTTCGCGCACATAAATATGTTTGCGCTGGGCATACATACTTTGCGTGACGGCTTCACCCGTAGATGAGCGCTGATTTTGCGGCTTGGGCGTGACGTCTTTACTGGGTATCTTTTCCATAACGAAATCGCAACTCAAGGAGGCGGTAGAGCCATAGTCTAACGGTTTAGCCGTCAAAAAAGGGTGCGGCCTGCGGCCGCACCCTCTGATAACACATTAGCTAGTGCTTATTCATCAAAACGTAAGCTGTAGACATAAGCAGCAACCAAGTGCACGCGCTCTTCACCGATGTAAGCCGCCTGAGCCGGCATGTGCCCGTTACGCCCATTACGCAACGTCTGGCGGATAGAGTCGGCCACCGTTTGCCCCGGCGCTAAATAGAGCCAAATATCGTCGGTTAGGTTAGGTGCGCCTAGCGCAGTGTTACCGGTGCCTTGCGGCGTGTGGCAGGCAGCGCAGACCGACATGAAGGTGCTTTCACCTTTTTCAGCGCGGTCTTTGTCATGCTCTAGGCTTGAAAGTGACAGAACATATTGAGTTAGGTTCTCAATGTTGTTTTCACCTAGCTGCTGCCAGGATGGCATCAAACCATTACGCCCGTTGTTTAGCGTTGCCATGATGTTTTCCGGCTCACCGCCATAAAGCCAGTCATCGTCGGTGAGGTTGGGGAAACCATAGCCCCCTTGGGCGTTAGAGCCGTGGCAAACTGCGCAGTTGTTGAGATAAATGCGTTCAGCAACCTGCATAGCCTCACCATCTTTAGCCAGATCAGGAATCGGAACTTCCTGGTACTGGGCAAAAATTGGTGCGAAGCGCTCTTCCGCCTGGGCTACTTCTTCTTCCCACTGCTTTTCTTGCGACCAGCCCAGAACACCCTCGAAGTTACCAAGGCCAGGATAAAGCACTAGGTAGCCGATAGAGAAAATAACGGTACCGACAAAGAGTTGAAACCACCATTTGGGTAGCGGATTATCATACTCTTCAATCTCATCGGCGGCGTGGCCTGTGGTTTCCACATTGCCTTCGCTATCGGGTGTTTTGTCGGTTTTGCGGTTCGCAAACAACAGCCAAGCGCTGAGGGCAATGCTGCCGAGTGTGATAACAATGATCCAGGCGCTCCAGAACTCAGGTAAAGAGTCGCCCCATAAATTATTCATGTGTTTTTATCTCCCCTGTCGTGGCGGGAATCTGCTTTATCTTCCGATGAAGCAGGCTTGTCACGGGACGGTTGTTCATCGTCATCGGCGAAGGGTAGGTTAGCTGCTTCATCGAAGTCCGGTTTGCGGCGCTTCGAATAGGCCCACCAAGTGATCCCTAAAAAAGCGATAAGCAATACCAGCGTAATGAGACCGCGAAAAGTTCCCGTATCCATAACTTAACGCTTGCCCTCAAATACGGTTCCTAACTGCTGTAAATAAGCGATTAGGGCAGTAATTTCCTGGGTGCCGCGTACTTCAGCCGTTGCGTTGTCGATCTGCTCATCGGTGTAAGGTACGCCTAAGCTTTTCAGTGTGCTCATCTTGGCCGGTGTATCTTCACCGTCGAGTGTGTTCTCAAATAGCCAAGGGTAGGCCGGCATGATGGATTCGGGTACTACGTCGCGCGGGTTGTACAAGTGCGCACGGTGCCAATCATCGCTGTACCGGCCGCCTACGCGGGCGAGATCCGGCCCGGTGCGCTTGGAACCCCACAGGAAGTTATGTTCGTAGACTTGCTCGCCAGCGACGTTATAGTGGCCGTAGCGTTCCGTTTCAGCGCGAAACGGACGAACCATCTGCGAGTGACAGCCAACACAACCTTCACGGCGATAGATGCCACGCCCCTCAAGCTCCAAGGCGGTGAGGGGCTCAAGCCCCTCAATGGGTTCCGTGGTCTGCTTTTGAAAGAACAGCGGGACGACTTCGGCCAAGCCACCGAAACTGATCGCAACCAGTATCAATACGGCAAGTAGGCCAACGTTCTTTTCAACAATTTCGTGTTTCATTGGTCTCAACTTCTCCGTTTAAGCAGCTTGCGGCGCCGGTTGCTGACTAATGGCTTCGTTGCGTTTGACCGTACGATAAACGTTGTAGGCCATGATCAACATACCGGTGACCCAGAATAAACCGCCGACTAAGCGAACAAAGTAGCCCGGTGCGCTGGCTTCAACCGATTCAACGAAGGTGTACATCAGCGTGCCGTCTGGGTTGATGGCGCGCCACATTAAGCCTTGCAAGATGCCGTTGACCCACATAGAAGCGATGTAGAGAACGGTACCGATCGTGGCCAGCCAGAAGTGAACCGCAATCAAGTTGACCGAGTGCATTTCAGTGCGACCGAACAGGCGCGGAATGAGGTGGTACATAGAGCCGATAGTGATCATGGCAACCCAGCCGAGCGCGCCGGAATGCACGTGACCAATCGTCCAGTCGGTGTAGTGCGACAGGGCGTTGACGGTCTTAATCGCCATCATTGGACCTTCAAACGTCGACATGCCGTAGAAGGAAAGGGCTACGACGAGAAAGCGTAATGTCGGATCGGTCCGAAGCTTATGCCAAGCGCCGGAGAGTGTCATCATGCCATTGATCATGCCGCCCCAAGAGGGGGCCAGCAAAATAATGGACATGATCATACCGAGCGATTGCGCCCAGTTGGGCAGCGCAGTGTAGTGAAGGTGGTGGGGGCCGGCCCACATGTACACCATGATCAGCGCCCAGAAGTGAACGATGGAAAGGCGGTAGGAATAAACCGGACGCTCAGCTTGCTTAGGCACGAAATAGTACATCATGCCGAGAAAGCCTGCTGTCAGGAAGAAACCGACGGCATTATGGCCGTACCACCACTGAACCATCGCGTCGATGGCGCCGGCGTAGATGGAGGTGGAGTACATAGCGGTAACCGGAATGGCGGCATTATTAACGATATGCAGCACGGCAACCGTTAAAATGAACGCAGCAAAGAACCAGTTAGCCACGTAGATATGCGAGGTTTTACGCTGCTTAATCGTCATTAAGAAGATTAGCGCGTAAGTCACCCATACGACGGCGATCAAAATGTTGATCGGCCACTCCAGCTCGGCATACTCCTTGGTAGTGGTATAGCCTAACGGAAGTGAGACAACGGCGGAGAGAATAACCGCTTGCCAACCCCAGAACGTAAATGCCGCAAGCTTGTCTGAGAACAAACGCGTTTGGCAGGTACGTTGAACAACATAATAAGAGGTGGCAAAAAGCGCCGAGCCGCCAAACGCGAAGATAACGGCATTAGTATGCAGAGGGCGGAGACGCCCAAAGCTTGTCCAAGGTAATCCGAGATTCAGTTCCGGCCATACCAGCTGTGAGGCGAGGATGACACCGATCGTCATACCCACGATGCCCCACACAACAGTCATGATCGCGAACTGCCGAACTACCTTGTAGTTGTAGGTCGGGTGTTCAATTGCTGTGCTCATTTCATGTTCCCATCGAACGCGGTTTAGAAGGGTAACCCGAAGTTATTGTGCCCGGGTACGGCCACCCGCTTGATGATGCAGGTCAAGTTCCGTTAGAGATTCTAGCGCAGCTAACGCTTAAGCTGAACACGCCAATTGATTTAGCTAGCCTTACAAAGGGATTGCATGCGCCATTATGTCCAGCAAGGATACACTGAAACTAATCGCACTGTATTTCATCAAGAGCTACGGGAAGGGGGGAGTGGCGCCTTTTACCTTGAAGGTCAGGGCCCTGTGACGCTTCAAGGCGAACCTATTTTGGGTCATTTGCTGTTTGCGCACGGCGCGGGGGCAGGGCAAGATTCTGCTTTCATGCGACAATTTGCCACCTCTTTGGCACGCCAAGGGGTTCAGGTGCTTACGCTAGATTTTGCTTATATGCAGCAGATGCACGAGAGTCGCCGCCGACGGCCACCACCTAAGATCGATAAGCTTGTCGACGAATTGGCCCAGTGGTACCACTTTATTGAGAAGCTTGTACCAAGCCCCATCTGGGTAGGCGGTAAATCAATGGGTGGGCGTGTGGCGAGCATGCTGGCGGCCCAGCAGTTGGTTGCCGGTGTTATTGTAACGGGCTATCCGTTCCATCCAGCGCGTGCGCCTGAAAAACGTCGACTTGCCCATTGGCCGCAGGTGATGTGTCCTGCGTTAATTGCTCAAGGCGAACGCGATCCTCTTGGCTCTCGCCAAGAGGTTGAGGGTTATACGCTTCCTGCCAATGTGAATATCGAGTGGTTAACAGACGGTGATCACGACTTTAAGCCGCGACGCTCAACAGGGCTATCTCAGCAAATTTTAATTGACGAGGCTGCGTTACTTGCGGCATCCTTCGTCCGCGCTCGCAAAACGGCTTGCGGTGAATGAGAAATCGACACCACGATAAGAAATAGGGTTGACTTATCAAGCCGCTTAGGTAGAATGCAGCGCCACGTGACCAGCGGGTGGTTAGCTCAGTTGGGAGAGCACCAGCCTTACAAGCTGGGGGTCACTGGTTCGAACCCAGTACCACCCACCACTTTTTGTGGTTCCCTGTTCGCGTTAGTAATAGAAAGTTGCAGTAAGTTGTAGCAAAAGTCGCAGTAAGAGAAAAGCAGACGTTTTTGATGTTTATGTGGACCGGTAGTTCAGTTGGTTAGAATGCCGGCCTGTCACGCCGGAGGTCGCGAGTTCGAGTCTCGTCCGGTCCGCCAACATCACATGCCAATCGCTATTTCTCGCTTTATCGTTATGTGGACCGGTAGTTCAGTTGGTTAGAATGCCGGCCTGTCACGCCGGAGGTCGCGAGTTCGAGTCTCGTCCGGTCCGCCACGATAAACCTGCACACCCTGGGTGGTTAGCTCAGTTGGGAGAGCACCAGCCTTACAAGCTGGGGGTCACTGGTTCGAACCCAGTACCACCCACCATTTAAAAGATATTAATCGAAGTCTTTTTAAGTGGTAGAAAAACGCTTTGTCTGCGGACCGGTAGTTCAGTTGGTTAGAATGCCGGCCTGTCACGCCGGAGGTCGCGAGTTCGAGTCTCGTCCGGTCCGCCATTAAGCGATATCAGCACTGCTGAAAAAATTGATAAAACCCCAGGTCATTGGCCTGGGGTTTTTGTGTGTGTCGTGCAGAAAATTTACCACGACAAAAAAAGCGGCCCCTGAGGGGCCGCTTTTGCCTCAGCTGGTGATAACGCTGACTGCCGCCTTGGCGACTTGCACATCTTGGTCGGGTTTAACGCCCGAGATACCCACGGCACCGACGACATTACCGTCGATAATAATGGGGACGCCGCCAGATAGCAGGCCTTGCAGCGGCGCAGAAATAAAGGCCGTGCGCCCACCGTTGATCATCTCTTCAAATACCTGTGTCTCCTTGCGCCCCATTGCGGCGCTGCGGGCTTTTTGCGCGGCAACGTCGGCGGTAAACGGTGCTGCACCGTCAAGACGGCGCAGGGCAAGCAGGTGCCCGCCGTCATCGGCTACGGCAACGGTGATCGCCCATCCTTCGCGCTCGGCTTCTTTTTGTGCAGCGTCGAGCACTTGGGTAACGTCGGCTAGTGCTAAAATGGCTTTGGTTTGCATGGTGATATCCTTTGGGTTTTAGGGGATTTTCGTTAATGGTTCAGGCAATTATGTAGAATCATCAGGCTAGCGCCGTGTCGACGACTTCTATCCAGTGGCGTACCGGCGTGCGGTTAGCGCCGGCCAAATGGGTCTGACAGCCAATGTTGGCTGTCACGATCATTTCCGGGTTACCTGCTTCCAGGGCGTTGAGTTTATTATCGCGAAGCTCGGTGGCAAGCTCGGGCTGCGTAATGGAATAGGTGCCCGCCGAGCCGCAACACAAATGAGCGTCCTGCACCGGCGTCAGCGCAAAGCCGAGCTGGGTGAGTACGCTTTCCACCGCACCGTTGAGTTTTTGCGCGTGCTGCAAGGTACACGGGCAGTGGAACGCCAAGCGTTGGCGGGTTTTAACGTGCAGCTCGTCTAACGGCTCGTCGCGTAGCACCTCGACCAAATCTTTAGCCAGCTGGCTGATTTTCTGTGCTTTCTCGGCATACGCCGGGTCGTCTTTGAGCATGTCGCCATACTCTTTGACGAAAGCACCGCAGCCGCTTGCTGTTTGCACAATAGCTTCCGCGCCGTGCTCGACGTGCGGCCACCAGGCATCGATATTGGCGCGAATGCGCTCGCGACCATCTTCCTGGGCGTTCAAGTGAAAATCAACCGCGCCGCAGCAACCGGCTTCAGAAACTGGCGTGACACTAATGCCCAAACGATCGAGTACACGTGACGTCGCGGCGTTGGTGTTGGGTGAAAGCCCTGGCTGTACGCAGCCTTCAAGCATCAAAACCTGGCGCGAATGGCGCTCGGCGGCGGGGCGCGTGCCCGCATTCACCGGTGCTGGCGGCATCTTGGCGCGGAGCTTACCCGGAACGAGTGGCTTAAACGTTTGGCCGAGTTTCAAAAGCGCCGCGAAACGCTTAGGTTCCACTAACATTTTGCGCAGTGCGTAGCGCTGAGCGCGCTCGGCAGCTGGGCGCGGTACACGGCGTTCGATTTCAGCGCGGCCAATATTGAGCAGCTTGTGATACTCGACGCCAGACGGGCAGGTGGTTTCACAATTTTGACACGTCAGGCAGCGGTCGAGGTGAAGCCGCGTTTCTTCGGTGACCTGGTCGTCATCTTCGGGGCTTTCTAGCAGCTCCTTCATTAAATAGATGCGCCCGCGTGGGCCGTCGCGCTCATCGCCTAGCAGCTGATAGGTAGGACAGGTGGCGTTGCAAAAGCCGCAGTGAACGCAGGTGCGGAGAATGCGCTCGGCTTCCTGAATATGCGGCTTCTGACGGTCGGCGTCGGTAAAGTTCGTCTGCATGTCAGCTCTCCTGAATAAAGCGCGCGGGATTAAAACGCCGCATAAAGACGACCGGGGTTAAAGATGCCGTAGGCATCAAGCTCCGCCTTCAGGTTGCGGTGATACTTCTCCACCACGGGGTTGAGCGGGGTGAAGGGGTCTGCCGCGCCGCCGTGTGCCGCTGGGGTGTAACAGGTGGCGTGGCCACCGGCGCGTTGGCACGCCTGGCGTAGTGTCTCGGCGTCGAGTGAGGTTTTGACAAAGCGCTGGCTGCCAGCCCAGTCGTAGAAAATATCGCTTTCGGGGATATCCAGCGCCAGCGGTACGGTATTGGGAGGTAGCGATAGCCGCCATAATGGCGTGTCATTATTCTGGGTGAAAAAGTCGTGCTCCAAATCACGCAGCTCTCGCCAGAAGCTAGCATCAAGCGCTTCGCCGCCCAAGCGGTCGCAGGTTGCGTTTACCGAGCTGTTGCCGCCTTCCAGACGCAAGAATAACTCGCCGTTGTGCCAGGCTGCAGCGGTAATCGGCAGTGGTTGGCGCCCTAGCTCTGCCAGCTTTTTAAGCGCATGACTCAACGGTAATGAAAGCCTTAGGCTGTAGCTGGCGGTGGGCTTAGGTAGCACCTTAAAAGAAATATCCGCCAGTACGCCAAGTGTGCCTTGCGCGCCGGCCATCAAGCGCGACATGTCGTAGCCAGCGACGTTTTTCATCACTTCGCCGCCAAAGCGCAAAAACTTCCCGTCTTGGGTAATGACGTGCGAGCCCAGGACAAAATCGCGTACGGCCCCCGCCCACGGGCGGCGTGGGCCAGAAAGCCCAGTGGCCACAGCGCCGCCGATGGTGCTGGCCTTGCCAAAGCGCGGCGGCTCGAAGGCAAGCATTTGGTTATGCTCGGCGAGCGCGGTTTCCAGCGCGCTGATGCGGGTGCCAGCGCGCACGGTCACTACCAGCTCTACCGGGTCGTAATGAACAATGCCGCTGTGCTCGGCGATATTTAGCGTCTCTCCCTCGACGGGGCGGCCATAGAAAGCACGCGTATTGCCACCGACGATGCGCAGCGGTGTGCGGTCCGTGTGGGCTTTTTTGACCTGCTCGCACAGTGTCTCGGTGATATCGCAGTCAGCGGTTTTAGTCACGGGGTTAGTCATTGTCTTTCCTGCGGGCCAATCAGAAACGGGGCAGTTCCGGGTGCGGAAGCTCGTTGTTGTGCACGTGCATGGCGCCAAACTCGGCGCAGCGGGCGAGCGTCGGAATATTCTTGCCCGGGTTGAGCAAGCGATCCGGGTCAAACGCCGCCTTTAGCGCGTGAAAGACGGTGAGCTCATCGGCTTGGAACTGGCTGCACATTTGGTTGATTTTCTCGCGCCCCACCCCGTGCTCACCGGTGATTGAGCCCCCAGCGGCTACGCATAGCTCAAGAATCTTGCCGCCCACATCTTCGGCGAGTTCGAGCTCCCCTTCGCGGTTGGCATCAAATAGAATCAGCGGATGCATATTGCCGTCGCCAGCGTGGAAGACATTGGCCACTTTTAAACCGCTCTCTTGTGACAGCGCGGCGATACCTTTGAGCACGCGGGGTAGCTCGCGGCGCGGAATCGTACCGTCCATGCAATAGTAATCCGGCGACATGCGGCCTACTGCAGGGAAGGCATTCTTACGCCCGGCCCAAAACTTGGCGCGCTCTGCTTCGTCGCGGGCTTGCTGAATATCGGTGGCGCCGGCTTTTTCCAGCACCGCGCGAACGGTCTCGCAGTCGTCATCGACATCGGCTTCGACACCGTCAAGCTCACACAAAAGAATCGCTTCGGCTTCGGTCGGATAACCCGCTTTGACGAAGTCTTCGGCGGCTTTGATCGCCAGCTTATCCATCATCTCAAGCCCGCCGGGGATAATGCCGGCAGCGATAATATTGCCCACGGCGCGGCCTGCTTTCTCGACGTCGTCAAAGCTAGCCATCAATACCTTGGCGGTTTCCGGTTTGGGCAAAAGCTTCACGGTGATTTCGGTGACCACGCCGAGCATCCCTTCGGAACCGTTCATCAGGGCGAGAAGATCGAACCCCGGCGCGTCGAAGGCTTCTGAGCCGAGCGTCATGGTTTCGCCTTCAATAGTGACGATGTCCACGCGCATGACATTGTGCACGGTAAGGCCGTATTTCAAGCAGTGAACGCCACCGGCGTTTTCCGCCACGTTGCCGCCAATCGAGCAGGCGATTTGCGAGGAGGGGTCCGGCGCATAATAGAGCCCGTAGGGCGCGGCCGCCTCGGAAATGGCCAAATTGCGTACACCCGGCTGTACACGCGCCACGCGGGCGTCCGGGTCGACGCTTAAAATTTGTTTGAAGCGCGACATCACCAGCAATACGCCGCGCTCAATCGGGAGTGCCCCGCCGGAAAGGCCGGTGCCCGCCCCGCGTGTCACCACCGGTACGCCGAGGGCATGGCAGCGTTTGAGTAGCGTCTGCACCTCGTCCAGCGTTTCCGGCAAGGCGACCAACATAGGCAAGATACGGTAGGCGGCAAGGCCGTCGCACTCGAAAGGGCGCAGGTCTTCTTCGCGGTGCAAAAGCGCAAGCGAGGGTGTGGAGGTTTGTAGATCGCGTAAGACGTCGGCTTTTTCAAACGACTTCAGCTCGCCATCGAGGCGTTCATCATAATGGATGTTCATGGGGCAGCTCCCGAAAGAGAAGAGGGCGCGATACAAGGTGTGGTTTTGATTTTATGGAAGTATTTTTCATAAATCTATTCATAAATCCAATCCATCAATATGTATCCCTGCGTTCCAACGCGTTTTTGCTGCGATTCACCGTTTAGTGAGTGAGGTTTCTCGGCCGCGTTCAATCACGATAATAGGGTGCACGCGACATTTTGCCGATCCCGGGATTGAAGCGGTTTGTTGGGTCAAGTTCACGGTAGAAGGTCGCCAGCGCCTCCTTGGCGGGGTAAAGGTGGCCGACATTGTGCTCGGCGGGATATTCGGCCCCACGTGCGTCGAGAATATCGAGCATTGCTTTTTTTAACGCGTTGACGTCGGCACCTCGGCGAAAGATGTAGTCTTGATGGAAAACATAGCAAAAAAAGTGGCCATAATAGAGACGGTGAACAATATCTTTCGAAATGCTCTCGGGCAGCTGTTCAAACCAGGTGGGGTCGTTGCGTGATAAGGCGATATCCAGGGCGAGGATATCTTCGACATCTCGATGGTGAATAGTGCGGTAGCGAACCGCGGCTCCGGCGGCGGCGAAACGGTGCAGCATGGCGCGTTCGCCTTCATCCGCGGTGCATCGAAACCAGGCTTGACGATCAAAACACGTATCAAGGAAGTGCTCGGTTTCTTCCGTCATATCACCGTTAACCCGAATGATCAGGTGATGTTCGTAAGCATCCCGCCATGTGTCGAGCCGTTTGGGCAGTGGCGAGGGAATCAGGCGTGACGTTGCCTGCAGCAGGTGATCCGTAAACGGAGCGGGGAGCAGTGGCAGCTTACGGAAAAAGGCGTCGATACGATTTTTCAGGCTAAACGCCCCGGGCAGACGCTGTGTACCGAGCCACTTGATAAGCAAAAAGCTATCTTTACCGTAGCGCTTGGCGATATCGAAAAGCTCGCGATGCAGGTACTCGGTAGTAATCGGCAGGCGTGAAGCCTCGCGCAGAAAACAGAAGCGGAAATCCGTCAATTGTTGGGTGTCGTTGGTGCCTACGTAATAAGTGGTGACATCCTTTTCCTGCTCGAAGGTGTCCAGTCGAACGGCGAACACCACCACCTTGCCAGCGCTGCCGGATGCGCCATGCAGTAGGCGCGGGTCGTTGTTATAACGCGCTGCACCTGGCTGGTCGGCGCCCCGGATAATGGTCTGGTAATCATCGTCGGAGGCTTTACCAGCATCGTGGCGCACGCTATCGGCGGCAAAGTTACCCTTTTCAACGTGTGGCAAAATCTCTTCGGGCGTGTCGCCGAGGTCGATGCCCAGCTCATTAATCAGTTCGAGTTCGTCGTTTTCATTGATGCGTGCGTAGAGGGCAAGCTCGGTATAGGCAGGGCCACGTCGGCACAATGCGCCACCTGAGTTATTGCACACACCGCCGATAACGGTGGCGCCAATAGAGGTTGAACCGATAACAGAGTGCGGCTCACGCCCGATGGGGGTTAGTGCCTGGCTAAGTTCAAACAGCGTTGCGCCGGGTAGTGACACGACCTGACGCCCCTCATCAAGGAAATGCAGCCCTTTGAGATGCATCGTGTTCAAAATGACCACGGGGCGATCGTACTGGTTGTTAGGCGTCGAGCCTTCGGTTAGGCCGGTGTTGGCGGCTTGCGCAATGATAAGGGCATTGTGCTGATGACAAGCCTGCAGGGTGTGCCATAGCGCAAGGAGTGAATCTGGGTACACAACGGCGATTGCCTCGCCAGAGCCTGAGCGGTAGCCAATCTCATGCGGACGCTTGGATGCCGCATCGGTTATGACGTTATCGTTTCCTGCCGCGTCGGATAGCGCATCGAGAATGGGGGAGGTTGGCATAATATTCTCCTTGTCGTGCTTGCTGCTTGCTTATAGTTCACATCGATATCGGTGGTTCAAGCGGCCAAAGCAGGCAGTTTTGTTGGCAAAAAGTGGGCACTAAAGGTAAAGCTACGAAGGAAGGCCTAAGGAAAAGCGAGCAGTGTGACAAGCAGTATGGTAGGTAATAGCGCGTTGAGTACTGCGATCTGACCTGAGTGAGCGCAATGCCTTGGGCGATAAAAAAAACCTGATTGCCTTGGTGGCGCCCAACCCGCCGGGCTTATGGCTTGGCGGGTTAGTATTCCCTTACGGGTGGCTGTTAACCGCTCAGCGCACTGAGCAGCGGATCACTCATGCCAATGACATAAAAGCCAATCAGCGCAATCACACCGGTTGCGACAAGATAATAGAGGGTCGGCAAGATGGTTTTACGGATGGTGGTGCCTTCTCGGCCTAGCAGTCCAACCGTGGCTGATGCAGCCACCACATTGTGAATGGCAATCATGTTACCGGCTGCTGCCCCGACCGCTTGCAGCGCCACCATAAAGGCGGTGGAGAGGCCGAGCTGGCTTGCAATGTTGAACTGGAAGTCTGACAACATCAGGTTAGACACGGTGTTAGAGCCAGCAATAAAGGCACCCAAAGCACCCACCATCGGCGCGAAGAACGGGTAGACGCCACCGACGCCGTCAGCCACGAAGCGCGCCATGGCAACCGGCATAGAGACAAGGTCCGAGCCATTAACGCCCGAGTTGATCAAAATACGCACCATGGGAATGGTAAAGATCAATACAAAACCGGCGCCTAGAAGGGTTTTCGATGAGTCGCTGAATGCTGCTTTGAGCTCGCCGAGTTTCATGCGATGTAAAACGGCGGTCACTAATACCACGGCCAGCAGAATGCCGCCTGGCAGGTAAAGCGGCTGAATGCTACCGCCAATACCTTCGCCGAGGATGTCGCTCCAACCAAACGCGAAGGAGGTCAGGGCGTTTTTCAGCGGCTCGATCACACGCGATGCGACCAAAAAGATCGCCAGCAGTATGTAAGGTACCCAACCCATGAAGGTAGAGATCGGTGCCTTGTCGGCAATGTCGTCCATCTTGATTTCAAGCTTACCGATCCACTCGTCAGGCCAGGAGGTGGAAGGTGGAAAGTCCCAGGTGTCTTTCGGAATCAAGAAACCGCGACGTGCCGCAGGCACCACGATGGCAAGACCAATCATCGCGCCAATCATCGACGGGAACTCCGGTCCGAGCAGTACCCCTGCCAGCATATAAGGCACCACAAAAGCCACACCGGCAAATAACGCGAACGGCGTGATGGAAAGACCTTCCTTCCAGGAGCGGTTGGCGCCAAAGAAACGTACCATAATGACAACCATGATCAGTGGCATCAAAACGCCCACGAGGCCGTGGACCACTGCCACTTCTCCTGCGATCAAGCGGAAATATTCCATCCAGGTGTAGCCGCCGGTTTCCAACGCTTCGGTAATACCGCCGCGATCCAAGCCGCCGGTGACACCCACCACAATCGGGGTGCCGACTGCACCAAAGGAGACCGGTGTGGATTGGATCATCATGCCCACAACAACAGCAGCAAGCGCCGGGAAGCCCAACGCCACCAATAGCGGCGCGGCGACGGCAGCTGGGGTACCAAACCCAGAAGCGCCTTCGATAAAGCAGCCAAACAGCCACGCCACGATGATCGCCTGTACCCGGCGGTCAGGGCTGATGCCCGAAAAGCCTTTACGAATCGCCGTAATGCCGCCGGAATGCTTTAGCGTATTCAGCAATAAAATAGCCCCAAAGATAATCCACAGTATCGCAATGGTGAGAATGAGCCCTTGGAACGTTGACGCCAGAACACGCGAAAACGTCATGTCCCAAGCGAGCAGGCCGATCAGTGCGGTGACCACAAAGACAATCGGCATGGCCGTTTTGGCCGCCATCCGAAAGCCGATCAACAGCACGCCTGCCAGTACCAGCGGTACGAAAGCAAAAAGTGCAAGAGTTGTTTCATTCATGGGAGGAGCGTCCTCTTGTTATTAATAATGTGCGCCAGAAAGACATTTAGCCGCTAAAGCGACGCGTGTGTCACAGCGAAAGATACGGAGTCGATGGGGGGATGACTACCGTTGGATAATTGGTCTTACCAAAAAAGGAGTCTAAAAAATGCGCAACACTGTCACGTTTTTGGCACTAATATATTGTTTGTAAAAAAGTATTTAGCTAATCGCGAAAAATGGCCGCAGTAAAAACCGTTAGACCAATAGATAATCATGGGTTATCGCGTTACCTATTGAGTGGCATGAGTTGGCACCGCCGCACTTGCTAACGTTACTCAGTGCGACCATGGTGAAACGCTTACTAACAAGCGTAATAAGGATACTTTAATGACACGTACGCTCTATGATTTGTGTGGCCGCGATGAACGCCTGCGTTTTTCTCCCTATTGTTGGCGTGTGCGGATGTCGCTCGCGCATAAAGGGCTAGAGACCCAATTTAAGCCTTGGCGGTTTTTGCAAAAAGACGAGCTTGCCTTCGCTGATTACGACAAAGTGCCGGTGTTATGCGATGGCGATAAGATCGTGACCGATAGCTTCGCGATCATGCGTTACTTGGATACCGCCTACCCCGAAGCACCGCTTTTAGGTGAAAGGGTAAGCTATCGACGCGTGCTGTTTTTTAAGCACTTTGTTGAGCGTAGCGTCACACCCTCGCTATTTCGCATTGTGGCGTTGGATTTGCTTGCCGCCATTCACCCCGACGATCGCGCTTATTTTCGAGAAACCCGTGAAGCTCGGTTTGGCTGTACGCTAGAGGAATTTCATCAGCCGGAACAAGGGCGTCAGGCATTGCAGAAAACATTGGCGCCAGTGCGCGAATTACTGCGTGAAACGCCTTTTCTTGATGGTGAGACGCCCAGCGGTGCCGATTACCTTTTGTTTGGCAGCATAATGTGGGCGTATTGCGTATCAGAAGAGCCGCTTGTGCCACCTGCGGATGAGGTGGCGCATTGGTTTGAGCGCATGTTGGCCCAGTATGACGGCTTAGCGGCTAGAGCTTTCACGGTGCGTGATTTGCCGGCGGAGTAAGAAATGCGAAAATGCATGTTGCGCTGCACAAAAAGCCCTGCTAGCTTAACTATCAGAAGAGGTTGATGCCTCTTGATACCGCTAGCAGCGCTGCTGCTGACGAGTTAACTCACTGCAGGAGAATGTGCCATGAATAAGGCCGCTGAGAAAAACACCCAACAGCTCGAAACCATTTTTGTGTCGCCGATGCGTAGCTATACAAACGCTGCGCTTGATTACTATGATCAGGCGATGAGCGCCCAGCTTGACGCCGCCCGTGCTTACGCTGACATGTCAGTTGCGCAGATGCGCGTTTGGCTAGAGGTCAAAGACGCCGACAGCCTAAAAAAAGCGGTGGATAGCCAGCAGAAAGCCGCAGGTGACATGGTCGAGCGTTTTAAAAACGATGCGGAAAAGCTGACGTCGCTGGGGCAAACGTTTGCGCAGGAAAGTCAAAAAATGGCCGAGCAAAACGTGAAAAACGCCACCGAAGTAACGCAGAAAGCCGCCACCGAAGTAACGCAGAAAGCCGCTAATCAATAAACGGTTTGTCTTGTCCACAAAGCGCCACGGCCTAACCGCCGTGGCGCTTTGGGTTGTGCGCCCTTTTGCGTATACATTAACGAACTTACAAGCAGGCTAATGGTATCTATGCTGTAAGGTGTTTCACACGCCATGTAGTCTCATGACATGTATTCGCAGGAGGCATTTATGCAGTCGCAATTTTATACGCTTACCGATTATCCCAACGGCCTACCCGACCGCGCACTTTTTACATTAGAAACGCAAACCCTACCCGAGCTAGCCGAGGGCGAAGTGCGTATTCGTAATCGATGGCTCTCCGTTGATCCTTACATGCGTGGTCGCATGAGTGGTGTTCGTACCTATGTAGAGCCGTTTGATATTGGCAAGCCAATGGAAGGTGGCGCCATTGGCGAGGTTATCGAAACGAATGACTCAAGCCTAAACGTGGGCGACAACGTCAGCCATATGGGCGGTTGGCGAGATATTGCCCAGTTGCCAGCGCAAGGCGTTACCGTGCTACCCGATATCGACGTGCCCGAGCAGGCGTACTTGGGGGTTTTGGGAATGCCTGGCATGACCGCCTGGACAGGCCTCAATGTCATTGCAGAATGCAAACCGGGCGATAACGTTTTAGTCAGTGCCGCTAGCGGTGCGGTTGGCTCCCTGGTAGTACAGTTGGCAAAAGCCAAAGGCTGCCATGTGGTGGGTATTGCGGGCGCGTCTCATAAGCTCGCTTGGCTGGAATCCCTCGGTGTCGAACCGGTTAGCTATCGCGAACGTACCGCACAGGAACTAAGCGACACCATCAAGCTTGCCAGCCCCAACGGTATCGATGTGTATTACGAAAACGTCGGCGGTATATGCCTTGAGGCGGCACTGAACCAGTTAAATGAAGGCGCGCGCATCGCCGTATGCGGCATGATCGAAAGCTATAATGCCAAAACGCCTGTCCCTGGCCCCAGCAACCTTGCCCAGCTCGTCGTCCGCAAAGCCAAAATGCAGGGCTTCATCGTGACGGATCACTGGCAACATTACCCGGATTTCCTCAAAGAAATCGCTCCGCAAGTGGCCGCTGGCAAGCTCGACTACAAAGAGACCGTCAAAGACGGGCTTGAAAGCACTCCCGACGCCTTTCTTGAACTATTTGAGGGCGGAAATATCGGCAAAATGCTGGTTAAACTGGACTAAAAGGCGTCACGCTAGCCGACTCCCTGCTTTTTTTAGCCGTGTTGCCTTAACCAGCACGGCTTTTTTATGGCGCGCCGCCGTGTGTCCGGTCTTCATGCACCGCCGTATCCCGAACTGGCTAGGCTTGTTAATTTAAATTAAGTGCATGCAGGTATCGCATCTCTGACTGTCATGTGATGTGCTTTATACTGGCGTATCATTAACACCCTTACGTTTACCTGCATGGCCCAGGAGCATTATGAACGCACTGCATTACTCTTCCATTCGTCGTACGAAAATTGTGGCTACCCTTGGCCCTGCCAGTGACCGCGAGGGTGTACTTGAGGCGATGCTGGCTGCCGGGGTCGACGTGGTACGTCTTAATTTCTCCCACGGTACACCGGAAGATCATCGCCGCCGCCTGAACAGCGTGCGTGAAATCGCCGCCAAACTTGGGCGCAGTGTGGCAGCGCTGGGCGATCTGCAGGGTCCCAAAATTCGCGTCGCGCGCTTTAAAGACGGCGCGGTCACGCTTAAAGAAGGCCAGCCGTTTATTTTGGACATGGCAATGGATGGCGAGGCCGGCAATGCCGAGCACGTTGGCTGCGACTACAAAACGCTCGCCAGTGACGTCGTGGAAGGCGACCGTTTGCTGCTCGACGGTGGTCGCGTGGTACTGGATGTCACCGGCGTTGACGGGCAGCAGGTGCACACCACGGTAGTGGTGGGCGGTAAACTCTCCAACAACAAAGGTATCAACAAACAGGGCGGTGGCTTATCGGCGCCGGCGCTGACCGAGAAAGATAAAACCGATCTGAAAACCGCCGTCGATATTGGCGTGGATTATCTCGCCATCTCCTTCCCACGCAACGCAGAAGATATGTTGGAAGCGCGGCGTTTACTTGGCGACGCGGGAAAAGACATCGGCCTTGTCGCCAAAATTGAGCGCGCCGAAGCGGTGGCGGATGAAGCGACCATGGATGCGATCATCGAAGCCTCTCAAGCGGTGATGGTGGCCCGTGGCGATCTCGGCGTGGAAATTGGCGATGCCAAGCTGGTTGGCATACAAAAGCGGTTGATCAAGCGTGCACGGACACTCAATCGCGCCGTGATTACCGCCACGCAGATGATGGAGAGCATGATCACGGCCCCCCTGCCAACGCGGGCGGAAGTGTTCGATGTCGCGAACGCCGTGCTCGACAGCAGCGATGCGGTAATGCTCTCTGCCGAGACGGCGGCAGGGGATTACCCGCTTGAAACCGTGGAGGCGATGGCACGTATTTGCTTAGGCGCTGAGCGCGAAAAAGTCGCCCAAGAGTCCGGCCACCGCATTCACGAGGGCTTTACCCGCCCCGATGAGACCATTGCGCTCTCGGCGATGTATGCGGCGAACCACATGGAAGGCGTGGCCGCGATTGCCTGCATGACGGCTTCCGGCTACACGCCGCTGATCGCCTCACGCATTCGCTCGGGTTTGCCTATCGTGGGCTTGGCCCATAACCCGATTGCCCAACGTCGCATGGCGCTCTACCGTGGTGTGGTCTCGCTGCCGTTTGATACCTCCGAGTTGTCGGCCTCCGAGCTGAATGATCGCGCGCTGGCGCTGTTGGTTGAGCAGGGTATCGTGGCCCCGGGGGACCATGTGATTCTCACCCGTGGTGATCACATGAATGCTCACGGTGGCACCAATACCATGAAGGTGATGACGATTACGGAAAAACACGCGAGCCCCACTGCTTAATCATCGCCGATAAGGAGTTCACCAATGGGTGCATTACGATGGATAGCCATCTTCGCACTAAGTGTGATGTTCACTGCCACGGCATCGGCCCAGCCGCCGGTGGTAGCGGCGGCGTCGGATTTGCAATTCGCGTTAAGTGAAGCTGCTGACGCGTTCACACAGCAAACGGGCGAACGAGTACGACTTAATTTCGGCTCATCGGGGAATTTTCGCCGTCAAATCGCCCAGGGTGCGCCGTTTGAACTCTACCTGTCTGCCGATGAGGACTATGTTTTCGCCCTGAACGAAGAGGGCCACACCCGTGATGAGGGCACGCTTTATGCGGTAGGTCGCCTTGTGTGGCTGCAGCCTAAAGGCGCTAACATGCTACCCAGCGAAGACGCCCCTCTGGCTGTGGTAGACGCGGCGATTGCCGCTCAAGCATCGGGCGAGCGCCAGCGTATTGCGTTGGCCAACCCTGAGCACGCGCCTTACGGTGTGGCGGCTCAGCAGACGCTGGAGCATGCTGGATTGTGGCATGAGACGGCTCCGCTGCGGGTGCTGGGAGAAAACGTCTCTCAAGCGGCGCAGTTTGCCCTATCCGGTGACACGCGTGGCGGGCTAGTGGCGTATTCGCTTGCTTTGGCGCCAGTGCTCGCTGAGAAAAGCGACTACGTGCTAATACCTGAAAGCTGGCATGCGCCACTCAATCAGCGCATGGTGCTAACGCAAAACGCTGGCGAAACGGCTGCCGCTTTTTACCATTGGCTACAAGGTGAAAAAGGGCGCGCCATTTTACAGGACTATGGTTTTAGTGTCCCGGGTTTTAGCGTGCCTGAGTAATGGCAGGTGCAATGGATTGGGCGGCGCTCTCGGTTTCACTGCGCCTGGCAGCATTGACCTGTTTAATCCTGCTGCCGCTGGGGATTTGGCTTGGCCGCACCCTGGCTTATGCGCGTTTTCGTGGCAAAGGGCTTTGTGGAGCGCTGGTCGCCTTGCCGTTGGTGCTGCCACCGACGGTGCTGGGCTTTTATCTCTTACTCAGCTTTAGCCGCGATGCGCCGGTAGGCGCTATCTGGGCGGAGCTGACCGGTAGCGGACTGAATTTTACCTTTAGCGGCATTTTGCTTGCCTCGCTGATCGCCAACGTCCCCTTCGCCGTGCATCCCATTCAACGCGCATTTGAAAGTGTGCCTCGCAACCTGCGCGAAGCGGCCTGGTGTAGCGGGCTTGGCCCATGGCAAACGCTTTGGCGCATTGAGTTGCCACTGGTGTGGCCGGGGGTGCTTTCGGCATTTGCGTTAACGTTCGCTCACACCCTCGGTGAGTTTGGTGTGATTTTAATGGTCGGCGGGTCTATCGACGGCGAAACCCGGACCCTGGCGATTGCCATCTACGACCGTATGCAGGCGTTCGATGAGCAGGGTGCGGCGCTAATGTCAGCGGTACTGCTGGCCGTGTCGTTTATTACCTTAGGTATTGTGTACGGGCTGGCCGGGCGCCGCAGGTGGATAAGTGGCTGATCTACAGGTACGCGTGGCACAGGCGGGCCCGATTCCGCTGGGCGCTGATTTTGTTTGCCGTCGCGGCGAGCTATTGGCGTTAGTCGGCCCTTCCGGCAGCGGCAAAACGACCCTTTTGCGGGCAATTGCGGGGCTCTATCAGCCTGCAGAAGGGCACATTATCTGCGGGGATACACCGTGGTTTGATGCCAAGCGTAAGCACTCACTTTCGCCTCAAAAGCGTCGTGTTGGTATTGTGTTTCAAGACTACGCGTTGTTCCCGCATCTCACGGCGCTGGAAAATATCGCGCTCCCTTTGCGTCATCTCCCTAAACCGACCCAGCGTGACCGCGCCGAGCAGTGGCTAGCGCGTGTGCGCCTAGAAGGGTTGGGGCGGCGCTATCCGCATGCGCTTTCTGGCGGTCAGCGTCAGCGGGTGGCGTTGGCGCGGGCGTTGGCCCGTGATCCTCAGGTGTTACTGCTGGATGAGCCTTTTTCGGCGGTGGACCAAGTCACCCGGCGGCGCTTGCAGCGCGAGCTTGCGTTGCTGCGCCAGCAAATTTCCATTCCCATTGTGCTGGTCACCCATGATCTGGAAGAGGCCACAGCGCTGGCCGACCAGATTTGCGTGCTACATGGCGGGGAAAGCCTGCAGCAAGACACACCGGATCGGCTCTTTCGTCAACCAGCAACGCCTGCGGTGGCGCGCCTTCTTGATCGACATAATTTGTTCAACGCGACAGTCATCGCGGTTGATGGTCAGCGCCATTTGCAGTGGGGGCGTTTTCAACTGGAGGTAGCCGAAGGACTCGATCGTTTTGCCGTCGGGGAAGCGGTCACTTGGTACCTGCCGCCCTCGGATATTGTGCTGCACCGGCGTGACCGTCCCTCTAACGGTGAGCGCGAAAATCCGATACCTGCCATGGTCAGCGAAGTGGTCACGCTGGGTGGGATGACGTCGGTTGCGTTGCGCGTCGCTCACGGCGATATGCTACGTTTTGATATTGCCACCCACGCGGCGCGGCGTAATCGTCTTGCCTCGGGTTCTATGGTGAATGTATCGCTTCTGGCGGCCGGGGTTCATATCATGCCAGGCGCGCACGACCTTACGCGTAGCGATTAACACACGGGCCGATTAAAAGAGGAAAAACCAATGGGCGTGACACGCCGCGCGTTACTCACGGCTTCGCTTGCACTTCCCTTCGTGGCGCTGGCGCCGCTAACGTGGGCAGGTCAGGCGCTCAGCAGCGAAGGGGAAGCGTCATCATTAGCGCGGCGCTCGCTTGCGATTCACAGCGTACAAGGCCCGCATCGGCTCAGTGTAGAAGTCGCGCAAACGCAGGCGCAGCGGCAAAAAGGCTTGATGGGGCGAGAGGTGCTGCCCGCTGATCACGGCATGTTGTTTATGTATGCGCGCGAGCAATCCCCCTATGATGGGTTTTGGATGTATCGCACGCTGATTGCGCTGGATATCGCCTTTATCGACAGCGGTGGCACGATTGTTACGATTATGACGATGCCGCCTTGTGAATCCTCCTCGCCCAGCGATTGCCGCGCTTATGCGCCGGGTAAGCCCTACCATGCCGCATTAGAAGTCAACGCCGGTTATTTTGAGCAGCACGGTATCTCGGTGGGCGACTGTGTGTCGCTGCCCAACGCCGCAGGGGCCTGCCGTTCTCAGTAGCGTTCGCAACGCGCACCTTCCTTCAACGGTGACGACGCGCCTAGAATAACCAGCCGACTGTTTTGGCTCGTCGGCTTACGCCAGTAAAAACGACAACACAATAACGCAATAGGAATTGCTATGACGCTGACACGCTCAATGGCTCGTTTAACTGCCGGCTTGGCCGGTATCGCAATGCTCTCAGCCGCTTTTTCCGTGCAAGCGCGCGAACTCTCTGTCTCTACCGTACTGTCTGATGCCTTCCCCTGGGGGCAGGCGGCGGAAAAATGGGCGGATCTCGTGGAAGAACGCAGCGATGGTGAGCTGACGCTACGTGTTTATCCCAACTCGCAGTTGGTATCCGGCGATCAGACCCGTGAATTTTCCGCCATGCGTTCGGGGTTGATCGACGCTGCCGTCGGCTCGACGATTAACTGGTCGCCACAGGTGCCGGAACTTAACCTCTTCTCGCTGCCGTTTTTTATTCCCGATGAAGCCGCAGTGGATGCGGTCACCGGCGGTGACGCCGGGGAAATGGTGTTTGAGGCCATCGAATCGCGCGGTGTTATACCGCTGGCCTGGGGTGAAAACGGTTTTCGCCAGCTATCTAACTCCCAAGGCCCCGTCAGTGAGCCGAGCGATTTGGAGAATCTGAAAATCCGCGTGGTCGGCTCGCCGCTTTTCCAAGATACATTCAGCGCGCTGGACGCCGACCCCACGCAAATGAGCTGGGCGGATGCCAAGCCAGCACTCACCACCGGCGCGGTAGATGGCCAAGAAAATCCCCTCTCGGTGTTTGATGTGGCGCGCATTGATCAAGTGGGTCAAGAGCACCTGACGCTTTGGAACTACATGAATGACCCGCTGATTTTCGCCGTGAATCAGCAAGTGTGGCAGTCGCTTAGCGAAGGCGAGCGCACGCTGCTGCGTGAAACCGCGGTAGAGGCCGGTGAGTGGGAAATCGCTATGACCCGCGAACAAGAGAGCGAGCGCCTTGCCGCCATTCAAGAGCGCGGCGTGACGGTCACCGAGCTGAGTGATGCCGAGTACCAAGCGTTTGTTGACGCGACACAATCTGTCTACGAAAAGTGGGCGCCGCGAATTGGCGAGGAGCTCGTTGAAGCGGCGCAGATAGCCATCGACGCGCGCTAAACCGGCATCCATGTTGGTGGTCACCGCCCTTGAGTGGCGCTTTAAAAACCAAGGGCAGTGACGTCTGTGGGGCTGTTTTGTAAAAGGTATGTCTGATGCAAGGGAGACCTGATGCGCGCCCAGAACGCTGGCTGGGGGCAATTGCCTTAATCATCATCGCGTCGATCAGTTTAGCGAACGTGGTGACGCGCTACGTGACCGGCGGTTCGTTTTCTTTCACCGAAGAATTTTCGGTATTTCTTCTCGTGGTGCTGACCTTCGCCGGTGCCTCAGTGGCGCTGCGGCGTAACCGCCATATTCGCATTGGGCTGTTAGAGCGTGTGCTGCCACCCGGGCCGCGTAAGGCCCTGATTGTGTTTCAAGCGCTGTGCGGCGCTGCCGTGCTGGGACTGATTACCTGGTATGGCGCTAAGCTTGCCTGGCAAGAGTACCAGTGGCAGTCGCTCTCGCCCGGGCTTGGGTTACCGCAGTGGTGGTATATCGTTTGGCTGCCGCTGCTGTCCGGCGCCATGCTATGGCGTTTGTGTGAGCAAACCCGTGACCGTTTGACCGGGAGGCTCACCGATGAGCCCTGATGTTTGGATGATTTTGGCTTTTGCGGGCTTTCTGATTGCTGGAGTGCCGGTGGCGTTTTCGCTGGCGCTTTCCGGGGCAGTGGGTATTTTGGCTGGGCTGTCGCCGGATATGCTGGCAACGCTCGGCACCAATACCTATAACAGCATTGCCAAGTACCCGCTGATTGCGATTCCGCTGTTTATTTTAACCGGGCTGATTTTTGAGCGGGCTGGGGTGGCGCTACGTTTAGTCCGCTTTGCTCAGGCGTTGATTGGCCCGCGTCACGGGGGCCTGGCCCTGGTGGCGGTGCTGGTGTGCATGATCATGGGCGGTATGAGCGGCTCTGGCCCGGCTGATGCAGCCGCGGTGGCGATGGTGATGCTGCCGAGCATGACCAAAGCGGGTTACCCCAAGCCGTTTTCGGCCACCTTGATTGCGGCATCGGCTTCGACCGCTATTCTTATCCCGCCT
This sequence comes from Halomonas llamarensis, assembly GCF_023555005.1. Taxonomy (GTDB): domain Bacteria; phylum Pseudomonadota; class Gammaproteobacteria; order Pseudomonadales; family Halomonadaceae; genus Vreelandella; species Vreelandella llamarensis. The sequence goes on along the minus strand of NZ_JAMJPJ010000001.1, from coordinate 62,208 downwards.
TCGGTGGCGTTGATTCTCTACTCGATTGTGGTGCCGGGGGTGGATTTGCGCGCGCTTTTTGCCGCCGGTTTATTTCCGGGGATTTTGGCCGGTTTGGCGCTTTTGCTCCCGGCGCTGTGGGTATCCAGACGCTACGGTTGGGAGGGCTCACTAGGGGTGGGCGCCGAGCGGCTAAGCGTGCAGGAAACGTTTAAGCAAGCGCTGCCAGCGCTGTTTGCCCCGGTGCTGATTCTGGGGGGCCTGCGCTCGGGGCTCTTTACCCCGACGGAGGCGGCCGTGGTCGCGGTGGCTTATGGTGCGCTGGTTGGGCTTTTTCTTACCCGCGAGCTGTCATGGCGTGATCTATGGGAGCTGTTCGGTGAAGCGGCGATTATCTCCGGCGTGGTGATGCTGATTATCGCCTTAGCGGGAATTTTTGCCTGGGCGGGCACCATGCTGGGCACCTTCCGCCACCTGGCCGAGTGGATTATTGGCTTGACCGACAACGGCGTGCTGCTGCTGATCTTAGTGATGCTCGCGGTACTGGTAGCGGGCATGTTGCTGGATGCGATCTCGATCTACCTCATCATGATGCCAATTTTGATCCCCGTGATGCAGCACTTCGAGTGGAACCCGGTGTGGTTTGGCATTCTGCTCGCGATGAATATCGCCATTGGGCAGTTCACCCCACCCGTGGCGGTTAATTTGATGGTGACGACCGAAGTGGCAAAAATCCGCCTGGAGCAGACGCTGGGGTGGGCGCTGTTGTTTGTGCTTGCGATGGCGTGCGCCTTGGCGCTGGTGGCGGTTTTCCCTGCCATCGCGCTGTGGCTGCCGACGGTGTTGGGCTATAACGTTTGAAAAGCGACGGGAGGCGTTGCGTTTTTGTTTAATTTTGGTTGGGGTGCCTCAACTGCAAAAGGTGACCGCAAAATTACTCAAAGCGCCAAGAAATGGATGAATCGTTTGTTTCTATAGATTGATATTTTGGCGACGATCGTTGCAAGTCGATGCAAAAGCTTGCAACTCGCTCCTTGCCTCTGTACCAATAGCCATCCCTTATTTCCCGCGTGAGCAGGCTCCGCGCCTTTGGCGCCTGCGCTAGCGGGGTTATGTCGAGGAGATGGTTATGAATCAGCGTGTCAATATTGAGCTTGGTGACCCCAATGCCGAGGCGTTTGAAGCACGTCAATTCAAAGTCTACACCCACCGCCAGTTGGACAAGATCGAGGCGCTTCAGTCTCTGCCTGAGGACCTGCAGTTTGATATGCGGGTGGTCAGCCAGGTGCTGCCGTTTCGCGTTAACGAATACGTAATCGACGAGCTCATCGACTGGCATAACATTCCCGCCGACCCGGTCTTTCAGCTCACTTTCCCCCAGCGTGGCATGTTGCTCCCCGAGCACTATGACGAGGTCGCTGAGCTGATGCGCGAAGGCGCTTCAGCTGCCGAGATGAAGCCGGCCATTGAGCGTATTCGTAGTGAGCTTAATCCACACCCGGCGGGGCAGATGGACCTTAACCTGCCGCTGCTCGACGGCGAGCCACTACCGGGCATGCAGCACAAATATCAAGAAACCGTGCTGTTTTTCCCCAGTCAAGGGCAGGTGTGTCACAGCTACTGCACCTTCTGCTTTCGCTGGGCACAATTCGTCGGGGATAAAGATTTGAAGTTCGCTTCCAACGAAGCCGACTCGCTTCACCGCTATCTCGCCGAACACAAAGAGGTTACGGATCTGTTGATGACCGGCGGTGACCCCATGGTGATGAAGGCTAAACACCTGCGTATGTACCTGGAAGGGCTGATGCAGCCCGAGCTCGATCACGTTCAGGATATCCGTATCGGCTCTAAAAGCCTGACTTTCTGGCCATACCGATTTGTGACGGACCCGGATGCCGAGGATATCCTTGAGCTGTTCCGCGAGCTGACCGCTGCTGGTAAGCACGTCGCCTTTATGGCGCACTTTAACCATTGGAAAGAGATGGATACGCCGATTTGCCGTGAGGCGATTCGCTGGATTCGTGCCACCGGCGCGGAAATCCGCACTCAAGCGCCGCTTTTAAAGCATATCAACGACGATGCGGCGCAGTGGGCCAAGATGTGGACCCAGCAAGTGCGCTTGGGAATGGTCCCTTACTACATGTTTGTCGAGCGTGACACTGGCGCGCGCCACTACTTTGAAGTGCCGCTGGTGCGCGCCTACGAGATCTACCGTGAGGCGATGAAGCACGCACCTGGCTTGGCGCGTACCGCCCGTGGGCCGTCGATGTCCGCCGACCCGGGTAAGGTGGAAATTCAGGGCGTGGCCGATATACACGGCGAGAAAGTTTTCGTGCTGCGCTTGATTCAAGGCCGCGATGCCGATTGGATCCAGCGCCCGTTTTTCGCCAAGTACAACGAAGACGCGACGTGGCTGCACCATCTGGAGCCCGCCTTTGGCGAGAGCGAGTTCTTCTATGAAGCCGAGTTCGCTGCCATGAAAGACGAAAAGCAGGAATTGATCATGAAGGCGTCGTGATTTTTTAAGCTTGACCACACTGGTTATGCCTTATGCCAATTTCACATAGCAGTAAACGCCTTCTAAACGCTATGAACCGCTAGACTGCTTACACGTTGTAAAGGACTCGCGGCACTTTTGTATGTTTCGCTAGAACGTGTTTTTTTCGCTAAAGTGGTAGTAGTCGGCGTGATGCTGATGCGTGTAATAGACTGTATTGGAAAGACTTTGGTATCCTAATAAGGGAATCTAACAGATATTTCAGTGTTAACGGTTGCCCGGCTTATAACGCTTATAACATCAAGATAAAGAGGTATATCCATGAATCGTCATGTATTTTCTACCGCGGCTTTTTCCGGCGCGTTGCTGGGAGCTGCCATGTTCGCATCACCCGCCATGGCTCAGGATGAAGAGCAATTCATCACCATTGGTACCGGTGGTCAGACGGGCGTTTACTACGTGGTGGGTCAGTCGATCTGTCGCCTGGCCAACCGTCTGGAAGACGCCAACATTAAGTGTAACGCGCCTTCAACCGGTGGTTCGGTGGCCAACATTAATGGCATTAAATCCGGCCAGCTGGATATGGGAGTTGCCCAGTCCGATGTCCAGTATCAGGCCTATCACGGCACCGGTAACTTCGAGGGAGATGCCTACGAGGATTTGCGCGCCGTTTTCCGTGTCCATGGCGAGCCGCTGACCCTGCTGGCACGCGCCGATTCGGGTATTGAGACGCTTGACGACTTGGAAGGTAAGCGCGTCAATATCGGCAACCCGGGTTCTGGCCAGCGCAACACCATGGAAGTGGTGATGGATGCGAAGGACTGGACTGAAGACACCTTTGCGTTGGCGTCTCAGCTGGATGCCGCCGAGCAGGCCGCTGCTCTGGCGGATAACAACGTCGATGCAATGGTCTATGTCGTGGGTCACCCCAACGGCTCTATCCAGGAAGCCACCACGACCGTCGATTCGCGTCTGATCCCGATGAATGACGAAGATATTGACGGGATTGTTGAAGAGTATCCCTACTACTCTAAGTCTGTCATTGCCGGTGGCCTCTATAAGGGCAATCCGGATGATGTTGAGACCTTTGGTGTGGCCGCGACCTTCGTGACGACGGCTGAGGCTGACGAAGAAATCATCTACCAGACCGTCAAGGCCGTGTTCGACAACTTTGATCGTTTCAAACGTCTGCATCCGGCCTTTGAGAATCTCGACCCGGAAGAAATGGTGTCATCAGGTCTGTCTGCGCCGCTACACGACGGTGCTGCGCGCTATTATCGCGAGCAAGGCTGGATTGAGTAATACGGTTATTCTGAGGTGAACACACCTCGGTGAAAAAAATGCGCGGTCACCCGAGGGGGCCGCGCATTCTGTTTGGGGTGTCGAACGGCATCACCTAGAAGGGTTCCAGGTCAAACGTTAAAGAGCAGGGCACGCTTATGACTGAGGATAAAAAGAAGGCCGCGGGATCGGAGGTTGATCTCGAGGATATGGTCGCTTCGACCGATTCAGGGGCTCGCAAGCCGGCCGGTATGCCTGGGAAACTATTGGTGAGCATCGCGGCAGTGTGGTCACTCCTCCAGCTGTGGATCGCGTCGCCTGTGTCCTTTATGTTGGGGTTTGGGGTGTTCAGCGCCACCGAATCCCGCTCCATTCACTTGGCCTTCGCACTGTTTCTGGCCTATATGGCCTATCCGGCACTCAAGCGCTCGCCTCGGGATCGTATCCCTATCCAGGATTGGATTCTGGCGGCGACAGCGGCTTTTTGTGGTGCCTATATGTTCATGTTCTATGAGCAGCTATCGCAGCGTCCCGGCGCGCCGATACTGCAGGACGTGATTATCGGTGTAGTGGGAATTTTGTTGCTGCTCGAAGCGACTCGCCGAGCGCTTGGCCCGCCACTAATGATCGTAGCGTCGGTATTTCTTCTTTATAGTCTGGCGGGCCCTTGGATGCCCGGTATCCTCTCCCATGGTGGGGTTAGCCTCTATGGGCTGATCAATCACCAGTGGCTGACGACTCAAGGGGTGTTTGGCATTGCGCTGGGGGTGTCGACCAGCTTCGTCTTTCTCTTTGTGCTCTTTGGTGCTCTGCTCGACAAGGCCGGGGCCGGCAACTACTTCATCAAAGTCGCCTTCTCGCTGCTGGGCCACTACAAGGGAGGCCCGGCCAAGGCCGCTGTGGTAGCCTCGGGCATGACCGGCCTGATTTCCGGCTCCTCCATTGCTAACGTGGTGACGACCGGTACCTTTACCGTGCCGATGATGAAACGGGTCGGCTTCTCCGCCGAGAAGGCGGGCGCGGTCGAGGTATCGTCTTCGGTCAACGGCCAGATTATGCCGCCGGTCATGGGGGCTGCGGCCTTTTTGATGGTCGAGTACGTAGGCATCTCCTATGTGGAGGTGATCAAGCATGCCTTTTTGCCGGCGCTGATCTCCTATATTGCGCTGATCTATATCGTCCACCTTGAAGCGCTCAAGGCGAACCTGCAGGGGCTTCAGAGCAGCAATCCGCCTAAGCCCCTGGTGCGCAAGGTGATCGGCTTCCTTGGCGGCTTATTACTGATGATGGTGACGGCGCTGGTGGTTTACTACGGCCTGGGCTGGCTAAAACCCGTACTTGGTGATGCCACGCCCTGGGTCATTGCGGTGGCGCTGACGGCGGTCTATGTCGCGCTGCTCAAGCTGGCAGCCGGTTACCCCGAGCTTGAGCTCGACGACCCGGATACCCCTATCTACACGCTTCCCGAGACCCGGCCTACGGTGCTGGTCGGCCTCCAGTATATCCTGCCGGTGATCGTGCTGATTTGGTGCTTGATGGTCGAGCGTCTCTCGCCCGGGCTTTCCGCCTTCTGGGCCACGGTGTTCATGGTCTTCATCATCCTCACCCAGCGCCCCATCACGTCGATCTTCCGTCATCGTAGCGACTTACGCGCGGATCTGCTCGAAGGCGTCATGGACCTGTGGAATGGGCTGGTCACCGGTGCCCGCAACATGATCGGCATTGGTATTGCCACAGCCACCGCCGGTATCATCGTCGGGGCCGTATCGCAGACCGGTGTCGGCCTTGTATTGGCCGAGGTGGTAGAAACCCTCTCCATGGGCAACCTGATGTTGATCTTGTTGCTCACCGCGGTGCTCAGCTTGATTCTCGGCATGGGGCTACCGACCACGGCCAACTATATCGTGGTCTCGGCACTGTTGGCACCGGTCATCGTGCAACTGGGGGCACAAAACGGCTTGCTGGTGCCGTTGATCGCGGTGCATCTGTTCGTGTTCTATTTCGGCATCATGGCGGATGTCACACCGCCGGTGGGGCTGGCGTCCTTCGCGGCAGCAGCGGTCTCGGGTGGTGATCCGATTCGCACTGGTTTTCAGGCCTTCTACTACAGCCTGCGCACCGCGGCATTGCCGTTTTTGTTTATCTTCAACACCGACCTGCTACTAATCGATGTCACCTTGCTGCAGGGTATATTGATCTTCGTGGTGTCGACCATTGCCATGCTGATCTTTGCGGCGGCGACCCAGGGCTTCATGATCACCCGTAACCGCTGGTACGAATCCATCGTGCTGCTGCTGATCGCGTTCACGTTGTTCCGCCCCGGTTTCTGGATGGACATGATCCATGATCCCTACGAGTCCGTGCCGCCGGCACAATTCGTTGAGGCCTTGGGCAATGCCGACGAAGATGCCACGCTGCGCTTGGAGATTGCGGGGGTCGATGCCTATGGCGATCCTATGACCACCTTCATGACCCTGCCGGTGCCAGAGGGTGAAGCCGGTGAGCAGCGGCTGGAGAATCTGGGCCTGGATCTCATCATCGAGGACGAGCGGACCGTGGTCGATATGGTCGCCTACGGTAGCCAGGCGGCGGATCTCGGCTTTGACTTTGATCAGGAAATCATCAAGGTGCTAGCCCCGGTTGATCGCTGGACCAAGGAGCTGATGTGGATTCCGGCTTTCTTGGTGTTCGGTCTGATTGTATTGATGCAACGCCGGCGGCGTGATCGCAGTGCCGCCGTGGCGTCGGCTTAAAGGAGAGCGCGTCATGTACCATAAGATCATGTTGCCGGTGGACCTCAATGAAGAGGCCTCCTGGAAAAAAGCGTTGCCTACGGCCATTACGCTGTGTCAAACGTTTGGCGCCTCGTTGCACGTCGTGACGGTGTTGCCGGACGTTAAGATGCCGATGGTGGGCGCTTACTTTCCCAAAAACTTCTCAAAGAAGGCCCATGAGGCAGTAAAAGAGGCACAGCATGCGTTTATCCAAGAGAACGTGCCGGATGGTATCCAGACCCAAAGCGTGATCGTGGATGGTTCACCGTGGGAGGCGATTATCAAAGCCGGCAAGCAGCTTGATATCGACCTCATCGTGATGGCTTCGCATAACAAGCGTAAGTTTGTCGATTACGTGCTTGGCCCCAATGCCGAGCACGTGGTACATCACGCTAAAATATCGGTGATGATTGTGCGTTAAGCAAAGCGACAGTAAAAAAACAGCGTAATCAACGCACTAAACCCCAGGGGCCTGCCTGGGGTTTTTTATTAGGTAGTGTTAACGCATCAACTTTTTTGTCACAAAAGCCGCCATTCGTGGAATTTTTGTACGTCAGACGATTTTCCGCCTCGTGTGCTGACATAAGTCAACTACAGTAAAAATAAGCTGAGATTAAGGCAGCATTACGACGCTGACAGAAGGAGTCATGCGATGAGCACGGCAACAACAAAAACACATGAGCATGCAGTCGGTGATTTGCCGACGGTAAAAATCAGCATCAACCAAGTGGGAATGGATCGGCCCAAAGCATGGCTAACCGCGGGTATTGAAGACTTTCGGCATGCACCGGTCGTGAGTCTTGCCTATGGGATGTTCTGGGTGGGGTTAAGTATTGCGGTGACCGCAGGCGTTCTCACGCTAGGTTATTGGCACTGGTTATTGCCGCTTATCGCCGGTTTTATGTTTATTGGCCCGCTTGTGGCAGTGGGGTCGTACGGTGTCAGCCAAGCGATTGAGCGGGGGCGCCCGCCCAATTTGGGCGATGCGTTCGGCAGTTGGAAGCCGCACGCAGGGCAGTTGGCCATGATGGGCGTGATGATGATGATCTTCTTTCTCGCTTGGATTCGGCTCGCGACACTTCTTTTTGCGTTATTTTTCGGCTTGGAGGCGCCAAGCGCCGACATGCTCTATGCATCACTGCTGACCACACCCGAAGGGCTCGGTATGCTGGCTGTGGGCACGGCAGCTGGCGCGGTATTGGCCTTTGGTGCTTTTGCGATTAGCGCTGTGGCAATTCCTACGCTGATGGATCAAGGCTTAACCTTTATGGAAGGCATTGAAGCGAGTATTCGCAGTGTGGCTCGCAACTTCCGGCCAATGCTGCTGTGGGCAATGATTCTGACCGGCTGCGTGATTATTGGCGTGTTGACCTTCTACATTGGCCTTGCACTGATCTTGCCGATGCTGGGCTATGCCAGCTGGCATGCTTATGAAGACGTGGTGCGTTGCGAACCGGTTGAAAAGCGTGAGCACTAATTCCACGAGCACAAATTCCAAACGCGTTCGCGTTTGATGTAAACAGATTTTCTCACTGACCTGAATAACGAGATGGCGTACGCTTGACGCCATCTCGTTTTTTTGTCGTCATCTCGTTGATCTGTAAGTGAGGCATTTGTGGTGAAAGCGTTATTGTTAGGAATTATCGTGTTGATATTCAGCACGGCGCAATGGGGGCTGGCGGACGAGGAAAGCGTTTCGCTGGCGTTGCCACAAGGCCCGGTGATTTTGACCATTAGCGGGGCGATCGAGCGTACCAATGTAGACGATGAAGCGCATTTTGACCGCACCATGCTCAACGCGTTGCCGCAGCACGAGGTTCGCACGGACACGCCGTGGACCGAACAGGCCCACGTTTATCGTGGTCCGCTCATGCGCGAGTTATTGGCACATGTCGGTGCACAGGGCGAGCATGTCCTGGTGGCCGCACTGAATGGCTATGATGTGAAAATCCCTTCGGATGATTTTGTCGCCTATGACGTGCTACTGGCGATAGAGAGTGACGGTGAGCCGATGCCTATACGGGAATACGGCCCGCTCTGGGTGCTTTATCCTTTTGATTACCATGAGGTGCTGCTAAGCGAGAAAATGCGTTTTCGTGCAGTATGGCAAGTCATGCGGATCAATGTTCTCTAAGGTGTTATTCCCACGCTCGGCGAAACTATTACGCTATCCACGGCGCATAACCGTGGTGACGATTGTCGCGGTGTTGCTGCTGGCTTCTGCGCTGATGGTTGCTACGTTAGCGGCTTGGCGACAAGATAACTTGACCCAAAGTTTGCGCGAAGATATTTCCTGGGTGATCTATAAGCTCGACCGCGATACCGTGCAGCTGTTGAATCAGCTACTAGCGGCAACGCCCGGCTCTCTGGAACCGGCAACGCAAGATAACCTCAACCTACATTTTGAGCTGCTTTACAGTCGCTTAAAGGTGCTGAACGAAGGTGAAATCAGCAGTTTGCTCAATCAAATGCCTTCTGCTCGCGCATTGTTAGGCCAAATTGAAGCGCAGCTTGACGTGCTCGACCCAATGGTTGAGCCGCATGCAAATATGGCACAACTCCCCGTTGCCGACATTGAAGCGGGGTTGCAGACGCTCGCCCAGCTCACCGAACGTTTGATTATCACCACCAATAAATATTTGGCCGAATCGGCAACCGAAGAGCGTGCCCACCTGAGTCAGCTCTACCCTCTTTTGCTCGCGCTTATCGTCGGGATGAGCTTGGCCGCACTGTTAATCATCCTCTTCTTGGTGCGCGAGATGCGGGAAAGTACCGCGGCCCGACGTGATCAAGAGCAGCTGAGCCGACAACTTGAAATCACTGCAAAGCAAGCGCAAGCAGCCAACGAGGCCAAGTCGGATTTTTTGGCCATGGTCAGCCACGAGATTCGCACGCCGCTCAATGGAGTGCTCGGCCTGAGTGAGATGCTGTGTCGGCCACTGTCGCGCCCGATGTTAGAAGACTACGCGCACACCATTCACGATAGTGCCACCCAGCTTTTGGAGATGATTAATGAAATTCTCGATTTTTCCAAAATTGAAGCGGGTCACTTAGCGCTTCACTCGGCTCCGACCGAACTGACGACGCTGCTTGAACGAGTGGTAGCGTTATTCGAGCCGCGGGCGACAGCCAAGGGCGTCGCGTTAAAAATACACATTGCCGCTGACGTACCGCCTTGGATCCACATTGATGCCACTCGGTTGCGGCAAATTTTGCTCAACTTGATGGCGAATGCGGTGAAGTTTACCGATCAAGGCAGCGTGACGGTCACGATTGACGCCTCTTATCAGCGCCTGCTCATCCGCGTTGCCGATAGCGGCTGTGGTATTAGCCACGCACAGCAGCAGCATTTGTTTGAGCCGTTTCAGCAAGCCGATGCCAGCGTGTCGCGACGCTACGGCGGCACGGGTCTTGGGTTGGCGATTTGTAAGCGGCTTTGCCATGCCATGCAGGGGCAGCTTGGCGTTGAGAGCGAACTAGGCAAAGGCAGTACCTTTTGGTGTGAGCTGCCGCTAGAGCCTGCGGCCCCAGTGGATGCGGCTATGCCGACCGCGCCAAGAAATGACGTTGGCGGGCTGCTGGTACTGCTGGTGGAGGATAACGCGGTTAATCGTAAGGTCGCCGTCGGTATGCTGGAGCACTTAGGCGCGCAAGTTCGCTGTGCCGAAAACGCCAAGCAGGCGTTAGATCAGCTTGAACATGGCAGCGTCGCGGCGATTTTGATGGACGTTCAGCTACCCGATCAAGACGGTTTAGCGCTCACCCAGGCGTTGCGCCAGCGCGGCGGTTGGCTAGCCGAGGTACCGATTGTGGCGATGACCGCAGGCGGCATCGACGGTGATCGCCAGCGCTGCCTAGCAGCAGGCATGGACGACTACCTCGCTAAGCCGCTATTGCTTGATGCGCTAAACCAAATGCTCAAGCGCCAGCTAGGCGTTAACGAAGGCACAAACGCGGTTAAAGGGGCGGGCACCTGCGCAGGCTGCCCGCCGACGAGTGAAAAAAATGCATCAACGGCCGCTGCCCCACTGGTCGATCCCCGTGTCCTGCAACAACTAGAGGCCACGCTAGGCCACGATAGCGTTGAACAACTGATCGCCCTGTTTCGACAGCAGGTTAAGACGTACCTGCAAAAGCTCAACACCTCGCTTGAGGAGCCTGCGCGGGTGGTACATTTAGCCCATCAACTTCGCGGGGAAGCGGCGAGCATTGGGGCGCAAGCCCTGGCCGATGCCGCCCTAAACATGGAGCGCCAAGCTGTGGCGCACGCACCGCTTGCCTCTGCCTGGCAAGCGCTCACCCGGGTTGCCACCCAAACCCTTGACGCACTCAATACCCTAACGCCTACTGATGGCGGTTGATGTTGCCAACAGCACTGTTGCTGGTTTTTAACGCTGGCTTTTTATTTCGTATTTCAGCCAGCGCCTCGCCAGCCTTAAGCCTGCTGAGAGTCCTCGGGCGGCTCGCCGATAGTCCCCGGCATCGCATGCTGATGGCCGGCCAACGTTAAGAAGTGCAGGTGGCGCTCGTATTCACATACCAAGTCGCCAATGACCTGCCCGCGCGTGTAACCGTTAAGGTCTTTGTCTTGTCCGCCTTCGGCAAGGAAGACATCCAGCCGCACATAGAAGTCGTCATCCGCCGGGATGAAGTTCGGCGTGCGCATGCGGTGCGGGCGCACTTGGTAGACAAAGCTGGTGGTATCGCCAAAATCGACTTGTAGCATTAGGTTGGGCAATGACTCGCCTTCTATATGCTCTTCGGTCACGTTGGCGGTTTGTCCACGGCTCTCAAGCTCTTGGGCGAACTGCGTCATCGCCGGGCGAATAGAGTGCTCGATTGTCGCCGCGGCACCGGCGCGATTTGAGGTATCCAACGCGCGATCCAAACGCTCCTTCCAGTCGCCACCGGGAGCACCGCCCGCAATCATACGGCGTGCATCGGCTTTGCTGCCTTCGAGCTTAAGCGCTTTGACCATGCCCACCATGATGGCAAAGATCACCACAGAGAATGGCAGGGCGGTAATCACTACGGCACTTTGTAGCGCGGCAAGCCCGCCAGCCATCAATAGGGCAATAGTGATCAAGCCAATGATGGCCGACCAGAAAATACGCAACTTCACCGGAGCATCGTGGTTCACGTCGCGAATAATCGACGTAAAGTTGGCCAGTACCAGCGCGCCTGAGTCAGCGGAGGTGATAAAGAACACAATGCCCAGGACCGTGACCACGGCGGCGGTAATAGAGACAAACGGGTAGTACTCCAGCAGCGTGTACAGCGTGGTTTGTGGCGTGTTTAGCGCCTGTTCGCCCAGTTCGGCAACGCCTTGATTGGCGACGAGATCGATACCACTGTTACCGAATATCGACATCCACACCATCATAAACGCTAACGGAATGAACAAGGCACCGGTGACAAACTGGCGGATGGTGCGGCCGCGGGAAATACGCGCTAGGAACAGACCGACGAACGGCGTCCAAGCGATCCACCAACCCCAGAAGAAGATCGTCCACCACATCTTCCATTCTTGGGCGCCTTCACCGTCAAAGGAATAGGTGTTGAAGCTGGCAGCCACGAACCCGGACAGATAATCACCGGCGTTATTGACCACTTTATCCAGCAACATCAAGGTGTCACCCGAAAAGAGCACAAACAGCATCAGCGCTAGCGCCAGCAACATGTTGAACTCAGACAGGCGGCGAATGCCTTTTTCAACGCCGGTCACTACGGAAATCGTCGCCAATACCACGACCAGTACAATTAAAATCACCTGCACGGTGAGGCTTTCCGGCACATCGAACATATAGTTCAGGCCGTAATTGAGCTGCATCACGCCGATACCCAGGCTTGTGGCGATGCCGAATACGGTCGATATCACGGCAGTGATGTCCACGGCGTTACCGATAGGGCCGTGGATACGCTTGCCCAGAAGCGGATAAAGCGCGCTGCGAATCGCCAGCGGCAGGCGGTGGCGATAACTAAAGTAGGCCAGCGCCATTCCCATCAACACGTAGAGCCCCCAGCCGGAAAGTCCCCAGTGCAGATACGTTTGAACAACGGCATTGCGCATCGCTGCTTGGCTTTCCGGCGTTAGGTCGGGCGGTGCCAAGTAATGGGCCACCGGCTCGGCGACGCTGAAAAACAGCAGGTCGATGCCGATGCCGGCAGCAAACAGCATGGCTGACCACGATAAGAGGGAAAACTCTGGTCGTGAATGGTCAGGCCCCAGCCGAACGCTGCCGTAGCGCGACATGCCGATCAACACCACAAATACCAAGTAAGCCACAATCGCCAGCATGTAATACCAGCCGAAGGTTTTACTCACCCAGGCGAGGCCGGCGTCAAAAAAGGCACCGGCTTGCTCGGTAAACAGCATCGTAAGTACCAGAAAAACCAAAATCCCCGCGACACTGCCGTGGAAAACCACGGGGTTTAATCGGTCGCGTGAAAGGGACGTTGACGTGTCGTTCGCCATAAAGGCGGCCTCCTATAGCCGTACGAGTGCATGTATCTATTTTAAATGAACGTTCAAGTAAAATACGCGGTTTACGCTTAAGCTTCAAGGGAGATACAAAGACAAACGATCAATGGAAAACGAAAAAATAATGGGAATAAACGCAAAAACGCCCGGAAAACCGGGCGTTGGGTGAAAACTATCAAGCGTGACGCAAGCGGTATTATTCGGCGGCTTCAGGCGCCATGCCGCGATCACCACGCTTATTGCGGTAGTCCTTTTGCATGTCGCGCATCGCCGCTTTCAGCGCGGCGCGCTCTTCTTCGGTGAGAATTTCCTGCATACGGCCGTAATGTTCTTCGCGCAGTTCGCGCATGGCGTTGTAGTGAGATTCCCGGGCCTCGTTGAGCTGGGTTTGTTTCTCCTCACTGATACCCGCCTTCTGATAAACCGCCTGAAGGCGCTGCTCCATTCGCTCTTGCATGTGTTCCGGCATATTGTCGCGCTCGCTGGTTTTACCGCCGTGATGGTCGGCGTTTGCCGTGGCGGCGAAAGGGATGAGGACGACGGCAAGCAGCATGGGGGCGAAAAATGAACGTGTAAGCTTCATGGTGAACTCCTTATATATTGACGCTGAACGTTATGTTGACATTGACAGTATTGCTGGCTGGCGTGCAAACCGTTTGCAGAGAGTGTGCAAAAAAACGTGACGTTATGCTCTTGCGCGGTCGTGGGCGCTTTGCCAGCTTTTTACTTTACGGCGAAGCGATTGAGGCCGGTATTGCCTTTCTTAATCGGCAAATCGGGCATTACTGATGATTAGCCTTCGGGCTGGTACTTATAACCCACGCCGTACACCGAACGAATAATGTCTTGCTCGGGCAGTACGTCAGCGATTTTCTTGCGTAGTTTCTTAACGTGGCTGTCGACGGTGCGCTCGGAGACGATACGGTTATCGCGGTACATGTGATCCATCAGCTGTTCGCGGCTAAAGATACGCCCCGGTGCGTGCATCATTACCCGCAGCAGTTGAAATTCCACTGCGGTCAGGCCGATATCCTGGCCGTTAGCGAGCGCTTGCCAACCGTCGTCGTTCAAGGTGACTGGTGACGGCGGTGGGCCTTGCGTGGCGGCATCCGTTGCCTGGCTGCGGCGCAGCACCGCCTTGACGCGGGCGACCACTTCCCGTGGGCTGAAAGGCTTGCAAATGTAGTCATCGGCGCCGAGTTCGAGCCCGAGCAGGCGGTCGACTTCTTCCACCTTGGCGGTCACCATGATGATGGCAATATGTGGGCAGTGCTGACGAATCTCGCGGCACAGCGTCAAGCCATCGACGCCGGGCAGCATCAAATCAAGCAGAATCAACGCGGGCGCGTGCTGTTCAAGCCACGGCATCACCGCTTTGCCGTCTTCCAGCGTGGTGACGGCAAAGCCGTTGGTTTGCAGATAATCCGCCATCAAGCGGGCAATCTTGGGCTCGTCTTCCACAATCAATAAAGAAGTGTCGTTGGGCATACGGGGTTTGTCTCTCACGGTGTTGGTCTTTTACATCGATAAAAGCGGGAAGCGCAGCGTCCAACGTAGCCCGCCAAGCGTTGAGTCGCTGGCTTCAAGCGTGCCGCCATGGGCGTGAATCAGGGCGCTGGCAATCGATAGCCCGAGGCCACTGCCACCGCTGGCGCGGTTGCGCGAACCTTCCACCCGGTAGAGACGCTCGGTGAGTCGGGTAAGTTCGCTTTTCGGCACGCCAGGGGCGCTATCTTCCCAGGTCAGCACCGCTTGTTGCCCGTGGCGTTTAAGCGTGACGCGAAGGCTGCCGGGGCTATCGGTATAGGCGCCGCTATTATCCAGCAGGTTGCTCCAAAGCTGGCGCAGGCGCTGGGCATCGCCGTGAATCATTACGCCGTCATCAATCTCAATGTTTAAGGTAAGTCCGCTGCTATTAAGCCAGTGCTCGGCATCGGCGAGGCGGTTTTGTAGGCTGACGCTCACGTCAAGCGGGGCCAGGTGAATATCTAGCGCCCCGGCGTCGCTTTGCGAGAGCAGGCGCAAGTCGGCCACCAGCCGTTCTAGCTGTTCGACTTCTTGCGCCAGCGAGGTCAAATTTTCCTGATTGAGCGGGCGAATGCCATCTTGCATGGCTTCGATCTCGCCGCGCAGCACGGCAAGCGGCGTGCGCAGCTCGTGAGCAGTATCCGATACCCAGCGTGCGCGTGCGTCGCGGCTGGCTTCCAGCGTCGCGGCGAGGACGTTGAAATCGCGCGCCAGGCGCGACAGTTCATCACGGCCGCGTTCGGGCAAACGAGTACGGTAATCGCCACGGGTTAAGCGCAGCGTGGCGCCAGCCAACGCCCGTGCGCGCCGCCCCAGCCACCAGGAAAGCCCGCCGGCGAGCAGCAGCGAGGCAATGCCCAGCGAAACGACGATGATCAGTAGGTTGCGCTGCTGGCGCTCCAAAAAGCGGCTTTCCATGCGCTCCATCATCTGCTGTGGCGGGCGAAACCCCAACGTGCCGATCACGTGCTCGTCGGCTTTTAGTGCCAGCCAGTGCCAATCGCCAGCGCGCTGTTTGTGCTGGGGGATGACAAAGCGGTCGTCGCGGGCGCGCAAGGCAAAATCCCGCGCTTCCCCCAGTGGTGACGGGCGCTCGCGGTGGGATCGGCCCAACGCGTGGCGCACCACGGCGGGCCAGCGCTCGGGCTCGCGCGCTAACCACTCCCAGCTTTGATGGTATTGCCAACGGTTGACCAAGCCGTCTGCCAGCACAAGGGCGCGTCGCTCCTGGGCTTGGTTGAGGTAATCAAAAAAGCCACGGTCGATGCTATAAGAAACGGCCATGAACACGCCGGCTGAAATGGCCACGTTGACGCTTAAAATGATCGCAAAAAGCTTAAGCCCAAGCCGCGACGGCCTCCACGTGAATGTCTTGCTCATGGGGTGACCTTGGGCGCTTGGTGGGCGGGCTGGAAGCGCTCACGCAGGTTTTCAAGGCCGAGGTAGAGGCACGGCACCAACACCAGCAGAATCAACGTCGCGAACAGCATGCCAAAGCCGAGCGAGATCGCCATTGGGATCATAAAACGCGCTTGGCGGGAGGTTTCCAACATCATCGGCGCAAGCCCCAGAAAGGTCGTTAAGGTTGTCATCATAATCGGCCGCAGGCGGCGGGTCGCCGCGGTCACGATGGCCTCGCGGGCGGCCATGCCCTCGCGGCGTTTGCGGTTAGCGTAGTCGATCAGCACCAGGGCATCGTTAATCACCACGCCCGAGAGTGCCAGCATCCCTAAAAGGCTGATGATTGAGAGCCCAAAGCCCAAGATCACATGGCCGCCAATGGCACCGACAATGCCGAACGGAATCGCGGCGAGCACCAAAAGTGGCTGGGTGTAGCTGCGAAACGGAATCGCCAGCAGGGCGTAGAGCGCACCGAGCAATAACCACATGGCCGTGCGCAATGCGGCGAGGTTATCGGCGGTGTCCTGCTGGCGCCCGCCCAGGCTGACCTCCAGCCCGGAAAATTCGGCTTGCAAACGTGGGAAAACGTCTTCCTCTAAGGTGGCGAGCACTTGGTTAATCGCGATGTCGCCCTGGGTATCGGCGGTGACGGTGATAATCCGCCGCCCATCAATGCGTTGTAAGCTGCTTGAGGCCTGGCTTAGCTGGATATCCGCCACCCGCGAGAGCGGCACGCTCAACCCATCGGGGGTGCGCACCGGCAGGCGGTAGAGTTCATTGAGGCTATCGCGCGCGTCCATCGGCAGGCGAACTTCCACGCTGATTTCATTTCGACCGACGAACTGCTCGACGGCAGTGGCGCCTTGCAGCGGCCCGCGCAGGGCGGACGCCAAGTCGCCGCCGGTGAGGCCCAGCGCGCGCCCTTCGGTGGAAAGGCGCATTTCCAGCTGTGGCTTGCCATCACCCAGGCCGCTGTCGATATCGATTAAGCCGTAGTCGCCAAGCTTAACGGCCAGGCGCTCGGCGGCGCTTTCCAGTACCGGGGTGCTCGGGTGCGAGAGACGCAGGCTGAGTGCTGCACCGCTACCGGGGCCACCAGCGTCAGACGCAAAGCGCACCGACTCTGCGCCGACCAGATCACCGCTCAACTCGCGCCACGGGCGGGCGATTTTTGAAGGGGGCCAGTCATTCAAGCTGTCACGGGCGATGTCCAGGCGCACGTGTAGGCTTTCGCCGTCGAGCTGGGTGCGCGTGCTGGTGAAGGCAAGCCCGGCTTCGCGCTCGGCTAGCGTCTTGGCGGCGTCAAGGAGCTGCTGGCTCAATTCGCGGCTTAGGCTGATGTGGCTGCCGATGGGCACCGTAATGCTGGCCTGCACCCGGTCCGATTCTACCCGCGGCATGAGCGAAAACCCCAGCCGACCGCTCATCGCCCAGGCCAGCGTGACCACCAGCACGGCAATGCCCACCGCCACGGTGAGTAGGCGCTGGTTGAGCGCGCGCTGCAAAAATGGCTCAAACTGGTGGTAAGTGGCATGGTGTAGCCCCGCTTGCATGCGTTGGCGCACGGCTTCAAGCGGGCGCTGCCAAGCGGGTGTTTGGCGTGGTTTATGGGCGTGGGCTAAGTGGGCGGGGAGGATAAACAGCGCTTCAAGCCAAGAGAGCAAAAACACCGTGACCACCACCACCGGCACGGTGGCAAAAATCAGCCCCAAAAAACCGGGGAGAAACAGCAGCGGCAAAAACGCGACGATATTGGAAAGAATCGCAAACGTCAGTGGCGTGGCGATTTCCCGCGCGCCGCGTACCGCCGCATCACGGAGTGAATAGCCCTGCTCGCGGTAGCTGTAGATGTTTTCCCCCACCATGATGGCGTCATCCACCACGATGCCGAGCGCAATAATAAAGGCAAACATCGATATCATGTTGATCGATACGCCAAGCCAGGGCAGAAACAGCATGGCGCCCAAGAAAGCGGTGGGGATCCCAAGCGTTACCCAAAACGCTAGGCGCGCTTCTAAAAACAGCGCCATCAACACCAAAACAAGCGCCAAGCCCATCCACGCGTTTTTTAACAGCAGATCCACCCGGCCTTGATATACCTCGGAGGTGTCGCGGGAAATATCCAGGCTTACGCCCTCGGGTAACCCCGCGCGCAGGCGTTCAAGCTCGCCTTGAACGGCCTCGGAGATCCCGGTGGGCGTTTGGTTGCCGATTTGATACACACCCACCGAAAGCGCGGGCTCGCCGTTATAGAAAATTTCGCGGTCGGTTTCAGCAAACCCCGCGCTGACTTTCGCGATATCGCCAAGGCGTACCGGTGCGCCCTGGACGCTGGTGATGATGGGCAAGTCAGCAAAGGCCTCGACACTTTCGCGGCGGCCCTGGTAGCGAATCAGCCACTCGCCTTCCGGGGTTGTCAGTTGGCCACTGGCCAAATCCAGCGCCTCGGCGCCGATGCGCTCAGCCAGTGCTTGATGATCCAACCCGAAGCGTTCGATGGCTTCGTTGTCTAAGTGCACTTGAATCTCGCGGGCGCGATTGCCGGAGAGCTCGGCGCGGGCAATGCCGCTAGTTGCCTGTAATTCGGCGCGTACGTTTTCGGCCGCGTCGTGGAGGGTCTCTAGCCCTACTTCGCCGTATACTTGCAGGTTTAGCACGCTGCGCGAACGGCCCGAGAGGGTAAAGCGCGGCGGGTCGGCGGCGCTGGGCAAGAGGGTGATGGCGTTTACCGCCTGCTGAATATCCTGATAAACACGCATTACGTCGACACCATCGGTGAGCTCGGCGCGCACTTGGCCGCGGCTCTCGTTGGCGGTGGCGGTGAACTCATCGATGCCTTCTACATCGGCAAGCGCGGCCTCCACGGGGAGCAGCACACTCTGCTCGATATCCTCCGGTGTGGCGCCGGGGTAGCTGATACTGACGGTGACGATTTCCATCTCAAAATCGGGGAAAAGCTCTTTTTTGATCGCAAGCGACGTCATTAGGCCGCCAGCAATCAGCAGTATCATCAGTAAGTTGGGTGCGACACCGTGGTCGACCATCCACGCCAGCGGGACACGGCGAATCATTGCGCGGCCTCCCGCACGCGTACGCGCTGGCCTTCACGCGGCTGAGCCAGGCCCGCGACCACCACGCGCGCCTCCGCGTCAATGCCAGCGCGCACCAGCGCCTGATCTTCACCGCGGTAGGCAAGGGTGACCGTGGCTTGGCGCAGTTGGTCGTTGTCATCGACCGTCCATACCCCATCACCCGGCTTAAGCGCCGACGACGGCAGGGCGATCAGCGCTTCTCGCGGTTTGGGGTGAAGCGTCGTGCGGACGATATCGCCTAAACGCAGCGCTGGGCCGCTGCTTTCAAGTGCTATGTTTTCAACTGCTATGTTTTCAAGTGCTAGCGGGTCCTCCACGGCGATTAAAACCTGCGTCTGCAGGCCGTTTTCTTCCAGGTTAGGCAGAATCGATATCAGCTCGCCCTGGCGCTGCTCACCTGCTGGCCAGCCACGGCTGGTTAAAGTGGCGCGATCCCCCACCGAAAGCCACGTTAACCATTCCCCAGGCAGGGAAGCGCGCACCCAAAACTGCTCAACGCCAACCAAGCGAACCACGTCGGTGCCCTGGCTTAACAAGCTGCCAGCGCCGACCAGGCGCTCTTGCACCATGGCGCGCCAAGGCGCGGTGAGTGTGGCACGCTCAAGGTTCAGCGCGGCTTGATCGCGGGCGACGCGGGCTTGGGTAACGCCAGCCTGGGCTTGGCGTAGCTGCGGCTCGCGCAGCACCAGCGCCCGGCGTTCAGGCGAGAGCTCGCGGCCAAACGACTGATATTCGCTGCGCGCGCGCTGTTGCTCGCCCTGCTCAAGCGCCAGTTGTGCTTGGGCATTGGCAAGCTCAGCGTCGGCATCGGCTAGCGCCAAGCGTAAATCAGCCTGGTCGATGGTGGCCAGTGTCGCGCCTTGTTCCACCACGCCGCCAGGTACCACGCCCTGGCCGAAACGGGTTAGCTCGCCAGCGACGCGGCTGGCAATATTGGCTTGCTGCTCTGGCTCGACGCGGCCAAAAGCCTCTAGCGTTGGCGCTTGCTTGACGCGTTGGGTATGAATCACATCCACCAGCGGCGGGGTGGGCTCCGGCGGTGGGCGAGGCTCGATACGCGGCGGCTGATTCAATAGCCACGATGCTATCGCGAGCCCGCCGACAAGTACCAACAGCGCCATCAACACGCCGAGGTGAAAGCGGCCCGTTTGGCGAGAAAAGCGAAAGCGAGAGTCAAGCATTTGCGTGGCAGCGTCCCTGTGACTTAAAAAATAACGCAAGAGAATAACGTTACTCTGTACATCAAATATGGATCATATGAAATCGGCGGTAACATCAAAGGCCGGCGAGGTGTGAATGCGTCGTAAATCGTAGCATCGCAGGTGCAAGTGAAGCGATTAGGCACACAATGTGGAAAGTCTGTGCAACCGTCTGTGCAACAAGCGGTGCATCCTGACGCGGAAGGCGTCGGCGGGCGTTTAGCGCCCGCCGCGATAGGTGAGTGAAACGCTTAGAATTTACCGGCGGTGAAGCCGTCACCACCCAACAGGTGAGCCCCACCGGCCACGGTGATGCTTTTTTCGTGTAGTCACATATCGGGCTGCTCCCTGCGTTTGACGTTTTGGGAATAATGAAAAAAGGATAGCGTCGAGTGTGTTCTTTATCCACATGGCCTAGGAAATGTTGATCAGATGTCAGACGAATGGCACAACTGCCGCTGACTGTTTTCAGCGAGTAGTGTCATTTCAGCCCTCATTTATCAGTTTCCGTCAGGTGCATAAATCACAAGGCGTAATTCACTGCCATCGACAAGACTGTATTCTGGCGCGCGGCCGGAAAGTTGCTCACTGTTGTGAAGAATAATGGACACCCCTTCGCCGCGCTTATCCATCATGGTGGAGCGCCCAACGCCAAGCCCTTCTGTATCTGGAACCCGGCATTTCGCCAACAGGCTGGTAATGGCTTCATTGCGGGCCGCTTGCCGGTACGGCAGGCTATCCACCGTCATGGTATTGGGAATCGCTCCTGGTGAATAAAGCTCCAGGCGATCAGCGAAGATGCGTAAGCGAATCTTGGCATCCTGCATGGCATAGTCGCGATGGGCGACGGCATTGACGATGGCCTCAAACACAGCCGTCATATCAAACTGGAGAGTGTCTTCTCGCCCCATCTTCTTGGAAGCCGCCACCCGCATGTTTTTGCTGACAAAATGGCAGGCGTAAAGCACTTGCTGATCCAGCGGCCCGGTAATATCTGCCGCATCTAGCTGGTAAGCCTGCTCACCCGCTGGCCGAATATCCGTGCCCCGGTAGGCGACCGCCTGAATAAACGCATTGGGCAGCCATTGGCGTGGGTCGTCTGAAGCTAGCAGCACGCCTGCCACCGATGGGCGCAGCACCTCTTCATTCAGGTTGGCCATGCCAAGTTTTCGCAGTAAGCCATCGCGGCTGTCACGCGTGCGCTGGGTCGCAAAGCGCAGCCAAAGGGCTTCATTTAAGTCACCTAACACCGCATTGGGCACAGGCTGCTCATCAAATCGAATAATGCGAGCCTGGCGGCGCTGCTGGAACAGGCGAGCCAGAAAATCAGGGCTCATTTCGCGCTTTTCGTCGCCTACCCGGTGCATATAGCCACCAGGGCTGCGGTGCACTCAAAGGCTGCGGCTGACCTCCACTTTCACAACGGCCACTTCCTCGCCGGTACTGGTGGGCAGCAACAGCCGCTCAATAATAGGCGTTAGCGCAGGGGTAACTAAATCCAGGCAGGCCTGACGGACAAAATCGGTCACCAGATCCAGCTTATCGCGGGGAATGCCCAGGATATCTCGGGTTTCATCATCGACACCCAGCACCAAAACACCGCCTTTGGCATTGGCAAAGGCGGCAAGCTCATTGGCGAGTGATTCAAGGCTCGGCGCCTTCACCCGCCCTTTCGCTATCCGGACATCTTTTAAAACACAATGCTGAAGATTCATAGATAGCGCTTTTCCACTGTGCCGCTCGCAGGGCCTATATTTGTCTTACATTCAATTCAGTTCGAAACGCAATTCACTCCGATTTGAGAGCGTCAGATAAAATGTACGCATATTACTCAGTTTCGGCAATTTCAAGGCCTGGCATTTATTTAACCTCAGGCTGGCTGATCCGCTGGATAGGGCAATGCGTCAGCAGGCGATTCCACTGGCCTATATTCAGCGCCAGCACATCAAAAGACTTCTCCCAGCTTCGGCCACGCGGGCCAGCCACCCACTCTGTGCGCCATAATTTATCTCGCAGCCCTGCAAGTTGAGCCGGGTCTAATTCACTCAACCCAATCAGGGTGATATAACGCATCGGTTTGTCTACGATGCCTTTCTCCAGCCCAAGAAAGATCAGGCTGTCACGAAGCTTAGGGAAAAGGTGCTCTTCAATAAGACCATCGCTTTGCATTTCCTCCAGGAAACGTCGCCGCTGCCTCTCACGATGCTGTTGCGGGATTGCGCCGTTTTCTGGATCTTTGACCTCCAATAGCCATAGCTGGGTTTCCCATTCCACCACAAAGTCCACGCCACCTTTTAACAAGTGGGTTAGCCCTGCTTCTGCGACATGGTCATCCAGCTTGATGACCTGGCGAGCCTGGGAAAAATCAAAGTATAAATCTGCTTCACACCACTGTGGCTGCACTTCCCAAGGCGTCATGAGAACCCACCTAACGAGTGGCGAATTTCCAGGTCGTAAAGCCGCTGGAATTCATCGGCAATCTTATTTGGCCGTATATCGCGGTAGTGGTTGAAGCTATGCTCAATAACGCCGTCTTCCTGGGTCAACTCAAGCGAAAAATACCGGGTTGGCGTTTCGCCCCGTGCATAATCCAGCTCACGCAGAAAGGCGTAGTCGTGGGTCGCCACAAATACCTGCACCCCACGCTCGGCCAGCATGAGTAGCACCTTGGCAACTTCTGGCATAAGCGAAGGGTTAAGGTTCGCCTCTGGCTCATCCCAGAACAGTGTATTGTTGGCGAACAACGACCCGTTGTGAATCAACTGCCAAATTAGCGCCAGCTTTCGGTGCCCTTCTGCTACCAGCGACATTTCCAGTTTCTTGCTGCCCGCACTAAGGTGAAACTCATCGCCTTCCAGTGACACCTTGCCACCCACCGTCTTGCGGATAAGCTCTAAAAGCGGCTTTTCATCCTTCAAGGGCATTCCCTTACGGGCCGGTAGGTACGCCTGCTTAATAATGTCGTAATAGATTTCCTCAAACGCCAGCTCATACTTGTCATACAGTGAGATAAACCCAGGCGCGAAAGACAGCACTTCCTTCACCGGAATAAACACCGGCGAGCGTTCAACCTTCCAGGCGCCCTGCAAATCAAAGGTATGGTGTTTGGTCGTATCAAACGTCAATGCCAGTGCCTGGCCATCCTGAGTCGTCAGTTTGACGTGTGCGGTATTACTACCCTTCTTACGGTTCACCAAACGTGAAACTTTATCGCCACTGGGTCGGAACACTGCCGCCAACTTCTTTTTCAGTTCAGCTGCATCATGGCCCTGCATCTGCAAGGCGTACATCAGTTTCATGATATGCGTTTTACCGGTGCCATTAGCGCCGATCATGACATTCACGCCCGGCGACCACTCAAAGGTAGTGGCCTTAAAGGCGGTAAAATTTTCCAACGTCAAGCTTTTGAACATGTCACGCGTCCTTCCACTATTCGTTACTGAGCCAATAAGCCCTGCAAACTGCTGACTTCCTTAAACGTCACATCATCGGCCAGTGCAAAGTGCTTATGGCCGCAGGCAATCTTAAGGTTTTCGTTGCGGCGTCGATTGGCTTTGACCGTACTGGCTTTGGTTTCAGCGACAAAGTACACGCGTTCTTCATTTTCAAACACCACTGCCCAATCCGGGTTGTAGGTGCCTAACGGGGTGGCAATTTTGAACTTGCCCGGCAGCTTGAAGAAGAACCTGACACGCGGGTCGAGTGCGCATTCGTGAGCAAATCTGTTTTCTGGCTCGCTGTCGCTCATCACACAGGTGAATGCTGCCCCATCAGGATTTTTATCACCATCCAGCGGCTGGGCTTCCAGCAGGGTTTTGTCTACCGGGGTTGTCATGTTGTCGCTGGTTTGCGGGTAGATGCTGCTCCGGTAGGTTTCTAGCGGTTCATCGAACAGCGTCATCTCGTAGCGTTGGCCATTGATTTCATGGTACTCAATGCCCTGCACCAACAGTTCTTGCAGCACGGTTTTAATCGCGGCAATAGCAGTATCCAAAAACGCCTGAGGGTTGATCAGCAGTTCATCCAGTCGATTGGATTGGTCCAGAATGGTAAACAGGGTGGCGCGCGTCAGGTGTACGCGGTTTTGAATATAGGCGTAAACATCCGGCACCGGCACGTTCTGGTAGCTGGCGTTGCTTTCATCAATGGCGGTTTCCACGCCCTGAATACCCTCTTGATCCATGTGCAGCCTGGCTTTACGGGAGCGCACCTTGGGGGCTTGCACCCTGGGGTACTGGTGAGTATCCGTTAAGGCTTTTACACATTTTTCAATCAGCTCAGGCGTATCCAGCGTGACGCTGTAGCGAGTCTGGTAATTGATGCGCTGCCAGATCGCCTTGAACAGCGCTTCGTCTGCATCGCTCAGCGCCTTGCGCTGCACCCGCGCTTTGTCGCGAGCGTTTTTTACCCGGCCTTTAAAGCTGACATCGGTTTCGTCTTCAATTTCCTGTTGCAGGGTGCGGGCAAATACATCGTAGCTTTCGTTGGGGATCACCGTGAGCACGTTGATGCTTTTATCGTGTATCCGCTCACCTTGCTGATTCACCGGCAGGCGCAGGCCACGGCCAATTTCCTGGCGCTTTTTCATCTGGCTCTGGGTTTCATTCAGGGTGCAGATCTGGAACACATTGGGGTTGTCCCAGCCTTCACGCAGGGCCGAATGGCTAAAGATAAACTGCAGCGGCTCTGCCATATCCAGCAGCCGCTCTTTATCCTGCATGATCAGGGTGTAGGTGTCGTCATCCTTTTTGGAACCGCGTTCGGTACTGTCTACCCATATTTTTTTAGCGGCGGCCCCTTTGCCTTTTTTATCCCCGGAGAAGTAGCCGTTATGCACCTCATTGGCGGTATGAGGAATCAAGCCCTGGTAGTGCGCCTTGGCGGCATACTTTTCAAAGGCTTCTTCAAACCACTGGGCAAACTTGCCGGGTACGTCGTTGCCCCCATCATCGTAGGCACGGTAATTGGCCACCTTGTCAATAAAGAACAGGCTGAGCACTTTAATGCCGCTTTCCTTGACCTTTTTCAGCTTGGCAAAGTGCGCGGCCACGGTGCGTTCAATCTGAAAACGCATGACATCGTCACTTAGGCCGCCCCGCTGTTCGTTGAGCTTGAGCACGCGCCCACCAGAAAACTCGATTTCCCCTTCATCCGCGCGTATCTCATTAAGAATAAACCCATCAGCATATATCTCTCGCTGTTTGGACTTGGCATATAAATCATCTCCAAGCTTTAGCGTGAGTGATTTACGCCCAACGTCATTTGTTTCGTTAACGTCAATTGTCACCTTGACAGTAACACCTTTAGGCTTGGCATCAATACGGTCAAGCTGCACAAAGGCGTGGTTATAGCAGACATCTGCTTCTACCCCATCGACTTCAATCTGCTTGACCAGCCCCAGGTCATAGGCCTGCACCGGGTCGAGTTTATACAGCAGGTTATAGGGGGTTTTATGGGTAGCGGAATAGCGCAGAGTACATAACGGGTTGAGGTCGCGCAGGGCTTTGCGGCGGATATCGGTTTCAAAGTTCTGCGGCTCATCGACAATCACAATCGGCTTGACCGTTTTGATATATTCAATCGGCGCGAAGGCTCTTTCACCCGGTTGGTTGATCTTGTTGTTGTCCTTGGTGAAGCTGTCGATATTGATGACCAGCACGCTCAGCGCGTCGCTTTGGGCAAAGTGGCGCAGGTCGTTCAAGCGACCGCTGTCGTAGAGCATCGGCAGGCAGGGCACATTGGCGTAATCAGCGGCAAAGTGGCTGCGGGTGACTTCCAGATTTTTCATGGTGCCTTCACGGATCGCCACGCTGGGCACTACCACCACAAACTTTTTGAAGCCGTATACCTTGTTCAGTTCGAACATGGTGCGGATAAAGGTATAGGTCTTGCCCGTGCCGGTTTCCATCTCGATGGTCAGGTGCGGGCAGAAGGTATCCACCACGTCGCCGCTTTGGGTTTCAGACGCCCAACGGTCGGCCTGCAGCGTGGCAACGGCGTCAATGCCGTTGCTGGCCTGCACCTTGTGAATATTTTCCAGCACCTGCTGTTCGGTCAGTACCAGCGAATTGCCAATGCTGCCATCACCGGCGTAGTTCACGCTGGCAGCAGAGCTGACCAGTTCAAATTCCCCCGTGGCCAGCGGCTGGCCGTCAAATACCTGCACCACCGACTGCACCGCGCGTTCCTGATACGCCTGATGGGTAAACTGCAGCGTCATTGCCTGTTGCATAGCGAGCTCCTTAAATTACCAGCAGGTTGATATCCTGCGCGGCCAGTTCAAGCTGCAGGTTACTCAGCTGTTCATCGCCTTGGGTTCCGGCAAAGCAGGAATTAAGCATAATCACCTGGGCGGGGTTGGCGTTAAGAATCTCATCGCGCAGGGCCGCCACATAGGGTTCAAAGCACAGCCACAGGTAGCGGTCGTCTTCGCGTAGCACGCGGTGCACGGTCACGCCGCTGGCGCAGTTTGCGCGGCTTACTGACCGCATGAACGCCCAACGCCCCCAGGCCATTTTTGAGCAGTAGCTCGGTGAGCATGGCGGTCTGTTCATCCGCGTGTTTTTCGGTATTTTGCAGGGCATCCAGCTGTTGGCGAATCGCGCCGGGGTCGTTGAGTTCGCTGTTCCATACCTTGAAGTTGCTGGGGGCCAGGGTGAAATTCGCGCAGGCCAGCTCGGCGGTTTTCTCCGGGTGATCGGCTTTAAGTTTGGCGATGACCTTTTCGATACGGGCACGGGTAATATCGGCAATGGTGCGGTAACCGGCTTTATAGGCTTCGCTATTGTCTTCGAGCTTTTCCGGCAGCTGGACGCTAATCGACTGGCGGCTACCGCCGTCTTCGGCATTAAGCTCCATCACGGCATGAGCGGTTGTTCCTGAGCCAGCGAAGAAATCCATAACAATTTCATCAGCGCTCGTACACGTTTTCATTAAGTCAAAAATCAAAGAAGGTGATTTTGGAGATTGAAAAACTTCTTTTCCTTTTGCCTTCAGCAAAAGATTAAAATATTTTTGACCTTTTTCTGTGAAGTATTTTTTATCAGAAAGAATTGTCTTCAGCATTCTTTCCGCACCATTAGCATAGCTTTTCCTGAAAATTTTCCAGTTACCTGAAACAATTTTACCGACTAGCTTTTCAATTTCATCGTTTGCTTTATCAGGCCCCCATGTCCAGCAACCTTCAAATCCATCGTCCCATATTGGCAGAACCTCAGTAACGCTCCCCTTTGAGTCGAGTGAGACTTTCCCATGCTTATCAACATATATCGGAAAGTACATATTTTTCCTATTATGCTTACCAAACTCTCTATGAGTATTGCGTAACTCAAGTAGTCGATACTTACCGCCTTCATCTTCTTCTGGATACTCTGCTTCTATCTGATCCTTTTCTTTTTTTACAGACATGCTACCTTTAGGCAAAGGTGACTTTGAATAAACAAAAGAATACTCGTGGTTTGTTGCAAAATGTTTATCTTGTGATCTACCTTTCGGATTGCAAAGTATAGACAATTGCGCAACAAAGTTCTCTTCTCCAAACACCTCATCACAAAGCAGCTTTAAATTCGCCGCTTCGTTATCATCAATACTGATAAAGATCACGCCATCTTCACGCAGCAGGTTACGTGCTAGATAAAGGCGGGGGTACATCATGGAGAGCCAGGCGCTGTGGTACTGGCCACTTTCCTTGCTGTTTTTCTTCCACAGGCTCTGCTTGTTTAAAAAGCCCGCTTCATTCTTTTCGCCGGTGCGCTTCTGGTACTCGTCGAGGGTTTCCGAGTAGTCATCCGGGTAGACAAAGCTGTCGTTGCCGGTGTTGTAGGGCGGGTCGATATAGATCATCTTGACCTTGCCGTAATAGCTTTTCTGCAACACACGTAGCACTTCGAGGTTTTCCCCTTCGATCAGCATGTGATGAGCGCTTTCCGGGTTGTCGGCATCCGGCTTTAGGGTGTGGCTGGTCTTCTTCTGAATTTCACGCCGGGCGTCTTTTTTGCCGGCCCAGCTCAGTTCGTAGTGTTCGGCCGGGGCCAGACGTTCCTCCCCCAAGAGTGCTTTTAAACGCTCCACGTCAATCTGGTTATCGCTGAGCACTTCCGGCGCGGTTTGGCGCAGCAGGTCCAGCAGTTGCTGTTGGCGCTGCTCGCGGGCATCCGGGCTGTGGCCAAGGGCTTGAACATCAGCGCTTTTATGGGTGGCGTCGTTGTTGGGGGTCATTCTGGTATTTCTCCGGTTCGGTTCCGTGTTGAATCGTGTTGTGGGGTGGTGATTACTACACCACCTGCCAGCGCAGGGTGAATAGCGTTTCGGTGTCGGTGGTTTGCTCACAGAGAACGAAAACAGCGACTCTGGGTTAGTTGTACAAGATGTTTGTCGTCACCCCCGTAAACGAGGGCTTCAAGGCAGGGCGCGAATTTTAAGCGCTTTAGACGTTCTTAATCTTTAAATTGCATGCCGATCTGTACCTGCGAAGAGGCGCTTCTATGCTCCAATACTTCAATGATCTCGTAATCAGACCTTAATCCTTGCTGGGTAATACGCTGGATTCGACGGACTTTGGCGCGAATAATATCTTCTTTAGCAAATTGCTCCTGGTTGAGCTGCACTCTTTTCAAAAACGCTTGGTCCAGTACATTGGCAAAATAAGCGTTGCCGCCGCCACCTTCAGAAAAACGCCACTTATTTCCATCCTGAAAAGCAACAGTCACCACTTGCAGGTTGGCTTCATAGGTATCTTCACCGAGTAGTTCGTCTTCAGGAGGGGGAGCCACAAAGTAACTGGCTTCATTTCGCTCAATGTGCAGCGCAGGCTTACTACCCTTGCGCGGCAATACGCTGACTGAATCAATGCCCTCTTGATCGAGAGGGTCTTTGATCATGCCTTCTAATGCTTTGCGAATTTTATAATCCTTGACGAGCTGAATGACGCGTTCTTCTGTGTCGATATAGTCATCACTTATGTACAGGCGAACATTGCCATCACCCAAGGGTTCAATTTTGGTAATTGCACGTCCTTTCATCCAGCGTACAACAGCAACCACGCTTTTCGCTGCATCCTTGGCGCTTAAACCCAACAACGTAACAATGGTGGCAATCGTCTGCACCGGATTGTCGCTCACGATATCCTGCATTCGTTGCCAAAGCGTTTGGGCTGTATCCAGGTCTATACCGAAAGACCCTGTTTTAAAGGAAGCCTGCACGTTCACCGATACTTTGGCCTGATCGCCATTCAGTATCTCGTTTGCCCTTTCTACCAAATCACCTACTGACATCAGCGCAGGCGCAAGCGCCCGCACGTCCATGCGGTGCTCTTCAAGCGCAGGCCCGTCGTAAACCAAGTGAAAGCGCATCATGTTATCTGCAACCTCTGTCATCCCCGGCATCCCTGTTCGTTAGTATCATTTTTATCTATATGGTCACTATAACCATCTAATCCTCTACCGTTAAGCTTGCAATAAGAAAATCTAACGCGCCTTGCGGTCATCGCGTTTGTGTTGTTTAAGCTGGACTTTGGGTTTTTCAAGGCTTCTTCGGCGGCCAGAAGTTTGTCGTCGACCCATTTTCCCAGCTTGCCACGCTTTTCTGTAAGCAGCCGCTGGTTGTCTTCCAGCAGCTTCGCCACCGTGTCCTCAAAGAGCTTGTCGACTTAGGCGGTCTCGGTGACATCGCACGCCTTGAACAAGCAGTGTTTGACACTTGCTAAGCCAATACCGCTGGTACCACCGGCCACGGTGATGCTTTTTTCGTGTAGTCGCATATCGAGTTCTCCTCAATGCTGTTTTATATTTCAACGGCGTGGCAAAAACTTGCGATAGACCCTGAAATACCGTCCAAACACCGTTACCATGGTTTATATTCTTATATCGCGTTTGACGCCCTTTGCCTCTCATGCACCTATTGCTACAGAAACGTCGTATTATCACGACCGCCATTACCGCTGTTGTTGCCACCGGTATTACGATAGCGGCGTTAGTTGCAATACCGCTGATTAATCAGTTGCATACGCAAGCCGAGCAGATGGCCAGCCGTGTTGTCGATACCAAAACGGCGAATATTCAGGCGATTTTTGACCAGCATCAAAAACTGGCCGCCCAAACCGCTAGCCGTACCGAGATTGCCCGCCAGCTGGCTGCGTACGTCAATGGCGAACAATCTTTGAGTGTGCTTCAGCCTTATTTAAAGCCACGCTTAGAGGATGCCGTCCTCAGCATAGACAATCTTGCCGTCCTTGTGCGTTACGACATTTCTGGCAATGAAGTGGTGCGGGTGGGGCCAATGGCAAACGAGCTTCCCAGCGCGATACCGTTGTTAAAAACCGTCGATATTAAAACGTACACACAGACAGCTGGCGAGGAGAGTCGCCCGTTACTGCATGCCTTTAGCCCGGTCTATGTGGAGGGCGAACGCGTGGGTTACGACCTGCTGCTGTTTTCGTTGGCGCCTTTGCAGCGGGTGTTTCAAAGTGTCGAGGGCGCTTCCATTTGCTTGTTAAACAGTGACGGAACGCAGCGAGTCGCGTTGAATGCCGAGACCAATGCGTTAGAGATCATGCCGCCCAACCGCTGTTTGGCCTCGCAGGAAAGCCGCGAACGGTTAGCGCAAGAGGGTTTTTTTCGCGCGGTGGATAAAGAGGGCTATCGCGTTTTGGCCTTCTTGCGCTCGCTGGATGGGTATGGATGGGACGTGCGTGTGCGCTCAAAAATTACCCAAGTGTTTGGCAACGTGATACAAGAAATTATTGTCACGATCCTGGTGATTATTCTTTTATCGGCGTTGGCAGGGGTTGTGGTATGGCGCGCGTTGAAGCCCATCGTGCATGCCATGGTCGAACAAGCGGAACAGATTGCCCGCTCCACGGAAGAGCTACGGCTGGTGTATCAGGTGTTTGAGCACACTCACGAGGCCATCGTGATCACCGACGCGACATTTCGTATTATTCGAGCCAATCCCGCGTTTATCGACATAACGGGGGCTGACGAGGGTGTGCTTGACCAGCAACGTATCAAGGCCTTTTTTGCTACCCCCGATGAGGATGACCCGCTCCCCGAAAGCCTGCATCAGCGGCTGCTCGCTGAAAATGCCTGGCAAGGAGAGGTATGGCTCAAAGGTGCTGACGGGAGTGCATCCCCCAACTTGCTCACCATTTCCCCTGTATTAAACCGGCGACGTCAGGTCTTGCAGTTCATCATGACCTTTAATGACATTACCGAACGAGTAGAGGTTGAAAAACAGATGCGCCGCTTAGCCCACTTTGATGAGTTAACCGGGCTACCCAATCGCACGGCGTTGGAAAACCATTTGCAGCAATCCATTCAAAAAGCTCGTGAAGAAGGCGGTTTTTTTGCGCTGATGTTTCTTGATTTGGATAAATTCAAACCGGTTAACGACACGTACGGCCATCATGTGGGCGATGAGCTGTTGCGCCATGTGGCCAAACAGCTCAAACACTGCCTTCGCAGTAACGATGTAGTGGGCCGTATTGGTGGCGATGAATTTGTCGTCATTACCGCGCCGCTTCAAAACGAAGACGATGCCAAACCGGTAGCGGAAAAAATCGTCGAGGTGCTCAACGACGCCTTTCAGATTGAAGGCCATTACATCGACATTGGCGTGTCTGTGGGTATTGCGCTCTACCCAACAAGCGGACAAACGGCGGAAGTATTGTTAGAACAAGCGGATAGCGCGATGTACTCGGTCAAAACCAGCGGGCGCAATAACGTGGCAGTGGCGTCGCCTACGTAGACCGGCACACGCTTGGTGCTGTCGAAGCCAAGGCCTGACGGTCACGCTCAATGTCTTTATAAAGATGCCGCGGCGCGGGCGGCTTGGTCGTAAAGCCCCGACATGGCGCGCAGTAGCCCCGCCAACCGTCGTATTTCATCACGTTCCACGCCCATCGACGCGAGCGAATCCACCAAACAGGTTTCGCGAATTTCCGCGTACTGGCGACACGCATCGCGCCCGGTGTCGGTGGTGCGAAAGAACGTCTCTTTGCCCTGTTTTTCCCCGCTGACTAGCCCTAGCCGCGCCAGTTTTTTGAGGGCGTATGTGACCGTGTGGGTGTCCTCCACGTTGAGCACCAAACAAATATCGGCTTGGCGCTTGGCGCGTTCGCGGTGGTTTACGCTGTGCAGCACCAAAACATCTAGCGCGCCGAGTTCGGGATAGCCGGTGGCGGTCATGCAGCGCACCATCCAGCGGTCGAAAGCGTGGCCAGCGATAATGAGCCCGAATTCAAGTTCCGAAAGCTCCAGGCTGCTGCGCGATAAATGCTCCGACGATACGATAGGCTCATAAGTCGGGCGTGTGGGCGCGGTCGGTTCATGTTCCATAGTGTTGCGCTCTCCTTGAGTGGTAGCCGTATCAATTGCTCATCGCCTGAGGTAACCAAGTGACAATACCGGGAAATAGGCTGATCAGCACCACGCCCAGCATCATCAAAAAGAAGAACGGCATGGCCGCCCAGGCGATGGAGAGAATGTTGCGCCCCGTCATGCCTTGCAGCACGAACAAGTTGAAGCCTACCGGCGGTGTGATCTGAGACATCTCCACCACAATCACGAGATAAATCCCGAACCATATTAAGTCAATATTGGCCGCTTCCACCATGGGCAACATGATAGAGGTGGTGAGTACGACGACCGAAATACCATCCAAGAAACAGCCCAGCAAAATGAATAACACCGTGAGGGCCGCCAACAACATCCAGGGCGATAGGTTCATTGTGCCAATCCAGGCCGCTAGGTCGCTAGGTAAGCCGGTGAAACCCATGGCCACCGTGAGAAACGACGCGCCGGCGAGGATAAAGGCAATCATGGTGGACGTGCGTACGGCCCCCATCAACGCATCGCGGAACATACTAACGCCCATGTTGCCCTGAACCCGCGCCAGTACGAGCGATAGCACGACACCCACCGCGGCAGCTTCGGTGGGAGAGGCCAAGCCCGTGTAGATGGAGCCAATCACGCCGACAATGAGGGCCAGCATGGGTATCAAACGGCGTGTATGGTGTAACTTTTCTCTCAACGGCATGCCGCTTTCAGCCGGTGGTACACGGTCAGGATGACGCCAGGACCATATCATCAAGTACAGCGCAAACAGGGAAATCAGCATGAGGCCGGGGAAGATACCCGCCATGAAGAGCCGGGCAATCGATTGGTCCGTGGCCACGCCGAAGACAATCAAAATAATAGAAGGTGGAATCAAAAGGCCGAGCGTGGCGGAACCGGCCAGGGTGCCGATCACCAAGCTCTCGTCATAACCGCGCCGTGTCAATTCGGGGAGGGTCATTTTGCCCATGGTAGCGCAGGTGGCAGCAGAAGAGCCGGACACGGCGGCAAACAGCCCGCAGCCAACGACGTTGGTGTGCAAAAGCCGGCCCGGAATGCGCTGCATCCAGGGAGAAAGCCCTGTGAACATGTCATCGGCAAGGCGTGAGCGGAACAGAATTTCTCCCATCCAGATAAACATCGGCAACGCGGTCAGCTCCCAACTGTAACTTGAGCCCCAGATATTCGAGCCCATAACGCTGCCCACCGGCACCGAGGTGAATTGCGAAAGCCCAAGCCAGCCCAGCCCCAGCAGTGAAAAGGCGACCCAGACGCCACCGCCGAGCAGCACTAAAAGAACGCCAAAGAGCACGATCATCATTAATAGCATAGGTAATCTCCGAGGCTTACTCGTGCCCACCGTCGTCAATGGTAAATTTATGCGGGTTTTTGATCGCGGCCATCAGGGTCTGAAATGCGCTCTCAAATAGTGCCAGGCAGAAAAGCGCGACCCCTAATAGCATGGCGGATTGCGGAATCCATAGCGGAATGCGTAAAAGCCCGTAAGAGGTTTCATTAAATGCAATGCTGTCGTCGAGTAGCCAAAAGAGATTCCAAGCTAGGTAAACGCAAAGTACCAAAGCGACGGTGAGGCAGAATACTTCGACCCAAACGCGCGCTGCGGCGGGAAGGCGGCCAATCACTAGAGTGACACGGATATGGCCGCCGTGGATAAAAGTATACGCCAGCCCCAGAAAGCTCGCTCCAACGAGTAAAAAACCGGAAATCTCCGACAGCCCTGGTATAGACAAACCAATACGGTCGCCACCGATAGCCGTGGCCACGCGATCAATGATGCGGCCGAGAATTTGGGTCGTAATCAGTAAACAAATGAAGCTCAGGCAAGCGGCGGCCATATAACCGCCGAGATTGTAAAGTGGGCGAAGTCGATACGTCATGATGGGATCCGCATAGGGTCTTGAAGCACCCCAGCCTCAAAGGCCGGGGTGGCTTGAAAGGTTACTCACGGGTAGTTTCGTAAGCGTCTAGAATGGCTTCACCCTGCTCGCCAGCGCGCTCTACCCATTCACTTGTCATCGTTTTACCGACTTTACGAAGTGTCTCGGACAGCGCTGCACTGGGTTCGCTGACCTCGATGCCGTTTTCTTTGAGTACCGCAATGGCGTCCTCGGTTTCCTGGCGGCTCATTTCCCAGCCGCGCTGTTCGGCTTCTTCGGCGGCCTCGAGCACGGCCTCTTGGGTGGCTTCATCGAGGCGGGAGAAGGCTTTCTCGCTCACAATCACCATGTTTTTCGGCAGCCACAGCTGGGCATGGTTGAAGTGGCTAAGGTAATCCCACGCTTTAGTATCGGCGCCAGTGGCGGGCGATGTGATCATGGCGTCAACGCGGCCGGTGCTAAAGGCGGTGGGGATGTCGGGAACTTCCACCTGGGTAGGAACAGCCCCCGTCAATTGCGCAATACGTTCGCTTGAGGTGTTGTAAGCCCGCATGCTTAAGTTTTTCAGGTCGCCACCCGACGCTAGCGCTTCGTTGGTGTAAATCCCCTGCGGTGGCCAAGGCACTGAGAAAAGCAAGCGCAACCCCTGGCCTTGTAACTCTTCGGCGATGATGTCGCGCGAGGCTTCCCAAAGCGACCGTGCATCATCATACCCTGTCGCCAAATAAGGTACGGAATCCACTTCGTAAATGGGGTTTTCGTTGGCCAAGCGCGACATGATCAGCTCGCCCATTGGGACGATCCCCCGGCGTACCGAGTTCTTGATTTCCGCGTGACCGATAAGCGAGCCGTTAGAGTGGACGGTGATATCCAGCTCGCCATCGGTGGCCTCGCGGATATCGTCGGTAAACTCGCGAATATTGACCGTATGGAACGTGCGGTCGCCGTAAGGCGTTGGCATATCCCATTCAGTGGCCGCTTGAGCGCTGATGCTCACGGCGGTGAGTCCCAAAACGAGGCTTGCTGCCGTAGCGAAATAGGGAAGGCGGTATGGGTGAAACGTCATAAGTCGATCCTCATACAAATAAATTGTTATTAGCCTGGCAACGTCATCAATGTCACCGGCTAGGCCTAAGTGAGTGTAGACAGTCATTGTGAGCGAGGTTAGGCGGTGTTTAATCGGTTAGTCAACGATATATAGACTAATGGATGATGTTTTGACGATAAAACGTTGATAAATTGTTGGTATAAATGATGCTAAGGAGGTTTATATGCCGTCACGCTCGTTACGGCTCAATGCCGATATGGGGGAGAGTTTCGGCCCTTGGGTGATGGGGATGGATCACGAAGTGATGCCACATATCGACCTGGCTAACGTGGCTTGCGGGTTTCACGCCTCCGACCCCGATGTGATGCGTATGACGGTGCGCCTGGCGCGCAAGCACGGCGTCACGGTGGGAGCGCACCCGGCTTACCCGGATATGGTCGGGTTTGGCCGCCGTTCGCTTTCGTGCTCGGCGGAGGAAATCGAAAACCTGGTGCTTTATCAATTGGGAGCGCTTGCCGGCGTGTGCCGCGCGGAGGGGGTAACGGTAGGCTACGTCAAACCTCACGGCGCGCTCTACAACGACATGGCCCGCGACCCGAGCATCATGACCGCCGTCATACGGGCGATTCTGGCTTTTGATGCGTCGCTTCCTTTAATGACCATGGCGACCCGCGACACACAATCCGTTCGCGCGCTTGCCGCCGAACACGGCGTCACGCTGTGGTTCGAGGCATTTGCCGATCGCGCTTACGACGAAGAGGGGCGCTTGGTATCGCGCAGCGAAAGGGGCGCGGTGCATCACGACCCGGACGTCATTGTCGATCAGGCGGTACGCATTGCTCGTGGGCAGCCGCTAACCGCTCGCGATGGCAGCGAGCTGATACTCAAAGCGGATACGCTGTGTGTGCATGGTGATAACCCAGAGTCTATCGCGGCCGTAAAGGCCATTCGCCAAGCGCTCAACGACCCTGCTCGCCAGGAGGCAGAGATAGGAGGCAGATAAGTGAGTGCAAACGGTCAACGCTTACCCCGACTTGAGGCAGCTGGCTTGGATGGCTGGCTGGTGAGGCTCTTCGAGCGTATTGATGAAGATAACCTCGCCTGGATCAGCGCGCTGGCGCGCGAGTGCGAGGAGGCTTTCGGTGCTGCCCTGATTGATCTGGTGCCTTCCTACACCACGCTGCTCGTGGTGTTCGACCCCATGCAGCTAACCCCGGCAGCTGCGCGGCGGTACTTATCGCAACGGCTAGGTCAGCTGCAATCCGATAAAGCGGCGCTGGCGGGCAAGGTGCACGAGCTACCGACCTGGTACGACCCAAGCGTCGGCCCCGATCTAGAACGTGTTGCTAAGCACGCGGGCTTAAGCGTTGAGCAAGTCATTGATTGCCACGCCAGTGCAACGTATCGCGTGTTTGCGCTGGGCTTTGCGCCGGGGTTTGCGTTTATGGGGCTGTTGGATGAAAGGCTGGAGGTGCCACGGCTCGACACCCCGCGTCAGCGCGTGCCGGTAAACAGCGTGGCGATTACCGGGCGCCAGACGGCGGCGTACCCGACGGCCACACCGGGCGGTTGGAATATCCTCGGGCGCACAGCGGCAAAGCTCTTCGACCGCGAGCGGGAGGGTTTCAGCCTGTTAAACGTCGGTGATTGCGTGCGCTTTGTGCCGGTGGGTCGAGATACCTTCGTCAGCAAGGGCGGCGATACCACCCCCGTCGACGAGACCTAACGACCCGAGAAGTCGATGAGTGAGGCAAGTCAATGAGTGAGAGAGGCCTATGACAGAGACAAACCACGTGGGGTTTCGTGTCGAGCGTGCCGGGCCACTGGCGCTTTTGCAGGATGCCGGGCGTTTCGGGGTGCGCCGCTTGGGTGTGACGCAAGGCGGCCCGGCAGATTTACATGGCTGGGCGTGGGCCAATCGCCTCGCGGGAAACCCCTGGGCTGCGGCCGCGCTTGAAGTTACCTTCGGTGGGCTAACGCTTGCGGCTGAGTGTGATGTGACCATCGCGGTGGCCGGGGCTGATCTGGGGGCGACACTCGATAACAAGCCACTGCCGCTTTGGCAGCGGGTCAACGTGGGTGAAGGGCAAATACTACGTTTCGGGTCACCGGTGAATGGCCTTCGTGCTTACTTAGCAGTCGCCGGGGGCTTTTACGCCGAGCCGGTATTGGGAAGTGTGAGCTGCGTTTCACGCGAGGGGCTCGGCGGCTTTGACGGCCACGGCAGCAAGCTCGCCGAGGGCGACCGTTTAACGGTGAGCGAAAAGGCCGGTCAACCGGTCGCGTATACCCAGCTGCCTGAAAAGGAGCGCATCGACTACCGCGAACCGGCGACGCTTGCGCTGTTGCCCGGCGCCCAGGTGAGTGATTTTACCGGGGCGAGCCTTTATGCCGCCTTCAACCAGGCGTGGCGGGTAGATGACCGCGCCGACCGCATGGGCGTGCGTCTCACCGGCCCACCCCTTGCGTGCCGCGTGACGTCGATGATTTCCGAAGGCATTGGCCTCGGCGCCGTTCAAGTGCCGCCGGATGGCCAGCCGATTGCGCTACTTAACGACCGCCAAACCATCGGTGGCTACCCACGCCTAGGTGCGCTAACACCGCTTTCCGCCGCACGCTTGGCGCAATGCTTGCCCGGTCAGGCGGTTCACCTCCGTGCGACTTCAACGGAAAGCGCGCTGATGGCGTACCGGCGTTTTAGGCATACGTTTTTTTAACGACGCGCTGAATCAAGCCTTGGCCGATGATTGCCGCGGGCATCGCGGTCGTAGCGTTATTTTGGCAGCGCTAAAAGCCCTTTTGGAGAATCAAATCGGCGGCGCGGCTGGCGATGGCGGTGACCGGCATGGTGGTGTTGCCGCTAATCAGCGTCGGCATAATCGACGCATCCACCACGCGCACATTGTCCAAGCCGTGGAGCCGCAGCTCAGGGTCCACCACCGCCATCGCGTCGCTGCC
Source organism: Halomonas llamarensis (assembly GCF_023555005.1). GTDB lineage: Bacteria > Pseudomonadota > Gammaproteobacteria > Pseudomonadales > Halomonadaceae > Vreelandella > Vreelandella llamarensis. Next base: position 23,744 of record NZ_JAMJPJ010000001.1, on the reverse strand, counting down.
CATGCGGCACGTGCCCACAGGGTGATAGATACTTTCGGCGCGTTGACGAATGTCGCGCTTCATGGCGCTTTTGTCCGTGACGCCAGGGCCGGGTTGCCATTCCTTTTTGCCCAGCTTGCAAAGCGAGGGCTGGTGCATGATCTCCCGCGCGGCCTCCAGCGCCCGCAGCATCCCCGCCATGTCTTGAGGCTCGCTCAGGTAGCGTGGGTCAATCCGTGGGCGATCACTGGGTTTAGCCGAGTGCAAGCCAATATGGCCGCGGCTAGCCGGGCGTAGCAGGCAAGCGCGCAGGGTGTAGCCGAAATAGCGCATCGTGGGGCCAAGCTTGCGGCCGTGTTTGACCTCCACGGCGGGAAGAAAATGCAGCTGAACGTCGGGGCGAGCACTGCTAGAGTCGGTGGCGACAAAGCCACCGGCCTCGGCCAGGTTGGAGGTAAGCTCACCTTGGTGCTGATTCAAATATTCTTTCAAGGCGCTATAGCCTCTGGGCCAGTAGCGCGGGTGCAGCGAAATACCGTGGTGGCGCTGCTCGTGCCAGATGACGCTGATATCGAGATGGTCCTGCAAGTTGGCGCCCACGCCGGGCAGGGCAAGTTTTACGGGAATGCTGTGCTGTGTGAGCTCCTGTTCGGGGCCAATCCCCGAGAGCATGAGAAGCTGCGGGGTATGAATCGCCCCGGCGCAGAGTAGGGCCTCCACCGCCACCGGCACGCGGTGATGTTTGCCACGGCTTATATAGTGCACGGCGGTGCAGCGCTGGTTTTTCATTTCCAGGCGCTGCACTTGAGCGCTGGTCAGCACGTGGAGGTTGGGGCGCTCAAGCGCCGGGTGCAGAAACGCACGGGCATTACTGCAGCGCTGCCCGTCGCGCTGCATCACATGGTAAAACCCCGCGCCTGCCTGTTGTGCGCCGTTGAAATCGCTATTGGCCGGCAAGCCCGCTTCTTGCGCCGCCTCAACAAACGCATGGCTGAGAGGGTTGGTGCTACGCAGCTTGCTGATGGTGATCGGGCCGCTTTCACCGTGCAGGGGTGAAGGGCCTAGCGGATGATCTTCAATCGCCCGAAAATGGGGCAAAAGTGATGGAAAGTCCCAGCCGGAAAGCGATTTGTCTTCGGCCGCCCAGCCGTCATAGTCTTGCGGTTGGCCTCGCGTGCAGCACATGGCGTTGATGGCGCTGCTGCCGCCCAGGGTCTTGCCTCTGGGCCAAAAAAGACGCCGCTCATTGAGCTCCGTTTGCGGTGTGGTATGCAGCGCCCAGTTCAAGCGGCGGCTGTGCATGAGCGGCAGAACGCCCGCCGGGGCGTGAATGAGCGGGTTGGTATCCGCCGGGCCGGCTTCGAGAAGGCAAACTTGGCAATCAGGGTGGCGACTAAGACGCTCGGCGAGTACGCACGCGCCAGCGCCTCCCCCGATAATGACATAATCCATTGTTTTGATTCCCTTGTTGTTTTTCTGTATGCGACGAGTTGGTTATTGCGCTTCGTTGACCATAGCTGGTATTAAAACGCGAGCCAAACAGCGTTTATGAAAAAGACCGTTTGGTTAATGGCAAATCGTTAATGGCAAAACGGGAAGACTAGGGGGCGCATTCTGACAGCGACTATTTCGATGCACTTTGTCAGGTCACTGTTTGATGGCTTGCCGCAGGAGGCCACGTGGCAAAAGCGCTGGCTCAAACGTGCGGGTATCTCGCCTTTTCTGCTGGGTTCATCGCACGGCCGAGTGACGGTTGAGCAATTTGCCACGCTGTATCGGCTGTTGGTCAACGAGTATGACGACGAAACGCCGGGTTTTTTTGCCCGCCCGCTGCGCGGTGGCACGCTCAAGTTGCTGTGTTTGAGCGTGCTGGAAGCGCCGACGCTCAAAGTGGCGCTATATCGCTATACGCTGTTTTTCCATATTTTGCTCGACGACTTTGCCTACGACTACCGTGTGGAAGGGGATTTGGCGCGTATCGCCCTGATCGAAAAGCAACCGCTAAACGGTAACCGTGTGCTGATTCATGAGCTGATGCTCAAGCTTTTTCACGGCATTGCCTCGTGGCTGATTGCGCGCAAAATCCCCCCGGCGATGATGGAGTGCGCCTACACGCAGCCACCGCATAGCGCGGATTATTTGTACTTCTATCCGGGGAAAGTCGCGTTCGATTGCCCGCAGACGGTGTTCTATTTCGACCGCGCGCTGCTCGAAGAGCCCATCCGCCAAACCAAACGCCACCTAGGAGAGTTTTTAAAGCGGGCGCCGGCCGATTGGTTTTACGTCTCTTTTGAAGACCGTTTGTTCTCGCACCGGGTGCGCGAGTACTTAGCTAAAGAGTATCTGATGAAAGAATATTTGGTGCCCCAGCCGAGCGCAACGGCAAACGTGAAAGAGGTGTCGGAGGCGCTGAATATGTCGGTGCGTACCCTCTCGCGACGCTTGACCGTCGAAGGCACGCACTTTCAGGCGGTCAAGGACGAGCTGCGCCGGGATATGGCCGTTGAGGCACTAACCCGCAGCAACGAGCCATTGGTGAGCATCGCCGAAGGGCTGGGCTTTGAAGACCAGGCTTGTTTTAGCCGCGCGTTTCGCGCCTGGACCGGCAACTCGCCCGCCGCGTATCGGCGGGCCACTGTGATGCCGACTTCCTGATAATCACGCGATCTAACCGTCACACGTCCTGGCGGATACGTTTTTTGTCGAGCTTGCCGACACTGGTTTTCGGTATCTCATCGACGATGCGAATAAAGGAAGGCAGCGCCCAGCGGTTGATCTTGCCTTGCTCGATAAACTGCGTGAGAAACGCCTGGATCTCATTGCTTTCGGGCGGTGCATTGAGATCGCTGGGCACCACAAGCGCGGCGGGCCGCTCGCCCCATTTATCGTCAGCGACACCGATCACCGCGACCTCGGCCACGCCAGGGCACTGAGCAATCAGATTTTCAAGCTCAAGCGACGAGACCCATTCACCGCCGGTTTTGATCACGTCTTTGATACGGTCGCGGATCTGCAGAAAGCCGCGCGTATCTAGCGTTGCCACATCGCCGGTGTGCAGCCAACCGCCTTGCCATAGCGCTTCGCTGCGCTCGGTCTCTTTGTAGTAGGCCTGGGTCAGCCAGGGTGCGCGCACGCGGACCTCGCCGACGCTTTCGCCATCGTGGGGCAGCGGTTCGCCCGCTTCGTTAACCACCTGCATATGCACCAGCGGAATGGGCACGCCCGCCTTGCAGCGCCACGGCAGCTGGGTGTCGAAATCAGCGTCGTTGATATCCTGGGGCAGAATATCGGCGGTGAGAAGTGGGCAGGTTTCCGACATGCCGTAAGCGCTGCGGGTATCGATACCCAGCTCCCACGCGCGGCGCGACAATGCCTGCGTGAGCGGGCTGCCGCCGACCAGGACTTTCCAGCCGCTAAGATCCACCTTGCCTGAGTCGATGGCCTCGGCGCCGACCACCATGCCGAGCAGCGTCGGCACACAGTGCGAGAAATCGACCTTTTCCGTGACCAGTAGCGTGATCAGCATGTCAGGCTCGTAGCGCCCAGGGTAGACCTGAGTGGCACCGAGCAATGTCGCGGTATAGGGCACGCCCCACGCATGAACGTGAAACATCGGCGTGATCGGCATGTAGACCTTGTCGCGGTTAAGTAGCTCAACCCCCGGCGCTTGCAGTGTGCTGGCCTCCGTCAGGGTGTGCAGCACCAACTGGCGGTGGGTGAAGTAAACACCCTTGGGGTTGCCGGTGGTGCCGGTAGTGTAAAAAAGCGTGGCCACCGCGTTTTCATCGAAGGTGGGGAAGTCGTAGTGGCTGGGTTGCTCGGCCAGTCGCGCTTCGTATTCACCCACGAGGGGCAGCGTCGTGTTGAGCTCGCCCGGCTCATCTTGGCAGAGCAGGTAGCCGCGAACCAGCGGGAGGCGCTTGTGAAGGGGCTCTAACAGCGGCACGAAATCCGGATGGATGAGCACGAAAGCGTCTTCGGCGTGCTCCATGGTGTAGTGGAGCTGCTCGGGCGAGAGGCGCACGTTCACCGTATGCAGCACCGCGCCGATCATCGGTACGGCAAAAAAGGCTTCCAGGTAGCGGTGGCTATCCCAATCGAGCACCGCGACCACATCGCCCGCTTTCACACCTTGTGCGGTCAACAGGTGGGCCAGTTGGTGAACTCGCTCTTGAAAACGGGCGTAGCTGTGGCGGCTTAGATCGCGGTAGACGATCTGGTTATCTCCCGCCATGCGCACGCCGCTTTCTAATAGCTCACTGATTAAAAGCGGCGGGTTTGTTGCTGAAGCTGTGGGCGGCAAAATTTTGGGCGTGACGGTCGTCATTGTTGTGTGTCCTCGTTTTGCGTATGAATTAGCTGCGCTCGATCAGCAGGGCAATGCCTTGGCCGCCGCCGATGCATAGGGTAATTAACCCGTAGCGCCCGCCGGTGCGCTCAAGCTCGGCCAGCGCCTTGAGCGTCAGGATAGCACCGGTCGCACCTACCGGATGCCCAAGCCCTACAGCGCCGCCGTTGGGGTTGAGTCGCTCGGCGGGGAAATTGAGCTCGTCAGCCACCGCGATGGCTTGGGCGGCAAAGGCCTCATTGGATTCAATGACGTCGATATCGTCGATAGAAAGCCCGGCCTGCGAGAGACAGCGGGTGACCGCAGGAATCGGCCCCAGCCCCATCAAATGCGGCTCGACCCCGGCGGAAGTGCCGACCAAAAGCCGCGCCCGGAGTGTTAAACCGCGCCGGTTGGCCTCGTCGGCATCGGCGAGCACCAAACTTGCGGCGCCATCGTTTAAGCCCGAGGCGTTACCGGCGGTGACGATGCCGTCTTTCTGGAAGGCCGGTTTGAGCCGCGCCAGGTCGTCTAGTGAAACGCCATCGCGCACGTGCTCGTCCTGATCAAACACGCGCTCCTTTTTGCCCTCGCGCACCGTGACCGGCACGATCTGCTCGGCAAAGCGCCCCTCGGCAATGGCGCGCGCCGCTTTGTGGTGGCTCTCCATGGCAAAACGATCCACCGCCTCGCGGCTTATGCCGTAGCGGCTGGCGATATTCTCGGCGGTGCAGCCCATGTGGCCGCTACCAAAAGGGTCGCTTAAGATGCCAAGGGTTAAATCGGTGACGGTTGCGTGGCCCATGCGCAGCCCGGCGCGCGCCTGCGGCGGCAACAAATAGGCGCCGCGGCTCATGGATTCCGCGCCGCCCGCCAGGGCAAAGCGGCTATCGCCCAGGGTGATTTGTTGGGCCGCGGAGAGCAGCGCCTGCACCCCGGAACCGCACAGGCGGTTGACGTTTAGCGCACCCGCGCCGTCGGGCACGCCTGCCTCACGAGCGATATGGCGGGCGAGGTAGGCATCCTGCGGGCCGGTGGTGATGATATGGCCGTAGACCGCGTGGTCGATGGCGTCGGCCTCAACGCCTGAGCGGCTTAGGGCTTCTTGGGCGGTAAGGGTGCCAAGCTCAAACGGCGCAAGCCCCGAGAGGCTGCCGCCGAAGCTGCCAATGGCCGTGCGGGCGCCGCCCAGGATGACAACGGAATCAAGACGCATGCGAGTAATCCTTCTGTAGCGAAATAGGGGCTAAATTTGAGTCAGAGATTAGGCTTTGCCCAGTAGCGAGCGGGCCACCACTTCTTTCATGATTTCCGAGGTGCCGGCGTAGATCGTCTGTACGCGAGCATCGAGATAGAAGCGTGAAATGGGGTACTCGCGGGTATAGCCGTAGCCGCCAAATAGCTGCAAACAAGTATTGGCCGTCGCGCACTGCATCTCGGTTAAGCGCAGCTTGAGCACCGCCGCCTCGGTGGGGCCCATGTTGCCGTGACGATACTGCGCCATGCACTTTTCTAAATAGGCGCGGCCCATCTCGATATCCGCCTGCACGTCGGCCAGAGTGAAGCGGGTGTTTTGAAAATCGCCTATCCGCTGGCCGAAAGCGCGACGTTCTTTGACATATTCCAAGGTCAGCGCGAGCGAGCCCTCCATGGCGCCGAGGGCCTGCGCCCCGACACCCAGGCGCTCGCGGGGCAGTTCCTGCATCAGGTAGGCAAAGCCTGCCCCTTCTTCGCCAAGCAGCGCTTCGTCGGGTAGCTCGATGCCATCGAAGAAAAGCTCGGCGGTATCGCTGGCGTGCTGGCCGATTTTCTTGATCGGCTGGCCGCGGGAAAAGCCCGGTAAGGATGTATCCACCAAAAACAGCGAGACGCCTTTAGCCCCGGCGCTGGGGTCGGTTTTGGCGCAGACGATCACCATATCCGCCACTTGGCCGTTGGTAATGAAAATCTTGCTGCCGTCTAGCTGCCAGCCGCGCTCGGTGCGCTGAGCGCGGGTTTTCATGGCGGCCATGTCACTACCGGCGCCGGGCTCGGTCATGGCGATGGCGCCGATCACGTCACCTTTGGCCATGGCCGGTAGCCAGCGCGCTTGCTGCGCGGGCGTGGCGATATGCAGCAGGTAGGGCATGACGATATTGGCGTGGATGTTGTAGGCGCTGGCCAGCCCGCCAAAGCCGCGCCGCGAGATTTCTTCGATGGCAAGCTGAGTGATAGTGAAATCAGCCCCGGCGCCGCCCAGGGTATCCGGCATATCGATACCCAATAGCCCCGCTTCGCCCATGCGTTGCCACAGCGTGCGCGGCATCTCGCCGGCTTCTTCCCAGGTGTCGTAATGGGGCGCGACTTCCTGCTCCAGAAAGCGGCAGATCATGTCGTGAAACAGCGGGGTCAGTTCATCTTCGGGCGTATTGAGGTTCACGCGTCAAGCTCCTTGCGCAGGTGGCGTTTGAGAATTTTGCCGGCGGTACTCTTGGGTAAGGCGTCGGCAAAGTGCACCTGCTTGGGCACCTTGTAGTGCGCCATGATGTTTTTGGCGTGCTCGGTAAGCGCGGCTTCGCTCACTTCTTCCCCTTCTTTGAGCACCACCACGGCGGTGATCGCCTCGATCCATTTGTCATCGGGCAAGCCGATCACGGCGACCTCGGCGACGGCGGGATGCTGAAACAGCGCTTCTTCCACTTCGCGGCTAGCCACCACGATGCCGCCGGTATTGATCACGTCCTTGATGCGGTCAACCACGTAGAGATACCCCGCTTCGTCGACGTAGCCGACATCGCCGGAGTGAAACCAGCCGCCGATAAACGCCTCTGCGGTCATCTCGGGCTTGTCCCAGTAGCCGGTGAGCAGCTGCGGCGAGCGGTGGACGATCTCGCCGTGCTCGCCTGCGGGGACGTCGTTCATCTCGGCGTCGACGATGCGCGTCTCGACGGTAAGAATCGGACGGCCCGCCGAGGCTGGGCGGTCGTCGTGCTCCTCGGGTCTTAACACCGTGGCAAGCGGGGCAATCTCGCTTTGGCCATAACAGTTGTAGAGCCCCACGCCGGGGATGCGCTGGCGTAGCTCTTCGAGCACCGGCACCGGCATGATTGAGGCGCCGTAGTAGGCCTTTTTCAAGCGGCTTAAATCGTGGCGGTCAAAATCCGGGTGGCGCAGCAGGCTGATCCACACCGTGGGCGGGGCGAAAAACGAAACAATGCCGTGGCGCTCGATCTGCGCCAAACAGTCATCCGGCGTGGGCGCTTCGCGCAGGTGTACCGGCGCCCCGAGCAGCAGCGCCGGCATTAAAAAGACATGCATCTGCGCCGAGTGGTAGAGCGGCAGGGCGGCGAGCATGGGTTCGTCGTTTTTGATATCGAGCGCCACCATGCACGCCATGTACTCGGCGAGCAGCGCCTGGTGGGTCATCATCGCCGCCTTAGGGGCAGCGGTGGTGCCGGAGGTATACAGTAGTTGCGCCAGGTCCTGGCCTTCGAGTGCTATCGCGGGCTCATCGTCGTCGCCTTCCGCCAGGGCTATCTTAAGCACATCGAAGTCTTCGCTCTCTTGGGCGTGCAGCGTGCCGGAAAGGGTGAGGTTCACCGAGCGGCAGGCGGCATCAACGTTATCGGCCAAGCTGTTATCACTTAACAACCCGCTGGCGCCGGATTGCTCAAGAATATAGCTGAGTTCTTCGCTGCTCAGGGCGAAGTTGATCGGTACATGAACCAAACCGGCGCGAGTAGCGGCCAGCCAGGCGATCACGTAGGCATCGGAGTTTTTGCCGTAGACCGCCAGGCGGTCTCCCGGTTTGAGGCCTTGGGCCAAAAGGCGGTTGGCGACTCGGTTGACGGCACGGTTCAGCTCGGCGTACTGCCACTGGCGGTCATTGAACGCCAGCGCCAACCGGCTGGCGTTTTTGCTGGCGCTGCGGGCAAGGGCGGCGCCGATGGTGTTTTGCTGGATACGGCTCTGCATGGTGATGCAATCTCCTGTAATAGTTTCTTGTAATAGTGTCCTGTCATAGTGTTGTGGTCATAACGCTAGAGCGTTAGAACGCTGGAACGTGAGAACATTAGGGAGACGGGTTAGCTGTTATTCACCAGATGGCAGTCGCTTTCGCTGAGTGGGCGGAAGGCCTCTTCGGCGGGAATGGTGCGCACCAAACGGAACAGGTCGTCTTCGTCACTCGACTCGTCAGGCGATTTCACTTCGACCAGGTGCATGTCGTGAACCATGCGGCCGTCTTCACGGATATAACCACCGGTGGCGAAAATATCGTCAATCGGCGTGGCTGCCATTTGCTCGCGCACCGCCTGAGCCTCATCGGTGCCGATGTCCTCAACCGCTTGCAAGTAATGCAGGGTGCTGGAGTAAAGACCCGCGTGAACCTGGGTGGGCATGCTGCCGGTACGCGCTTTGAAGCGCTCGGCCCAGGCGCGCGCTTCGTCGTTCAGGCCGTAATACCAAGCGGTGGTGAACTGTAGCCCTTGAGCGGCTTCAAGCCCCAAGCTGCGTACGTCGGTGCTAAACAGCACCATGCCCGCCAAAATTTGGCCCGCCTGGGTGATGCCGAACTCGCCCGCGGTGCGAATCGCGTTAGTGGTATCAGAACCGGCGTTGTTAAGCGCAATCACATCCGCGCCGGAGGCTTGCGCCTGCAGCATAAACGAGGAGAAATCATTGCTGGGAAAGGGATGACGGATGCTGCCAACGATATTGCCGCCGTTTTCTTCCACCACGCGGGTGACATCGCGCTCAAGCGCATGACCAAAGGAGTAATCGGCACTGAGCAGGAACCAGTCAGTATTGCCTTCTTGGGTAATAGCACTAGCGGTACCGTTAGACATTGCCCAGGTATCGTAGACCCAGTGGATATGGTTGGGGGAGCAGCTTTCATTCGTCACCCCGGAGGAGACGGCACCATTGACCAACCCCAGGCGGTTTTCTTTTTCTAATAGCCTAACAGCAGCCAGGGTGACCGATGAGGCGACAAGCCCTGTCACCATGTCCACGTTTTGTTCGTCAATCCAGCCGCGTACCACGCTGGAGCCAACGTCGGGGCTGTTGCGGTCATCGGCGCTGAATAGCGCTATTTCAGCCCCGGCGACGCTACCGCCCATGTCCTCAATGGCCATCTCGATGGCGTCTTGGCCCAGCGGGCCGATGGGGTCGCGGTAGGCACCGCTCATATCGGCTAAATAGCCGATGCGGATTTCGTTGTCGGTCATCTCGTTGGCGCCAGCTTGGCTAGCCAGCATGACGGACGCAGCGAGGGTGCTGAGCGCGAGACATTGCGTTAGTTTCATTGTGAAGCCTTTACTGTTGTTATTGTAGAAAGCCGATAGGGTCTTCAGCTGTGGTATCAAGCCGCTGTCGTTGACGGGCCTTCTCACCATGCTAGAAACAAACGCGCCCGTTGAGTTAACCGATCCGGTCAATTTTTTTGCAATTCATGCCAATTGATGGCGGTTAGCGGCCCACATCAACAAGGTTATTGCGCAGAAAACCGCATTTCAGGACATCGTGCTCAACACCACGGCAAAGCCGCCCGGGAGCCCTTATCCGTAAAGCGCGTTTTGTTACGCAATAGTTGTACGGTAATTGTATTGTGCATTCATGAAGACACTGCTATGGTTATTCCCACAACGAAAACTGCAACGTTGTCATTAATTGGAATTAAGTAAGGAGTCAGTCATGGAAATGGTAAAATTCGGTAGCTCAGATATCGAAAATAGCTTAGCGAGCATGGATGATAAAAAGCTGGATGAGTTAGCCTTCGGTGCTATCCAACTTGATAAAGACGGTAAGATTATGCAGTACAACGCCGCAGAAGGCGGTATTACCGGTCGTGATCCGAAAAGTGTGATCGGAAAGAACTTCTTCAAGGATGTTGCGCCTTGTACTCAAGGTAAAGAGTTTGAGGGTCGTTTTAAAGACGGCGTGAAAAGCGGTAATCTCAATACCATGTTTGAGTATGTGTTTGACTACCAAATGCAGCCGACTAAAGTGAAAATTCACATGAAAAAAGCCATTTCTGGCGATACGTATTGGATTTTTGTTAAACGGGTATAAGCAGTTAGTCGAGTGATACAATAGTTATAAAGGAACGTAACCTGTGCCAACATGGATGACCCCGAAGCGAATCCTTCCGTTATTGCGCTCGCTATTACAGATTGAACTCAGTGCTTACCGGGGCATACCGCCTTCTTCTTTGCCCGACGCTCCGGCGATTGATTCGTTGGAGCGTCTTTATTTGGCATCCAGTGTGGCGGAGTTTTTCTGCCTGCACGAAACCGGGGCTGAAGACCGCTTACTGATGAAAGAGGGCGTGGAGGCGTGGTCAGAGCTGGTTGCACAAGCGGTGGCCTATACTTCTGGCTTGGCGTTTCGCACTTCAGGAACTACTGGCGATCCCAAAGTTTGCCACCACCGCTGGGCGGATATTGAGGCCGAAGCGCAAGCGCTGCATCAGCGTATTGGTGAGCGCATCACGCCTAAGCGCGTTGTGGCGTGGCTCCCCCTGCATCATCTTTACGGTTTTATGCTGGGCGTCGCTTATCCTGCCTTCAATGATTTGGAGGTGGTGGTGGCTGGCAAGACGCTACCCACGCTGTTTGAAGGCGATGTGGTGGTCACGGTACCGCCACGTTGGGCATATCTTGCCAAAGCGCGTTCCGACTGGCCTCCCAGCGTGCTGGGGGTGAGTTCAACCGCGCCGCTACCAAGCGATGTCGGCAAATCCCTCGCGCGCCAGAAGATGGCGGCGGTGATGGAAATTTACGGCAGTTCAGAAACCGGCGGCGTGGCCACGCGGTTTTGCCATGACGCGCCTTTTGCGCTGCTTCCTCACTGGCAAAAAGCGACGGCCGATACGCTATCAGCAGCTGATGAACGCCATCATGTGGTGAGTTTGCCTGATCGCGTCACGTGGAAAGACGCGCGTCACTTTACTTTGATGGGGCGACACGATGATGTGGTGTCGATTGGCGGCGTTAATGTCAGCCCCGCTGCGGTTGCCCGTGAGCTGGAAGCTCTGCCTGACGTTCGCCAGTGCGCGGTCAGGCCGACCCAGGCCGGTAACGGTCAGGTTCGTCTCAAAGCCTTCGTGGTGCCCACCGACCCTGCACGCGATATAGCCGAGGATATTGACGCCGCGCTCAACGAGTGGCCTTCCGCCAAGCGTCCGATCTCTATTACCTACGGTGATGCGCTCCCCAGCAACGCCATGGGCAAGTTAACCGATTGGTAGCTCTACTCGCGCTGCGCCCGTAAAAGCACGACAACCAGGACATTGCATGCTGACCTCCCTCACGCTTGAGCAGCTTGAAGCCGTGGCGCTAGCGCGCGACACCGTCATCCTCTCGCCCGCAGAGCGCCAGCAGGTGGAAAAAGCCCATGCGTTTCTGCTCGAACGCATTTCGTCTCGCCAACGGATTTATGGCGTTACCACCGGTTACGGCCCGTTGGCCAGTACCTATGTGGCTCCTGAGCAATCAACATTGTTGCAACAGAATCTGGTGTACCACCTCTGCAGTGGCGTGGGTGAAGCATTAGCGCCCGATCAAACGCGCGCATTGATGACGGCCCGCTTGATCAGTCTTTGCCAGGGCCATTCGGGCGTGAGCCCGGCGCTGGTCGAACGCGTGCTGTTGTGGTTGGAGCAGGGCGTCACGCCGGAAATCCCCGCGCGTGGCACCGTCGGCGCCAGCGGCGACTTAACGCCGCTGGCCCACCTTGCCAGAGCGCTTAGCGGGGAGGGGCGTGTTAGCGTGAACGGCGGCCCTTGGGTGGCGAGTGCAGAGGCGCACGAGCAGTTGGGTATTGCACCGCTGATACTCGCGAACAAAGATGCTATTGCCTTGGTTAATGGCACGTCCGTGACGGCTGGCATTGCTGCCCTCAATGCGGTGAGGTCTCAGCGGGCGGTTAAGCTCAGTACGCTATTCGTATTGCTCTACGCTGAATTGTTAGAAGGACACCGCGAGGCGTTTCATCCGCAGATTGGGGCCGTACGCCCGCATCCTGGCCAGCAACAGCTCCATCACTGGCTGTGGGAGCTATCGGCCGAAAGTCGGGCGCTTAAACCGCTGGACGTGGCAACGCTACCCGGCTCACTAGAAAGTGTCTCGCGCGATCAGGCGCTACCGCAAGATGCTTACACGCTGCGTTGTGCCCCACAAGCGCTGGGCGCGGTATGGGATGTCTGCACACAGCACGCCAAAACGGTCGAAACCGAGCTTGCCTCGGTCAGCGATAACCCACTGCTGTTCCCCGATGGCGGTGAGATTTTGCATGGCGGTAACTTTTTTGGGCAGCATCTCGCCTTTGCCAGCGATCACTTGAATAACGCCGTGGTGCAAATGGCGCTCTACAGTGAAAGACGCATCGCCCGTATCACCGACCCGGCGCGCAATAACGGCTTGCCTGCCTTTATGCAGCCACGCGATACCGGGCTACATAGCGGCTTTATGGGCGCCCAAGTTAGCGCGACGTCGCTGGTGGCGGAGCTTCGCAGCCACGCTATGCCCGCGTCCATTCAATCGATACCCACCAACGCGGATAACCAAGACATCGTGCCGCTCGGCACCATCGCCGCAAGGCGCGTTAGCACCAGCATCACGCAGCTCTATCAGGTATTGGCGATTGAAGCATTAGTGTTGGCACAAGGCGTGGATATCACCGGCCGTGAATCGTTAAGCCCCGCCACAAACGCGCTGTATCACTGGGTACGCCAACACGCTACCACACTGGATGGCGACCGGCCCCTGGCTGAAGATATTGACACCGTAACCCGAGCGCTACTTGACCCTGACCAGGTCGCGTCACTGCTAACACCGCTGGAAAGCACGCGACTGTGATGGAGAATCGCTTGAATCAATAGCCTATAAACGTGGCATGGTAACCTAGGTGAAATAGTTTCTTGGTATCGTTTGCCAAGCGTTTAAAGAATTTTTATTGAATGGTTGTTTGATAAAAAATAACATGTACGCTTAATAACACAACCAACGTGACTATAAAAGTGCTGACATGCTGAAATCTCTTAAACACCGTATCACCGCCATATCCGTCGGTATTACCATGATAGCGCTGGCCGCCAGTGGTATATCCAGCTATTGGCTCATTAAATCGAGTGATCAAGCCGACAACCTGCGACAGCTAGCCGCTACCGCTACCGCGAATGCTGACAGTATTAACGAGTGGCTTGGTGCTCGCCTTAGTATGAGCGTTTCCGCCTCAGAGGCCATTGCTGAAGGGGCTGATGATATGAACGCCCTACAGCAATGGGCACAAGCCGGTGGTTTTAAAACCACGTATGTAGCAAGCGGTAGACGCGCCGTATTCTCTGATGGCTGGGAACCGCCGAGTGACTATGACCCACGTGAAAGGCCTTGGTACCTGAAAGCCGAAGCAGCGCAAGGGTCAGCCGTTACCCTGCCGTATGTTGACGCGCAAACAGGCGAGCTTGTTATCACCCTCGCACACGCAGAGTATCAAGGCTCGCGCTTGCAGCATGTGGTGGGTGGGGATATCACCATCAACGATATTATTCGCATCACACGTAGCATATCGCCAACAGAAAACAGCTTTGCGTTCTTGGCCACATCGGATGGCACGATTATCGCGCATCCAGATGAAACGCTTACACTAGAATCCGTAGGTGAACTAAGCGACACCTTTACCCCAGCGCTTTTGTCCTCATTGAATGCTGAGCGCGAACGCGCCGCAACGGACAGTGAAGCGCTATCCGTCGCAATAGACGGCGAGGAATACTGGCTTGACGGCGCAGCCATTCAAAATACGGACTGGAAGCTGGTTGTCGCGTTAAATGAAAAAGATGCGATGCAAGCCGTTATTGCGGTACGTAACAACACCATCATTTTCTTGGTGGTTGTCGGCATTATCTCAACGCTGCTGATGGGCTACATTCTACGTATTGCCTTCCGCAAGCTGGAGACGATTCGCGTGGCAATGGACGATATCGCAACGGGTGATGCGGACCTGACGCAACGGTTACCGAGCGATGGGGAAGACGAGGTTTCCCATATTGCGAAATCATTTAATGCGTTTATTGAGCGTATTGAAGGCGTCATGATCACAATCCGGCGCAGTAGCGAAGCCGTGAATCATGCCTCTACCGAAATTGCCAGCGGGGGCATTGATCTTTCCCGGCGTACTGAAAACGCGGCGTCAAGCATCCAGCAAACGTCAGCTTCTATGGAAGAAATCACCAGCACGGTTGAGCATTCTACTGAGTCAGCCCAAAAAGCGGATCAGCTATCTAAGCATGCCGCTGATAAGGCGCGTGAAGGCGGACAAGCCGTGGAAGACGTTGCCAGCACAATGGGTGAGATTAGTGAAGCAACCAACCGGATTACCGATATCGTGAAAATGATGGACGGCATTGCTTTCCAGACCAATATCCTCGCGCTAAACGCATCGGTTGAAGCGGCAAGAGCCGGCGAGCATGGCAGAGGGTTTGCGGTGGTCGCACAAGAAGTCCGCAAACTGGCCAACCATAGCGCAGATGCGTCTCGTGACATTCGCACCTTGATCGACAATGCCAGCGAAAAAGTCCGGGGCGGTAGCTCTCACGCCAATAATGCGGGCGGCCTGATGAAAGAGGTGGTCGAAGCGGTAGAAAATGTTGCCACCATGCTTAGTGAAGTCGCTGATGCAGCGTCAGAGCAAAAAGATGGCATCGGCCAAGTGAACATAGCGGTCAGTGAAATGGATCGTATGACACAGGAAAATTCCTCACTGGTGGAAGAGTCCACTACCGCGGCAGAGCAGCTTAAAATGCAAGCTGAATACCTGACTGATGCCATTGCGGCGTTTAAAGTCTCGGGTCAAGAGGCCGCCCCGGCGAGTGCTTCACTTTCGCATCACGCAGGGCACAACCAGAAAAACACAGGACGTAATCAGAAAAGCCTTGGGGCAGAAACGCACCAATCGCAGCGCCCAGCGCCACCAAAGTCAAACACTCACGATGCCGATGACTGGGAAGAGTTTTAAGCCATAATGGCACTGAATAACCCGCCGCATCGCGGCGGGTTATTGCGATCCGTTGATAAGGTTACATCGGCATGCGATACCTACTTTTGGCACTCGTGGTACTTTTCCAATCCCCTTTCGCCATGTCTCAAGAAAGAGAGACAATTTTTATTTGTACCGACACTAGCAGTTGGCCACCCTACTTTTATCCGATGGGTAACACATGGCAAGGGCTTGACCTAAAGCTAATTGATAATATTTTTGTTTCGGCGAATGTAACTTATCAAATGAACCCTCTTCCATGGAAACGATGCCTTGAGAGTGTTAAAAAGGGTGAGGATTACCAAGTAGCATTGAGTGCTACCTATAATAGTCTTAGGGATAAACACTATCATATCAGTAATAAATACTATTCGTTAACGCCCGCTTATGTTAAAAAAAGCGCAATGTTCGCCAAAGAAGAGGTGGAAAATATTGCCTCTTTATTTGAGAAAGACAGGAAAGTATGTGGTATAGCAGGGTTTAATTATTCACATTTTTTTTCGGAGAGTGATCAGCGCTTGTTTAAAGAGCTGGCACAAAATGCTAAAACTTTTCAGCAGTTATTAAATCAAGTCAATTATGGTCGCTGCGATATTGGGTTGACGCGTCATGAGACGATGCTAAGCCTAAAGTCACTAGAGCTTGTTGACTGGGACTCAGAGTTGGAGCTGGAACGATTGCCAGGCGGAGAGCCTGAAAATTATTTTATGTTGATATCTAAAAATATTGCAGACTCTCGGTGGTTGTTAGAAGTCGTTAATAAAGGCATCGAAGACTTTGTTAAATAATTTTGCCTATCGATGAAGTTTTATACCCGCACTACTGGTTATCTCGGTAATATTCACTCACTCGTAAATGAATTTATGACGCTATGAAAGACAAGAAGGGTATATGCAAGTACGGCTTGAGGCCGGGTTTAAGAAAAAAAACATTAACGGCAAAGCTGACACTATATGTGACAACCTCTACCCTAGTCGTAGGGCTTTTGTTAGGTATTTTTTTAGGTCAAAAAAACTTTAACAATACAATAAATAATGCCTATGCGCTCGCAAATGAGCGCATAGAAATGATAAAGGAGCCCGCTTCGCTTGCGCTTTATCATCTTGACCAAGCAACAGTTGAAGCGTTGGTTAAATCACTTTCTAGCGACCCTAGTTATAATAGTATTAGAATATTTTCGGATGGTGACCGACTTTTCGCTAGCGTGACGAATGCAGAAAGCACTGATGATTTAAGTGATAAAATAATAAGATACTTTTTTAGTGATGTTAAAAAAAGAAAAATATACCCTCTGTATCGTGATGTTCCACATCCGGATAAAAATGAAATATACGTGGGGCGAATTGATTATAATATAGATGTTAATCACTTGGTGAGTCAATCGCTCGCTAATTTTGTTGATATATTTTTGATTACGATTTATCAATCTTTGATTTTGAGCTTTATCATAGCGTCAATTATGTATTGGTTGGTAGGTAGGCCGCTGTCCGAATTCGCAAAATACATAAAAAGACGTGCCAAAGGGAGAGGTGGGGACGAAGAGTTCAGGATAAAAACGCATGGGTCTGAGTTAAAAGCACTGGTCGAAAACTATAAGTTTTATACACAAGAAAATGAAGAATATCTTTTTGAATTAACTGAGAAAAATCGCTACTTAGATCAGCTCTCTCGCCGAGATACACTGACAGGAGGCTATAACCGTCGCGAGCTTATTAGCCAGCTTGAAAAATATTTAAATAAAGAAAATAAATGGTGTGGAAACGTTTTAGTTGTTAGCTGGGATATCGACCAGTTTTCTCGTATCAATAGTCAATACGGACAAGATGTAGGTGACCAAGTCTTAGTGGCTGTATATCGACATCTAAAAGAATACTTTAATGATGGTGAAAGTATGTTTCGCCTTCAACCTGATGTCTTTGCGCTGTATTTTTTTGAAAAAGATAATAACGATATTATACAGCGCATTGAGAAAAAATTGAGTTTTGATGTAGAGGTTGATGGTGCATCGTTAAGCACTTGTATCCGCATTAATTTGACAGCAGGTGTGGCCCAGGCACCCGATGATGCCTTGGAGCCAGAGGCACTGTTATATGCGACTAGTATCGGGCTTTTTAATGCCAAGCAGGCAGGGCATAATTGTGTTCGCCGTTATTCTCCTGAAACGGAAGAATCGAGAAAATCAAACTTTTCTGCATTAAACGCGCTTAGAGAACAGTTAGAAGCGCCATCTTTTTTCCTGATGTATCAACCAAAAGTGTATTTTAGTAATGGAGAGGTGGCTGGATGTGAAGCGCTTTTTCGTACGGATAGAAAAAGAAATTGTGCACCTTTCGAACTATTAAACTGCGCAGAAGACACCGGGCTAATCGTGTCTCTTGGTATGTCGATAATTGCGTTGGCGATTAAAGATTTTTCCCCTTTGTTGGTCAATTTTCAAGATCGCTTCAGGCTGAGTGTGAATGTTTCTCCTCAACAGCTAATAGAACCTGATTTCAGCTCTCAATTAAAGAAATTGTTAAACGATTTTTCTTTTCCAGGGTGTAACTTAGATCTTGAAGTGACTGAAGCGACACAATTAATATCAAATTCAAATTTCCATAAAAACCAAAAAGAATTAAGTGATTTTGGTGTGAGTTTTTCTTTGGATGATTTTGGCACTGGCTATGCATCTATTGAATATCTCTTGTTTATAGGGTTTGACTTTTTGAAAGTGGATCGCCAGTTTGTTAAAAATATACCTGATGACTATAATAGTTTGCGTATATGTAAGCTTATATTAAAATTGGCGAAAGAAGTAGGTTCACAGGCAGTGGTAGAGGGTATTGAAAACGAAGTGCATGCGCTTTTAATGCAGCAAGAAGGGGCCGAGTTTGGCCAGGGCTACCATTATTCAAAACCCTTGGAGTTAGAAGATTTTATTCGTTATTGTAAAGAAAACGGCAGTTACCTTGATGCATAGGGACTGGCTATCGGCACCGGTGTTAACGTTTCGTGCGACATAACGTGTCTTCTGCTAAGTCAACATAAGATCACTAAACGCTCAATACCCGGTCATTTCCAGATAACCGACGCCGATGTTTTCCTGCGTTGCCGCCTGGCGAACCACGACATCGCCTTCCCAGTAAGGCACCGAGGTGGGCATCCAGCGGTTAGGGTGGCGCGCCTCAACGGTAAGCTGCAAATTCACGTCGGGCAGCGTAAGCGACCAGCGTGTGGGAATATCTCTGCCTGCCACGCTGTGTGTCGCCAATGGCGTCAAGGTGACGCTACCAGGCCCAATAAGCTCGGTCTGGCCGTCGGCGGCGAGCAAATGCGCGAATAGGTAGTCGCCTCCTGCCGGGCCGCCACCTCTTAACCGGTAGGCCATCAGCTTGCGCCCATCCTCCAGATGCAGCGAAAACCAGTCCCAGCCGGTTTGTTGCTGGGAGAGCAGTTGGCTGCTCCATTCGCGATCTAGCCAGCCTTTGCCGCTAACCTCGCGAGTTTCGCCGTTCAGCGTGACGCGGCCGGTGATGCTTAAAAACGGCTGGCTATAGTAGCGCGATCCCTGGCCTTCGACGGTTTTCGCATTAAAGCCGTTCTCTCCGTGCCAGACCAGTGGGCCTTGAGCGCTGAGGGTAAGCGTGTAACCGAACCGGTCTGCGCCCTCACCGCTGTAGGCCTGTAGGGTAAAATCCTCGAAGTTGGCCTCTGACGGGCTTTCGAGCGACCAGTCATCAATCCAGGCCTGAAACGGGGCTGCCTTGACGCCTGCTTGCCCATTGGCGTGTTCACTGTGGCTACGCGCAAAGCGCTCGGCGGCAGCATGCGTCTCGCCCTGGGAAATCCCCAGGTGCGCCATCCAGACCTGGTCGGCCGCCCATGGCGATGGCGCCGGGCGCTCGTCAGGAGGAGTCAGCGCCTGGCGAAACAGCGTCCATTGCAGGCCGAGCGGCTCGCCCTGGTCGTCTTCAAGGTTGGCGGTCAGGTACCACCATTCGATGCGGTAATCGGGGTGCGGGCCGTGATCCTCCGGGAAGCGAAGCGGCGTGGAGGCATCCGCCTGAGCAAATGCCGCCGCGTCTTCACCCAGCCCCGCAAAGCCCTGGGGCACCGCATCGGATGAGGGCTCCTGGCAGCCGATGAGCATGAGACAAGCCATCGCCACGAGCGCAGCCGATAACCGGGAATGATTCATGTAGCCCCCTGGTTGAGCATCGCCTGGGGCGAAGTGCGCCACAGCTGAAGTGATGGCAGGGCAGCGGCGGCCAGCGCCACGCCCAGCGCGGTGGCCAGCGTGATGAGCATGTCCCACGGGAAAAGGTAGAGCGGTAGCCGCCAGCCAAATGCCGCAACGTTGATGATCGCCACGAGCGTCCAGGTGATGGCAATGCCCAGCGGAATCGCCACCACCCCGGTAAACAGGGCCAGCCCGCCGAGTTGAAAAAGCGGCAGTAAAGTCAGCGTCTTGCGCGGCACGCCGAGTGCCCATAGCGAAGCCAGCTGGCGCTGTCGTTCGCGCGCCTGGGCCAGCAACGTGGCGAGCAGCGCTAATGCCGCGACGCCCAGGGTGAGGCCGTTCAATGCGCGGGTGATGGTAAAGGTGCGCTCGAAAATTTGCGTCGCCAGCTGTTTGATTTCCTGTTGATCGACCATCGCCTCCGGGGCGACATCGAAGCGATCCGCCAGGGCCTGACGCAATGCCTGGCGGTCGGCGTTTTCATCAACTACCAGCCCTATTGAGGCAATCTCGCCGCCGAAGCGCTGAATAAGCACCTTAGTAGGTACCAGGATCTGCTGGCGCGGATTGCCGTAGTCGGGGTAAACCGCTGTAATCTCGAAAGGTCTCGTCCCTTGCGGGGTATCCAGCGTGACCTCGTCACCCGGTGCGAGCTGTTTTGCCACGGCCATCTGCTCGTTGATAAACACGCTGTTCGCCGATAGCGATGCCCAGGCAGCGGGGCGTCCCGCCGCTGTCTCAAGTAGCGGCCAGCCGTTGGTGATCGTGGGATTAGGGGTGATCCCGAACAGCGCAATGCGCTCGCGGGCACCCTGTTGTTGTGCATCATCCATCGCCAGTAGGTCGACGCTGCCGCGGGCAGTCGGCAGTGTTTCGGCAACATCGGGCCGCGCATCGAGCCAATCCAGCATGGGGGCCAACGTCGACGGCGACGCATTGATATATAACGGGGCGGCCAACCGCTGATCCAGCCAGTCCAGAAAGGTAAGGCGAAAACCGCCGACCATGCTGCTGACACCCAGGTTGGTGGCAAGCGCAATCAGCAACGCCATCATGGCCAGTGATAAGCGCGGTAGCTGTAGCTGGATATCCGCCACGGCCCAGTGGGCAAGTGGGTGACGGCGAAGCCACCGCTGCAGCAGGTGTAGCACGCCGTTAATCAGCGGCGGCAGGCATAGCGCGCTGGCTAACAGTAGCGCGGCGACAAACCCAAAGCTAGCCAGAACCCCTTGACCGGGCGGCAGGCGACCAAGCCACAGCGCTAACCCCATGGCGAGAACGGCCACCGCGGCGGCGCCAAGTGTCATACGTTTTAGCTGGCGCTGGTAGGCTAGCCGCCACGCCTGGGACTGGCCGAGTGCCAACACGTTCAGGCGGGCGGCCCGCCATAGCACGCCGCTACCCGCGAGCAGCAAGCCGCCGAAGGTAATCGCTAGGCTGCCCACCCAGTAGTGCCAAGGCAGCACCAGGCTCTGATTGACGTCGGCTTGATAAAGTGACGACAGCGTTGTGGCCACATCGGGCAGTAGCTGGCCCGCCAGCCAAATGCCGCTGGCCAGCCCAAGCGCTGAACCCAGCACGCCGAATACCAGCAGCTCAAGCAGTATGGCCGTGACGAGCGTGACGGCGGGTACGCCCAAGGCGCGCAGCGTTCTGAGTGTGGTGAGGCGCTGTTCCATGGCAAGCCCCAGCGCGGCCTGGACGATAAACAGGCCGACGACCAACGACAGCAGTGCCAGGGCGGTGAGGTTAAGGTGAAAGCTTTCGGTAAGTTGCTCAGGCGATGCCAACGTGGCGGCTCGGCTGAGCCGGTACCCGTCGGGGGGCTGAGACAGCGCGCCAGGGGCGGTGACCAGTTGGCTTAGCGTGTTATCGCGATCTAGCAACGCGGCCGCAGCGGCGATATCCATCACCAAGGTGTCCGGCGGCAGCGCCGGGCGTAGCGCTAATGGCGGCAGCCGCTGGTTCTTGTTGACGGCGGGCGTCGCCCCTGGTGCTTGTTGGCGTGAAAGGCCCCATACATCAAGGGTTTCCGGGGCGAGCTGGGTTTGCCAAGGCGGGGTTAAAAACGCCGTCAACGCGTCGCCGCTCCCGCCTAGGGTGTTGTCGCTTGGCAAGGTTAGCGGGTCAATACCGACGATAGTCAGGCGTTCCCCATCGATTTGCAGGGTGCCTTCCAGCATCGGCGAAATCGGTAAGCCCGCCCGGCGCAGCGTCAGGTAGTCCTCGCGGGTGAGGGGCTGGCCATCGCGCCGTGTCAGCTCATCAACGTTGGCACTGAACAGCGCATTGGCACGGGCATAGCTGTCTTTTGCCGTGGCGTTCACGGCTTGCACGCTGCTCCACAAGGCGCTGGCGACCCAAAGCCCCAGTAACAACATGGCTAACTGCCCCGGATGGCGGCGGTAGTGGGCGAGTAATGTCGCCAGCACGCGCAGGATCATGACGCGTTATCTCCCAGGCGCCCCAGGTGGAGGTGTACCAGGCGGTCAAGTGGAGCCGCCACACGGGCGCTGTGCGTCACCATCAATAACGCACAGCGCGTCTCTTTTACCAGGTCGAGCAAAAGCGCGAGGACGGTATCGGCGCTGTGCTCGTCAAGGTTGCCGGTGGGTTCGTCCGCTAGCAGTAGGCGGGGGCGGACGGCCAGCGCTCGGCCAATGGCCAGGCGCTGTTGTTGGCCACCGGAAAGCTGCTCGGGGAAATAGGCCTCGCGGCCGGAAAGCCCCAGGCGCGCCATCAGGTGGGCAGTCCACTCCGCGTCCTCGCAGTCTGCCAGGCGTGCTTGGAGTCGCAGGTTATCAATGACGTTCAGGCTGGGTACCAGATGAAACTGCTGAAACACCAGCCCAAGATGTTGGCGACGTAGCCTGGCGCGGGCGGGTTCATCCAAGGTAGAGAGAGCACGCCCGTCAATGCTGATTTCACCTTCGCTTGGCAGGTCGAGGCCGGCCGCTAAATGCAGCAGCGTGGATTTGCCACTGCCCGACTCGCCCATCAAGGCAAGGCTTTTCCCTTGTTGGAGCGTTAGGTCGATACCGTTGAGAACCGGCAGCTCTCCCTGCGGCGTGCTAAAGGTTTTATGGACGTGCTGCAGGGCTAGCATGGGGGCGCCTCTTGGACGATGAAGGAAAGTGAAACTGCCTTGGTGGTGATCGGCCGACAGAGAGAAAGCGGCTTCGGCCTGTTAATACCCAGCGCACAATGGATGCCTGCCGCACTACGCTTGCGTTAGCGGCAGGGTAAAGGTGAAGCAGCTGCCGTCACCTTCGCCGGTGGAGGAGACGCTAATGGCGCCATCGTGGTGTTCAACGATACGTTTGCAGATAGCGAGCCCGATGCCGGTGCCTTCAAAGCGGCTGCGCGGCTGCAAGCGCGTAAACACACCAAAGAGCCGATCGTGTTGTTCCGGTGCGATCCCGATGCCGTTGTCTTTTACGTCTACCTGCCATTCGGACGTTTGCTGGTGACCGGTGATGGTGACGTCTGGGGTTGTGCCTTTTTCTACGTACTTCAGCGCGTTATCCAGCAGGTTCTGCAGTAGCCGCGTGAGCTCGTCGCGGCTGGCGTACACCTTTGGCCAATCGCCTTCGATGTGAACGTGGCCGCCGCTTTCTGTCAGCATGGGTTTAAGAAAACCCATCACGTCGTCTAGCACGGCACGGCTGTCGACCCATTCCATTGGGGACGTTTTACGCCCCACGCGTGAGTAGTCGAGAGTCCCCAGAATCATGTTGTCCATTCGCTCGGCGCCGTCACGCGCGAAGTGGATCATTTCTTGAGCGTCGTCGCTTAAGTCATTGCCAAGCTCGCGGGTTAAAAGCTGCAGATAGCTGTTGACCATTCGTAGCGGCTGACGCAAATCATGCGAGACCGCATAGGCGAACTGTTCAAGCTCTTGATTGGAACGGGTTAGCTCTTGTTGCACATCTTTGAGCGACTGAATATCCAGATGGGTACCGATCAGGCGCAGTGGCGCCCCGGCGTTATCGCGTTCGAATACTTGGCCGCGCCCCTGTATCCAGAGGTAGCCACTGGCCGTTTGGTAGCGAAACTCAATGATGAATTCGTTCCCTTCACAATGGTTCGGACAGTTTTAAAGAAAGCCTGATGCTCAGATAATGGGGTCTCTGACAACATCACCACCCGAGCACAGGCTTTCATGGAAATAGTCAATACGGTCTTGCAGCAGATGTCCAGCCTCAA
>NZ_JAMJPJ010000019.1 GCF_023555005.1 Halomonas llamarensis | reverse complement strand
CCCTGGGCCGGATGAGCTTCCGTAGCCTCGAAGGTGACTCCGCCTCTAAGGTGATTGCTTACAGTTACGACGCTGCCGGACGCTTGATCGGCAGCCAGCACGGCGATCATGCCCACCGCTATAGCGTGGATGCGGCGGGTAATCGCTTAGAAGGCCAACAGGCCCTGTCTGATAACCGCCTTGGTCAATTAAACGGCACCCGCTATCGCTACGACGGCGCTGGCAACCTGATCGAACGCCAACAGCCCAACGGCGAACGCTTAACCCTGGGCTACGACGGCGCGAATCGCCTAGTGCACCTGATCCACGCCAGTGAGCTAGGCTACACCCGCGAGGCCACCTACCGCTACGATGGGCTAGGAAGGCGCATCAGCAAAACCGTACGCCACACCAACGGCACTACCGCCACCACCCACTACGGTTGGGACGGTGACCGCATCGTACGGGAAGAAACGGACAACCAGCGCACTACCGTGGTGTATGAGCCGGGCAGTTTTGTGCCCATGCTGCGTATTGATGACACTCAACAAGGCCAGCTAGTCAGCGCCTATATCACCGACGCTCTCGGCACGCCCATGCAACTGGTCACCCCCAACGGCCAACCCCGCTGGCTCGCCGACCCCGACGACTGGGCAGCGGTGAAAAACCAACGCGCCGTGCGACACGTCACCCAGCCGATCCGGTTCCAGGGCCAATGGCACGATGAAGAGAGCGGGCTTTACTACAACCGTCACCGTTACTACGACCCAGAGCAGGGGCGGTATATCAGCCAAGACCCCATCGGCCTCAATGGTGGCACGAACTTGTATCAATATGCTTCGGCACCAACTATTCAAGTTGATCCCCAAGGGCTCAGTGGGGTCTATGGTCTAGGGGGCGGGCCATATAGCCAATCAAACATGGTGAGAAGGGCAGCAAATACACAAGAATCATCAAGTAAGATTGTTGCTGCTGGGCTAGATGTCGGAGGAGAGGTATTTGGGGGTATATTTGGAACTTCATTGGCTACAGGACCGCAATTAGACACCAATGGAAATGCATGCCTAGTCACAACTGCCTGCATTAAGTTTGGTCTTGGGGCTTATGCAGGCGCAGGTGTTACAGGCGGGGCATCGGTAAATGACTCAGTAGAGACAGGCATCACAGAGAGTTGGGGATTTTTTATGCAAGGCGGTAGTGGCCTTGCTTCAGGAGCCTCAACCAATTTTGGCGATGGTGTCTTTGGTACTGCCAAAGGCTTTTTAGGGGTAGGTGCAGGAGGGGCGGCAGGGGTTCAATTTTGCCGTATTTCCACTGTATGCGATGAGGAGACACAACAAGATGAATAGAAATATAAAAAAAGAGACCATCGTAGCCACTATTGCTTTTATAATTTCAGTATTAGGGTTCAAGTTAACTGGCTTAGGACTGGAAGTCTTTGGTAAATTTTTAATGCTTATAAGCATTCTGACAGGGATAGTTTTTATTGCCATAGGGAATTTAAAATTTTGGTTTGGCAATAAAAATCCACATTATCCAGAAGAAAAGAGAAGAAAAAACGACGACAATTAATAAAAGCAGATGGCAGCCAACACCTTACCGCTTACTATGACATGGGTCGACGCATCAGTAAAACCGTGCGCCACACCAACGGCACCGCCACCACCACCCACTACGGCTGGGACGGCGACCGTATCGTACGGGAAGAAACAGACGACCAGCGCACCACCGTGGTCTACGAGCCGGGCAGTTTTGTGCCCATGCTCAGAATCGACGATACCCAGCAAGGTCAAACTCTCAGCGCCTACATCACCGACGCTCTCGGCACCCCCATGCAACTGGTCACCCCCAACGGCCAACCCCGCTGGCTCGCCGATCCCGACGACTGGGCAGCGGTGAAAAAACAACGCGCCGTACGCCACCTCACCCAACCGATCCGGTTCCAAGGCCAGTGGCACGACGAAGAGAGCGGGCTTTACTACAACCGTCACCGGTACTACGACCCGCAGCAAGGGCGGTATATCAGTCAGGATCCGATTGGGTTGAGAGGTGGTACGAACCTTTATGGCTACGTGACCAATCCGACGGGGATGGTGGATCCGCTGGGGTTGTTTGATCGCCCTGGTCCTATTGATCAATCGGGACGAAAAGGGACTGGGCGTAGCAACCCTTACTCTCGCTTTCCGCCTGCGCCTAGATCAACGTTAGAAAAGACCGGAAACACTGGGCTGAGTAAAGTATGGGAAAAAGTTACTGGTGGTTTTTCCAAGATTGATCCTGCTACTGCTAGGGTTATGCCTAACCCGAAAGGGGCGTGGGGTTTGCTTTTCCATTGGGAGGGAATGGCTAAGTGCCAAAGCCTGTATTGTGATTTAGACGGTGACGGCTTGTCTGATAGTCACTATGGAATCGGCATATGCAGACCGGGGAGCAACTGATGAAAAGCCATGAACAGGACGTAGTCTTCTGGAAAAGCCGTAATATCGAGGGGTTAGTAATGCTCCCATCTTATATAGTTATCACCTTCTCGATAGGCATGTTTGGCCCTTCCTCTCCACTGGCTTGGATTATTCTGTTCATGATAGGCCTTTGGTTAACGTCCTTATTTTATAGCTTCTTTGTTATCACGAGGGTTGGCATGCTGAAAAGATTCACTAGAATATCGATATGTCTTGTGATTTTTTTAGGGCAAATTTCTGGAATATCGATTGCTTATTTACTGGTCTAATAAAGAAGCCTCAGATTCTCGCAGTCAACCAATAACAACAACATGGACATTTCCCAAGCTCCCGCCAAGGAAGGTACGTGTTGGTTTCCTTGGCAGTAATGTGGCAATAAGCGCCTTTCGTCATCATGAACCACATCAAAGATAGTGTTCAGACTTCTATACCAGCCCACTACACCTGGGATCGCCACGCCCCGGATGGCCGCGTGGTGGGTCAGCAGGAAGCCGGTGGCTTGGCCCGCTCTTATACGTATCATGTGGATTACACCCGGGTCACCGACAGCCTGGGCCGAGAGGAGCGCTACCACTTTGTGGGCAGCGGCCCCGGCCGCCGCTGGACGGCTCATACCCGCACTGACGGCTCGCGCATTGAGTTCCGTTACGACCGTGTCGGCCTCAAGGTAGCCACCGTCGATCCCCTGGGTCACGAGACGATGATCGAGCGCGACGACCACGGCCAAGTCATTGCCCAGACCGGCCCGGACGGCACGCGCTGGGCCATTGAGCGCGATGCGCTCGGGCAGCCGGTGAGCATTGAAGGCCCCGAGAATCAGCGCTGGCAGATCACACGTAACGACCTCGGCCATCCGCTGGCGGTCACCGGGCCGGAAGGCACTACCGCTTTTGCCTATGACAATACTGACTTGCCTGACCGCCCCACGACCATGACCGATGCAGGTGGCGCTACCCACCAGCGCGAGTACAACGCCCTGGGCCAGATCACCGCCCAGATCGACTGTTCTCAGCAGCGTACCGAGTACGCGTTTGATCGCCACGGCCATCTGGCCAGCGTCACCAACGCCCTGAACGAGACCACCCGCACCCAGCACGACAAGATGGGCCGACGCATCGCCACCCAGCTTCCTGACGGACTCTACTGGCACCACCATGTGGACTCTCTTGGGCGGCTGGTAGAACTGGAAGGCCCGCAAGGGTTTCGGCAGCAGGTCTTCTATGACGACCACGGCCGCCCGGTGCAGCGCATCGAGGCCGACGGCAGCCAACAGTTTACCACGTACGATGACATTGGCCGTCTCAGCGAACTCACGCTGGGCAACGGCGCCGTGTATCGCTTTGCTTACGACGACATGGATCGCCTCGCCAGCGAGACCGGCCCCGATGGCCGCGAGCAGCAGTACCGCTACGATGACGCCGGGCGACTGATCGAACGCATCGAAGCCAATCGCCCCGGCCCCGACGGCCAGCCGCTAGTGACCCGGTACGACTATGACGAAGCCGCTCGCCTCACCGCCCGACACCTGCCCGCTACGGAACACGCCCCGGCCAGCACGGAGCAGTACCAGTGGGGCAATACTGTTTTGGGCAACACGGGCCAGCTACTCAGCGTCACCAACGATCATGGCGAGGTGACCTTTAGCTACGACCACGCCCAGCGCTTAATCGGCGAACAGCAGCAACATGCAGGAAAGAGTGGTTGGAGCTGGCAACACCAGCATAGCCTGACGGCTACCGGCGCGCCCCAGGCCAGCCAGTTCGGTGAACTACCGGCGCTCAACTGGCACACCTACGGCAGCGGCCACCTGCACGGTATGAGTGCCCCCGGCCTGGATCTTGAGATTGCCCTGGAACCCGATGCCCTGCACCGGGAGACCCAGCGCCGCCTGAGCACCCGCGCCAATGCACACAACCAGCCACTGGTGCTGGAGCGCGGGTACACCAATCTCGGTCAGTTAGATCACCTCACCCTGCGCAGCCCGGACACTACCAGCCAGCAAAGCTATCAATACGACGCCCTGGGCCGGATGAGTTTCCGTAGCCTGGAAGGTGATTCAGCGGAAAAAGTCATCGCCTACCGTTTTGATGCCGCCGGGCGCTTGATCGGCAGCCAGCACGGCGATCATGCCCACCGCTACTCGGTGGACGCGGCGGGTAATCGCTTAGAGCAAGGTGTCGACAAGCAGCAAGGACTGACGGATAACCGCCTCACTCAACTCAACGGGGCGCGTTACCGCTACGATGGCGCCGGTAACCTGATCGAACGCCAACAACTTAACGGCGAACGCTTAACCCTGGGCTACGACGGTGCGAACCGCTTAGTACAGCTTACTCACGCCAGTGAGCTAGGCTACACCCGCGAAGCCACCTACCGCTACGATGGGCTAGGAAGGCGCATCAGCAAGACCGTACGCCACCCCAACGGCACCACCGCCACCACCCACTACGGCTGGGACGGTGACCGCATCGTACGGGAAGAAACGGACAACCAGCGCACTACCGTGGTTTACGAGCCGGGGAGTTTTGTGCCCATGCTGCGCATCGACGATACCCAACAGGGCCAAGTGCTCAGCGCCTACATCACCGACGCTCTCGGCACCCCCATGCAACTGGTCACCCCCAACGGCCAACCCCGCTGGCTCGCCGACCCCGACGATTGGGCGGCGGTCAAAAACCAACGTGCCGTACGCCACCTCACCCAACCAATCCGGTTCCAGGGGCAATGGCACGACGAAGAATCGGGCCTTTACTACAACCGCCACCGCTACTATGACCCGCAACAGGGGCGGTATATTAGTCAGGATCCGATTGGCCTTAACGGTGGTACGAATTTGTATGGTTATGTCACCAATCCGACGGGGATGGTGGATCCGTTGGGGTTGGTCGGTGAATGCAATCTAGAGGGCTCCGCTGATGAAGGTTTTATCGCAAAAAATTGGCGAAATTTAACAGATTGGCACTTTGAAGGCAGACATTGCAAAAACGCGGATTTACCTTCTTTTGAATCAGCAAGCTCTCGGAACTCAGATTGGATACTTTTGCCTAAATCCCAATCGATTTTCCACGATAATGGCATAGGAAAGCCTGAGCTTAAATTCATCCACCCTGATGGAAGAGAGGCAGTTTTTGATGGTGATACTCATAACTTAATTACTGACCCTCGTTATATGGGAACATATAACTACGTAAATCCCACAAAGACTCCCGAAGAATGGACTGATTTCGGAGCTTGGGGGGATTGGGCTATCAAAGGCGCTGGGCATGGTATATTAGATGTCTTACCTTACTTTCCTGGCGGCAATGTGCGCGGTCAACATTAATATATGATCGGAACTTCAAAATGAATCTAAAAAAGCGCTGTATCTCCAGCATTATTGCAATTTTTTCACCGCTGATTTCCGGATGTGAAGCTGCTGAGATTGCTCGATTTTATCATCATCCTTCTGATGCTTTTTATGAAAATATGAACTTTGACGCACCAGCTCTTGATGAGTTTAAAGACAATGGGGTGCTTTTTGTTGTTTCTGTAAAACAAGCCACTTATGAAGATTATTACGTCTGGCTAGGGCTTTATGCAACAGCTTCGCAAAGCACTCCCATAAAAATCATTCATGCAACGCTAATAGGTAATGAGTGGCAAAAAGATTACTTTATTAATAAACAAATAATTTTTAAAGAAAGAAGCAGGGACGGAAGGCTACTAACAGATGAGATTTTGGTAGAAGTAGGTGGAGATTTTTTTAATCTTTTTAAAAAATCTCAAAATATAACTATGGAAGTAGCATATTCTATAGATGGCCAAGAGAAGAAAAAACAGCTTGTTATTGAGCGTCGAATTGAAAAACATTACATCGCTTGGCCAACATAAAGGTTATGATCTTGGCCACTAATAGTTGGCACCTCACCCCCTCTGTCAGCCTAGTTGTCCGGTTGGCGATATCGCCTAAATCAAAACAGCGTCAGTTGTTGCGCGGTGGTGTCTTCTGCCAGGCGGTAGCCAACGCCTAGTAGCCGCACGGGCCTTGCGCCTCTTGCCCAACCGACGTTAAGCAGCGTTTCAAACTGTGCAAGATCGGGCGCAGGGTCGGCATGCTCCACGGTGGTTTGGGTAAAGTCGTTAAATTTGACTTTGACCATGACGCCACGCACGCCGGGCGAAGGGTCTAACCGTGCATAGCGCTGTTCAAGGTCCGCAATGAGAGTGGGCAAGGCCTCGCGGCAGGCTTGCAGCGTGGGGAGATCGTGGGGGTAGGTCTGTTCAGTACTGACGGATTTACGCTCACGGTGGGTTTTGACTGGCCGCTCGTCGCGACCGTGGCTAAGCTCGAACAGTCGCTGCCCAAAGCGGCCAAACTGTTCGACCAGCTCGGTGAGCGGACGAGCGCGCAAATCTGCGCCCGTATAAATACCCAGCCCTGCCAGTTTTTCAGCGGTACGCGGGCCGACGCCGTGAATTTTCTTGACCGATAGTTGCTGAACAAAGCGATCAATATCGTTCGGCGTGATCACAAACAAGCCGTCAGGCTTGCGCCAGTCGCTGGCAATTTTGGCGAGAAACTTATTAGGTGCAACCCCCGCCGACACGGTAATACCGACTTCCTGCTTGACCCGCTGGCGAATCGCTTCAGCCATGCGGGTGGCGCTGCCATTACACAGGGTGACATTGGTAACGTCCAGGAAGGCTTCATCCAGCGAGAGCGGCTCAATCAGCTCGGTCACATCACGATAAATCGCAAACACCTGGCGCGCGACCCCCTTGTATTTGGCCATATCGCCACGGATCACAATGAGATGCGGGCAGCGTTTCAGCGCTTGCGCCATGGGCATGGCGGAGTGAATACCAAATTCGCGGGCCGGATAATTACACGTTGCGACGACCCCACGGCGCTCCACACTGCCGCCAATCGCAATAGGCACGTCGCTAAGCGCCGGGTTGTCACGCATCTCTACCGCTGCGTAGAAGCAGTCACAGTCGCAATGGATAATTTTGCGCACAGGTTTCCCTCGCCAAACCCTGTAAAAAAGCACAGCATACCACAGGGTCTCGCGTGATCACGTGCCGCAAAAGGTTCTCAGCACCTGTTCACTGTCTGACGCGGGCGCGGCCAGACGGCGCGCTTCAGTGGATGCCTCAAAGGGCTGTACCACTGCGCCAAGCAGCTTATGAAATGGCGCAAAGTCGCCGTCGTAGGCGGCATCAATCACTTCTTGAACGCGGTGGTTACGGGGAATGATGACCGGGTTAGCGTGGCGCATTGCCTGCCAGCGCTCCTCACTCTGGCTGGCCTGCTGCTGGTGCTGCCATTCGTCAATCCAGGGGGCCAGCGCTTCAGGGGTCGTAGTGAGCACCAGCAGCGCCTGACGCCTCTCGTCATCCGGTTGGCGAGCCAGTTGCGTCAAGGCATCAAAGGTGGCGGTCATGTCCATACGGCCTTGCTGCATTTGCGCCTCTAGCGCCGCCATCATCTGCGCTGCCTGTTCGCTTTCCTCAGCAAGCCCAAGTTTATCGGCGCTAATGCGTGCCCAAGCGAGGTCAAAGGTGTCATTAAAGCGGCGTAGCGAGGCGGTCGCTTGTTCAACGCGGGTTTCTTGATCGCCGTCAAGCAACGGCAGTAGGCACTCGGCAAAGCGGGCTAAATTCCACTGGGCGATCACCGGCTGGTTAGAGAACGCGTAACGTTTACCCGTATCCACCGAGCTATAAGCCTTCTGCGAGTCGAACTGCTCCATAAAAGCGCAGGGCCCATAATCGAGAGTTTCCCCGGCGATGCTCATGTTGTCGGTATTCATCACGCCGTGAATAAACCCAACGCCCATCCATTTGGCCACTAAGCGCGCCTGGCGCTTTAACACCGCCTCAAACAGCGCCAGATAGGGCGATTTAGCACCGGCAACCTCAGGATAGTGGCGTTCAATGACGTGATCCGCCAGCGCCTTAAGCGCAGCGTGATCTTGGTGTAAAGCAGCAAACTGAAAGGTGCCCACGCGGATATGGCTTGCCGCCACGCGGGTCAGTACCGCCCCCGGCTCGGCGAGCTGACGCACGACGCGCTCGCCGGTGGTCACCGCCGCCATGGCACGCGTGGTAGGCACACCCATGGCCGCCATCGCCTCGCTGACCAAATATTCGCGCAGCACCGGGCCGAGCGGCGCACGACCATCACCGCCACGGGAGTAAGGCGTGCGCCCGCTGCCTTTGAGCTGCACATCGACGCGCTGCCCTTGCGGGTCGACTACCTCACCGAGCAGCACGGCACGGCCGTCGCCAAGCTGCGGGACAAAATTCCCGAACTGATGCCCAGCGTAAGCAAGCGCCACCGGCTCTGCCCCCGGCGGCGGCTGATTGCCGCTAAACCAGCCAGCAAGCGTGGCCTCATCCGGCGGCTCGTCGCCGCCGAGGCGTACGGCAAGCTCGGTGTTAAACGCGATTAATTTAGGCGTTTTGACCGGCGTGGGCTGGCATGTTGACCACAGCATTTCCGGTAAGCGCGTATACGACGCCTCGAATGTCAGCACAATAAGCTCCATCATTACGTAGTCAGAATGTTTAATATCCTACCATTTTACTCAAGTAATTTTACGCACGCATAGGGCGATAACATGCTTTCGACACCGGCGCTCCCCCGCGCTTTTTATCACCGCGATACCCTCGACGTTGCCCGAGACCTGCTGGGTTGCCACCTGGTGCGCCGCGTAGAAGACGATATGCTCGTGGCGAAAATTGTTGAAACAGAGGCATACCGGGGGTCTGAGGATTCGGCTTGCCATGCGCATCGACGGAAAACGCCGAGAACCGAGGCCATGTTTGGTCCGCCGGGGCATGCCTACGTGTACCTTGTCTACGGAATACATTGGCTGCTCAACGTGGTAACCCAACCCGAGGGCAATCCCTGTGCGGTACTGATTCGTGCCGTCGAACCGGTGGCAGGCGAAGCGGCGATGCGCGCCCAGCGCCACGTGAAAGGCCGTAATTTAAGTAATGGCCCCGGCAAACTGACAAACGCGTTAGGGATCGATAAAGCGCTCTACGGGCATGATATGACGCAAACGGAAGCCTTGTGGATCACCCAAGGGGAAACACCCCACACCGTTGCCACCGGCCCACGCGTGGGCATTGATTACGCCAAGCTCCACGACCGTGATGCCCCGTGGCGATTATGGATTGCCGATAATACTTGGGTCTCTCGGGCGCGCTAACCGCGCGACAGCACGTGAACGGCGCGTTCGAGTACCGGCGTGAGCGGCGCGCGCCACTGATGCGTTAACAGCGCATCGGCGCGGGTCACGCCAAGCGAAAGCGATGCCAGTGGCAGCCCGGCCTCATGCGCGGCGCGGCAAAAGCGGTAGCCGGAAAACACCATTAACGAGGTGCCCACGCACAACACCCCTTGAGCGCGCGATAACCCCGCTTCAGCGGCCGTGCGGCGCGCAGGCGGCACCACATCGCCGTAATAGACCACATCGGGTTTTAAGATGCCGCCACAGCGCGGGCAATCCAACACCTTAAAAGCGCTGAAGTCGACGTCGAGATCGGCATCACCATCTGGGGCGTGCTCGGCATCCAAGGCCGCGAACATCGGGTTCATTCGCGCCATCTCAGCGTGCATGGCGTGGCGCATCAACTGGTAGCCGCAGCCCATGCACTTAACCAAATCAGCGCGGCCGTGCAGGTCGATCACCCGCCGCGACCCCGCGCGTTGGTGCAGGCGGTCAACGTTCTGGGTGACCAAGAGCTCAACGTAGCCCATGGCTTCAAGCGCGGCCAACGCCCGGTGCGCACCGCTCACCTGTGCTTCGCTCAGCGCCTTAAAGCCCACCAACGCCCGCGCCCAGTAACGCTTTCGTACATTATGGGAGGCCATGAAATCGCCGTGCTGCACCGGCGGCGAGCGCTTCCACTGGCCCGCCGCATCGCGGTAGTCGGGTATGCCGCTATCGGTGCTGACACCGGCGCCGGTAATCACCCAGAGCTTCGGATGGCGGGCGATATACGCCGCCAGCGCATCGCCCGCCTGCGCCACGTGCGGCAGTGCTGCCGTGTCGACCACTTTTTTTACCTGCATCAATGTTTTCCCACTGTTTCTTTACCGTGGAAGGCTCACCCCTAGGCAAGCCTTGTACATCTCAACGATACTATTTAAAAATACATATTGAGGAATACAGCTTAGATAGACCGTGTATCCGTCAGCGCTATCCCCTGCGTTGACCTTAAGTTTTCTGTAGGAGAGAGCAGCATGCAACGCGATCACGAAATTGTCATTGTCGGCGGCGGGATGGTGGGCGCGGCGCTGGCGGCACGCCTTGGCTACGCCGGGTTAAACGTCGGCTTGATCGAGCGCGGCGATGCGCCCACAGCACCCAGCGGCGACTTTGACTTGCGGATATCCTCGCTCAACGCGCGCTCGCTGGCGTTTATCGAAGCCAGCGGCACGGCGCTACCCGAGGCGCGATCCTGCGCGTTTCGCCATATTGAAGTGTGGAATCAAGGCGGCAAGGGCCACAGCCTGTTTTCCGCAGAAGACAGCGGGCTTGAGCGCTTTGGCGTATTTATCGAGAACCGCGCCCTGCAATACGCGCTTTGGGAGCGTTTAAAAACCCTCCCCGGCGTCACGTGCTACACCCAGTGCGCGCCGATTTCGACACTCACCAGCAGTAATTCCCGTTTAGTCGAGCTGGATAACGGCAAAACCCTTAACGCGGATCTTGTCGTCGGCGCTGACGGCGCGCGCTCAACGCTGCGCGAGCTTGCCGGTATCGATATCACCACCTACGACTATCACCAGCGCGCACTGATCACCAACGTAGCAACCGAACTGCCCCAGCAGGACGTCAGCTGGCAATGCTTTACGCCCACCGGGCCTGTCTCAATGTTACCGCTACCGGGCCATCACGCCTCGCTGGTGTGGTACGACAGCGACGCGGCCATCCGTGACCGGGAAATGCTCACCGACGACGGTCTAAAAGCCGCCATCGAAGCGGCATTCCCTAAGCGCTTGGGCAACCTGATTCGCGTGACCGGTCACGCCAGTTTCCCGATCAAGCGCCAGCATGCCAAGCGCTACATCGCCAAACGGCTCGCCCTGATTGGCGACGCCGCTCACGTGGTACACCCACTGGCAGGCCAGGGGCTGAATATCGGCCTGCACGATGCCGACGCGCTTGCCGACATACTCCTCGCACAGCGCGATGTAGGCGATGCCAAGGGGCTGCACCGTTTTGAAATTCAACGCCGTCTCGCCAACCAGGCCATGATAACCGCGACTGACGGGTTTCATCACCTCTTCACCGGTAGCGCGCCGCTGCGCCGCCTGGGCGACGCCAGCCTGCAACTCGCCGAACACTTCCCACTGGCCAAGCGCATGATGATGCAACAAGCCAACGGGCTGAATCCATTTAAAATGCGCTAATACCGGCGACGCGTTGTATACGGATGCTAACATTCGCGCGCTCGGCGCGGGCGCGCTGAGTTAGCGGGTAACATTTACCCTTAACTACTCAGCGCAATCAATACACTTGAGTACCAGCGGGTCCCAGTTCAGGCGTTTAGCACCGATCCATTCGCCGCATTCGATGCACTCGCCAAACTCTTCGTTATCGAGACGCTGTAGCGCGCCGACGATACGCTTGAGCTTCAACTGGCGGCGCTCCTCTTCGGCTTTCGCCATCGCTTGGCCCTGCAGCGCGTCCATTCTTGAGAGTCGCCCCACCGAGGTTTGATCCAGCACCACCGTATCGCGGGAAGACTCACTGTCTTCGCTTTCTGCTTTCAGCTCTTCGCGCAGCCGCAATATTTTTTCTCTGACCGCATCGGCATCCAGCTCGGGATGATTCATGCCCATCTCCTCTTTGTCGTCTAATAAGGGTGTCTGCCTGCTACACTAGCGACTTTTATCTCACTTGTTGAGCGCCGTTTTTAAGAACCTGTTATGGGATATTGCCATGGGATATCGCACGCTGCTGCGTGAACACCGCCCTTTACTAGGCATCGCCTTTTTAGCGATGTTCAGTTCAAGCCTGGGGCAAAGCTTTTTTATCGGCCTGTTTCAGGCGCCCATCTCGGAGCACCTAGGCTTGAGTGTCGGCCAGTTTGGCACCGGCTACGCGGTGGTCACACTGGCGGCCGGTTTTCTTATGCTGCACTTCGGCCCGAAAATTGATTGGATTTCGCCTCGCCGTTTTGCCATTACCGTGTTGCTGCTACTCGCGTTGGGTATTGCCCTGCTCACGCTTTCACCCTGGTGGTGGCTTGGGATTCTCGGGTTGGGGCTGGTGCGCCTGTGCGGCCAAGGGATGCTCACCCATTTAGGCAATACGCTCGCCGCGCGAGAATTCACCCGCCTTCGCGGTCGCGCGATGGGGTTGGTGAGCCTGGGGATTCCGCTTGGCGAGGCAGCCCTGCCGCCACTGGTTGCCGTCACGCTGGTATGGCTTACCTGGCAGCAGTTTTGGTGGCTCTTCGCGCTGACCATCATCCTGCCCTGGGCGTGGCTTTTGATGAAAGCGCCGTGGCCAAATGCCCCCGGCGCCAAGCCCACCCAGCGCGACACGACAGGGCCGCATCCGTTCCGCGAGCGCCACTTCTGGCAGTTGCTGCCTCTTTTAATGTCACTGCCCATCACCATGACGGGGCTTTTTATCTACCAAGCGCAATTGACCGACGCGTTGGATAGCTCGCTGACCGTGTACGCACTGGCCTTAACCGGCATGGGGTTTGCCAAACTGCCCGGTGCGCTTCTCGGCGGGCGCTGGGTCGATAAACTTGGCCCGGTGCGGCTCGCCCGCCTCTATCTTTTGCCCTACGCGCTGGCCATGGTGATCGCGCTATTGGTGGGCGGGCATATCAGCGTATGGGCGCTGATGGTTGGCGGCGGTTTGGCCATGGGCGCGCAAGAGCTGGTCGCCTCCGGGCTTTTGATCAAGCTATGGGGAGCTGAGCACTTAGGCCGGGTACGCTCTGCGCTCAGCGCCTCAATGGTATTTTCCACCGGCATCGCCCCGGCGGTGCTTGGCGTATTGCTTGGCGCTGGCGTCACGTTTGAGATAATTCTCGCTGGAATGTTCGCTTTCATCATCGCCGGCTGGCTGCTGGCACAGCCGGTGTTGAGAATAGCGAAAGTCAGTGACTAAGCCGCGCTTTTCCGTCTGGTACTTAACGCAAAATCAGTACCGGCAAATGGGCGTTACGCAGCATCGCGGTGGTGGTGCTGCCGACGAGCAAATGACGAATGCGAGAATGGCCGTAGGCCCCCATGATGAGCATGTCGATGGCGTTTTCCTGCTTGTAAACACGCAGCGTGGCTTCCACTTCGCCAGCGCGAATCGCGCCTTCGGCTTCGTGCCCGGCGTCGCGCAGTGTGATAAGCGCCCACTCAAGCTGGGAGCGATTCTCTGCGGTATCCGCGCCGACGATCACCACGTGGCAGGCGGCACCGTTGAACAACGGGCTTTTGGCGAGCATTTCCACGCCTTTACGCGCGGTTTTGCTGCCATCAAACGCCATCATGACGTTTTCGGGGGCGTTAAACTCACCTCGCGGCACCAACAAAATCGGGCGGTGCATTTCGCGCACCACCCGCTCAAGATTAGAGCCCAAATGGCCACTGGCCTGGTGGGCCGTTTCGCCACGTTTGCCCACCACAAGCAAGCGCACATCGTCTTCGAGCTCCACCAGAGTGTCCACCAAGGTGCCGTTGCGCTGGCGTGTGGTGGGGGCCGTTACGCCTGCGTTGATGGCACGCTCTCTAGCCGCCTCCAGCATTAAACGCCCTTGCTCGCGAGCGACTTTAGCACGCTTTTCTTCGATATCAGAAAGGCGCTCCAACAGGTGTTCACGGGTGCCCAGACCCAAGTTGCCGGTAAGGTCGGGTTCTGAGGTTTGCGGATGGTTATCGATCACATGAACAAAGTCTAGCGGCGCGTTAAGCGCCTCCGCGGCCCAGGCAGCGTAATCGCATACGCCTTCTGAAAACGGTGAGCTATCAATAGCGGCCAACACCTGATCGGTCATTGCATGCCTCTCTTAAGCGGGTGCATAGAATTTTTTTGTTGTCGTATTGTTTTTACACGAAGTCTCATAGCGGTGACACCCCTTGCGACATCTTGCCCTGCAATGCCACATAGATTTTGTTAATATGCGCCTGCGATAATGTGACGCATGCTAACTGAGGTGACGATAACTGTGTTGATGACCCCGCCCTAGCGCTCCCTACTTCTTCTTTTGCTCAAGCCTATCGGCTTAATGACCCGTTCGCTGTAACGATGTTTTCTGATCATGTTCGCTTCATCCACCAACGACGACTGGGGGTTGATATGACATTTCCTCCGCCTTAAATACCGAAACATTCGCTTTTTATCAACCAGGAGATAGCCACCTACCTTTTTACGAGCCCGCATAGGGATACCAACGTTGAACACCCAAACTTTCAGCCATACGGCTTTTTTTGATGAAACCTCATCATCGCATCGTTTTGTTGCCGAGCTTTTGGAAAAAGCGGACATTCGACTCAATGGGGATCGCCCCTGGGATCTGCGTCTAAACGCTCATGGTGTTATTGATGACGCGTTAGCACGCGGCAATTTAGGCCTAGGCGAAAGCTACATGGATAACGCCTGGGATGCTGACGAGCTCGATAATTTCTTTTATCACTTGTTGCGCGCCCGCCTGCCCGATCAAATCAATCCGCAAAAGCTCGTTTTTCACCACCTTCGTACCCGCTTACTGAATCTGCAAACGGCTAAGCGTGCCTTTCAAGTAGGGGAAGTCCATTACGATTTAGGTAACGAGTTTTATGCCGCCATGCTCGATCAGCGCATGACCTACACCTGCGGCTACTGGAAAAACGCCACCAATCTCGACGAGGCGCAAGAGGCCAAACTCGACCTAATTTGTCGCAAGTTAGCCCTTAAACCCGGCATGCGCGTGCTCGATATCGGCTGCGGCTGGGGCAGCTTCATGGCCTACGCTGCCGAGCATTACGGTGTGGAATGCGTGGGGTTAACGATTTCCCGCGAACAAGCAGAGTATGGCAAACGCCTAATAAAAAGCGGCCTGCCCGTTGAGTTTCGCTTGCAAGATTACCGTGATGAAACCGAGCAGTTTGACCGCATCGTGAGTATCGGCATGTTCGAGCACGTGGGGCGTAAAAACTACCGCGAATTCATGGACGTCGCGAACCGCTGCCTAAAAGAAGACGGTCTGTTTCTGCTTCACACTATTGGTAAAAATGTCCGTGGCACCTCGCCCGACCCGTGGATCGATAAGTACATTTTCCCCAATGGTGAGCTCCCGGCCTTAGGTCAGGTTGCCGATGCCGCCGAACCGCTGTTTATCGTCGAAGACGTGCACAATTTTGGTGCCGACTACGACAAAACGCTCATGGCGTGGCACGCCAATTTCGAAGCCAACTGGCCGTATTTCAAAGAACAGTTCAGCGAGCGTTTTTACCGCATGTGGCGCTACTACTTGCTGAGCTGTGCCGGTGCCTTCCGGGCACGGGATATTCAGCTATGGCAGTTCGTGCTGAGCAAAAAAGGCGTCGTCGGCGGCTACGAGCGCGTGAGCTAACCCGACGTTTATGACGTCTCATTAACCCCTAATACCTGGACCATCGAATGCAAAATACCTTTTCTCTTTTTACCTCCGAGTCCGTTTCCGAAGGCCACCCCGATAAAATCGCCGATCAAATTTCCGATGCGGTGTTGGATGCCATTATCGCTCGCGATAAACAAGCGCGTGTCGCCTGTGAAACCATGGTCAAAACCGGGGTCGCGATTATCGCCGGTGAAATCAGCACCAACGCCTGGGTGGATCTCGAAACCTTAGTGCGCGAGGTGATTATCGATATCGGCTATACGTCTTCCGACGTGGGCTTTGATGGTGGCACTTGCGGCGTGGTGAACCTGATCGGCAAACAGAGTGTCGATATCGCCCAAGGCGTTGACCGCAGCAAACCAGAAGACCAGGGCGCGGGCGACCAGGGCTTGATGTTT
Source organism: Halomonas llamarensis (assembly GCF_023555005.1). Taxonomy (GTDB): domain Bacteria; phylum Pseudomonadota; class Gammaproteobacteria; order Pseudomonadales; family Halomonadaceae; genus Vreelandella; species Vreelandella llamarensis. The sequence continues at coordinate 43,493 of NZ_JAMJPJ010000019.1, read as the reverse complement.
GGCTATGCCACCAACGAAACCGCCTCAATGATGCCAGCGCCGATCCACTACTCGCACCGCTTGGTCGAGCGCCAGGCGGAGCTGCGTAAGCACGGCCTGCTGCCATGGTTACGCCCGGATGCCAAAAGCCAGGTGACTTTCCGCTACGATGCCAACGGCCAGCCCTGCGGTGTAGACGCTATCGTGCTTTCCACCCAGCACAACCCCGAGATCGATCAGCAAGAGCTACGCGCGATGGTCAAGCATGAAATCATCGACCAGGTGATTCCGGCGGAGTGGCTAGACGATAAAACGCAGTACCACATCAACCCGACCGGCAAGTTCGTGATCGGCGGCCCGGTGGGCGATTGCGGCTTGACCGGGCGCAAAATCATCGTCGATACCTACGGTGGCATGGCCCGCCATGGCGGCGGGGCGTTCTCGGGCAAAGACCCGTCCAAGGTCGACCGCAGCGCCGCGTATGCAGGCCGCTACGTGGCGAAAAACATCGTCGCTGCCGGGCTTGCCGACAAGTGTGAAATTCAGGTGTCGTATGCCATCGGCGTGGCCGAGCCGACCTCGGTATCCATCGACACCTTCGGCACGGGCAAAATCGAAGACGCCCAGATCGTCAAACTGGTGCGCGAGCACTTCGACCTGCGCCCGTTTGCCATCACTAAAATGCTCGACCTGCTGCACCCGATGTACCAGCTCACGGCGGCCTACGGCCACTTTGGCCGCGAGCCCTTTGAGCACCGCTACCACTGGGTCAATGATAAAGGCGAAGAACAGGTCGAGACCTTTACCGCCTTCCCCTGGGAAAGGACCGACAAGGCGGACACATTGCGCGAAGCGGCGGGAAAATAACGGCGATGCCTCAGCGCATTGCCAATACCTTTACACACACAACTCACAGGATATCCACAGCATGACTTAGCGTTTGGTACGGCGACGTTGGGTATAGCGGCGCAGGGCAAAGAGCAATAACACCCCCGCCGCCAAGCCCAATATCGCCACCACTAAGTCTTGGCGATCACTGGCGGTGACTAACGCCCCAAGCTGGCTGCCTAACAAGGTGACGGCTGCCAGCCCCGGCACAATACCCAGTGTCGACCCCACCATGTAATCGCGAAAACGCAGATGGAAAGCCCCCGCCAACATATTGGTTAAGGTAAAAGGTGCCAGCGGCAAGAGATTAATAATGGTCATGGTACGCACACCGCGATGGGCCAAATAGCGCGACATCCCGTGCAAGTGCCGCCCGCCATACGCCATTAACGCCTCGCGCCCTAGCTTACGGCCGACCCAATAAGACACAACGGAAGAGGTCAGAGTCCCCAATGTGGCATAGACAAATCCCCACACCGGGCCGAACACCAAGCCAGTCAGTGCCACCATGACACTGAGCGGGAACATCACTAAAAGGGTGGCGGCATATCCTGCCATTACTGCAAGAAATATCCACGGGCTATCACGCCAGGCGGGAGAGGTCGCGACCCATTGCTGGAGACGCTCTACCGTGAGCACATCCTGCATTGCCAACCACTGCCAAAGCCCACCTAAAAGAACTAACGCGGCCAACACGCTAAGCGCAGTGATAAGGGTCCGAGGCATAGCGATTCCTGCCGAGATTGAAAGCAGATGAGCTTACACCATGCGGCTAACAGACCCAATACAGGGCCCAACGCATTAGCCTTCATGGGTATGCGCCAGCGGGTGGCTGTGCGTTATTGCCACTCGGTGCCGCATTGGCTCAACTCTGATATCATCAGCCCGTTAATATTTCCGCTAGCCTAACGTTTTTGCTTGATTCAACTTGCTAACAGGTGCAATGACAGCCTCCAACGACCAACCCCAACGCGATGCGGAGCAGCGCCATCTTGATGATGTTTTGCAGCGCATCAGTGACAATATTACCCAGCTTGATGACCGCCTCACCGCCTACTCGGATGATATTCAGGCGCAAAAAGAGTACCTGTGGGAAAGCCGCGACGAGATGGATCACATCGAAAAAATCTCGGCTCGCGAATCCATCCAGCAGGCGGTCATGACGGGTGACAACGCGCTGACACAGCGCAAGCGCCTGGAAAAGCTCAAAGACTCGCCCTATTTCGGCCGCTTCGATTTTACCCGCCACGGTCAGCAAGAGCCGATTTACATCGGCGTGCACCACTTCCGTGATGATATGGCCGGGCAAAACCGCGTATATGACTGGCGCGCGCCCATCGCCTCGCTGTTTTACGACTACGAAACCGGCCCCGCCATGTACGAAAGCCCCGAAGGCAGCGTCGCCGGGGAAATCTCCCTCAAACGCCAGTTTCGCATAAAAGGCGGTGCCATTGAGCTAATGATCGATAGCGCCGTTCACGTGGTGGATGAAGTACTGCAAGACGAGCTCAGCCGCGCCTCCGACGAGGGCATGAAGAACATCGTGGCGACCATTCAGCGTGACCAAAACGCGATCATTCGTAACGATGAGGCCAACGTACTGATCATCCAAGGCGTGGCTGGCTCGGGTAAAACCTCGATTGCACTACACCGCATCGCCTATTTGCTCTACCGCTTTAAAGACACGCTGAGTTCGGAAGATATCCTGATCATCTCCCCCAACCGCGTGTTCGCTGATTACATTTCCAACGTGCTGCCGGAGCTCGGCGAAGAGACAGTCAACGAAATCGGCATGGAAGATTTGGCCGATGAACTGCTCGACAGCCAATACCACTTCGAAACCTTTTTCGAGCAAACCACGGCCCTGCTGGAGAAAAACGACGACGCCGCGAAAGCGCGCCTGCGCTTTAAAGCCTCACCCGATTTCTTAGCCCAGCTTGACCGCTACACCGAGCACATCGAGGCGAACCGCTTTGCCGCCGAGGATATTTGGATTGCGCGGCGACTGATCCCCGCCTGGCTTTTAGAAGAGGTCTTCCGCAAGCACCGCCACTTACCTACCAACGAGCGCTTAAAGCAGGTCAGCTGGGAGATCGAGCGAAAAATTGGCAATCAGTATAACTACGATTTGGAACGTGAAGAGCGCAAAGAACTTAAAGCCGCGATCAAAAAGATGCTTCAACAAACCACACTGCGCGAGACATATAAAGGTTTTTATGACTGGATTGGACAGCCAGAAATGTTCAAAACCGCCTCGCGCGGTCGGCTAGAATACGCCGATGTGTTCCCGCTGATTTATCTCAAAATGCGCCTGGAAGGCGTGCAATCGTCGTGGCGTAACGTCAAACATCTGCTCATCGATGAAATGCAAGACTACACGCCGGTGCAATACGCCGTGATTGGGCGGCTGTTTTCGTGCAAGAAGACCATCCTGGGCGATGCGTATCAGTCGGTGAACCCGTATAGCGCCTCAAAGGCCGAGGAAATCCGCCAAGTGCTGCGCCAAGCATTGTGCGTCACGCTAAACAAAAGCTACCGTTCGAGCATCGAGATTGCCCACTTCGCCCAGCAAATTGCTTATAATCCTGATCTTGAAGCGATTGAACGCCACGGCGAGCCGCCCAGTGTCGAGCGCTACCGTAGCCGTAAAGACGAGCTCGCTGCGATTGCCGATTTTGCTCGCGCATTTTCGCAATCTGCCCACAACACCCTCGGCATTGTGTGCAAAACCCAAAAACAGGCGCGTAAGGTGTTTGACGCCTTGGATGGCGAATTCAAACGCTTGCAGCTATTAAGCGAGCATAGTGCGGCGTTTGGCCAGGGGATTGTCGTCTGTACCGCGCACATGGCCAAAGGGCTGGAATTTGACCGGGTGATCGTCCCGGACGCGAGCGAAAAGAATTACGCAACCGACATGGAGCGAAACCTGCTCTACGTGGCCTGTACCCGCGCCATGCACCGCTTAACGCTCACTCATACAGATAAGCCGTCAGCATTTTTGGCCCCATAGCGTCTCACTTGCTTATGACGTCAAAAATTCATCGCGGCGTTTTCATAAGCCGCGGTACCCACGTTAAGTAAGCCACCATCCCCAGCAGTTCAATCAGCGACTGCAGCACAATCACCACCACCGCCGCTGCCCAGATGTCGGGCAGCGCGATCGCTAAGGGCAGCACCACAAACGAGTTACGTGTCCCTAGGCTAAACACTAGCGTTCGGCTTGACGTAACGGGCGTGCGAAAGAGCAAACTCAGGAGCTTGCCGACCAAGGGGGCTGCGAGCAGATACAGCACAAAGATAATCGCCACCCGCCACAGGGTTTCGCGCGTATCGATAACCAACTGAACTTGCGAGGCGGCAATCAAAAACACCACGGCCGCCAACAACGGGACCGGCAGCCAGCCCATCACCGTTACCACATGTTGGATAGCAACGTGTCGCATGGCGGTTTTTTCCGTGAGCCACGCCAGCAGTAGCGGCGTAAGAATGAGGCCAATAAAAGCAGGCAACAATTGCGCCCACACATTAGCTCCTACCAACTGCTTGCCCATGATGAGCGCGACATAAAGCGGTAACAGCACGATTTGCAGCAAAAGTAGCACCGGTGTCGCCGCAATCGCGCCGGCACTGTCTCCCCGGCCAAGATGGGTAAAGCTGATAAACCAATCGGTGCAGGGCACTAGCAGCACTAGCAACACGCCCAGCCGCAATGCGTTCTCTAACGCAAAAAGCGTCACCAGCGCCCACACCACCAGCGGCATGAACACAAAGTTACCTACCACAAGCGCGGCCATAAACCGCCTATCGCGAAACGCCTGCGAGATATGCAAAAGAGGCACTTGGGTAAAAGTAGCGTAAAGCAGCACGCCGAGTAGCGGCCACAATGCCACCTCCCAGGTGTGCATGGCATCCCAGCGAGTGCCTGCGACAATACCGGCCGCAATTGCCACGAGGTAGAGCCACACCTGATACTTTTCCAGCGTATCTCGTATCACGAATCGTCTACCTCGCCGTTAATAAAAAGGAGATCTCCTCAACTCAACTCACACGTGAATAACCACCTACCACGCCTTTTTTGCTCAGCACAAACTGCCAAAGCTGAATTTGGCGGGCACGGAATGCGCCAGCGCAGCTAAGCAGGTAATAGCGCCACATGCGGTAAAACACGTCGTCAAATTGCTCACGAAAATCGAGCCAATTCGCTTCAACGTTATCGTGCCACGCCATGAGCGTTTTATCATAATCGGCGCCGAAGTTGTGCACGTCCTCGACCACAAACAGCGATTCGGCGGCATCCGTGACCTGTCTTAGCGACGGCAATTCTCCATTAGGAAAAATATATTTATCAATCCAAGGATCGGGGGGCGTAGCGGTAACATTTTTGCCAATGGTATGGAGCAAAAAAAGCCCGTCCTCTTTGAGGCAACGGTTTGCGACATCCATGTACTCACGATAATTTTTGCGCCCGACGTGCTCAAACATCCCAACGCTTACGATGCAGTCAAAGACTTCCGTCTCATCGCGGTAATCTTGCAAACGAAACTCCACCGGCAACCCTTTTTTCATCACCCGCTTGCCGAAGTCCGCCTGTTCTTTGGAGATAGTTAAGCCCACGCACTCCACGCCGTAATGCTCAGCAGCGTAGGCCATGAAACTGCCCCAGCCGCAGCCGATATCAAGCACGCGCATGCCGGGTTTCAGTTTCAGCTTGCGACAAATCAGGTCGAGCTTAGCCTCTTGCGCCTCATCGAGATTGGCGGCGTTTTTCCAGTAACCGCAGGTATACGTCATGCGCTGGTCGAGCATGGCGGCGTAAAACTCGTTACCCAGGTCGTAGTGTTTTTCCCCCACTTCCCAGGCACGTTTGGCGCTTTGGCGGTTAAAAAACTTCGCTTTCAGCGAGTGGTACATCAACTGCGTGGGTTTCACGCGCAGATGCAGCTGGGCACGCATTAAATGATAGAAAAACTGATCCAGCGACTCAGCATCCCAGTCGCCGTTCATATAGCTCTCGCCCAGCCCTAGGTTACCGCGCGACAGGGCATTTTCAATCACGCCAGAGGCGTTGAGCTGCATATCCCACGGCCGCTCGCCATTTATCTCAATGTTCGCCTGCGCAAGAAGATCCGCCACGTATTGGTGGGAAGATATCGACGGATCAAAGCTTGCGTCGTTTTTTTTCAGCGGTGTCATATTCAAGACGGTTTCCTCGTTATGTTGGAGAAAAAGCCACACTCTTTTGAATAATTTTAGTCGGTATTGAGCGCACTATGAAAAAGCCGGCTCTCGCAAGGCGGGCCGGCTTTAGGGGTTAGCGCAAAATCAATACAGGAATATGACTCTTGCGCAGCATCTCGGTGGTGGTGCTGCCCACCAGCAGATGGCGAATGCGCGAGTGCCCATAGGCCCCCATCACCATCATATCGATGCCGTTCTCTTTTTCGTAGGCATGCAGCGTAGCTTCTACTTCACCGGCGCGAATGGCACCTTCGGCTTCGTGCCCGGCGTCACGCAGGGTGGTTAGCGCCCACTCCAGTTGCGAGCGGTTTTCGCCAGTATCCGCGCCGATAATCACCACGTGGCAAACAACCCCTTTAAATAGCGGGCTTTTGGCGAGCATTTCTACACCTTTGCGCGCGGTTTTGCTGCCGTCAAAGGCCATCATTACCTTTTCCGGCACGTTGTACGCCGCGCTTGGCACCATCAGAATCGGGCGGTGCATTTCGCGCACCACACGCTCCAAGTTAGAGCCTAAGTGGCCAGACGCCTGATCGGCGGTTTCGCCACGCTTGCCCACCACCAGCAAGCGTATTTCTTTCTCAAGCTCTGCCAAGCTTTCCACCAGCGTGCCATTACGCTGGCGCGTGGCTGGGTCCGCCACACCGTCATCAATCGCGCGCTGCTTGGCCGCCTCCAGCATCAGCTTGCCTTGCTCACGGTTGATTTTGGCACGCTGCTCGTCAAGGTCTGAGAGCTCTTTCATCAGCTTTTCGCGCGCACCAAGGCGCAAATTGCCCGAAAGGTTGGCTTCCTCAGGCACTTCTGAGTGGTTATCCACCACGTGCACAAACGTCAGCGGCGCATCCATCGCAATACTTGCCCATGCGGCGTAGTCGCACACATTTTCGGAAAACTGCGAGCCGTCAATAGCGGCCATTACGTGTTCTGTCATCTTACTCTCCTTGTCTGGGTCGATTGGCAACGACCGGGTCTTAGCAACGACTAGTGACCGCCCATCAGTTTTTCCACGGCTTCAGGGTCGTCATGTACCGCGAAGCGGTCAACGATAGTCGCACTGGCTTCGTTTAGGCCAACCATTTCGACTTCAGTACCTTCACGGCGGAACTTGATCACCACCCGGTCTAGCGCTTGAACAGCAGTAATATCCCAGAAGTGCGCGCGAGAGAGGTTGATGGTGACTTTATCGATGCTCTCTTTGAAATCGAAGGCGCCGATGAAAGTCTCGGAAGAGGCAAAGAACACCTGGCCGACAATCTCATATTCACGCTCAACGCCCGGCTCGACTTCTTTTGAACCAATGTAGAGAATCTTGCCGACCTTGTTGGCGAAGTTCATTGCCGCCAACAACACGCCAACAAACACGCCAATCGCCAGGTTATGCGTACCCACGGTGACTAATACGGTCGCGACCATCACCATATTGGTGCTCATCGGATGCTTTCTCAGATCGCGAATCGATTCCCAGCTAAAGGTACCGATTGCCACCATGATCATCACCGCAACCAGCGCCGCCATGGGGATTTGCGAGACCCAATCGGCAAGGAACACAACCATCAGCAACAGCGCAATACCCGCAATAAGCGATGAGGTACGACGGCGACCGCCGGACTTAATGTTAATCACCGACTGACCGATCATCGCGCAGCCCGCCATACCGCCAATCAAGCCCGAGCCAATGTTGGCAATGCCCTGACCTTTACACTCACGACTCTTATCGCTTTTAGTGTCGGTCAAATCATCAATGATGGTCGCGGTCATCATCGACTCTAAAAGCCCTACCACCGTCAACATTAGTGAATACGGCAGGATGATCATTAAGGTTTCCAGGTTCAGCGGTACTTCCGGCCACAGGAAGACCGGTAGGCTATCAGGCAGTTGCCCCATATCACCAACGCTACGAATTTCCATCCCGGTCATCATGTAAACCACTGTCAGCACGACGATACAAATCAACGGCGACGGAATCGACTTACCAATTACCGGCAGGTAGGGGAAACCGTAAATAATCACAAGGCCCGCGAGCGTCATGGCGTAAACATGCCATGTCACGTCAGTTAGCTCGGGCAGTTGCGACATGAAAATCAGGATCGCCAAGGCGTTGACAAACCCCGTCACCACCGAGCGGGACACAAAGCGCATCAACTCCGCGAGCCGCAGGTACCCCGCGAGAATTTGCAGCACCCCGGTTAAAAGGGTTGCCGCCAGCAGGTACTCAAGGCCATGATCTTTGACCAGGGTGATCATCAACAGCGCCATGGCACCCGTCGCACCAGAAATCATGCCCGAGCGGCCACCCGTAAAGGCAACAATCACACAGATGGCAAACGAGGCGTAGAGGCCGACTTTGGGGTCAACTCCCGCGATGATAGAGAACGCAATAGCCTCAGGAATCAGCGCTAGCGCGACGACGATCCCCGCTAGGGTGTCGCCTTTTAAGTTAGAGAGCCAGGAGAGTTTGAATTTTTCGTACATTCGAGGGTCCAGGGTTGGGAGTAAAAACAAACGACTCAATGACAGCGCCCAAGGACGTGCCAGAATCGCACGAAAACATTAGAAAAGGAGATCCGCGGGTGCGGAGATGACGCTGGCTGTGCACCCCATGTTTATGTGGCCTACACAAGAGTGCCGTGCCGCCATGACAACGTAGTGAACGCCGGGCGGTCATAAGCGGTATAAGCAAGAAAACCTAGGGCGGAGTCATCAGCCCTGAGAAGATGGTAGATGTCGTGAAAAAGATCGACATGACAGTGAATGACGCCTGTGCGTTTTTAATGCTGTTTCAAAGACAACGCGCCTAAAGCTACGCAACGAAGGCGACGGATTCTAGCAGCAAATCAGCCGGCCTGCACCCTGCTGCGCTGCCGCATCTCGATACGGCGCTCATAAAGCCCTTTCACCAGCAGGGTGCCGATAACGATTGCCCCGCCCAAAAGCCCAATGGGCCCAGGCTGCTCGCCGAGTATCCACCATACCCAGAGCGTGCCCACCACCACTTCAGAGAGCATTAAAAGCCCCACGTCGGCCGCCGGCAGATAAAGCGGGCCGCGCTGAATCAAGGTAAACCCGAGCGGCAATAGCCCTAAACACAACACCACTAGCCATACGCCGCTCGCCAGAGACGGCACGATTAAACGCGCGCCAAAGCCACTGACGACAAATGCCACTGTGGCCACTATCAGCCCTGAAAGCGTAAGCATCGGGCTCATATCCACGCCGGTGCGAGTGCGGCAAAGGGTAAAGTTAGCCGCCAAGGCCGTGGCGGCGAGCAGCGCAAAGGCGTTACCCACCCAGGAGCCTGCGCCAGCGTCATCCAGCACGATCAACGATGTGCCCAACAGGCAAAGAAAAATCGCCACCCAGGTGCGTCGTGGCTGGCGTTCGTAGAGGAAAACCCGCGAGAGCGCAGCGGCAATCAGCGGCGCACTGGCCAAAATCATCAACACGTTGCCGCCTTTGGTGTACTGATTGCCGAGTACAAAACCAAACGTGGAGAAGCTAAACAACACGGCAACGCCAATACCGGTCCAGCCGCAGCGTCGGTAGGCGTTCATAAAGCCAAGGCCCTGGCGCAATACCACAATCAGCATAAAACCCAATGCGGTGAGCAGGCCGCGCCAAAGCAAAATATCCAAATCCGGCAGACCGATAAGCTTAATCAGCAGCGCATCGGGGGAGATAATCAGCGCACCGCCAGCGGTCATTAAAAGCCCTTGCTGGCGGTGCGATAAAGGTTCGGCGCCGGAGTTTCGTAACGTTTGGCTCACGCGTCGTTTTTACCCGTATCGTTTTTACGTGTGTCGCTTGGCGCCGTGTGTTTGGCTTTCATGTCCTTAAAGGCTTCCATAATGTCCATGGGTAGCGGGAACACGATGGTAGACGCGTTTTTATTACTCATATCGCTCATGGTCTGCAAGTAGCGCAGCTGCAGCGCGGCGGAGTTTTCGTCCATCACGTTGGCCGCCTCGACCAGTTTCTTCGAGGCTTGAAGCTCACCTTCGGCGTGAATCACCTTGGCACGACGTTCGCGCTCGGCTTCCGCCTGGCGAGCAATCGCGCGGATCATGCTTTCATCCAGATCCACGTGCTTGATTTCGACATTGGCGACTTTGATGCCCCACGCCTCCGTCTGCGCGTCGATGATTTCCTGAATATCATCGTTAAGCTTGTCACGCTCGGAGAGCATTTCGTCCAGGTCATGCTTACCTAGCACCGAGCGCAGCGTGGTTTGCGCCAGCTGGCTGGTGGCCTGCGTAAAGTTCTCCACTTGGATGATGGCTTTTTCCGGATCGACAACGCGGAAATAGAGCACCGCGTTGACCTTGACCGTGACGTTATCCTGAGAGATCACGTCCTGCTCGGGCACGTCCATAGTGATGACGCGCAGATCAATTACCTGCATTTTTTGAATAGCGGGAATCACGATCACAAGACCCGGTCCTTTTACCGTCTGGAAGCGGCCCAGAAAGAACACCACCCCGCGTTTGTACTCGGGCAGGATGCGAATCGAGGCGGCGATCAGCATCACCACCAAAACGACGGGAACAAGATACGAAAGAATCATCGGGCACCTCTTTTCAACACTACGTTTAAACGTTAAGCATCAATTGAAAGTCAAAAAACCCTAAAGCTTCACTGCTAAGGGGGCGTCACATAAAGCGTTAAACCTTCTAGGCGCAAAACCTTTACCTCGTCGCCTTTTTTAACCGGGGCATTAGTGGTCGCATTCCAGCGCTCGCCGTGTAGGCGCACATGGCCCTCATCGTCAAAATCTTCCAGCACCTTGGCGTAAGCACCTTCCAGCTGCTCGGCGCCGGTGTGCGCCGGGCGCCGCCGCAGGGTCATAAAGCGCGTGAGGGTCCACAGTATTAGCCCGCCCGACACCAGCGCCACGCCGCCAATCATAGGCAGCGAAATCGCCAGATACTCGGCATCCATTAGCATCACCGACCCCAACACAAAAGCCGCTATACCGCCCACACCTAACACACCGAAGCTAGGCATTAACGCCTCGCCAACCATCAGCGCCAGCCCCACCAAAATCAACGCCAACCCCGCGTAGTTAATCGGCAGCACCTGAAACGCAAAGAGCGCCAGCAGCAGTGAAATTACCCCGATGGTGCCGGGAAACAAGCTACCCGGGCTGGAGAGTTCAAAAATTAGCCCGTAAAAGCCGATGATCATCAAAAAATAGGCAACATTGGGGTTGGTAATTAGCGAAAGCACTTCGGTGCGCCAGTCAGGGTCGAAGCGCTCAATGCGCAAATCGGTCGTGTTCAGTGTGCGCTCGCCACGCTCCATTACCACCGTCATGCCGTCCATGTGGGTAAGCAAACCGTCAATGTCACTGGCGACAATATCGATGACATTGTTTTCCAGCGCACCTGAGGCCGTAAGGTTAACCGCATTGCGCACCGCGTCTTCGGCCCAATCCGCATTGCGGCCGTGGCGCTCGGCCAGGCTGCGAATAAAGCTCACGGCGTCTTCCAATACCTTGCGTTCCATGGCGCTGCTGCCGTCGCTTTGCTGCGTATCGGCACCGTTTTCGCTCTCTTTACTTTCACTGTCTTCAGTCGGCTCGGTATCGCCGCCCTCACCCGTGCCAGGTAACCCGCCGCCGCCCATCTGTACCGGCGTAGCGGAGCCTAGATGGGTCGCCGGCGCCATCGCCGCGACGTGGCTGCCATAAAGCAAATAGGTGCCCGCGCTCGCCGCCCGCGCGCCGCTCGGCGATACGTACATCGCGACAGGAATATCGGCGTTGAGCATCTCGCGGATCATATCGCGGGTGGTGTCGACTAACCCGCCGGGCGTGTCGAGGGCGACGATCATCACTTCGCTGCCTTGCTCGCGCGCCGTGCGCAAGCCACGCTCAACGTAATCTTTGGTGGCAGGGCCGATAGCGCCCTCAGTGGTCAGCACCAGCGCACTTTTGTCGCTAGCAGCCACGTTAGTGGATTCGCTATTTTGTGCCGCAGCTTGCCAGGTGAGCATCAGCGCGCCCACCAGGAAACAAAATAGTGTAATGAGCTTCGCGTATGTTACCCAGCGTCGCGTGTGCATGGGTGCTCCTTCAAAAGCATGGCGGCATCACGATGAGGTATCTCTTCAGGCTAGCAGGTTCCGGTTTTTTTACTCAACGTGCTTTCACCTGAGGACCGTTTACTCAATGTACAAAGCATGGATAACGCTTGAACAACCCGCAAGCGCGCTTTTCTACGGCCTTTTCAGGGTGACGTTTTGTCCTACGTTGGCGTACCATTGCCACGCACAAGACGATACCCGTCAGTCCACGTTGAATCGGCACCACCCCGCCGATTTCCCGCCATTATCAAGAGGAGTACGACATGAGCCAGTCTATTGCGGTCATTAAAGGCGATGGCATCGGTCCCGAAATTATGGATGCCACCTTGCGCGTTCTTGACGCGCTAGACTGCGGTTTGGATTACCACTTTATCGATGCTGGCCTGACGGCGCTGGAAAAGCACGGCACGCTGATTCCGCAGGAATCGCTCGACACTATTGAGAAACTGGGTATCACGCTAAAAGGCCCGCTTACCACGCCGATTGGCAAAGGCTTCTCCTCGATCAACGTGCAGCTTCGCCGCCATTTTGACCTTTATGCCAATGTCCGCCCTGCCATCAGCTTTCCCGGCACTCAATCACGCTACGACGACATTGACATGATCACCGTGCGCGAAAACACTGAGGGCGCATACCTCTCTGACGGCCAAGAGTTGATTGACGACGGCAACACCGGGATTTCGGTAATCAAAGTGACTCGCGAAGGCTCCGAGCGCATCGTGCGTTATGCCTTCGAATTGGCCAAAAACAATGGCCGCAAGAAAGTCACGGCGGTGCATAAAGCTAACATCATCAAGACCAGCTCAGGGCTTTTCCTGGATGTTGCCCGGGAAATCGCCGAAGAATATCCCGACATTGAATTCCAGGAGATGATCGTCGATAACGCCTGCATGCAGCTGGTCATGAACCCGCACCAGTTCGATGTGGTGGTCACTACCAATCTGTTTGGCGACATCATGTCTGACCTGTGTGCGGGTCTGGTCGGCGGGCTTGGCCTGGCACCGGGTGCCAACATTGGCGAGAAAGCGGCGATCTTCGAGGCCGTGCACGGCTCCGCGCCGGATATCGAAGGCAAAAAGATCGCCAATCCCTGTGCGCTGCTATTAGCCGCTGCGCAAATGCTCGACCACCTGAACATGGACGATAAAGCCACCGCCATCCGCAAGGGGATTCGTGACGTGCTGGAAAACCGCCGCGATATGGTCACCCCTGACATGGGCGGCACCGGCACCACCGATACGTTTGCTGAAGCACTGGTCGACTACGTCGGCCGGTAAGGCCATTCCCGCTCACCGGCCTTGAGTACGGCCGGTGAGCGAAACCGGTACGCTAACGATTGGCGAATGGTTACGCTCCCAGCCACACATCAAGAAACAGCATAATCACCAGACCAATCGCCAGGCCAAACGTTGCCTTTTTCTGATGTCCGCTACGGTGCGATTCGGGAATAATCTCGTGGCTGATAACATAGAGCATGGCGCCTGCGGCAAAGGCCATACCCCACGGTAACAACCCCTGCGAAACAGACATAACTCCAGCTCCGAACAGCCCACCAATGGGCTCGATTAACCCGGTCAGCGCGGCAATCGACCACGAACGCACTCGGGAATACCCTTCTCCCATCAGCGCAATGGCAACGGCCAACCCTTCCGGCATATTTTGCAGGCCAATGCCTATCGCCAGCGGCATGCCGCCCTCCAGGCCGTTGGCGCCAAAGCCGACGCCCACTGCCATGCCCTCAGGCAGGTTATGAATAGCGATGGCAAATACAAATAGCCATACACGCCTCAGTGAAGCGGCTTCAGGCCCTTCTCGCCCTTGCTGAAAATGCTCGTGGGGCAAGCGCTCGTTAAGCAGGGCTATCGCGCCCATACCCAGCAAAATAGCCGCACAGACGATAGCGGCGGGTACCGGGCCGCCCGCATAGAATATTTCGGCAGCGTCCAACGCCGGGATAATCAGCGAGAAAAACGACGCCGCCAGCATCACACCGGCGGCAAAGCCTAGCGCCTGATCGCGAAACGCGCGATCAGGCGTTTTGCCCAAAAGGACTGGCAGCGCGCCGACGGCGGTTAGCGAGCCGGCGACAAGGCTACCCAAAAAACCTAATAAAAGCGTATTTTCCATGTGCATTGTTGGCCTTATGGTTAAGAAAAGTGGCTAAATAGGTTTGTAACAGAACCGCCAGGCGCAACCCGTGCACAAAAAAGAAGAAATAGCGTCACACTCAACTTGTCAAATAGCGGGTAAGACGAGCGGCGAGCGTGCCCTATCGTCGCAAGAAAATGGCACAATGACGTGTGCCACCGCCAAGTTGTCGGTATAACAGGTGGGCGGCATAGTAGCCGTTAAGATGGGGTTAGGGCTATAAGAGCGGGGGCATCCAAACGTCATAAGCGCATTCTAGGGCGCGCGCGCAGGCCTACGCAACCCACCCTAGAAATAAAGACATATCCTTATGCCATGCTTATACCTAGTGTTTATTTGCTTACTTTTTTGCCCTTATTTTTTGTCCTGACTTTACTTCGCACTTACTTAATTCAATAACGCCTTCACCTGCTTGATGCCTTCCCGAGCTAGCTGCACCGGGCGGGAGTCGCTGATGGTCCAAGCAGCCATCGAACCGTCATACATTGAGATATTATCGAAGTTGGCGACTTCGCTTAACACGAACCAATCGGTAGCGGCCCAGTGGCCTGTGTTACAAAAGGCAATCGTCCGCTCGCTGCTGTCCAGCTCAGCGCTATTGATGCGCGACTGCAAGCCTTCAACATCCAGATAGTAAGCGCCATTTTGGTCGTTTAAATGTGACTGATGAGGCAGGCTCTGCGCACCAGGAATAGTGCCCGCGACCCGCGCTGCAGATGATTGAGTCTCACCGGCAAAATAATCAGCAGGACGAGCATCGACCAGTTGTGCCTGGCTATCACGCGCGGCTTCGACATCTTCAGTTGAAGCGACCAGCTCTTCGCGCAGCGTGGCATCAAACTCTGTCGTTTCATAACCGCCATTATCACCACTTACCACGTCGAAGCCTTGCTGTTGCCAGCCGGAAAAACCGCCGTTAAGGATGGCAACCTCATCGTGGCCCAACACCTTAAGTGTCCAATAGACACGTGCCGCACTGCCAAAGTCGGTTGCACCGGTACCCGCAGGGACAATCACCACGTTGCTTTCGTTATCGATGCCTAGACCGCCAATCAGCGCTTCTAGCTCGCTCACCGCCGGCATCAAACCTGCGACGCTGTCCCGGGTTTCACGCCAGCCGTCATCGGTGTAGCTCGAATAGCGGCTACCGGGAATATGCGCGCCGGTGAAACTATCCGCATCGCCGCCGTTATCAATCGAGGAGCGCACATCCAGCACCACCAGCTCTTCCTGATCAAGGTGGTCATTTAGCCACTGAGCGTCTACCAGCGGTGTCATTTGATGCGCCAATGCGTGGGTGAAAAGTCCAAACGTGCCAATCAAGCCAATGAGTAAGCGTGCCATAAAACCTCCAGAAGTGCCGTTGAACGCCATCTTTTAATGAAATGGCGAAAAGCGATGGAACGGTTGGTACATTACTAGAATAATGAGCTATACAAAACCACACTTAAAATGCTTTTTTGGCATAAGGGTATCGTTAAAACCATCCCCTCAGTGAAAGCATCGGTACTATATTAAAGATACACCGGGGAAATTCCGTACAAATTGCCTGTAAGCAATCGCATTGTGTCGCCACTCACTTAGTAATGACCCGTCAAGGAGCCCAGGATGAGCGCTTACCCCCCCACATCGCCACGTTTCTGGTTAAGCGGCAAACGCCATGCCGAACAGGATCGTTTTTTTCGCCAAACGCTTGAGACCCATGGTTGGCAAGAAGGCGATGAACAGCAGTGGCAGGCAGCCTGGGTAACCGGCATGCCGCCCAAGGCAGCGTTCAAGGAAGCGTCTCCCAGTCGCGTAATGAACCACATTCCGGGCAACGCCGCGCTTACCGTCAAAAGCCGTCTGCACGCAGGCCTGAGTGCGCTGCGGGAGCGAACACGGCGCCACTACGGTGACGGGCACGCCAACACCCAGCGAATGAATTTTTTCCCGCGCGCCTATGAGATGCCCCACGACTATCCAGCGCTGATTGAAGACGCTGCGGCGCATCCTGAAAAGCGTTGGATTTTGAAGCCGACCAATGCATCCAAGGGTAAGGGAGTGCAGGTACTGCGCGACCCGACGACCGCGTCACTGACCTCCAATTGGCTAGTGCAGGAGTACGTGGCCAATCCGCATACTATTCGCGGCCACAAGTACGTGTTACGGCTTTATATGCTGATTGCCAGTATCGATCCTCTGCGGATATACCTCTACGACCAAGGTTTTGCCAAGCTGGCCTCGGCCCCGTGGAGCCCTGACGATATCGACAACCCTTTCAGCCAGCTGACCAACCCAGACATCAACGCACTCAATCTGGATGCCGAGGTTCCAGTCGAATTTATCGACCTTGACCGCTACCGCGAGTGGCTACGTGAACAAGGGCATGACGATCAGGCGCTGTTTAGCCAACTGCATGACTTAGCCACGCTAACCGCACTTTCCGGGGTAGACGCAATGCGCGAGCGCTCCCAGCAAGACGAGGCAGATCCGCGCGGCTGCTACGAGTTAATCGGCCTGGACTGCCTGGTCGATGACCAACTCAAACCATGGATTTTGGAATGCAACCTAAGTCCCTCGCTGGGAACGTGCGCCAAGCCCGAGCACGGCGGCGTGATTGAGGAAGTCGTCAAAGGCGATCTTGTAAGAGATATGATTGCCCTGATCGGGCTGGATCAACCGCCAAGCGAAACGGACACTTTCGATGCATCAACACTGGCGGCCGAGCGTGAGCATGCCGGAGGGTTTGTACCGTTGTATCCCGCCCCGGACGTTAGCCGCTACCTGCCATTTATCGGACTGCCCAGCTTGGCGGATTATCGCTTAGCCGATGACCAGTATGCTCAGACACTGAGTTTTAAAGCCCATGACGTCAGCGAGATTATCGAAGGCGAGCGCCTAGCACTTTATCATCACACTAGTGGCAAGTATTTTCAGCTGAACGATAGCGCCGCGCTGATATGGCTGCTGGCAAGCGAAGGTGAGCCGCCTGAAACGATTCTTGAACACCTGCATGTCGCAAGCAATGGGCAAGTAGAGACTCGTTCGCTGGAAAACGACCTATGGATGACACTTTCTCTATGGTGGCAACACGGCCTACTAGCCCCCAGCGATGGCGAAGCATCAACGTCTATCGCCTCAACTCAGACGCGTGAGCCAGCTCAGACTTGGCGCAGCTCACTCTTCTTTGACCAACGCTACTGGTCGATCAGCGCTCCTCAAGGCCCTGTAGCGAAGCAAATTGCAGCCTCGCTAGAGCCGCTACTGGAAACCACCAAGCAAGCACCTAACGAGTCACTGCACATACTGGAAAGTGCCAACGGCTTTTGCTTGTCCAGCGATAACCGGATCATTCGCTCGCACCTGAACCTAAACGAGATCGTGCCAGCTATTACGCAGTTTTGCTTAACTCGTACCGCTCGTGACCAGCACCTGGTGCTGGATGTTGTCCTGCTGAGTCGTCAAGAGGGACATATCGCCTGCATGCTGCCTGCCGAGGGTGCGTCGGCACAGGCGTTGGCCACACTTGAGTCTGTCGCCAAACAGAACGGTCTCGCCCTGACACGCGGAGCACGCCTGTCGTTGAGCGCTCCCACCCTGTTAGAGCCGCTTAATTTACCCCTTGAGGAAGCCGACTCAGCGTTCTTGTTTCAGGAACACAGCGATTGTGTCGGGCTCTTATGGCTTGACGAGCTAAACGCCGCCAATACTCAGACACCCTCATCTCTAGAACTATTAGGTGCACTGCTGCCTCTTGCAATAGAAGAACAGTCCGGTTTAAGCCCCGCGGCATTAACTGCCCTACAGTATTTTAGCCAAGAAACACGCAGTACTGTGCTTGCCAGCACGGAAATTGAGGCCATTACCCTATGGCTTAACAAGACACCGCTTTTACCCTCTTCCCAGGCCGCCGTTTAGCGGCAGGAAGTCGCGCCATTTGGCGCATTTGCTTGCAATACCATAAGGAGAAACACCATGTCTCAACACGAAGCAAAACGTCGTTTACTTAGCCGCCTTAGCCGTCAATTCGGCTACACCGCGCCGGCTCTGGCCCTAGTGGCTGGTGGCTTGGCCTTTCAGGCCCAAGCCGACGAGCCCACCGAAGGGTTCACCTCAATGCAGGAAGCACCCATGATGCTGGCCGAAGGCGGTGCTGAGGGTGAAGGTGAAGCCGAAGGTGAAGGTGAGGGAGAAGCAGAAGGCGAAGGAAGCGCCGAAGCCGGTTAACAAACGGCGTTCACACCACAGTAAATCACCATGCATGTGCCGGTGTACGCACCGGCACGCACCATCTGGAGGATAACAACTATGTCGACGGCCCCCCTGATCGACGAAAACGTGCAAACCCTGGCTCAGCTGGCTCAGCTGCTAAGTCGTGTGCCGACAAAGGACTACCAACGCCCGCTAGGGGGTAAGGCCACTCAGTCATTAGGCAAGCATGTCCGCCATGTCCTTGAGCACTACCAAACGCTGCTGAATGCCTGCCAAACCTCAGCGGAATCGTTTGATTATGAACAGCGAAAGCGCGAAGCTGCCTTGGAAAGCCAGCCCGACTTTGCAGGCGAGCGCGTTAGAGAACTGCAAGCGAGGCTAAAGGCGTTATCGTCTATGAATCATGATACGACCCTAACGCTCAGCTATCCGCTTGAGGTTAATAGCGCCAGCAGCCAAGCCGCTTTGCCCACCAGTCTAGGCCGGGAACTAGCGTTTTTAACCAGCCATAGCATTCACCATATGGCACTGCTCGGCCTGCTCTGCGAGCAGTTAGATATTGCGTTACCCGACAATTTTGGCGTTCACCCATCGACGCTGCGTTACTGGGAGCAGCAAAAGCAAGCAAAAGCGATATTAAAAAGCTGTGCAGACACCTAGTCAATGCCTGCTAACTCTATATTGTAACATTCGTTTATAACCCTATTATTTCATCTACCATAGGCCATTGAATAAGCCCTTTACGTTGTAACGTAAAACAAGAAAAGTAAGTTATCGCATGATGGCAAAAATTTATTTATAGCAGGGTAATTATCTGATGTTTTCCAGAAAGTTGATTTCTCAACTTCCTGGAAAGGAAAAGCTACTGAACCGGGTAACGTCAGTGTTTTACCGGACTTTACCCCTTTAATTTAGCAACAGTCTCGTCGGTACTTCAAAGCGTATTAGCAATAAACCTAAAATTAGTTAAGTCTGCTAAATAGCCATCACCTTCCGGTAGTTTTGCTGCGGCAGTCGCGTCGCGTACAACGACGACTTCAAATCCCTGTTCTAATAGCTCTCGCAAGTGCGATTCGACGCATAAATTTGCTGACATGCCAATGCCATGCATCATTTTTTCTAGCGGACCGCCAAACGTCCACTGGTGGTCATGCGGATAGTAAAAATGAGGCGATACCGCTACCGCTATCCCCCGCTGTTTAGCGGCCTCAAATAAACGGCAAATATTTTCTACCATCCTAGGCGCAAACGCCGCGACAAAAATCCTAGAAGCGTGCTATATCGTTCGGATCATTGGTGATTGTTATGCTTGAAAACACCCTCAAAGACATGTTGATCAATGTCACTTCATTTGCCGTATGCGATATACGACGCGGCTGGCCACTGCAGACACCCTCGCTAGGTACAGTATCGCTTCATTACATATTGCGCGGAAAGGGCAGTATGATAGACCAAAATCATCACCGAACGCTGCTTAACACTGGCAGCTTAGTTATATGTCCACCCGACTATTCCCTTACTATTGACGAGGTTGCAGGCGAACCGTTTGGCATTAATCACTGCACACCTGCGCATTCGCCACATGGGATACGCTCTCATACCGATACAACACTGCCAGGCGTTCTCATTTTATGCGGCTTGTTGGAAGTCGACTCACTGACCGGTGGCTCACCCTTTGACCGCTTGCACACCCCCCTTTACTTTGAAAACTCGAATGCTGATATCCAACACCTTTTTCACCAATTATTTCAAGAGCTAGCATTGTCAACGCTTGGTGCGACCGCAATGCTGGAAGCACTAATGAAACAATGTTTCATTTTACTGCTGCGCGAGCTCCATGCAAATGCACCGGAACACCCATGGCTATTAACATTGGAAGCACCGGAACTGCACAATGCCATTGAGGCCATGACACAATCCAGAAATCAACGATTGAACATTGATCAGCTCGCCGAGCGCTGCGGTTATCTTAGACGTAGTCAATTCAGCACCGCTTTTAAGACCAATTTTGGCGATGATCCTGACACATATCGCAAAAAACTCAGCTTTACTGGCCATGGCAATTGATCACCCTCTGCGCTTTTATTCATCGTTGTGTAACGCTGAAAATGGTTAGGCTAGAGAGGAGCATGCCAGAAGCTGAAACCTACCCTTCTTCAACAACGTATCTATGACAAGACTAATCTGCGAATTAACGCCAAAAGACCCTAGCCGGGTGTAAGTTTCTTGCGCGACCCTACACAAATAACTGAGATTGAGCAGCACCTCAATCTGGTGTCAGATCTACAACCTCCACTGCATGATACAACGAGGTGTCACCATGAATATGAAAATGATAACCACTGGCTTATTTGCAACCCTGATGGCGGGTTCTGCTTTGGCCATGGACTCTGAAGCTATTGAACAGCATATGGCCGAGATTAACGAAAAATACATCGAGATTGCCGAAGAAGAAGGTAAAACTAAAGCCCTCGAAAAGAAAGTTGCAGAGCTTGAGGCGATGATCCAGATGTTCCTCGACGATCAGGATACCTAATGCCATCTAGCTCACTGATGTGATACATCGAGCCTCTGCGCCTTCGCCGGGGCTCGTTATACTTCGATAAGAAACTAACACGACAGGCAAACGCCGCCATAGTGTTGGTTTTTAAACACTACATACATTTATTGCTTTCTCTTCCTGAGTCATTGAGATGATGTGACGAAGAGCCGATAAGCGCCCTACAACAAGAACGTCAAATAGCTGCCATGCTGTGCATGGATAATGATCGAAATAAAAAAACGATCCCCCCTGGCACAAAAGCTTCCGCCCCACTGCAAAAGAGGCCAGCATGCTCAAGACCTATCTCGCCTTATCCGCACTTTTTTTCGCCGCTTTTTTCCTGCTGTGCTACTTCTGGCCACCGGCCCTCTGGGTGATGATTGTGGCCCTGCCGCTGTTTGGGGTGGGGCTTTACGATGCCATGCAAAAGCGACACAGTCTTTGGCGCAATTTCCCTCTGATTGGGCGAGGTCGCTGGGTCATGGAGGCCCTCAGGCCCTTCTTTCGCCAGTACTTTGCCGAGTCGGACACCGACGGTACGCCCATCAACCGCATGTTTCGCACGGTGGTTTATCAACGGGCCAAAGGCGCATCCGATGCCGTTCCCTATGGCACCCGGGTAGACGTTAACCGTTCCGGCTACGAGTGGATCGGCCATTCGCTCTCAGCACTGACGGGTGAGCAAGTGGACGAGCTGCGCGTGACCATCGGCGGGCCCGACTGCCGTAAGCCCTACAGTGCGAGCATCCTGAATATCTCCGCCATGAGCTTTGGCGCTTTGAGCCGCAACGCCATACTTGCGCTTAACCGGGGCGCCAAAATAGGCCACTTTTACCACAACACCGGTGAAGGCGGCATCAGCTCACATCACCTGGATGAAGGTGGCGACCTGGTCTGGCAGATCGGCACCGGCTACTTTGGCTGTCGGACCCGCGAGGGCAACTTCGATGCAGACAAGTTCAAGGAAAAGGCCCAGCTCGATACCGTCAAAATGATCGAGATCAAATTGTCCCAGGGCGCAAAACCTGGCCACGGCGGTATCCTACCCGCGCACAAGAACACCGAGGAAATTGCCCGCATCCGCGAAGTGCCCGTCGGCATACAAGTGGACTCGCCCCCCACCCACCGGGCCTTCAACAGCCCCCGGGGGCTCGTGGAGTTTGTTGCTCAGTTGCGCGAACTCTCGGGCGGCAAGCCCATCGGTTTCAAGCTGGCGCTGGGGCGCGAAAGCGAATTTATCGCCATCTGTAAAGCCATGGTGGCCACTGGCATAACGCCGGATTTCATTACCGTGGACGGCGGCGAGGGCGGCACCGGTGCAGCACCGCTTGAGTACACCAACTCAGTGGGCATGCCCCTGCGCGAAGCCTTGGCATTTGTGGAGAACTGCCTGATCGGCTTTGGCCTGCGCGAGAACGTCAAGTTGATCGCCTCGGGCAAGATTTTTACCGGGTTTCACCTGCTCAAGCACCTGGCGTTGGGTGCCGATCTGTGCAACAGCGCTCGCGGCATGATGTTGGCCCTGGGCTGCGTGCAGTCGCTGACCTGCCACAGCGACCACTGCCCCACCGGCGTGGCCACCCAGAACCCCAAGCTCTACAAAGGGCTGGTGGTCACTGACAAAGCCGCCAGAGTGGCTCAGTTTCACGAAAAAACCCTAACGGCCACGGCCGACCTGCTGGGTTCAACCGGGCTCAAGCACACACGTCTGCTCAACCGCACGCACCTGCACCGCCGCGTGAGTCAATTTGAGATACGTCGTTACGACCAGATATTTCCCTATGTGCCAGCCAGCTCGCTGCTGAGCCCGGAGCAGGCGCCCGAGCGCTACCGCGCTTATCTGGAGGAGGCCAGCCCTGACTCTTTTCAACCCAACCAAGAGGTTACTCAGGTCGAAAGCAGTGAGTCGCACTCTGCAGACCTCAAAACCGAAGACCAATCCATGGGAGCACACACGTCATGAAGGCGTCCGAGCTATTCGTCCAAGCACTGGAGAGCGAAGGGGTGGCGTATATTTTTGGCGTGCCGGGCGAGGAGAACCTGGATTTTTTAAACGCCCTCAGGGGCTCCTCCATTCGGTTGATACTAACCCGTCACGAGCAGGGCGCCGGCTTTATGGCCGCCACCTACGGTCGCCTCACCGGCCGGGTCGGCGTCTGCCTGGCCACCCTGGGACCAGGCGCCACCAACCTGGTGACGGCGGCCGCCTACGCCCAGTTGGGCGCCATGCCCATGCTGATGATTACCGGGCAAAAACCCATTAAGACGAACAAGCAAGGTGAGTTTCAGATTATCGACGTGGTGGATATGATGACCCCTCTCACCAAATACACCCGGCAGATTTCCAGTGCCCACAACATTCCGGCGCGGGTACGCGAAGCTTTCCGGCGTGCCCAACTGGAGCGCCCCGGTGCCACTCACCTGGAACTGCCGGAAGACACAGCGCGGGAGGACACCGACGCCCAGGTGATCAGAAAAAGCGACTTTGATATTCCCCAGGCCACGGAGCACGCCATCGACCGGGCTCTGGCGATGATCCAGTCGGCGCGCCGCCCGTTGTTATTGTTGGGGGCCGGGGCCAACCGCCATCACAGCTGCATCGCGCTGGAGCAACTGGTGAAAAAAACCGGCATGCCTTTTTTCAGTACCCAGATGGGCAAGGGCGTGGTGGACGAGCGCCACCCTCTGTTTCTGGGTACCGCCGCGCTGTCGAGCGACGATTTTTTGCACCGGGCCATAGAGGCGGCCGATCTGATTATCAATGTCGGGCATGACGTGGTGGAAAAACCGCCGTTCATCATGGGCAATGAGGCCCCGGAGGAAGGCCCCCTGGAAGCCGTGGCCCAAGCCCGTGACGCCCAAGTGATTCATGTTAATTACGTGACCGCGGCGGTGGATGCGGTCTACTACCCCCAGCAGGGTGTCATCGGCGATATCGCCAACAGCGTTGAGCGCCTGACCCAAAGGCTTGAACCCCAGCCGCACTGGGATTTCAGCTGGTTTATGCAGGTCAAGGACCGATTGGATCAACAACTGCTGGCAGGCGCGGAAGATGACCGCTTCCCCATCTACCCCCAACGCCTGGTGCACAGCCTGCGCCAGCTTATGCCCGACGACGGCATCGTGGCGCTGGATAACGGCGTCTACAAGATCTGGTTTGCCCGCAACTACCGGGCGTATCAACCCAATACGGTGCTGCTCGACAATGCTCTGGCCAGCATGGGCGCGGGACTGCCCTCGGCCATGGCGGCCAAAATGGTCTGCCCGGAGCGCAACGTGGTGGCGGTCTGTGGCGATGGCGGCTTTATGATGAACTCCCAGGAGCTGGAGACCGCCGTGCGCCTGAAGCTGGATCTGACGGTGCTGGTACTGCGCGATAACGGCTACGGCATGATCAAGTGGAAACAGAGTAATCTCGGTTTTGAGGATTTTGGCCTGGATTTTGGCAACCCGGATTTTGTGCGCTACGCCGGAAGTTACGGCGCCCAGGGGCATCGGCCCGAGAGCGCGGACGACTTTGAACGGATACTGCAACATTGCCTGGCCGAGCCGGGTGTCCACCTTATCGATGTCCCGGTGGATTACAGCGAGAACGAGCAAATTCTGCACCAAGATATTAAAGCACAGAGTCGAGCCATGGTTGACTCAAAAAAGAAGGAAACAGGCACATGAATAAGCTTGAAGTAAGCTCGCCGATGACGATGTCATTGAGCACACTCTGCAAGCAGTCTATCGCGACAAATCTGCCTAGCTGCCATTGCACCAGCGTGTGGCAATTCTGGAAAAGCTGATCGAATTGATGTCGGATCGACGCAAGCAACTGGCTTCACAGACTGCTCTTGAGGGCGGCAAGCCGCTCAAGGATTCGCTGGTAGGAATTGATGCCTCGGCAGTGATAATCAATCAACACACCACATTCCGGACTGACGGCATGCCATACACCATTGCCGATATGCAGATTGAAAAATTGCCAAGACCTGAGTGGAGCTTGGCCATCCACGTTTATTGACCGGTAAATCGTTGCCCATTCGGCGACATTCGCTCATAAGACATTCACTCATAAACCTTGTAAAAAAGAGCTCGATATGAATCAGACAGCCCATAGTAAATCTTCCTGGCTAAAAGCCATTGGCATCGGCATCGCCGTGTCGGTGCTCACCGCCATTGTCATGGTGGTTTTGACAAAAACCGGCGTATCGCCTTTCCCAAAACCACCGTCTCTGGCCTTCGCCGAGACCCTGTTGGGGCGGACCCTGCCGATGCCGGTCGGCCTACTTTTCCATACAGCCTACACAACCTTCTGGTCGGTGGTATTTGTGCACTATTTCCCGCGCAAGACCCTGCTGACCGCGTTGGCCCTGGCTGCCGCGCTTTGGGCGGTGATCCTGGCAGTGTTCTTCCCCGTGGTGGGCTGGGGATTCGCCGGTCTGGCAATCGGTCCCAAGTTAATCGTGGCGTCCGCGGTGCCGCACCTGCTATTCGGCCTGCTGCTGTGGGGATTTGACCGTTCCTTCGCCAAGCCTTCCCACACCTAAAACTGGAGTTTACGATGCCAACGTTTGATACCACGACTCTCCGCGACTGGCAGACCCGTGGCCAGGATTTTACCCTGGTGGATACTCTGTCGACCGATACCTTCGCCAGGGGGCGCTTGCCGGGTGCCATCAACATCGTCTCTGATGACATACTTGACGAAGCGCCGGCTACCTGACAAGCAGGCGATTCTCGTCGTGTATTGCGCCAGCGAGCACTGCAAACGCGCAGGCCGAGCCGCCGAACGCCTGGCCAGTCTCGGCTATACCGAGGTCTACCATTATAGCGGCGGGAAAAGGGCGTGGCAGACCGAAGGTTTGTCTCTGGAACACTGAGAAGGCGACGCGACCCGTGCGCGACTGGATAGAACGCCAGCAATCCTCGATCTATCTGACCGACACCCTGACAGGCCTGGCCATCAGTGTTATCAAGCCGGATCAATCTCCCACTTCTCGACCCGGTTGTCGGCAAAAATCACAGCCCACACCGTTGCGATTGCTCATTGTTTCCGGCGGCAAAAGAGAGGTTGAATGGCACTGAAAATCACCATCTTGCTGGTAGTGACCATCGCCCTGGCAGGCGCCTGGTGGCTATTGCAGACGCTGGGAATGCCGGGGAACCTGTCGCCGCAGGCGCTATCCGCGTGGCTGTCCAGCCAGGGTGCTACCGGGCCACTACTACTGATGTTGCTGATGGTGATCGCTGTCGTGGTGGGCCCAATTCCCACGCTACCCATAAGCGCAACGGCAGGTCTGGCCTTTGGCGTTATTGGAGGTACGGCGGTGGCAGCCATCGGCGCACTGATCGGCGCCATGGCGGCATTCTGGATTGCCCGGTGCCTCGGGCGCGAGATGGCCTGCAAACGTTTCCCGGACAACTCTTTGCTGGCGAGGGATGGCTCCCAACGGTTTTTGACGGTAATGATACTGCTGACCAGGCTGATACCGGTTTTCTCCTTCGCCCTGATCAGTTATGCCGCCGGCGTCACCGCAATCCACGCCTGGCGCTTTGCCCTTGCCACATTCATCGGCATGCTGCCCATGACCGTCGTGTTTGCGGGGCTGGGAAACACCTTCACACTGAACCCGGTGCTGGCAGTCGTCGCGGGGCTGGCTATCCTGGCAGTCATGGTGTGGTTGCCCTGGTCGGTAAAGCGTCACCCGCAATCGAGGCTGGCTCGCTGGCTGCACCTTCACCAATAACAACAAAGATTTTACATCCGGCGTCCCGAAAAAGCGGGCATCGTGCCTTGGTAGCCCCCGCTCTGAAAATATATAAAGGAAAATGCCATGATACGATCCAAAGTAGAGTTCCCGAATGCACAGGGGCAGAACCTGGCCGGGTTGCTGGAGCTTCCCGAACAGGGCAAGCCCAGGGCCATGGCCCTGTTCGCCCATTGCTTCACCTGCGGCAAGGACATTGCCGCCGCGTCCCGAATCGCGCGGGCCCTCGCCAAACACGGCATTGGCGTACTGCGTTTCGATTTTACCGGGCTGGGTAACAGCGACGGGGACTTCGCCAATACCAGTTTTTCGTCCAACCTGGACGATCTTGTTGCCGCCGGTGAATTTCTTTCGGAGCATTACCAGGCACCCCGTATCCTGATCGGTCACAGTCTTGGTGGGGCCGCCGTGCTGGCCGTGGCCCATCGCATGGCATCGGTTGAGGCGGTGGCTACCATCAGCGCACCAGCTACTGCCCATCACGTGCGGCACCTGTTTGATGACAAGGCCAGCGAGATCCAGGAGGCGGGCGAGGCCGAGGTAACCCTTGCCGGGCGGAATTTCCAGGTCAAGCAGCAGATGCTGGCGGATTTGGAGCAGTGGAATACTCCGGATCATATCGGCAATCTGGGCAAGGCACTGGTTATTTTCCATTCCCCGGTGGATCAGATCGTGGATATAAATGAAGCGGCCACCATCTTCCAGGCCGCTAGACACCCGAAAAGTTTTATCTCGCTGGATAGCGCCGACCATCTGCTTTCCAAGGCAATAGATGCTGACTATGTGGCAGAAATGCTGGCGGCCTGGTCGAGCCGCTATTTGTGAGTTGGTTGAGTTGCCGAGGGTTGTTGTTTCCCGGTCATATCGCCGCGTTCTTGTCCACGATGGCAGATTTACCCTGTAGCGAGGGTGCAGGTGGTCATGGTTGTTGTGGACATGGTTGCTGTGGCCATTGCCGTGGACTCCGTAGTCAGGTACGGAAGAAAGGTTAACCTATGTACCCGAACACTGACACGGAGTGAATATGAAAAATCCCAAAACCCTCCTGCGGGTGAGCATGATCGGCACCATGCTAGTCGCGCTTTGCTGCTTTACACCGATATTAGTGGTTTTGCTTGCAGCAGTAGGCTTGGCAGCGCTGACCAGCTACCTGGATTATGTGCTGCTGCCTGCTCTGGCCTTCTTCATCGTCCTGACCTGCTATGCCGTCTGGCGCAAGAAGAAACACGACGCCTGCTGCGCTAGCCCATCGACCAAGGAGTAACGTTTATGAGTGACGACAACCGGCACATTGCAGTGATTGGCAGCGGGGGCGCGGCCATGGCCGCCGCCCTGAAAACCGCGGAGCGCGGTGCCCGAATCACCCTGATCGAGCGCAGCACCATCGGTGGCACCTGTGTAAATATCGGCTGTGTGCCCTCGAAGATACTTATTCGCGCCGCGCACATTGCCCATCTGCGCAAGGAGAGCCCCTTCGATGACGGCCTGAGCGCCCAGGCGCCCGAGGTGGATCGGGCGGCGCTGCTTCGGCAACAACAGGCCCGTGTCGACGAGCTGCGGGATGCCAAGTACGAGGGAATTCTGCGCGATCATCCAAACGTCACTCTCCTGCAGGGGGAGGCCAGGTTTGCCGATGCCCAGCACCTGACGGTCACCCTGACGGAAGGCGGTGAGCAGACGATTCACTTCAATCGCGCCTTTATCGGCACCGGCGCCCGCCCGGCGCAGCCGCCCATACCAGGGCTGGCGGATACCCCTTATCTGACCTCTACCAGCGCGCTGACACTGGAGACCCTGCCTGAACGGATGCTGGTGATCGGGGCCGGATTTGTGGCATTGGAGCTGGCCCAGGGCTTTGCCCGGCTGGGCAGCCAGGTCACGGTGCTGGCCCGCAGCCAACTGCTATCGAGCGAAGATCCGGCGATTGGCGAGGCGGTGGAAGCCGCGTTTCGCCGCGAAGGCATCGAGGTGCTCAATCAGACCCAGGCGAGCCGGGTAGACTACACCGATAATGAATTCGTGCTGGAGACCAATACCGGAACCCTGCGGGCCGACCAGCTATTGGTAGCCACCGGGCGCACGCCCAACACCGAGGCGCTGAATCTTAATGACATCGGCGTCGAAACCGCCCGGGGCGCGGTTCTGGTGGATAAACACCTGCAAACGACAGTGCCGGGCATCTACGCCGCCGGCGACTGTACCGATCAGCCAAAGTTTGTGTATGTCGCCGCTGCAGGCGGCAGTCGGGCCGCCATCAACATGACCGGCGGCGAAGCCACTTTGGACCTCAGCGCCATGCCGGGCGTGATGTTTACCAATCCCCAGGTCGCAACCGTGGGCCTGACCGAAGCCGAGGCGCTCAAGCAAGGCCTCAGCATTGATACCCGCGTCCTCGACCTGGAGAACGTACCCCGGGCGCTAGTCAACTTCGACACCCATGGCTTTATCAAGATGGTGGCCGACCGCGATTCGGGTCGGTTACTGGGCGTGCAGGCGGTGACGGCCGAGGCGGGTGAACTGATCCAGACCGCCGTGATGGCGATCAGGGCCAGGATGACCGTGCAGGAAGTGGGTAACGAGCTGTTTCCCTATCTGACCATGGTGGAAGGCCTCAAGCTCTGTGCCCAGACCTTCCTCAAGGATGTGAAGCAGTTATCCTGCTGTGCGGCGTAAAAAAGTTTCTCTGTGCCCTAATCTGTGGGCACACAGTCACTGCTTGAATATTAAACAATATTTGTAAGTTTCTTGCGTCACCCACCACATATAACTAAGATTGGACAGCAAGCAATCTTGTGTTATACCTACAATCCCACTGTCAGATACAACGAGGTTTAACCATGAATATGAAAGCAATCACCACTGGACTATTTGCAACCCTTATGGCTGGCTCTGCCTTGGCCATGGACTCTGCGGTCATTGAAGAGCATATGGCCGAGATTAACGAAAACTACGTCCAGACTGCTGAAGAAGAAGGTAAAACTAAAGCCCTCGAAGAAAAAGTTGAAGAGCTTGAGGAGATGATCCAGATGATACTCGACGAATAGAACATCTAATACCATCTAGCTCAATGATGTGATATTTCGAGCCTCTGCGCCTTCGCAGAGGCTCTTTATATTTCGATAAGGAATTAACGCGACCGGTAAATGAATTGGACAGCGTATTCGCTCGAATTGCCAACAATGCAACCGACAAGTTACGTAATTCGCCTGCTGAATTACGTCCCATTGAGTCTTTACTCAATGGGACGATCAAATCCCGACGCTAGAACCCGCCTAGCAACTTTCAGATAACGGTTCATCCAACATGCTATAAACCGTCATGGCTTCTGTTTCATCAGGCTCCTCTACCGCATCTTGATAGAATAACGATAAAGAGGTTATCTGGTCGTCAGGTTCGGCAAGAAGCTGCAGCAGCCGCACCCTGTCCAGAATGTCTGATCCCTCCTCTTCGATGACCCCTTTGGTTATCAACATATCTTCCAACTGCTCAATGCCCGACTCAACACCCTCAACACTCTTGAATACCTGAAGGTAGGTGTTTCCCTGTTCGTCTTCCCCCACTTTGATAGGGTGATCAATGATATTGACTTGCGTATTGGTGGGCACTTCATCAAAGACGGATTCAATATCCTCAGGATACATGCGTATACAGCCACGGCTGGCCCGCATACCGATACCGTCAGGCTGGTTTGTGCCGTGAATCAGGTAGCCAGGTATATCAAGTAAAATGGCATATTCGCCCAGCGGGTTATCAGGGCCAGGCGGAACCACCTCGGGCGGTGGATCGCCTCGTTCAGCTGCCTCCTTGCGCATGGAACTGGGCGGATACCAGGCCGGTTGCTCAAGGCGCATGGTAGTTCGGGTAATGCCCAGCGGCGTATCGTACCCCTCACGCCCAATGCCGATGGGGTAGGTCGCAACTTGCGGCGGCTGCCCTTCTTCCGCCTCTGGATAATAATAGAGCCTCAACTCGGCGATGTTAATCACAATCCCCTTGCGCTCGACATCCGGCAAGATATGGCGTCGTGGAATCGTGACTGACGTTCCTTCACCAGGCACCCAAAGGCTAACATCAGGATTGGCTGCCTGAATCTCTTCATAACCAACATTATGTACTCGGGCAATATCAAGCAGCGTATCGTCTTTATTGGCGATGACGTCGTAGTCTTGGCCGACAAAATCGCCCTGCACTGGCAATGCATAATAACCGTTCGCCTTTGGGTCCGGCTGTGCACTTGCCATTCCGGGAAGCATCAACGCCCCCATCATCAACGCGGCATACGTTCGCTTGCGAGCATGTTGACGATCTACTGACATTAGATCTCGACTCATGGGCTTCTTCACTCGTCATTTCTAGATGGAGGTAACCTTGGGGCATCACGTGCAATCAATCGCGCAACGTCCCGCTAATTGGTCATGTGTGCCGCTGTACGTTAGTGGTTATTCAGCCAAAATCTTTACAGTTTATTTCACCGACAAATTCTTGAACGCATAGCACCCCGGTTAACAGCAGGATTTTTGTTTTTCACTGTTGTCATTTCTGAACCGTTTATTCCATAATCATGGAGCTACAGTGCAAATTATTGCATTTTACTTTTCTAAATAAGAAAGAGGTTAAAATGGCTGATTTTCCGCTACACACCGCTGAAAGCGCACCGGAAGCTGCACAAGCGAACCTTCAGGCTGCTGAAAAGAAGATGGGCTTTCTGCCTAATATTTTTGCCAAAATGGCGGAAGCACCCACCCTGCTAGAAGCCTACATGACACTGGATGGCATTTATGCCAAAACCAGCCTGAGCCCCGTAGAGCAACAAGCTGCCTTGCTTGCGATTAGTGCCGACAATCACTGCGCCTTTTGCGTGGCAGCGCATACCGGCGGCATTAAACAAGCCGGTGCCGACGACGAGACCGTTAAGGACCTGCGTGATCGCAAGACGCCTAACGATGCCAAACTAGCGGCCGTCACGCGTTTTGCTCGCCACTTGAACGAACAGCGCGGCTGGGCTGAGCAAACCGAGCTGGATGCCTTCCTTGAAGCAGGCTTCACGCAACAGCAGGTACTTGAGCTAGTCATTGCCTGCGCTCTTAAAACACTTTCCAACTACACCAACCACGTTGCTGGTACACCACTTAACGAAGAACTGAAGCCGCTCGCTTGGGAAGCCCCGGCGTCATAATCCTTTTGCACATGTGGCCGCTCAAGCGGCCACTTTTCATTTTACCTGGAGACATATATGATCGACGTTATGGTTGCTTACCCGAATACCGACACACTCTCTTTTGATGATGCGTATTACATTGAAAAACACTCGCCGCTAGTGAATTCGCTACTTGGCGAACACGGGCTGCGTTATCTTCGAGTACACCGTCGCATAGACCCTCAGGCACCCTATCACCTTGTGGCTCACTTGGGATTTGAATCTGCACAGCGCTTTGAGTCTGCCTTTGCTGAAGTGGGCGATCAGTTACTTGCCGATATCGCCAACTTCACCAACGTAGACCCTGTTTTGCAGGTAAACGAAGTCGTTGATACGCCAGCCTAGTCTACAATGTAAATATAAGCCGCTCCTTATCATCAGACGTTGCTATTGAGGACTATCGTGACCACCACCACCACGCGCTCTTCCGATGAACATATTGCGTTGCTGCGACCAAAGCTTATCGCTTTCGCCCGCCTACAGCTGCGGGATAACACGGCTGCCGAAGATACCGTTCAGGACACGCTGGTTACCGCGTTGGAAAAACACGACTCCTTTGCCGGACGTTCCGCCTTTGAAACGTGGGTATTTGGCATATTAAAAAATAAGCTTCTGGAAAGATTCCGCCAGCAACGTCGCTATGTCGCATGGCAAAGTGATGACCAGAGCGACGAAGACTCGCTAGAAAGCTTATTTCAAGACAACGGACGCTGGCAGGCGGCGAATCGACCAAAGCCCTGGGGAGACCCCGATCAGGTGCTCGAAAACGCTGCATTTTGGAAAGTGCTGGATGCCTGCCTCATCGCATTACCGGAAAACACGGCCCGCATCTTCACGATGCGTGAATTCATGGAGCTTTCAACACAGGAAATATGCCAGACGCTGGACATAACAGAGACCAACTGTTGGGTCATCCTTCACCGCGCGCGGTTAAAGTTACGCGACTGTGTTGAAAAAGGTTGGTTAATGTAATGTGAAAAATAGCAGCAAAACACCTGCACGGAACAACAATCCGCTGCTCTACCCTGCTAAAACGCTAATACAACTCGTCAAAATACGCTTATTGCGCCGGCATTTCTGGTCGTCCCGATAACTGTGAAGGCGCCGACTTTGCCGCTCAGCACACCGTTGGCCACGTGACGATATTGCTGTTTGTTACCCAAGCTAATCACCTAGAAACCTACCCACCAAATGTTTGACGCATACAAGAGCGGTAATCCTCAGAGAGACTGCATTCCTCCCTTATAAATCCAAATTCAACTGTAAAGTTTTTCGTGTTACGACCACGAACCCTATAAGAATAGCGATTGGCCAGCGCATAACTGAGATCAATAAAGGTATCTTTTAAGCGACTGCTAAACCCAATAGAACATTCATCCAGGGAGACACCCTTATGCAAAACGACACGACTACACCGCCTGCCAATGCGTTTCCTGTAGAACGTCATGCCCATTGGTTATTGCGGCTGGGCCTTGCCAGTGTCTTTATTTACATGGGAATCGACAAATTCATGGGCTCAGGTGTCGCCGAGTTTTCTGCCATGATGAATTTACCCGTCGCTCTTGGTGCTCTTGTCGCCTTGGGCGAGATTGGCACCGGTTTGCTCATCATTCTTGGTGGGCTGATGGCCAGTCGTTTTGGCGATGCCATTACTCGCCTGGGGGCTCTTGGCATGGTTCCTATATTGCTTGGTGCTATTTTCATGGTGCACTGGGGGCAGTGGCACTTTATGTCCACCGCGTCACACCCTATGGGCGGCATGATGTTCCAGATGATGCTGGCGATGATGGCAATCTATTTGCTAGCCAAAGGCAATAAAGCTTAACCACTTAACTTAATAAACCGATACCTTTGTGTAGGAGGCTTTATGTCAGACGACAAACGAAAAACATTACTGGATAGCCTAACTAAAGGGGTCGCCTATGCCGTCCCCGTTATAGCCCTGGTCGCCGGTGGTTCAGCACTGCATGCCATCTACTCTGACGTCACCACTGAAACAGGCTATTACATGATGGCTGAAGCCGAGGGCGAAGGAGAAGCCGAGGGCGAAGGAGAAGCCGAAGCTGAAGCTGAAGCCGCTTCATAGATGGCAAACTCACCTTAACCTGCGCATTTATATCATACTAGCTTTGCTAGCTGAGGAGTTCCCTATGCTGATGTGCCGCGAAGCCACGCGCTTGATGTCACTCAACCAAGACAGAGCGCTTACCTTCCGGGAAAGAACAGCGCTACGTTTTCACCTTTCCATGTGTGGAGCCTGCCGTGCCTGCGCACGTCAGTTTGATCTGCTCCACGCTATTGGTGAACACCACCCTGCCGCATTAAAGACGCCATCGACATCCGATGACTAGGAGAAACGCTATGCGCCCACTGCAAGGCGTTGCGGTTATCGTCGGTTCGCTGGTGATAAGCAGCGCGGCAATGGCAGATATCTTGCTGACCCCCAACCAGATCATGACTTGGCCAACTCGCAGTTTTGACGGTGAGACCCACTACGAGATTGTCGCAAAAGACGGCGCCAACGTACTCCAGGCCCAGTCGCGAGGCCAGGCGTCGGCACGCTACCTGGAACGCGAAATCAATCTCGATGAAACACCCTACTTGCACTGGTGCTGGCAGGTTAATGCTACTTATCCAGGACTCGACGAAACCACCAAGGCAGGCGACGATTACCCTGCTCGTGTCTATGTGGCACGCAAAACGGGGCTGCTGCCCTGGCAAGTACAATCCGTCAACTATGTCTGGTCGTCGACGCAAGACGCTGGTAACACCTGGACCAACGCGTTTACCGACCGCGCCGAATTGATGGCACTGCAAGGAGGCTCATCCAGCGTGGGCGAATGGGTCGCCGAAGTGCGCGATGTCCGCGCCGATTTTACCACCTTGTTTGATGAATCGGTCACGACCATCGACGGCGTTGCCTTGATGAGCGACGGCGACAACTCAGGCAATAATGCCACGGCCTGGTTCAGCCAGCTAGGTTTTTCGGCAAGCGAAAAGCCCCCTGCCTGTCCCTAGGCGTTCAATACTGACGTTGACGACAAAATTGCAGCGTGACGCTAACGCGGCACCAACCCAATCGCTGCTCCAACCCAAGCGGCCCGATCAAATGACCGGGCCGCTTGAGTTGCAAGAAATAACGAGTGAGTTATTCAACCAGT
Organism: Halomonas llamarensis; assembly: GCF_023555005.1. Classification (GTDB taxonomy): domain Bacteria; phylum Pseudomonadota; class Gammaproteobacteria; order Pseudomonadales; family Halomonadaceae; genus Vreelandella; species Vreelandella llamarensis. The sequence goes on along the minus strand of NZ_JAMJPJ010000019.1, from coordinate 8,306 downwards.
GTCTGCGCAGCCTCCAGGAAGTCCGCGCCGTTAGTGGCAACGCGCTCTTGATCCAGCGTTTCAGATCCTAAGTGAACTTCCTCCAGCGAGACCGCCATCGCTTCGACTTCCGCGTCAATTTTTTGCAGCGCATTCTCAATGGTGTAAGTGACCATGTGAATTTCGCCCATTTGCTCATTGGAAATCGAATCAGCTGAAATCAGCTCGGCAAGACGCGCATTACCTTCAGAGAAATTCGTCACCGCTTCTTCCAGCGTTTTAGCTTCTTTACCTTCAAAGTGGTCAGCGCGCTCGTGCTGATCCGCCACGGCCATACCGCTGCCTAAAAGACCGGCTAACATTACCAGGGCAATACGTTTCATAAATGACTCCTTGCTGATGGTTGAAGATTTGGACGATAAACCGCACTTACTGCTAACGATTCTTATTCAAACCTATCACCCTAAAAGCATAATAAGAAGTATTATTTTTTGCAACCGTATCAAAACCTGACTTATATCATTCCCGCGTTAATCCCCTGGCCCACACTCCATACAGCGTTCGGTAATCACAAGGCCTTGTTTCAAGTTAGCATTCAGGTCACGCAACCCGGTACGTAATCCCTCTTCCAACACAGGATGATAAAACGGCATCGTCAGCATTTCACTGACGGTGAGTTTCTGCTCCAACGCCCAGGCCAATAAATGTGCCATGTGCTCGACTTGCGGCCCTAAAAGCTCCGCGCCCAAAAACTGCCCGCTGCCGTGCTCAGAAAAAAGTGCCATATACCCGTGGTTTTCACCCATCACAGTGGCACGCCCTTGATCATCAAACGAAGCGCCGCCCTCCGCGATGCAGTCGCAGCCGCCGTAACGCGCTTCTAATGCCGGTCGGCTATTCCCTACTGTGGCTATTTGCGGTTCGGTAAACACCACCGATAGCGGCACATGGCGCCGTCCGATTTGTACGTTCTCGAGATTAGCGGCGTTGCGCGCGGCAATCTGCCCCTCGGTAATCGCCTCATGCAAAAACGGTACCGCCTGATTCGCATCACCGGTGATAAAAATATGGCTGTCGCTGTCGTCGGCATTCGCGCACTGAAGGGTAAAACGGTTGAAATTGGGCACGCCGCGCTCGTTCAGGGCAAGCTCGGCGTTTTCAATATCGAGCTTATCGATATTGGGGCGGCGCCCGGTGGCGGCGAGTAGGTAATCAAAGGTTTCGGTCAGCTCGCGACCACTATCCCGCTCGATAAAGGTAATCGCTACGCCGTCGTCTTGGCGCTCAATGTGCTTTACCTCAGCGTCAGCATCAAGGTAGAACTCCCGGCTGAACACCTCGTCAGCCGTTTGACGCACCTTTTCCGATTGCAGTGGACCAATCGCGCCGCCCACACCGAACATGCGGGTACGCACGCCCAGTCGGCTAAGTGCTTGACCTAGCTCCAGGCCGATCGCGCCAGGACCGAATACTGCCATCGACTCAGGCAGCGTGTCCCACTCGAACACGTCATCATTAACAATCAAACGATCGCCAGCGGGCTCAAGCATCCCTGGCCAAATCGGGCGTGATCCGGTGGCGATGATAATCGCGTTGGCGGTGAGCTGGGTATGGTCGTCAATTTGCAACGTATGCGGCTGGATAAAACGCGCATGCCCGCGAATACGATGAGATTCAGGAATGCGCTTCATGGATTTGAGCACGTTACCCACAAAGCGGTCACGCTCGCCTTTAACCCGCGCCATTACCGCTTTTCCATCCACCTCAATACCGCTGACATTCACTCCGAAGGTGTTGGCGCTCCGCGCACGCTGCGCGGCCTCTGCGGCGGCAATCAGTAACTTCGAGGGCATACACCCGACGCGTGCGCAGGTAGTGCCGTACTCGCCAGCTTCGACCAAGACCACGTCATCAGTGTGTTTTTTTGCCGCGTGCCAAGCGCTAAGCCCCGCGCTGCCAGCGCCAATCACGGCGACATCGGTATGACGCTGCTGCATGATGTGTCTCCTTGATAGTAATATCGATATCTCACGATGGCATATCGATGCATCACCTTCCATCAAGATAGACAAAATGCCGCGTGATGCACGCGTGAAACCAACGCCTACACACGGCTAGATCAGCGCCTTTGCCACGGCCAGCGGCGTTTTTCTGGGTAGGTAAGAAGAGAAATCGCCGCATCTAGCGGCAGCAATACTGCCCCGAGTTGGCGGTGGCACACAGCACTACTTAGCACGCCGGGGCACTGTTTAAGTAGCAAATCACTGTGGTGGGAAGCACTGAGCACTTGCTTGGCAACAGGCGGGTTTACCAATGCGGCTTCTTGGTAACAGCGTTTGAGTTCGCGGCTCAACATGGCAAGCAGGCTCGCATCGAGCCAACACGGCAGTGGGTCATCAAGGCGGCCGGCAATAGAGTGCTGCACGGCTTCAAACGAGGTACGCAGAAAAATAAGCGTTTGACGCAGTTGTCGCTGTTCAGCGGTCATGGGTTCACCTATAGATAAAACTGATTCTCATTCACATATTTAAGTTACCTCTACCGACGCCATAAATCAACAGGCGCAATAAAAACAGATCCAACCTCCTATACTGTTACTCCTTCGCGGAGCCCCTCATCAGAAAGCTAAACCAGCAACGTTCGAACTGGGCCTCGTAGGATTCGTTCAGCTCGACCACTATCCCAGCAAACCTAAACCCGACACCTACTCACAAAAAGGCCGGTGCACATCGGCACCGGCAGAAAACGACCTTGCAGCGAGCTAGTCGACTCAATCTATCAACTCAATCTATCAACACTCTTACCTATCAACACTCAGACCACATTCGCACCAAGTTATTGTAGGTGCCTGTTAAAGCGACCAATTCCTCATGCGCCTCGCCTTGCTCCGCCCTCAGACGACGTAACGAATTATCCATTTCATAAAGCAGGCGGCGCTTTTCTGTGTCGCGAATCAGACTTTGCATGAACATATAGCAGCCCAACCGCTCACCTTTCGTCACTGGCGTCACTTCATGCAGCGACCCTGATGGATACGCGACCAAGCTACCGGCGGACAGTTTTACCGATTGCTCACCAAACGTATCGATGATTTTCAGTTCGCCGCCTTCGTACTCTTCGGGGTCAGATAAAAACAGCGTCGCTGACACATCCGTGCGCAGGTAGCTACCGTCCGGCAGCGCGCGCAAGGTGCTATCAATGTGCTTACCGTAATGGCTATCTTCGATAGTGTAACGGTTGAAGTTCGGCGGAATGATTTTAAACGGCATTACCGCACTCATGATCTCGGGGGTACGATTTAGCGCGCGCATCACCTGCATGCGTAAATCACGCAGCACATCTGAGCTTTCGGGAATTTGTAAGTTCTTTTTCACCTGTTTGGCCTGAGGGCCAGCGCTAATGCCGCGGGCCCACTCAGCGCCATGAAGCTGGCGGCGCATGGCCGCCAGTTCTTCAGGTGTCAGAACGTTATCGAAACTAACAATCATAATGTAACTCGCTTCAAAGCTAAGGCTTAAAAGTCGTAGCGCAAGCTGGCAATCACATGACGCCCTGGACCGGGAATGCCCTGAGCACCGCCTTCGGCCACTTGTGAAATGTACTCTTCATCGGCCAGATTGAAGGCATTAACGCGCAGCTGCAGATCTTGCGTGAAGCGATACGTGGTAGACGCATGGAAGACCGTATAGCTATCAATCTCAACCTGGCGACGGCGTCCACCTGGCTTTGAAGCCACATTATTGACCTGGTCATCGACATATTCCATCCCACCACCAACGGTCCACTCGGGCAGCACATCGTAGGTGGTCCAAAGGTTAAAGGTATGCTCTGGCGTGCCGCCTAAACGCGAGCCTTCTTCCCATGAGTTGTTGGAACTGCGCACTTCAGAGTCCATAAAGGTATAACTGGTATAAAGGTTCCAAGCGGGCGTCAAGCTACCCATTGCCCCAACCTCGAAGCCTTCCACGCGCTGCTCGCCATCCAGCACGTCGAGCATATCGCCACCGCCTTGAGCCGGTGTACGTGCGTTGGTTTTGTCGGTACGGAACAACGCAGCACTGACAAGCAGATTATCGGCCAGGTTCCATTTTGTACCCACTTCGTAGGCGATTGTCTTTTCAGGGTCGGTATCGAAAGCGGCTTCATCGATAATGTCTTCGCGTCCGCCTCCCTCAGCACTGCCGCCCCCGGCCAACTGCACTAAGCCACGATCAAAGGTGCCGGTAACGTCAAACGCGGTGCCGACTGACGCGTAAATAGAACCATTTTGCGTTGGCTTGAAGACCAGCCCCAGGTTACCGCTCCACTCGCTGTCGGTACGCGATGTTGCCCCGATGGGGTCGTCATAGCCAGAGTCGGTTGCCGTCGATTTAACGTGATCCCAGCGTACCCCGCTGTGCAGATCCCACTTCGGATTCAGCGCGATGGTATCCAACGCATACAAGCCGACTTGTTCGGACTCCAAGCGGTGGCGCGAGCCGTCATAAGGCGCGCTGGGCCGCGTCCGCGATGCCGGGTTATAGAGGTCCGTCGCCGGGCCTTTTACATCCGGACGACGCTCGTTTTCGATATCCACATAGCCAAGCTCAGCGCCCACAACCAGATCGTGCGACAGCCCGCCGGTTTCAAACGACGTAATCACGTCCGTTTGGTTGAAGAACGAAAGGTCTTCCTGGTCACGGGGTTTCAAGTCACCACGTACCTGCGCCTGAGAAAAATCACCGCTGCCCCATGCCGCTTCTGGAATGATCAACCGCGGCGATGAGGTGATCGAATCGTTGTGTACCCGGCTAGCGCGGAACTGGTTGCGCACCGCGACCTGATCGCTAAAGCGGTGCTCGACCGCCACGCCCAGCTGGTCAACGTCGATGTCCTGATAGTCGTCTTTATGGCCGTAGAAGTTGCTGAAGTCGATCCCTGGCGGCAGCTTGCCGGTGTAATAGCCATCAGGCGCGCGCTGACCACCCGGCGTCCGCTCTCCTCCTTTCTCGGTCAGCTCAGCGGTATCGCCACTGAAACCTGCCCGGTCAAACGGCAGGCCTTTATCTTCCAGGTTATTCTGGCGCGTGTGCAGGAAGTCGACTTCTACTTGAGTGTCGCTTTCCAGGCCCCATACATAGGCCGCATAAAAACCATGGCGTTCCTGGTTGGTCTCATCACGGCCAGGAACGTCTTGCGTATGATTCATCACATTGAGACGTAGCGCACTGTTGTCATCAATACGGCGATTGAAGTCGCCGGTAACACGGAACAGTGCATCCGTACCGACTGAGGTTTCAACGCGATTGCGGTCTTCCAACAGCGGTTTTTTGGTCACGAAGTTAATCGTACCACCGGCAGAGCCACGCCCTGAGAAGGCCGAGTTTGGACCTTTAATCACTTCGATTTGATCAACATAGAAGGGATCACGGAAGTAGTTACCCAGATCACGCGAGCCGTTGACGTTGATGTCATCACGGGCGTTAAAGCCACGGATTTTCAGCTGATCGCCGCCGGGCGGATTACCTTCACCTGCTTGCAGGCTGATACCTGACACGTTACGCAACGCATCGCGTAGCTCGGTGACGTTCTGATCTTCCAACAAATCATTGGTTAACACCGTCACGATACGCGGCGTCTCTTGCACGCTGCGCTGATACTTCACGCTATTCATAAAGGTACCGCGATAGCCCGTTACCGTAACGGTATCTAACTCTGCAGCGGGGGCATCGTTAGACTGCGCCTGGGCATTAAAGCTAGCAGCCGCTAGCATACAGGCGCTCGCCGCCATGACGGTGCGACCCAGCGATGGCGTATTAGTTGTCGGGGCGTGGGGTTCAAGCGCGGTTGCCAACGCTTTTTTCTTGGAGAGTGCCATTGTGTTTTTCCCTTGAGGAAGGTTTATCAAAGCGTTATGAGCCGCCCGAAAACAAATGCACCTCTTAGCGTTTCACAAATGCGAATGAGGTGTTCTTTTGTTTGCGATTCTATATAGATAGTCAATTGATGTAAATCATAAGAATTAACATTCGCATAAAAATCATACTGTTTACACGCTAACTAAAATGTCGGCAGAATTGCCTAACCAAGCTCGTTTAAAACATCGGGACGCCGCATGTACAGGTTGCCATGCCACTCTCTAAGCCCGCTTATTGGGCTTGGTACTACTGCACTTTTTCTGGGTAGTGCCGACATGCAAGAGTGGGCCATGTACGCCGCTTGGCGATATGGGACAAGAAGTACTTTCTCTCTATACTGGTGGTTAGCTTATTAGCAGGTGGCAATTCAATATCTGACTCGTCGTTAGATATTCCGCCCCACCTTCCCCTTTTCGTTACTTCCAGGTCATTTGAGGATGTTATGGGTCTTCAAGAAATCGCCGTTGGTGGCATCTATTTAAGCCCTTTACTGATCTACGCGCTAATGGGCTTTGTTGCTACACTCGCCTTTCGCTCGCTGCTGCACTGGGTGGTAGGCGAGTACGCCCTCTGGTACGAGGCCTGGTTCGACATCTCCCTGTTTGTGATCCTCACGGCTGCCACCACCTTTATCTTTACCGTCTTACTTGAAAGCCCTTGAGAAAGCCCTTGAGAACCCTCTAAGAGAGTCATTGATGCGCCCTTCGCTTCGTATTTTACTCACCCTCGTTATTGTCGCGATTGCCATTGCCGCCGGTGCATGGCTATGGCGGTACTACCTTTATACTCCCTGGACGCGCGACGCCCGCATCCATGCCGAAGTCGTCACCGTTGCCCCAGATGTCTCTGGCTGGGTGCGCACGCTTGAAGTGGCGGACACCGACGATGTTGCCCAAGGCGATACGCTATTTGAAATCGACGACACGCGTTACCAAGCTGTGGTCGAAAGCGCCAAGGCTACGGTCGAGCACCGCAGAGCTACCCTGGAGCTGAACCGTGCAGAAGAGGGCCGACGAAATCAATTGAGCAACAACCATGCTATCAGCGCAGAAAACCAGCAAATCGCCCAGATTAACTCGCGCATTGCCGAAGCCGATTTACAGCAGGCCCAGGCGGAGCTGGCCAGCGCCCAGCTTGATTTAGCGCGCACCCAAATAACCGCACCGGTCAGCGGGCATATCCTCAACGTACATCTCACCGCTGGCACTTACGCTAATCGCGGTACGCCGGTGATGGCGCTGATCGCTGACAACTCCTTCTACGTGGTGGGCTACTTCGAAGAGACCAAAATGACCTCCATCAACGTGGGCGATCCGGTGGATGTGATTCTGATGAGCGGCGACACCCACCTGGAGGGCCGGGTGGCGGGTATTGGTCGAGGCATTGCCGATAGCAACACCACCCTTAACCAGCAGTTACTACCTCAAGTGAAACCCACCTTTAGCTGGGTGCGCCTGGCGCAACGTATTCCCGTACGCATTGCACTAGAAAACGTTCCTGATGACACCCTGTTGAGCGTCGGTATGACAGCAACGGTGCGCATCCAACCTGCCGAACAGTCCGAGTAACCCATGTCGCCGTTTGTTAGCACCTACCTGACGCCCAATACCACGGCGGTCAAGTTTGCGATCAAGACCACCCTCGCGATGATGCTTGCCCTCTATATCGCGCTTTTGTTCGACTTGGAGCGCCCCTATTGGGCGCTGATCTCGGCGGCATTTCTGCAGATCCGCCCGATGAGCGGCATGGTGGTCGAGAAAGGTATCTGCCAGCTTGTCGGCACCTTAATGGGTGCCGTGGCGGGTATTGCCATTATGGTGCTGTTCGCACAAGCCCGCGTACCCGCGCTTAGCATACTGACCGCCTGGATTATGCTATGCACTTACGTGGGGTCGCTGTGGCGTAACAACTATACCTACGGCTGCCTGATGGCATCCGTCACCGCTATGCTGATTGTGGTCATTTCCAGCGGCAGCGCGCCCGCCGGGATCTTTGATATCGCCGTGGCACGCCTTACTGAACTGGGGCTGGGCGCCGTCTGTGCCATGCTGGTCAGTTCGCTGCTCTGGCCATCCCATGTAGGCGCCCACCTTGCCACTCAGGCCGACAGTGTCATCAACGAAGCCTTCGAGCATGCCGCCCTGCGCTTAGAAGCCAGCGACGATATTCCAGCCATGCAAAAAGCCCTGCGCAGTAGTCTCGGGCCGTTAACCCTGCTGGAAACCGACAGCCAGGCGGCTCGCTTTGAAGGCCCGGTTGGCCCCGGCCGAGTACGGGCAGCCCACGTACTAACCCGCCGCACGTGTAAACGCGCGATGGATTTGGCACTTCCTTGTGCCGTATTTGGCACCGTTTATGACGTACTTAAGTTTCCGTTTTCGCGATGGATTTGGCATTACTAGGTGGATGCCTATCAATCATCACATAGCG
>NZ_JAMJPJ010000018.1 GCF_023555005.1 Halomonas llamarensis | reverse complement strand
TGGCCGTTAACGAAGGCATTCTGTCGACCGAATTGGCGCCGTTTGGCGGCGTGAAGGAATCCGGGCTTGGGCGTGAAGGGTCCCGCCACGGGTTGGACGAGTTCACCGAGTTGAAATACGTCTGTGTAGGGGGCCTTTAAGCGCTCTTCGGCCATTGCCACCGGAAGGTCGTCGACGCCGTTAAAGCGCAAGCGGGCCGGGTGATGCACACTTGCCAGACGGTCATGCCCTACGAAGGCTGCGTCCAAGTGGCGGAGAAACTCAGCCAGATTTCTGCGGTGTGCAACGATTAAGTCACACGAGCCGATGCAGGAAAACGGCATCGGCTCGTTTTTCGATTACGCTGCTTTTGGGAGCCGTTTAATCAACAGGCTTTTTTGTTTTTTGCTTTTCTCCATTCCATACTTGGTTTTGGTGAGATTGCCACTTTCTATTAACGGGAATTCCAAACCTTTCGATGCGTTTGCATTACACCGGGCCTTGGCCTGAAAACATTGGCTTTTTGCTGTTACCGCGCTTTTCGATGATGGCGTTTTTTTCCGCCGTTGAGCCGCTGCGTATTGCTAACCGCATCAGCGGTAAAGCGTTATTTGCATGGACGCTTTTTAGCCCGGATGGCGAGCCGGTGACGGCCAGCAACGGCATGACGCTGTTGGCGGATAAGCCCATGGGAGACACGCTGGCGCTGTCGTCGCTGGCGATATGCAGTGGCTTTGAGCCCGAGGCACACTTAAATCGCACGCTTATCGCGTGGCTACATAGGCTGGATCAAGCCGACTGTGCACTGGGTGGGTTGGATACCGGTGGCTTTTTGCTCGCCGCGGCACAGCTGCTAAAAGGCGAACGCGTGACGCTGCACTGGGAGAGTTTACCGGCCTTTCGCGAGCGTTTTCCGATGCTGGAAACCTCCGATGAGCTATTTGAGCTGGGCGAGCGGCGTTTTTCGTGTGCCGGGGGCGCTGCTGCCATGGATATGGCGCTGGAAGTCATCGCTCGGCGCCATGGTGCAAAGCTGGCGGTGGACGTTTCCGAACAGCTGATCCATGAGCGATTGCGTAGTCGTAGCGACCGGCAGCGTATGACACTGGCGCGGCGTTTAGGCACGCATAACCGCCGTTTGGCTGAGGCGGTTGGGTTGATGGAGCGCCATCTTGAGGCGCCGCTTTCGCTGGCTGAAGTCGCTAAGCGCAGCGGCGTCTCTGCCCGCCAATTGCAGCGCCTTTTCGAGCACGAGTTAGGGTCAAGCCCCCGTCACTGGTATCTTCAGCTGCGGCTTACCCGCGCCAAGCGTTTGTTGACGGAAACCGATATGGATGTGCTGGCGGTGGGCATCGCGTGTGGCTTCGCCTCAAGCTCTAGCTTTGCCCGCGCGTTTCGTTCGCATTTTGGCTATCCCCCGCGAGAAGTACGCTGGTAAGTCGGATTATCATGAAAATGTCGTTTATTGGTTGCTTAATGTCGCTTTGCGTCGTCTCTCGCTGACCGATATCGGCAAACTGAAGGGGTGTTTTTGCCATAAAAGGACCCTACGCATGAAAATGTATCAGCGAAACAATATCTTATCTATCTTACCTAAATCAGCTTTGTCCAAAACAGCCGGATTAGCGGCGGCATTGCTGCTGAGTGCGGGCCCTGCCGTCGCCGCGCTGGATGAGGTGCGCTTTGGTGTGCCGCCGTGGCCCGGTGTCACCGTCAAGTCGGAAGTGGCGGCTCAACTGATGGAAGCCATGGGCTATGGCACACGCCAGAGTGGCTTGGCCGTGAGTGTGATCCTGGAAGGCCTTACGCGTAATGACGTCGATGTTTACCTAGGTGGCTGGTACCCGGTACAGACCGAGATGGTTGAGCCATTGGTGGCTGACGATAAGGTCGAAAAACTGGTTTCCAATATTCAGGGTGCCACCTCCGGCCTGGTGGTTCCGCAGTACGTCTATGATGCCGGTGTTACGTCGGTGGCCGACCTGGAAGCTAATCGCGACCGCTTCGACGGCGAGATTCAGGGTATTGAGGCAGGCACCGGGATCAACACCGCTATTCTTGAAGCGATAGAGGCGGATATTGCCGGGCTAGGTGATTGGAACCTGCGCGAAAGCTCAACGGCGGCCATGCTGGCGCAGGCCGAGCAGAAGATGGCCAACGAGGAATGGGTCACCTTCGTCGGTTGGGAACCGCACTGGATGAACGTTAGCTTCGATTTGGCCTATCTGGACGATGCGGATGATGCGGGCATTGCGAAGATCGGAAGCACCGTGTGGACGATTGTGCCGGCAAGCCTCGCGCAAGAAGACCCTCAACTGCACCGCTTCTTGTCGCAGTTTGTCGTCGACATTGAAGACCAGAACACCTGGGTTCACGGCTACAGCTATGAAGAGCGACCCGCCGATGAGGTGGCTTCTGAATGGATCGAAGGCAATCTGGACATTGTCGCCGAATGGCTCGACGGCGTTGAGGCGCGCGACGGCACGCCTGCCATTGAGGCAGTACGCGCCGCTTACTAAGTTTTACTGTGTGACTAAGTCTTACCGTGTGGCTAAGGCTTACCGTGTGATGCGTGACGCTAACGCCTGGCAGAAATCCTGCCAGGCGTTTTGCATATTGGGCAGTAAAGCGTGGGCGTGTAGCGCACCGTGAACCATACCGGGGGCGCAGCGGTAGCCAATATCGGCACCGGCGTTGCGCCAGTGCGCAACAGCCGCTTCCAAGGGGACGGTGAGCGGGTCGTGCTCGACGGCCAGCACTTCTAGCGCGAATGACGGAGGGGGACTGCCTAGCGGTGCAGGTCGCGTTTCGGGATAGTAGGGCTGCAGCGATAGCACATCGGCGCGACTAAGAAGGGGCGCATCCCGGCCCAGCGTGTCTTCACAAAGCCCCTCTACCGGCGGGTAGATCAGTCCAAGCGGTATCTTGGCGTAAAGGCGTTTGGCGAGATCCATCACCAGCCGCCCACCGGCGCTGTCACCTACCATGGCAGTGATGGGAGTAATCGCACCCGCCACCGCGTGGCAGTCGGCGAGCATGTCAGCGTAAGTGGCGTCCGGTGCCAGGCGATACGCCACGCTCATCACTTCATGCCCTAGCGCTTCGGCTAGGCTTGCCGCAATACCGTGATGGCTGCGAACCGAGCCTATCGTAAACCCGCCGCCATGCACGTAGAGCACAGCGCCAGCGGCCGCCGCATCAAAAGGTGAAAAACGGCGCACCGCGACGTTAGCGACCGACTCGTCTCTGACGCCAAGCCCCGCCGGGTCCGGCGGAGCAAACTGCTGGCACGCTGTATCGTAGCGGCGACGCGCTTCGGGCCAGCTGACACCTTCGAGCGCCGTGAGCCCAGCCTCAAAGCGTTTAATAAAACCGTTGATATCTTTCATACCAACGACGCTTCGGCCGTCGCTTTGCGTTGCTGTGAGGCGCGTTTCACCATACGGTAGCGAGAGCGAATTTCGTCGCGCTCCATGTAGCACCCCTGCAGCCAGCGATGACCGCTCGTGCCCTCGAAAGCGTCGCGAGCGTGGAGAAGTCGGCGGTTGTCGAATATCACCAAATCGCCGGGTTGATAGGTGAAGCGAATGGCGAACGTAGGGTCGTGCAGCATTTCTTGAAGCACCATCAGCGCTTCATAGGCGGGCTCTACGTCTTCAAAGCTAGTTTGCAGTGGGCCGCGTAGGAAGTCGGCGATGCGAACTTCCAGCAGCTCACCGCGCTCATCAAGACGAATCATCGGCGAGTACCAAACGTAATCGGTGGTCTTGGCGGTATTTGCAAAGCACCAACGCACCCGGGTGAGCGTGGCAAAGGTTTCGGGGTGACGCTCGCGCAGCGCCTCGGCCACGGCAAACCCGTCGAGCATGACCGCCTCGCCGCCTTCCACGCTGTTTTCCAGGCAGTGGAGCATTTGCATACCCGGCTGATACTCCCGGGTTGGCAGGTCGACGTGGGGTGGCAGGGCGATGGACGTGTAAGCATTGGAATCGGGATTCGGTTTGGCTTTGACGTTGAAAAGCATGCCGAAGTTGGTGGGCCTCACAGGACCGATACGCCGCGCGATCGTTTCGAGCGAGCCGGGCTCAATGGGCAGGTTGCGCAGACGAACTAACCCCTTGCCCAGTATGCTGGAAAGCGCAGGAGCGAGAATAGCCTCTTCGGTCTCGCTGCCTTCCTCGGTGTCGAGCAGGCCCGTGGCGTCCAAGCTGTCTGGGCCTTCGCCTGCGTCTCGCTGCCACGTCGTTATCGGCACGAGCGGTGCTTCTGGGTCGTCAGTGTTGTCGTAGTCGTGCGCTCGAAGCCAACCGGGATGGAAGCGTAAGCGCCGTCCTTCTGGCGCGAAATCTACGCACAGCGCGCCAGCTTCATCGATCTCGGCACTGGTAATCTCAGGCCAACTGGGCAAGGTGGAAAGATCAAGAATGCGTTCGCGCGTTGCCGGGTTGACGGTTGTCTCGTCAGCGGCGTTCTCACGCAGCCAGATGCTGTGGTAGCGGCTCTCACGGCCATCGCTCCAGGACACCGTCAGTAGGCGCGGCTTGAAGGATACCTTTTTGAGGTTGGCGTCGATGGGCCAAACATCGTAGTCAGGTGTCAGAGGAAGGGCTTGAGTCATGTGGGTCTCCTAGGCGATGAGTGATGTCGCTTAGCATGCCCGTTTGGCCGATAGGATTCGCGGCAGAATTCGACACTTACTGTGCATGATTCGACACTGCTTGCTGGCGTAATTGGCGAGGGGTGGCACCATATTGGTGGCGAAAGGCGCGACTGAAGCTCGAAGGGGAAGCAAAGCCGCAGGCCAGGCTGATGTCCATGATGCTATGTGGTGTTTCACACAACAGCCGATAAGCGTGGTCTAAGCGCCGGGCCAAGTAGGTCTGCTGAGGTGACATCGCCCAATGCCGGGCGAAAAGGCGATCAAGGCGACGCCAGGTAATACCGAGTTCATTGGCAAGCGCGCGGATACTTAGCGGTGATGCCAGGTTCGCCTCCATCAAGGTCATGGCGCGCTGAAGCATCGGCTCTTGGGGAATCGCGGGGTCGCGCTGGCGGCTGGCCGGGCGGCGCCCCTGCTCGTGGATGAGCTGAGCGCGTACCTGTTTGGCGAGCGCGTCACCGTGCCGGCGTCGGATCAGGTCAAGGCTCATGTCGATGGCGGCACTGCCGCCAGCGCAGGAGAACCCCTCGTCGGTCACCTCGTAAATCGACTCTACGACGTCAACTCGGGGGAAACGGGCGCGGAAGTCAGCCAGGCACTCCCAGTGCAGGGTCACCGTTTGGTCATCAAGAAGGCCAGCGGCGGCGAGCGCGTAGCAGCCGGTATCCATGCCGCCGAGCACACAACCTTCGCGGGCACATTCCCGTAGCCAATCAATCAGTTCGTCATCAATGCCATTCTCAGGCTCAAAGCTTGCGCAGACCGCCAAGCTAGGCACCTGAGGGGCCGCGTGAAGGGAGCTACTCACCGCGAGTGTCATGCCGTTTGAGGCGACGACCGGTTCGCCATCGTGGCTAATCAAATCCCACTCAAAGAGAGGGCGTCCGTCGATGCGATTGGCAATGCGTAGTGGCTCAATCGCAGAGAAAAACGCCACCATGGCGAAGCGCGGCAAAAGAAGAAAGCCAATGCGCTCGGGGACAGTGTCAGGGGGCTTGAGTCTCATAGTCGGCAAGAGAATACATGAAAATGGCGCTCTAGGGAGCGCCATCTAGTGGAACCCAAAGGCGAAAACACGCGAGTGTGCCACAAAACAGTGAGAGCCGTCCCCCTAGCGGCCATCAGGCCCTCAAGGGGCGTGTGATGCGTTTGAGTTCAAGGTAAGCGTCCAGACCGGCATCGCCCAATTCGCGTCCGATGCCGCTGCGTTTCATCCCGCCCCAGCTGCCCTGGGGCGGCGCGATCTGGTCGCTGTTACACCAGACATTGCCCGCCTCTAGGCGCCGTGCAATGGCCTCGGCGCGGTCGGGGTCGCCGGCCACCACCGTGGCGGCCAGGCCGAAGTCGCTGTCGTTAGCCAGGGCAATAGCCTCGGCGTCGTCGGCTACGCGGCGTGCGCAAAGCACCGGGCCAAAAATCTCTTCTTGCCACAGGCGGCTGGTGGTAGGCACCTCACGGTAGAGGCGCGGTGCCACAAAGAAACCCTGCTCGGGTAGCGCGTGGGTAAGCGTTTCGCTGCCTAGCCCCTGCTCTTCAGCGAGGGCCACGTAGCCCTGCACCCGATCTCGCTGGGTGGCGCTGACCAGAGGGCCCATGTCAGTCCCCGCCGTGAGCGGATCGCCCAGGCGCAGCTCTGCCATGGCCGCATCGATTGCCGCGTAAAGCTCGTCCGCCAGGCGCTCATGCACCAACAGCCGACTCGTGGCCGAGCACATCTGGCCAGCGTTGTAGCAGATACCCGCTATCACCAAATCGCGTGCAAGCGCGAGATCGGCGTCTTCGGTAACCAGGATCGGCGACTTGCCACCCAGCTCCAGGGAGACCGGTCTTACGCCCTGGGCAGCGGCGCGCATCACAGCTTCGCCCACCGGATTGCTGCCGGTGAAGGAGAGCTTGTCGATGCCGGGATGGCGGCTCAGCGGGGCGCCGATACCCTCACCGTCACCTTGCAGCAGGTTGAATACCCCCGGGGGCAGGCCCGCCTCGATGACAATCTCCGCCAGTGCCCGCTCGGGCAGGGGCGTGATTTCGGAGGGTTTGAATACCACCGTGCAGCCAGCGGCAAGCGCGGGTGCCAGCTTCCAGGCACTGCTGACCAGCGGAAAGTTCCAAGGGGTGATAAGTCCTACCACACCGATGGCATCCCAGTAGTGGCGCGCTTCCAGGTCGGGTTGATCCGCATCTTCAACGGTTCCCTGGCGTTGACCCAGAGCGACGGCAGCCTGGGCGTAGTGGCGGTAGCAAGCGATGGCATCGTCCAGGTCTTGATAGGCCTCGGCGAGGGGTTTGCCGTTGTTGCGGCTGGAAAGCTCGGCCAGGGCCTGGCGGCGGGTCTCTAACCCTGCGGCAATGGCTTCCAGATACTCGCCGCGGCGGGCCTCCGGTGTGGCTTGCCAGCCGGGTAAGGCGCGCCGGGCCGCAGACACGGCGGCATCGACGTCTGCCGGGTCGCCGTAGGTCACCTCGGCGATGTGTGTTTCTTGATAAGGGTCGAGCACCGGGCGGCGTGTCTTACTCTTGCTTGGCACCCAGGCGTTGTCAATAAACTGGTCGCTCAAGGTGTCTTTGCAAACGTTTATGTAAGCGGGCATTAAATCTTGTCCTGTTTAGCGAATGGGCAGCCAGCGGCGTTGAGTCGGTTGCATACCGGGGAAGTTGAGTTCCACAAAGCGCAGCACCACGGTCAGCACCACCGTGGTGGCCAGGTAAATACCGGCGATCAACAGCAACGGCTCGTAGACCAGAAACGTCTCGTCGCGAATGATATTGGCGGCCTGAAGCAAGTCCATCAGGGCGATGGTGGAGACCAGCGGAATCGACTTGAGCAGCAGAATCATCTCGCCGGTGAGCGTGGGCAGGCAGAGCTGAATGGCGCGAGGTAGCCACAGCCTAGTGAGTACCTGAAAACCGGAGAGCCCGAACGCGCGACCTGCCTCCCGTTCGCCTCGGGGCACGCTCTTCATGGCGCCACGGATCACCTCGCCGGAGTAGGCGCCCACGCTGAGGATGAAAGTCAGGGCGGCGAAGAAAAAAGGGTCGCGCAGCAGTGGCCACATGAATGTTTCTTGGATACCCGGCACGCCTTCCATCAGGCGGCCCACGCCGTAGTAAAAGAAGAACAGCTGCACCAGCAACGGGGTGCCGCGCATCACGGTGGTAAAGGCCCAGACCAGCCAGGCCAGGGGGCGCGGGCCGCGCAGTCTGGCGAGTGCCACTAGCACGGCGAGAAGTAGGCCGCCCACCGCCGAGACCAGCAGCAGCCACAACGTATTGACGAAACCTTCCCATAGATAGCTCAGGTAAAAAGGATCGCTTAGCCAGGAAAAGTCCATGTCATGCCTCCGTGGGTTGGCCACGGCGTACGTAACGCTCAAGGCGGGTGAAGAGTGCCGTGGAGCTCAGCGTCATCAGTAAGTAGATGACACCGGCGGCGGCATAGAAAAGGAAGTAGGCGCGGCTACTGGCGGCGGCCTGCTGAATGGTGAAAAACAGCTCGTTGAAGCCAATCACGCTGATCAGGGCAGTGTCCTTGATCAGAATCAGCCACAGGTTGGACATGCCCGGCAGGGCGTTGGGCAGCATCCCCGGCAGCACAATGCGGTGGAAACGGGCCCAGCGCGAGAAGCCAAAGGCGCTAGCGGCCTCCAGCTGCCCGCGCGGGATGGCCATGATGGCGCCGCGAAACACTTCGGTCATGTAAGCACCCTGAACGAAGGCCAGTACACCGACAGCAGTGGCGAAGCCGGTGATCTGCACGGCACCGGCCATGCCTAAATACCCCAGCAGGGCATCCAGCGCTTGGGCACCGGCATAGTAGAGCAGAAGAATCAGCAGCAGTTCGGGCACGGCTCGGACGAGGGTGGAGTAAACGGTGGCCAGGCCGCGCAAAGGCGCCCAGGGGCTGAGTTTGGCGCCAGCGCCTAAGAGCCCTAGCAGCAGGCCGATGGCGTAAGCCAGCACGGCGATCTGCACTGTGGTCAGCGCCCCGTTAAGAATGGGACCCGCCCAGTCGATGAGCCCCTCTGGTGTCATCGAAGTCATGGTTGTCTCTTTCCTTGGTCACGGAACAGTGAGTCACACAATGGAACCCCCAGCGCCATTGGCGCCGGGGGTAGAGAACAGTGGCGGAAAATGGTTCAGTCGTAGACGCAGACGTCGGTGCCTAGGTACTGCTCGGAAAGACTGGCGCAGGTGCCGTCTTCGATCACCGTGGCGATGGCAGTATTAAGGGCTTCGCGCAGCGCATCATCCCCTTGGCGAAGGCCGATGCCGATACCCTCACCGTAGGCTTCGTGGAGCGGTGCGGTGGCCTTGATCTCAAAGGCTTCCGCCTCGTCGCGATCAAGGAGCTGCACCATGGCGATTTCGTCAGCGAGGATGACATCCAAGCGTCCTGATAGCAGGTCATTGTTGACTTGCTCAGCCTGATCGTAGAGGCGGATATCCACACCGCTATCGCGCAGCGCACGGCGGGCATAGGTGGCGTTGGTGGTGGCCGACTGCACGCCCATCACCAGGCCGTCTAGGCCGTCGGGGATATCGAGCGCTTGGTCGTTGGCGGCGACATAGGCCCCTGGTGTGAAGTAATAAGGGCGAGTGAAGTCGATGACACGCTTTCGCTTATCGGTGATCGACATGGAGTTCATGATCATGTCGATGCGCCCGGCATTGAGCGAGGGAATGATACCGCTCCAGCCGGTGGGCGTAATCTCGCACTCGCGGTTCATGGCGTCGCAGAAAGCATGGGCCAGCTCCACTTCGAAACCGGTCCAGTCGCCGCTGGCAGCCTTGTAGGTAAAGGGCGGGTAGGGCTCGCCGGAAATACCCACCTTAAGGGGCTCGGCAGCTTGGGCGGTGTGGCCGAGGCCAAGTGCTGTCACGGCGGTCGCCATTATCATCGGAAATTTCATGGTCTTCTCCTGTTAGGTCAGTTGTTGTGGTGGTTCTTGTTATGGTGGTTCTTGTTACGTTGATGAGTTATCAAGCCGCGGGCGCCATGAATTGACGACAGCGGGGGTCCTCGAAGACGTCTTTTGGGGTGCCCGAGCAGGCGATATGCCCCTGATCGAGATAGACCAGCTGGTCGGAGACCTCTCGGGCGAAATGCATTTCGTGAGTGACGAGCAGCATGGTACGGCCCTCGTCGGCGAGGCCACGGATCACCCCCAGCACCTCGTTGACGCGCTCTGGATCCAGCGCCGAGGTCGGTTCGTCGAAGAGCAGCAGACGCGGCTCCATCGCCAGCGCCCGGGCAATGGCCACTCGCTGCTGTTGGCCGCCGGAGAGGAAAGCAGGGTAGGCGTCGCGCCGGTCGGCCATACCCACTCGCTCCAGGTAGTGCTCGCCCAGGGCGGTCGCTTGCTTGCGCGAGAGCTTCTTGACCCGCATGGGCGCTTCGATGACGTTGCCGAGCACCGTCAGGTGGGGCCACAGGTTGAACTGCTGGAAAACCATGGTGACTTTGGCGCGAAGCCGTTGCAGCTGGCGACGGTCAAGACCGATGATATCGCCCTGGGGATTGCGGTCAAAACGAATCGCCTCATCCGCAATCGCCAGTTCGCCTCGGTCGGGTCGCTCCAGCAGGTTCATACAGCGCAGCAGGGTGCTCTTACCCGAGCCGCTGGCACCGATGATGGAGGTGACGGTGCCTTCGGGAACCTCAAGAGAAATGCCCTTGAGCACCTCTAGCTCACCAAAATGTTTGATTAATTGGGTGGCCACCACCGCGGGAGCGGTGGAGGAGTGGGAACGAAAAGCGTGCTGAAGTGATGATGTCATAGGCAATCGGCCTCCGAAGCCGGGGTCGGTGACAAGATATGCGGGCTGCTCTCATCGCGAGCGCGCTCCGCGCAGGCGGCCAAACGGTGGCAGGCGGTGGCTAAACGTTCGGCCTCTACGGTCAGGCTGAGGCGCACGAACCCTGCCGCTGAGGGGCCGAAGGCTTCACCCGAGAGCACCGAGATGTTCTCTTCGTCGAGCAGCCGGTCAGCGAAAACCTGGGAAGAGAGGCCCGTGGCGCGAATATCCACCATCAGGAACATCCCTGCTGGCGGGCAAATAGCGGTGACTGCCGTACTCTCGGCCAAGGCCCCGCAAACGGTATCGCGGCGCGCGCGATAAACGTCACGCATCTCGCTTAGCTCGGCGGGCGGTGTCAGGAGGGCATCGCAGGCGGCGTCCTGAATAAAGTCTGGGCAGCCGTAGAGCATGCACAGCGCCAAGTGGGTAAGGTGCTCAATTAGCGGCTTGGGTCCCAGCACCCAGCCCAGGCGCCAGCCGGTCATGGCGTGCGACTTGGAGAGACTGCTGACGATCACGCTGCGCTCGGCCATGTCGGGCAACGTGGCGGGGCAAAGGTGCTCGCCTTCAAAAATCAGCTCGGCGTAGACTTCGTCGGCGATCAACCAGAGGTCATGTCGCCGACAGAGTTCGGCGATGGCCTTCCAGGTGTCGGCCTCAATCAGCTGGCCGGTGGGGTTGTGGGGGCTGTTAAGTAACATGGCTCGGGTGCGCGGCGTGATGGCGGCTTCCAAGGCCGCCGGGTCAAGGCGAAAATCCGCCTCGCCGTTCAATGGCACCTGTACCAGCTCGGCGCCGGTGGCGCGCAGTACCGCCTCGTAAGTGACATAGCTGGGCTCGGGCACCAGCACTTCGTCGCCGGGGTCCAACAGGCACTGGGCGGCGGCGTAGAGGCCGCACTGGGCGCCAGCCATGACGATAACGTTATCCGGGCCGGCATCGAGACCCTGGCGGCGGTAGCCGTCGGCGATGGCTTGGCGCAGTGCCAGTTTGCCCTGTACGTCGGGGTAGTGGGTGGCACCACCGCGCAGGCTGGCCACGGCACTCTCGATAATCGGCGTCGGGGTGGCGAAATCCGGATCACCCACCGAGAGCACGGTGATGTCATCGCCCGCGGCCTGGCGGGCCAGGGCACGGTAGTGAATATCCCAAGCCGCCGCGCCTTCGCCGGCGATGCGGCTGGTTAGTCGTGAATAGTGCATGTTCATCTCGTTTTCGTCATAGATAGTTATCAGTACCGCCGATATGGGCGTTTATGGCAAAGCGCTCATCCAGGCGGTAGCGTCCACTTCGATCAGTAGCGGTGAGGCCTCCTCGCCTAAGTGAGCGAGCGCCTCGCCGAGGGACGCGGGGTCGCCCACTGCCCGGTAGCGGCAGCGGTACGCACTGGCCAGTTCGACAAAGTTCGGCGCGGTTAAGTTGACGCCCAGCTGTGGCACCTCGTGCATGGCCATGTAGCGGCGAATTTCTTCATAGCCTTGGTTGTTCCAGATCACTACCGCAACGGGTCGATCGAGATCGCGGGCGGTGGCCAGTTCGCCGATCACGAACTGTAGGCCACCATCGCCGACCAGGGCCACCACCGGCCGCTCGGAGCAGGCTAGAGTAGCCCCGAGCGCAGCCGGCAGGCCATAGCCCAAGGTGCCGTAGCCAGTCGCCGAGTTGAACCAACAGCGAGGCGCGGGCAAAGAGGCCAGGAAATTACCGGCATACACCGGCCCGGTGGAGTCGCCCACCAAGATGGCGTCGGGCAGCGTGGCGCGCAGAGTGGCGAAGAGCGGCACATAGGGGGCCAGCTCCGGGTCCTCGTTGAGAGCCAGCGCTTGGCGAACCGCAGCGGCGCGGCCGTCATCTTGAGGGGCATCGCCACGGACGTTGGGCAGCGCTTGTAATAGCGCGGTCATCGTCTCGCCTGCGTCGGCGACCATGGCCAGGTCGGCGTCCTGGTTGCGGCCCAGCTGCTGGGGGTCGATATCCACTCGAATTAGCCGCCCGTTGAGGTGAAAGCCCCCGTCGAACACCAGATCGTAGTCGGTCTCGCCTAGCTCAGTGCCCAGCGCCAGAACGACGTCAGCCTCGGCCGCCAGGCGGCGTGAGGCGGGCAAGCTCATGGTAGCGCCGAGATCAAGCGGGTGATCGAGCCCCAGCACGCCCTTGGCATTGATGGTGGTCAAGGCTGGGGCCTGTAGGCGCTCCACTAAGGCGCGGGCGGCCTCGGGGGCCGCCGCGCAGCCGCCGCCTAGCAGCAGCAATGGGCGCTCGGCCTGGCTTAGCCATTCAGCCGCGCGAGCAATGGCGGCGGGCGCCGGTGCCGGGGGGAATACCTCGATCGGGCGCGGTGCAGTCTCGGGGACCGGGGTATCGAATAGGTCGATGGGAATCTCGATGTGCACCGGCCCTGGCCGCGCGCCGTGAAAAATCGCGAAGGCGCGTGCAAGGAGTTCCGGCAGGGCGGCCGGGTCGTGCAAGGTGTGACTAAAGACGCTGACGCCGGCCAGAGTTTGCTGCTGGCTAGGTAACTCATGCAGTCGCCCTTGGCCGCGTCCTAGGGTATCGCGGCGGTTAACGCTGGAGATCACCAGCATCGGTACCGAGTCGGCCAGCGCCTGACCCATCGCCGTGGCGATGTTGGTCATGCCGGGGCCGGTGATGATAAAGCAAGCGGCGGGGCGACCACTGGCACGCGCGTAGCCGTCGGCCATAAAGCCCGCGCCCTGCTCGTGACGCGGGGTGACATGGCGGATTGGGCTTTCGCCCAGGGCGCGATAAAGCTCGATGGTGTGCACCCCGGGGATGCCGAAGGCGGAGTCGACGCCATAGGCCTCAAGCAGGCGCAGTAACTGGCGGGCACAGGTCTGGCTCATCGTAGCGCCTCCTCGGGGAGTGGCTCGGGGAGGCCGCCGCGGGGCGTGCGGCCCAGTACTCGCTCGACCATGGGGATGAAGTGCTCCAGGGGCAGGGTGTCATAATCGGGGTCAAAGCTGGCCTGATCCCATTGGTCGCAGAAGCGCACGGTGCGCTCATAGGCCGGGTGGTCACGATATTGCTCCCGCGCATGAGGGTCCTGGCCAAAAAAGTGCCGGTAGTGGTACCCCTGGAAGAGTTCGTGGTGGCGAATCATCCAGGCGTTGAGCGGGTCGATAAAGGGTTCCAGGATGGCCGCAGCGACTTCGGCGTGGTTCGCCGGGGTCAGGTCGTCGCCGATGTCGTGGAGCAGCGCGCAGACGACCATTTCCTCGTCGGCACCATCACGCAGCGCCCGGGTGGCGGTCTGCAGGCAGTGCTCGTAGCGATCCACCGGATAGCCGTGGTGATCGCCGGCCAGGTTATGCAGGTGGGCGAGTACCCGGCGCGGGGTATCGGATAAATAGTCGCGGAAGCGGGCATCGATGAGCGCCCAGTCCTCACGCTGAGCCTCGCCGAAGTGGCGAAAGCTGGCTTGAGTCATGCGGGTTCTCCTTGAGCCTGGGGGGTGTCGAGTCGATGGCGCAGCACGCGGCGGCGGCTGGCGGTGCTATCGCGGTCGACGTAGCCTTGGCGCATATGGCGCACGCCGCCCGCCAGTTGAAAGGCGCTGCGCCCGTGGAGCAGGCGATAGTTATCCATGATCAGCATCTGGCCTGGTTCGAGCTTGAGGTGCAGGGTCAGTTCCTCGCCGGTGATCAGTTGGTAAAAGGCGTGCCGGGCGGCGTAGTAGGTCTCAAGCTCTTCGGGAGGCAGGGCAGGGACGCGTTCAGTGCGGTTGGAGTAGCGTACGCGGACCGGTTCGCCGTTGCTGTCCAGTTCGATCAGCGGTCCTTCGCTTTCTAAGTCAGTGTCGGCGTCGCGATAGCGAAAGCGGGGTGTTACTTGTGTAAGGCAGGCATAGGCGTCGGGGTCACGCTCGCGCAGCAGTCGGGCGGCCATCAGCCCATCGGCCAAGGTGCTGTCGCCGCCCTCGGCGGCGTTGGTCAGGCAGTGCAGCCAGATGTAGCCGGGAATAGGGTCGCGGTAGGGGTTGTCGGTATGCGGCTCCAATCCACGCTGAGTCATGGTCAGGTCGTAGGCGTCGGCGACCGATTTGACGTCGGCGATGCCGCCCCAGTTGGTGCGCCGTAGTGGACCGATGCGGTCGACTAACGGCTGCATGCCGTCTTCGCGGGTGGGAACCCCGGAGACGATGACAAAACCGTCGCGATGTAGCGATTCCAGCATGCCTGAGAGTGCTGCGTCGCTTTCTAGCGCGGCAGTAAAATCGGCCACGGGTTGGGGCGCGTTGGTGGCGTTCCAGAGGCGCTTAGACGGATCGGTCGCTTGGTCATCGAATAGCGCCGCGAGATTGAAATCGGTGCGATGACCGTCGCTGAAGTGCAGTTGCAGTTGGTTATCCGCCACGTCGGCGGCATCGATGTAGAGCTCCAACGGCAGTTCGGCGGCTTCGATCAAGCGCTGACCGGTGCGCGGGTCCAAGGTCTCGTCATCGGGGCTGCGTTCACGCAGCCAAAGGGCCGCAAATTCACCACGCTGGCCATGATGTTCGATGGCCAGACGTCGGCGATTGGCTGATGGGGTGACGTGTGTCATGGCGGCGCCTCCAGAAGGTGTGTTAGGAACTTTTTCTATGCTACCCGCCTGGATTGGTCATGACTTGATAAAATTAGCCACATACTTGACTATGTTAGCCATGAATGAGACTACCAATACCACATGGCCCTACCCGCGCCCTGATTCGCCACCCCTACTGACCCCTGAGCAGGCCGAGCACACCCTCAACGTGTGGCTGGTGCCGCGTTTTTCCATGTTGACGCTGTTCTGCTTGCTTGAACCGCTACGGGTGGCCAATCGCTTCGGCCGTGACCTTTTCGCCTGGCGCTTGCTCTCGGCGGACGGGGAGGCGGTACTGGCCAGCAACGGGGTGCGTATTGATGTGGACGGCTCATTGGAATCGCTGACGGATGCGTTACGGTTAATGGTGGTCTCTTCCTATGAGGCGGAGGCCACGGTGCGCCTCCAAGATCGTGCCGTGCTGCGACGCATCGCTGCCCACGGTGGCTGGCTGGGCGGTTTGGACACCGCGCCTTTTATCTTGGCCAGGGCGGGGGTGCTGTCGGGGCACCGCGTGGCGCTGCACTGGGAAAGCGTGCCGGCTTTTCGGCGTGAATTCCCGGAGCTAGATATCAGCCCAGCGAGCTACGAATTCGATGCGATGCGGCTAACAGGCTCCGGTGGTGCAGCCAGTATCGACATGATGTTGGCATGGATAGAGCATGCCTATGGCCCCGCCCTGGCCGATGCCGTGGGGCGGCAGCTGGTTCACAAGCGGCCGGGCGACGATGGCGGTGATGTTTCACGCCGACGCTACGAGGAGCTGCCGCGCAGTGTGGTGAGGACACTGGCGGTGATGGAGGCGAACCTAACGCAAGCGCTACCCATCCCTGAGGTGTGTCGGCTGGTAGGGCAGTCCCAGCGCCAGTTGACGCGGCTATTTCAGCGTCACTTTGGCGAGACGCCCCAGCAGTGTTACCTAGGAATGCGGCTCGACCGGGCACGCCAACTCCTCGCCGATAGTCGCAGCTTTGTGACTGAAGCCGCCTTGGCCTCCGGCTTTACCCAGCCGGCGCATTTCACCCGAGCCTATCGGAAACGCTTTGGTGAAGCGCCCAGTGTCATCGTGGAACGGAGAGGGTGCTAAAAATATGATTTGTAGACGACTGGTCTATTTTGTGTAGAATGCGTGCTATGACATTGTCCAAAAAAGCCACAGCCACACGCCAACATATTCTCGACACCAGTCGAGAACTGATCCTGCGCAAGGGTTTTTCCGGTGTGGGGTTGCAAGAAATTCTGAAGAATTGCGACGTACCCAAAGGCTCTTTTTATCACTACTTTCCCTCTAAGGAAGCGTTCGGCCGAGCCTTGCTACAACAGTACGTCGATGATTATCACGAGCGCCTTGGCGTGCTGCTGACAGCTGATGAAGGCACGGGCCGTGACCGGTTGATGCGCTATTGGAATGCCTGGATTGATGACCCCACCTCAGGCAGCTGGGCCGAGCAATGCCTGGTGGTAAAGCTGGCAGCGGAAGTGGCGGATCTATCTGAGGAAATGCGACAGGTATTAAACGATGGGGTAAAGCGCTTGGTGACGCGTATTGCGGATGTGATCGCTGAAGGCCGCGCCGATGGCTCGCTACCGCCAGGAGCAGCGCCTCAGGCGCTTGCCCAGGTGCTCTACCAAATGTGGCTTGGCGCCGCACTACTGGCCAAGTTGGGCCAGGATAAAGCACCTATGCACCAAGCCTTAACGGCCACAGACCAATTGCTGACTTGCGTCGGCAACAACACAGGATAGGAGTCGTAGAGATGAAAAGTGCCATCCATGCCACGTTCGGAGAGCCTTCCGAGGTCCTCACGTTAGGCGATAGCCCCATCCCTCAGCCCGGCCCTGGGGACGTGCGTATCAAGATGCTTCTTTCGCCGATCCATAACCATGATATCTGGACGGTGCGCGGCCAGTATGGCTATAAGCCGACATTGCCTGCTATTGGAGGAAGTGAAGCGGTTGGTATCGTTGAGGCCCTCGGCGAAGGTGTCGAGGGGTTGACGACAGGGCAGCGCGTTGCGGCGGCTTCAGTGCATGGTACGTGGGCCGAGTACTTTATTGCGCCGTCTCGGATGGTGATACCGGTGCCCGAGGCCCTTGCTGATGAAACCGCTGCGCAATTGATCGCCATGCCCTTGAGTGCGCTGATGCTGCTGGAATTTCTCCAAGTCGAGCCTGGGCAATGGGTCGTGCAGAATACGGCCAACGGCGCGGTAGGCAAGGCCTTGGCTATTCTCGCTAAGGCGCGCGGGATCAACACTATCAACTTGGTGCGTCGCGATGCCGGTGTGAGTGAACTCGAAGCGCTGGGTATCGAACACGCTATTTCCACGGCCCAGCCTGATTGGCAAGACAAGGCGCGCAGCATCATGGGCGAGCCGATGGCGCAGGCGGCTGTCGATTCGATTGGTGGCCATGATAGTGCCTCGCTTTTGGCACTGCTGGGTGAGGAAGGAACACTGGTATCTTTCGGCTCCATGTCTGGCGAGCCAATGCAAATTACCGCCGGCGATCTTATTTTCAAACAGGCGACGGTCAAAGGTTTCTGGGGTAGCAAGGTTAGTCAGGCCATGTCCGGTGAAGACAAACGTCGGCTGGTAGGTGAACTGATGCAACGCACCACCAGCGGTGAATTGCCATTACCGGTGGAAGCTATCTTCGACTTGGCCGATGCCGCCGAAGCCGCTGCCACCAGTTTGCTACCCGCACGCAAAGGCAAGGTGCTGTTGAAGCCCTAAAGTACCTCAATAGTAAGACACACCAAAGCCGCCCGTTAAGGCGGCTTAGTCGTTGCAGTTGAGGGCTGATTGTTAACGCCGAATACCCATCGTGCGCCCGGCCAGTTCCGGCCAGGCGCCAGCGTTGGCTTGGGGTAGCGTCGCGATGCTCGCCTCAATAGGCGTGGGGAACGGCGCCGGACGACCGGCCTGAGAGTCGATACCGATTAACATCTGCTCGCTGGTGGCCAACAGGTTGTCGTGTTCATCACGCAGTTCAAAGAAGGCATGCAGCCGCTTGGCGTCGCGATCCAGTAGGGTCAGCGTGACGTTGAGCGGTTGGCCTTCGTGGGCCTCGCGACGGTAGCAAAGATGTGTTTCCAAGGTGTAGATCGTGTAACCATGGCGCTCACGACCGCTAGCATCCAGTCCGATACGATTCATCAGCGCTTCCACGGCTAAAGAAAATACCCTGGCGTACTCAGCGTCGTTCATGTGGCCGTTGTAGTCGACCCACGCCGAGGCGACGTGGGTTTCTAGAATCACCATCAGATACGCCCCTCCAAGCCCTCGGCTTCGGGCCAGTATTTCTGAACAAGATCCAGTAGCTCGACCAGAAAATCGTCGCGGCGGTGGTCGAGTTCAGCGACTGAACGGCCAGCGGCCTGGTGCTCACAGCCTTCCACCACGCGGTCGATCAGCCCATCGGTGAGTTCGGGTGCCTCAAGCTTGGTCCAAGGGAGTTTCAACGCCGGGCCAAACTGCTCCAGCATATGGCGCATGCCTTGCTCGCCACCGGCCAGGTGGAAGGTCAGGAAGGTGCCCATCAGCGACCAGCGTAGGCCGCAGCCGTAGACCACCGCGGCATCAATCTCTTCGGTTGTGGCCACACCATCGTTGACCAAGTGCAGGGCTTCCCGCCACAGCGCTTCCATCAGGCGGTCGGCAATGTGCCCCTCAATCTCCCGACGCACCACTAGCGGGCGCATGGCCAGTGCTTGATAAAGGGCCTGGGCGCGCTCAGTATGCGCGGTTTCGGTGGCCTCGCCGCCGACAAGCTCCACCAGTGGCAACAGGTAAACCGGGTTGAAGGGGTGGGCGACGATGACCCGCCCCGGTGCCTTGGCGCAGTCGCGCTGTAAGTCGCTAGGTTTGAAGCCCGACGTGGAGGAGCCGATGATGACACTTGTGTCAGCCGCGGCGTCCACAGCAGTAAGAATCTCGCGCTTGAGTTCCAGGCGCTCCGGCACGTTTTCTTGGATCAAATCGGCGCTTTCTACGGCGGCTTCCAGGCTATCCACGAAGGTAAGGCGCTCGGGGCTTGCTCCCTCGACCAGGCCGCGCTTTTCCAGCGAAGGCCAAGCGTTGTCGATAAACGCGCGGGTTCTCTTGGGTGCCGTGGGGTCGGGGTCGAAGGCCACGACATCCCAGCCTTGGGCCAGCGCGCGGGCGATCCAGCCATTGCCGATCACACCGGTACCGATGACAGAAAGTTGATGGCTCATGCGTCACCTCCTGACACGATATTGCCGGTATTCGGGTCGCGTAATGTCAATTGGGCCCGTGTCTCGGCCGGTGTCATCACCCGAGCGCCAAGGTTTTCAAACAGAGAAGCGGCCTTTTCCACTAGCTGAGCATTGGTCGCCAATACGCCCTTTTCCAGGTAAAGGTTATCTTCCAAGCCGACTCGGGCGTGGCCGCCGAGAAGTACCGCTTGGGCCGCCATGGGCATCTGGTGGCGGCCGATACCAAACGCGGCCCAGTTGGCGTTTTCTGGCAATTTGTTGCGCATGGCGAGCATGGTTTCGGTATCCGCTTCGGCGCCCCAGGGAATGCCTAGACAGAGCTGGTAGAGCGGGTCGCCGTCAATCAGGCCTTCCTGCTGCAACTGGCGAGCGAACCAAACATGGCCCAGATCGAAGCACTCTAGTTCCGGCTTAACGCCGGCGGCTTGAACTAAGCGGGCGTGCTCGCGCAACCAGTCAGCGGTATTCACATAGACCATGTCGCCGAAGTTGAGGCTACCGCAGTCCAGGGTGCAAAGCTCGGGCAGCAGCTCGCCCACCGGCGCATGGCGCTCGGCTGGGGTCTGGATATCGGTGCCCGGGCCGCCGCGAGTAGGGTCCGTTGCGTCGGGGATCCAGTCGCCACCGCCACCGGCGGTGATGTTCATGACGATATCGGTATCGGCCTCGCGGACGCGCTCTATCACCTCACGGAAGTGGTCTGTCGAGTGACTAACGCTGCCGGTTTCCGGGTCGCGCACGTGGATGTGCGCAATGCTGGCACCTGCCTTGGCGGCGGCAATGCAGTCGTCGGCGATTTGCTTGGGCGTGACCGGCACGTGGGGGTTCTTGGCGGTGGTTTCGCCGGCACCGGTGACGGCACAGGTGAGAATGACGTTGCGGTTCATGCTCCGCTCCTTACGTGACTGAATGATTTTATGAAGTCTGAAGGATCGGTAGGGCAGAGTATTGCTATTAAGCGACGCTAGATATACGTAAAACGACTATTGTTTGAAGCTTGTTAGCGTTTACGTACGACATAAAGCGAGTGGGTAACAGGATGCCTTCGGCTTTTTCACAAGGTACACTGAATGTGGTTAGACATTATATCCACTTGAAAGGCAATTCATGACCACGGCCCCTCCGCTTTATCTGCAAATACAGCAGCATCTGCTGGAGAGAATTCAGGGAGGTGCATGGCCAGCGCACCACCAAATCCCACCCGAAGAGCAGCTTGCCCGAGATTTTGGGGTAAGCCGAATGACAGCCAATAAAGCCATTCGCGATTTAGTTCAAAAGGGATACCTAACACGCCAGCCTGGGCTAGGTACCTTTGTGACAGATCGCAAAGCAGAGTCGTCGCTGGTTGAGGTGTATAACATTGCCGATGAAGTACGCCTCAGGGGGCATCATTACAGCAACGACGTACTCGTTTGCGAAACGATTGAAGCAGATGATGAAGTTGCTTTACGCCTCGGTGTTCGTCTTGGCAGTCGCGTGTTTCAAACACTGGTGGTGCATTTGGAAAACGACACGCCCATTCAGCTTGAAAACCGCTACGTTAATCCCCGCTGGGTACCCAATTATCTAAAAAGCGACTTTTCCATTCATACACCCAACGAAGTATTAGTTGCGGCCTGCCCGATCACTGACGTGGAGCATATGGTTGAAGCTGTACTCGTCGACCACCAGACAGCAGATTGGCTCGCTATCGACACCTTAACCCCTTGCTTGAGCATGGTCCGGCGCACGTGGTCAGGCGAGCAACTCATCAGTTATGCCCGCTTACTGCACCCGGGCAACCGCTATAAATTACGTTCTTCTGTACACCGCCAAGCCTCATGATTTAGCGCTCAGCCAATCATGGCGTGCACCAAATACCCCGTCGGTATGGCGAGCAGCAGGCTTAGTGCAACACGGATAAACCACACTACCAACATTCGCCCCACGGAAAGCGGAATGCTCGTGGAGAGGATGCAAGGGATTGAGGCTGAGAAAAACAGCACAGCGGATACCGATACAACGCCTGCGGCAAAACGTGGTACGAACTCTGCTTCTGCCATTAACAGCGCCGGTAGAAACATTTCGGCAAGCCCAGCAGCAGATGCTTGTGCAAGCGCAGCAGCATCGGCAATGCCCCACACCGCCACGAAGGGATAAAACAGCCAGCCCAACCATTCAAATAACGGTGTGTATTTGGCAGCGAGTAAGCCAAGCAACCCCACCGACATGATCGAGGGTAGGATGCTGATAGCCATCACTAGCCCTTCTTTGAAGTTAATCGCGACACTTTTATGCAAAGCCGGTGCCCTGTCGGCGACGGCTAATCCCGTCTGCCACGCAGTGACCAAGCGTTTGCCTGGCACGGCTGCCGGTTCGCCATCTTCAGCGTTGTCATCCATACGCGATAATGGCGGCAAACGAACGGTCACGGCTGTGACGATAAACGTGATCAACAACGTTAGCCAAAAATAGACGTTCCATACCGCCATTAAGTCCAGCGTACGCGCCACGATGATCATGAACGTCGCCGATACGGTAGAGAAGCCCGTGGCGATAATGGCGGCCTCTCGCGCAGAATATTGCCCAGCCTGATACACCCGGTTAGTAATCAATAGCCCGATAGAGTAACTGCCCACGAAAGAGGCGACAGCATCAATTGCCGAGCGTCCAGGCGTTCGCCAAATGGGGCGCATCACCGGCTGAACCAGCACACCCATAAGCTCCAGCAACCCATAGCTGATCAACAAGGCGAGGAAAATCGCGCCAATAGGAACGATCAAACCGACCGGAATGACCAGCTTATCAAACAGGAAAGGGAGCATGTCCGGTTCATGCAGAAAAGCAGGCCCCCATCCGGTCAAAGCCATTAGGGCGGCGATCACCCCAAGCAATTTTAGTGCGGTAAAAATACGCTCGGTGACGTTTCGGTTCCAGTAGCCTCGGACCAACGGATAGGCAGCACCGGAGGCAATCAGCGCCAGTGCATACAAACCACTTGCATCTCCTAACAAGCGACGAGCGCCGGTCACCATATGATCGAGCAATATAGTGCTACGGCCTCCCATCTCAACAGGCACGAAGAAAATCAATATTCCCAGTGCGCTTGGCAAGAACAGTTTGAGAATCAGCGCGGTACTGGGCCGCTGGTGGGGCGTTTTATTGGGGGGGAGCATGAGTATGCCTCTTGTTGCATGACTGTTTTTAGTGAGCCTTTCACCATTAATGTATATACATATTCGGGCTCGTTGAAGGATATTTTTATCCTGTAGCAATAGACATTAGTCTAATGGATGACGCTTTGTGCTGTGCTTTTTTGAAGATAATTTATTGTTTTAAAATAAAAAGTAAATTTCTAATTGACTGAAAACTAAGTCGACGCCAATCGTTTGCTTACTCGGTGCCTTGACTAGTTCGCTCAGAATGACCTTAATTGTATATACATTACGCTTTGAAATTGGTTTTTGAGAGGAGCTCCTCATGACGAATGCAACGGATCGTCGCCTCTGGCGCGATATCAACGTCTTCGATGGCTTGCGGACGTTGCCCGAACCCATGGCTGTTATCACCGAGGGAGCACATATCATCTCCTTGTCGCCCATGGCTGAGTTCAACGAGCAACTCGCCAATCACTGCACAGAAATGGGTAGCGGCGGCGTGATGACCCCAGGTCTCGTGGACTGCCATACCCATCTGGTATTTGGAGGCTCCCGGGCTGAAGAGTTTGAAGCGCGCCTCGAAGGGGCGAGCTATGAGGAGATCGCTAAACGCGGCGGCGGTATTCTCAGCACCGTTCGCGCCACGCGCGAGGCTAGTGAAGATGAGCTGCTAACGCTCGCGAAACCACGCCTTGAAGCCCTGATGGCCGATGGCGTCACCACGGTGGAAATTAAGTCTGGCTACGGACTTACCGTCAAAGACGAACTCAAAATGCTGCGCGTCGCGCGCCGTCTCGGCGATATGCTGCCAGTAAACGTCGTCACTACACTGCTGGGCGCTCATGCCCTTCCCCCAGAATACAAGGATGACAGCGACGGCTATATCGATTTGGTCTGCCAGGAGATGATCCCCGCCGCAGTGGCCGAAGGGTTAGCAGATGCCGTTGATGTTTTCTGCGAAAAGATCGCCTTCTCGGTGGCGCAGTGCGAGCGCGTGTTCGAGGCAGCCAAGGCCCACGGCTTACCTATTAAGGCTCACGCCGAGCAACTCTCGAATCTAGGTGGCACGGCCATGGCCGCTCGCCACGGGGCGCTATCTGCTGACCATATTGAATACCTGGATGCCACTGGCATCGCTGCCATGCGCGAGGCAGGTAGCGTGGCGGTCATACTGCCCGGCGCGTTCCATACCTTGCGTGAGACCCAGCAACCGCCAATCGTTGAGTTGCGTGATGCAGGGGTTCCGATGGCCGTTGCGACCGATGCTAACCCCGGTAGCTCCCCGCTGTTTATGCCCACGCTGATGCTCAACCTGGCCTGCACGCTATTCCGAATGACGCCCCAAGAAGCGTTGGCGGGTATGACGGCCCACGGGGCAACCGCGCTAGGGCTGGCGGGTAAAGGGCTCATCCACGAAGGCGCAGAAGTCGACATCTGCGTATGGGATATCGATGCGCCCGCCGAGCTCGCTTACGCCGTACAGCCTGGGCGCCTTCGTCAGCGCTTATTTCAGGGAGTGCTTACTCATGGCCAATAATACTGTCACCAATACGAACGCCACTGACACAGCCCTCGACATGTCAGTATGGGCGGGGCGCACCGATCCAGAACCCAACAGTGAGCGTTGGCATCAAAAGATCCAGCCGCTCAGCCAAACGGCGGCGCCGGGCTGTGCGTTATTAGGCTTTGAAAGCGATGCCGGTGTTGCCAGAAATCAAGGCCGAATTGGCGCTGCAAAAGGCCCAGCGGCACTGCGTAAAGCGCTGGCACCGCTGGCTTGGCATCGCACTGGCCCTGCCTATGATGCGGGCAATGTACGCTGCGAAGGTGATGCCTTAGAAGCCGCCCAACAGAAGCTCGCCGATCAATTATCGGCACTGCTTGAGGCTGAGCACTTCCCCATTGTGCTGGGTGGCGGCCATGAGGTGGCCTACGGCAGCTGGTTGGGGCTTGCCCAGCACCTTGCTAACAAAGGCGAAAGGGCTCCGCGTATAGGTATTATTAATTTTGATGCCCACTTCGATTTACGCGACCCCTCCCACGTGCGTTCTTCGGGCACCCCCTTTACGCAAATTGCCGATCAGTGCGCCCAACGCGGCTGGCCGTTTCGCTACGCCTGCTTAGGCGTAAGCCGCGCTGCCAACACCCGCGCTTTGTTTCATCGTGCCGCTGAGCTCGGTGTCATGATCCGCGAAGATCGGGACTTTCAACCGGCATACCTTGAGCGCATTCAGCGTGATCTAGAGCGCTTCATGGTGCGTTGCGATCATCTCTATCTAAGCATTGACCTGGATGTACTGCCCACCGGGGAAGCCCCTGGCGTCAGCGCCCCCGCCGCTCGGGGTGTTTCGCTGTCTTTGCTTGAACCGCTGATCGAAATCATCCGCGACAGCGGCAAGCTCCGCTTAGCCGATCTCGCCGAGCTAAACCCTGATCACGATATCGATAGCCGTACCGCCCGCACGGCGGCTCGGCTTGTTTTTCAACTCAGTCAATAACTAACCGCCAAACCAGAGGAACCTTGTCATGTTAGCCAACGATAAACGTCACGATCCTTCTCGTAAGATTGGTGCCCCCACCGGTAGCGAGCTTAGCTGTAAGAGCTGGCTCACCGAAGCCCCGATGCGCATGCTGATGAACAACCTTCACCCTGACGTGGCGGAACGCCCCGAGGATCTGGTGGTGTATGGCGGCATTGGCCGCGCCGCGCGTGACTGGGAGTGCTACGACAAAATCGTCGAGACGCTAAAGCGCCTGGAAGACACGCAAACCTTGCTGGTGCAATCCGGCAAACCGGTAGGTGTCTTTGAAACCCATAAAGACGCCCCGCGGGTGCTCATCGCTAACTCCAACCTGGTACCTGCCTGGGCTAACTGGGAACACTTCAACGAGTTGGATCGCAAAGGCCTGATGATGTATGGCCAGATGACCGCCGGTTCATGGATTTACATCGGCTCTCAAGGCATTGTCCAGGGCACTTACGAAACCTTTGTGGAAGCGGGCCGCCAACACTTTGATGGCAACCTGACAGGCCGCTGGGTTCTCACCGCAGGTCTCGGTGGCATGGGCGGCGCTCAACCGCTCGCGGCTACCCTGGCCGGTGCCTGCTCGTTGAACATCGAGTGCCAGCAAACCAGCATCGATTTCCGCCTGCGTACGCGCTATCTAGACGAGCAAGCAAACGATATCGACGATGCGTTAGCGCGCATCGAACGCTACACCGCCGAAGGCAAAGCCGTCTCGATTGGCCTGTGCGCGAACGCGGCGGATGTATTGCCCGAACTGGTGAAACGTGGCGTGAAACCCGACATGGTGACTGATCAAACCAGCGCCCACGATCCGCTACACGGCTACCTGCCAGCGGGCTGGACCTGGGATGAGTACGTCACCCGTGGCAAATCCGAGCCACAAGCCACCGTCAAAGCGGCCAAGCAATCGATGGCAGTGCATGTACAAGCCATGCTCGACTTCCAGAAAATGGGCGTGCCGACGTTTGACTATGGCAACAATATTCGCCAGATGGCCCAAGAAGAAGGCGTAACTAATGCCTTCGATTTCCCAGGCTTTGTACCGGCCTATATTCGCCCCTTGTTCTGCCAGGGGGTTGGCCCCTTCCGCTGGGCGGCGCTTTCCGGCGACCCAGAAGATATTTACAAGACCGACCAGAAGGTCAAAGAGCTGATTCCCGACGACCCACATCTGCACAACTGGCTGGATATGGCCCGTGAGCGCATTAGCTTCCAAGGTCTTCCTGCACGTATCTGCTGGGTCGGCCTGAAAGATCGCGCTCGCCTTGGCCAAGCCTTCAACGAGATGGTCAAAAACGGTGAGCTTAAAGCCCCCGTGGTTATCGGCCGTGATCACCTGGATTCCGGCTCTGTGGCAAGCCCCAACCGCGAGACCGAGTCGATGATGGATGGCTCCGACGCCGTCTCCGACTGGCCACTGTTGAATGCCCTGCTTAACACTGCCGGTGGTGCCACGTGGGTGTCACTTCACCACGGTGGCGGTGTCGGCATGGGTTATTCCCAGCACTCAGGGGTGGTGATTGTCGCCGACGGCACCGATGATGCCCACGCACGACTTGGCCGCGTGCTGCGTAACGACCCGGGTACTGGCGTTATGCGCCACGCGGATGCTGGCTATGAGATTGCCAAAGACTCTGCCCGTGAAAACGACCTCGATTTGCCGATGCTGAACAACTAGACA
Source organism: Halomonas llamarensis (assembly GCF_023555005.1). Classification (GTDB taxonomy): domain Bacteria; phylum Pseudomonadota; class Gammaproteobacteria; order Pseudomonadales; family Halomonadaceae; genus Vreelandella; species Vreelandella llamarensis. The sequence continues at coordinate 34,615 of NZ_JAMJPJ010000018.1, read as the reverse complement.
TTCAACAGCTAGATATTCAACAACTAATCCAACAACTATAAGGAGCATTAATAATGGCTCATCTCGACATTCAGCCCGGCAACATGACACTGGCGCAGGCGCGCCAGGTCTTTCAATCACCGGTCACGGTTAGCTTGCTAAGCAGTGCCGACGAGGCGATTCAAAAGAGCGTTGATTGCGTCAACCGCGTGGTCGACGAAAACCGCACGGTCTACGGTATTAACACCGGGTTTGGGCTGCTTGCTCAAACGCGTATCGCGGATGAAGACCTGGAAGCACTGCAGCGCTCGCTGGTGCTTTCCCACGCCACTGGCGTGGGTGCTGCGATGGATGACAACCTGGTACGCCTCATCATGGTGCTTAAGGTTAATAGCCTGGCACGGGGCTTTTCCGGCATTCGCCGAGAAGTCCTCGATGCATTGATCGCCCTGATCAACGCCGAGGTGTATCCGCATATTCCGCTAAAAGGCTCAGTGGGTGCCTCCGGTGACTTGGCGCCGCTGGCTCATATGAGTGTGGTGTTGATCGGTGAAGGCAAAGCGCGCCACAAAGGCGAATGGCTCAGTGCCGATGAAGCGCTAAAAGTCGCCGGTCTTAGCCCGATTGCACTAGCCCCGAAAGAGGGCTTGGCACTGCTCAACGGCACCCAGGTGTCAACCGCTTACGCGCTACGTGGCCTGTTCGATGCCGAAGACCTGTATGCCGCCGCCACGGTTTGTGGCTCCCTGACGGTTGAAGCCACGCTAGGTTCGCGCTCGCCGTTCGATGCCCGCATTCATGAGGTACGTGGCCAGCGCGGCCAGATCGACGCGGCCGCCGCTTATCGCCACCTACTTGGCGCAACTAGCGACATCGGTGACTCCCATGCCAACTGTGACAGAGTGCAAGACCCATACTCGCTGCGCTGCCAGCCGCAGGTGATGGGCGCTGCGTTGACGCAGATGCGTCATGTTGCCGAGGTGTTGGCTACGGAAATCAACGCTGTCTCCGACAACCCTCTGGTGTTTGTGGATGGCGATGACATTATCTCTGGCGGCAACTTCCATGCCGAACCGGTGGCCATGGTCGCTGATAACTTGGCCTTGGCGATTGCCGAGATCGGCGCGTTGGCGGAACGACGCATCTCCTTGATGATGGACAAGCACATGTCCCAGCTGCCGCCCTTCCTGGTCGAAAAAGGCGGTGTCAATTCTGGGTTTATGATCGCTCAGGTGACGGCAGCCGCCCTTGCCAGCGAAAACAAAGCCCTAGCGCATCCGCATAGCGTGGACAGCCTGCCCACCTCCGCCAACCAGGAAGATCACGTTTCCATGGCCCCGGCGGCGGGCAAACGGCTATGGGAAATGGCCGATAACGTGCGTGGCATTCTTGCCATTGAATGGCTAAGCGCCTGCCAGGGGCTCGACATGCGCCACGGCTTAACCACCTCCGCGCCGCTGGAGCAAGCCAAGCAGCTGCTGCGTGAGCATGTCACCCACTACGAACAAGACCGCTTCTTTGCCCCAGACATTGAAGCCGCCAGCGACCTATTAGCCGCTAGAACGCTGAGCCATTTGCTTCGGCCTGGTACGTTGCCAAGCCAGCACTAAGTCACACTTTCTCCCCCCGCAGGTTGTGCTGCGGGGATTCATCGCATTCAATTTCAACGACAAGAGTAATTTCCATGAATGCTATCGTTTTGGCCATTTTAGTGATGGTCAGCCTAAGCCTTGCTCGGGTTTCCGTTGTCTTCGCTTTAATTGTCGCCACATTAGTCGGTGGGCTTTATGCGGGCATGCCCATCAACGACATTCTCGATGCCTTTAACGACGGCCTTGGTAACGGTGCCACTGTGGCCCTGGCCTATGCCGTATTGGGCGCCTTTGCCGTCGCGCTTTCACGCTCGGGCATTACCGAAGTGATGGCAAATCGTGCCATTGCGCGTTTTCATGTTGATGATTCTGGCAGCAGTCGTCGGACGGTGACGTATACACTGTTGGCAGCTTTGCTGGCTGCCGCCGTCAGTTCTCAGAACCTTATCCCCGTGCATATTGCCTTCATTCCGGTACTGGTACCGCCGTTACTGAAACTGATGAACCATCTTCAACTCGACCGCCGACTCGTGGCCTGCGTGATTACCTTCGGCATTACCGCTCCGTATATGCTACTGCCGGTAGGCTTCGGCGCTATCTTTCTCAACGACATTTTGCTCACTAACCTCAACGAAAGTGGTGCCGAATTTGGGCTGGAAATCACCCGTGGTATGGTGCCGATGGCGATGGTGATTCCCATCGGCGGTATGGCGCTGGGTCTTGCGGTTGCCGTGTTGTTTAGCTATCGCAAAGGCCGCAACTACCAAGACCGTGACCTCATTAAAGGTGATGAGAACCCGGCAGAAGCGGCCCAGCATTTAAAAGGTTGGCAAAAAGCTGTGCTGGCGATAGCACTCGTGGGAACGGTTGCGGTTCAGCTTTATACCGGCTCAATGGTATTGGGGGGTATATTTGGTTTCGCCTTGCTTTCACTCAGTGGTGTTTTTCGCTGGCATGAACAGGACGGCATCTTTACCGAAGGTATGCGGATGATGGCGCTGGTCGGGTTCATTATGATTACCGCGGCGGGCTTCGCCAGTGTGATGCAGGCCAGCGGTGAAGTCGAAGCGCTAGTCACTAGCTCCACGGAGGTAATTGGTGATAACAAAGGCTTGGCAGCCCTGGTTATGCTACTAGTAGGCCTGTTTATCACCATGGGCATTGGCTCCTCTTTCTCGACGATTCCTATCATCGCCTCACTTTACGTACCGCTTGCGCTGAGTTTTGGCTTTTCACCACTGGCGACCGTGGCACTGGTAGGTACCGCCGCTGCCTTGGGCGATGCAGGCTCACCCGCCTCTGATTCCACGCTTGGCCCAACCGCCGGTCTCAATGCCGATGGCCAGCACGACCATATCTGGGACAGCGTTGTGCCGACCTTTTTGCACTACAACATCCCGCTGATTGCCTTTGGCTGGGTAGCTGCCATGGTGCTGTAACGTATCCACAAGGCAAGGCATGGGCGATGAGCTCACCACTCACCACTGTCTATGCGCACGGCGCCTTCGACATCCGCGTTGTAGAGATAGCACCACGCCTGACCGTGCTGGGTAGGAAAGATGGCACGGTCGTAAACCCCTGTGTGCGGGGCATGCGCGATATAGTCTTCTAGTTGGTCAAGCAAAGCCAGCTGCTCGGGGGTGATTGCGTAAACCTCAATCACCGCACCGTGGGAGGCTTCTTTTTTGGCCCCAGGGTAGGGGCCAAGATCATACAGCGTAATGGTGCTCAAGCGGTCTTGGCCGAGTAGGGCGGCGCCCTCCAGCCAGTAGTGATTGCGATAGCCCCGTTTGAGGGTGCCGTATACGGCGACGCGGGGGCAGCGCTGGATGTCGCGTTGCAAATGATTCATATCGTGGCCTCTTACACAAACCCAATCGGTTGGCGCTTGCCGTGCTGTTCGCGCTCTTCCAAGGTGAGGGCGTCCATCAGCGTGCTCAAGCGGATGGGCAGGCCTCGCAGATCGAGTTGATCCAGCGCGGTGCGCACGTTGCCTGGGGTGATACGACGCTGAGCCAAGTGACTCGTGGGAATGGTCGCCAGGCGATGATGGTCGCGCTCGGGCAGCACGGCTTTGAGCAAATCTCGCAGCGGCTCGGGGTCTAGCGGCAAAAATTCGACTTTGAGATCAAAGCGGCGCATCACGGCGCGGTCGAGGCTATCCGCGCGGTTGGTGGTGGCCAGCAAAATGCCGTCGAAATTTTCGATCTGTACCAAGAGTTCGTTGGTGTGTGAAATTTCCCAGCTTTGCATGCCGTTATCGCGCTGCATCAGTAGCGTATCCACCTCGTCAAGCAGCAGCACGGCCTTCTTCTCGCGCGCTTGCTGGAAGAGTGCGGCGAGTTTTCCCTCTGTGCCACCGACGAACTTATCCAACAGGCTGCTGGCGTGGGCGGTGATCAGTTCCCGATCCAACCGCTTGGCAAGGTGTTTGGCCAGCGCGGTCTTGCCGCTGCCGGGTAGCCCGTGCAGGCACAAACGCCCGCGCTGGCGGCGGGTCAGCCGCTGCACGATGCTCTCAAGCCCGGGGCGAGTATTGAGCCATTCAATGCGGTAGTCGGGCATGCTCGGCCCGGCGGGTAGGGAGGTATCCGGTAGGGCGCGCGTGCTTGCTTCGCCTAAAGCGTGCAAGCGGTGTGTCATTAGCGTGTCGATATGCTGCTCATTGCGCTGTGGCGTGCGCGGGTTGAACAAGGTTCCCAATCGGCACAGTTGCTGAGCGGCCGCTGGCGTCATCCACGGCTGGGCAGCCAAGAGCTGGCGCCCTTGGGGGGTCACCGGCAGTTCATCAAGCAACTCATGGTAATGAGCCTTGGCCTGCTCGCCGTGCTGGGCTTTCACCTCGATGATCATGTCAAAACGGCGCAGGTACGCGGGGTCGAGCCAATACACGCTGTTGCTCACCCAGAGCCCTGGCTTGGGGTTGTTCTCCAAGAGCTGGTTCATCCACCCCTTGGGTAGTGCCTCTTCGTCGTTGATCACGTCTTCGATCTCATCGAACATCACCAGCCCCGGACGCTGATCGATTAACTTCTGCACCACCTGGTAGCGGCTTAGGCGTTTGCTTGGGGTCAGTACGTCATCGTCTTGATCTACCACCGGCACGCCATATAACGACACGCCCAGCTGCGATGCGAGGGTTTTGACCAGTTCGGTCTTGCCCACGCCAGGGGCGCCGTAGATCAACACATTGGCGCCAGCTTGGTGGGTGTCTAGCGCGTGACGCAGGTAATCGACCGCTAGCTGGCGCAGCGGTACGGCATCGAAACTGGCAAGCGAAAAGGTGCCCGCTGGCTGGGTCGGGCACAGGCTCATTAAGCGTTCGGCGATAAAACCGCGCAGCGCGGTTGAAGAAAGCGTGGCCACATCTTTGTTCACCAGCGGGGCGAGGCTTCGCAGCATTGGCCCTGCCGAGAGGGTGTCATCGAGATCCAGCGGGCGGTAATTTTTGTTGTGGGACATGAGCCCCAGCATTTTCAAGCGGCCACGCTCCTGTAGCCCAAGGTGCACTTCGTCGCTGCCGTACCCGGTTAGCTGTGCTAAAAGCTTTTTGGCGCGGGTGTCTTCCACGCACGTCAGGATCGGGTTCATGTTGGGGTGGCGCAGACGAAGCCACGTCAGGGTCAATAATTCACGCTCTAACGGATTTAGCTGAAGCAACTCGGCTACGTGCCCGCAAAGTGTGATGATCGTGCCGGTGACCGGGGTATCCGGGTCAAGCTCAGCGGTAGCGCGTTTCCACCAGCGCTTGAGCGCCGGGGCATAATCGCTATAGCGGCGACTGTTCTCGGCGCTTTTGGGTATTGTGATACCTAACCAGCCGAATAGGCTTTGCCAATCCTCGTCATCCAGCGAACTATCCTTGCCCTGAAACATCACCATGCGTGCGGTGATCAATTGGGCGAACAGACGCTCTTCGGGGTCTTGGTGCTCATAGGTGGACGCAGGTGACGTCACATCGAGTACTTGTCCCCACTGCATGGCGGTCTCCTGTCTTGCTCATTTACGTCATTTTAACGCCACAGCGCGACATTGTATGTCGCAAGGGGAAAACGTGTTGGGTCGTGTTGCGAACAGCTGACTACGGCGCTGGAAACGTCGCTCAATGGCGCGCGCCAGCCACCGTTGCTGCCCTTCATTAGCGGGGTTATCGGTACTAAGTAGTGTAAAGGTTTTTTCGCACGAGTGTGGCCGCGGTGTCGGTCAGCTCTCGGGTGAAAACCGATGGCAACGCGGACAGAGTAGCGAAAACCGACGTTGATAAAACGCCTAATAATCAGTGTGCGATGCGGCAAAGTATATCGCAATCGTCAGTGATCTCCTCACCGCTGCAGCGTGTTTTCGAGTAGCGCGTCGCTGGATTGATCCAACAGCGTTTTTACGCTGGGTGATTCAAACTGGCGGCGAATGGTGATGGCGTAGAACTCTTCGAATACACCGGGTAAGGCACCGAAATCTTTTAAGGTTTCCGCCCGGAGTTCGTCGCGCACCACGACAGGCGGCATAACGGCAATATGGTGAGTATCGCGTGTTAACAAGCGCATCATGGCCATGTCGTCGACTTCGGCAATAATGTTCACCGTTAAGCGGTGGTATTCGCAAAGCTGCTCAAATGCATGACGTATGGCATTTTCCGGGCCGGGCACAATCACACCACGCTTGTTGAGCCCATTGGGAAACGCGGGGGCAGGAGATAACCGCGACGTGCCAATCAAGCTAACTGACTGGCGTGCTAGACGTTTGCAGCGCCACGGGTGCTGTTCATCACCATGGACCGGCTGGTTGGCGAGCACGATATCGAGCTGATGTCCAGAAAGCCGTCGTAGTAAATCATCCATGCTTCCGCTTTGCAGACTGAGTTCGAGGTCATCGCGATCCAGCAGCGGATGCAAAAAGCCTTCCTGAAAATTGCGAGATAGCGTTGCGACAGCGCCTACGCGCACGACCTCCCTATGCGCATGCCCACCTTCCGCAAAGAGGGCGGTAAGTTCTTCACCTTGGCGAAAAATTGCATCGGCGTAGTCGTAAGCGAGCCGACCTGCCTCGGATAACACCAAACGTCGGCCTTCACGCAGAAAAAGCGTTTGCCCTAACCGTGCCTCTAGCTGACGTATCTGATGCGACAGTGAGGACTGCGAAACGTGTAACGCTTCTGCGGTTCGGGTTAAGTGGCCAGATTTGGCTACCTGCCAAAAGTAGTAAAGGTGGTGATAGTTGAGCTTCATAGTGTACCAGTGCTTGGATATTTGTTCTTTTTAAAAGAACGATAGTATCGTTATAAACTATTTTTCATAACGTAAATAGGTCGGCATAGTAGCGCCATGAAAAAAATTAAGGAGTGACGAGATGTCGACGTTGTTGGAAAGCACGGTGTTTGCTGCTCTTCTGGTGTGGCTGGTGCTACCTCTTGCGTTGCTGGCCCTTGCCGGGTTGAGCGCAGGGAACATATCCCCGAAGCGCCAGCAGCGCTTTTGGCACGCTGGCCAAGCATTAATGAGTGCCGCTTTTATCGCCAGCGCACTGATTGGTGGCTTACTCATTTTGGGTACGATGGGTGTCGCCACGGGGCTACCCGAGGTGGCATTGCCACTGGGCCTATACCCAGATGGGTTAGCGGTATGGATGGCGCTTTTGATCAGTTTTTTGGGCACGGTCTTGTTACGTTTTGCACAGCGCTATCTTCATGGTGATCGCGGCCAAGCGCGATTTTTACCCTGGTGCTTGGTGGTGCTAGCAAGCGTAATGCTGCTGGTCTTTACCCATCATCTGCTCGTAATGCTGATGGCGTGGATCAGCGTCAGCGTAGCACTTCACCATTTGCTAACACTTTATCCTGAACGACGCGAAGCCCAGCAGGCGGCGTGGCAGAAGTTTATTGTGAGTCGCTTAGGAGATGTGGCGCTGATTATCACCGTGGGATTGCTTTACTACCATTACGGTAGCTTTCAGCTTCCTGAGCTTTTGGCCGCGGCGCAGGGTGAGCAGAGTGGCTGGGTGCTGCAAGCCGCTTCCGTAACGCTTGCGCTTGCCGCGCTATGTAAATGCGCCCAGCTACCCTTGCATGGTTGGCTAATGAAGGTAATGGAAGCGCCAACGCCAGTATCAGCGTTGTTGCATGCGGGTGTGATTAACCTGGGCGGTTTCATTTGGCTGCGTCTTTACCCGCTGTTTGATGGCGTGAGTATGGGACACGGTGTGTTGGTTCTGGTAGGCGGCATCACGGCGGTGGTGGCGGTTTTGACCATGCTGACTCAAACGTCCGTCAAGCACGCACTGGCCTGGTCAACGTGCGCGCAGATGGGCTTTATGTTGTTTGAAATTGGGCTGGGCGCTTATACCTTGGCGCTGGCCCACTTGCTTGCCCACTCACTATATAAAGCGCACTCCTTTTTAGCCTCGGGTCGTACGGTGAGGGCGGCTCGCTGCTCAAGCTTAACGCTGGCAAGTCTGCCGCACCGGGTGTGGATGGCAAGCGTTACCGCCGTCATAGCGGTTGCCGTGCTTGGGCTTTGGCCTTCGCTAGTGAGTCATAACCCCGTCTTGGGCGCTTTACTGGTGATGGCGATAGGAGGGGCGCTGCTGGGGATGCCAGCAGGGTTGCCGCTGGTACGGCGTTTGACGCTTTGCTTGTTGGCATTGTCCTTGTTGCCGATCTACGCCGTCCTTCACGTACTGCTTTCGCCCACACTGCCACAGCCATCGGCGCCTTTCCATTGGGTCACCGGTGTGATTGGTGGTGGGGTGCTAGTGGTGTTGGCTAGTCTCGCGACCCTCGTGACGTTGTGGCCGACTCATCCGCGCGTAGCGCGCTGGCGGTTGCATTTCAGTTATGGGCTTTATCTCGATGTGTCGCTTCAGCGCTGGCTAGAGGGGTTAACGCCTGGCCGTCGTGCGACTCAAGGCATTGTCACCAAGACCTCTTATGTTGAAGGAGAATCTTCATGAGTGCACCTGCAACGCTGACCTCCGAGACGCGAATGGTCTCTCAAAAGCACCGCGACGCGCTGGATAGCGCCGCAGAAAAAATCGCGCCGGTCTGGCCGTTGGATCAATGGATTGCGGTAAACCCGTGGTGGGGAATGAAGCACCTTCCCGTTGAGCAGGCCGAGGGTGAGCTTGCTGAACGCGCGGGGGTGCACCTAACCATGCCTAGCGCGTTTTATCTGGACGCCTGGGAGAGCGGGCGTATTCAACGCCGTGATTTACGCGGTGCGGTTGAGGAAAACGGTAAAACCTACCACGAAGCATCGCTGTTAGCGCATCTCGCGCGAGAGTCAACGCCTGCACCATGCTATCAAAGTGCCTGGGATTTTATGCCGATCATGGCGCCGTGCAGTGTGTTCGATCAAGTTGCCGACACCTGTTCGCGCTTTTTTGATCGCCATCAACAGCGCTGGGACACGGCGCAGGCCGAGTCGCTGTTCAGCGACTGGAAGGCTCTGACTCGTTATGATCGTCGCTGGCCTGCCGAGCTGCGCTCGCCATTAGATATTTTGCCTGATGGCGCTGAACCAGCCATTGGTTTCGTGATTCACCGGTTAGGCTTATCGCCTGATGGACTTGAAACGCTAATGCATACGTTGCTGCTGCGCGTTAATGGCTGGGCCTCCTGGTGTCAGGGGTTAGCGTGGCATACGCCTGCGGCTTCTGGTCAGGCGGGCATAAAGGAGCTAGCGGCGATTTTGCTCGCTTGGGAATGGTTGGGCGTCGACCGGTTAGCGCAGATTGCCCCCACGCAGCGCAAGGCGTGGCAGACCCAGTGGGAAGCGCGAGATCAACCGATTGATAGTGACGTTGAAGCGAGATGGTGCTGGCAGCGAGCGTATGAAATCGGTTACCAGCGCCGCTTGTCCGCTATCTTGGCCACGCCGCCGGTATCGACTGAGACAGCCCCTAAAGTGCAGGCAGCTTTTTGTATAGATGTTCGCTCCGAGCGATTGCGCCGACATATCGAGCATCTCTCGCCCGACATTGAAACGCTCGGTGTAGCAGGTTTTTTTGGCTTGCCGATAAAACATCACCCGTCAGGACCCGAGCGGCCTTTGTCGCTTTCCCCAGGGCTTTTGACGCCGCGCTTTCACAGTGAAGAGACCTCGCCTCATGCGCTTCTTCACCGGCTTCGTTATCAGCAAGAAGCGGCCCGTCAAAGCGTGCGGCATGCCAAATACTCGGCATTTTCCACCTTTACGATGGTAGAAACCACGGGGCTGGTTTGGGGATGGAAGTTAATTAAAGATAGCTTGAATAAAAAAGCGCCATCAACGGTGGTACCCTCTAGCCAAGGGCTTTACCACGTTTACGAGGGTGAGCCGCTGTCAGCAGCAGAAAAACGTATCCTTGCCGAAGCGCTAATAACGAATTTGGGTCTGAAAGGCAAGGTGGCACCGTTAGTGGTGCTTGTCGGGCACGACGCAAAAAGCGATAACAACCCGCATCATGCGGGGCTCGCCTGTGGTGCCTGCGGTGGGCAAGGCGGTGGACTAAATGCTCGGCTTGCTGCGCAGCTTCTCAATGATCCGAGCGTGCGTGAAGAGTTGGCTGAGCGCGGCTTTGAATTACCTGTCACCACCCATGTCGTGGCAGCAACGCACTGCACCACGACCGATCAGGTTATGTTACTGGATACAGAGGCTGTTCCTGCGTCGCTTGTGTCCGAGATACAGCAGTTTAAAGTGGTGTTGGATTCGGCGTCTCAAGCCACTCGGCAAGAGCGGGCCATCGAATTAGGCGTTCATGTTGATGGCCATGACGCTCGCTTGACCCGGTTATCTCAGCGAGGGGCGGATTGGGCGCAGCCTCGCCCAGAGTGGGGGTTGGCGAACAATGCCGCGCTTCTGTTGGCTCCCAGAGCGGTTAGTCGCGGCAAGCAACTGGATGGGCGTGTGTTCCTACATGAATATCACAGCGACCAAGATCCTGACGGGACAACGCTTGAAGCCTTAATGACCGCACCGATGCTCGTCGCTAATTGGATTAATATGCAATATTACGCCTCAGTGGTGTCGCCGCTGCTGTACGGTGCGGGTAATAAGCTCTTGCATTCCGTTGTGGGTGGGCACATTGGCGTGATTGAAGGAAATTGCCCTCAGTTACGCATTGGCTTGCCGGAACAATCGCTACACGATGGCGAACGGTGGTACCACGAACCACTGCGCCTTACCGTAGTAATTGAAGCGCCTCGCGAAACCATTGAGGGTGTATTAACTCGCCAAAAGGGGGTGGCGCAGTTAGTCGAAAACCGCTGGTTATGGTTGTGTCGGCGCATGGTTGATGGGTTAGAGCGTTATACGCTTGATGGCTGGCAAAAAGTCGATTAAACGTTTAAGGGTTACCTCAGTTTGACGTATGATTTCCTCATCAATATTTTGAGGAGCAACCATGCGCATTCGCTTTTTGCAGTGTATGGCGTTCGTCGTGCTGCTTTTGTCGTGTGGCAGCGTCGCGGCGGACGCGCCCTCCGAACCGCTGGCATCGTGGGAGTTCCGTTGGGGCGACTCGCCGCAGTCGGCGGCGCATGGCAAGCCCGCGTGGTTGAATGAGAATTCCACTGCGTGGCAGCCGATTAACTTCCCTTCTAACCCGCCCGGTAGAGGCGGGCAGCAACATGTTTGGTTTCGCACGCTTTTGCCGGAAGGCGAATGGCGCGACCCGGTGCTGTATATCACCAGCATTGATTTGATCGGCCAAATATACCTCGGCGATGAGCTGATTTATCAACACGGCGAATTTGACGCCGAAGGCAAGGGTAACTTCGTCGGTTGGCCGTGGCACATGGTTGCGCTGCCTGAAGATTTTGCCGGCAAGCCGATGCATATCCGTGTTTTTTCGTATTACACCAACATTGGCTTGTGGGGTGAGGTTCAGCTAATGGACCGCATCGACGGCCTTCATAAAGTGATCAAGCGCTCGGCAACGGCTCTGGCGGTGAGTGCTTTTAGCCTAGTTATCGCTATTCTAGCTGGCATTTTTGCGCTTATCGGCCCTGAACGGCGGGGCTTTGCGGCTATCGCGTTATTTAGCCTTTCAGCGGGCCTTATGTTGCTCGCTGAAGCACCGGCACGCCAGCTAATTGCCGAAGGCGCAATGGCGTGGGATACCCTGCGGGCGAGTAGCTACTACATGCTGCCAGTGGCGATGGGGTTATTGCTAAGTTTTTGGTTGGAAGGACGTTCGCGGCGCTGGATGGCGCGCTTGTGGCAACTGCATCTTGTTTACCTAGTGGCTGCTATTGGTTTGGTGAAAGCAGGCGCGGTCAGTTTGTCGCTGACATTCCCCGTTTTCGATCTATTATTAGCCGTGACGCTTCCGCTCATGCTGTTGATTGCCCTGCGTCGTTTTAGCTGCATGGGCTTAGAGCAGCGATTGCTGGTGCTGAGCTTTTCTCTTTTTGCGCTGCTTCTCTGGGTGGATATGCTAGTTGCGCATGGCTTTGTCTTTTGGCGCATTGTGCCGCTAAGCGTCGGCACGTTAGCGTTTTCTATCGCCATTGTCGGCATATCACTTTGGCACTATCGTGAGACACAGCGACAATTAGCCTCTCTCAATCAAACACTGGAAGCAAAAGTCTTTGCGCGCACGGCTGAGCTCGATAGGCTCGTGAATGAACTGAAAGAACTTTCAATTCAAGATTCGCTGACCGGGCTAAGTAACCGACGCCACTTTGATAGTTTGCTTGATCATGAGTTTCGCCGCGCTGAGCGTCATGGTGAAAGGCTGTCACTTTTGATGTTGGACTTAGATCACTTCAAACGTATTAACGACACGCTTGGTCACGATGCAGGCGATGCGGTGTTAACGGATGTGGCGGGGTTACTTAAACATCACTTTCGCGGGGCGGATGCGGTGTGCCGGTTGGGGGGCGAGGAATTTGTGGCGCTGCTGCCGGGTGTTTCCATGCAAAATGCTGAAGCTCGCGCGAACGCACTGCTGGAAATAGTGCGGCATTATGAGTTTCGTTATGAAGGTCAGTTGATTGAGTCACTGACACTTTCCTGTGGCGTGGCGACCTATCCGGATCATGCTCAAGACCCCAAACAATTGCTCATAAAAGCCGATGAGGCGCTTTATCAAGCGAAAAATAGCGGGCGTGATCGTTGCGTTATTTGTACACCACCGGTAGCGACCGACTTAGCCTAGCGAGCGGTATTGGGAATATGGTCATTGCGAGTATGCTTAAAAAACCGCGCCTCATAAAAGGCGCGGTTTACGTAGCGAGGGTTTTTTCGCTCTAACTCTAAGTGGTGCGCTTAATTACGCGTTTTGAAATTTCTCTAGATCAAAACGGTCAGCGTTCATCACTTTGGTCCATGCGGCGATGAAGTCTTGAACGAATTTCTCTGCATTGTCGTCCTGAGCGTACACCTCAGCGTAAGAACGCAGGATCGAATTGGAGCCAAATACCAAGTCAATGCGGCTGGCCGTCCATTTTACCTGATCGGTTTTGCGATCACGTACTTCGTAGGTGTTGTTACCCGCTGGCTTCCAGGTGTTATCCATATCGGTCAAGTTAACAAAGAAGTCATTGGTCAGCTGGCCTTCACGGTCAGTGAAAACGCCGTGCTTGGTGCCGCCGTGGTTGGCGCCGAGCATCCGCATGCCGCCGATCAATACCGTCATCTCAGGAGCGGTCAGGCCCATTAGCTGAGCGCGGTCGAGCAACATCTCTTCCGGTTTAACAATGTAATCTTTCTTTTGCCAATTACGGAAGCCATCGGCTAACGGTTCCAGCGGTTCGAAAGAGTCGGCGTCGGTCATCGCGTCGGTGGCATCGCCACGGCCTGGTGTGAACGGTACTAGGACGTGGTGACCGGCGGCTTTCGCTGCCTGCTCAATACCGACACTACCAGCGAGCACGATGATGTCAGCAACACTGGCGCCGTTGTCGGCGGCAATTTTTTCGTAAACTTTCAAAACCTTGGCCAGACGGTCCGGCTCGTTGCCTTCCCAGTCCTTCTGCGGGGCTAGACGAATGCGTGCACCGTTGGCGCCACCACGCATATCCGAGCCGCGGAAAGTGCGCGCACTATCCCAAGCGGTGGAAACCATCTCGCTGATGCTCAAGCCACTATTCGCGATTTGCGCTTTTACCACTTCCTCTCCGTAATCGGTGCTGCCGGCTGGCACCGGGTCTTGCCAGATTAAGTCTTCAGACGGGGCTTCCGGGCCGATATAACGTTCTTTCGGACCAAGATCGCGGTGGATCAGCTTAAACCAAGCGCGGGCGAAGCAGTCTTCAAAATACGCCGGATCTGCCATGAACTTTTCGCAAATTGCTTTATAGCTTGGGTCAATCTTCATGGCCATGTCGGCATCGGTCATGATCGGGTTCAGACGCGTGGTCATGTCTTCGACATCTACCGGCTTGTCTTCTTCCTTCATGTTGACCGGTTCCCACTGCGAGGCGCCCGCGGGGCTCTTGGTAAGCTCCCATTCGTAACCGAACAGCAGGTCGAAGTAACCCATATCGAATTTGGTCGGATGGGTCGTCCAGGCGCCTTCGATACCAGAAGTGACGGTGTCACGACCTTTACCGCTGCCATTCGGGTTAGACCACCCCATGCCTTGCGCTTCAACGCCAGCGGCTTCGGGCTCTGGGCCGAGCGCTTCAGCGTCGCCGTTACCGTGGCACTTACCCACGGTGTGACCACCGGCTGTTAGCGCGGCAGTTTCTTCGTCGTTCATCGCCATGCGGGCGAAGGTTTCACGTACTTGATCGGCGGTCTTTTGCGGATCGGAGACGCCGTTCACACCTTCTGGGTTGACGTAAATCAAGCCCATCTGAACCGCGGCTAGCGGATTTTCCATGGTGTCCGGTTTGTCGACGTCGCCGTAGCGCTCATCAGAAGGAGCCAACCACTCTTTTTCTGCTCCCCAGTAAATATCTTTTTCCGGATGCCAGATGTCTTCGCGACCAAAAGAAAACCCGAAAGTCTTCAAGCCCATGGATTCGTAGGCGACATTGCCAGCCAGAATAATCAAGTCTGCCCAGCTAATTTTGTTGCCGTACTTTTTCTTAATCGGCCACAGTAGACGACGTGCCTTATCCAGGCTTACGTTATCCGGCCAGCTGTTGATCGGCGCGAAACGTTGGTTGCCCGTCGCGCCGCCGCCACGGCCATCCGCGATACGGTACGTACCGGCTGCGTGCCAAGTCATACGGATCATCAGACCACCATAGTGACCCCAATCAGCGGGCCACCAGTCTTGGCTGTCGGTCATTAAGGCGTGAACGTCTTGCTTAAGCGCGTCGAAGTCGAGTTTTTTAACTTCTTCACGGTAGTTGAAGTCTTCACCCAATGGGTTTGTCTTACGGTCGTGTTGGTGAAGGATGTCCAGATTGAGGGCTTCTGGCCACCAGTCAATGTGGGATTTGCTCTCGGATGTGTTGCCACCGTGCATCACTGGGCACTTACCTGTATGTTCGCTCATATGCTCCTCCACTCTCTCTTTCATATTAAGTCACGCTTGTAACAATATCTGTTGTGAACCTCAGCTTCACACGTCATTTATAGAATATGTATGACATAGCGACAATTTATTTTTAATCACTGTTTTAATAGCTATATACTATTGTTGTGTCGCCCACTTCTAAAGAAGCGCGACTCCCCAAGCACTCAAGGCGCCGAGTGTGACAGACGCCAGCATCGGTAAGGCAATGCGTAGCCCGAGCGCACGGGTGCCGAAACTCGCCGCCATGCCTCCTTTAACCAAATTGTTGACAGACGCGGCAATGATAATGCCTAAGACAGCGCTGGCGATGCTCAGGCTGTCTTGCGACATACGTGTCAGCGATAGCGTGATGGCATCGACATCGGCGATGCCTGACACTGTAGCGAGTAGATAGACGCCGGTATCGCCGAGCCATTCGCGTAACCACTTGCCTAGCAGCATTATCACCGTAAGTAGGGCGCCGAACATAAGCGCGGTCCGCAGCTCCAGCGGGTTTTGATTGAGTTTTGGGCTATCGATTGGGCTGCGCTGGCGCTGGCGGTGCCAGATAATTAGCGCCGGAAGGTAAAGGCTCAGCGCCATTAATGTGACCGGTAAAATAAGAGGCGGGATTAGTGCTGGGTGGACAATGGCAGCGTAGATCAAGATACGGGGAAACATGGTGCCGCACGCAATTAAAATACCCGAGGCCAGCAGAGGGCTAAGCGCGGTATCCAAACGCGACTGCCGGGCATAATGCAGCGTCAATGCCGTCGAAGAGGAGAGCCCGGCAAATAGCCCGGTGAAAAGGATGCCTTTTTCCGCACCACCAACGCGGATAGCGAAGTAACCGACAAAGGAAATCGTGGCAATCATCACCACCATCCACCATAGCGCGTAAGGGTTGAGCACACCGCCCGGCCCCATGCCTTCATTTGGCAAAAGTGGCAGCATGACCGCTGAAATCAGCAGGAGTTTTAGTGCGGCGTCTAGCTCATGAGATTGGAGTTTGTCGAGCAAACCGTGTATCTCGCGCTTGTTATCCAAAATCACAGCGGTTACCACGGCGCAAGCGGTTGCAAGCGCCGGGCTGACGGCAACGGCCATCGCCCCAAACGAGAAAGCAAGCAAAAGGCCGATCAGGCCGGTGATGCTCACATCACCGCTTCGTACCATTTGTTCACGCCATCCCACCAGCGCGATCAAGGCAATCGCGAGAAACATCAAGGGGAAAGCCCAAGGTGTCAGTGTTTCGGCGAGAAGCCCTGAAACCCCACCCAGAAGCCCTACCAGCGCATGGGTGCGAACCCCCGCTACACGCGACCCAGCGCTTTTTTCGCGCGCGACCCAGCCGCGTTCTATCCCAATCAGCGTGCCAAGCAAAAGCGCCAGAGCCAGGTGCAGGGCAGACTGATTGACAGTGATAAATTCGCTGGTGAGTTGCTCCATCATCTCTCCCTTTATTGGACTGAAACTTCACAGCATGCCTTAATTGGGAGTATATGACTTTTTTATCGATCACGTTTCCGCTGAGGCTTATTACGAAAAGCACACTTCACGCTTAAAGGGGAGGGGAGTCGATGAGATCGGAACGCAAATCATTGCCGTCAACCCCGCGTTGACGGCAATGAATCATGGTCCCTTGTAGGCATGTAAAAGCAGCGAGATGAATGGAGCTAGAAGCCTAGCTCGTCAAGCAGATCATCGACCTGACCTTGACCATTCACCACATCGGTTTTTTCTTTGTCCATTTGCGGGCCGTTGCGCAGCTTTGCGTGTTCGTCGCGCTCGTCTTTGGCTTTCACGCCTTCCGTGATGCCAGGGGCGCTTTCTAACAGTACTTGCACCAGCTCTTGCTCAATGGCTTGGATCACGCCCATCATCTTCTTGATGACTTGACCAGTTAAGTCCTGAAAGTCTTGCGCCATCATGATTTCGAGAAGTTCTTTTTGCGCAATACCGGTCTGGGTGGGTACTTGCTCAGCGAGAAAGTGGCGCGTATCGGCAATGAGCTGTTCATCGCTTAACGGGGCATCGGGGCTTTCCAGGGTTTCCCAGCGCTTGGATAGGGATTGACTGTCGCTTTCGAGTTGATCTTGGGTTGGTTGAGCACGCTCAACGGCGTTTAACGAGCGTTCTGCCGCTTGTTCTGTCATCGCGGCGACATAACGAAGACGATCGCTGGCGTCAGGAATGGCCTGAGCGGCCTGCTCAATTTGCTGGTCTAACCCAAGTTCCTTCATGCTTTCGCGCATCATGCGCGTTAGTTGGCCAATTCGTTGGATGACCTCATCCGCGCCGTTTTCGTTAAGCACAGAGGGCATAGCGCCATCATGCGCAGTTGTTGGATTTGCCATCCTATCCTCTCTTGACGTGAGTTTCCGGGCTCATAGTGCACGACAAAGCCTAGTCTTGCCTATTCGCTTGATGCGTTGTCGGGGGCGAAACTTGCGCTAGATCAAGATGCTTCCATGCCCGCTAAAAGGTAGTTCGTTCATTGCCACTGCAACGCACACGATAGTGTGAACGTGAGTTTACGTGAATTCGCCTCGCCAAATCACGTAAACTATACGTCATGTAAACAACGCACCTTAATAAAAGGTCGCTCGGTACAAGTCCGCCTTGCTCAATAGGCAACCGTTCCAAATGAAATGCTCCGAGCAAAATAGGTCGATATGAGAATGGGCGCGCGTGAAGAATTCTAAAACGGCTGATGAGTTAACCCCTGCGGGGGATCGTTACTTTGACGGTATGGCGGATAAATTCGCCCGTTCGCTTTATAACGCGCCTCGTGGGGCGTTGCGCTTAGCGCTGCTTGATGCGTTATTGCCTGAGATGCTAACACTTAATCAGCAACCGGTGTTGGATGTGGGCGGTGGATTGGGTCAGCAAGCAGCATGGTTTGCCCGACGTGGTCATGGCGTTACATTGGCGGAACCGTCAGGCGATATGCTGGCGTGCGCTCAGCGTGAAATAGACGCCCAAGCGACCATTAGCGGGTATGTGCGTTATGTGAAAGCGCCGCTGCAAAAGCTCTTTGAGGCCGCACCTGGTCCTTGGCCGCTGATCACGTGTCACGCCGTGTTGGAGTGGCTCGGGGACCCGCATGCCGCCCTTGTCGAACTTAGCCGATGCTTGGCGCCGGGCGGGCAGCTTAGCTTGATGGTGTTTAACCGTGATGCGCTGCGTTTCTCCAATGTGGTGAAAGGCAATATGCATAAAGCGTTAAACGACGAACTCGAAGGGTTGGGTAAAGGTCAACGTCTAACGCCTATTTCCCCGCTGACCCATGCGCAGATCGAACAGTGGAGCCGCGATGCTGGCTTGGCGATTGAGCATGTCGCGGGTATTCGGGTCTTTCAGGATTATTTGCGCGAGCAGCCTGCTACGGAAGAGCAGGACTTAACGCTGTTAGCGCTCGAAAAACAGTATTGCCGCGTTGAACCCCACTGGCGCTTAGGGCGCTATCTACTTTATACCCTGATCAAGCCATCCTAATTTCCACCGGAGACCCCTGTATGAGCGGCGCAACCAAAAGTGCGAGCCCCAGCTGCCAACTGCTGCAGCGCCAAAGCGAGGTGTTTAAGCGCGATGTTGCCAACCAGCCGCTATGGGCCGTGGCGCCCCCTCAAGACGCCTGGCTCATGGCCCAGGCGCAAGGCGTGATTAGTGCTGATCATGCCGTGTTGCGTGCTTTTCAGGCGCAAAACAAGGTGGCGCAATCGCCATTTGCCCACGTATCGATACCCAGTGATGCCCACGTGGTTTTGTTCTGGCCCAAAGCACACGCGCTAGGCATTTGGTGGCTTAAGTGGCTGTGTGAGCATTTGCCGCCCGGCGCGTCTATCGACGTAGTAGGTGAGCACCAGGGCGGCATTAAACGTGTGCCCAAGGTCCTCGCTGAGCTCGGTATTAGCAGCGATAAGATCGACAGCGCCCGGCGCTGTTCGCTCTTTGCGACCCAAACGCAGCCGTTGGAACAGAAAAGCGACGCGGCCTGGCTAACCTTTGAGGCGCTTGGTTTAACGCTTTGCAGTCATCCGGGCGTATTTGGTCATGGCAAATTTGACGAGGGTACGGCGCTACTGCTTGAGGCGTTGGAGCATAAGCTGCCCAAAAAAACGCAGCGAATCCTCGATGTCGGTTGTGGCGACGGTATTATCACGGCTTGGCTGGCTCAGCGCGGTCACGAGGTGACCGCGATGGATATCAGCGAGTTTGCCCTGGAAGCGACGCGCAAAACGCTTGAGGCGAATCAGCTGGCGGGTCGGGTACTTGCTAGCGACGTGTACCAAGCACTGGGTGATGAACGTTTTGATCTCATCATCAGCAACCCTCCGTTTCACCAAGAGCGAGACATTCATTATGGCGCGGCAGCAAGGTTGATCAGCAGCGCACCAAACCACCTGAACCGGGGCGGGCAGTTGATTTTGGTGGCGAATGCGTTTTTACCTTACCCGGAACGCCTAACGCTTGCTTTCGATCATTTCGAGGTAATGGCCGAGAATCGCCGCTTTAAGGTTTATGGGGCCGGGTCGCGGTAATCGATCGCGGTGATGAGGTAGGTCGTCTCACCGGCGGGTGTCGTGACCGTGACGTCATCGTCGACTTCTTTGCCCAGCAGCGCTTTGGCCAGCGGCGCGTCGACGCTGATCCAATGCTTGGTGGTATCGGTTTCGTCGTGGCCGACAATGCGAATATCGAGCGTTTCGCCATCTTCGTCCTCAAGACTGACAAACGCGCCGAAGAACACCTTTCCGGTATCCGCCGGTAGGCGGTCGACGATCTGCAGTTCATCCAAACGCTTGGTCAGATAGCGAATACGTGCGATGACGCGGTTTAATTCCTTTTTATTGTAAGTGTAGTCCGCGTTTTCCGAGAGATCACCGAGCGCTGCGGCTTCGCCCACTTTCGTGGAAAGAGCAGGGCGCTTAACGCGCGATAAATGATCCAGAATGCCGCGTAGCCGTGCAGCTCCTTCGGCGGTAATGACGTTGCTTTTGGGCTCCTGGCGCGGGTCTTTTGCGGGGTCGCGCCAGCGGGTCATGTTTCTGCCTTTCATTCGTGCGCGTCTCCACGTTAAACACAAAGCGTTTATGGTAAAACCCCTTTGTGATGCCAAAAATGGTGTCGGTTTAGGTGGCGATTCATTCAAACGTTCGTTACATTGTGTTTTGCCACTTTATTTATGCCAAATAGAGTGCCACATAAAAACAAGTCGGAGATACGTATGCAATTGACAGGTTCGTTTAATACCAAAGCGGGTATGGGAAAAATGCTGGCAGTGACGCTACTAGGCGGGATGCTTGCCTTTACCTCTCTGACCGTTAGCGCTTATGAAAGCGAGCTCTTCTCACTTAAAAACCGCTGGGAGCATACGGTGACGCAAACGCCTAAGAGCGAGCGCGAAGATATCCTCAGCGCCCTAGCCGACGAGGCAAATGCGTTAGCGGAGCAGCACCGCGATACGGCGGATGTTCTGGTATGGAAAGGTATCGTGCTGGCAGCTCTTGCGCGCGAAAAGGGTGGCTTAGGTGCACTTGGCAGCGCAAAAGATGCCCGCGATGCACTGGAGCGCGCCATTGAAATTGATCCTACCGGCAACAACGGTTCTGCCTACGTGACGCTAGGGGCGCTTTATGATCGTGTGCCGGGTGGTTTGATTAGCTTTGGCGATAGCGATACGGCTGAGCAAATGTTTCAGCGCGCACTTGAAATTCGCCCAGACGGTATCGATGTGAACTACTATTACGCAGCCTTTTTGCAGGATGAGGGCAACGATCAGGCGGCAAAAGAGCATGCTGAACGTGCAGTGAACGGCACGGCACGCGATAGCCGCAAGGCGTCAGATGAAGCGCTGCGCGAGGATGCGGCATCGCTTTTAAATAGCCTTTAACGGACGTTTCAACGGGTTTGATGGTGGCAATCCCGTAAACCAACCCCGATAATGAGCGGATGTGCTTATCGGGAGTGTTACATGCCATCATCAACACCTTCGCTTGGGCAAGACGACGTCGAGCTGATTTCGCGCGAGATACTTCAGCAAGGTTTTTTTCGTTTAGAAGCCCTTACGCTGCGCCACCGTCTGTTTGAAGGCGGTGTTAGCGAAACGGTGCGTCGCGAAGTGCACTTTCGCCATGATGCTGTTGGGGTGCTACTTTATGATGTGGCGCGCGACGCATTGGTGTTTGTCGAGCAGCTACGTGCCGGAGCGATTGATGACCCCGTCTCGCCGTGGAAGTTAGAGTTGGTCGCCGGTTTGGCTGACTCCGGCGAGACGCTGGAGAGCGTAGCCCGTCGTGAAGCGTTTGAAGAAGCGGGTTGCGAGATCGGAGAGATGCGCAAGCTTCATACTTATTATCCAAGCCCTGGTGCTTGCAGTGAGCAGGTAACGCTTTTTTGCGGGCTGGTCGATACGCAAGGAGTAGGTGGCATTCACGGTTTGGATGAAGAGCACGAAGATATTCGTGTGCATGTGGTGAGCTTTAACGAGGCGTGGGAGCTCCTTGAACAGGGTCGGCTCGATAACGCCATGAGCTTGATCGGTATGTACTGGCTTGCCGGGCAGCGTGCCTCGCTACGTGCGTTACCCGATAATGCCCCGCGCTTTACGTAAGCTAAACCCCACGCACTAGACTGACAGGAGCCCGCATGGCTAAAGCCGCCTATGTGACTGATTTAAAATCCCTGCAGGGCGAGTGTAGCGCCAACTATCTGCGCCTGATTCGTCTGGTGGGAGATATGGAACAAGGGCAAAGCCGCGATATTCGTTTGAGCGAAGAGGGCTCAAGTGCTTTGCACCTATATATCCAAGAAAACGCGCCCTACACCACCATGATTCAAGTGTCGCAGACGGGCCCTTTGGATCACGTGGTCGAAAGCCCTAAAATGCGTGTCCACCTTTATCACGACGTAAGGATGGCAGAAGTCACGGATTTTCAGCGTGAGCGGCATTTTCATGGCCGCTATCGTTATCCCAATCCGCGTATGCATCAGCCCGATGAAAAACTTCAGCTCAACCGCTTTCTGGGTGAGTGGTTGGCCCATGGTCTCGCTCATGGGCGCAGCGAATACGCGCCGGAGATGCCCTAATGCGCATTGTGCAGGTTACCGATTCGCATCTGCACGCCGACCCTGCAGCGCGCTCGCGCACCGGGATACCGCTAAAGCAATTCAGTGCCGTCATTGATGCGATAAAAGCGCAGCACCCTGATCTCGTTATCGTCACTGGAGATATCAGCCAGGACGAAACAGCGACATCGTATACGCATGCCGTTGAGCAGCTACGAGCGTTGTCATGCCCTTGGTGTTGGCTGCCGGGTAATCATGACCGAGTCGACTTGATGGAAGCCGAGCATCCGTTGCTAGAAGAAGTAGACCTTGATGGCTGGCGTATGCTGCTATTGAATACGCAAGTGCCGGGCCAGCCTCACGGCGAGCTCGGGCCGGAAAAGCTTGCCGCTATGACGAAACGACTAAAAGCCGATACCCGCCCGACGCTGATCGCGATGCATCACCCGCCGGTTGAGGTAGGGGCTAGCTGGATGGACGCCATTGGCTTACAAGACCGCGAGATATTTTGGCAGGCATTGAGCGCGTTTGCTCACGTCAAGCTGATTGTTTTTGGCCATGCGCATCAAGCCTTTGCCCAGGCGTATGCAATAGGTGAAGGGCAGGTGGGAGTATACGGTTGCCCGGCTACCTCGGATCAGTTTCTGCCAGAAGCAAAAGCCTTTGCGGTTGATGACGCTTCTCGCCCAGGATATCGGGTTATCGAGCTAGACGAGGGTCAATGGCACACCTGGGTAGAACGGATAGAGCGGTGATGTGACAAGCTCAGAGTAAGCGTGGAATAAAAATGGAATAAAAAGATAGTTATTAATTCTTTTGGGTTATTACTTGACCGGCGTTACCCTGACCGCATTCGATAGTGTTTTGCGATGAGGTAGTGGTACATGGTCCAGCTTTCTGAAGTCTCCCCCCGAGGAGCCGTCCCCCGGCATGAGGCCGAACCATCGGCTTCTACTGCCCCCGATGCGGCTCGCTTAACGCATTTAAAGCAGTTAGAAGCAGAGTCGATCCATATTATCCGCGAAGTGGCGGCAGAGTTTTCCAACCCGGTGATGATGTACTCCATCGGCAAAGACTCCTCGGTCATGCTTCACTTAGCGCGTAAAGCATTTTACCCCGGTACGCCGCCCTTTCCGCTCTTGCACGTGGACACGACGTGGAAATTCCGCGAGATGATCGAGTTTCGCAACCGCATGGCCACGGACGCGGGCATGGAGCTGATCGTTCATACCAATGAAGAAGGGCGCGCAGCGGGTATCAACCCCTTTGATCATGGCAGCGCCAAGTACACCGATACCATGAAAACTCAGGCGCTTAAGCAAGCGCTCGATAAGCATGGGTTTGATGCTGCCTTTGGCGGGGCACGTCGCGACGAAGAAGCGAGTCGCGCCAAAGAGCGTGTGTACTCGTTTCGGGATAAATACCACCGCTGGGACCCGAAAAATCAGCGCCCGGAGCTCTGGAATATCTACAACGCCAAAATAAACAAAGGCGAATCCATTCGCGTTTTCCCGCTCTCCAACTGGACCGAGCTGGATATCTGGCAGTACATCTATCTGGAACACATTCCCATCGTACCGCTTTACTACGCCGCCCCGCGCCCGGTGGTCGAGCGCGATGGTATGCAGATCATGGTTGATGACGAACGTATGCCGCTAGCGCCAGATGAAGTCCCCGAAGAAAAGTGGGTGCGCTTTCGTACGCTCGGTTGTTATCCGCTCACCGGTGCGGTGCAGTCCAGCGCCGCCACACTGCCCGAGATTATTCAGGAAATGCTGCTGACCAAAACGTCAGAACGTAGCGGTCGTGCGATTGATCACGATCAGGCCGGTTCGATGGAGCGTAAAAAGCGCGAGGGGTATTTTTAATATGGCTCACCAATCCAACCTGATTGCCGACAATATCGAGCAATACCTGCACGAGCATGAAAATAAAGACCTGCTGCGCTTTATTACCTGCGGCAGCGTCGACGACGGCAAATCGACCCTGATCGGGCGGTTGTTACACGATTCGAAAATGATTTTCGAGGACCAATTGGCCGCGATTACCGCCGCTTCCAAAACCAGCGGTACCACCGGCGACACGGTGGACTTGGCACTTTTGGTTGACGGCTTGCAGTCTGAGCGCGAGCAGGGCATTACCATTGACGTGGCGTACCGCTTTTTCTCGACTGAAAAGCGTAAGTTCATCATCGCCGACACGCCGGGGCATGAGCAGTACACCCGTAACATGGCGACCGGTGCGTCGAATGCGAGCCTGGCCATTATTTTGATTGACGCCCGTTATGGCGTACAGACGCAAACGCGTCGCCACAGCTTTATCGCCGACCTGCTGGGTATTCAGCACTTGGTTATCGCGGTGAACAAAATGGACTTGGTTGGCTTCTCTCAGGCCCGCTTTGACGAGATCGTGGCTGAATATCAGGCATTTGCACAAAACCTGAACGCCAGCGATATTCGCTTTGTGCCCATCTCAGCACTCGATGGCGATAACGTTGTCAACGCTAGTGAACAAACCCCCTGGTATTTCAGTGGCTCACGCTACGCTGGCGAGGCGCTGCTGAGCTTACTGGAAAACGTCGAGATTCGTCGCGATCAGAACCTGACCAACCTGCGCCTTCCGGTGCAATACGTTAACCGTCCACACCTGGATTTTCGTGGTTATTGCGGCACATTGGCCGCGGGTGTCGTACGTCCCGGGCAGCGGGTAAAAGCCCTGCCATCACAGAAAATCGCCACGGTCGAGCGAGTGGTGACGTTTGATGGCGATTTGGCTGCGGCGTATCCCGGTCAGGCGATTACGTTGACGCTGGATGAAGAGATCGATATTTCCCGTGGGGATTGGCTTGTCGCGGCGGATGAGTCCGTGCCGCTTTCCAATGCGTTCAGTGCCGATATCGTCTGGATGCACGACGATGTATTAACGCCCGGCAAGCTGTACGACTTCAAGCTCGCCACGCGGGATATTTCCGGCCAGGTGCGGCATATCGATTACCAAACCGATGTGAATACGCTGGAAAAACACGCCTGCGATTCGCTTTCGCTCAACGCCATCGCCCGCTGCGAAGTGGAGCTAACGGCGGAAATTCCGGTCGACGATTATCGCCAAAGCCCCGGAACGGGCAGCTTTATTATCATCGACAGGCTGACCAACGTGACGGTGGGCGCAGGGATGATTCGTAATGCCGTAGCGGCTAACGATACAGCGCCTCAAACCGATTGGGCGGCGTTTGAGCGCGACTTAAATGCCTTAGTGCGCAAGCATTTTCCGCACTGGGAGGCGAAAGATATTCGTTCGCTACTCTAGCAGCATGATGAAAGCGTTAGGCTGACGTAAAGTGCTTAATCGCGGCGAATCGGTACGCGGATTGCAATCAGTCAAGCGCGATGTGGCGGATCATCCCATGGCATAATGCGCGTAAACCGTATTCGGGAGCATTTTGTCTATGATCGTCGTACTGATCGTTTTCTTACTGGCCATTTTTGTGCTGCCCAACCTCTGGGCAAAATGGGTATTGAAGCGCCACACCCGTGGGCGAAATGATTATCCTGGCACCGGTGCCGAGCTAGCCGATCACCTATTGCGCCGCTTTGGTGTCGAAGGCGTAAAAGTCGAGCGCACCGAGCAAGGCGATCATTACGATCCTGAAGCGCGTCGCGTGCGGCTTTCCTCTGGGCACTACGATGGCCGCTCGCTAACTGCTGTGACTGTCGCTGCTCATGAAGTCGGTCATGCCATCCAACACTATGAGGGCTATACACCGCTAATCGCCCGCAGCCGCCTGGTCAAGCTGGCGCAAAAAGCAGAGAAAGTGGGGGCGATACTGATGATGGCTGCGCCGTTTCTGTTTATTTTGACCCGGCTGCCTGGTGGGCTGGCGCTGGTGGTGGGCATGGCGGTGGTGAGCTTCGGCACCGCCGCCGTGGTGCACTTAGTCACGCTGCCGGTGGAGTTTGACGCCAGCTTCAACCGCGCCCTGCCGATGCTCAAAGACTACGTTCCCCCCTACGATATGCCCGGCGCCCGCCACGTACTCACCGCCTGCGCGTTCACGTACGTCGCCGCGTCACTTGCCAGCGTCATGAACCTCGGTCGCTGGTTGGTGATTTTGCGGCGGTAAGTAAGTGTGTTGAAGTTTGGTTTTCAGTGTCACTGACTCTTTTATAATGCAATGGATAAGTGAAAAGTTGCTGAGAGCTTTGTAAGCTATGGATTAAAATTTTGTAAGACATCTCTGTCACTTGCCCTTCAGGCCTTGCTCTTTGGCCCCCGCTCGCTATTCTAATCGCTTCTCATTTACTCGTCATGATCCAAGGAGCGGCACAATGGCAGACGGGACTGGCCTGCAATTTACCCTGACCCTACCCGGGGCCGATGACACCGCCGTGGTGCGGTTTACCCACCGCGAAGCCCTCTCTGAGCCGTTTACCCTCTCCGTTGACGTTGCCAGCCGCACCCATGATCTGTCGCCCAGCGACTGTTTGGATCAAGAGGCGACGCTGACCATTTGGCAGGACGGCGAGCCGCTACGCCGCGTGCATGGGGTGGTCGCTGCGCTGCATCGCGGCGATAGGGGACATCGGCGCAGCTTCTATCGGGTCGAGATTCGCCCTGCGTTGTGGCGACTATCGCTGCGCCACAACGCGCGGATGTTTCAAGACACTTCGCCCTATGACGCCATCACCACCTTAGCCAGCGAGCGCGGTCTGACCGACATCGGCTTTGCCACCACCCGCACGCCCTTGGATCGAGAGTATTTAGTCCAGTACCGGGAGACCGATCTGGCCTTTATCGAGCGCGTGGCCGCCGAAGAGGGCTGCTTCTATTTTCATGAGTTTGAAAATACCGAAGGGGGTAAACACGCGTTGGTGTTTGCCGACGCCACCGTGGTGCTTCCCAGCGTGGGTGAGCGCACCTACCACGGCCGCGCCGGGGGGACGCCGCCCCGACGCCATGTGCGTAAACTCCGCCAGGTCAGCCGGGTGCGCCCCGCCTCGGCGATGCTGAAAGACTACACCTTTAAAAACCCGCCCTATGCGCAGCTTCACGAACACCTGGCCCCCAACCTGGGCGAACACGCCCAGCGGGAAGATTACGAACACTTCGATTACCCCGGGCGTTACAAGAAGGATGCCTCCGGCAAGCCGTTTACCCGCCACCGCCTCGAATCTCTGCGCGCCGACGCCACCACCGCCGAAGCGGAAAGCGATCTCCCCGAACTCGCCCCCGGCCTCTGTTTTACCCTCACCGACCACGATATCGATAGCCTCAACCAAGCGTGGCAGGTGGTGGCCGTGGTGCACCACGGCGAACAGCCCCAGGCCCTGGAAGAGGACGGGATGGCCCGGGGCGGCTATGAGAGTAACAATGGGGGGAACGGCGCTGCGTCGGCGCAAGCAGGCGAGCTGATGACCCGCTACCATAACGCGCTGGTGATCATGCCCAAGGCGCAGACCTTCCGCCCGACGCCCAATCCCAAACCCCGCGTCGATGGCCCCCAGGTGGCCTTTGTGGTCGGCCCGGAAGGCGAAGAGATTTACTGCGACGAGTACGGCCGGGTCAAGGTGCAGTTCCCCTGGGACCGCTACGCCGAACCCAACGAGACCGCCAGCTGCTGGGTGCGGGTGGCCCAGGGCTGGGCAGGCGGTGGCTACGGCAGCATGGCGATCCCCCGGATCGGCCATGAGGTCATCGTCTCGTTTCTGGAAGGTGACCCCGATCAGCCGCTGATCACCGGACGCACCTATCACGCGGTGAACACGCCCCCTTACCCGCTGCCCGCCAACAAAACCCGCACGGTGATCCGCACCCAGAGCCATAAATCAAAAGGCTTTAACGAACTGCGTTTTGAGGACGCCACCGACCAAGAGCAGATCTGGCTCCACGCCCAAAAAGACCTGGAGCTGCTGACGCTTAACGACCGCACTGAGGAGATCAAACGCGACAGCCACCTCAAGGTGCACAACGACCGCATCAGCGAGATCGATAACGACGAGCATCACACGGTACACCGCCACCGCTTTGAGCACACCGAAGGCGCCCAGCATTTAAGCGTGGAAGGCACCCTGCATATGCGCGCCGGAGAGGCTTGGCTAAGCGAAACTGGTCAGGAACTGCATATCAAATCGGGGCAAAAAGCGGTACTTGAAGCCGACGGTGAAATCACCCTAAAAGCCGGTGGCAGCTTTATCAAGATTAACGCCAGCGGCATTACCATCGTCGGCCCCCAAGTCAAAATCAATGCCGGTGACAGCCCCGGCAATGGCACCGGGCAAGCGGCTGAGGGGCCGCGTTTGCCAGGTAAAGCGACTAGCGAAGAGCACCAGCGGATACCACCGATAAAACGACAGCCCACCGCTTTTGCAGAAACGGAAGGGCAGGCGATAGCGCTTAAACAGGCGGCCAGCAGTGGCAAAGCACTCTGCGACATCTGTGCCGACACCTTGAAAAACTCACAGGGGGCGGCCTTATGAGAATGGCATTGCCTTCATGCACGCATCTTGTGCTAGATGCCGCCCAACCAGAAGTCCGCGAGCAGTGGTACCGGCGTTCGGCCTATAGTGCCGATGGTGAACTGCTCTATACCGGAACCCCTTTTGCGCATTTGTCGGCCGTTTCGCCTATCGTCGCACGCACCTCAACCGATGACCCTTTTTTACGCTGGGTGACTACCCAGCGGCCCAACCTGCGCTGGGGCGTTCTACTCGAAAGTTGTGCCTCATCTCAGCAGCTGGTAAGCCATTTTCAGCACTGGCTAACGATCTTGAATGACCAGGGTAACGAAGTGCTCTGGCGCTTTTATGACCCTGAAGTACTGCCGTATTTCCTGAATGCGTTTGGCGAGCAGGAGCGCAGCCAATGGTTCGGCCCTTGTACAGCGGTGCACTGCCTAACCCCAAAGGGCTTGGTTACCCAGCGTGTGCGTAAAGGGAAAGAGCAGCAAGAGGACGCGTTAAGCCAGCCACTACCCGTAGCCCCCTGGTGGCGCATTACCCAGCGCCATCTACAGCTTCTGCACCCACTGCTGCGTAAGGAATTAATCGCCGAGGCGCGTCAACGCTTGTTGCTAGCGGCCTGGCCGTGGTTGATGCACCTTGAAACGTCAACGATTGATGCGCGCCTTGGCGAAGTCATCGACCGCTTGATCGCGCTCAATCAAGGGGAGTTGCCCAGTATCGATATGGCCGAGCACTTCTGCCTACTGGTATTTACCAGTTGTTCACATCTGGAACAGCGGGACGATTTTAAAAAGGCAGTCGCCACCCACGGTATCGCCAAAACGTTAACCCTGTGGCAGGTCTATGCCTACGGCCACCTGCCTGACCGTGGCCACCACGATACCCAATGGCTGCCCGACGGCCCGCAAATGTCAACGTTAGAAAGGCAGGGAACCACATCATGAGCGGGACAAGTGCGCAGGCATGCCCGATGGACGATGATATCGAAAGCCGCTTGGCGATCGTTTGTAGCTTTGTATGTACCTGTAATAAGGTGCCCAATCGCGGGCGAAATGGCATTAATCTTAAACAGAGCTGCGTCGATAGAGGGCTACAGCAGCTCAATGAGACCTGCGATACGGGCATACGCGTGCAGGTGCCTTACTATATGGGGGATTCGCCACCTTCCCCATTGCTTGTGAAAGACGGTGAAGGCCAGGAAACGACAGCGGCAATTCCCAGCTTCGGCCACGCCATTAACCGTATTAGAAAAATCAAGCGCGATAGGGCGCGGGGAATACTGTTAACGGAATCGGCGAAAAATCGCGTAGAAGGTTACACCCGCGGCGATATGCGCCTGCCCGATGCGGTAGTGATGCGCGACCCCAACGGCAAACCCACTCAAGACAACCTGCTGGGCGTGATTGAGGTCAAATTTCCGCCGGATGATTGGGGGGATGGGCAAGAGAAGGCTTATGAACGAATTGCAGGAGGAGAAGATAAGTTAAAACTACTGACTCCTGATCGCTGTGGCTGCAAGGGCCCGCTCCAGACAGAGTATGCTCCTGAAACCCAGCCCGCCACGGAAACTTACCGAGATCGCTTGGAAGAACGAGGCATTTCGTGGGGGGCAATTGGAGCAGGCGTCGCGTTAGTCGCTCTAGGAGGCGCTGCGACTTATTTCAGCGGAGGGCTAGGCGCTGCACTAGGCCAGCAGGCTGCACGACAGGGGGGCGGGCATGGTAGTAGGCGGCCTTGGTGTGGGTGCGGCAGCGGCTTGGTAATAACTTAAGGAGAAACTCCATGGATACATCGCAGGATTTGGATCAACTACTCACGGTAGAAACTGACAACGGCGTGCTGTTTAAAATCTGCCTGGGCGTGGCGCTGTTTTTTACCGGCTCCCAGCAAGACGAAAAGCGCCAAGCAGTTTTAGATATTCTTGCCGACTACCGCGACCTGGTCGGCGACGAACTGACCTGGACAACCAATCCAACCACCGGCCGCTGGAAAAAGCTCAAGGGGTTCAATAGCTATATTACTCCCTTTGATTGGCTGCCTATCTATGGCCCTGGCGAGTGGGAGTTTGTATATCACGGCGGCCAGCGTCGTAGCGATGCTGATAATCATGATTTTGTTGTGTTGGGTAACCATCCCGCACATGATGAGCGAGGAGAAGTCAGCTATTTGTACTGTCAATTTCCGGTTAATTTTTTTATCGAGCATGATCAGAAACTGCCTGCGCTAGTACAGCACTGGTGCGCTAAACTGAATCCCGTGCATGGTTACGCAGGCTTTTGGCTGGGGAAGTCGCACGGTTATGCACGGGAAGATGAGGCTAAGATACTGGAGTATAAATTTGGCCAGCGCTTTCCTGGTCTTCAAATCAATAAGTTCACCACTCATTCTTTAAACCTGCACCGTGGCCCAAAAGGTGTTGATTGGTTGACCATTCTGTCTGATAGTTGGCTGGAAAAGTTAGGTGGGGTGGCGCAAGTCAAAGAGCAGATGGGCGAACTGCCGGTGCTGGGCTACAACGGCGGTGCCATTCTGCGCGCGGGCCCTATGCCACAGTTAGGCGATAATGAAAATCCCGAAGTCAATGCCGCCTTAGCGGACTACCACCGCGTGGCTGAGATAATTGAGCCGATTCGTATCAAAGATCATGGGGCCATTCATTCTTCGCTGTTACCCCGTAACCGGCACGAAAAGTATTTCAATGAGGCTGAATACCAAGCCTGGCTAGCGCGCTTTAGCCCCCAAGGAGGTGAGCAATGAGCGAGCCAGCTAGTGGTGAAGTGTTCGAGCTTGAGTGGATCCCTGGGCAGTTGTTTCCTGATATCGAACTGGAGCGGGTGGAGGTAGACGAACAGGCGATCCGCATCGTGTGCAGCGATGGCGACTGGTCGATACAATCGGATATCATCCTGTTCTGGGGGTCAGGCACCATGGTGTTTGAGGTAGACGGCGATATCGCCGTGCGTATCCGTGAAGGGGAACGCTGGCCCTTGGTAGCGCCCTCCGTTGCCAAGGAAAAGTTGTTCCCTTATCTGCATACGCTGGAAGTGATCGAGCGCGGCGACCCTTGGCGGCTACGCTTTCGTGCCGGGGATCTGAATGCCGCCGTAGAGCTTCAGGCAGCGGTGACCCGCATCACTTGGTATCCCGACGACGTTTAAAAATACGTCCAACAATGCATTAAAAGGGAGATCTAATGGCTGGGATACCCTCAATGGATATACCACAGGATCTAGATCAACTACTCACAGTAGAAACCGATAACGGCGTGCTGTTTAAAATCTGTTTGGGCGTGGCGCTGTTTTTTACCGGCTCCCAGCAAGACGAAAAGCGCCAAGCAGTTTTAGATATTCTTGCCGACTACCGCGACCTGGTCGGCGACGAACTGACCTGGACAACCAATCCAACCACCGGCCGCTGGAAAAAGCTCAAGGGGTTCAATAGCTATATTACTCCTTTTGACTGGCTGCCTAGCTATGGGCCCGGCGAGTGGGAGTTTGTTTACCATGGTGGACAGCGCCGAAGCGATGCCGATAATCATACATGTGTCGTCCTGGGCAAGCGGCCAAGTGCTGATGAACGTGGGGATATGAGTTATCTGTACTGCCAGTTCCCCATCGATTTTTTTATCGAATGCGAGCAGAAACTTCCTGAGTTAGTTCAACAGTGGTGTGAGAAGCTCAAGCCGGAACATGGCTATGCAGGCTTTTGGCTAGGTCGTTCTTCCGGCTACGAAAGGAGTGATGAGGCAGCAATCCTAGAATACAGGCTTGGTCAACGCTTTCCAGGCTTGCAGATCAATCAATTTGTCGAGCACACTTTTCATTTACACCGTGGGTTAAAAGGGGTTGATTGGCTGACCATTCTTTCTGATGCCTGGCTAGAACGACTGGGAGGTGTAGAGCAAGTCAAAGAGCAGATGGGCGAACTGCCGGTGCTGGGCTACAACGGCGGTGCCATTCTGCGCGCGGGCCCTATGCCACAGTTAGGCGATAATGAAAATCCCGAAGTCAATGCCGCCTTAGCGGACTACCACCGCGTGGCTGAGATAATTGAGCCGATTCGTATCAAAGATCATGGGGCCATTCATTCTTCGCTGTTACCCCGTAACCGGCACGAAAAGTATTTCAATGAGGCTGAATACCAAGCCTGGCTAGCGCGCTTTAGCCCCCAAGGAGGTGAGCAATGAGCGAGCCAGCTAGTGGTGAAGTGTTCGAGCTGGAACGGGTGGATGTAACTAAATAACTAATATCTACCATTTTTACTACTTTGTGGCACGCAGTAGAATATAGGGTTTTGTGTCCTGTAGAGTACGGAATTCATTCATATGAGCTGGCAACTGTGAATTGTCAAATGGTAGGCTGCGCTCTGTGGTTAGTGTAAGCCCTGCTGCGGCGAATGTATTTCGATATGTGGATAAATCCCATTGCTTATCGACAATCTCTAATGGTTGCTGCCTTCCCGGTATCGTGAGGTAGACTGGGCGATTATCTCCGTATTGATAAGAAATACCATGCTCTCCATTGCGGTAGGTCGGATAATCGACTCCGGTGGTTCGAGGATGAGTGTCGAGAATGTAATAGGAGCCGCCAGGTTTAAGTACACGCATTACTTCCGTAGTGATACGTAATAGTTCACAGCGTTCGAAAATATTAATAAATAAAAAACAACTAATGGCAGCTTCAAAACTGTTATCAGAAAATGGCAAGTTTGAACCATGAATTTTCTCAAAGTGAAGATGGTTGCCGCCTGCGGATATGGCTTTTCCAATCATTATTGGAGAGATGTCAACGTCGGCGATATAATTGAATCCGTCGTCTCTTAATCTTCTGGCCACTTTTCCGCTGCCACAGCCGTAGTCCAATACACTAATTTCCTTACCATGGGAGGATGTTAAGTCTGCGATTAGTGGTTGATAGCCAAAAGTGTTTTCCTCCCAGTCATCGTAGGCGTCAAAGAGTTCGGCGATATTGTGTTCAGTCCAATTAGTGTTCATGGAAATAAATCCCCTAGTATTCGCTCATGTATGAATGCTTTAACTTCCCCAGCGATTAATAAGAAACGGTCGATAGTAGGGATTGATTATCTCTAATGCCTTTTGGGGTAGCCCTTCCCCTGTCTTGATTTGGCGATAGATCCATCAGTACATCTCGCCAATAAGCCGTTAAGTTAAGATTAGTCATATCATTAAATGACAGCAAGCCGCTACGGATTTCTGACTCATATTCCAGTAGTTTGCGTATAGTGACAGGGGATGTACCAACTGGCATTAAAGGTATGGTGCCTGACTGGGGCACAGTTTCATTACTATTCAAAAGCTCGAGCGTACGCTCATGTGTGCTTTCATAGACGTGAATAGACCCAACTTGATGCTTGTAGTGCCCGATCTTGCAGTCTATACGGGTAGCAATATATTCCTGCAAGAAAGTAAAAGAGAAAATATCGTTCAGCATACCAACGTAAGCATCATTGGCACGCATATAGCTAACCATGTTCAGCTTTTCTTCGCGAAGTAGCAACTGAAGACCCAAAGTACATGAAACATCGATATTACGTCGATAAAGATCCTCTTCCGCACTGAATATTTGCAGGACGGCACGCTTGCTGTCGGGGTCGTCATTTTTAAGGATATCAATCGCTCGTTCGATTTGATCGAATGTATCTGCACCAAAGTTTTTAAGACGAGCTCCGTAACCAGTACCCGGTAGGCTTATACCATCTGGGCTGTAGCGTTGCATCGACGGTGCGTACCAGGCAATAAATGCCAAGTCGTTTTTGCCGGATAAATACCACAACGCTTCTGCATAATTAAAGACAATATTTTTTTTACGTATTTTGCTTAGACAAAAGCGATCTCGGGGGTTGTCGAGTCGGATATTGAATCCAATGAGTTATCGCTCTTTGTTTCCTCGAGGTGCGTTAATATGTTCGTATTGAAAGCAGATTTTATGCAGTGTGTCTCTATACAATGGTTCGGACAGTTTCATGACGCGATAGCACCGTAGTGGCACATCTCGTCAAAGTCGGGTCGGGATTTTATGCAATTGAAGTCCAGACCCAAGTAGAAAGAAAAGCGCTCCAGCAGATGCG
>NZ_JAMJPJ010000017.1 GCF_023555005.1 Halomonas llamarensis | reverse complement strand
CTCAGTAGTGAAACCGCTCAGCGCCGATGGTAGTGTGGGGCCTCCCCATGCGAGAGTAGGTCATCGTCAGGCACTTATCCGAAAAATCCCCCCGGGCTCAGGCCCGGGGGGATTTTTTTTGTTTTGGTTAGTGGTTTACTTGCTGAAGCTATCAAGCGCTTCAGCATGATATGATGCCGCGTGAAAATTACCGTGTGTTCTGTACGCGTTTATTTATTAAGTGGCAAGTGAATCAAGAGGGGAGATCAGTGGCTCACGCGGTTCCATCAACATGGCTGGTGTATTGTCGACCTGGTTTTGAAAAAGCTGCTTTAGCCGAGCTGCAACACCATGCGGGTGTGCATGGGTTTCTGTGTGTTGAGGAAAGCGGCGATGGGTGGGCATGTCTATCGAGGAAGGGCGAAGAGCCAATCAACGATTTACACCGTTTAGCTGCGTTTGAGATACTGATCTTTACGCGACAAAGCTTAGTGGCACTGCCAGAGTTAACGTTGAGTCGTGAGGATCGGTTAAGCCCTATTGTCGATCAGCTGCTAGAAGCTGGGTGGAGTTTTGATGCCATTTGGCATGAAACCCCTGATACCAACGACGGCAAAGCGCTCTCTCGCTTAATCAGGGCCTTATCGCGTCGGCTCGAAAGCACATTGAAAAAGCGCGGTGCGTTGCGCCGAAAGGCAGGAGGTCGGCGGCTGCACGTGTTTTGGAAAAGTGGCACCTGCGTACAGCTGGGTATGTCGTTTCCGGGGAATCGCAGCGAACTGCCAGGGGGTATACGCCGCTTACGATCACCTTCACGTGCCCCAAGCCGCTCAACGCTTAAGCTAGAAGAGGCTTGGCATGAGTTTATCCCTAAGCAAGAGAGGGAAGTGAGGCTTTCACCTCACATGACGGCAGCTGATTTAGGGGCAGCACCTGGTGGATGGACATGGCAGCTCGTGCAAAAAGGCATGTACGTATATGCCATTGATAATGGCCCCATGAACGCTGAGCTAATGGCAAGCGGTCAAGTGGACCACTTAAAAGAAGACGGTTTTACGTGGGAGCCACCGCAACGTTTGGACTGGTTGGTGTGTGATATCGTCGATAAGCCTATGCGCGTATTGGCGATGGTTGAGCGTTGGCTGGTTCGGCGGTGGTGCAAAGAGGCGGTTTTTAACTTGAAGCTACCCATGAAAAAGCGCTGGGAAGAAGTCGGTAAGTGCCTTTCTCATCTTGAGTCTTCGTTGCATCAAGCAGGGGTGAAAAGCCAGATACGGTGCCGCCACCTCTACCACGATCGCGAAGAAGTGACGGTGCATGTCCGGTTGGAAAGCTAAGCATAGCCCTAATTAATAGCTGCCTTCGTAGACACGAATGGTTTCTTCTTCGGTAAGAAGTGGCAAAATGCGTTGCATAGCAGCGGCGCGATCTTCGCTAGTGTGCCATTCTTTCCAAGCACGTAAGTCGCGCCATTTGGTGATCATAAGGCGCCTGTCAGAATGCCCCATCTCGACTAAGGTTTCGCCCCCAACGAAGCCGCGGGCACCTAATGAAACGCGCATTGCCTCGCGTGCGGCTTGCTCATATTCTTCTTCCAAGCCAGGCATAATTCGCCGTTCAATGATAATTTTGATCATACCTTTTGCTTCCTAAACCGAGGATCTAAATGGCTGAGAACATAGAAACTTTACCTGACTACGACGTAGTATTGGATACCAGCGGCCTCTATTGCCCCGAACCTATCATGATGATGCACAACAAGGTGCGTGATATGACACCGGGTCAGGTGTTGCAAGTGGTTGCGACTGACCCTGCCACTACGCGAGATGTGCCTAAATTTTGTCAATTTTTAGAGCACGAGCTTATTGCCCAAGAAACGTCAGGTGAAACATACCGCTATTTTATTCGCCTCGCCTGACTCTCTTTAACCGTATGTTTTGATCGGCAGCCTACAAAGAGTTTCTTGATTGGCTGCCGTAGCTTACGGCGCTGATGGAACGGCAATGAGTGTTAAGGCTTCAAGTGTTGCCGGATCTTCTTCCAGAATGCGGTTGGCGATATGGCGTTGAAAGAAATAGAGCTTCGGATGACGCGAGCGAGCACTGTAAAGGCAGTTATCGCCTAACAAAATGGGGGTCATTGTCGCTTTGTCTTCATCGGCAAGCAGTGCATCGACATTGCCATCACTATAGAGGTTCCAGCCATAAACCGGCTTCATATGCCATGGAGCCTTGGTGCTATCCATACAGAGAGCGTGAGTTCCGAGCATATCTGGAATCTGCTGGATTAGGGTTACTTCTGGCGAGGCTTCATAGTCGAAGTAATCAGCAGCGCTTGTTAGCTCGTGCCATTTATGCTCAGGCGGCTCGGTAAAAATTTCTTCAGTTTCGGGATCACGATAACCCACAAAACAGCCATTTTCATGATTATCAAGGCGATGGCATGGCGTCAGTGTGTCCATCCAGGGGATGAGCCCTACAACTTGCCCATCTTCGCGTAAGCCCCAAGCCAATACCGGCATGCCGTAATAATTCTCTGGGTCGGTGTCGAGTTGATACACCATTTCTAGCCCATCTAGCTCAGGGGCTAAGCGGGTTAAGCACTTCTGCGCCTGTTGGCGCTGACGAACGGTTTCCAGGTCGATGACCTGGGCAGAACGGGGTGACAGTGATGCGCCCATGATGTCCCTCCTGGTGCTGCGTGGTCTCGACATTAGTAAAGCAGGTATAGCAAGCCTCCCGCATAAGTCATCAATAGCACAGCTTGAAGCGAAGGTTAAGGCCTAGGCGCAATTTTCCCTTATTCATCTGATACTGATGCTTGGCACACAGAAAACTCACGGCGGGCCGCCAAATGTGTTGTTAGCGCACGTTGGAAGTTTTTCCATGGGGCATCCTGCGCCTCAAGCGATAGCCATGCACGGTAATAGCGCTGCCACTTAGCCGGGGGTGTGATGGGGTGGCTGTTAATAAGCGTAGCGATCTCGCTAAGCCAGGTGTAAGCGCTCAGTGCGAGTTGGTCCAGGTAAGTACGCTCCCAAGCGGGCAAGCAGCGGCTTTGATCAGCAAAATGGAGCAGTGAGGTCGCTTCGTCCAGTCGCTGTGTCGCCAGCATCAGTGTGCGGAGTAATTCTGCGGTTAAAGGACGCTCTTGTAGCATCTTAAGGTGGTTTTCTAGTTGACTTGAATCTTGCTGCCACTGGCGATCAAACTGGTGGAGAGTCATTTTGCGTAGATAGAGGAGGGCATCAAGTCCTGCATTTATGTCACTTATTTCTGACGATAGGTTTAGCTCGCTGGCGGGAAGTGGTTGGCTAGCGCGAGAGAAGCTCTTCTTCCATTCACTTGAATCAAAAATCGCGTTCCAGCTGACATAAGGAAGCTGTGTGGTTTTGGTCAATGTAATCTCACGCAAGCGCTCGCGGTTCTCGTCGCTGAGTTCGCCGGGTATCTCAGTATTCCAGCATTGGCTAATGCGCTGCCACAACTCGCGCTCATACAGCCACTGTTGGCTAGGAGGAGCAACGCGCCCGAGCTGGTTATTGCGGGCGGCAACCAGCGAGGTAATGTTGCATTCACGCAGCGCATAGACATTGAGCAGGCTTTCACGGGTTTCGCTAATGTCAAAAAGTACCGATTGCCGTTCGGGAAACGCGCCGATATTGGGCGGTGGCGACCGTTCAATACTGTTTGTATTCAGTGCGCCGCTAAGTTGCTGTTGGTAGTTCTGCCAAAAATTTTCCGCCTCACTGCCTTGGCCGCAGCCGGTTAAGCTAAAAAACAACAAGCTCCTAATAATCCAGAGGAAGCAAGGGCGTAACATATGGCGCATAACAGGGTTATCTCTCACGGCTAATACGT
This sequence comes from Halomonas llamarensis, assembly GCF_023555005.1. Lineage (GTDB taxonomy): Bacteria > Pseudomonadota > Gammaproteobacteria > Pseudomonadales > Halomonadaceae > Vreelandella > Vreelandella llamarensis. The sequence continues at coordinate 61,649 of NZ_JAMJPJ010000017.1, read as the reverse complement.
TGTAATCGCCAGCCCAATAGTAGAGCAGCAGTGCTTAAGCCGGCAATGAGCCCAATCCAGTAGCCATGAACCCCTAATGCGCCAGAAAAGACACCCCGGGTGCCGAGCCAGTGCCCACCGCCGAGCCCGACTAACCAATAGGAAAGCACGGTAATCACCATGACAATACGTGTGTCTTTATAGCCTCGCAAAGCCCCGGCCAGATTGGCTTGCAGCGAGTCAGACACTTGATAGAAAACGGCTAACGCCAGCAATGATGCCGCCAGCGCTTGTACTTCCGGGTCAGTGGTGTAAAGCGAAATGACGAACTCACCGGACAGCCATAGCAGCGCGCTATTGATCAGCGCGGTTACAAGGCTCACCGCGATGCCATTCCAGGCGACTAAGCGTGCATGCTGCTGGCGTTGCTGGCCGAGGGTATTGCCTACACGCACGGTCAATGCCATGCTCAACGACATCGGTAGCATAAACAAAATCGTGGTGTAGCTCAGGGCAACCTGGTGGGCGGCCACAGTGATTTCTCCGAAGCTGGCAATAAAAAGTGCGATCAGTGTAAACAGAGTGACTTCGACAAAAATTGCCACCCCTATTGGAACGCCGACAACCGTCAGCTCTCGGATACCCGCCCACTGCGGTAGTGTAAGCCGCTCCCAAAGCATCACCGCGCCGTAAACGTGCTTTCGGCGCGTGTAAAGTATCATAGCGAGTGCCATCGTCCACATTGAGATCGCGGTGGCAATGCCGCAGCCTAGTGCGCCCAACGCGGGTAGTTGTTGCATGCTTTGCGGCAGCCAAACGCCGAAAAGATCGACCAAGCCGTCGCCACCGTAAATCAGCAGGTAATTCGCGGGAATGTTGACACTTAAGCCAATCAGGCTGATCCAAAGCGCGGGGCGTGTATGATTCATGCCGTCCGAAAACGCGCGCAGAGCTTGAAACAACGCGATCCCCGGCATACCAAACGCTACAGCAGCGAGATAGGCAGTGGATGCTTGCGCGACATCCGCCGGTACATCCATGGCGTTAAAAATCGGCATGACGATCAGCCACAACAACGCGGCAGAAACGATACCGAGCAACAGGGCCATCCACAGTGCCTGATGCACGGCAGGTCGGATGGCATCATGGCGTTGCCCACCAAGTAGATGCGCCACAATCGGCGTTAGCCCCATTAGCGTGCCGGTCATAAAAAGCATCAGCGGCATCCAAAGGCTTGACCCCACCGACACCGCGGCGAGCGCGGTTGGGCTCTGACGCCCGGTCATCATGACATCGACAACGCTCATACCCGTCTGAGCTAATTGCGCGCCACAAATAGGGAGTGCTAAGCGGACAAGCGAACGCGTTTCAGGCCAATATAGTGTGGTGAATTTTTTGGCGGCACTACCCAACGTTGCGCTCCTCAAGAGTGAAATTTTCTGGATAATGAGACTATGGTAGCAGGAGTTTTTACTGCTCGCGCTAACCACCGAGTGCACGATTTATCCTTACTCTAGCTTGCGATTATACTGTCGGCTTTTTACGCACGTTGGCTTTATCCCCGCGCTTTAGCCAGCATTTATGATCCAAGAGAAGAGGGTTACATGGAAGATAAGTCGCGCTGGACCCTTGCTGATATTACTGCGCTCTTTGAAGGGCTTTTTGCCCAGCGTTACCAAACTCGTCTGATCCGCGGTGGTGATGAGCCGCTTTATACACCCGCTGATGCCTCAACGCCGTATCACCAAGTGATATTTGCGCGTGGGTTTTACGCCAGCGCTCTGCACGAAATCAGCCACTGGTGCATCGCTGGGGCAAAACGTCGTCAGTGGGAAGATTATGGCTACTGGTATCTCCCGGATGGTCGTAACGTCGAGCAGCAGCAAGCCTTTGAAAATGCTGAAGTGGCGCCTCAAGCACTAGAGTCGCTGTTTGCTGAAGCCAGTGGGCGCACCTTTCACGTTAGCGTGGATAACCTTGATCTGGATCATTCAGGCGGTGAAGCAGGCGTAAGCCGTGATGCGTTTGCCAATCGCGTCGCCCAGCGAGCGAAACACTACCAAACAGAGGGTTTGCCGCGTCGCGCCAAAGCCTTTTATACCGCGCTACACTGTTACTACCAAGAGGGCACGACGCTGACGCAAGCCTGCGAAGCTGGCTGTCACGTGCTTGATCACGCCTCGTCGGTGGATAGCCGCTGATGCATGCTCAACATGACTTCCACTTCATGTTCGGGTCGCATCGGTTCTAGGCTTAGCTCGCCGAAAGCGTCGCTACGTTGGCGCTGCCATTCGCTGGCACTCACGTTGTCATAAAGCGTTTCGGCAGGGGCGAGCTCAATAAAAGGGTCCATCCCGTAGGTATCGAATATACGGGTGAGCGCGAGCTCGTCTTCACCGCTATCGTTAGTGTAAAGCGTGGCGCTGAAATGGTCGTTTTCCAGCTCACGAATCACATCCAGAGGGCTAACAGCAAGACTTTCTAATTCTTCGCTGCTGTACTCGCGAGTCACGCTGGAGCTATCGTCAAACCAGCTGTCATCGGGGTGAATCAGCGTGTGTTTAATGCGCCCATCTGACAATGACCACGCAATCGCTACTGGCAAACCTTCTTCGTCGCCTGTTTCGATGGCAATAAAGCCGGGTATTTCGCTCATGCTGACTCCTTTAGTTGCTGTGCGGATAGACGGAAAAAAGTGTGCGCTGTTTGAGTCGTCGCTTGGCCAAGTTCCGCTTCGCTGATGCCATACCAGTGGGCAATCTCGCGTGCAATCCATGGCAAAAGCGCCGGTTCATGGCGGCGACCTTTCAGCTTCGATGGTAGGTTTCTCGGCAGCAAATACGGACAATCGGTTTCAATCATCAAGCGGTTTAGCGGGATATCGCTAACCAGAGGGCGTAGGTGGTGCCCGCGCCTCTCGTCACAAATCCAGCCCGTCAAACCAATATGTAAGTCTAGGTCGAGATAGCCATAAAGTGTCTCTTTGTCAGCGGTGAAACAGTGAATAACCGCGTCTGCTAAATCATCACGCCAGCTTTTCAGCATCTCGCGCATGCGCGGCCCCGCATCACGTTCGTGGAGAAATAGTGGCAATCCGCTTTCAGCCGCAAGGGCTAGCTGCGCCTCAAAAGCGTGCTCTTGTTCAGTCGGTGTGGAGAAGTTGCGGTTGAAGTCGAGTCCACACTCGCCAACGGCGACCAACTTAGGGTGAGCGTAGAGCGCGGCCATTTCACGGCCGAGTGCTGGTGTCCAGCGACTTGCATCGTGAGGGTGAACGCCGGCGGTGGCAAAAAAGCCTAGGTGTTCTTCGGCAAGCAAGGCAGCTTGTTTGGCGTGCTCAAGGTCGGTGCCGGTCAAAATTAACGTGGTGACGTTAGCCGCACGTGCGCGCTCAACGACAGCGGGAAGATCACGCTGAAAGCTTTCATGCGTGAGGTTAGCGCCAATATCCACTAGCGGCTCAGGCGCATGAAATTGAAGCGCTTCTGGAAGAAAGTCGTCAAAGGCAGGATGTGCCACGCAAAGCTCCTCACGTTGAACGGTAAAGAAATTAGTGGATAGTCTAACGCGCTTAACGCTTAGCGACGATAATAACGACGACAAGAGAGCAAACACCTATGCGCTCGCATGCGTTACACTGTGCGCCTTAAATCTGAGGAGGACGCTGCGTGACCCTGCTACGACTAGAACAGCTGCAACTGGCCTACGGCACCCATGTTTTACTCGACCAAGCCGATTTAACGGTAGAAAAGGGCGAGCGACTGGCGCTGGTTGGGCGTAATGGCACGGGTAAATCCACGCTTCTCAAGCTAGTGGTCGGCGACATTTTGCCTGATGATGGCATGATTTGGCGCGCGCCTGGGCTAAAGATCGGCGTGCTGGCGCAGGAGCTTCCAGCATCTTCAGGGCTCACGATATTTGAGGTTGTGGCGCAAGGCCTGCCTGAAGCTGGTGAGCTATTGTCGGAGTATCACCATTTGATCAACGCCGACGACCCGGATATGCAGCGGATGGCCACCCTGCAAACCCGCCTGGAAGCGATTGATGGCTGGTCGTTCCACCAGCAGATCGACGTGGTGCTCACCCGCTTGGGTTTGCCGCCGGAAGCCGACATGAGTGCGCTTTCAGGCGGCTGGCGTCGTCGTGTGGCCTTAGCACGCGCGTTAGTGGCGCAGCCAGATTTACTGCTGCTCGATGAGCCGACTAACCACCTGGATTTGGATACCATCGCGTGGCTGGAAGAGCAGCTGTTGGCGTTTAACGGTGCGGTACTGTTGATTACCCACGACCGCGCTTTTTTGTCTAAATTGGCCACCAATATTCTTGAGCTTGATCGCGGCAAGCTAGGTCGTTACCCCGGTAACTATCAGGACTACCAGGCCCGTAAGCAGCACGAGTTAGAAGTGGAAGCACGCGAGCACGCTGAATTTGATAAAAAACTGGCGCAAGAAGAAACCTGGATTCGCCAAGGTATCAAAGCGCGCCGAACCCGCAACGAAGGGCGGGTGAGAGCACTCGAACAAATGCGCACAGAGCGTAGCCAGCGCCGCGAGCGCCAAGGGACAGCGAATCTTAGTGTGGATAGTGGCGAGCGCACCGGCAAGCGTGTAGTCGAGCTGAAGAATGTCACTCAACGCTATGGTGATGAGGTGGTGCTTGCTAACGTTAATCTCGAGGTGCAGCGCGGGGACCGGATTGGTTTCTTAGGCCGTAACGGGGCGGGTAAAACCACGCTTTTGAAGATTATGCTCGGCGAGCTTACGCCGACAGAGGGCGATGTGCGTCTCGGCACCAACCTCAACGTTGCCTATTTTGACCAGCTTCGGGCCGGCTTGGAGTTGAATAAAACGGTGTACGACAATGTTGCGCAGGGAAGTGATCGCGTCACGGTGGGAGGGAAAGACCGCCACGTGATGAGTTACCTGCAAGACTTCCTGTTTACCCCAGACCGGGTGCGCCAGCCGGTGAAAGCGCTTTCGGGCGGGGAATCCAACCGCTTGTTGTTGGCGAAGCTCTTTACGCAGCCTGCTAACGTGCTGGTGCTTGATGAGCCGACCAACGATCTCGACATGGAAACGCTTGAGCTTCTGGAGGAGCTGCTGCTTGATTTTGACGGCACGCTGCTACTGGTATCTCACGATCGGACCTTTATGGACAACGTCGTGACCAGCGTGTTGGCTTTTGAAGGCGAAGGGCATGTTCAGGAATATGTCGGCGGCTACACAGACTGGATGCGCCAGGGGGGCAAACTGCCACCCGCGCCTTGGGATGCTGAGAGCAGAAAGTCAGCAACTGATGCCACACCCTCTACGTCGGAGGCTTCCGCACCTGCAGCGCAAACGCCACCGAAAAAGACCGTCAAGCTTTCTTACAAGTTGCAGCGTGAGCTTGATACGCTGCCAGCTGAGATTGAGCGGTTGGAAAAAGACATCGAAACACGGGAAGCGAAAGTTGGCGATCCTGGTTTTTACCAACAAGAAGCGAGCGTTGTCACCGCCGAGCTTGAAGCATTAGGTGAGTCGCAAAAAGCATTGGAAGCGGTTATGGAGCGTTGGATGGAACTGGAGGCAATGGCCGAAGGCAACGCGTAAACCTAGCATAACGATAAAAGGCGCCAGCAGGCGCCTTTTAAATGAATATTAAGTTTCACTTATTCGTCGCTTTTTTCGCCTTTTTTACCTACGCGTACGGCGAGTACGTCACATTCTGCGCCATGGAGTACGCCGGTGGAGGTAGAACCAAGCAGCAAGGCGAACCCGTGACGGCCGTGTGAGCCGACAACGATTAGGTCGACATCGTTTTCCTCAGCAAAACGGTGAATTTCGGTGTCGGGCATACCCACCACAACGTGTTGATCTTCTGCTGATATATGCGGGCTTGCGATTTCGGCTAAGCGCTTTTTAGCATGGTCGTCGAGTTGATCTTGGATGCTGGTGAGATCCATGGGGATATCACCCCCGTAAGCGAAGCCAAGCGGCTCAAGCGTGTGCATGATCGAGATTTTGGCATCTTCGTTACGTGTGGATATATTAACGGCACGTTCCAGCACCTTGTGGGAATCTTTAGTCAAATCGACGGCGACAAGAATATGGTGATAACTCATAGGGTACTCCTTTGGCGAGAGGCAGAAGCGTGCAGGGTGCTATGCTGCGGATGCTCAACTCCCCATACTGTAGGATGACTCCCGTTGTTTAACAACGATATAGATCAACATTTAGCTTTGCCGATGATGATTACGCTGATGATACCTTCAACGCTTTAGTATAAGGAATCGACAAGATGGAATGGCTACTGATTATATTCGTCTTGATGTTAGTGGGTGCGCCTATCATGTGGCTTCAGCCCAGCCCAAGGCAGAAGCGCCAGATGCAGCTACGAAAGCGTGCTCGCGAGCACGGCGTTGAGGTCAAAATCGAGCCACCACCGCTTCACTACTTTAAAGGGACAATGCCGGCGTACTGCTGGCGTTACCCGTTGGATGAGCCCGGTCCTGATTTTTTATTGGTCCGTGAAGAAGAGGCGAGTGAAGAACTAGAGCCCTATCATTCGGGTTGGCGTTGGCGGGTCGAACCGCTTCGCCCATTGCCTGGTGAAGTGAGCGCTCGGCTAAAAGCGTTACTGGAACGCTTGCCTCAAGATGCCCTGGTGCTGCAGTCAAAGGAAGCCGCGCTTATTTTGTGGTGGTGGGAGTCACAAACCGGCGAGCGGTTTGTGACGTATGTTGAGGATTTTCAACAGTTGCGCGACGGGCTTCGCGGACGAATTGATCGCCCCCGCTCGCAGCCGCTGACGCCGCCTGTCTCTTCTGAAAATGGCGGCCTCTCAGGGTAATAGTGGCATTTCTTGATCCTGTGCTTGGATAGCGAGACCGTTCTCCTCAATACGTGCAAGCCAGCGATTAAGCTGATCAATGTCTTCTTCGCTTAAACCCGCCAGCATCTCCTGTCGGGCGTCGGTTGCTACGCGGTCGATTTTTTCCAGTAGTGGCATGGCTGCATCGGTTAAGTAGATCCGCTTGGTGCGACGATCGTTTTCGCAGGCATGGCGCTCAATCAATCCTTGCGATTCTAACTGACTCAACGTGCGGACGAGTGACGGCGCTTCAACGCCGATGGCGCGGGCTAGCTCGCATTGGGGCTGACCATCACCCATACGCCATAAGTGATAAAGTGTCACCCAGCGCGTTTGGGTGAGGCCGAGTGGCGCTAAGCGGCGATCTAAAATAGAGCGCCAAAGATGAGGAAGGCGAGCGATACGAAAACCAAGAGTGGTAGCCATAAGGAAAAAACGACCCGAATAAGTGAATGGACAAATTTTCAACAGCTCAGCGGTTGAATGCAAGGCGAGTTAATCACGGTGGGTCCACTTCTTTTTCAACTCATTATTCCTCGCTGTCATTGGATTGTGATTGGCCGGGAATAAAACGCTGTAAGTCCAGCTTTCTTAAACCACTTGCGCGTATTTGGCTATCCGCTCGTGTGGCATCTTCTTCATCCTCGGATACGGTCAATCGAATCAACCCTAAGCGCTGTCCGCCTAATGCGCGTCACTAGGCGTTCGATATGCTTCTGTAGCTGGGTAGCGTGGATAATAGAGAGCTTAACCATGGTGAGGCATCATCAAAGAAACACCCGTTATGTTATCAGTCGCGCTGCGAAATTTATTCGCCAAAAGTCAGGGCTTGACGCCGCCTGAGATCTCAACCAAGCTATCGTAATCAAACGGCCGTATGAATGTGCGGTGTCAGCGAAATTGTTCTATTTCGGTGGCGCTTAACGAGCCATTCCGAGAAAGAGCCCTTCTGTGGAGAGACGCGGATGATTTATCAAGGTAATGCCATCACGGTGGCGCGTGGCGATGACGACATCGCAACCCTCACTTTCGACCTGAAAGATGAGTCGGTCAATAAACTTTCCAGCGCTGTTGTGTCGGAGCTAGGCGAGGCAGTCAATGCCCTGCAAGCAGAGAATGGTGTTAAAGGCCTGATTCTCACTAGCGCCAAAGAGACGTTTATCGTTGGCGCCGACATTACGGAGTTTCAGAGCATGTTCGGCAAGGGTGACGACTTCGTCTCCGATATGCTTGAACGTGTTCATGCGATTTTCAACGCCATTGAAGACTTGGCGTTTCCCACGGTGACGGCGATTAACGGTTTAGCGCTTGGCGGTGGCTGTGAAGTGCTGTTGACCACCGATTTTCGTGTGATGGGCGAAAAGGCCAAGATCGGCCTGCCGGAAACCAAGCTCGGTATTATCCCCGGTTGGGGCGGTTGTGTACGCCTGCCACGCCTGATCGGCGCCGATAACGCAATTGAATGGATTTCCGGCGGTACCGAAAACAAGGCCGATGCAGCGCTAAAAGTCGGTGCAGTAGATGCTGTAGTGCCTAATAGCGAACTCGACGCCGCCGCTCGCGATATTCTCGAACGTGCCAATACCGGTGAGCTGGATTATCAGGCGTGCCGGAATGAAAAGAAAGAGCCGTTGAAGCTCAACGCTATCGAACAAATGATGGCGTTTGAAACTGCCAAAGGGTACGTGAAAGGGGTAGCCGGGCCGCACTATCCTGCGCCGGTAGAAGCCATCAAGGTCATTCAAAAAGGCGCTGGCGAGAGCCGCGAACGCGCCCAGCAAATTGAAGCGGCGGCCTTTGCGAAAATGGCGATGACGGATGTCGCCTACAACCTGGTCGGCTTATTTATGAACGACCAGTTGGTGAAGAAAAAAGCAGGCAAATACGAGAAGCAGTCCCAGCCGGTTAATCAGACGGCGGTACTCGGTGCTGGCATTATGGGCGGCGGTATCGCCTACCAAAGCGCTTCCAGGGGCACGCCGATCCTGATGAAAGATATCAAGGATGAGGCGATTGAGCTGGGACTGAAAGAAGCCCGCAAACTGTTTTCCAAGCAGGTTGAGCGTAAAAAGTTAACTGCTGAGCAGATGGCGGAAAAGCTCACCAATATTCGCCCGACGCTCTCCTATGGCGATTTCGGCAATGTCGATCTGGTGGTCGAAGCGGTTGTCGAAAACCCGAAAGTCAAAGACGCCGTGCTGACTGAAGTCGAGGGTTTGGTAAGCGAGAACACCATCCTGACCTCCAACACCTCAACGATTTCGATTAACCGCTTGGCGCAAAACTTAAAGCGCCCAGAAAATTTTTGTGGCATGCACTTTTTTAACCCGGTGCACCGCATGCCGCTGGTGGAAGTCATTCGCGGTGAGAAAACCGGTGACGCGGCCGTCGCGGCCACTGTGGCCTATGCCCGCGCCATGGGCAAAACGCCGATTGTGGTTAACGACTGCCCAGGCTTTTTGGTCAACCGTGTGCTGTTCCCTTATTTCGGCGGCTTTAGCTTCTTGATGGAACAGGGCGCCGACTTCCAGCATGTTGACAAGGTCATGGAGAAGTTTGGCTGGCCGATGGGCCCTGCGTATCTGCTGGATGTGGTCGGGCTGGACACCGCTGTTCATGCCAATGAAGTAATGGCTGAAGGCTTCCCTGATCGGATGGCGCGAGAGGGCAAAACCGCTATTCAAGTGATGTTCGACAATGACCGTTTAGGTCAGAAGAACGATAAAGGCTTCTACGCCTATGAAGAAGATAAAAAGGGCAAACCTAAAAAGGTCAGCGACGACAAAGCTTACGCGTTGGTGAAAGAAGTTGTTAAAGAACAGAAAGAGCTCTCTGACGACGACATTATTGCCCGCATGATGGTGCCATTGTGCTTGGAGACCGTGCGCTGTTTGGAAGATGACATCGTTGATTCTCCGGCTGAGGCGGATATGGCGCTAATTTACGGTATTGGTTTCCCCCCGTTCCGCGGTGGCGCGTTGCGCTATATCGATGCGATGGGCGTGGCCAAGTTCGTTGAGCTAGCTGAAGGGCTTGCCGAGGAGCTGGGGCCGCTTTATGCACCGACCGATAAGCTGCGTCAAATGGCGCAAAACAACGAATGTTTTTACGCTGCCAACACTCAGTAAGCCACCGCGCTAAGGAGACAAAAGATGAGCTTGAACCCAAGAGATATCGTGGTGGTCGATGCAACGCGTACCGCCATGGCGAAAGCCAAAAACGGTGCCTTCCGTCACGTTCGTGCTGAGAATCTATCGGCGGCGGTGATGCAGTCGCTGTTTGATCGCAATCCTAACTTAGATCCAACTGAAGTGGATGATGTGATTTGGGGCTGTGTTAACCAGACGCTAGAGCAGTCCATGAACATTGCGCGTAACGCCGCTATCATGACCGGCATTCCGCGCACTGTGCCCGCGCAAACGGTTAACCGCCTATGCGGCTCCTCAATGACAGCACTTCATATTGCCTCTGCCAATATCAAGGCGGGTATGGGGGATTTCTTCGTCATCGGCGGGGTTGAGCACATGGAGCACGTGCCAATGGCCCACGGTGTCGACGTCAACCCGGCGGCGAGCAAGCACGCAGCCAAAGCGGCCATGATGATGGGCTTAACCGCTGAGCTTCTGGGCAAAATGCACGGCGTCTCGCGTGAAGATCAGGATAAGTTCGGGGTGCGTTCGCATCAGCGCGCACAGGCTGCGATGGAGAAAGGCTATTTCGATAACGAAATCGTCGGCGTTGAAGGCCACGATCAGCGCGGTTTTAAAGTCTTGGTGAAAAACGACGAAGTGATTCGTCCCGAGGCAAGTGTGGAATCAATGGCAAGTCTAAAGCCCGTGTTTGATCCACGCGGTGGCACCGTCACGGCGGGTACGTCATCGGCGCTTTCCGTGGGTGCCTCGGCGATGGCCGTAATGAGCTATGAGCGTGCCCAGGCCCTAGGGCTTGAGCCCATTGCCAAAGTACTCTCCACTGGTGTGGCGGGCTGCGATGCCTCCATTATGGGTTACGGCCCAGTACCAGCATCCAAAAAAGCCCTAAAAGCGGCCGGCCTGACAGCAGACGATATTCAAACCGTCGAGCTCAACGAGGCGTTTGCCGCTCAGGGTATTCCCGTGTTGAAAGACCTGGGCTTCCTGGATGCCATGGACGAAAAGGTCAACTTGCACGGCGGCGCCATTGCCTTGGGGCACCCGCTGGGCTGCTCGGGCTCGCGCATCTGCACCACGCTGCTTAACGTAATGCAACAGCGCGATACCACCTTGGGGCTTGCCACGATGTGTATCGGCATGGGGCAGGGCGTTGCGACGGTGTTTGAACGACTTAAGTAATTTGACCTTGCACTAGGCAGTGAGACAGCAAAACGGCACCTTACGGGGTGCCGTTTTGCTGTCTGCCTATTATTCAGCTTGAAACGCCGTGCGGTGAAACTTAGCCGCCGCGTCGACCTCCGCAATGCCGCAGGTGTCTGGTACCGGGACGCTTTTGTCGGCCAGTACCGAGAGCACGGCGTGGGTGCCGTTGGCGAGCGATTCCAAGTTGTAGCCACCTTCCAATATAAATACGAGTCGGCCTGCGCAATGTTGCTCGGCCAGTTGTTGTAGAAACCCCGTCATCGCGCCAAACCCTTCGTAAGAAACATTCAGCGCTAAATCGTGCCAATGCGGGTCAAATCCGGCTGAGACGAGAATAATATCGGGCTTAAACCATTCAGCTGCCGGGGCCAAAATTTCACGGAAGGCTTTGAGTAAAGCTTCATCGCCTGCGCCAGCGGGGAGCGGCACATTGACCGTGGTGCCTTCGGCTAAGCCGGCGCCGACTTCTTCAAGATGGCCCGAGCCTGGATAGAAGGGGGCGGCGCGGTGTATATCAAAAAACATCACGTCGGGTTCTGCCCAAAAGATATCTTGTGTGCCATTGCCGTGGTGGGCGTCCCAATCGACGATCAGCACGCGTTCACAGCCAAGTACGCTGCGTGCATGCGCTGCCGCGACGGCGACGTTGTTAAATAGGCAAAAACCGCGTGCGCGCACCGGTTCTGCATGGTGGCCTGGCGGCCTGGCGGGCGAATGAGCGCAAAAGCACTTTGCGTACGCTTTTCCATGACCGCTTCGACGGCGGCAATAGCCGTGCCCGCAGCGACTTCAGCCGCTTCGATGCTGCCAGGGGAGACTGCGGTGTTATCGACATCCAGCCAGGCGTTTTTGCCTCTCAAACTAAAAATATCGCTTAAATAAGACGTTGTATGCACCCGGGCCAATTGCTCTCGGGTGGCCGCTTTGCCTCCTTCAAACGCCAAGCCTTCAATAGGGGCTTTGGTTAGTAAGTGTTGAATGGCTATCAGCCGCCCAGGGTGTTCGGGATATTTTCATGGAAGGGGAAGACCGGAAAGTAGCTGCCGAATGCGCTTGTCGATACGGTCGGGTAAAAAATCGGCCTCGATGTTGGGTTCGTGAGCGAGGACACGATCATCATAAAAAGCGATGACATTGTGCATAATGATTACCTGAAGTACATGCGTTGAGTCACGCTAATAGCGGCCCGTGATAAATCCCGTGATAAATCCCGTGATAAATAAAGCGGCCGCTATTAGCGCAACAGACACGGAATGCGTCTTTACAGTAAGGCAGGCTTAGCTGAGTTATACAATGCCGCTTTCCAGGCTCACCGCTAAATACATCGAGAGCTCTTCCACTTGATTTTCAAAATCATCCTGCCATTCGCCGCGTAAAATAAGCGGCGGTTGAACAAAGCGCCAGCGCAGCCCCGTCACAATGCTTTCGATGGCACGCTGGGTGCCGGTACCGTCATGGCCCGCGCGAATATAAAGCGCGAACGGTAGACCCTGCTTTTCCTCCAGTACCGGGTAGTAACAGCGGTCAAATACATCTTTTACCAAACCGGCCATATACCCCAAGTTTTCGGTCGTACCCAACAGAAGGGCGTCACAAGCGAGGATGTCTTCCGGTGTGGTCTCACGCGGGGCTTTAACCACGCAGTGCACATTATCAATCTCCTTGTGTTGGGCGCCTTTTACCGCTGCATCACGTAGGCGCTCGGTATTGGGCGAAGGGGCGTGGGCAATCATTAATAATGTTTTCATCTAAGCCTCCGCTAGCGATCTTGGGTGCTTACCATGTTGACACAGCGGCGCGTTTCTACAACGCTGCAATCTTTGATGAAGCAAGTTAAACGACCAAGGAGGTTCCTATGGCATTTGCCCTTTCCAATATGCAGGTGACCAGTGACGCATTTGGTCATCATCGTGATATTCCCACCCAGTATACCGGTGAGGGTGAGGATATTTCTCCAGCGCTTGCGTGGCAGGACGCACCCGAAGGCACACAGGGATTTGCCGTGGTGTGTCACGACCCCGATGCCCCCCTGGTGCAGGACGGTACCTACGGTTTTGTGCATTGGGTACTCTACAACCTGCCGGGAACGCTGAGTGAGCTTCAAGAGAATACCCAAGAGGGCGTTGCGGGCAAAAATGATTTTGGCAACGTAGGCTATGGTGGTCCTATGCCACCGGATGGGCACGGTAAGCACCACTATTACTTTTGGGTGCTGGCGCTTGATCGCCAGACCTCGCTGCCTGAAGGGCTGAGCCTTCCTGAGCTGTTGAAAGAGCTTGAGCCCAATCTGCTGGGCATGAACCGTTTGATCGGTACCTTTAAGCGCGACGGTTAAAATATTTTTCACGCTTTTTCTGAGTGATCGGCATCGTGATACCCGCTGGCTTGTGCTGGCGGGTTTTGTCGTTCTACATCTGAAATATGAAAAGGCCTTTAGCTCTGGCGCGACTCCTGGTGAGCGGTTGAATTCGGGGTTACGCTTATGCTGCATTCGCCATAGCGACACCCCATAACGACATACCATAAAGAAAAGGAAGACCGTATGACTGTGATGATTCTCGGCCTGGTAATATTTCTCGGCCTGCATTCGGTACGCATTGTCGCTGCCGATTGGCGCCACACCCTGATACAGCGTTTGGGTCTTATGCCCTGGAAGGCGATCTATTCGGTGATCGCGATCATCGGCTTAGGGCTTGCGATTTGGGGCTATGGTCAGATGCGCCTAAGCCCGGTCTGGGTGTGGTCACCACCCTCTGGCCTTGCCCACCTCGTGGCGCTGCTGATGATTCCCGCCTTCATTTTGCTGGTGGCCGCCTATGTGCCCGGCAACCATATCAAGGCGCGCCTTGGCCATCCCATGATCCTTGCGGTGAAGCTTTGGGCGTTCTCGCATCTGCTAATCAACGGACGGCTTGGCGATATCGTCTTCTTTGGCGCCTTCCTCGTTTGGGCTATTTTCGATTTCCGTGATGCCCGTCGTCGTCCTCAACAGACGCCTCAGGCGCCGCGCATGACAAGTACCCTGGCAGCGGTGGTAATCGGCCTTGTGGCTTACTACCTCTTCGCCTTTCATCTGCACGTTTGGGTCACAGGTGTCCCGGTGATGTAAAGGAAGCCCCTGCTTGCGATGCCTCTCACCCGCCTTGGTCTGTCGCCCAGGCGGGTTTTTTGTTGCTTGTATAAACCATCCCAGTGAAGCCCATAGCTTTTACGAATAATAATGATTGTTATTTTTGTTGTTAAAAGCGTCGATCGTGCCGTGAAAATACGGGATAATTGTTGAGTATTTTACTCAGGGTCTTCACATCAAATTTATACAGGACTAAAATGGTACTCAATTAAACGCCCAGTTATTAAGTGGCTGAAACTAGCTGAAACTGGCCGAAAGAGGGAGATGACATGCTCAAGCTTTCGCGGCTAACCGATTATGCGGCAGTGGTGATGGCGCAAATTGCTCGGCACCCGCAGGCGCCGCATGCGGCTGCGGAACTTGCCGAGGCGGTACAGCTTCCTCATCCCACGGTGAGTAAGACGCTCAAAATGTTAGTAAAAGCAGGCCTCTTAGTCTCACAGCGAGGCGCCCAAGGTGGGTATCGTTTAGCGCGTCCGGCGTCTCAGATTACAGCCGCGGACATCATCGCTGCCATTGAAGGGCCGGTGGCGATGACCGAATGCAGCCAAGCCGAGGGTGACTGTGAGCTGGTCGATACTTGTGGTGTGGCCGATAACTGGCAGCGTGTCTCGCTTGCGATGCGTACCTTACTTGAGAGCGTGACGCTTTCGCATCTAGCGGATGCCACGCCAATCAAACTCCCCGTACAGCTACCGATTCAAAGCGTGAGTGTGTCGGCGGTTTCCGCCTAGTGCGAGTGCCATTTTGATTGGTTTTATACGGATTGATTTTTTATTGATTACGGCGAGCTGACCTCGCCACCCAACTGCCCGGAGGGTATGACCATGGCAACTGAAGAAATGGAACAGTTGGTTCGTCGCGAATATAAAGAAGGTTTTGTCACCGATATCGAAAGTGACACGCTGCCGCCCGGCTTGGATGAAAATACCATCGCCTTTATTTCTCAGAAGAAGGGCGAGCCTGAATGGATGCTGGAATGGCGCCTGGACGCGTATCGCCAGTGGCTCAAGATGAAAGAGCCCTCTTGGGCGCATTTGAACTACCCACCCATTGACTACCAATCGATATCGTATTTCAGCGCACCCAAGCGCCCGGAAGATCGCCCGCAAAGCCTTGATGAAGTCGATCCCAAGCTGTTGGAAACCTATGAAAAATTAGGTATCCCACTGCATGAGCGTGCGGCACTGGCCGGTGTTGCCGTTGATGCTGTTTTCGACTCGGTGTCGGTTGCCACCACGTTTAAAGAAACGCTTTCCGAAGCGGGCGTTATTTTCTGTTCGATCTCTGAGGCCGTGCGTGATTACCCAGAGCTGATTAAAGAGTATTTGGGTACTGTCGTGCCTAAAAACGATAATTACTTCGCTGCACTGAACTCCGCCGTGTTCACCGATGGCTCGTTTGTCTTCGTGCCCGAAGGCGTGAAGTGCCCAATGGAGCTTTCCACGTATTTCCGTATCAATGCGGCTAATACCGGGCAGTTTGAGCGCACGCTGATTGTGTGTGAAAGCGGCGCTGAGGTGTCTTATCTCGAAGGCTGTACCGCACCGATGCGCGATGAGAACCAGCTTCACGCGGCGGTTGTTGAGATAGTGGCGCTAGACGATGCCTACATCAAGTACTCCACCGTGCAGAATTGGTACCCAGGCGATGAAGACGGTAAAGGCGGCATCTACAACTTCGTAACCAAGCGCGGCGACTGCCGTGGCGATCGGTCGCGCATCAGCTGGACGCAGGTCGAAACCGGCTCGGCGATTACCTGGAAATACCCCTCCTGCATGCTGCGCGGCAAAAATAGCATTGGTGAATTTTACTCTGTGGCAGTGACCAATGGTCGTCAACAAGCGGATACCGGCACCAAAATGATCCATATTGGCGAGGGCACACGCTCTTACATCGTTGCCAAAGGCATTTCCGCCGGCAAGAGCGACCAATCTTACCGCGGCCTTGTCAAAATCGGCCCACGGGCGAAAGGGGCGCGCAACTTTACCCAGTGCGACTCGCTCTTGATTGGTGATACGTGCGGCGCACATACCTTCCCGTATCAAGAGATTAATAACAGCACCGCCACCGTGGAGCACGAAGCCACCACCTCAAAAATTGGTGAAGATCAGCTGTTTTACTGCCAGAGCCGCGGTATTACCGAGGAAGACGCGGTGAGCATGATCGTTAACGGCTTCTGTAAAGATGTCTTCCAGGAGTTACCGATGGAGTTTGCCGTCGAGGCGGAAGCGCTCTTAAACGTTACGCTCGAAGGCGCTGTGGGTTAAGCCGACGGTTACCAGATAAACGCGCGCCGCGTTAAGCGACGCGCCACTAATATGTATTTTTGAAAGGGTTTTACCATGCTTGAAGTTAAAGATTTGCACGTCACCGTTGACGGTAATGAGATTCTCAAAGGCCTGTCTCTAAGCATCAAGGCAGGAGAAGTGCATGCCCTCATGGGGCCCAATGGCGCTGGCAAGTCGACACTATCTGCGGTGATTGCGGGCAAAGACGGCTATGAAGTGACGCAAGGCTCGGTTACGTTCGAAGGCAAAGACGTTCTCGAAATGGAAATCGAAGAGCGTGCCCAGGCCGGGCTACTACTCGGGTTCCAATACCCGGTAGAAATCCCTGGGGTGAAAAACATCTATCTATTGAAAGCTGCGCTTAATGCGCAGCGCGTGGCCCGTGGTGAAAGCGAAATTCCGGCACCGGAATTTATGAAGTTAATCAAAGAGCACCTTAACTTCATGAAAATGGACCCCAGTTTCCTACAGCGTGCGGTGAACGAAGGCTTCTCTGGTGGTGAGAAAAAGCGTAACGAAATCCTGCAAATGCTGGTGCTACAGCCGAAGCTTGCCATGCTCGACGAGATTGACTCCGGTCTCGATATCGATGCCATGAAAGTCGTTGCCGATGGCGTTAATAGCCTGCGCAACCAAGAGCGAGCGATTTTGTTAGTAACACATTATCAGCGCCTACTCGATTATATCGTGCCGGATAAAGTGCACGTGTTGGTCGATGGACGTATTGTCAAAAGCGGCGATGCGGAATTGGCCAAAGAACTGGAAGCGAACGGGTACGAAGGTATCGAGGAGTCTGCAGCATGAGCGAGGTATTAACCTTTTTGGAAACGCTGGAGGCGCGCAGCCAACAGCGAGCAGAGGAGCCGACCTGGATCGCTGCACGTCGACAGGCGGGAGCAGCGCGCTTTGAGGCAATGGGCTTTCCTACACGCCGCGATGAAGAATGGAAGTACACCGATGTGCGCGCCATTTCGCAGACCAACTTCGCCCTCGCCGAGAACGCTGAGTTTTCTCAGGCAGGAGCCGCAGCGCTAACGCTTCCCATTGATGCCTATCGGCTGACGCTTGTGGATGGCGTTTTTTCCGCAGCGCTGTCGGATCTCGATAGCCTGCCGCAAGGGGTGCAAATCCTACCGCTGTCGCAAGCGCTAAGCGAAAATCATGAAGCCGTGGGTGGGCCGCTGGGTCGTTTGACCGGCGTTGAGTTTTCGCCGTTTGCTGCGCTCAACACCGCCTTTATGGAAGAAGGTGCAGTGGTGCGCTTAGCACCCGGCACCGTAGTGGAAAAACCTATCGTGCTGCAGTTTTTGTCGCGCGCTAATACTAAGCCGACCATGTGCCACCCGCGCGTATTGGTCGAAGCAGCGGGTCGCAGCGAGGCAACGCTGATTGAGCATTATACGGGTGAAGCTGACGCGCAAAATTTCACTAACGTGGTGGGCGAGTACATGCTTGATCGCGGTGCGATTCTCAACCACTACAAGCTGCAGGAAGCGCCGCTGGGCGACTACCACGTGGCGAGCATGCATGTGGAACAAAGTCGCGATAGCCGTTATAGCTCTTACAACCTGAACCTGGGCGGGGCGCTGGTACGCAACGACTTGATCAGCGATCTAAACGGAAAGGGAGCTGAAGCGAACTTCCTCGGCTTGTTCTTTGGTCAAGGGCGCCAGCACGTGGATAACCACACCAAGGTGAACCACAATGCGCCGCTGACCTTCTCCAACGAAAACTATAAGGGCATTTTGGGCGACCGCGCCCACGGCGTCTTCAACGGCAAGGTATTTGTTAAGCGTGATAGCCAGAAGATTGAAGGCTTTCAAAGCAATCAAAACCTGCTGCTTTCGGATCGCGCGCATATCGATGCTAAGCCCGAGCTTGAGATTTACGCCGATGATGTGAAGTGCTCCCACGGGACGACGACCGGTCGGCTTGATGAAGAGGCCGTGTATGCCATGCGCACCCGCGGCGTCGATGAAGCCACGGCGCGAGCGCTGCTCACGCTCGCCTTTGCTGGCGAAGTTCTTGAAGCGGTCACGCTAGATGCCATATCCGAGCGGGTAGAGCTTGCGGTGGCCGGTAAGTTGCCCGAGCGCTTCAATTTGACCGGGCTTGTTGAAACCGCCTCGGCGCTTAACGAGTGATCGCGCTGACCGATTTAAAGGAGTGATGAATGTCCCACACCGTTGATGTCGCCCCTGCACCCAGCGCCGCTGCGCCAGCGTTTGATCTCAATGCGCTGCGGGAAGATTTCCCTATCCTGTGTCGCGAGGTTCATGGCAAGCCGCTGGTGTATTTTGACAATGCCGCGACGAGTCAAACACCTCGTCAGGTGATCGAGATGTTTAACGACTATTACAGTCGTTATAATGCCAACATTCACCGCGGGCTGCATACGTTGGCCGACGAAGCCACGGCGGCGTTTGAAGGCACGCGCGAAACGGTGCGGGCATTTCTTAATGCGGAAGATTCGCGCCAAATTATCTTTACTCGCGGTACGACAGAGGCGATCAACTTGGTGGCCAATAGTTGGGGGCGAACGAACCTAGCCCCTGGCGATGAAGTGTTGATTTCAATGTTGGAGCATCACTCCAATATCGTGCCTTGGCAGCTACTCGCGCGCGAGCTTGGTTTTACCATTAAAGTGATTCCCGTTGACGTTGATGGCGCCTTGGATATGACGGCCTATCGCACCTTGCTTAACGAGCGTACCAAGCTCGTTGCGGTCAACCATGTGTCGAATGCGCTGGGCACCATCAACCCGGTTGCCGAAATGGCGACACTAGCGCATGAAGTGGGGGCCAACATTTTGGTCGATGGCGCCCAGGCGACGCCGCATCAAACCGTCGATGTTCAGGCAATCGATGCGGATTTTTATGCCTTCTCGGGTCATAAAGTGTACGGCCCTACGGGGGTCGGCGTGCTTTATGGTAAGCGCGAGCTGCTAGAGGTGATGCCGCCTTGGCAGGGCGGGGGCGAAATGATTAGCACCGTGTCGTTTGAGGTGGACACCACGTTTGCCGCGATTCCGCATAAGTTTGAAGCGGGTACACCGGCAATTGCCGAGGTCATCGCACTAGGTCGCGCGCTTGAGTGGGTGCAGGGCGTCGGCCTTGGGGCTATCGGTGATTGGGAACAGACGCTTCTAAGTTATGCCACGCAGCAAGTGCGCAAAATCGATGGGCTGCGTATTTTGGGCACCGCACCGCATAAAGCGGGAGTGCTCTCCTTTGTGGTGGATGGCGCCCACTCGCAAGATATTGGCCTTCTTATCGACCAGCTAGGCGTGGCGATTCGCACGGGTCACCACTGCGCTCAGCCGCTTTTGCATCATTTTGGCGTAGACGCCACGTGCCGCGCTTCATTTGCCGCGTATAATACGGTTGAAGAAATTGATACCTTTGTCGCGTCGCTCAAGCGTGTCATCAATATGGTGCGCTAGAGGTAATAGCAAGGAGCGTTATGGATATTGAACAAATTGCTCAGTTAGAAAGGGGGCAAACGCTGCCGCTCCAGCGCGATGTGGAAGCGATTGCGATCCCTTTTGGAAAGAGCGAAACGCTACCCGAAGATAGTGTGGTCAGCGTGATGCAGGCCAAGGGCAGTTCGGTAAGCGTGGGCTTTGAAGGGCGTCTTTACCTGGTAGAAGGCAACAACCTTGATGCGCTTGGATTAGAGTCGCTGCCACGCCCAACGCTACATGAAGATGCCACGGATGATGAGATTGAGCAGTTTGCCTGGGATCAGCTGCGGACCTGCTTCGACCCGGAAATCCCGGTTAATATCGTCGATTTAGGGTTGGTTTATGGCTGCCGTATTGAGCGCTTGATTAGCGGTGAACGGATTGTCACTATCCGCATGACGTTAACTGCGCCGGGCTGTGGCATGGGCGATGTGATTGCCGCTGATGCACGTAATAAGATTTTGGGCGCACCTCAGATTAGCAAAGTGCATACTGAGATTGTCTTCAGCCCACCTTGGAGCCGATACATGATGAGTGATGAGGCCAAGCTTGAACTGGGCATGTTCTAAATCTTGTGATACTTGCCACTGCTTTACACACCATCGCGTTTTCCAGCGATGAGTTTAAGGTGGTTGGCGTGGTTGAAGCGGGTATTGATGTCGCTAGGGGCCTTGTTGCTGCTGGCGACTTTATTGTTTTTAGTGGGTAATGCTTGGGTTATCGCCCGCACCTCATCGTACATTGAATCAACCGTTACCCAGTGTGGCCCCGAGCGGGTTGGGGTCGTGTTTGGCACCTCAAACTGGACCCGCAGCGGGTTGCGTAACCCGCATTTTCATTCCCGTATGCGTACCGCCGCCGCCCTTATTCATGCCGGTCGCGTTGAGCAGTTGTTGCTTTCCGGTGATAACCGCACACGAGCGTATAATGAACCGCGTGCCATGTGGCAGGAATTAACGCGCCGTGGTGTCGACAGTGAGCGGCTCACGCTCGATTTTGCTGGCTTTAGCACCTTCGATACGCTTGTGCGAGCGCAAAACGTGTTTGTGCTTGACGAGGCAGTGCTGATTACTCAGCGCTGGCATTTGCCACGCGCGGTGTTTATTGGCAGAGCACTGGGGATGGACGTGGTAGGTTGCGTGGCGAACGATAATGCTGTGACGGGGGAGTGGCGCTTAAGATTGCGCGAGTGGTTTGCACGGGCGGCAATGTTGGGTGATCTGTACATATGGCATCGCGAGCCCTATTTCTTAGGGCCCGCAGAACCGGTTATGCCACTAAACGTTACAGAGCCTGTGACACGTTAGCGCTGTGGTTTGCGCTTTTGCAGCCCGTAAAGTTCGCGGATCAGCTGGCGGCAGTTTTTCATGCACTCTTCGATAACCGGCTCGATAGGGTCGGGGAGCGGGTGCGTGAAAAGCGTCGATAGCGCCTGCATTAATACGCGCTCTTGTTCCAAAAGCTCGTTGATAAGCACTTGGCTGTCGTTACCGACAAAGCTTTTGAGCCGACTCCAAAGCCATAGAAAATCGTCGCGCTCGACGTCAGCATCTCGTGGTAGCATTTTTAAATGCGCACGGGCAAGCTCCTGCAGCTTTCTCATCTGCTCTAGGCGCTGCTCGTAATGCGGCTTCAGCGCTTCGCGCAGCGAGGGTCGCAGGCGTTCGACATTATCCTGAAAATAATCAATGCTGTCGGCCAGCGCTTCTAATGCGCTGTCCATCGCCACTTGGCGATTGTCGAGAAACATGAGCGTCTACCTCCTTAGGTGAGGCAGATTGTGGCGGTGCCAGCGTGCTTTTGCCACCCCTTCTATGGATTATTTTTGCTTTTCGTCCTTAGCCTTTCGGCTTGGGCGGCGCTTTACGCGGCGTGATGGCATTTTTCTCGATATAGTCGATAATCAGCCCGGCAATATCTTTGCCAGTGGCCGTCTCAATGCCTTGCAGGCCGGGGGAGGAGTTGACCTCCATAATCACCGGGCCGTGGTTAGAGCGCAGTAAATCGACACCGGCGACTCTCAGCCCCATGGCCTTCGCCGCGCGAATGGCAGTCGAGCGTTCTTCGGGGGTAATGCGAATCACGCTGGCGTTCCCACCACGGTGAAGATTAGAACGAAATTCGCCTTCAGCCGCTTGGCGCTTCATGGAGGCAACGACCTTATCACCAATCACAAGACAACGGATATCCGCGCCTTTGGCCTCCTTGATGTACTCCTGCACCATGATATTGGCTTTCATGCCCATAAACGCCTGAATCACCGACTCCGCCGCCTGATTGGTTTCGGCGAGTACGACGCCGATCCCTTGCGTTCCTTCGAGCAGTTTGATCACCAGCGGGGCACCTTTGACCATCGTGATGAGGTCGGGAATGTCGTCAGGCGAGTGGGCGAAGCCGGTAATCGGCAAGCCCAGCCCCTTGCGGGAAAGCAGTTGCAGTGAGCGAAGTTTATCGCGAGAGCGGGTAATCGAGACGGAATCATTGAGTACGTAAGTGCTCATCATCTCGAACTGGCGCAGCACCGCGCAGCCGTAAAATGTGACCGATGAGCCGATACGCGGAATTACTGCATCGAAGGGCTCAATCTCTTCGCCCTTGTAATGAATCGAAGGGTGGTGCGAGGCAATGCTCATGTAGCAACGCAGCGTGTCGACTACACGCGCCGTATGGCCGCGGTTTTCTGCCGCTTCGACCAGGCGCCGGGTGGAGTACAGATTGCGATTTCGTGAAAGCAGAACGATATGCATAGGAAGCTCCATGCCAGACTAAAGTGATCTTGGCGGCAAAGGGTAGAATGTTTCCGGTGTGGTCGCACCCGGTTAGGGTTCACCGTGTAAAAAAGCAGTCCCAGGGGCAATTAACAACCGACGCATCGCACGGCGCCCAAGGAGCATAGGGTGGCGCATGTCGCTTCTGTCGGTGAGCGACAATTCCACCGGGAAATTCAGCTCGCCCATTTGCATCGGCGTGCGGATGATATAGCGCCATTCGCTATGGCCGTTTGAACTGGTGATGCGTCGCCGGTCGTGCAAATGCAGCTTAACCCGGTGTACTGGCGTGTCGGGGCCGCCGGAGTGAGTGACAAAGCTCACCCATAGCTGGCCGTGTTCATCTTCAGAGGTATGAATATCCTCTGCATGCAGCGCCGATGTTCGAGCGCCGGTGTCGGCTTTGCAGCACAGGTGTAAATTGAGCTCAGGCAGGGTGACCATTTCGCGTCGACCGATCACTGCCTTTGCTTGAAAAGGTAGCTCCTTCACGGTACCTCCTTAATCGTCCATTGCGCTTAAATGATAGACGCAAGCCGCTGTTGAATAGTGGAGCCCTCGGGGGCATCGCGCAATAGCATAATCACCGGTAAGCGTAGCCGCGGAATCAACGCAAGATCGCGAATAGTGGCGCCAAAGTCGCTGCGGTCATCTTCCGCCAGTCGTTTTAGGTAAAGCGGTAAGCGCGCGTTATCTTCCAAGTGCATCCAGCCACGACCGGCAATCGCCGCGAGTAAATCCGGCCCGCAAGCGTGATCATCTTCCAATAGTTGCTGGTACCACTCGCCGACAAACGGTGCCTGGCTGCTACCCACGGCGCGTACGCAAGCGCATAAGGTTTCTACATCGCCTTCTTGCGCTGCCTGCTCGCCGCGGTCGCGTAATACATTCACCAAGGCAGTGGGCAGGGCAGTGTGCTCTAGGCAGTAACAAACCGAGTGCAGCATCTCGATCGGCAGTACCTCAAGGGCGCCGGTAAGTTGCTGCGCCTGCGTGTCATCCATACGCACCACAAAATCGGCGACGCCTTGAAGCCCAAGTGCCTGCCAGTCAATGGTTTGCTGGCGGCTGATATAGGCCTCAACCGGCTCTAGGTGCTGACTGGCAGGCAAACCTAAATCATGGGTTGCGCGCGCGTTGAGCATCGCCTGAAAAGGCAGGCTCGGCGTGAAAGCCAGCGGATTATCCTTCATTAAGTGCTCAACCTCACGGGCGCTCTTATCGCTGATCTGTTTGGCACCGTTTTGATCGACTTCTTTCTTATTCGCATTGCGCCCGAGTGTTTCGAGCAGGCGCTGCAAGAAGGCATCGCGCTGAGCAGGCGATAAATACCCTTGTTCATCAAGCGGCAAGCTGAGAAACCAAATAGCGGGCTCAGGCATATCGCCTAGGCGAAACACAATACCCAAACGCGCGTGTCCTTGCCACGGCTCAGGCCACGGCGCGTTACCGGTTTCAAGCGCTGTCAGTACTTCGCGTGGGCAGGGCACGACCCTGCGACCCATGTGGTAAAACGAAACATCAGCGCCGCTGCGCATAAAAAAGTCGTCAAGCGTATGAATAGGTTGCATGGCTTCCTTCCGCGTTTTGAGCGAGCACTTTACCTTGCCGCTTGCTGAGTGTCAGCCAGTCAGAGTGAAAAAACGGCCTAACGTTTTATGCGGTGGTTAAATAATGAACAGTTACGACGAAAGCCCATGAGTAAGGGCTAAGCGACATCTTTCCATAGTTTATCCACAGGCTCTTACAAGATTTCTGTGAATCTATTCTTCGTGGGGATAATGTGCTCGTCAATCAGGTAGCCGCAATGGTGTCTGGCTGGGATAATATGACCATATTTCTTAAGTGGATCACGATGATGACAGCACATCAGCAATTAGCGCAGGCGTTAGACGAGTTGGAAGCAACGCTTAAAGCGTCGAACCTATGGCGAGTTGAAAAGCCGAGTGCGGCAGATTTCGCCAGCCATCAGCCATTTTGTGTCGACACGATGTCGCTACCCCAGTGGCTGCGCTTTGTGTTTATCCAACGTTTGCAAACATTAGTGGAGGCGAAAGCACCCATGCCAGCGAAGTGCGAGGTGGCACCCGCCATCGCCGCCTACCTGCAGCAAGAAAAGATTCGGGCGAGCGATCAGGTGTTGGTCGTGCGGGCGGTGGAAAGGGTGGATCAATTGGTGACGCAAAACTAAAGCGCTAGCCTAAACACAACAGCCCGCCAAAAGGCGGGCTGTTGTCGTTGTGCGCTGTATCCGCTCAGAAGCGGTAGCTAATACCTGCCATCACCACGACCGGGTCGATTTCGACGGTACCCGCATCAGCACCGCCTACTTTCGCATCGGCGTCGATATCGATGTACCAGGCAGCGGCGTTAAGTGCCCAGTTATCGTCAATCAGTAGGTCGACACCCACTTGGCCAGCTGCACCCCAAGAATCATCGAGTTCTAGCGATGCGCCAATATCGGTTTTTTCGTCGGAGAAGCGAGTGTAATTAATACCTGCACCGATATAGGGTTGCACGCGAGCGTCGGTACCGCCCAACGGGTAGTACTGCAGCGTCAAGGTCGGTGGCAAGTGTTTGGTGGAACCATCGGTCACGCCCTCGACCTGCAAGTCATGCTTAAAGGGCAGGGCGGCTAGCAATTCGACGCCCATCTTGTCATGGAAGCGATAGCCCAGCGTAAAGGCAAAATTGGTTTCAGAATCGACATTGACGTCGACGCCACCGAGGATCTCGCCGTTATCGCTTTTCGGATCTACCTTCGCTACACCCACACGGGTAAAAAAGTCACCCTCACCGTAAGCAAACGCTTGGCTTGAGGTGGTGATGGCAGCGGCGGCGATACCGGCCGCGAGAAGGGTAGGCAGAGCAACTTTGCGCATGGGGACAACTCCTTGCAAGAAACATGGATTACCGCTCGGGCAACCGCGTGTTGAAGACAACCACGTATTCAATATTTAGCATTATAATGGTCGTTTAACGGTCGGATATTGACCTGGCGCAAGTGTTGAGAATCTCCCTGGTACACATAAAAAAAGACCACCCGAAGGTGGTCTTAAAAAAGGTGGTCTTAAAAGAGCGTTGGCGAATCTATTCAGCCGTTGCCAGCAGGCTGGCGTTACCACCCGCTGCAGTGGTATCGATGCACAGATGGCGTTCCACCACGTAGCGATCCGGCGAGATGGTCTGGGTCTCGAGCGGGATGATGGCACCGTCGCGCTTGGTCAGCGCAATGCGCAGTTCGCGGGTCCAGTCGCTGTCGCCCGCCGCGGCAACTGCCGCAATGCCTTTGATCTCGCTCAGTATCGCGGCCGAAACGCTTCCATCGAGTCCTGCCACTGGCGCCCCGGCATCGAACAGCGGCTTCACCGCCTGCTCGGCACCGGGTGCGGCTACGATAGCCGAACAGCCCGCGCCAAGGGCCTGAGCGGCTTGAGCGATGGCGATATCCAGGGTTGGTCCGAGGCATAGAACGGCTCCCTTCGGGTACATCGCCAGGCGGTTGCTTTCACCCGTCGGCCCCGGGAGCGTCTGCGGCGTCATATCCAATGCGGCCGTCTCATTAAGTGCCTTGCGGATCACGCCGCCTTTGCCGGAAAGGGCCTTGCGCAACACCTCGACCTGATTGGTGCGTGCCGCCCAGCTGCGCGCATCCAGCCCATCAAGCGCGGATTGAAGATCACCGAGTGAGACAGTTTTGCCTTCTGGCGCCTCAACATGTTCGGCGTCAGCGGTGCGGCGGAAGCGCGTCACGTAGAGCGGGCCACCCGCCTTGGGGCCGGTGCCTGATAGGCCCTCGCCGCCAAACGGCTGGGAGCCGACGATGGCGCCGATCTGGTTGCGGTTGACGTAGACGTTGCCGACATGGATGCGCTCGACGATCTGCTGCACGCGGTCGTCGATGCGGGTATGCAGGCCGAAGGTCAGCCCGTAGCCCTTGCCGTTGATGGCGTCGACTACCTTGTCGATGTCGCGCGCCTTGAAGGTGGCGACGTGCAACACCGGGCCGAAGATTTCACGTTCGAGATCTTCAATGCCGCCAACGTCGACCACCGCTGGCGTAACGAAGGTGCCGGTGTCCGGCGCCGCCAATTTCTTCAGCACCTTGCCGTTGTTCTCGTGTGCCGCCACATAGTCGTTGATCTCGGTTTGGGCGTCGGCGTCAATTACCGGTGATACGTCGGTATCGGTATTCCAAGGATCGCCAATGGTGAGCGCGTCCATGGCGCCGTAGAGCATATTGAGCAACCGGTCGCGGGCTTCTTCCTGGACATACAGCATGCGCAGTGCAGAACAGCGCTGACCGGCCGACTGGAAGGAGGATGTCAGGATGTCGCGCACCGCCTGCTCGGTGAGCGCCGTGGAATCAACGATCATGGAGTTGAGCCCGCCGGTCTCGGCGATCAGCACGGCATCAGGCCCTGCGTTCTCGGCCAGCGCCTTGTGGATGATCTGCGCCACCGGGGTTGAACCGGTAAAGCAGACACCGGCAATCCGCGGGTCGCTGGTCAACGGGCCGCCTACTGTCGGGCCGTCGCCCGGCAACAGCTGCAGGGCCGCTTCTGGCAAACCGGCTTCGCGCATCAGCTCGACGGCGCGAGCGGCGATCAGCGGCGTCTGCTCGGCAGGCTTGGCAAGCACCGCGTTGCCGGCCACCAGGGCGGCAGCAATTTGGCCGGTGGTGATGGCCAGGGGGAAGTTCCACGGGCTGATGCAGACGAAGATGCCGCGGGCGCTGCCGGGCTCTTCCGCTTCCAGCCGCTCGCCTTCGTTGGCGTAGTAGCGCAGGAAATCCACTGCTTCACGCACTTCGGCGATACCGTCGAACATCATCTTGCCGGCCTCGCGGGTGCAGATCACCGTCAGCTCGGCAATGTGTTCCTCGTAAAGATCGGCAGTACGGCGCAGGACTGCGGCGCGCTCGGCTGCCGGGCGCGCTGACCACGCTTTGAAGCCTTCTTCGGCGGCGTCGAGCGCGGTGGCGACTTCTTCCGGGGTGGCCTCATGTACCTTGCCGATCACCTTTGAGCCGTCGGCGGGGGAGACAGCATCACGTGCCGGGCCCTGGGGTGCCGGGTTGCCTACCAGCATCGGGCCTGCCGTCCAAGTGGCGTCATCAAACGCTTCCCGTGCCTCAAGCAGCGGCAGGATCGAGGCGGGTTCGTTGATGCGATAGCCCTTGGAGTTCTTGCGATCAGGCTCGAACAGCTCACCCGGCTGGCGGATCAAGGGACTTGAGACGTCGTTGCCGAGCTGCTTAACCCCTTCTATTGGGTCTTTTGATACGTCACTTGGCGGAATCGAGCTATCCACCACCTGGTTAACGAACGACGAGTTCGCGCCGTTTTCCAGCAGGCGGCGGACCAGATAGGCCAGCAGGTCGCGGTGGGCGCCGACCGGGGCGTAGATGCGGCAGTGGGTGCCTTCTGACTCCTTGACGATATGGTGCAGCGATTCGCCCATGCCGTGCAGACGCTGAAACTCGTAGCTGTCTTTGTCGTCGCCCGCCATCGCCACGACGGCAGCACAGGTGTGGGCGTTGTGAGTGGCGAACTGCGGATAGATGCGGTCGCGCCGGTCGAGCAGCATCTGGGCGCAGGCCATGTAACTGACATCGGTGTTGACCTTGCGGGTGAAGACGGGGAAGGTCTTGACGCCCATCTCTTGCGACAGCTTGATCTCGGTATCCCAGTAAGCGCCTTTTACCAGACGTACCATGATCTTGCGGTTAAACCGCTCGGCGAGTTCGTAGAGCGTTTCGATCATCGGCGCGGCGCGGCGCCCGTAGGCCTGTACGACCACCCCGAAGCCATCCCAGCCATCGAGGCTGGGGTCGGCCATCAGGGCCTCGATCACGTCGAGGGACAGATCCAGCCGGTCTTGCTCTTCGGCATCGATATTGAAGCCGATATTGGCCTTGGCCGCCTGCTGCACCAACACTTTGGCGCGGGGCAGCAGTTCCGCCATCACCGTGTCGCGGTGGGTGGTTTCATAGCGTGGGTGCAGCGCCGAGAGCTTCACCGAGATGCCGGGGCTTCCGCGTACGTCGCCCTTGGCTTGCTTGGCGATCGCGGTAATCGCCTCGGCATAGGCTTCATGATAACGAACGGCGTCTTCGTCGGTACGCGCCGCTTCGCCCAGCATATCGTAGGAGTAGGTATAGCCCTGCTTCTCGAGTTCGCGGGCACTCTTCATGCCTTCTTCGATGGTCTGGCCGAGCACGAACTGACGGCCAAGAATCTTCATCGACTGGCCAACCGCCTTACGCACCACCGGCTCGCCCATGCGGCGTACCAGGCCACGTAGCGCCCGTGTGGGCCCCTTGGGGTCGTCGTCTAGCACCTTGCCGGTCAGCAATAGCGCCCATGTCGAGGCGTTGACCATCGACGACGACGACTTGCCCAGGTGAGCGCCCCAGTCAGACGGCTCGATCTTGTCGTGGATCAGGTCGTCGATGGTTTCCGCATCGGGCACGCGCAGCAGCGCCTCTGCCAGACACATCAGGCCAACGCCCTCAGTGGTCGAGAGCCCGTACTCGGCCAGGAACGCCTCCATCATCGAGGGCGACCTTTCCTTGCGCACACGCTCCACGTAGTTGGCGCCCACGGCGGCGACTTGCTTGCGGTCATCCTCCGATAGCTTGAGTCGCTCGACAAGCCCGTGCAGCACATCTGCCTCATTGGCGTCGTAGTGGGTGCGAATGCGCGAGCGTAGATCACTCACGTCGCTATGAAGATGATCGTTCATACAGGGTCTCTCCTTGCTGGCCGACACGTAGCGTTACGGCGTCGGCCAGGGTGTAGTCGTTCTCAAACCAACAGAGGGCTCCCGCGGGAGCCCTCTGGATACATTGCAGCTATCCTGCGTGCTTACTAGCGAGTGATATGCTGATATTCACCGGCGTCGGTTGTCGCATTGCTCACCACCAGGATGGCGATGAAGGACGCGATGAAGCCAGGAATAATCTCGTAGACACCGGGGCCGCCCATGAACTCACCGTTCCAGCCCAGTGAGATCCAGATCATGACGGTGACAGCACCCACTACCATGCCTGCGATGGCACCATTGCCGTTCGTGCGTGGCCACATCAGCGACAGAATGATCAGCGGGCCGAACGCCGCACCGAAGCCTGCCCAGGCGTTACTGACCAGCCCCAGAACCTGAGAATTTTCGTCAGACGCAATAATCGCTGCCACTATGCCCACCAGGACCACGCAGACGCGGCCGACGGCGACACACTGTTGCTCGGACGCCTTCTTGTGCAGGAACAGACGATAGAAGTCTTCGGTGAGTGATGAAGACGCCACCAGAAGCTGACTGGAAACGGTGCTCATGATCGCAGCAAGTAGCGCCGCATAGAGGAAGCCGGTAATTAGCGGATGGAACAGTAGGTCCGCCAGGACGATAAAGATCGTTTCTGGATCCTGAATATCCATACCATTACGGATCGCATAGGCCCGGCCGAAGATGCCCAGAGAAACGGCACCAATCAGGGAAATAAGCATCCAGCCCATGCCAATGTTACGGGCAATCGGCACATCCTTCAGTGTCCGGATCGCCATGAAGCGTACAATGATGTGCGGCTGGCCGAAATAACCCAGCCCCCAGGTAACCGCAGACAGCCACCCTATGAAGGTCAGTCCCGATGTCCAGGAAAGCAGGGTGGGATCGACTTCATTCAGGGTTTGTGTCGCCTGGCCGAAACCGCCGCCTCCTTCGCCAAACAGCACAACCACTGGCATGATCACCAGTGCCAGCATCATGATGCAGCCTTGCACGAAATCCGTCATGCTCACGGCCAGGAAGCCGCCAACCACCGTATAAATAAGCACCACGCCCAGTGTAATCATGACGCCCATGGCGTAGTTGCTCATGTCACCGAAGTTATAAATGCCGGAAAACGCGCTTTCAAACAGCTTGCCGCCTGCCACTAGGCCTGATGCGGTGTAGACCGCAAAGAAAATAACGATGACGATGGCGGACACCGTGCGCAGGGAAAGCGCCCGTGTCGGGAACCGGTTTGCCAGAAAAGCCGGAATGGTAATCGCATTGCCATAGTGAACCGTCTGTTCACGTAGGCGAGGGGCGACTAACACCCAGTTGAAAAACGCTCCAACCAGCAAACCGATACCGATCCAGGCGGAGCCCAAACCCGATACGAACATTGCCCCGGGCAAGCCCAGCAGCAACCAGCCGCTCATGTCCGATGCGCCGGCCGACAGGGCCGCTACTTTTGGGCTGAGCGTACGGCCGCCCAGCATATAATCTTCAGAGGAAGAGGTGGCTTTGCGCATCGCATAAACGCCGATGCCGATCATGAGCGCAAAGTAAGCCAATAGACTGATCCAAACACCAATAGCCATGTAACTTCTCCAGTTCGTCAGGACGGAACTAGGTCCGACCGGTTAGCGCGGTTACCGTGTTGAGTCCGGTAGTTGTCCGCATTATTTTTATTAACCCTGTTTTCTATTTATGTCACGAGGCCTAACGAGCGCCCGCCAAAAATAGTGTTAGAGAGGTTTGTGGTGCGTTTGATAGCAATGATCCCAGTATTATTTTTAACCATGAGGTGGTTTCCTGTTCAGGAGTTGTGGTTTGTCGTTGATGAGCTGTTCACTCATCGCCTAGCGCCAACAGCGACGCGTTTCCGCCTAATGCAGCGGTGTTATTAGTCACCGTTTTTTCATTTACAAAGCGTTGTAGATAATGTGGGCCACCGGCTTTGGGGCCGGTGCCGGAAAGGCCTCGACCACCAAATGGCTGAACGCCCACGACGGCACCAATGATATTACGATTAATGTACACATTGCCCACGTGCATTTTCTTCGCTATTTCAGCGGCGAATGATTCATTGCGGCTGTGCACACCAAATGTCAGGCCGTAGTTGCGACCATTGATATCGTTGATGACCTTATCAAGCTCGTTGGCTTTGTAACGTACGATGTGGAGTACCGGCCCGAACTGCTCGCGGGTAAGCGCGTCAATGCTGTCGATAATGAAGGCCGCGGGCGCCACGAAAGTACCGTCCTGGGTATGTTCAGTGACCATCGGCGTCTCCGCGATCAGGCGATTCTCGGCCTTTAACTTTTCGATATGTTCCAGCAAGCCTTTGCGGGCGTCTTCGTCGATGACGGGCCCGACATCGGTTCCCAGGTCGCGAGGGTCGCCAATGCGTAGCTCGTTCATCGCGCCTTTGAGAATCTCGATCACCCGGTCGGCAACGTCGTCTTGCAGATACAGTACGCGCAGTGCCGAACAACGCTGCCCGGCGCTCTGGAAGGCTGACTGAATCACATCCACGACGACCTGCTCGGGCAGGGCGGTGGAATCGACGATCATGGCGTTCATGCCACCGGTTTCGGCGATCAACGTCGGCAGCGGGGCATTTTCCCGTGCTGCCAGGGCGCGGTTAATGATCTGCGCGGTGTCGGTGCCGCCGGTAAATACCACACCGGTAATCCGCGGATCTGAGGTCAGCACGCTACCGACGGTAGGACCGTCGCCTGGCAGTAGCTGCACGACATCCCTGGGCATGCCAGCTTCATACAGCAGTTCAATCACCCGGTGGGCGACAATTGAGGTCTGTTCCGCGGGTTTGGCCAGCACGGTGTTGCCTGACACCGCCGCGGCCACGACCTGGCCGCAGAAGATTGCCACCGGGAAGTTCCAGGGGCTAATGGCCGCGAATACGCCTTTGCCGCCCATCATCAAACGGTTGGATTCGCCGGTGGGGCCAGGAAGTTCAATGAGTTGACCGAAGTCTTCTTCTGCGCGCATGGCATAGAAGCGGCAAAAGTCGACGGCTTCCCGGATTTCATCCACGCCATCGGTCAGTAACTTACCGCCCTCGCGGGAACATAGCGTCATCAGCTCGGCCATATGCGCTTCCATCAAATCGCCTAGGCGCCGCACAATGGCCGCACGTTCAGCAACGGGCGTGGCATCCCAGCACGGGAACGCAGCCCAGGCGGCATCGACTGCTTTGGCGGTTTGTTCCTGGCTCGTCCACTGCACGCTACCCACGGTGTTGCGGCGGTCATAAGGGCTGGTGACGCTATGGGTATTAGCGGCGTCGTCGGCAACGTCAAAGGCGAGCAGCGGCTTAGCAGGATACTGCTTATCCATAAACGCGCTCATCTGCTCCATCAGCGGGTAGTAGTGGCTGCGAATAGTGAGATTGACCCCGCGTGAGTTGCGACGTTTAGGGCCATAAATATTCTTGGGTAGAGGAATGTTCGCGTTGGCCAGATTTTTCTGCTGGCGCAGAGTCTCAATCGGGTGCTGACACAGTGATTTTACGGGTACATCAGGGTCGACCAGCTGGTGTACAAACGACGAGTTCGCGCCGTTTTCTAGCAGGCGGCGAACCAAATAGGGCAGTAGATCCTTGTGGGCGCCTACCGGCGCATAAATGCGGCAGTAGGTGCCTTTCGGTGCGCGCTCAAGGGCAGCGTCGTATAGGGCTTCGCCCATCCCATGCAGCCGTTGAAACTCAAACGAACGGTTGTCGCGGTTGGCCAGCTCCAGAATAGTGGTGATGGTATGCGCATTATGGGTGGCAAACTGCGGGAAAATACGCCCTTTGGTGTCGTTTGATAGCAGGAATTGGGCGCAGGCCAGGTAGGCCACATCGGTAGCAGCCTTGCGGGTGAAGACCGGATAGCCGTCGACCCCAAGCTGCTGGGACTCTTTAATTTCAGTATCCCAGTAGGCGCCTTTGACCAGGCGCATCGGGATCTCATCGCCTTGTTGCTCGGCCAACCGGTTGATGTAATGCAGCACCGGCAGCGCGCGCTTGGAATAGGCTTGCACGACTAAGCCGAATTGCCCCCAGCCTTTGGCGGCTGCGCTTTCGTAAACGGCGCGGAAGACTTCCAGCGAAAGCTCCAGGCGATCAACCTCTTCGGCGTCAATGGTAATGGCCACATCCAGCTCGCGTGCCTTGCTAACCAGCTTGATAACGCTGTCGACCAGCTCGTTTAAGATTTGCTCGCGGCGGCCAAATTCATAGCGTGGGTGTAGCGCAGAGAGCTTGATGGAGACCGACGGCGCCGGGGTTTTATCGCTTAGGGTCTTGCATGTTTTGCCTACCTGCTCAATGGCGCGTATGTAGTCGTCGAAATAGCGTTGCGCATCATCGCGCGTGCGGGCGGCTTCGCCCAGCATGTCGTAGGAATACGTATAACCTTTATTGAACAGGGGATTGGAGCGTTTAAGGGCTTCATCAATATCGCGGCCAAGTACGAACTGCTTGCCCATGATCTTCATCGCTTCGTACATGGCGCGGCGAATGACCGGCTCGCCCATGCGATTAACCAGGCGGTTAATAAAGTTGGCTGGTTGACCTTCTTGAGGTTGGTCCATTTTGAGAACGCGCCCGGTCATTAATAACCCCCAAGTGGAGGCATTGACCATCCAGGATTCACTCTTACCTACGTGGGCTTGCCAGTCAGCTGGGCCGAGTTTATCTTCAATCAAGGCATCGGCGGTGGCTTTGTCGGGGATGCGCAGCATGGCTTCTGCAAGGCACATCAGCATCAGCCCTTCGTGGGTATCCAGGCTGTACTGCTGCAATAGCTCATCAATGGTATCAACGGCCGTATCCATCTTACGGACATCCTCAACCAGCGTTGCCGTGTTGGCTTCGGTTCGGGTGAAATCGTCCTGGTCAGTGTCGAGCAGTGTGATCAACTCGCCAACAAAACGTTCTTCATCGACAACATAATGGTCGCTGACGCGAGCTAATAAGGTGTCGAAGTCGGTTTGCCAGGTAGCAGTGTCACGCAGTTTCTTCGCGTCGAGCATTGAAGCCCCCAAAAGTCAGAGCAGGAACGAATGGGCTACAGGTCGTTATGCCTGCGTTAGTGGACGAATGTAGAGCTAGCTGGCGCAAGGTGCATGTCTAAAGCGCGGCAAAACGTGTCAATTTCATGGCAAGCATATGAAACGTTAGACATTAGTCGTGTGCGTTAGTGGTCAAATCACATTAGTTGAGCTTCTGTAAGCTTGCCAGTGAGCTTGTCAACGGCGCGTTGACTCAATGTGTGTTACCCATGCCGTAACGGGGCAATGCAAAGGGGAAGGGTGAGCATGCTCGCGAAAGTGGCGGGGAGCGATACCGTAGCGACGCCGAAACGCGTGGGAGAGCGCGCTTTGATTGGCAAACCCTGTTTGTAAGGCGATGTCGGTCAACGGCAAGCGGCTTTGTAGAAGAAGCTGACGTGCTGCACTTAGGCGTTCGCGTCGAACGTACTGCCAGGGAGAGAGGCCGGTTTGGGCGCGAAAGCGCGCAGAAAAGTGGGCTTCACTTAGGCAGGCGAGGCGGGCAAGGTCAGCAACGCGCAAATCATCGCTCAGGTGATGCTGAATATAACGGTGAATGTTTGCCAAATTGAGGCGCTTATGCGGCGTCATGGGGTCATCCCCGAGGCGTGATTTTAGCGCGCCGAGTAATGTCACAGCGAGACGGTCGTGGTGAAGATCGTCGCTACGTTGAGGATTTTGCACGATCTCGCTGTCGAGAAAAGCTAAGTAGTGGCGCAAGGCGGTATCGAGAGAGAAAAAACGTGGTGCATCGAAGAGTGCCACCAGTTCGCGATGCTCGCCGGAAAGTGCGGGTGCCTGTTCAGGTAGATCTAAAATCAACTGGCGGTTCTGGGGATTGCCCGAATAATAGTGCTCGTGATTGGCGGGTACAATGCAGCCCGAAAACGCATTGACACGGCCGCCCAGCCCCTCGATTTCAAAATCCGAGGTACCGCACAGGGTGATAACGATCTGATGGAAATCGTGGGCGTGGTGTCGGGTGGCGGTATCGAGAGGCAGGTGGCGAATGGTGCTGAGCATGGCAGTATCCTCGGTAGCACGGCTTATTGTTGGTGTAGTGCCGTGTGCGCCGCGAGGTGGTCACGCAGCGCCTGAAGCTCGTCTTGACCTTTCGTATCCAGCAGCGGTTTGCCTTGGGCGATTTGCCAGCGACGACCATGCTCCTCCATCAAGCGGGCTGCGCGGCGGCGTACGCCGTCAAGGTATTCGTTATGGCGAACGGGATAGCCAATGATCGCATTCCATTCGCTTTCGCTGACTTGGCTGACCAGTGCCTTATCAAAAAGAGCCAGCAGATCTTCTGGTTCCGTGCGGTAACGCGGTGTTCGAGCGGTGAGCAAAATAGCGATCACGCTGCCGATCACTAGCAAACACACGCCGAACACCAATAAATAGAGCGCCATGCAGCGCCTCCAAAAGAGGGGTGGAAAGACGAGTGGTAAAACACACGTTTAGTATACGCTTATGCTGCGCAAGAAAAAAATTTCTAAGCTGACGAACTTCTTCACGTATGGGTGTCTGATTAAGCACAGGCAACAAGTGATAGCCGTCGCTAAAAGTGACGTTAAAAGGTTTTTTAGGTTTGTTGCACTGGCTATTGTTTTCGATCCCTTGCTTCCGCTGCTCAATGAGCAGCGGTTTTTTTTGCTTAAGACAATTGCCAAGAGAAGACAGTCGCCAAGAGTTAATGGCGGCGAATCTTCAACAGCGCAATCAGTATGTCGCGACGGGTGACGATACCCACTAAGCGGGTTTGTTCGACTACCGGGTAAATTTTGGGTTTTGCTCCTAGCATTTCTTGCGCAAGATCGGTAATGCTCTTATTAGGCGTCACACT
Source organism: Halomonas llamarensis (assembly GCF_023555005.1). Taxonomy (GTDB): domain Bacteria; phylum Pseudomonadota; class Gammaproteobacteria; order Pseudomonadales; family Halomonadaceae; genus Vreelandella; species Vreelandella llamarensis. The sequence goes on along the minus strand of NZ_JAMJPJ010000017.1, from coordinate 25,148 downwards.
TAACACTTCATTGCGCATCATCTCCCTCACTAAAGGTGCCTCGCCATCGTTGTAGATGCTATCAAGTACCTGGCCGAGGACATCTTGTTCAGAGATAAAACCGATAAGCCGGTCGGTGCTATCGACTACTGGTGCCCCTGGTAAACGGTGAAGTGCAAGCCCCTGGGCAAGGTTTGTAATCGACGTTTCAGGGGAAACGCGGTAGCAGTCGCGGGACATGATGTCGCGAACGGTATCGGGTTGCTTTTGACTCATGGCTATTCTCCTTAGAACTGACTGACCGCTAGTCTGATGTTTATATGTCGCTTACCGATATCATTTCCTGTGCGTGACAACAAACGGGCTCGCCACGCGTGCACGTACACGTTTACTGTAGTCATACGATGGGTAAGGTTCGAGCATCGCTTTCAACGTTAAACGGTTAACATTTTAAAGGAGCGACTGTTATGGATGCGCGTGAATATTTGAGTCGTAAAGGGGTCGGGCTGGATCGAGACCCCGAGCGACCCAATACACTGGAAGAAAAAGCCTGGGAGCGTGCGCGTGGGGCAGGGCAACAACGCCCGAAAGTCGGCACACCTCACGATTGGGAAGAGTGGGAGCGCTACCACGATGATCTCGCCGAAGATGCCGAGACCATAGAGCAAAAAATTGATAAAAATGCGCACCGTCAAGCGGAACATGCAGGTGCGCCACCCAAGCAGGACGCAAGCGTCCAGCACTTTACGCCCCCGCCATCTTCGTCAAAAACGTCTTCACCTCAAGCCGAGGAGCAGCCCGCAGCACCGTCGACGGCAGAACTTCCCGCTGGGTTTAAAGCCGCTTATATTGCCCTTGCCGTGCTGCTGCCTCCGCTTGCGGTAGGATTGCTCGGCGGGCGTGCTCGCAACGTCTGCATTGCGCTCGCATTGACGTTGCTTGTGTGGGTGCCGGGCGCCATTTACGCCGTGCATTATGCCAGCACCCGGCTAAAGCGTCGTTAACGTGCCGCTGTTTTTACGGTTACCTCTTGGCAGTGTTAAAGAGCCCGGTATAATTCCGTCAACTTGATTTTTATTTGAGGTTTACCATGAGCTATCTGGTTGGCGTGACAGCGCTATGGGCGTTCTCGTTTTCATTAATTGGTGTCTATCTCGCCGGACAGGTGGATAGCTATTTTGCTGTACTGCTGCGCGTTGGGCTGGCTGCCCTGATATTTTTACCTTTTTTACGCCCCCGCCTTTTGAGCGGTAAGCAGCGGGTGACGCTCATGGCAATAGGTGCCGTGCAGCTGGGGGTGATGTATATCTTTTTTTATCAATCCTTTTTGCTGCTCTCCGTTCCCGAAGTGTTGCTGTTTACCATTTTTACGCCGGTTTATATCGCGCTGCTTGATGACATCTTGTTCGGCCGCTTTACCCCGTTTTACCTGCTGACAGCACTCCTTGCGGTGCTAGGGGCGGCGGTGATTCGTTACGACAGTATTGATGGTAGCTTTTGGGTCGGCTTTTTGGTGGTGCAGGGGGCTAATATATGCTTTGCGCTGAGCCAGGTCGGCTACCGGCGTTTTGCCGCAGAGCTTTCGACGTCGCTGCCTTGGCATAATGTTTTTGGCTGGTTTTTCCTTGGCGCTCTGGTCGTGGCACTGCCGGCTTTCCTGCTGTTGGGTAACGCAGCGGCGCTGCCATCAAACGGTTTACAATGGGGAGTGCTGGCGTGGCTCGGGTTAGCGGCTTCGGGCGGCGGGTACTTTTTATGGAACCGTGGCGCGACGATGGTGGATGCTGGAACGCTTGCCATCATGAATAACGCGCTAATCCCAGCGGGACTACTGGTCAATCTGGTGATTTGGAACCGTGAAGCCGACCTAATTCGTCTGGTGCTCGGGGCGCTCATCATTGCGTTTTCACTGTGGCTTAACAACTGGTGGCGGGAGCGACACGGCTATAAAACGGCATAACTCGATTTGCCCGCTGTGATGCGGATAGTGATAATGGGGCCTAATCTTAACGAGCTGGCCTCATGACGCATACGTCTTCATCGCAATCGCTACCGCCAACGGGAACGGCCTTTGCTGATCGACCCTTCAAAACGATTGGCTTGATTGGTCGGTTGGGCAGTCAGAAAGTTGTCGATTCGCTTCGGCGCCTCGTCACGTACCTGGTGGATCACGAGTATAAAGTGCTGGTTGAAGACCGGACGGCGACGGTCATCCCCGATCATGGTCAGCCAGAAGAGAGCCGTCGTGTACTGGGTGAGCTCTGTGATCTAGTCATCGTGATTGGCGGCGATGGGAGCCTTTTGGGGGCGGCGCGCACGTTGTGCCATACCGGCACGTTAATTTTGGGCGTTAACCGTGGCCGACTAGGGTTTTTAACCGATATTTCTCCAGACGAGTTAGAAACGCGAGTCGGCGAGGTATTGGCCGGGCAGTTTGAGCGCGAGGAGCGCTTTTTGCTCGACGCCGAACTCTACCGTGGCGGTGTCGCGGTGGGCAAAGGGGAAGCACTTAATGAAGTCGTCGTGCACCCGGGTAAGGCGGTGCGGATGATCGAATTCGAGCTCTTCATTGATGGCCAGTTTGTTTACAGCCAACGCAGCGACGGTTTAATTGTGGCCACCCCTACTGGCTCAACGGCTTATGCGCTCTCTGGCGGCGGCCCCATTATGCACCCCAAGCTTGATGTCGTGACGTTAGTGCCGATGTTCCCGCACACGCTGTCAAGCCGCCCAATCGTGGTCGATGCCGCCAGTGAAATTCGCATTCACATCGGTGAGACCAATCAAACCTATCCACACATCAGCTGCGATGGGCAAACCCGCTCAGTTGCCAAACCGGATGATGTGCTGATCATCACCCGCAAACCGCAGCGCGTTCAGCTAGTGCATCCGCTTGGGCACAATTTCTACGAGGTGCTGCGCAGTAAACTGGGGTGGAGCAACCGGCTGGGAGACTGAGCATGGCGGTAAGTAAGACCGAAGGCTACGACCTTATCGGCGATATTCACGGCTGTGGCGCGACACTTGCCGCGCTTTTGGAAAAGCTCGGGTATACGCAGCATGGCGGCGTCTATCGCCACCCACGGCGCAAAGTGATTTTCCTTGGTGATTTGATTGACCGCGGCCCACGCATTCGCTTGGCGGTTTCGATTGCGCGACGCATGGTGGAAGCAGGCGAGGCGTATATCGTCATGGGCAACCACGAATACAACGCCTTGGCCTACTGTCATCCTGCACCGGCGACCAGTGGTAAGCGCTGGTTGCGCGAGCATACGCCGCGCCACAACCGCATCATTCAGGATACCTTAGAGCAGTACCGTGATCACACCAACGAGTGGGACGATACCCTCGCCTGGTTCAAAACAATTCCCCTGTTTCTAGAACTTGACGGTATCCGTGTGGTGCATGCCTGCTGGGATAACGCACTGATTGCTGAATTACGCCAGCGCAGCCCCAATGCCTGCATGGACGAGGCTTTTTTGATTGAGTCCACCAACCCCTCGACGCAAGCATTTCGGATTCTTGATCGCTTAACCCGTGGCACGCATGTTCCGTTACCCAGCGGTATTGAAATCCACTCCGGTGATGGTTTTACGCGTAAGAGTTTTCGCACCCATTTTTGGAGCCAAGCGCCGCAGGTGTGGGGCGACGTGGTATTTCAACCGGATAACTTACCCGGTGATTTGGAAGCGCGCCCTTTGACTGACACTGAACGCGCGCGACTGAGTTACTACGGCCCGGATGAGCCGCCGCTATTTATTGGGCACTACTGGTGTGAAGGGATTCCCGCTTTACCCACCGCCAATATTGCCTGTTTAGACTACAGTGCGGTCAAATACGGACGTTTGGTGGCGTATCGATGGAGTGGTGAAACCAAACTGAGCGCCGATCATTTTGTGTGGGTGCGAGTGCCCAAAGAAGAAAACGTTTTACCCCAACACTGGGAAGTGGATGCCGTCTGAGCAGCGTTTTTGAAAATATACATATTGTTACATATTTCTGTCGCAATGGCTGAACTTCGTTCGCTTTGCGTTATCAGAGTAAGTGTTCCCTTGAATGATCCCTTGCTTTTACCCGGCGGTTCCCCCCGCCGGGTTTTTTCTTGTGCGCCAGGTACGGCACAGCTCGTTGAATTCAGCGGCGAGCCGTGACGCGGTGGCGGGAGAGAGTTGAAAAGGCCATCGACCGTTATCAACTTTTGCGCTGTTTAATGGCTTTAGGGGCATAACCGAAGTAGCGCGTGAAAGCTAAACTGAAGTTGCTAGGGTGACGATAGCCCGTGGCGTAGGCAGCCTGAGCGACCTGTTGGCCGCTTTCCAGCAGTGCATGGGCGTGACGCATGCGCTGTTGATGAAGAAAGTGCTGAGGTGTCGTGCCAAACATGCGACGAAACCCCTGCTTGAGTTTCTGTTCCCCTAATCCTACCCGAGCCCCTAAATAAGCCAGCGTTAATGGACGGTCTAACTCGTTGAGAAGAATCTCGTGGGCCAGAACGATGCGTTCGACGTCGGCGGTGGCGATGGGCTGTGTATGGCGGGGTTCCGGTAGCAGCGCTTCGAGCTGTTCTCCCAGCAGGCTTAGGGCGTGAATGTGCTTCTGGATACGAGCGCTATCTGTTTGAAGGGAAACCTGGAGCGCCTGAAGATGCGCGCGACTGCCCGCTGACGTGGGCTGAAACGCCAGTGATCGAACGCCCTTAGAGGCGGGGAGTGCTGACTGATAACGCTCCCCCAAATAGCGCGCTAGCCAGCCGGTGCTGGCAACAAGGCGTAGCTGAAGCACCGCCTCACCTTCCGGTATATGACGTTCTCCTTGGCTATGGTCAAAGGCGGTAACCGTGGTGTGGCCGTGGTGAAAATCGACACGCGGCCCCCAGCGCTCTCGATAATCAGAGTGGCCTTGCAAACCGAAGGTAATAATCACGCCCGCCCCCGTATGAGGGGTATGGCTCTCTTCGACCAGCGCTTGGCGAGCACGATAGCGGGTGAGCACCACCGAGAGGCCATCATCTAGAACGCAGCAGTGGGAGCCTTGCAGAGGCCTATCGGAGGGCAATGGTGTATCGCTATGCATAAGAAGTGAATTGGTTTGCATATGAATGAGCATGATAATTGATATCGTTTGTCGCTAGCCTACTCCCTTAAGCACTCCTGCGCCAGTAGGAGGCAGAAACAGCGTTTAAGGGGGAACGATGCAGAGCAAAGGGCTAAAGAAAGGGCTAAAGAAAGTCGCAGTTATGCTCGTGGTGGGAGGCTATGGTGCGATCAGCATCGCTCAAGGGGAAGGGCTGCCTGTGGTGAAGGTGACGGCCAATAAGGTAGCCCAGGCCGAAGAGGAGGTGCCGTCGAGTCTGGCGGTGATCTGGGGCGAGACGCTAGCTGATACAGGCGCTTCCCATATCACCGAATTAGCGCACTATACGCCTGGGTTGAGTTTTCAGCCCTTTGGCCAGTCGGGTACCGCATTGCCGGTAATGCGCGGGCTGACCTCGGGCGCCACGGCTTTCTCTTCATCGGTGCTAATGTTGGTCGACGGTGTGCCGGTGGTGAGTGGTCAAGGGTTCGACCACAACCTGTTGGGCGTGGAGCGGGTCGAAGTGCTGCGCGGGCCCCAGTCAACTCTCTATGGTCGCAATGCCGAGGCCGGAGTGATTAGCGTGCATACCCGTCCGCCGGATGAAGGTCCTTATGCCGAGGTGGAGGCGACGCTGGGAAGCCGTGATCTAACCTCGTTACGCGTCGACGCCGCCCAGCCGCTGGTGCCCGAACGGCTCTACCTGGGCATCCGCGGCGAGTGGCGTCAGCGGTACGGTTTTGTGGTGAACCTGGCGGATGGGAACGAAGCGGATGACCGCCAGCGCCAGAGTGGTCGCCTGAGCCTACGCTGGCTACCGGCACAGGATACAGACGTTACCCTGCGCTATGGTCGGCTGGACTATCGCGATAGCGCTGCCCCCTGGGGGCGAGCCGAAAGTGAGCCACGCCGCGTGATATCGGTTGATCCTGGCAGCAATGACTCGTCCGGTGAAGATGCCTCTCTGGATGTGCGCCATGCACTGACGCCAGATCTGACGCTACGCACTATTACCGCTCGACGGGAAGTTCATGACCGCGTCACCCAGGACACCGATCTGACGCCAGCCCAGCGTTTTGCCGTAGGCCGCGACCAGTGTTTGACCACCCTTTCGCAGGAACTGCGCCTGGAGCGTCAGGGCGAGGAGGGGCAAAGCAGTTGGGTGCTGGGCCTTTACGGCGACCGCGATGATCATCAACTACGGTTCGAACAAAACAACCCGATGGGGATCCAGCGCAGTGAGGCGACGCTAGAGGCTGAAAACCTGGCACTGTTCGGGCAGTGGACGTTGCCGCTGGGCCAGCGTTGGCGCCTGACACCAGGCCTGCGCTTAGAGCAGAGCCGGGTGGCGTTGACGCCCCAGGGAGCCGGGCAACGCAGTGAGCGCTGGAGTGATGTTACCTCGCAGTTGGCTCTGCAGTACCGTCTGGGTGATGACGACTGGCTGTATGCCCGCTATGCCGAAGGGTTTCGTGCCGGTGGTTTCAACGCCTTCTCGGCGCAGAGTGGCTACCCCGGTTACGCTCCAGAAGAAGTTACTTCCTATGAGCTGGGTATTAAGGGGACGGCGTTTTCGCAACGACTTCGCTATGGGCTCGCCAGTTACTGGATGACCATTGATGACATGCAGGTGCAGCAGGTTCTCCAGCCCGGCAGCGTACTGATCACCAATGCCGCCGCCGCACGCTCGCGGGGTCTCGAACTGGATCTTGACTACCTGCTGGGCGGACATTGGACGCTCCAAGCGGGCCTGGCCCTTAATCGTACCCGTTTTCGTGAGTTCAATGATCTTAGCGGTGACCATGCCGGTCACCATAACCCCTTTGCGCCCGATATTAGCGCTCGTCTGGGGCTGCGCTACGACTCGCCTCAGAACTGGTATGCCCAGGCCAATCTCAGCGGCATGAGCAAAACCTACCTGGATGCGGCCAACCGCTTCAGCCGCCCTGGGCATGTTCTGCTTGATGTGGCGGGAGGTTATCGCCATGGGCCATGGCAATTGGGGGTTTACGTAAACAACGCGACTGACCGGCGTTACGACGCCGTCGGCCTGCTCAATGGCAGCGTGCGGGAGTACAGCCCGCCCCGTGAGGTTGGCCTGCGCTTGGGGGTGTCGTTATGAACCATGCTGGCGACCTCCTTCCCCATGCACTGCAACCCTATTGGGATCTAGCGCTGGCCTCCGTGCAGGCCGAGGCCCTGCAATTGGCGCTGGAAGAGGGGCTCTTCGAAACGCTTCAGCAACCTCACTCGGCGGCGACTTTGGCCAACGCCAGAGGGTGGCGGCCAGTGAGCGTCGAACACTGGTTGACCCTGCTGTGGAGCATGCGCCTTATCGACCGGCATCGAGATGCCGCAGGTGAGTGGCGCTATATCAGCACTCACGTTGCACAGCGCTACCTGGCATCTTCTTCGCCGTTGTACTGTGGCGAAGCTTGGCGCTTTCGGCTCGCCTCGCTGCGAGACTCTGGCGCAGGGCTGTCCGAGGGGTTGCACGAACAGGGGCGGTCAGCGACGCTAGCCAGCGGTGAGCGCTGGGCCGCGGCGGCACGTAGCCATCTGGCACGTGAGCAGATATCGGTGACAGCGCCTGCCGCCTGTGAAGTGGTGGCACAACGGATGTCGCCTGAAGCAGCCTGGCGGCTGCTGGATCTAGGCGGTGGCCCAGGGCTAGTCGCCGTCGCCCTGGCTAAGGCGTTTCCGCAGATGAGCGGTGTGGTCTTTGAGCTACCCGAAGCTGCCGATGTCGCTGCGCAACACATCGCCCAGGCTGGTCTGGCATCACGTCTCGAAGCGCGGGGCGGGGATGTGGTCAGGGATGGCGTCGGCACCGGATATGACCTGATCTGGTGCTCCTCGGTGCTGCACTTCGTGCCGGATCTCTCGGCTTGCCTGGCCAAACTGCATGCCGCGCTGAAACCCGGCGGTGAGTTGATCTGCGTGCACGCTGAAATTCCTGACGAACCCGAGGCAGCCCGCCGCATGCTGTCCTACTATCTGCCGCTGCTGTGGCAGGGGCGCCGGGTGACTCAGGCCGGTGAGCTGTGTGAGGCACTGTCTGCGCAGGATTTTGAGGTGTGTGAGGAGCGCCCGATTACGCTTCCTATGGCGCCCGCCACGGCCCTGGTGGCACGCAGGAGGGTAAAATGAACCGCTCTCTGATGGCTAAGCAACTGGCGTTCGGCTGGCTCCACTTCGCCTTAGCCTTGCCCAGTATCTATCTGCTGTTGGGAATGCCCCTGGTACTGCGCGAGCAGGGCTGGAGCGGTACCCAGATTGGCCTACTGCAATTGGCGGGCCTGCCAGCGGTGCTCAAACTGGTGATGGCGATTCCCGTTGAGCGCTACCGCCTCGGGGGTGGAGGCTACCGCGCCTGGGCTGGCCTGCTTGGGTTGCTGTTGGGCTTGGCGTTGCTGGGGTTAGCGTACGATTTTCCACTCGCGCAGCCGTCGCGCTTCTATGCCTGGGTGCTGCTGATCAGCTGGTTGGCAACCTGGGCAGATGTGCCCGTTAACGCGCTGGCGATTCGCTGCCTGCCCGCCCAAGAGCGGCTACGCGCCGGTGGGATTCGTTCGGCGGCGCTGTTCCTGGCTGCAGTGGTGGGCGGTGGCCTGCTACTGGTGCTGCACCAGCGAGCGGGTGGGGCGGCTCCCTTCGTGCTGATGGCGCTGCTACTCGCGTTGGGCGTCATTATGTTATGCGGCAGGGTGGTGACTGCAGAGGCAGAAAAAGAGCCGGAGGTATTGGCCGTTTCGGAACGCGGCGATGGCGGGGCAATGGGCTTCTTCCACCAACCTGCCGTTGGTGTCTGGGTAGCGTTGTTGATGTTGCTCTTTCCCTTCGTTGGCGCTGGCTGGGTTTATCTCAAACCGCTGATGCTCGACCTGGGTATGCCAGTGGAGCAAGTTGCCTGGTGGGTGGGGGTTGGCGGTGGCGTAACGGGCGCCCTGGCGAGTCTGGCGGGGCAACGGTTGGCACGAGGTATTGGGCTTGGCCGAGCGGTGCCGCTGTTCGCAGGCTTGGGAGCACTGGCCTTGGCGACCTTGGGGCTGGTGAGCCACATGGCGGCCGGGCAGTCGCTATGGTTGTGGGGAGCGGGCCTGATAGCTTGCGCCATGGGAGCGCTATCGGGCGTAATGTTCGGCCTGATGATGCATTTCGCTCGTGCGGGGCGCCGGGCGTTGGATTACGGCCTACAGGCAAGTCTATTTACCTTGTCACGCCTAGCCGTGCCCGTGCTAGCGGGTATTGTGCTTGACAGGCTGGGCTACCCGGCTATGTTCACGGCGCTAGCCCTATGCATGGCGGCGGTAGTGGTGCTGGCGCTACTGGGGAGTAGGAGGCTTGAGGCCGTGCTTCAGCGTCCTTGACCTCCCCAACCAACTGCGCCGGTATAAATACTAGAAGAGGGTATCGCGGGACGATAAACTGTTTTAAACTGAAAGCAGTTTTGCTTTTTTCTTAAAACAAAGAGTGGAAAATGTCCTCGACCAAATCTTTCACCGCCAAGGATGTTTGTGCCGCCTTGGGAGGTATTAGCCGCTCAAGGCTGCACACATGGGCGCAGCTGCCACCCTTTTCCGAAAGGCCGACTCGTGAGAGAAGTGCGCGACGCTTTACAAAAGCCGATTTGCTGACGTTTGCCATTTTACAGACGCTTGAGGATTATTTTGGCATGAGGCGCGGGAACATTGGTCGCATATCAGCCGCTATTCATCACTATGTCAGCGCACCGCGTCAGGCGCCTATGGAAGAGTGGGTCTTTATCCCGAGGGAGGAAGGGGCTGTACGTTTAGTACAGGGGCAGAAAATTGCCACCCCAGGCTGGGTGATTGACATGGCTAAGGAGCGCGAACGTATCGATCTTTATCTGGGCTTTACACCGCCGCAACAGGAACTTTCTTTAATCTCGGACGTTAAGTCGGGGCGCCAATAGGCTGGCTTATGGATTTGTTACAAGCATACGGTGCACCTAGCGAGAGCTGCGTCGACCTGCACAACGATCAAGATGCTCGTCGCCTGAGATACACTGATTTAATCCGCAATCGACACACACCGTTAGTCGACTCCGTGGTTGAACAGCAATCTCAGGCGCTACTCTATGTTGTCGACCAGACCCGTTTTCGTCACGACGACACGCCAATTCCTAATCTTCAACGCATTTTGGCCATGCGTGGTGAGCCAGCCTGGCTGGGGGTATTAAAGCCGGGACGGCTGGATATTTATGCCACTGATTTACAGCCTGCTGCCGATACCTTGCCGGTTTGGTTTTCGCGGGACTCCCGCGACGCAGCCAGTATTCTTCCCCGGCTGGCGCAGGGGGAAAACCTAGCACCGCCCACCACTTTACGCCTACGCGATGTGCTACTCAAATTGATGATTGATGCAGGAGACGCTTTGCGTGCCCTTGGCGTATCCACCGACGAGGCCATCGCGCTGACCGGGCGGGCGCTATTTCTGCGTTATCTGATTGGGCGTAAGATCGTACTACCCGACCACCTGTCCAAAATCGCGCCCAGCGCTGCCTCGCTGGATGCCTGCATGAGCTCCGACGTCGTACTGGCAGAGGCAAATCACTGGCTGGATAACACCTTTAACGGTGATCTTCTCGCACTCCCTGCAACGGATTACATCGCTTATTTTCGCCAGCTTGTGCAGCAATACGGACAGGCTGTCACGCAGCCCCTAAGTGCGATCTTGACGCTGGATACCGCCATTGAACCAGGGGTGTCACAACGGCAGCTGGAGTGGGGCGATCTGGATTTCGACCACCTACCCATCGGCCTATTGAGCGAGACCTATGAAGAGTTGATCCACCGTTTCGATCAATCAGCACGTCACGCCACCAGTGTTTATTATACGCCCTATCATATAGCCGAATACATGGTAGAAGAGGCGTTTCACGGGCTTCCGGTGGGCTCGAAAGCGCGGCTGCTGGACCCGGCCTGCGGGGCTGGCGTGTTTCTGGTGGCGGGGTTGCGCAAGCTGGTGGAGGTGCGCTTTCGTGAAACTGGCGAGCGTCCGACTCGTGAGCAGATCAGAGATATTCTTCATCAGCAATTGGTGGGTCTCGATATCAATGGTCACGCACGCACTCTGGCGGCATTGGCCTTGTACCTTACCGCTTTGGAGCTTGACCCACACCCGACACCGGTGGAAGCGCTGCGTTTCAAGAAATTGGAAGGCAGCACTCTGATTGATGTCGCTGACCCTGGCAGTCAAGCCGATGAACTGGTGCCGATGGCAGGAAGCTTGGGTGACCATGTGTTTGATCACTACCGAGAAGCTTTCGATGTGGTGATTGGCAATCCCCCCTGGACGAGCCTGACCGCGCAATACAACGCCATTGATGGCGTTTTTACCCAGCGATGCCGTGAGGTGGCTGCACAGCGCGGCTTAGATGAGATTGCCGCCAGTTACCATAATCCGGATCGCGTGCCTGACCTGCCTTTTGTGTGGGGAGCCATGGCGTGGGCCAAGCCCGGTGGTCGCATTGCTTTGGCACTGGCTGGGCGCTGGCTGTTCAAGCAGTCTCCAAAAGGCATTGCCGCCCGCAATGCACTGTTCGAAGCGCTGAAAGTAACGGGGATTCTGAACGGTGCTGCGCTGCGGCAGACCCAAGTATGGCCCAGTGTAGATCAGCCGTTTTGCTTGCTATTTGCCGACAATGTGCTGCCTGAGCCAGATGACCAATTCGTTTTCGTTAGCCCACATTATGAGCCAGCCTTGAATGATAAGGGGCTGTTAAGGGTCGATGCCAGTGATGCTAATCCAGTGGCTTTTCATCTGGTGACGAGCACCCCAGCTGCACTGAAGACTCTGTATCGCGGCACGGTGCTGGATGTGGTCATTGTCAATAAGATCAAGCAGCGAGCAGAATATACGGTCGGCGAATACTGGAAAGAGAACGCCGAGCTTAATAAGGGACAGGGCTTTCAAGTTGCTAACCGGTCTCACGACGACACTTTCCTCGAAGGAAAACCAGAGTTGCAAGCCGATTACGATCTGCATCCTTTTGTTGTTTTGGATGAGAGGCTACATGGCTATAAGCCTCAGGGTCTCCAGTGGCCTCGTCATTCAAGGATATACAAAGCCCCATTATTGTTAGTCAGGGAAGCATGTCGGGCTGATCGAACCAGGGGTCGCGCTTTGATTTGTCGTAATGATGTTGCTTATTCAAGATCTTATTACGGTTACTCTGCCGCTTCATATCCCCAAGGAGCATTTCTAATTCACTATTTACTTGTCCTTATGCACAGCCAAGTGTTTGAGTATCTTGCTCTGATGGTAAGTGGTAGATTTGGAGTAGAACGTGAAGTTCTTCAGGAAATGGATGTCAACCAGTTTCCATTTGTTTCACTTGAAAAGCTGTCTTCTAAGCAGCGCCAGTCAATAGCAGCTTGCGCCCAGCAACTGGTCGACAATGAACCTGACTGGCCAATGCTGGATCGTACTGTGGCGAACCTCTATGGGTTATCATCGGCTGACCAGCAAGTCGTGTCCGATACCCTGGCGATCAATGCCCCCTACGCCTCTGCTCGCAACAGGGGGCTAGCTCGTATTACGGAGCAACAGGCCCAAACATTCATCAATCACCTGGAAAAAGAGCTAGCCTCTGTCTTTGATCTAGGTGGGCATAGTGTACGGGTGCAGGCGTTGAACAGCCCGAGTGAGGCACTGCCTTGGCGCTTCTTCTCCATCGCTTTGGAAGGTGCTACTCCGCCGCTTGAACTTCCCACGCAGTGGGTCGATCAGGTGGGTAACCTCGGTGTTAGCCGAATCACCTTGCTGAGTGCAGACCAGCCTAGCCTGACCGTGGGCTTGCTCAACCGCTACCGATACTGGACGCAGAGTCAGGCCCGGCTGCTGGCATCGGAGCTGATCTGGGAATTCGGGGCGCGCCTAGAGGAGCTGAGTCAGTAATGCGAGGATTGATGACAGGGCGCGGAGCGGCGGCGGGAAGACCCTGTGCGATTCCCATGTCCTTGATGACAGTGGCCCAGAATGCCCTCGCCCACGCTTGGCGGCTGTTGCTCGAGGAATGCGCCAAGGGCCAATTCGCTATTTGCAGTGAGCATGAAGATGTCATCACTGAACGGCTCTACATGATCCTGGATGATCTCTACACCAATGAGCCGGACACCATTCGAGGGTTTTCACTGTTTCAGCTCCCGGTTCGGGAAGGCAATTTGGCTAACCGAGCAGGGGATAAGCTCGATAACCAGCCCGATCTCGCTTTCCGCCCGCTAAGAGGGCAATTGGACACGCGAAGCAGTGCCATGGCAGCGATCTTCGTCGAGTGCAAGCCCATCGATTCGAAACATCCGGTTGGTAGCACCTATTGTAAGGCTGGTATCAGTCGGTTCGTGAGAGGGGATTATGCCTGGGCCGTGGATCGCGCCATCATGCTGGGGTATGTCCGCAATACCTGCCCACTGCCCGAAGGGTTGGCGTATGTGCTGGAAGGCGATGCTGGCCGTCAGACTTATCGAGTCGAGGAAAACTTGAGGTACTTGGGAAAGACAGCAGAGGACGATGACGTCTATGGCAGTGTCCATCGGCGTGGGGCGGATACCACATCGTCTTCTATCACCCTTCATCACCTTTGGCTGAACCCCGAGACGCCCTGCGAAACCAGTAAATGTCACATTTAAGCAGCCAAAAAATCTGTCTAAAGCATTCAAATAAGCCTCTATCCCGCTCTGGATCGGTGAGCAATGGGGTTGTCCGCCAACCTGCTGCAGACCTCTGGATAGCCCTACCGTTGCCGCTCTTTATTCATCAAAGAAACCGCATGCTGGCCGTTTGCTGCGCATCCCATAGTGTCCGGTAGCGGCCAGCCTTTACCAGCAGCTCGTCATGTTGTCCTTGCTCGATAAGTTGGCCGTCTTCAACGACCAGAATGCGGTCGGCGCCGACGATGGTTGACAGGCGATGGGCGATGACGATCACTGTGCGATTGCGCACAAGTGCATCGATGGCGTGCTGCACGGCCAGCTCATTCTCTGCATCCAGCGCCGCAGTGGGTTCGTCGAGGATGACGATTGGAGCGTTTTTCAGCAGTGCTCGGGCAATCGAGATACGCTGGCGCTCACCGCCGGAAAGTCGGTCACCGATCTCTCCCAGCCGTGTGTGCCAACCCTGGGGCAAGCGCTCGATAAAGGCCAGGCACTGCGCAGTCTTAGCGGCGGCCCGAACCTCGTCTTCGCTTGCCTCGGGTCGCGCCATACGGATATTGGCAAGGACACTGTCGTCGAACAGGTAGACATCCTGGAATACTACCGACATCAGACCGTTCAGTGCCTCACTGGGTATCTGGCGCAGGTCGGTGCCGCCCAACGTGATCCGCCCTTGCTGGGGGTCGGCATAGCGCATCAGAAGTCGCGTCACCGTGGTCTTACCTGCGCCCGAAGGGCCCACCAGCGCCGTCATGCTACACGCTGGAAACATGGCGCTGAAGCCTGCGAGTGCAGGAGCGCCGGCTTGTGTATAGCGAAAGGAGACATCCTCGAAGCGGATGTCGAAGGTATCGGGCAGGGCAGCGGGAGTCTGCTGTGGCAGAGGGGCGACCGCCAGCAATGTTTCGATGCGCTCCAGTGCTGCCTCGATCATTTCCAGCATCATGGTATAGCTGACAAAGGTGGCCAGTGGTTCGGAAAAGCGCACGATGATGACCAGGGTTGCCGCTAGAGACGCAATATCAAGGGTTCCCATCACCACCCATGTGATGCCGCAGGCAGCCACCCCGAATAAGCCAAGCTCCACTACGCTAGCGACGACAACGTCGGGTTTGGCCGCTTGTCGACGGGTTTCGGTCTGCACTGTTTCAAGGTGTTGGAAACTGGCGTGCAGTGCTGCCGCTTTTGCCCCTTCGCTGCACGCCGCGCGCAGAACCGGCAGGCCCTGGAGATACTCGACGATGTCGGCACTGGTGCGCCGATGCGCTTGGTTAAGCTGGCGCATGCCGCGCCGCATGGCAGGGCGGCGCCAGCCGTAGAGGGGCAGAATGACGGGGAAGATCAATAGCAGCATGACACCCAGCCGCCAATCCACGAACAGCGCTGCCAAGGCAACGGTCAGCGGCGTCACTACCGCCAGCATGATGAGATTGGCGATGGCCAGGGTGTAATTGAGGTTCTCGTCCACGTTGCCAAGCAATACGGCACTCATCTCCCCCGTACGGCTGTCTTGCAAGCGCTCCAATGGCATGCGTCGCAACTGTTCACCTAAGCGGGTGCGCAGCGCGTGGGTCATCGCTGCCAACTGGCCGTTGTACTCAAAACCCTGTGCGCGCCAGCGCAGAAGAGTGGCAGCGATGGCCAGGAGCGACATGATCGCTAGCCAATACAGTGCTGCTTCAGCATTGCCAGTAGAGAGCACCGCCCTGAATAGCGGGAACAGGCAGGCCAGTGCCAGGCCTTGGGCAATGGCGGCCGCCAATAAACCGAGCAGACTGTTGCGCAGTGCCGCAGCATGCCCGCCGGCGGTCTTCAGTAAGCAGCGCCAAGTTGCGAGCCAGGAGGCGGTGGGGCTGCGGTCTGTGCCGGTGGGGTTCATCGTTTATTCTCCTTGGCATCATCATCCCCCAGGGCTGCAGGTTGACGCTTCAGCGCCCAGCGCTGGGCTTGCTCATGGTTTTGCCAGAGTCGGGCATAGACACCGCTCTGCGTCACCAGCTCAGCGTGTTGACCGTTCTCCACCAGTTGGCCTCGCTCTAAGACCAGAATCTGATCGGCCTCGCGGATAGTGGAAAGCCGGTGTGTCACCATCATCACGGTCTTGTTACGCATCAGCGCTGACAGCGCCTTCATCACTGCTGCCTCGTTTTCTGGGTCGGCAAAGGCAGTGGGCTCGTCGAGAACCAGAATAGGGCGGTTTTGTAGAAGGGCGCGGGCAATCGTAATACGCTGGCGCTGGCCACCGGAGAGAAGACCTCCACGCTCCCCTACGGGAGTGGCGTAGCCTTCGGGTAGCTTCTCGATGAAGCTGTGCGCCTGGGCTGCGCGTGCTGCTGCCACCACCTCCTCCATGGTCGCTTCCGGCACCCCCAGGCGGATGTTATTGGCAACGCTGTCGGCGAGCAGGAAGCTCTCCTGAAAGACAAAGGCGACCTGGGCCATGAGCGTCTCGGTGGTCATATCTCGGATATCGGTGCCACCGATCCGAATGGATCCCGCATTGACATCCCAGAAGCGTGGTATCAGCCGAGCGATGGTTGTCTTGCCAGCGCCCGAGGAGCCGACTAGTGCGGTTATGGTGCCGGGTGCTGCATGGAAGGTGACATCACACAGGGCAAGTTCGTCGTCGCTCAGCGGGTCAGCACCGTATCCAAAGCTGACACTCTCAAAATCGATAGCGTTACTCGCTGGCAAGCGAGCCTGCACGGGGGGTGGCAATGCGGGCAGCGCCATGACCTGCTGAATACGGCCAATGCTCAGCTTCGCCCTGGCAACCAGGTTATGGAGTGCCATTAATGGCATAACGGCCTCGGCCATACCGGCGCCTAGCAACAGCACAGCCGCCCAGGTAGCGAAATTCAGCGTGCCTTGGGTCGCTAACCATCCCCCTAGTCCCAGCAATACGATCAGGGTCGGCAGTGGGTTCAGCACTGCAAAGGAGTAACGGGCTGTGAAACCTGCCTGCTGGTACCAGTCGTTGAGCACCTTTCGATAGCACTCCAGTGCCTGCTGATAGCGGCTGAAGGTCGCATGGCCGGTATCGAAGCTGCGCACCACGGGCATGGCCTGGACGAACTCGACGATAGCCGCGTTAACGCGTTCACGCGCGGCGTTGTAACGACGCTGCATCGGACCTGTATTACGCATTGCCAGGCCAAGTACGCCCAGCCCCAATAGCAGTACGGCCACTGCACCGGATGCGAGCCGCCAATCCAACCAGACAAGGATCAGCAAGGTGCATAATGGCGCCACAGTCGCGCGGGCATATAGCGGCGTGCTGTCGGCCACGAAAATGTGCAGCGCCTTGATATCATCCTGCATCACCTTGGCCAGTGCTCCCGCTCCATACTGTTGTATGTGCCCTAGCGACACCTGTGCCAAATGCTGTGCCATGTTAGTACGCAGAATCGTCTCCAAACGAAAGGCGGCATAGTGGGACTGGTTGAAGGCGCTTAGACGTAGTAGCAGACTGGTGGCCAGGCTGGCAGTGGCTAAGGCCATGGGTAGCCAGGGCCAGACGTGGGGGTGTTGGATCAAATGCCCCAGGACAAGCGCCAGCAGGGCAAGCGATGCGAGCCCGAGCACCACACTTGTGCCCGAGAGCAACATGGCAAGCTGTATTTGTCTCTGAACCGGTCGAAGGATATCCCACGGTTTACTCATCCCGCCTCCTCAGCAATCGCCGATGTGGCAGACGGAAACGACACATCATCCGTGGGATACAAGGCTCTTCCCGTTGGACGGTAACGCCATGACAGCAGTGCAGCGATGATCGCCGCCAATACCGCCAGTGCCAATACACCTGCGTAGCCGAATGTGTCCGCTAGCGCAGCACCCGCAGACATCATGCCCATGGCAACGAACATATTGAGGCTGTACTGAAACGTATAGTCGGTCGCCGGGCGTTCGAATGAGGCATGATCCATCATGACCGTGGCGAGAACGGTCGCCGCCGGGTTGTAAAGTAGAAAGAAGAGGCCAACGGACAGGGTAGCGACCATTTCGCTGGTATAGTCAAACACGGGAAGGGCAATGATCGCGATTCCTGGAATCTGCACCAGGGCAGCACCGATGAGCGCCTTGCGCCGCCCCAGTTTGGTAAGTAGCCAGCCGGTCGATAGTGCCGCTAATACACCCAGCGATGAGCCGACGATATTGACGGAAAAGCCGATGCGCTCCATTCGCCATCCTGCATCGACAAGTATCGGTGTAATGAGGGCGTAGGCAAGGCTGCTCGACATGGGATAAACCAGCAACAATACGAGCCAGCGGCGGCCATTGGGTTGCCGCCAGAATGACCTGATACACCGTATCAGAGCATGGCCAGTTGCTTGCGACGTATCCCAACGTGGCTCACGAAACCCTGCCAGTAGTGTCAGGGGTAAACAAGTGCCGACAGCAAGTATCACCACACTGCCATGCCACCCTAGATGAGGATAGGCCAGTAGCACGGCGCCCCCGCCCAGCATGTTGCCTAATAAGCCGCCGGCGATCTGGATGCCATTACCCAAGCCTCGTTCATCGGGAGAGAGTAGGCGGCACGCCAGCCCGTCGATGGCAATGTCCTGTGTTGCCGAGAACACCGCCACGAACAAACACAGCGTATAAATCACCGTAAAGTCGTTGAGTGGATCGAATTGACCGAACCCCAGAAAGGTCAGCGCCAGCCCGCTCTGCATGACGATCAGCCAGGTTCGGTAGTGACCGATACGGGCAATGCTGAATTTGTCCACAAGGGGTGCCCAAAGGAATTTGAAAGGCCAGACCATCCCCATCAGATAGATAAGACTCACCTGCCCCAACGTGGCCCCCTGTTCTCGCAGGATGACCACCAGCGCCACTACCAGGAACCCCAAGCCGAGATACTGCGTCGTGTACAGGCTGGCCAATAGACACCAGGTAAATTTGGATGTTTTCGAACTCATGCGAGACCTCATGACAATCAGAACGTGTGGTTTACACCCAGCCCTAGGGCGCGGCCCTGGGCTGGCGCGCCATAGTAGGTAGACGGTGGTGCAAAATAGCCATACAGGTCGTAGTGGTCATCCAGCAGGTTGCGCCCCCATACATACACTTCAGTGTTGCCGCTGCCGACGCCAAGACGCATATCGATCTTGTGGTAGGCGTCGAGGTCGAAGGAATTTTGAGGGTCGGCAGGTCTCGCCCCTTGATAGTTATAATCCAACCGAGCGTTTAACAATGGAGAGGAGATACCCAGGAAGGGTGAAACTTGTCGTTGATAGACGAGCGCCAAGTGACTAGACCACTTGGGAATATCGGGCATACGATTACCGGCATGTACGTCACCATCCCCTATCCCGAAAGCATCTGTGGTAATTTCTGCATCGATATAGCTCACATCGCCTGACAGAGTGAGGCCACTGTCAAAATGCCAGCTTGCTTGTAACTCGGCACCCATGCTGCGGGTGTCGGCATTTACCGCGCTTACGGCGTAGGTGGCAGAGTCGTAGGAAAGCAGGTGGTTATCCTCGACATCCGTGTAGAAAAGGGCGCCATTCATGGTCAGACGCTGGTCTGCCATTGCCGACTTAAATCCTAGCTCCGCAGATTGAGAGGTTGCCGCGCGGTAACTGGCTGTGCCTGGGGCATTGCCGTAATCCTGGAATCCACCGGGGTTGTAACCGCGAGAGAGCATGCTGTAAACATTAACCTCTGACGTTAGCGCATGGGTTAACCCGATACGACCGGTGGTGAAGTTGTCGTCTAACGCTTCCGATTCGCCTACTGCCGTTCCGCCAGAAAGATAGGTGGCATCGAAAGTCTTGCTGTCCCAGGTGTGGCGTAGCCCCGCGGTCAGTTTCCAGTCCCTGGAGAGAGGAAGCGTCGTTTCCCCATAAAGGCCATAGCGTTTCGTGGTGAAATCCCGGAACTGGGCGTTAGAGCTGCCATAGGTATTGCGCGGGTTGTCATAGGAGCGATCCGAGTGCAAAAGACTTAACCCACCGACCCAGAAGGTATGTGCACCGGGTAGCGATGATAGGCGAAGATCCTGGGTCAGCACTTGCTCATGGGATTCCTGAACCTGCCAATATTCGGTGGCGTTAGGGTTTCCGGTTCTGGATGCCTGGATCAACCGATCGTAGACGACGGGTGAGGTATTGAAGCCGTCGGTATAGGACGTCACGGCTGTAAACTGGCTATTGTCGAATTCATGCTCGATCTGTAGGGAGGAGCGCTCCACCGTTTTATGGCTATCGTCATAAATGTCTGGGCTCACATCCATTACCGGATCGTCTTCGTAGGGATAAAGAACGATGTTCTCTCCCATGTATCGAGTCTTTTGCCGTTCTATGCTGGCGAGAATGGAGGTCTCAGGTGTGAAGTCCCACATTAGGCTGCCGCGGAGTGCCAGCAGGTCCGGTTCGGAAACCGGCTCACCCGTTTGCAGGTTGGTTATGGGGTAGTCAAAAGCCGATTGTTGAATAGCGATGCGGCCGCTCAATTGTTCGGAGAGAGGCCCACCAATAGCACCCGCCATCAGGTGCTGCCCTTCCTGACCATACTCACCCCGTGCGTAGCCTTCGAGGTGGCGCGTGGGTTTGCGGGTGGTGATGTTGATAGCCCCTGCTTCGGCCAAGCCACCAAACAGGGTACCTTGCGATCCTTTAAGCACTTCAATATGTTCAACATCCAAATTGCCCAGTGAAATGTGCCGGGAGGAGAGCGGGCTGCCGTCGAGATTCACGGCAACGGAAGTATCATCCATACTCATTGGGTAGAGAGCGCCGACGCCGCGGATGTAAAGGGTGGATACGTTGGCACCACCTGACGAATTGACGTTCACGCCGGGCGTGGCGCGTAATACGTCCTCGACCGACGTTAAGCCGCGCTCCTCGAGCTTTTTGCCGGACACCCGCGTAATGCCAAAAGGAAGATCTTTAGGATCTTCCTGTGTCTGGCTCCCCCGCGCTGAGACAGTGATGGTTGGCAGTTGATGAATGACCGTCTCCTCTGCTTCCAAATCTGGCACGATATCGTTCTGCTGGGCATGAGCTGCATTCATCGACAACAAAGAGATACAGATGAGCAGCTTTATGTATCCTGCATCGTGCGCTCCTAAAACATCATGGCGAACCAGGCTGTTATTTGATCTTTTCATCCCCATTGATAGCTCCTCGCAATAATGTGACGGATAGACGCAACCGGCGAACTTGACCTTGCAGGGCATGGCAACCGATTAGCGCTGTGAGCTTGTGGAGCTCGACATTTCTTCAAAAATACAGCACTATTTATGATTGATAATCATTTGCGTATCTACTCGAATCGGATCAATCTCTACCCGATTTGGTTGGCGAGTGCTTAAGTCGAGGAAAGGTGGTGCTATGCCGATTTATTCTTCATTTGACGCTAAGGCAGAGATCGACGTGTCGACATTGCTAGCGCCAGGGATGGGTTCATCACTGCCAGTGGCGCAGGAAGATACGTGCACACTGTTAAGGCGCACTCTTCAGGAAGGCGTTGATATCGTTGTGTGGAAGGGGCGATTGACCCGGCCGCTGGAATTCGATATTCATGATGACGATCACCGGATTAGTTTTTCCTGTTCGCTTGCAGGTAGCTCGCAAAGTCGGTTCGATGATGGTGCCTCACCGCTTATACACACCTTGCAAGAAAAAGAAGCCAGCATTAGCTTCCATCCTGGGCGCCATGGCACCTTCACCCAAGCGGGGCAATTCGACAGTATTACGATTATGGTGCGGCCTGACATCTTGGAAGGATGGTTCTGTGATACGGGTGCGATCCCACTAAATATCACTGGCGAAGACTGTTTTCTAACCCGTGGCGCTTGCAATGCAGAACTTCGCACGACAGCTCAGATGTTGAGCCAAGGGCTGTGTGCTACTCAGGCATTTGCTGGCAGCAGTAGTGATCGCCCACCGCTTTGGTTGCTCGGCCAATGTTTGGTTATGGTGAGCCTGATACAGGAAGGAAACGCTCATTCAGACCCCTACTCTGATCGGATACCCTGGCGTGATCAACAACATCTGCTCCGTGCGAGGGACTTTTTGTTACATGACTTGAGCGCCGCACCCACATTGCCCGAGCTCGCGCAAGAGGCAGGCCTAAGTCTACTGAAACTCAAACGTGGATTTCGACAACTCTTTGGTAATACCGTCTACGGGCTTTTTCAGCAAGAACGCATGCAGGAAGCGCGACGGCTACTCAACTTGGGCTTGCCTGTATTGGTCGTCGCCGCTGAGCTTGGTTACACCAATGCGAGCCACTTTGCCGCCGCGTTCAAAAAGCAATTTGGCATCAACCCTTCAGAGGTCAAACGCCAGCGCTTAGGCGCAATATTCAAGGTTGAACATTGACACTGCCTTCAAATTGAAAAAGAATAAGAATCATTTTCGTAAGTGGCGTTGGACTCTTTCTTATGGCGGCGGCTCCCCAATCAGCCAAGACCACGGCGTATCACACCGGCTGCCGGGACTCACTCGGCCAATTGTATCACCATCACCAGCCTTGGCTGCAGCAGTTGCTGAGCCGGCGGCTGGGCTGCGGCGAATCGGCGGCGGACCTGGCCCAGGAGGCCTTTGTACGCCTGCTGCAAACGCCGCGGCATTTGGATAGCTTCGACGGTGCCAGAGCCTACCTTAGCCGCATGGCCAAAGGGCTGTGCGTTGATCATTGGCGACGCCAGGATATCGAAAGAGCTTGGCAAGAGACGCTGGCTGCCCGCGCAGAGGCGCATTTGCCCTCCGTCGAGCACCAGCAGATCGTCATCGAGACTCTGTGCGAGATCGACCGTATGCTGACGCGGCTACCCGAAAAGGTGGCCACTGCTTTCCTGGCGTCGCAACTCCACGGCAAACCCTATCGCCAGATTGCTGAAGAACTCGGCGTTTCCGAACGTATGGTCAAGAAGTACATGGCCCAGGCCATGCTGCAATGTGCATTGATCGAAGCTGGTTTTGAGGCCAGTCTCTAACATGGCCTCTGCCGCTAGCCATGATGAAGCCGCCAAGCGCCGTGCGCTGGCAGAATCCGCCGAGTGGTTTGCTGAATGGCAGGCAGGCGAGCTCTCTTCAGACCAGCGTGAGCGTTGGCAGGCATGGCTGGAGGCCAGCGATACCCACCGCTGGGCCTGGCAACAGGTGGAAGGTGTTAGCCAACGTTTTACCCATCACCTGGATGAGGCCGAGCGCCACACCGCCGACCGGGTGATCAGCTCGGCGCGGCAACGACGGCGAGGGCGGTGGCACCTGCTGAGTGGCCTTTCTAGCTTGGCATTTGCGGCCGTGTTGATCGGGCTTTCCTGGCAGTGGACGCCATTGCCCCAATGGGTCGCGTACTGGGGCGCCGACTACCGTACCGCTACCGGTGACATTACCCGCATTGAATTAGAGGATGGCACCCAAGTGTGGCTAAGCAGCGCCTCGGCGCTGGATGTTGATTACGACCACCGGCGGCGCCGACTGCAACTAGTGGCGGGCGAAGTGCTGATTACGACCAGCCAAGACCCCGAACGACCCTTTTATGTAGATACCCGCAGTGCCCGGCTAACGCCCTTGGGCACCCGTTTTAGCGTGCGCCAACGCCAAGCCGACGAACTGCTGGCGGTGTTTGAGGGCGCGGTGGCTATTCAGACCCGTGGCGATACTGACCATGCCAGCCAGCGCCAGGTGGTTGATGCGGGGCAACAGGCCAGCTACGCCGCTGGCGGCATTGGCGAACTCAATCCTGCCGATGGCAGGCGGGCTGCTTGGGCCAACGGTGTTTTGCTGGCGGAAAATATGTCGCTGAAGACGTTCGCCGCGGAGCTGAGCCAGCATCACCGTGGCCGTCTAGAGGTCGACCCGGCGGTGGCGGATCTCACGCTGCTTGGCGCTTTCCCGCTTGACGACCTGGAGCGCACTTTGCACATGGTCGAAACTACGCTGCCGGTGACGGTGCGCCGAGTCATGCCCTGGTGGATCAAGATCGAAGCGGCTGAGTCAGAGCGCGAATAAAAGCGCGCCAAGAATAAAAGAGAAAAAGTTGATTTTCTTGGTTCCCTTTTTCCGCGCGGGTTCGATTCCCCTATGTAAGCAGCCAAAAACCATCTGCAAGGGGAATCAATATGCCGCAACAACGCTCTGCAATACAACCATCGCCTACCGCCACCCGTCCGTTACCAAAGCGCCGCCGCGCCCTCGCACTGGCGGTTCACCTCGCCGCCGCCGGTTTGTTAGCCACGCCGCTGCTGTCGCTACCCGCCATGGCGCAGACCAGCCAGCAGCAAACACGCCAGTACGATATCCCTGCGGGCCCGGTCAGCACAGCACTTAATCGCTTTGCCTCTGAGGCCGGTGTTTTTATCAGCGGCGCGGGCGAGCTGGGGCAAGGGCGCCAAAGTCCCGGCCTGCAGGGCCAGTATGGGGTAGACGAAGGGCTCGAGCGGCTGCTGAATGGCACCCGCCTTAGGGCCGTGCGGCAGGGGGATGGGAGTTATCGGTTGGAGGAGCGGCCAGATGGGGTGGCGTTGTCGACGGTTGAGGTGACTGGAGCGCGTCTGCCCTACGGCATGACCGAGAACAGCGATTCCTATACGAGTGAAAGCGCTAGTATCGGGCTGTTTTCGCAGTCAGTTAAGGAAACACCTCAGTCCGTCAGCGTTGTAACGCGGGGACGCTTGGATGACCAAGGAACTACTTCTCTGGCCGAGGCCATACGCAATGTCACTGGTATGACCGTGCGTGAGTACGGGACCAATCAGTATGAAATCAAAGCACGGGGCTATAGCGTCGATTCCTTTCTGATGGATGGCAGCCCTGCTCAGAGTGCAGGAAGTGCCTGGGAGAGCGCAGGCGTATTTGATACAGCCCTACTTGATCGTATCGAGGTTCTGCGCGGGCCTGCGGGGATTCTCCATGGCTCCGGTGAACCCAGCGGTACCATCAACCTAGTGCGCAAAGGCGCACTAGCTGAAAGCCAATCTTCTGTTTCCCTTTCTGCCGGTACGGATGATGCTTACCGGGGTGTTGTCGACGTTACCGGCGCACTGGACAGCGAAGGGCGAGTTCGAGGGCGCTTCGTTGGCGTTTATGATGATAGGGATTCTTTCATCGACCACGTCTACTCAGAGAACCAGGTTGGCTATGGCACATTGGAGTTCGACTTATCGCCCGACACGACGCTTTCAATGGGCGTAACTGTGCAGGATGAAGAATTCCGCCCCCACTCTGGCTTACCCACTTACGTAAGCGCTCCACCAAACACATCTTCTCACGTTGAGTTTTGCTGACCACACTGAGGCTCCCTTTATCCAGGAGATTCTCATGAACCACGAACTCAATGCCATGCAGGCTTTCTGGCTCGGCCATCTCTATCACGCATCCGTCACCCAGAGGCCGCTAAGCCAGTATGCTGCGCAACAAGGGCTAACCTTAGCCGATTTATTGCGTTGGGAAAAAC
>NZ_JAMJPJ010000176.1 GCF_023555005.1 Halomonas llamarensis | reverse complement strand
TGCGCAACTGAGCGATCAGGGGCTGACTTTTCTGCTCGCGCAGCGCGTGACGCGCGTCGGGATCGAGCGCTTTGGCCTGTTTTTCCACAGCATAGAGTTTGCCCATCTGGTTGATCACCCAGTCGGCCTTACCGGTCTTGCCCTTGGGTTGTACCTTCTGAGCTTCAATGAACTTGCGTCGTGCATGGGCCCAGCAACCGGCGTGCATTATGCCGTT
>NZ_JAMJPJ010000175.1 GCF_023555005.1 Halomonas llamarensis | reverse complement strand
GTGATAGGCTCTCACCCGCCTGTATCATCCAGCGGGCCAGGGTATTGCGCGGGATGTCGGCGCCGTGCCGGGCAAAGATCTGGCTCTGCCGGTAGAGCGGTAAGGCATCCTGGTACTTGGCGGTGGCGACGTAAGCCAACAGGGTGGCACTGGCATTGCTCTTGGGCAGGAGTTTGGCCGGTGCCGGGGCTGTCTGGATATTTTCTTCGCAGGTTGGGCAGGC
>NZ_JAMJPJ010000174.1 GCF_023555005.1 Halomonas llamarensis | reverse complement strand
GCATTGGTGACGCTGGCCAGGTAGCCGTGGCGGTCATAGCTATAAGTTGTGCGCTGCTGGGAGCAGTCGATCTGGGCGGTGATCTGGCCCAGGGCGTTGTACGCCCGCTGGTGGGTCGCGCCACCTGCATCGGTCATGGTCGTGGGGCGGTCGGGCAGGTCGGTATCGTCGTAGGCAAAAGCGGTAGTGCCTTCCGGCCCGGTGACCGCCAGCGGATGGCCGAGGTCGTTACG
>NZ_JAMJPJ010000173.1 GCF_023555005.1 Halomonas llamarensis | reverse complement strand
GCTGGTGGGTCGCGCCACCTGCATCGGTCATGGTCGTGGGGCGGTCGGGCAGGTCGGTATCGTCGTAGGCAAAAGCGGTAGTGCCTTCCGGCCCGGTGACCGCCAGCGGATGGCCGAGGTCGTTACGTGTGATCTGCCAGCGCTGATTCTCAGGGCCTTCAATACTCACCGGCTGCCCGAGCGCATCCCGCTCAATGGCCCAGCGCGTGCCGTCCGGGCCGGTCTGGGCAATGA
>NZ_JAMJPJ010000172.1 GCF_023555005.1 Halomonas llamarensis | reverse complement strand
GCTCGATTTGTCCAAGTGGCGGTGGCGCCGTGATTCGTCCAAGCACTGACCTGACCGTGTATCTGTGCCGTGAACCGGTGGACATGCGCAAGCAAATCGATGGCCTGGCGTTGTTGGTTCAGGAGGCCATGGAGCTGAACCCGTTCGATAAGGCGCTGTTTGTCTTTGGTAACCGTCAACGCGACAAGGTGAAGCTGTTGTTCTGGGAGCGTAATGGCTTTGTGGTGTGGTACAAGCGATT
>NZ_JAMJPJ010000171.1 GCF_023555005.1 Halomonas llamarensis | reverse complement strand
GAGCGGGACGGTGGCGTGGTGGTACCGGCAGGCCGCGTACGTTCAAGCGTTTTTCCCAACGCAATAAATCGGCTAAGGTTAGCCCTTGTTGCGCAGCATACTGGCTTAGCGGCCTCTGGGTGACGGATGCGTGATAGAGATGGCCGAGCCAGAAAGCCTGCATGGCATTGAGTTCGTGGTTCATGAGAATCTCCTGGATAAAGGGAGCCTCAGTGTGGTCAGCAAAACTCAACGTGAGAAGATGT
>NZ_JAMJPJ010000170.1 GCF_023555005.1 Halomonas llamarensis | reverse complement strand
GTTGGCGTCATGACGTAGCTTACCGATCTGATGTAATCCTAGCGCCACGACGCCCTGGAGATAGCGGGTTTTACTGTAATACCCGTCCGCCACCAGATAACGCACCTGGGGCGGTAGTGACGCACGGTCTTGCTGGAGGTGATGAAGATAGCCATCCACACGCGATTGTTCACGCTCGGGACGATCCATCGTTTGTCGCGTGGACAGGTGATACGCCGTATTTTCCGTCACGTTCACCACGGCCA
>NZ_JAMJPJ010000016.1 GCF_023555005.1 Halomonas llamarensis | reverse complement strand
CCAGTCCACCCGCGTCGCTGGTGGTGGCATCGCCGCTTAATTGCACATGAACGGACCCGTTGCAGGACGGCGACCAGGACGTTACGCTTTCACCCATAGTGGATGGCCTCTTGGAATCGTGTTCTTGGCGGAACATATTGATTACCTTAGAGATTACCATCCACTATTTTTGTTTTCAGGCCTGCCTAGTGAATAACCCGGGCTTAAGACTGTTATCAGTGATGTCGCTCGAATGAATAACGGCGGAATGTGCTTATTTTCTGAATTATAGAACAGTGTTCGCAAATAATCATCCTTTATATCATTGAAGGTGATACTTGCTAGCAGCGCCTAACCAAGCGTTTGTGGTATTTAGCCCTTATATCGCAGTTTAGATAAAAAGCGTGTAAAAAATGACGAAACTGCCTTGTGCGCATTAAAAAAAGGGGCTCCGAAGAGCCCCTTTGTACATCATTCGCGCTGGATTAGCGCCCTTGGCACTGATTAACCAAACTGGTTCATGGTGTTTTCTCCACCGCCCGCTTTAAGCGCTGCGTCACCGTGGAAAAACTCTTTGTGGTCATCCCCGATATTGGAGCCGGCCATGTCTTGGTGCCTAACGGTGGCAATACCTTGACGGATTTCCTGACGCTGCACGCCTGCTACGTAAGCCAGCATACCTTCGTCGCCGAAGTAGCCCTTGGCTAAATTGTCGGTGGAGAGTGCCGCTGTGTGATACGTCGGCAGCGTGATCAAGTGGTGGAAGATACCCGCTTCGCGAGCGCCATCGCGCTGGAAGTTACGCGTCCACTCGTCGGCTAGCTTGCCAAGTTCGGTGTCGTCGTACTCGGGAGCCATTAGCTTTTCACGCTCGTAGGCAGAAACGTCTTTGCCTTCTTCTTTCCAGGCGTCGAACACTTGCTGGCGGAAGTTGAGGGTCCAGTTGAACGATGGTGAGTTGTTGTAAACCAGCTTGGCATCCGGGCAAACTTCGCGAATACGGTTGACCATACCGGCAATTTGGCCGACGTGGGGTTTCTCGGTCTCGATCCACAAAAGGTCAGCGCCGTTTTGCAGGCTGGTGATGCAGTCCAGCACGACGCGGTCTTCACCGGTGCCCGGCTTGAACTGGAAGAGGCCGGAAGCCAAGCGCTTGACCTTGACCAGTTTGCCGTCTTGTTTAATGACCACGTCGCCATTATTGATGTCGGAGGCGCTGGCAATCTCGTCGCCATCGAGGTAGCTATTGTACTGATCGCCCAAATCCCCCGGCTCGTTGGTCACGGCGATTTTCTGGGTTAGGCCAGCGCCGAGTGAATCAGTACGGGCCACGATCACGCCATCTTCCACGCCTAACTCAAGGAACGCGTAGCGAACCGCGTTGATCTTGGCAATGAAGTCTTCGTGGGGCACGGTCACTTTGCCGTCCTGGTGGCCACACTGTTTCTCGTCGGAGACTTGGTTCTCCAGCTGGATACAGCAAGCGCCGGCTTCGATGAACTTTTTGGCCAGCAGGTAGGTCGCTTCAGCATTGCCGAAACCGGCGTCGATATCAGCGATGATCGGGACGATATGTGTCTCGTAGTTGTCAATCTTACTGATTAGCTCTTGCTTTTGGGCTTTATCACCGGCTTGCTGCGC
Source organism: Halomonas llamarensis (assembly GCF_023555005.1). Taxonomy (GTDB): domain Bacteria; phylum Pseudomonadota; class Gammaproteobacteria; order Pseudomonadales; family Halomonadaceae; genus Vreelandella; species Vreelandella llamarensis. The sequence continues at coordinate 76,011 of NZ_JAMJPJ010000016.1, read as the reverse complement.
GTCGTCCAGCGCACGGAACAGGTGGTTAAGCTCCCACGCGTCGGCTTGCTTTAAGAAGGTGTAAAGCTCTTCGATCAGGTCAGCCACCGAGGTTTTCTCGTGCATGGACTGGTCGGGCAGCGGGCCGAATTCAGAGCGCAGCGCGGCAACCATCCATCCTGACAGGTAGAGGTAGCTGCGTTTAGTGGTGTTAAAATGCTTTTTGATCGAGATCAACTTTTGTTGACCGATAAAGCCGTGCCAGCAACCCAATGACTGAGTGTACTTTGACGTATCGGCATCGTAAGCCGCCATGTCTTCACGCATGATCTTAGCGGTATAACGTGCGATATCCAAGCCCGTGTGAAAGCGGTTCTGGCTACGCATGCGGGCAGCGTATTCCGGCGTGATGTTGTCCCACTTACCGCCTTGTGCTTCACGCAGTTGAGCGAGTGCTTTGATTTCGTCGAGTAGTCCAGTCATGAGCTTTCCCTCAGGGTCTTGATGGTGAATCACAGGTTAGCAATTGTTTATGCTGCACCTGCGAAGTTAACACCAGCATCCTCGATTTCTGCGGCAGTGTCTTTTAATAAAAGGTCTAACGTGCTGGCGCGCATCGAGGTTTACTGGGCAGGCCGGGAGGCGCTGCGATGGATCTACTATCCTTGATTGATTGCAGTGCAGCAATTGCCCCTTGGGGGCATACAACGTTGTAACCCGACTACACCAAGGGGCGTTCATGCGGTGAAACGGTAGTCATATTTCCAGGCAGTTATGCCTCGTCATCCGCTAACTGCCAGTAGAGGCTGCCAGCATTGACCAGTTGAGTGAGCAAATCGTTGGCGTCCGGAAGGCCTAGGACATCGCTATGCAGGGGGCTGGGATCCGATACGCGCTGGGCAAGTGCCTGTGTGCAGGTGTAACCGTCACCGTCGACAAACAGTGTGGTGACGTCATGGTCGGTGCGCCACGCAAAGCGTGACCCTGGGGCGTGGTGCAAAGGGGCTTCTTGTAGCGCGGCAACAAGCTCAGCGTCGGTAAGCGGCGGGTCGTGGGGGATTAATTGATCCACGTATTTGGGTTGGGTCATCACGCGGCCAAACCATTGGCTCATTTGTGCCGGGTCATCCAGCGTATCGAGGATTAGCTTGCGCATGCGCTCAAGGGCCGCATCGTCAATGTTGCTAGCATCCTCGGTCGGCGCCATTCCGGCATCGCTGTATCGGCGCGAGGGCGGTAGCTGCTCGCCGAGGTAGTCGGCGTACGAAGTAACCGCTTCGTCGGCAGAGGGGGCGCGAAAGCCCAACGAAATGGTCATACAATCATCGGATTGACTGACGCCGTGGTGAGCCCAGCCCGGCGGCAAGTAGAGCATATCACCTGCCTCTAACACCCAGTCTGAACCTGGCTCGATCTCAAATTCTTGCAAAATACGCAGGTCAATACCGGGGATGATGGGTGCGTCATCCGGCACTTTATTGCCGAGTTGCCAACGCCGCTGGCCGCTGCCTTGTAGCAAAAAGACATCGTATTGATCGACGTGAGGGCCGACGCTACCGCCCGGTGGCGCGTAGCTGATCATAATGTCGTCAAGGCGCCAGCGGGGCAGAAAGTCAAATGCCTCCATAATAGATGCGACAGACGGCACGTAGTGATCCACCGCTTGCACCAAAAGGCTCCAGTTTTCTTCGGGTAGACGCTCAAACGTGGCGTCATCGAAGGGGCCGTGTGAAACCTGCCATGGGCCATCAGGGCCATTTTCTTCCACCAGTCGCGCTTCGATGCTTTCCTCGCAGGCGAGCCCGGCCAGTTCATCTGGGTCCAGCGGGGTTAAAAAATCCGGGAAAGCACCGCGGATCAGAAGCGGCTTCTTTTGCCAATACTCGGCCATAAATTCGGCCGGGGTTAAATCGCCCAGCAGCGTCAGCGGCGTGTCGCGGTGGCTCATGGCGGTATCCTTTCAGAATAAAAAAGTGGCAGATAAAAAGAGTGGCAAATAAAAAAGCTTACAGCGCGTCAAGCTCAGCGATCAGCGCTTTGGTCTGGGTTTCGGCGTTGCCGATATAGCGCGCGGGGCTAAGCGCTTTTAATTCATGTTTCACATCGTCGGGGAGCACGAGAGTGTCAATAAAGGTAGCAAAACCGACTTGGTCGATGCGCTTACCGCGCGTCAGCTCTTTGAGTTTTTCGTAAGGTTTTTCAATGCCGTACCGGCGCATGACGGTTTGAATCGGCTCGGCGAGGACTTCCCAGCTGTTATCCAAATCGGCCGCCAGGCGCTCAGGGTTGGCTTCAAGCTTGCTAATACCTTTGAGCGAGGCGTGATACGCGATCACCCCGTAGGCGAGGCCAACGCCTAAGTTACGCAGTACCGTGGAGTCGGTGAGATCGCGCTGCCAGCGTGAAATCGGGAGCTTTTGCGCCAAGTGGCCCAACACGGCGTTGGAAAGCCCCAAATTGCCTTCGGAATTCTCGAAGTCGATGGGGTTGACCTTGTGCGGCATGGTGGAAGAGCCAATTTCGCCTTCGACGGTTCTTTGTTTGAAATATCCTAGCGAAATGTAGCCCCAAATGTCGCGGTCAAAGTCGATCAAGATGGTGTTGAAGCGACATACCGCGTCGAAGAGCTCGGCAATGTAGTCGTGCGGCTCGATCTGGGTGGTGTAAGGGTTAAACGTAAGCCCCAGGCCTTCGACAAAGGTTTGCGCATTGGCTTGCCAGTCGATTTCCGGGTAGGTGGTTAAATGCGCATTGTAGTTGCCGACCGCGCCGTTAATTTTACCCAGAATCTCAACGCGTTCGATCTGCTTGAGTTGGCGCTTTAACCGATAGGCGACATTGGCCATCTCTTTGCCCAAGGTGGTGGGACTCGCGGTTTGGCCGTGTGTGCGTGCGAGCATCGGTTGTGCGGCGTGCTCAAAGGCTAAGCGCGCAATGTCATCGGCGACCTGGTGCATGGTGGGCAGCAGCGCCTTCAAGCCGTCGGCCAGCATAACGCCGTAAGATAGATTGTTAATGTCTTCGCTGGTGCAGGCGAAGTGAATGAACTCGGTCACCGCATGCAATTCAAGCTGGTCGGCAATCTTCTCTTTGAGAAAGTACTCCACCGCTTTGACGTCGTGATTGGTGGTGCGCTCGATCTCTTTAATACGCTCGGCGTCTTCCAGCGAGAAATCCCGAATCAAGGCTTGCAAAAAAGCCGTCGCCGCAGCGGAGAGCGGCGGTACTTCGGTGATTTGGGGATGCTCAGCGAGGCGTTCAAGCCAGCGCACTTCGACAACCACACGGGCACGAACCAGGCCGAATTCGCTGAAATGTTCGCGCAGGTTGGCGGCTTTAGCACCGTAGCGGCCATCAACGGGGGAGAGAGCGGTAAGAGCAGAGAGTTGCATGAGCGTGAGGTTCCAGTTCGAAAGCGATAGGTCGTGAAAAATAGGTCGTGAAAAAAGAGGCGTAAATAAACGTCGGTTACGTGGTGTTAGCTTAAATCATCGAGCGCGCGGCGCAGTGCTTTACGCTGAAAAATCAGCTTCCAGCGGCGCCCGCCTTGCTGATGCCACAGCAGCGCAAAGCGGATACCCGCCATAAGGCACGCACGCACGCGCTCTGGCATCATGCGGCTTTGCAGCATGGAAGGGTCGCCCTGCACCACAATGCGGGTTTTAAACGTTGAGATGGACTCTTGGTAGGCTTCCCCTAGGTTTGCGATTACGTTCTCGTGGGTGCTACCAAAGTGCTCGGCTTGGTGCTGCACATGGCTGAGTTTGTCGCCGAGCTGATCCATCATGCTGTCGTTTTTGCGTAGTTGATTCATCAGCAGCAGCAGCGAAAAGCCATAGCGCAGCACCACCGGGTTGGCTTCTTTGCGGCCCACCAGCGCCTCCAGCATATCCAGCCCGCGGCGTAAATTATTAGGGTGGCCCCCGTATATCGCCTCGAAGCTTTCGGGATTAGTGTCCACGGTCGCCTGAATTAACGTATCCCAGGCGCGCTGGTCCACTTGCCCAGTGCGGGCTAGCTCATCCACCAGGCTTGCGGCTTGAAATACGCCAGCCAACGCTAGTGCTTGGCGCGTGGCAGGGTTATCTGGGGCGCGGTGAATCGGTGTTGTTGTCGTCATGCAGCCGCCTCCTGGGCGTTCCAAGTCGTGCGAATCACACCGCCACCAAGGCAGATATCGCCGTCGTAGATGACCAGTGACTGTCCCGGCGTTACCGCGCGCTGCGGTTCATCAAAATGGACGTCGACACTGCCGTCATCGTGGCTGATAAGTGAGCAGGCGCGATCGCTCTGGCGGTAGCGGATTTTCGCGGTAAAGCGACCCTCTCGCGCAGGTGGGTGGCCTGCCACCCATTCCATGGGCTCGGTCGCGAGTGAGTCTGAATAAAGCAGCGGATGATGTTTGCCCTGTACGGCAATTAACACGTTGCGGTCTAAATCTTTAACGGCGACGTACCAGGGCGCTTCCGAGTAGTTGGCCAAACCGCCGATACCTAAGCCCTGGCGCTGGCCCAGCGTGTAATACATTAGCCCCATGTGCTCACCGATCATATCGCCCTCGGGCGTCTCCACCTTGCCCGGCTGAGCGGGAAGGTAGCGCTTGAGAAAGTCACTAAAGCGGCGCTCACCGATAAAACAAATACCGGTGGAGTCCTTTTTCTTCGCGGTAATTAATTGGTGTTGCTCGGCCAGGGCGCGAACGGCGGGCTTTTCCAGCTCGCCCACCGGGAACAGCGTACGTGCTATGGCGGCCTCCGGTACGGCGTGTAGGAAATAGCTCTGGTCTTTGTTGGGGTCAAGCCCTTTGAGCAGTCTAGGGCGCCCATCGCGGATGCCCTGACGAACGTAGTGGCCGGTAGCAATCATCTCGGCGCCAAGCTTTTCCGCGTAGTCGAGAAAGACCTTAAACTTAATTTCACGGTTACACAGAATATCCGGGTTGGGGGTGCGCCCTGCCTTGTACTCAGCCAAAAAGTGCTCGAAGACGTTATCCCAGTACTCGGCCGCAAAGTTGGCTGTATGCAGGGGGATCCCCAGTTTTTTGCATACCACCGCGGCGTCGAGCAAGTCATCTTTGGCCGTGCAGTATTCGCTGCCGTCGTCTTCATCCCAGTTTTTCATAAACAGGCCCTCGACCTCATACCCTTGTTGCTGGAGGAGGAGCGCGGACACAGAAGAGTCGACGCCGCCGGACATGCCGACGATCACTTTGCCTTGGGTGGATGTCATGGGCATCCTCGATTGGAGTGGGCGACAAATGCGCGAATATTATACACGATGCGGCCAATACGCTTCGAGCTTTACCATCCAAGAGCGAAACGATGAGGTTCAAAAACAGGGTGACTCATGAATGACACTAAGCGGATAAACAGCCCCCGCTTGGGCGTCCTCGATACGTGTCAGCACCAAGGGGCTGCGCAGCCGACCTTGGGCGTTTAAGGCGTGAATTTCCGCTTGCGTGAGCCAGTGGGTCGCCGTGATGTCGTCATCTAACCGGGTATCGAGAAAGCATGACGGCTCAGCGATAAAGCCGTGGCTATGAAACGTCAGCCCGCTCGCTGTATGAAAAACATAGAGCCCTAAGTAACCGGTCAGCTGGATGTCCCAAGCGGTTTCTTCTTGAACTTCGCGAGCAATCGCCGCGAGGGGCCCTTCGCCGGGTTCAACGTGCCCAGCTGGCTGGTTGAACACCGTTTCAGAGCCGCCGCGCGCCTCTTCCACCAGTAAATAGCGGTTGTCGCGGCAAATCACGCAGGCAACGGTGGTGTGCAAGCTCATGGTGAAGCGCTCCGATGTTTGTGTCTTGGCTTGGGTTTTGAGTGTGCTGACGTCGGGGGTGTTGGCTTGGGCGCATGGAGCACTTCGCGACGCCACTCACCTGGTGCCAAGCCGTCTAGCCGCCAGGGGCCGATCGCCACACGAATCAAACGCAGGGTCGGGAAACCTACGTGCGCGGTCATGCGTCTTACCTGGCGGTTGCGCCCTTCGGTGATGGTGAGTGAAAGCCAGCTGGTGACCGGGTGGCGCTTAGGATCAATTAACGGTTGGCGCGGGGGCATATGCGGGTCACTTAGCCGCTGCGCTTTTGCTGGCCGTGTTGGGCCATCTTTGAGCGTAACGCCTTGGCGCAGTGCCTGTAGTGAAGTTTCATCGATATTGCCTTCCACCTGGACCCAGTAGGTCTTGGGCTGTTTGTGTTTGGGATGGGCAATGCGATGAATAAGTGCACCGTCGGCGCTCAATAGGAGCAATCCTTCCGAGTCATAGTCTAATCGTCCAGCGGGATAAATCGCTTTAATATCAATGTGGTCGGCTAGTGTGGCGCGCCCCTCGTTATCGCTGAATTGGCTTAATACGCGATAGGGTTTGTGCAGCAGGTAAAGGTGGCTCATAGGAGTGTATCGTATCGGTTGCTAAACAAGGGGATACTCGACTTTAGAACGGTTCGCTGTGGTAAGGCTACTCCGCCGGGTCGGTGGGATGCTACAATCCAAGTTCCACTGAACCGATCAGACAGGGGAGTTCTCTATGGGTTTCCAGAAAATTGTAGTTCCTGAAGGCGGTGAAAAGATTACCGTCAACGCCGACAACACGCTGAACGTGCCGAATGAGCCGGTTATTCCGTTCATCGAAGGTGACGGCATTGGCGCTGACGTGACGCCAGCGATGAAAATTGCCATCGATAGCGCTGTGCAGAAAGCTTACAACGGCGAGCGCAAAATTCACTGGATGGAAGTATTCGCCGGTGAAAAAGCCACGCAGGTTTACGATCCTGACACTTGGCTGCCGGAAGAGACGTTGGAAGCCGTAAAGGATTACGTTGTCTCTATCAAAGGCCCGCTGACCACGCCAGTAGGCGGCGGTATCCGCTCGCTCAACGTAGCGCTGCGTCAGAAACTCGACCTCTACGTTTGTCAGCGTCCGGTGCGTTGGTTTGAAGGCGTGCCAAGCCCGGTGAAAAAGCCGGCCGACGTCGACATGGTGATCTTTCGCGAAAACTCCGAAGACATCTATGCCGGTATCGAGTGGAAGGCGGGTACGCCGGAAGCCGATAAGGTCATCAAGTTCCTGCGCGAAGAGATGGGCGTTCAGAACATCCGCTTCCCGGAGAACTGCGGCATCGGCGTCAAGCCGGTTTCCGTTGAAGGTACCAAGCGTCTGGTCCGCCAAGCGCTGCAGTACACCATCGACAACGACCGTGAGTCGCTGACGCTGGTGCACAAGGGCAATATCATGAAGTTCACCGAAGGTGCCTTTAAAGATTGGGGCTATGAGCTGGCGAAAGAGGAGTTCGGCGCTGAACTGCTCGACGGCGGCCCGTGGATGACCATGAAGAACCCAAAAACGGGCAAAGATATTGTCGTTAAAGACGTGATCGCTGACGCCATGCTGCAGCAGATTCTTCTGCGCCCAGCCGAGTACGACGTGATTGCCACCCTGAACTTGAACGGCGATTACCTCTCTGACGCGCTGGCAGCAGAAGTCGGCGGCATCGGTATCGCACCGGGCGCCAACCTCGCCGATGCTGTGGCCATGTTCGAAGCGACGCACGGCACTGCGCCGAAGTACGCCGGCCAAGACAAAGTTAACCCCGGCTCACTCATTCTCTCTGCTGAGATGATGCTGCGCCACATGGGTTGGGTTGAAGCTGCCGACCTGGTACTTAAGGGCGTAGAAAAAGCCATCTCCAAGGGCGAGGTTACTTATGACTTCCATCGCCTGATGGATGACGCCAAGCTTCTTAAGTGCTCTGAGTTTGGTCAGGCCGTCGCCGATAACATGTAATAGCGTTATTGAGCTTAAAGCCCTCGTCCGCGCTGCGGGCGGGGGTTTTTTATGTGGGGCACTGTGCTAATTTAAGTGCTTTACTGAACCCTTTTACGCCTAACAGTGTCGATAACTACACTATGTTAAAAATGAATCAATTGGACAGGCCACATGCGGGCATGACGCGCCCTACGTCGCCTGACGATGACTCGGATCTAGCGGTTAAAACGGCGGATCCAGAGCTTGCTAAGCCGCCGATGTTTAAAGTCGTTTTGCATAACGACGACTACACGCCGATGGAATTTGTGATTGAAGTGCTGCAGGAATTTTTCCGCATGGAGCACGAAAAAGCCGTACAGATCATGCTGGCGGTTCACACGCAAGGTAAAGCGACGTGCGGAATTTTTACCCGTGACATTGCTGAGACAAAGAGTTATCAAGTCAATGAGTATGCGCGTGAGTGCGAGCATCCGCTCATGTGCGATATCGAAGTGGCGGACTGAAAGCGTTGAACATTTTTGCGCCCGAGGCTTGCAACCACGCGTTTTGTACCCGATGTTAAAAGTGCTGGTCGATTACACCGATCCGACGCAAGTCCTAGGTGGTAATATGCCCTGGGTATTTGTGACATAGCCTGGGAATTTGTTACCTAGCCCGGGTGTTTGTGACCTAGGTAGCAGCGAAAAGGGGACTGCCATGCTGAGCAAAGAACTTGAACTGACCCTGAACACGGCTTTCACCGTGGCGCGCTCAAAGCGTCACGAATTTATGACCGTTGAGCACTTGCTGCTGGCGCTACTCGATAACGCCTCGGCGATGGATGTGCTGAAGGCCTGCGGGGCAAATGTAGACAAGCTGCGGTCCGATCTGCAGGATTTCATTAATTCCACTACGCCGCTGATACCAGAAGGTCAAAGCGAGCGTGAAACGCAGCCGACGTTGGGATTTCAACGCGTGCTGCAACGTGCGGTCTTCCACGTGCAGTCCTCAGGTAAAAATGAAGTGACTGGCGCTAATGTGTTGGTGGCTATTTTTTCCGAACAGGAAAGCCAGGCGGTTTATTTCCTCAAGCAGCAAAGCGTGGCGCGCGTCGATGCGGTGAATTACATCGCCCACGGTATTTCCAAAGTGTCGGGTCATAGCGCTTCCCCATCGCCGTCATCGCCAGAGTCGGAAGAAGCTGAAGAAGGCAGCAGCGAAGGGGCTTCGCACCCGCTGACCGGTTTTGCTACTAATCTTAATGAGCAAGCGCGCCAGGGCAAAATTGACCCGTTAATCGGCCGCGACCACGAGCTAGAGCGCGTGGTGCAAATTCTGGCGCGGCGGCGTAAAAATAATCCGTTGCTGGTCGGAGAAGCGGGTGTAGGCAAAACCGCGATTGCCGCTGGTTTAGCCAAGCGTATCGTAGAAGAAGATGTGCCCGAGGTGATTAACGATGCGGTCGTCTATGAGCTGGATATGGGCGCCTTGCTAGCAGGGACTAAGTACCGTGGGGACTTCGAAAAACGCCTTAAAGCGCTACTTGCCGAGCTAAAAAAACAGCCTCATGCGATTTTGTTTATTGACGAGATTCATACCGTGATCGGTGCTGGCGCGGCATCCGGCGGCGTAATGGATGCCTCCAACTTACTGAAACCGCTGCTCTCTTCGGGCGAGCTGCGCTGTATTGGTTCGACGACGTTCCAAGAGTTCCGTGGGATCTTTGAAAAAGACCGGGCGCTTGCGCGCCGCTTCCAAAAGGTCGATGTCCTTGCTCCTTCTGTGGACGACACCATCAAGATTCTCAAAGGGTTGCGTTCACGCTTTGAAGAGCATCACGACCTCAAATATACCGACAGTGCATTGGAAACCGCTGCACGCTTGGCAGATCGCTACATCAATGACCGCTTCCTGCCGGATAAAGCCATCGATGTGATTGACGAAGCGGGAGCGCATCAGCGCATGCTGCCGCCAGAGGTACGTGTTGACACGATTGACGTGGACCAGGTAGAAGCCGTGGTGGCGTCGATTGCGCGGATTCCGCCGAAGAGCGTGTCTAGCTCGGATCGTAAGCTGCTGGAAAATCTCGATCGCGACCTGAAAATGCTGGTGTTCGGCCAGAACGAAGCGATCGACAGCCTTGCTGCTGCGATCAAGCTTTCCCGTGCTGGCTTGAAGTCACCCGATAAACCCGTGGGAAGCTTCCTATTCGCCGGGCCAACCGGGGTAGGTAAAACTGAAGTGGCTAAGCAGCTGTCGCATATCATGGGTATTGAGCTTGTGCGCTTTGATATGTCGGAGTACATGGAGCGGCACACCGTCTCGCGCTTGATCGGCGCGCCTCCCGGCTACGTTGGTTACGACCAGGGTGGCTTGCTGACCGAAGCGATTACCAAGCAGCCGCACTGTGTACTGCTGTTGGATGAAATCGAGAAGGCACACCCGGAAGTCTTTAACTTGCTATTGCAGGTGATGGACCACGGACGTTTAACCGATAACAACGGCCGCGAAGCGGATTTCCGCCATGTGATCGTGATCATGACGTCCAACGCTGGCGCTGAGCAGGCAGCGCGCCGCTCGATTGGCTTCCAATCGCAAGATCACTCCACCGATGCGATGGAGGTGCTTCGTCGGACGTTCTCGCCAGAGTTCCGCAACCGCCTTGACGGTATTATCCAGTTTAGCTCGTTGCCCACCGAGGTGGTGCGCAACGTGGTGGATAAGTTCCTGATCGAATTGCAGGCGCAGTTGGATGAGAAGCGTGTTCAGCTTGAGGTGGATGATTCAGCACGTGATTGGCTGGCTGAGCAGGGTTACGACCCTGATATGGGCGCGCGGCCAATGGCGCGTTTGATTCAAGAAAAGTTGAAAAAACCACTTGCCGAGATGATTCTGTTTGGCGAGCTTGCCGAACACGGTGGCATTGTCCACGTAAGCTTGGAGGAGGGCGAGCTGAGCCTGTCGACGGAGTCAGAAATGGCGGGCGCACCAGAGTAAGCAGGAAAATAGCGGCCGGAGCCGAGACATTCCGGCCGAATAGCCATACGAAAGCGCCCTGTCATAGACAGGGCGTTATCGTGTATAGCGCTGCGGTTAGGTGGTAGAACACTGACTTGGGTCTGGCACTTTATGCGAGCGGCGAAAGCCCGAGATTTAACTTAGCGCGAGCGGTAAACAATGCGGCCTTTGGACAGGTCGTAAGGTGTTAGCTCAACTTTAACTTTATCGCCGGTCAAAATACGGATGTAGTTTTTACGCATTTTTCCCGAGATGTGGGCAGTAACCACGTGGCCATTTTCCAGTTCAACCCGGAACATGGTGTTGGGAAGGGTGTCGATGATGACGCCTTCCATTTCAATATGATCTTCGCGTGCCATATAGGCAAATCCTCACTTGATGAACGTTATGGGTGTCATATCGGTTTGCCCCTAAGGGCGAATGAACAGCGCTGTATTGTGCCGTAAGGCTGGCGTCAAGGCAAAAAAGCCGTGCTTAAAAAGCAATAAGCGGTCGCCAATGGCGCCCATCGAGGATTTCTAACGGCGAAAATGCCTGTTTGTAGCGCATTTTGCGGCACTCTTCGATCCAGTAACCTAAATAAAGATGGGGTAACCCTTTAGCGCGCGCCAGTTCTATCAGCGAGAGTACGGCAAATGTGCCTAAGGAGCGTTTGTCGAGGGCGTCATCAACGGCAAAGAACGTATAAATGGCCGATATCCCGTGTTCTAAATGATCAAACGCCGCGACGCCGATAAGCTTTCCGTCTAATGTCATCTCTAAAAGCTGAGCGTAAGGCTCATCGAGCGTCAAAAAAGTGCGATACTGATCGCGGCTTGGCGGGTACATATCGCCATCGGCGTGGCGCTTTTCAATATAGTCGGCATACAGGGCGTAATGCTGCGGGTTGAAGTGAGCGCTTACCGTGCGAATTTTAATATCGGCGTTACGCCGGTAAATCTTACGTTGGGTGCGGTTAGGGGTAAACGCCTCAACAGGAATACGCACTGAGCGGCAGGCGTTACAGCCTTCGCAGTGAGGGCGGTATAAGTGACGTCCGCTTCGGCGAAAACCCAAAAGCGCAAGTGAATCGTAAACGCCGGATACCGGAGATTCTTGCGGGTCTAAAAAAAGCGTTGTAGCTTCGCGCTCTGGCAGGTAGCTGCAGTCATGCGGTACCGTTAAAAAAAAGCGCAAATCCCTGACGGGTCGGCGTGGCGCGTTGCTACTCACGGTTCGCCTCCTTGGGTGGCGTTAGCGTCGGTCTATTAAGTCGGCGTTATTAGGCTCGGCCAGCGCATTAAGCCAGGGAGACGGGGGCACCCTGGGTGCCGCGCTGGAAGATGCGGGCCATGTGAACGCTTGGCTAGGCAACATGACTTTAAGATAGTTGATGAACGCTTCTCGGGCGACTGTTGCCGCGCCCAAGCTTGCCAAATGGGGCGTATACATTTGGCAATCGATCATTTTGCCACCGTGCTGGTGCATCGCCGCGCTGAGGTACGCCAGCGCCACTTTTGACGCATCAGGTTGATGCGAAAACATCGATTCGCCGAAAAATACCGGGCCCATCGCCAAGCCGTATAAACCGCCAACCAATTTATCTTGATGGGTCACCTCTATGCTGTGGGCGATACCACGCTCATTCAGTTGGCAGTAAGCATTTTGCATCTCTGAGGTAATCCACGTACCGCTTTCATGGCGTCGGGGGGCGGCGCATGCGTTAATCACCGCGTTAAATTGTTGATCAAGCGTGACGCGAAAGCCTCCGTGGCGCAGGCGCTTAGTTAAACTACGGCGTTGCTTGAACGCTTCAGGAAAAAGCACCATGCGCGGGTTGGGGCTCCACCATAAAATAGGGTCGCCATCGCTGTACCAGGGAAAAATTCCTTGGCGGTAAGCGCTTACCAACCAAGTAGGTGAAAGCTCACCCCCTGCCGCTAGTAAGCCATCGGGCTCATCAAGGGCCATGACGGTGTCAGGAAAGTGAGGGAATGAAGCAGAAAGCCAAGGTAGCATGCGATGTTCCCATTGCAAGACGATTCGAGAGAAGCCTGTGACGGCAGAAGGATGCTCGGTATGATGCAATCTCGCAAGTCAGGTACGTCGTGGTGTTTACATACTGTTTTTGAAAATTATATTGATGGCGAGTCGGTGCGAAAGGGAGAAACGCTTGAAAGTAAATAAAGCGGCCAGCAAGCGAGAAACGCAGCAAACACGCAAAACGGCCTCAGGCCGTGCTAGACAAGCAAAAGATAAAGCGCGTCGCGTTGGCCTGCGTTTGCAAGGGGCAGTGCGCGAAGGGGTTGTTATCATCCTGCTTACACTTTGTGTGTTTTTGCTTTTGGCACTGTTAAGTTACCACCCAGGTGATCCAGGGTGGTCATATCGCGGCCCAGAAACTGCGATCGCTAACTGGATGGGCCCCGTGGGTGCATGGCTTGCGGATGTGCTTTATTCGTTGCTGGGTGCCAGTGCGCTGTGGTGGCCGGGTATGCTGGGGTTTGCCGCGTGGTGGTTAATACGTTCGCGCCAGGTACGTTTTGAGCTTGATGCGATAGCGATTGCCGTGCGTGCTGGCGGTCTGCTGTTACTAATGTTTGGCACGACTATGCTGGGGGCGCTGCATTTTTATCACCCAGACAGCATCTTGCCGTATGCCTCTGGTGGTATTTTAGGTGAAGGGCTGGTCGGCGCGCTTCGGCCTCTGGTCAGTAGCCAAGGCGTCGGGCTTGTCGCCGCGGCCCTTATTTTAAGCGGTTTTCCGCTCTTTAGTGGTATGTCGTGGCTACAGGTAGCTGACGAAGTAGGGCGCGGGGCGCGAAAGGTTGGGCGCTGGGGGAAGGCTGGGCTTGCACGACTGCGCACCAGTTTTCAGCGTGCGCCGCGTAAAAAAGCCCAGGAGCAGAAACCGCAGGAGAACGACGCAACGAGCACAAAGCCAACGCCCAAATCCTCACCCACACCGGCTTCAGCACCAAAGCGCCAGGAGCCGGGTCTTTCTTTAAACGATGTGCAGAACCCCAGCTCTCCAACAGCAGACAATCAAGAAGCTAACGCCACGCCAGCGGCTGATGAGACGCAAATTCCCTGGGACGCAGCCACGTATTTCACCCGTCAGTCGAAAACCGCCACAGCGGCTGACGAAGGCGATAACGTTTCAGCAGCGCCGGAAGTAGCGCTTGATAGCGTGTGTAAAGAGCCAACGCTGTCGTCGGAAAAGGAAAAGGAAAAGGAAAAGGAAAAGGAACCGGAACCGGAACCGGAACCGGAACCGGAACCGGAACCGGAACCGGAACCGGAACCGGAACCGGAACCGGAACCGGAACCGGAACCGGTTAGGCTTGAAGAGCCAGAGCCAGAGCCAGAGCCAGAGCCAGAGCCCGCTACGCACACGCCGCCACGCTCAGAGCCGCGCGTGCCCGAAGTGGTGCCCGAGCCCTTGTTGGAAGAAGATGAGTGGGAAGACGACGATGAACCCGAGTCGCTGCCACCTCGCTTTGCGACACCTGAGCCAACGCCTGAACCAAGGCCCGAACCCGCTACCGAGCGTGAACCAACGCCTGCACCAGAGAACAGCAATGAAACACCTGCCCTCTGGACCGTAGAGCATCTGCAAAGCCAGCGCCCAGTGCTTGAAAATATGCCCGAGCCAGAAGGCGAACTGCCCAGCTTGAGGCTATTGACGTTGCCCGAGCCGCATCAGCCTAACTATAGCGATCAGCAGTTGGCGGACATGGCGGAACTGCTGGAAGTTCGGCTGCGCGAGTATGGCGTGAAAGCGGAAGTGGTCGACACATGGCCAGGACCGGTGATTACACGTTTTGAAATAAAGCCTGCTGCTGGGGTTAAAGTGTCCAAAATCAGCAACCTGGCGAAGGATTTAGCGCGTTCGTTGATGGTGAAAAGCGTGCGCGTGGTAGAGGTGATTCCCGGTCGGCCTACCGTCGGGATCGAAATTCCCAATCCGCACCGGGCGATGATTCGCCTGCGCGAAGTGATCGATTCAGAGCGCTACCAGCAGGAAACCTCACCGCTAACGATGGCACTTGGCCAAGACATTGGCGGTGGTCCGGTGGTGGCGAACCTTGGCAAGATGCCGCACCTTCTGGTGGCCGGTACCACCGGGTCGGGTAAGTCGGTGGGCGTTAACGCGATGCTGATTTCCATGTTGCTTAAGGCCACGCCCGATAAACTCAGGCTGATTATGGTCGACCCCAAAATGCTGGAACTGTCGGTTTACGATGGGATTCCGCACCTGCTTGCGCCCGTGGTCACCGACATGAAAGAGGCCGCCAATAGCCTACGCTGGTGCGTGGCTGAGATGGAGCGTCGCTATAAGCTGATGGCGGCGATGGGGGTACGTAATATTGCGGGCTTTAACGCCCGCCTGGATGAAGCCGAGCGCGCGGGTGCTCAAGTGGCGGATCCACTTTGGGAGCCGCAGCCTTGGGAGATGCACCAAACACCCCCGGTGCTGGAAAAGCTTCCCTACATCGTGGTGGTGATCGACGAATTTGCCGACATGTTTATGATCGTGGGTAAAAAGGTCGAAGAGTTGATTGCACGCTTGGCGCAAAAAGCGCGGGCGGCCGGTATCCACTTAATACTCGCCACTCAGCGCCCGTCGGTGGATGTGGTTACCGGCCTGATCAAGGCCAACATCCCCTCACGAATGGCGTTTCAAGTGTCGTCACGTATCGACTCGCGCACGATTCTGGATCAAGGCGGCGCAGAAAGCCTGCTCGGCCACGGCGATATGCTCTATCTACCCGCAGGGTCTGGCCCACCTAACCGTATTCACGGCGCTTTTGTCGACGACGACGAAGTACATCGCGTGGTTGAGGACTGGAAACACCGTGGTGAGCCGGAATATATCGAAGAGATTTTAACCGGCGGCGTCTCGGCGGACGCACTGGCTGGCCTTGAAGCGGAAGGGGCGGATGGCGACGATGCTGAACAAGACGCGCTCTATGACGAGGCCGTGCAGTTTGTGACGCAAACGCGGAAAGCCTCGATATCCGCCGTACAGCGGCGCTTTAAAATTGGCTACAACCGTGCGGCAAGGCTTGTCGACGCGATGGAAAGTGCGGGGGTCGTGTCTTCCATGGGAACCAACGGGGCCCGTGAAGTGTTAGCGCCACCGCCGGTGGGGCATTAATCGTATTGATCGCTGGCAAACGTGCAAACACCAAGGAAGCACCGTTTAAGAGGAAACCTACTGACGAATTACGCGTCTGATAGCACAACATGTATTGAGCCCGACAAGCATTTGCTAGACGGGCGGCTAAGGGAGAACACCATGTTTCACAATGGCATGTGCGACAATGACGTTTATTCAGACCAGGCGACGGCTTCAAAGCCGACCAACCCTTTCTCCCTGGCGCTGGCCGCCAGTGCATTAGGCTTGGTGATGACGCCAACGGTTTGGGCCGATGCAGCAACCGAGCGCTTAACCGAGCGTCTCAGCCCTTTGGAAAGCTATCACGCCACTTTCGAGCAGCGCATTTTGGACGGTAGCGGAGAGCGGCTGCAAGAAGCCCATGGTGAAATGTGGCTCTCTCGCCCCGGTCTTTTACGTTGGGAAGTGGAAGCCCCTTACGCGCAGACGGTGGTTTC
This sequence comes from Halomonas llamarensis, assembly GCF_023555005.1. GTDB lineage: Bacteria > Pseudomonadota > Gammaproteobacteria > Pseudomonadales > Halomonadaceae > Vreelandella > Vreelandella llamarensis. Next base: position 59,670 of record NZ_JAMJPJ010000016.1, on the reverse strand, counting down.
TGACGGGGAAGAGGTTTACCTGTACGACCCGGATCTTGAGCAAGTGACCGTGCAAGGGGTTGATGACCGCGTTACCCACACCCCCGCGATGTTGCTGTCAGGCAACGTCAAGGATTTGGCCGAGAGCTATGACGTCTTCTATGAAGAAGAGAGTGACGAAGAAGTGTTTACCCTGATTCCGCTCTCGGCTGAGACTCTATTTGAGGAGTTAAGCTTGACCTTTAACGGCGAAACGCTCACAGAGCTTTGGATGACCGACAGTACCGGCCAGCGTACCGCGATTGCATTTAGTGACATTCGCCAAAACGGTGCCATTGATGAACAACGCTTTATCTTTGATATCCCGGATAACGTCGATGTGATTCGCGAAGGACGTTAACGGCGCTGGTGTGCGCATCACTATTACTTATTGCCTTGATCGGTTTCATGGTCGCGGTGTTCGCGCCAGGCCATGATGTCAGCAAAACGCTTTTCCTGGCCGAATTGGCTGGGCTGATAAAATCTCTCGTGTACAAGACCTTCCGGCCAGCAATTGTGTGCGCTACCGGCGGGGTAGCCATCGTCTTCATTATGCGCGTAACGATAGCCACTGCCGTGGCCGAGGCTCTCCATTAGCTTGGTAGGGGCGTTGCGCAGGTAGGTGGGCACCTCAATCTGCGGTTGTTGGCGGACGAAACGCTGCGCTGCATTCCATGCCTGGTCAATGCGGTTGCTTTTGGGCGCAACGGCCAAGTGAATGATTGCATGGGCCAGCGCCCGTTGGCCTTCATAGTCGCCTAAGCGTAAATAAGCGTCCCAGGCGGCAATCACCAGCGGCAGCGCGCGAGGGTCGGCGTTACCCACATCTTCTGACGCGATAGCCGTCAGCCGGCGCACCACGTCTAACGGATCGCCGCCGCCTTGAATAAATCGGGCCATATATAAAAGCGCGGCATCCGGGCGCGAAGAGCGCACCGATTTGTGAATCGCCGAGAGTAGGTCGTAATACGCATCCCCTTGTTTATCAAACGCGCTGGCCTGATGCCCAATGACGTCATCGAGCGCGTTTCGATAGAGCACTTCATGGCCGTTTTCCAGTTGGGTAAAGTCGCACGCCGTTTCTAATAAGCCTAACGCTCGGCGTGCATCACCAGCGCTTGTGTGGGCAAGCACCGCGAGCACTTCCTCATCGACCTTGATCTCGCGCTGGCCCAATCCGCGCTCGCGATCTTTAAGTGCTTGGTGCAATACCGCGATCAGTTCGTCTTTGCTAAGTGGCTTCAAGACGTAAACCCGCGCGCGGGAGAGCAGTGCGGAGTTAACTTCAAACGAAGGATTTTCGGTCGTTGCGCCAATCAGGGTTAAAAGCCCAGATTCGACGTGGGGCAAGAGCGCATCCTGCTGACTTTTGTTGAGTCGGTGAATCTCATCCAAAAAGAGAATCACGGCGGTAGGGGCCAGTTGGTGAGCGCGTTCAACCACCGCGCGAATCTCTTTTACCCCGGCCATCACGGCACTGAGCGTTTCTAAGTGAGCATTTGAAGCGTTTGCCAGAATTTCAGCCAGCGTTGTTTTGCCGACGCCGGGCGGGCCCCAGAGCATCATTGAGCGAACCACGCCAGACTCCGCCATGCGGCGTAAAGGTTTGCCAGGACCCACAAGCGCTTGTTGCCCAATATAACCGTCAAGGGACGTGGGGCGCATGCGAAACGCCAGCGGTGCGTCGTCGGCGGGGGTAGAAGATGAAAACAGATCCATGCAGACTCCGTTGAACGATACAGCGTGAGTGGCTGTCGGTGGTAAAGAGCGGCGCGTCAAGCTACTGTTAAGCGGATGCGAATACTTGGGCGTATGCAATAACAAAGGAGAAGGCACAATGTTACATCAACTGCGTCTGGATCATGCCAATATGGCGCGAATGCTGCACGTCTTGCAGCTTAAGCATAAAACCTTAGCCAAGAGTGAGCGGCCCAATTTCCAGTTGATGCGCGAGGTAGTGGATCACATCCTGGCTTATATGGAAAAATTTGCTGCACCGCTTGAACGCGAGTTCGTTGAATGCTTGGAGGAACGGGCGCCAGAGCATGTGGGGGTGGTCAAAGACATGCTCAATGAATATCGTGATTTAAAGCCGCGGCTGGCGCAGCTCTCTACGGATATCGATATGGTTTTAATGGACAGTGTCGTTCCAATGGATCGCTTTGCCGACGATTTGAAGCACTATCTGGAAGCGCACCGTGCCTACTTACGCAGAGAGCGTGAGGTGTTATTTCCGCTGGTAGAAAAGCACTTTAGTGAAGAAGATCTAGCGTTGTTACGTCAAGCATTACCCGTTGGTGCTGAGCAGGAACTTGAGCGTCTTCAGCAGGCTTACCCAGAGCTTTACGCGGAGTTGCGAGGTGCTCAAATCCCGCCGCTCTAGCGCTTATTACCCCGCACCTAACATCAGAACCTATAAACAGCACTGTCTCGGGGCATGATACAATCTTAGCCCCGTTTTTGGTTTTTAAGGGCAACCGCATAACATGGCTGGCCCCATATTAATTTTTGACTCTGGCATAGGCGGGCTTTCTGTGGCGCGCGCACTGCGCGAGCATTACCCCCATGCCGCTTTTTGTTATGCCTGCGATAATGCGTGGCTACCCTATGGTGTGCGTGAAGACCGCACGCTAACAGCACGTATTGTGCGTGTTTGTCGGGCTGCCGTCAGTGCTTGCCAGCCAAGCGTGCTGGTGGTCGCGTGCAATACGGCAAGCACGTTAGCGCTTGAACAACTACGCGCTGAGTTGACCATTCCTGTCGTGGGTACCGTGCCGGCGATCAAACCGGCGGCAGCCGCGAGCCAATCGCGCCATATTGGCCTTTTGGCCACGACGGCAACGGTTCGGCGCCCTTATACCCAGCAGCTGATTGATAACTTTGCCCGAGATTGCCGTATTACTCGCGTGGCAGCGGATGCGTTAGTGATCGAAGCGGAAGCGTTGATTAGCGGCGCTAAACCTAACGCTAAACGCCTATCAACAGCGCTGGCACCACTATGGCAAGCAGCACATGCCAATGTGGCGCTGGATACGGTAGTGCTTGGCTGCACACACTTTCCGCTGCTTAAACCCTGGCTAGAAGCCGACGCGCCGGTACCGCTCACCTGGGTGGATTCAGGGGATGCGATCGCCCGCCGCGTGGGACAGGTGACCGATACGCTCGTATCGAACCGCCACGATGGTCGCTGTTTTACCACTGCACCCGCCGCCTTACTACAGACAGGGCTCGCGGCGTACGGTTTTTTTGCCCCACGCTGTCTGTCCCTTGATGATGTGTTCCCCGATAATTTGCCCCTTGAGAACTAACGCTGTATCGCGTTAACGACTGTAACGATTTCTTAAACCTAGACGCTATAACAGGAGCCTCCTTTGGCGATTCCCGTGGTTGACCCCCAACGCTACAACGAGCAGCTTGCCGATAAACGTGACGAATTGGAGTGTCTCTTTTCTGCGTTTTCTCCCCCACCGTTGGAGGTTTTTACCTCACCGCCTAGTCACTATCGCCAGCGTTGCGAATTTCGTATTTGGCATGAGGGAGACGATCTTTTCTATGCCATGTTTGAAGTGGACCCTGAAAACCCCAAGAACAAGCAGGTGGTGCGCTTAGATCAGTATCTGGTGGCTGGCGAGGCAATCAATGCCTTAATGCCCAAGCTGAGAGCCGCCTTTCTGGCAAGCCATGCGTTACGTCATCGGTTGTTTCAGGTTGAATTCTTGACCACGCTTGCAGGCGAAGCGCTGGTGACGTTGATTTACCATCGCCCGTTGAACGACGCTTGGGAAAGCGAGGCGCGAGTATTGGAGCGCGAACTTGGTATTATGATTATCGGCCGCTCACGCAAAGAGCGCCGGGTGCTGATGCGTGATTACGTGTGGGAGCAGCTGCGCGTGGATGGCCATACTTTTCATTACCAGCAGGTCGAAAACAGCTTTACCCAACCCAACGCCGTGGTATGCCAAAAGATGCTGGGCTGGGCGCGTGATGTCACTACTGGGAGCCAAGCCCGCGATTTGGTAGAGCTTTACTGTGGCAATGGTAACTTTACGGTGGCGCTTGCAGCGAATTTTCGCCGTGTGCTGGCCACCGAAATTTCACGCACCTCAGTAGCGAGCGCCAAGGTTAATTTTGAAGTAAATGATGTAGGCAATGCTCAGGTCGCGCGAATGTCCGCCGAGGAGTTCTCGCAAGCGTTAAATGGCGAGAAGGGCGGTCGGCGCGTGGCCGAGATGGCTCTCGAAACGTTTGATTTCTCCACGGTGTTGGTAGACCCGCCGCGTGCTGGCTTGGATGAGGCGAGTTGCCACCAGATGAGCGGCTATGAGCAGATCGTCTATATTTCCTGTAATCCCAAGACGCTAGCCGAAAACTTGACCATACTGAATCAAACACACCGCATTGAGCGTTTCGCGCTGTTTGATCAGTTCCCGTTTACCGATCATTGTGAATGTGGGGTGATGTTGCAACGTCGATAGTGACTATATCAGCACTGCATAATATAAGTACTACATAATATCAGTGCTACATGATATCAGCACCACGTGATGCATAAGCGGCATGAGCCATGAGCAAGACGTCAAATGACTGGGGTCATAGGCATCGCTAGCGTAAGCTGGTGTGAAAGTCAGTGCTACGATAGCCTAATAGCCTATTGTTCTTCGTTTTTTTTTGGCCGATGACGGCCTTGGTAGTCGAGGTGATGGATGCATTACATTGCAATTGAAGAGAGTCGGCAAGATCTGCTCAAACAGCTACAGGAACGGCTACAATCGCGCTTAGAGCCAGCGAGAGCCGCCGCTATTGATGCGTTTGCACGGCAGTTTTATGCCACCGTGCCGGTGGAGGATTTGATAGACCGGCGCTTGGATGATCTTTATGGCGCGACGCTCTCGATTTGGCAGTTTTTGCAGCATCACGACCCCAGTCAGCCAAAAGTCAGCGTCTTTAATCCGGATTTTGAAGAGCACGGCTGGCAATCGACGCATACGTTTGTCGCCGTGTTGCATGAAGACATGCCGTTTTTGGTCGACTCGGTGCGCATTGAGCTCAACCGGCGGGGATTGACCGTGCACGCGATTCAAAACGCTGTCATAGCGGCAGAACGCGATGGCGACTATCAACTTCAACGCGTTACGGCGCCGGGCGATAACAATGCGCCAGCATCGCGTGAATCGCTGATTGTCATAGAAGTTGACCGCCATACAGACCAGCAGGCGCTGACAGACATAGAAGATAACTTGTTAGACGTGCTGCGCGATGTGCGCACCTCTGTGATTGACTACGAGGCCATGTGCGAGCGCACCCGCAAGACGATTCAGGAGCTTGAAAAGGTTTGCCCACCGCAAATTGACCCGGACGACCATGAAGAGGCCATCGCATTTCTTGAGTGGCTGGTAAAAGATAATTTTACCTTCCTCGGGTATGACGAATACACTTTGCAAGGCGGTGAACTCAAGCGCGATTCTGATAGCGTTCTCGGGGTTTTCCGTCTCGATCAACCGCGTTATTGCGAGCGGATTCGCTCTGAAGAAGGAGTCGATGAAGACGGCGGTTATGTGCTGATGCCGCAGCTTTTATCTTTCGCCAAAAGTGCCCATCATTCCCGCGTCCATCGCCCGACATATCCCGATTACATTACCGTCGACCGTTACGACGACGATGGCACTGTCATTGGTGAGCGGCGCTTTTTTGGCCTGTTTACCGCTACCGTCTACAACGAGTCGCCGCGTAATATTCCGCTACTGCGGCGCAAGTTGAAAGCCGTGATGGATATTGCCGGATTTAATCCACAGGGGCATAACGGCAAGCAGCTTCTACAAGTGTTAGAAGTGTATCCTCGCGATGACCTGTTCCAGATTGATACGGAATCGCTGGCGAGCACGGCTCTCGGGATTCTTAACATTCGTGAGCGCCGCCAGGTACGGCTGTTTGTGCGCTCTGATGTCAGCGGTAAGTTTTTCTCCTGCCTGATCTTTGTACCGCGCGATGTTTTCTCGACGGATTTACGCCAGCGGATTCAAAAACTGCTCTGCGAAGAGATGGATGCTCACTTTGGCGATTTTAATACCTATTTGTCAGAGTCGGTATTGGCCCGCATCCAGCTGATTCTGCGCTTTAATGGTGACCAGCCAGGGCAGTTCGATATCAAACGGCTGGAAAGCAAAATTGCGCTTCTCGCGCGTAGCTGGCGTGATGAACTGCAGTCGGCCATGGTGGAAGGCTTTGGCGAGGAGCAGGCTAATCGGTTGATGGACCGCTTTTGCGAGGCATATTCTGCCAGCTACCGCGAGGATTTCAGCGCCCGGACGGCGGTGTTTGACGTCCAACATCTGTTGGCGCTGGATAACGGTAACGATCTTGCCCTTTCGCTGTATCGCCCGCTCGAAGAGCAAGGTGGCGGTGTCAACTTAAAGTTATTCCATCGCGCCTCGCAGATTCCGCTCTCCGATGTGTTGCCGATGATGGAGAACTTAGGCCTGCGCGTGATCGGCGAGCGTCCGTATGAGATTAATGCGCCCAAGCAGCGTTATTGGATCCACGATTTCGAGCTTGAGCATAGCGGGGTCGATGTCAGTCTCAGCGACATGCGTGAGACGTTTACCGAAGCGTTTCAGCGTATTTGGGCTGGCGAAGCGGATAACGACGCTTTTAACCGGCTGATTATCGGCGCCAACCTTGATTGGCGCGAAGTGGCGATGCTGCGCGGTTATGCTCGCTATCTTAAGCAGGTCCGTTTTGGTATGTCGCAGAACTACATTGCCTCGACCTTGGCAAACTATGCCGGTATTACCTGCGAGCTGGTTGAGCTCTTCCGTTTACGCTTTGATCCTGAACGCACCGATAGGGATAACAGCGACTGTCTAGCGCGCATTAACGCACAGTTAGACGACGTATCTAGCTTAAATGATGATCAGCTGTTGCGTCGTTTTATGGAGCTGATTCAGGCCACGTTGCGCACTAACTATTACCAGCTCAGCGACAATGGACGTTTCAAGGACTATATCTCATACAAGCTAGAGCCTTCCAAGGTCACCGGGATGCCCAAGCCGCGCCCAGCGTTTGAGATTTTCGTTTGCTCTCCCCGTGTGGAAGGGGTTCATTTACGCGGCGGCAAGGTGGCGCGGGGTGGCCTGCGTTGGTCAGATCGCATGGAGGATTTCCGCACCGAAGTCCTGGGGCTGGTTAAAGCGCAGCAGGTAAAAAACGCCGTTATTGTACCAGTGGGCGCCAAAGGCGGCTTTGTCTGCAAACGCATGCCAGAAAATGCCGATCGTGAAACTCTGCAGAAAGAGGGGATCGCCTGCTATAAGACCTTTATCCGCGCACTTCTAGATGTGACCGACAATCTTGACGGAGGCCACGTTATACCGCCAAAAAACGTTGTTCGCCATGACGACGACGATGCTTACTTGGTGGTGGCGGCCGATAAAGGTACCGCAACGTTCTCGGATATTGCCAATGAAATATCCGTGGAGTATGGCCACTGGCTAGGCGATGCCTTCGCTTCCGGCGGCGCCAATGGTTACGACCATAAGAAAATGGGCATCACCGCGCGCGGCGCCTGGGAGTCGGTTAAGCGTCACTTCCGTAATCTCGGCCTAGATACTCAGCGAGAAGAATTTTCTGTCGTGGGTATTGGCGATATGGGTGGCGATGTCTTCGGTAACGGTATGTTGCTGTCAGACAAAATCCAGTTGGTAGGGGCATTCAATCACCTGCATATCTTTGTTGACCCGACGCCGGATGCCGAGGCCACCTTTGCTGAGCGCAAACGCCTCTTTGATATGCCGCGTTCCAGCTGGGAAGATTATGATCGATCCTTGATATCGGAAGGCGGTGGTATTTTCAGTCGTAGCGCCAAGTCAATTACGATCACCCCGCAAATGCAGAAAGCTTTTAGCATCACGCAATCGCGGTTGGCACCCAATGAGCTGATTCATGCGATGCTGCAAGCCAAGGTCGATTTGATCTGGAACGGAGGAATCGGTACCTACGTGAAAGGCTCGGATGAAACCAATGCTGACGTGGGTGATAAAGCAAACGATTCACTGCGTGTTAACGGTAACGAGCTCAATTGTCGTGTGATCGGTGAGGGCGGTAATCTCGGCTTTACTCAACGTGGGCGCATGGAAGCAGCGGCCAAAGGAGTTTATGCCTATACCGACTTTATCGACAACGCCGGTGGTGTGAACTGCTCTGACCATGAAGTTAATATCAAAATACTGATCGATGAAGTGGTCAAACGCGGGGATATGACCGAAAAGCAGCGTAACCAACTGCTGGCGGATATGACCGAGGAAGTAGCGGGCTTGGTGATTCTGGATAACTATCGCCAGACGCAGGCGCTGGATCTTTCCGCGCTAATATCGCAGCAAGGTATTGGGCCGTATCGGCGCTTTATTACCGAGCTTGAATCTGCCGGGCAGATTGATCGTGAGCTTGAATTTTTACCCGCGGATGATGTGCTTAAAGAGCGCACGGGCAGCAATCAAGGCATGAGGCTGCCAGAGCTTTCGGTGTTGATCTCTTACGCGAAGAGCACGTTGAAGGGGGATTTGATTACCTCTGATGTGCCCGATGATCCATATATTCATCGTCATCTAGAGCGCCTCTTCCCGAATGTGCTGGTGGAACGCTACAAGCAGGAAATGTACGACCATCGCCTGAAACGCGAGATCGTTGCGACCCAGGTAGCCAATGATTTAGTTGATCACATGGGCATCGTGTTTGCGCGCCGCTTGATCGACTCCACGGGCGCCGGGCGTGCGGATATTGCCCGCGCCTATATCGTTGCGCGCGATAGCTTTAACTTGCCGTCGCTATGGGCGGAGATCGAAGCGCTAGATAATCAGATCTCAAGCAAGGTGCAGTACAGCATGATGCAGGACCTGATGCGCATGATTCGCCGTGCCACACGCTGGTTCTTACGTCAGCATATGGGGCTTTCGACACAGGATACGGTGGAGTATTTCGCTCCGCGTTTAGCGCAGCTACAAGAAGGCATTGGTGAGCTCTTAAGTGGTGAGGAGCTGGATACGTGGCGCGTGCGCCGCGACGAACTATTGGACGCCGGCGTGCCTGACGCGCTGGCAGCAAGCGTAGCGGCAGCGCCGAGCTTGTATGCTGGCTTAGGTATTATCCAAGCAGCGCGCCTTGTCAACGAAAAACCCCAGCGTGTGGCTGAAGTGTTTTATGAAATCGGTAGCCGTTTGGAGCTACCGTGGATGATTCAACAGGTGACTCGGCTCGGCGTGCGTGACGCTTGGCAGGCGCAGGCGCGGGAAACCTTTCGCGATGATATCGACCGCCAGCAGCTGGCACTCACGGCCAGCGTGTTGAAGCTAGACGCGGGAAGCCGTACCCCTGAGGAGCGGGTGGCGCAGTGGCTTGAACAGCACGACAAGCTGCATGGCCGCTGGTGCCGTTTGATTGAGGAGGTACGTAGCGGTAGCGAAAGCGGCTTTGCGCTGTTTGCCGTGGCCGTGCGCGAGCTGGTCGACCTTGCTGAGAGCGACAGCGAAGCCTAACGGCTAACAGGGCCTCGATCAGCGATGCTTGAAGGTGCGGTGTGCGTTATAATCGCGCACCGCACCTTTTTGTTGTTTGGATATGTTGCTCGGAGCCCGAATGTACGATCTTGCCCGCTCGTTGCTGTTTCGCCTTGATCCTGAAACCTCTCACGGCATGGCGCTTAGTGCCCTGGAGGTGCTTAATCGTGCGGGTGGCGTTAAGCGCTTGGTAGGGCCGCGGGTGGATGACCCGGTGACGCTGATGGGGCTTACATTTCCCAACCGTGTTGGGCTCGCGGCTGGGCTGGATAAAAATGCAAAGCACCTTGATGCACTGGGGGCGATGGGCTTTGGTTTTATCGAAGTGGGCACCGTGACGCCCAAGCCCCAGCCGGGCAACTCGAAGCCGCGGCTTTTTCGCCTGGCTGAGCACGAGGCCATCATCAACCGCTTCGGGTTCAACAACGACGGAGTGGCGCATTTGGTTGAACAGGTGAGAAAGCGCCGTTTTGACGGCATTGTCGGTATCAATATCGGCAAAAATCTCACCACCGCCGTTGAGAATGCCTTGGATGACTATCTTGTCTGTCTGGATGCCGTCCACCCGCTGGCGGATTACATCACCGTCAATATTTCGTCGCCTAACACGCCGGGGCTTCGTACGCTGCAGTTCGGCGAGCAGCTCGATGCGCTGTTAGGGCCGATTCGCGAAAGGGCTACCACGTTGGATACAAGGCGTGGCTGCAAGGTACCGCTTCTGGTCAAAATTGCCCCAGACATGGACGCAGACGAGGTGGCGTTGGTGGCCAAAAGCATTGAACGTAATCACTTCGATGGCGTCATTGCGACCAATACCACCGTGGCGCGTGATGCCGTTCAACACGACCCGCAGGCGCACGAAGCGGGTGGGCTTTCCGGTAAGCCTGTTTTTGAAGCCTCCAATCGTATCATCCGGCTGTTGCGTAAGCACTTGCCAACACTGCCGATTATTGGCGTCGGCGGGATCGACAGTGCTGAGACCGCCCAGGCGAAAATAGACGCAGGGGCAAACATGGTGCAGCTTTATTCTGGGTTGATTTATCGCGGGCCCAAGCTTGTGGGCGAGTGTGCCAAAGCACTTAAAACGCAAGCAGCAAAAAGCCCGCTGGGCTAAGCGGGCTATGTTGATCCAATAAAGAGGATGAGGACAGATAAAAAAACGCTACGTCATGACCGTGGGATTTTTATGAATGCCTGAAACGCCCGTCATACTGTCCCATTGGTCACCGCGGCCTTCACGCCAACCGCTCATCCAGTATTCGCGTAAATTAATATTGTCACTGGGGCAGTCGTCTCGGGAGCGACCGGAAACACCTGCTTTGTAGCCGTGAACATAAGCCCGCTGGAAGCGGTCACGTTTCTGTCGTTTCATTGGCTAACCTCGTTATATGAAAGCCTTTGAGGGGAAACGGCCTGTTTTTTATTGGTGAAGACAAAGCCATTTCATGGTCGCTTGGCGTAACATAGCCGTGATAGCGGCGTTGCAAAAAAATAAAAAGCTGTATTTTCAGAACACACTCTTTTTTAGAACATAGTATTTGCAAACAGAATGTTGGGCACTCACGTGCTGAACGCACCGCTAGCTGACAGATAACTTTCAAAGTCACGCAAGCGTTTTGTGTAGCTACACCTTTATAGTTAGACCATGATGGGGTGACTTGTCGACCATCAAATTGTCATAAGACGTAAACTTTTTTGCCATATATAGGAATATTGCGCATTTAGCGCTGCCGCCACTATGACTGATCCAAGCCAAAGCAACGAATTAGACCTGCTGGTGACTTGCCCAAAAGGGATCGAGGGCCTGCTGGCTGATGAGCTAGCGAGCCTAGGTGCCACGCCTGGGAAAACCACTGTGGCCGGGGTTTTCGCCAGTGCCAGCCACGCGACGGCATATCGATTATGTCTTTGGTCGCGGTTGGCCAACCGCGTTATCGCGGTCATTTCACGCGAGCCGCTGGTGAGTACGGCAGAGCATCTGCGCGTTGTATCAACGCGTGTGCCCTGGGCGCGACATATTGCCCCGGAAAAAACAATCGCGGTCGATTTTCATGGCCGCAGTGAACACATACGCCATACCCGCTTCGGCGCACAGACGGTGAAAGATGGCGTCGTGGATGCGCTCTTGCTTGCAGGTCAGACGCGCCCGAATGTCGATACAAAAAAACCCGATGTGCGTCTATATGCTCACCTGCACCGGGAGAACCTAACGCTGGGAATCGACCTTGCCGGCGAAAGTCTGCACCGGCGTGGCTACCGCCGCGATGTGGGGCATGCCCCGCTCAAAGAAAACTTGGCAGCAGCGCTTTTGGTGCGTGCCGGTTGGCCCGAGCGTGCGAAAGCGGACGAGCCGCTGATCGACCCGCTTTGCGGCGCGGGGACGCTATTGATTGAAGCGGCGCTGATCGCTGCCGATCAAGCACCGAACTTACACCGCGAGCGATTTGGTTTTCACGGTTGGGCGCATTTTGACCGCGCCGCGTGGCAAGAGCTAACGCGTGAAGCCCAGGCGCGCGCGAGCATCGGGCGCAAACGCTGCAAAAATCAGCTGTTCGGCTTTGATCAAAGCCCCGCAGCGCTCTCGGCGGCCAAAGCCAACGCCATGCGTGCCGGTGTTCCTGCGTTGATTACGCTCACCGGCCAAGGCCTAGCAACGCTTGAAAGGCCTGCTGCGCTGGAGGGGGAACACGCCTCGAAAGGCCTTCTGATCACTAATCCGCCTTATGGCGAGCGGCTCGGTGAATTGCCCGAGCTGGTCACCCTCTACGCCACATTGGGCGAAAAGGTGAAAGCGGCGTTCCCCGGGTGGACGCTGGCGCTTTTCACCGGCAATCCAGATCTAGGCCACCGGCTGGGGTTGCGCGCCCATAAGCAATACGCGCTGAAAAATGGACCGCTGGATGCCAAGTTATTGCTGATGGACATTGCCGAGGCGGCTGACCCAGAAGTGCTCGACGAGGCCAATCACCCATCGCCGCGCGTGTCTGAAAACGCAGAAATGTTTGCCAACCGGCTGAAAAAGAACCAAAAACGGCTCAAAAAGTGGCTTAAACAAAGCGGCGAAACTTGTTATCGCCTCTATGACGCGGATATGCCCGAGTTTGCGCTGGCCATCGATGTATATGGCGATCGTGTCCACGTGCAGGAATACGCGCCGCCGCGCACGGTGAATGCCGCCCAAGCTCAAAAGCGTTTGTTCGATGCCTTGGAAGTGCTGCCTGACGTCTTGGAGATTGATCCGAGCCATGTTTATGTGAAACGCCGTGAGCGTCAAACTGGCAGCGCCCAATATCAGAAACGCGACGCCAGCGGCGAGCGCTTTAAGGTACAAGAAGGGCCGGCGTGGCTGTGGGTGAACCTGCGCGACTATTTGGATACCGGGCTATTTCTCGATCATCGGCCGGTGCGCCGAATGCTTCGGGAAATGGCTGAGGGTAAGCGCTTTTTAAACCTGTTCTGCTACACGGCCACCGCAACGGTGCACGCCGCCTTGGGCGGGGCGAGTGATAGCGTCAGCGTGGATATGTCCAATACCTACCTCACGTGGGCGCAGGATAACTTTACGCTTAATCAGCTCGACTCATCGCGCCACCGTGTTATGCGCGACGATTGTTTCCACTGGCTGGAAACGGCAAGCACAACGTTTGATGTGATTTTTATGGACCCACCGACGTTTTCCAACTCGAAGAAGATGCGCGAGACGCTGGATATTCAGCGTGACCATTCGCCGTTGGTGAACTTGGCGATGGCACGATTGGCCCCAGGCGGCACGTTAGTGTTCTCTAATAACCAGCGTCGATTTGTCCTTGATGAGGGTCTTGTTGAGCGCTTTGACGTAGAGGATATTTCCGCGCGCTCTTTCGACCCGGATTTCCAACGCCGCACTAACCTTCACCACGTCTTTTTGCTGCGCCATAAGGAGGCTTAATGATCCAGCTTTGGCTTTATACCACCTTAGGCTGCCATCTATGCGCGCAGTTAGAGGCGCTGGTGCATACGCTCGCTAATGACGAGGTGGCGCTGCGTCACATCGAAATCAGTGAGGACGACGATCTACTGGCGCGCTATGGCGTGCGCATCCCCGTACTGGCCGATGCCGAAGACGTTGAGTTGGATCGAGGGTTGGACCCCATGCGTTTGGGCGAATGGCTTAGGGCGCGCGGCTGGTTGGATGAAACCGCATTGGAAGCGCTGCTGGCGCCGCCGCCAGCGCCCAAGCCAGCAAAGCCTGCGTTTGAGCACAACGGGCGGCGTTACCTGAGTTGAGCGCTATCTTACAGCGGTTAAATAACGTCGATCAGTGATAGTTGACGCATGGCTTCTTGGCCTTCGGGGGTATCGTCGGTCACGTCTAGCACTTTGAGAAAACCGCGGGAATTCTGGATGGTGGCTTCGTCATCAAGCCACATCTGGGCTTGCTCCCGTGTGTCCGCCAGCTGGTGCTTCAAGCCACCAAACTGGGTGCCGATTTGGCCCCAGGCGCGGCTGAAAATCCAGTCGCCGAACATATCTTGGTGGATATGCACCAGGACGTAGTCATGGTCGGTTTCCCAACGTACGATCACTCAGTTACCCCGCTATTTTTAATACGTTATTTCACATCATCTTGCGCAAATACGTTAGTCAAAACGCATGGTTGCCCGTCAGTGGCGGCCACTATTGTAAATCGCCAGAGCCAAAACGCCATGAAACTTGTCGTCGATGCCAATATTCCCGCCGCTGATGCCTGCTTTGGTGCTTTCGGTGAGGTGATAAAATGCCCAGGGCGTGAGATCAGCGCCGAGCACCTGCGCGATGCGGATGCGCTGATCATCCGCTCCGTCACCCCGGTTAACGCCTCGCTGTTGGCTGAAAGCGCGGTGCGCTTTGTCGGCACCTGCACCATCGGCATTGATCACGTTGACACCCACTATCTTGCCGAACATGACATTGCCTTCGCCAGCGCTCCAGGGTGCAACGCTGAGGCGGTGGTGGATTATGTGCTCGCCAGCCTATTAACGCTTGCTGAACGACAGGGTTGGCGGCTTTTAGATCGCTGTGTGGGTATTGTGGGCGTGGGCAATGTGGGCAGCCGTTTGCAAGCCCGGCTCCAGGCGCTAGGGGTAGAGGTGCTGGCCTGCGACCCACCGCGCGCCGAGCGTGAGGGGGTGAGTGAGGGAAAGAGCGGCTTCACCTCCCTTGAAACGCTGATTGAACACTGCGATGTGCTCTGCCTGCATACACCACTGGTGAGCACCGGCCCGCATGCCACTCAGCATTTGCTGGATGCTGAGCGTATCACCGAACTTGCCCACGGCATGGTGGTGCTTAATGCCGGGCGCGGTGATTGTATCGACGGCTTGGCGCTACGTAGCCGCTTGGCAAGCCAGAACGATCTCACCGCCGTGCTGGATGTGTGGGAGAACGAACCCGCCATTGACGCCGCCCTTCACGACTTGGCGATGCTTGCGACCCCGCATATTGCTGGTTACAGCCTGGATGGTAAATTGCGTGGCAGTTTGATGATTCATCAAGCGTTGGCGGCGCATCTTGACCAAACGAGCGAGCTCACGCTTGACGATATTTGCCCGCCGCCAGCGTTGGCATCAATCACGCTGCAGCAGGCATTGCCAAGTGAAGACGCATTGCGGCTCTGCGCCCGCGCGGTGTATGACGTTCGCCATGATCACGAACGCCTGACGCGGGAGGCGCACGCACTGGGGCTGGCGAAAGGCTTTGATACGTGCCGTGCAAATTACCCGCTGCGGCGTGAGTTTTCGACGTTGACCGTGCGTTTGCGTGATGAGGCGCAGACGCTAGCGACCATACTAAGCGTTGCAGGGTTTACCGTGGTGTTGGCATAAAAACGCCCACCGGGTGGTGGGCGTATAAAGGAGAGGGCGCTATTTACTGACGGTAAGCGGCTTCTTTAAGGGCGCGAATGCGGTCATCCAGCCGCGGGTGGCTGGCGAACAGGCGCTCCATTAGCGAACGGGTTTGGCCTTTGGTAATTGCCATCGCGCGCAGGGTGTCGGGCATTTGGTCCGGCAACTCGGTTTCGGCCTTCAAGCGGGCGAGGGCGTTGACCATGGCGCCGGTGCCGGCAAGCCGTGCGCCGGCCTCGTCAGCGCGGTATTCGCGAAAGCGTGAGAACCACGCCACGATGGCTGAGGCGATAATCCCAAAAACGATTTCCGCGACGATAACCACGGCAAAATAGCCCATAAAGCCAAGGCCACCCTCGCCGTCAGAGCGGCTTTTCAAGAAGTTATCCACCAGATGCGCCACGACGCGGGCGAAGAACATCACGAAGGTGTTGACGACGCCCTGAATCAGCGCCAGCGTCACCATATCACCGTTGGCGACGTGGCCGATCTCGTGGGCCAGCACGGCACGTACTTCTTCGGGTTGCATGCGGTTTAAAAGGCCCGCCGATACGGCCACCAGCGCGTCGTCTTTGTTCCAGCCGGTGGCAAAGGCATTAGACTGCTGCGCGGGGAAAATACCGACTTCCGGCGTTTTGATGCCCGCCTCGCGAGCGAGCTCCGCAACGGTATCCACCAGCCACTTTTCGGTTTGGTTAGACGGGGTTTCGATAATCACCGTGCTGGTAGAGCGCTTGGCCATCCACTTCGAGATGAACAGCGATATCATTGAACCGGCCATGCCAAAGACAAAGCAGAAAATCAGCAGGCTAGTAAAGTTAATCCCTTGGCTACTTAGGTAGCTCTCCACGCCGAATAGGCGCAGGGTAATACTGGCCACCAATAAAATTGCCAGGTTAGTGGCTAAGAACAGCACAATTCGCATCATGTGGCGACATCTCCATAAAGCCCAAGTCAATAAGTCAGCGGTAGTAAAACGTAAACTTAGATACGTTCACGTACGCGGGGGTTCAAGATTATTGCCGATAGCGCGATAAAAAGTTGGCAAAACGGTCGAGTGCATCACCTAACTGATCAGCCCAGGGCAGCGTTACGATCCGCACATGATCCGCTTCCGGCCAGTTAAAGGCAGTACCTTGAACCAGCAAGATTTTCTCTTGCAGTAGCAAATCCAGCACCATTTTTTGGTCGTCCTGGATATTAAATATTTTCGGGTCGAGTTTGGGGAACGCATAAAGCGCGCCTTTAGGCTTGACGCAGCTGACACCGGGAATAGCGTTAAGCTTTTCATAGGTAATATCGCGCTGCGCGAGTAGGCGCCCACCGGGGAGAATCAGGTCGTTGATCGATTGATAGCCACCGAGTGCGGTTTGGATGGCGTGTTGAGCGGGCACGTTGGCACAAAGGCGCATCGAGGCTAGCATGGTCAACCCTTGGATATACCCGCTGGCGCGTTGCTTGGCGATCGACCCGGAAATGGTCATCCACCCGGAGCGAAACCCGGCGCAGCGATAGCTTTTGGAGAGCCCGTTCATGGTGATGACCAACTGGTCGTCATCGGCGAGCGCCCCGGTGGCGGTATGTTCCACACCGTCGTAGAGAATCTTGTCGTAAATCTCATCGGAGAACACCACCAGATTGTGTTCGCGGGCGATATCGAGCACCTCGCGCACGACGTCAGGCGGATAGACAGCCCCGGTGGGATTGTTGGGGTTGATCAGCACAATGGCGCGGGTGTGGCTTGTCACCTTGGCGCGAATGTCCGCCATGTCCGGTGCCCAATCGGCTTGCTCATCGCATAAATAATGCACGGCGTGGCCGCCGGATAGGTTAGCCGCCGCCGTCCAAAGCGGGTAATCCGGCGCGGGGATCAATACCTCGTCGCCATCATTCAAGAGCGCCTGCATGGCCATCACGATCAGCTCGGAAACACCGTTGCCGATGTAGATATCTTCAATGCCGACGCCGGGGATTTCTTTGCGCTGGCACTCTTGCATGATTGCCTTGCGTGCCGAATAAAGCCCCTTGGAGTCGCAGTAGCCTTGGGCTGTTGGCAGGTTGCGCATCACGTCTTGCAGAATCTCTTCCGGTGCTTCAAAGCCAAACGGGGCGGGGTTACCGATGTTGAGCTTTAATACGCGTTGGCCTTCTTCTTCCAGGCGTTTGGCGTGGTCGAGCACGGGGCCGCGAATGTCGTAGCAAACGCTATCGAGCTTATGTGATTTGTTAAGCAAAGGCGCCTCGTGAGGCTGTGGGGTGTCCATGTTATCGTTCCCAATCAGTGGTCGTTCCCAACGCTGACGGCATTAAGGCGCTGGCGGGGCATTCGGCTCGCTTGCCTCCGCGGGAGTTACATCAGCGTCAGGTGCTGGAATGTCGTGAGGCGTTTCTAGCGTAATTCGGCCCAGTTTGCCATCGCGCAGTTCATGCAGCAGCACTTCGGCACCACGGTGAAGGTCAACTTCGCCGCCGGGGCGCAAGCCGCCACGCTTGCTGGCAATGTCTTTTAAAATGGCGTAACCGTCAAAGCCCGCCAGCGCTAAGAAATCCGGGCGTTCTGGTCCATCGGCTTCAACGCTTGGCGGTGTTTCCGGCACTGTGTAGCGTGGCAGTGCTTTGAGTTTATAACGCGCTGTGAGCGCTTCTGGATAGCGCTTAGCCAGCTCGGCGCTGGTAATAATCCCGACGTCGATATACTCAATCGCCGTGTCACGGATCGCACCGCTAGCGGCCAGACGATAGGCGCTGGCCTGGTCTTCGATCTTGGGCCATAGCACGCCGGGCGTATCAATGAGCGCCACACGGCCATCGATACGTACTTTTTGCTGGCGCTTGGTAACGGCGGGTTCGTTGCCGGTCTTGGCAATTTTGCGCTTCGCCAGCCCATTAATCAGTGTCGATTTGCCGACGTTGGGAATCCCCATCACCATCACGCGGACATCGCGGTCAGCGCGTACCTCTCCGGCAAGCGTATGGCAAAGCTTAGGAATGCTTTTGAGCTCGCGGGCGTTGGTGGTGGTAATCGCGAGGGCGCGTGTATTGGGCTGAGCGTCAAAAAACGCGACCCAGTCGGCCGTGCGCTCAGGGTCAGCTAAATCCGCGCGGGAGAGAATTTTGAGCACCGGCTTGTGGCGCGTTAGTTCTGCCAGCATCGGGTTGGCGCTGGAGTAGGGCAGGCGCGCATCGAGCACTTCGATAACCACGTCGATTTCAGGCAGCGCGTCTTTAATCTGGCGGCGTGCCTTATTCATATGACCGGGAAACCAGCCGAGCATGAGGTTCTCCTGCGCAATGCGTTGTTAGTAATGCGGTGTCAGCATAAAAAACGGGCGACCATTCTAGCAGATGGCGCCCGCTTTGCCGGATTAACCGATAGCGTTATTCGTCGGCGTGAAACTCTATAGCCACCGAGTTAATGCAGTAGCGAAGCCCCGTGGTGTCCTGTGGCCCGTCGGGAAACACGTGACCGAGGTGGGCGTCGCAATGCGCGCATAGGACTTCTGTGCGTACCATGCCGTGGCTCTCGTCGGTGTGCTCTTCCACGCGTTGGCTGCCTAGCGGGCGGTCGAAACTCGGCCAGCCGCAGCCCGCATCAAATTTATGCTCGTTCTCAAACAGAGGCGTATGGCAACACACGCAGTGGTAAATACCTTGAGCATCACTCACTTTACAGTCGCCGGTAAAGGGGCGTTCGGTGCCTTTTTCACGGGTGACACGGTACTGCTCTGGAGTGAGCTGGTCGCGCCATTGTTCAGGGGGTTTTTCTACTTTGGCCATATTATGACTCCTTATTATAACGGCAAGCGATTAGCGCATTCGCCATGCCGGTGAAAGTCGTGCTACTAGACATTGAGTGCTATCAGTCGGTATGAATTTCAAGATACGTGTTATGCATCTCAGCATGTGTGATCTTAAACGGGGACGCCAGCAAAGATTGAGGCTTGACAGTGTTTCATCCGCTGATTACTATACGCGCCACCTCGACGAGGCAATGCAGTGTCCCATTCGTCTAGTGGTCCAGGACACCGCCCTTTCACGGCGGTAACAGGGGTTCGAACCCCCTATGGGACGCCACTTAAATCGTTAAGGTATCGGAGTGCGGGAATAGCTCAGCGGTAGAGCATCGCCTTGCCAAGGCGAGGGTCGGGAGTTCGAATCTCCTTTCCCGCTCCAACGTGTGTCCCATTCGTCTAGTGGTCCAGGACACCGCCCTTTCACGGCGGTAACAGGGGTTCGAACCCCCTATGGGACGCCAATCCGATGGCGAGATAACTGAATTAAGCGGGAATAGCTCAGCGGTAGAGCATCGCCTTGCCAAGGCGAGGGTCGGGAGTTCGAATCTCCTTTCCCGCTCCAGTTCAGTATCCAATACGTCCCATTCGTCTAGTGGCCTAGGACACCGCCCTTTCACGGCGGTAACAGGGGTTCGAACCCCCTATGGGACGCCAGCTCGCTTCATTTCTTGCGCTGCGGGAATAGCTCAGCGGTAGAGCATCGCCTTGCCAAGGCGAGGGTCGGGAGTTCGAATCTCCTTTCCCGCTCCAAGCGCCCTCCCAAATTATTGTTTTCTGATTTATCGTGATTCTTATCTCGGTAGGCCAAGAGCCTAGCGAGTATTGTGCATTGGTGCGGCATGGCCTTGAAAACAAGCGAGCTGCCCTTATATCACTTCCTTATAAAAGTCTTTATTTTTCTTTTTTGCTGACAGGACATGTTCATGGCCGAACCGGCATTGTCGATCCGTGGGCTGACCAAGGTCTACGGCAATGGTTTTCATGCGCTGAAAGGCATTGATTTAGACGTCCAGCAGGGCGATTTTTTTGCCTTGCTAGGCCCCAATGGCGCGGGAAAATCGACCACGTTAGGTATTGTTTGCTCGCTAGTGCAAAAGAGCGCTGGAAAAGTCACGATCTTTGGTATCGATATTGATCAAGATTTTGCCAAGGCGAAGTACCAATTGGGCGTGGTGCCGCAGGAGTTTAACTTCAACCAGTTCGAGAAAGTGATCGACATCGTGCTGGCGCAGGCAGGGTACTACGGCATGACGCGCCGCGAGGCGCTGCCCCGGGCAGAAAAGCTGCTGTCTGATTTGGGCCTTTGGGATAAGCGCAACGGCAGTGCACGGATGCTCTCAGGCGGGATGAAGCGCCGTTTAATGATTGCGCGCGCGCTTATGCATCGCCCCAAGCTCTTGATTCTTGATGAGCCCACCGCAGGGGTTGATATCGAACTGCGCCGTAGCATGTGGGAGTACATGCGCCGCATTAATCGCGATGAAGGGACAACGATTATTCTCACCACGCATTACCTGGAAGAAGCGGAGAGCCTTTGTCGCAATATCGCGATCATTAACAATGGCGACATTATTCGTAACACCAATGTGCGTGACCTGCTTGCCGAGCTCGATACCGAAACCTTCCTGCTGGATCTTGCGCACCCGCTAGAAGAGGCGCCGGCAGTGGAAGGGTTCGAACTCAGCTTGACCGAGCCATCGCAGCTTTCGATGGTGATTCACCGCGGTCAGCAAATGAACGATGTTTTCGCGGCCTTGAGCGAGCAAGGTATCAACGTGGTCTCGATGCGCAACCGCGCCAATCGACTGGAGGAGATGTTTGTGTCGATGGTAGAAAGCGGCCAAAGCGCCATCGATGATCAAACGCAAAGCAAGGAGGCGCGCGCATGAATGCTACGCAAACGCTGATCGCCCTGTGGACGCTAGTGGTGAAAGAGATCAAGCGCTTTACCCGCATCTGGCCGCAAACGCTTTTACCGCCGTCCATTACGATGGCGATGTACTTTATTATTTTTGGCAACTTGATTGGCTCGCGCATCGGGGCGATGGATGGGTTCAATTACATGGACTTCATCGTCCCAGGGCTAATCATGATGGCGGTGATCACCAATAGTTATTCCAACGTTGCATCCTCTTTTTTCTCTAACAAGTTCCAGCGTTCGATTGAAGAAATGATGGTTTCTCCCATGCCTAACTGGGTGATCCTCTCAGGCTTTGTGCTAGGGGGGATGGCGCGTGGCTTGGGGGTTGGGCTGATCGTGACGGTGGTATCACTGTTCTTCACTCGCTTGAGTATGGAGCATCCGCTATTGACCGTGTTGGTCGTTGTGCTGACGTCGGCGCTGTTTTCCGTTGGCGGTTTCATCAACGCGCTGTTGGCGAATAAATTCGATGACATTTCGATTGTGCCGACGTTTATTCTGACGCCGCTGACTTACCTAGGCGGGGTTTTCTACTCGATCTCGATGCTGCCGGATTTCTGGCAGGGCGTATCGATGCTCAACCCTATTCTCTACATGGTCAATGTCTTCCGCTATGGCTTCTTGGGTGTGTCGGATATCCCCGTCGGCTGGGCATTGATGGCCATTTTGGGCTTCATCGTGGTGCTCTTTACTGTGGCACTTCAAATGTTAGCGCGTGGGAAAGGGATTCGCTCATGACGCATCACCGCCCTGAAACCCTAAAGAACGCCCCACTTGGACGTGAATCGGCTTACCCGGAACATTACGACGCCGGGCTTTTGTATCCGATAGCACGCGCGACCAACCGTGCGCCGTTGGGCATTGACGATACCCGCCTGCCCTTTATCGGCGCCGATGAGTGGCATGCGTTTGAAATGTCATGGCTTAACGCCCGCGGCAAGCCGGTGGTGGCCGTGGGGCGTTTCACGCTACCCGCGGAATCGCCCCACTTAATTGAATCCAAATCCTGGAAGCTCTACCTCAACAGCTTTAACCAAACACGCTTCGCCAGCCGGGACGACGTCGTGCAAACACTGACACGTGATCTTTCACGCGCGGCGAGGGAGAGCGTTGGCGTTGAGCTGTTTGGCGTTGACGACGCTGAACTCATGCCGCAGCGCTTGCCCGGCAAATGCCTGGATGCGCTTGATATCAGTGTGGATGACTACACGCCTAGCGCGTCATTGTTATCGGTTGGCGAAGACGTCGCTGAAGAGACGCTCTACTCACACCTGCTCAAATCCAACTGCCCAGTAACTGGCCAGCCTGACTGGGGGAGTGTGCTGATTCGCTATAAAGGCCCTAAAATCGATCACGAAGGGCTTTTGCGCTATGTGATTAGCTACCGTCAACATCAAGACTTTCACGAGCACTGCGTTGAGCATATCTTTACAGACCTCATGCACTTCGCAAAACCCGATGCGTTATTGGTGCTGGCGCGTTATGTGCGCCGTGGTGGGCTGGATATTAGCCCCTGGCGGGCAACGCCTGGTTTAGCACCGCCGCACCCGCTGCGTCTGGCAAGGCAGTAAGTCACTGCGCTACAGTAAGTCACTAACATAACGGTTTGGAGCCAATAATGGACGCACTCACGCTACTGCGCCAACGCAGTTCCATGGGCAAATTGATGGCCCCAGCCCCATCGTCCGAGCAGTTAAGCGCGATCTACCAAGCGGCGTTGCGCGCCCCGGACCACAACGAACTGCGCCCTTGGCGCTTTATCGAATTTAGCGGGGAAGGGCTTGAGCGTTTGGGCGAGCTGTTTGCTGAAGCGGAATTTCAAGAAGACCCGCACGCCTCGGATACCACGCTAAACGCGGCACGCAAAAAGCCACTTCGTGCCCCTATGATTATCGCCGTGGTGGCTAAAGTAACGCCCGAGGTACCCAAAGTGCCCAAAATCGAGCAGGTGATTTCGGCGGGCTGCGCGGCACACGGCATTCTACTTGCCGCCCACGCGCTAGGCTTTGGCGCTATGTGGCGCAGCGGCAAATACGCCTTCGACCCGGTAGTGCGTAAAGGGCTGCGTTTAGCAGATGACGACGAGGTGGTGGCGTTCATTTACCTTGGTACACTTGGTGGGCGCCACAAGCCTGTGCCGGAACACGACGTGGACGACTTTCTCGAACGCTGGGAATAATGCACAAGGGCGACAAGGCAGGGTTTGGCATGACAACAGCTCGGCAACCAGGGGTTCCTCATCCGCGCCTACCGCTGCCGGAAGGGCGGGAAGATCTGACGGCTTTTCAGCAATGGTTAGGCGAAGCCATCCCGATGGTAAATGCCCTCGGCATTAAGGGAATGGCGCAACAACATGACACGCTGATATGGGAGCTTGCGTTAACGCCAAGCCTGAACGACAAAGGTACTGGCTTTGGTGGTGCGTTAACCGCGCAAACCACCCTCCAGGGTTGGTGCTGGGTGACGCTATGGCTGCGGGCACAAGGCATCTCACGAGATGTGGTGGTCGCTGAAGCCAGCCAGCGCTTCCTTGCCCCGGTAACCGATGATTACCGGCTTGTCTGCACTCCAATCGAACCCGAAGGCCCGGCAAAACTCGCCGCTAAACTTGAGGAACGCGGCAAAGGGCGTATTGCGCTCACACAGCAACTTTATTGCGGCGAGACCCTTTGCTTAGAAGCTAACGGAAGCTACGCAGTACTCCCTTAAATCGTGAAAAAGCTTGCTATTTCGCCACTTAGGCAATAGTATATGTGCCGTTCTGTTGCTAAAGGCGCTGCCTTTCAACAGGGTAAAAAGACGGAGGGGTGTCCGAGTGGTCGAAGGAGCGCGCCTGGAAAGCGCGTAAGCCGAAAGGCTTCGAGGGTTCGAATCCCTCCCCCTCCGCCAGAGATTTTAAAAGGCGAATCAAGCACTTAGCTTGGTTCGCCTTTTTCGTTTCCGGCTCTCAGGGACTAGCTTGGGACTGGCTTACGTTTCACGCTTAACTTCCAGAGCAGTTTCCACCAGCGAGTTGATGTCTGGCCCGTCCTCAGAAATCCATCGCCCATAGTGCTTGTAGATCATCGCTGGCGAAGTATGCCCCATCTGCTCAGCTACCCATTGTATGGGCGCGACCCCGGTGCTCAGGAGTTGGCTTGCATAGGTATGCCGGCACTGACTTGGCCCGCGATACCGCACGCCAGCCCTCTCCAGGTGATGCTTAAAGAAGCGATCGCGAATCCCTGTGTCGCCATAATGCGGCCTGCCTGTGTTTGAATTCAGGAACACGAAGCGCAGGTCGGCTTTGCGGACAGTGGTGTTGTCTCGGTCGATTATTTCAATCGGCTGCGGTGCAAGGTGGCTGGTCAATACCCACTGACGCTGCAGCGCCTGCCGGGCTGGCTTAAGTAGCCGCTTTTCACGCGTGGAGCGCCTGGTCTTTGTGACACGATAGGCATTGCGGAACTGTCGACGCCGATAGCGAATAATCCCGCGTTCCAGATCAATAACATCTTCCCACGCCAACCCCATTGCCTCGGATAGGCGAGGGCCATCCCAGATCATGAATTCAATCATGTTGAGCTCCTGCACGCGTTTTGTTGGCGTGGTGAGGATGCATTCGATCTCGTGACGGCTGAAAGGATCAGGGTCTTCAGGATCTGGCAGCCGCACCTGGACGCCCTGCGTCGGGTCATAGGCTTGGCGATGCTGAGAGCAGTAAAGGCGGTATATCTGACGCAAGATAGTAACGATCTCCTTGATCGTTTTGCTGGCCAGCGTTCTTGGCAACTCGCTTTTTACCCATGTCTGGAGGTCGATGGGACTCACCTGGTCGGCCTGCACTTTGCCCCACCGAGGACTTATATGACTTTTCACCTTGCTTCGATAGCTCCGCAGCGTCGTGTCGGCGACATCGTTTTCGATGATACCAAGCCACAAGTCCGCATAGTGGCCCACTGTATTGATCGCCAGCCGCTTAGAACCGGGGAAAAGTCGGGCGTAGTCGAACGTCCCCATCCGGATCTCGTGGTCGATCGATGCCGCCAGGCGCTCAGCGTGGGCGATGTTATCGCTAGTGGCTGAACCGACCGGTTCTCGGCATTTTTCACCCTTGAATTGGAAGTAGACGCGAACCTTGCCGCCACGCACTTCAACACCTGCCATGATGATTCCTTTTAGCTGTATTTCTGCACAGCCTAAGTGAGGTTATAAAAAATTGGCAGGGGAGGGATGCACGGTGGTTTTCTTATACCGTTAGTTATCTATAGGCAGGAACCTCCCTGAAGGGAGGCAAAGTGACTATTGATGTGAGAGGGATAGGCGCTGCTGGCTGCCTTCCCAGACTTCCAGCGGTTCGGTGGGAATGCCGATGGTGTTATTCACCTGGCGAAGGGCGCAATGCAGATTGAAGCGCTCACGCGGATGGTCACAGCGGGCCAGCTCGCGGGCAAGCGTGCGGCTTTGCTCCTGGAGGATCAGCAGGTAGCGGAACTTCGGCGTGTCCTTGATGCGCTTGCGCACCTGCTCGATGGGCTGCACCTCGGTAGCCTGCTGCTGAAGCAGTTCAATCGCCTGGCGTTCACGCTGTATGAAGTAGCGGCGTACGCGGCGCCCCATGGCGTTGTTTTCGATCATCGCCAGCTCTTTGGCCATGTCGAGCGTCAGGTGATATTCAACGCGGCCTTGCTGGCCGAAGTTTTCGGCGTAAGTGATTGATTCCAGGGCTTCCCCATTTTGGGAGGCGGTTTTATGGCCCATCCCAGGTTGCATTTTATGAACGATGAAGTCCAAGCCCTCTTCAAATTCATATTGTTCGATACGCTCTTGTATCCAGGTCGTGAACCGGCGGCCCACTTCCAGGAAGTCATGAAGGTCGCGTGCGTTGCACAGCAACTGCTGGCTGTCGGCTGTGAAAACGGGAATCAGATGGCTGTTCATTGGGCATTCTCCAAGAGGCTGAGGTCGGCGGCGTGCTGGGTGCGGGCCATCTGGGTGACGACTTCATCGGCCCACCAGGCGTCCCGCACGGTGATGCGTAGCCGATCAGCGGCGAGGGTAATGGGGTGATCGCTAGGCAAGTCGCGGCTCAAGCGGTTGAGTTCGACCAAAGCGTTGACCAGGCTGGGCATGTGGTGTTCGGGCAAGGCGCGCCAGTGGCGCAGCGGGCGAGGGTCGAGAGTGATCGGGGTGGGGTGATTCATGATGGATCTCCTTATTCGATTAGGAGTCCGCTACCTCGTCGCCAAACGATGGAGGCGGACCGTACGCGGGTTGGCGAACCGGGGAATAAGGAACCCGGCAGACCCGAAGGTCTCCCACGCACGGCCCGCCATAACTACCCGGTAGGCACAAAAAAAGCGCCGGTAGGGTAAGGGGCGCTGTGCGCCTTATTCATCTCGGGTCGCCAAACCCGGCCACGGATTGTGCCGTGACAGGGTTGAGATTAGCAGCGTGTTGAATCGTGTGCAAGTTCACGGCTCGGCCTGCGAGTGATAACGCCACTTGCCGAATCGTTGTTGAATGGTGCGGAAAGTGGCGGCCGCCTGGGCGTTGTGGTCCAGCTCGGCACGACTCTCGATATTGCACGCCGCGCACAGCCAGTCGCGGGCATCGTCAGCGTTGTGGGTGCCATCTGGCAACTGGGCCACGCTCATTCCATGTTTGTAACGACGCCGCTTGTCTAGATAGAGCTGAAACGCCCGGTCCTGGCAAAGCATCGCTGCCGATCGGGCCAGCTTGCCGCCTTTGGTTTGTTCAGCGCACATGCCGCCTCCGTTTTTCACGAATACCCTGGCACTCGATACAGGTGACAGCCCAGGGCGCCGCCTTGCGGCGCGCCTGGGGAATTTCATAGCCGCAGTCATCGCAGGTGGTGACAGCCATATCGATTCCTATCCAGCGGGGGCGCTTGGCCAGCGCCCCCTCCAGCCGGTTTTGCATCATTTCGCTGGCAATATCGGCGTTGTCGGCCATGGTTAGGGCTCCTTTTTTTCAATAGCGGCAAAGTCCTGCATCAGCTGGTCGCCACCAGGTGTGTACTCATGGGGCTCATTAAGGGCGTAGAGGCTCCACTCGATCACGGTGAGCGCGGCCTGCTGCAGCTCGCGATCGATGACGCGCAGGCGGGTCAGTTCCAGCGGCCAGACGTAACTGTTGTAAATGGAAAGCAGAATGCGGCGGCAGTGCTGGCTCTGACCGGTGTCGCCATTGGCGACGCTGGCGAGGCGCTTCCAGGCATCAGGGCCTTTGAGCTCTAGCTCGCTCGCTTTCCGTTCGTCTTCGTCCTCGGCGTCGAGCATTGCCTCCAGGGCTTGATGGTTGCGCTCGCTCAGGCGAGCGGAAAGGTTGGGCATGCTTGATTTATGGGTCATGACAGACTCCTTACGTGCTGCGGGTTATGTGCCTCGCGTGGGTATGGCAGGCGGGCCAGTTGGATGCCGAGCTTGTTGGCGATGTGGTCAAGCCCAGCGTCGGTAAATTCGGTGCGGCCGTAGTGTGTCCAGCCACAAATGGGGTGCCAGTAAGTGCCGGTGGCCACCACCAACAAACGGGCGTTACCCCGGTAACCGCCGGCGGGCAGGTTGTCATCGCCAAGGATCTCGGCGTCCCGCAGCTGCCGGGCTAGGGTGTTGCGCCCGGTGTTCAGCAGGGCGGCGGCTTGGTCCAAGGTGTAGGTGCGGTGGCGTTGTTGCATGGCAATGGCTCCTGGCTTAACGCTGGAAGATCCAGCACTTCACGCTGGCCCCGTTTAAGCGAACGTGGCTTCTCACGGTGCGGTTGGAATCCACAAACTTGCGGGTCTTGCTGCTTTTCAGGTAGCGCTTGAGCTCGCGCATATCCGGCACCCGCAGCTTGTATTCGCCGCAGGTGCGCTCGAAGTCTTTAAGGTTGATGGCGATGTAGTCGCCCTGGCCGCCGTAGTGGTCCAGCGCAGGCTCTGCCCGCAGGCCCTCGATGTAGTCGAACGCCTCCCAGAACTCCGCCACCATGGGGTGGTCGGCATTGATCGACTGCTGGCGTTCGCGGGCCATCTCCTGGATGTGGCCTATCGCCATGGTGATGATCTGGTCATCGAAAAGATTCAGCGCTTGCGGGCCTAAGCACTCCACAAGGGCCATCAGTTGGCCATGACACTTGGCGATGCGTAGCGCTTTGATTTCCGGGTCTTGGCCCATCTGGTTGGCGTATTCGCGGCCACGGGTGGTGATGTGCTCCAGCAGCGTGGCTTCCTGGCGGGCGACGGTGAGCGCGAACTGGCTTACGTGTTCCAGCTCGGTCTTTTCCAGGGCCTCTGCCAGCTCTTTGGTCTGTTGGGTCTGGCCTTCGCGGCTGAAGTGCAGGTGGCAGATACGGGTCTGGATGGCTTCACCCGCTTGAACGGGGGCGTTCTGGCTGATCACGATGCTGCCGCGAAAGGGTGGCTCGTAGGTGTCGTTGCCTGAGTTCTTCACGCCCCGGGCACGGATTGAGCGGCCGTTAAAGGCGGTTTTGAGTTCGTCCCAGTCGAACTGCTTTTGCTTGACGCCGCCTTCCTGCTCGCGGTCGGACTCGATCAGCACCACCGGCAGGTTGCTCACCTGGGCAAAGTTACGTGCCCGGGCTGGCATGGTGGCCTTGGAAGGGTCGAAGCCCTCGTAATCGCGGCGGCCCACCAGCTTCCACATGAATTCGATCAGCGTGCTTTTACCCGCGCCGGCGTCGCCGACGATTTCCAGGAACGGGAAGCTTCCCATCTCTGCGCGGATCTGTTCGGCGAGCAGGCTGCCCAGCCAGTACGCCAGCGCGATCACCCCACGAAGGCCAAAGGCCCCGTAAAGCTGGCGTGTCCAGGCGGTAGAAAACTCCTTGGCCTCTGGGTTGATGTGCAGCGTCACCGACTGGCTGAGGGTTTTCAGGTGCCGGCGCGGGCCGATCTCGAAATAGTCCTCGCTGTTGATCGGCACTACCCGGCCACCTGATACAGCCAGGTCGCCGAACACGTAAGCGCCGTGCTCTTTGCTGTAGCCGATAAAGTCGATGGTCTCGACGGTTTTGATGTTGCCGATCTGGTCTTGCAGCAGCTGGTCGAGCTGCTGGCTTGTGCCTGTCCACATCGCCCCGGGGGCGACGCCGAGCAGGCGCTTTTTGTACTCGCTGGCACTGGCCAGTTGCCCACCGCTAAAGGTGTTTTTGATCGGCGCGCGGCCGTCGGGGAATTCCACGCGGTAGTAGTACCAGCTCTCATCGGTGACCTTGTTGGCCTGGTAATACAGCGCCGTGGGGTAGCAGGTGCAGATCTTCTTCACGCTGCCGGCTTGCTCCAACGCCGCATCACGAATAGCCGGGTTGATGCTCTGCTGGTCGCCACCGTCTTCGCCTTCGGCGCGTACTGCACGGTCGAACGCTTCCAAATCAAGCTTGAACCACCACAACTGCGCGCGGTATTCAAACCAGAACTCGCGGCGCTCGGTGCGCTTGTACATGATCAGCGCTTTGGCCATGGGGCTTTCCGCCAGCAGCAGCGCGCCGTGATAGCGGTAGGTGGCCAGGTGCTTCTCAGAAAGCTCGCCGCGCTGGTGGGCATCGTTCCAGTCGCGTTGGCCGCTGCCTGGCAGCTGCGCCGCCTGGCATTCCCAGCCAGCGGCACGGGCACGCTCTACATGCTTTAGCGTGCCCTTTTGCCCGGCGCGGTTGCTATCCAGTGCCCACACCAGGGTGGGGCGGCTAGTGCCTGCCTGGTGGGCGGCATCTGACAGGGTGTTCAGGGCGTCTTCGGGGTAGTTGCCGCAGCTCATGGCCGAGACGGCCGCGATGCCGTGGTGGTAGAGGGCGATGGCATCGAAAATGCCCTCGACAATCCACACCTCTTCGGCCTCCACAAGATCGGCGGGGGTGAGCACCGGCGGGCACCACCATTGGCCTTTGTAGCGGCCAACGAAATTGGCCTTCTGTTTGCCAAAACGCTCGGGGTTGTCGAGCAGGCGCTCCCAGTACGCGCCGCCTGGCAGGGTAAAGCGCACGGTGGCGGTACCGCCGATCTGCGGCTTCCAGAAGCTCTCCTGGGTGTACCAGCCGTGAATTTTTTCCAGATCAAAGCCACGGCCATCGCGCAGGTAGCCATCGGCCACCGGCGTAGCACTGGCGGGTTTTTCATGCGCCGGTTGCTCAGGGCGAGGCGCGTAACGCTCGCTCCAGGAAGCGAAGTACTCTGGGAACAGCTCTTTCACGTGCAGCTGCGCACCGCAGTTGTTTTCCCGCCCGCACTTAAGCATCCACGGCGCGTCAGCGTTGATATAGGCCTCACGCTTACCGCACTCGGGGCAGCGAACCTTTTGCAGGTAGGCCCCGTTCTCCCTGGCCTCGAAGTCGCCGAGCAAGCGCGCGAGGATGTCCTGGCGTAGCGATGGATTCACGCTCGCCCTCCTTAATTGCTTAGTGAAAAACGCGGCTGGGTAACGCGGTGTTATCAGTGCTCAAGCATCAGCAGCTTGCCGGTGACGCTGTTGCCGCACTGCAGGTCTTGGCCATCGAGCAGGCGACGCAAGTCGCGGACGGTTAAGGCAATGCGCTGCCCTGCGCGGTTGGTGATGACCACGGCGTGGCTGGTCGTTGAGGCAATGTCGATGGTGCCGCGCGCATTGACGGATTCCATCTCGGCCAGCGCCTGGAAGGCTGCGTTCTCGGCGCGGTGGCGTGGCATGTCGTGCGCATCGCAGAGATAGTCAATGCAGTCGTCAAGCGCTTCATGGCGCGGCCAATCGCGGTGATTCCACAGCCGGGCGATCGCGACGTTCTCGCTATCCAGTGGGCAAAATTTGGCTTGGCGAATCGGGGTAACGGTTCCCATGGTGTTCTCCTGTTTTATTGGCTGGTTTTATTGGCTGGTTTTATTGGTAGTTGGCCATCAGCTGCTCGAGCAGCTCGCGGCGGCTTTTCGGCTCAAGCGGAATATCGACGGCCGGGCTAGGCGTGCGGCTTGGCACGGTGGTCGTGGCGAACTCCACATAAATCTTGCCGGCCCAGCCACAGGCCGGGCTGATGCACTGGGCGTACACTTCGTAGAACACCGGCGCCGGGCGCTTGCTGGTACGCGTGATCGCGCCTTCTTTGCAATGGGGGCAATAAATTTTCACCGGTCCTTCTCCTTAACTTCATAAAGCGCACGTCCTCGGCCGGTTAAGCCCTGCGTGCCACGGCGAATACGTCGGCGCAGTAGCCACTCCGCGGCTTGTTCTCGGGTCTCAAGGCATTGCTGTTCGCACACGGTGTCGAGCACGAACTTGGCTTGTTCATCCAGCTCTATTGGCTGTTCCGGCATGGGGTACCTCTAATGCACGGTGGTTGTGGGGCTTTGGTTAGCCAGCGTGAGCGTCGACACTGGTATCAAGCGCCGCCGGGTCGATGCCGAGCGCGTCGCGGGCTTCTTTCATCAGCATCTGGCGCATCACTTCCGCCTTGGGTACGCCCAGGTAGTTGGCCAGCGCCGTGATCACGTCCGCCTCGTACTGGTCGAGGTACACGGTGGCTTTGGTGCGAATACGTTTGGGGTCCTGGTACATGGCGAATCTCCTTATGCGGAAAGGCAAAAAACAGGCTTACTCGGCGCTTGCGGTATCGTCGTGGTAGCCCTGCATACCGCGCAGCATCAGCATGCGCAGCGTGGCGGATAGCGAACGCATCTCCAGATCGGCGATGCCTTTGAGCTGCTCGCGTTCATCGGGGGTGATTTGGGTCATTACCTGCTTGCTGCAGCCGTTGGGGCTTCGCGAGTAGGCCGCACCGGGGGTGCGAATGGTGTCCGAGGTAGTCATGCGTTATGCTCCTTTGTGGAGTTAAAGGCAGTTACGACCAGCGCTTAGCGCTCATGCCTAAATTTTCTGTCATGCCCAAGGAGGGCTTTGGTTATGTCTGAACAGCACTTAATACATCCGTCTGATCAGCCTGAAAGCGCCGCGCAGCAAGTGCTGCTTGAAATGTGCAAGGCTGGCGTTTTTGGTGCAGGCAGTTTGCAGAACGCCAGCAGCCCCCAGGCCGGTGAGCGGCTTGGCGAAGCCGCTGTGGCCTTCCACAAAAAACTCACTGAGTACTACCGGACGCTTGGGCACGCTGAATAACCAACATGCCAGCCACCAGGGCCTCGGCGATTTCAACGGCGCGTGTGCTCAGCATTACGGACTCAACGTTGGGGTCGGTGGCCAGGTGGCCCACGGTTTCAGCCAGTACGCGGCTGGCCTCTGCTTGGTAAACCGGCTCAAGGGTGATGTTTTCGGATTGCGATGTAGTCGGTGCGGTCATGGCAGTAACTCCCTTGTGGTGTGTTGTGGTGTTAATGACATTTATAGAATGGTGGAGATATCCTACCGTGTCAACTGAATTGGTTGAAAATATACCCCATAGAATCAGGGAAGAAATATCCCTGTTGGGTTTTTCGCTAGCTGAAGCATCCAGACGCGCCGGTGAAAACTCGCCGCAGCGCCTTAAAGATGTGCTCGCCGGTAGGCAAAAGTGTTCTGCTGATTTGGTGGCACGCCTAGCGCCACTAGGGGTGGATATATTCTACGTAATGACTGGCCAGCGTTCCGACCCACTTGGTGGCCAGCCTTCTGAAGTGCCAGGGAGCGACAAAACGCCCATTGACGTGGAACAACTGGTGCGGATTGCGGAGCGTTTGGACGCCATCGCCTCCGAGGTGGGCAAGCGCCTGCCGGCGGCGACGCTGGTTGAGATAGCCGCGGATGTTTACAACTATTTCCAGCAGGAAGCGGGGCTTGAGGACGATGAGAAGTTGAACCGGACGCTAAAGCTGGTGGTAAATCGTTAAGTTAAATAGACGCCAATAAAGGAGTGGGGAACATGGGGGACGATCGGATGGATCAGGGGCTGGAAAAAGCGATCGGCAAGTTCAAGGACGCCATTAAAGACTTACCCAGCGATGGTGAAGAGCGCACCGTGAGCATCACAGTAGGGGGCGATAATCACGGCAGTATCATCGTGGGGCACCACATTACGGTTAACCCGCCTGCCGAAGCTAAGGAAGAGAAGCCGCTTACCATTGATGAGCTCAGAGAAATCGTTGAACAGGGTAAAAGGGAAGCCCGCCAGAGCTGGATTCGTAACCGTCTGAATATTCCCACGGGAATCATGTTTTTTCTGCTGGGCTTGGCGATCACTGGCCTTTTAAACGGCTATTTGCTGTCGGTTCCGATGAGCACGTTCAACATGCTGCTTATTGGCGGTGTCGTTATTTTTCTGGCGGCAGGCTTTTGGGCCAGCCGAATTGGCGACGTTGAGAGGGGAATCTTTCAGCAAGCTCGCCAACAGACTCTACAGGCTAAGCAAGAGTTGCAGCGTCGGCGGTTTTCGTAATCCCAACCATGTGAACTGGCCCGATTGTTTAACTGGAAAACGTTAAGACATAGAGGCAGCTTTAAGACTGCTTAAAATAAGGAGATAGGGGATGGATAGCATTGCTTTAGTGGTGGGCTTTATTCTTGGCGTTGGTACTTGGGTAGGGATTGCCCACTCAATGAAACGTAACAGCAGGCCTTGGTGGTGGCGGCATTTATCCGGCGCAACCCTGCTGCCGCTTGCCGTGGTCGGCGGCTCCATGCTGGTGGCCAGCTTGGGTGGTGTTACCGATCAAGAGGGCGCCCCGCTAGGTATGGGCGGCGCTTTTGCTGGCTTAGCCGTGTTGTTGCCAGTGATCATTGTGCTAGGCATTTCATGGCGCACTGCCAAGCGGCAAGCGCCGATGGTCTCGAAACCAGAAGCTCCGCAAGAAGACCAGCCAGAACCTAAGCCGAAGCCTATTTTAAAGAGGTCTGCCACCGAGCCAGGCAACTTGCTTTTTGTGTATGAAAACGCTGAAGGCGAGCAGAGCACTCGCGAGCTGCGTAGCTGGAGCGACTCAGGCCGGTATATCAAAGGCTACTGTTTAACCAGCGGTGCCATTCGCACCTTTCGCCGAGATCGCGTCTTGGAGTTTTTGGATGGCGAAGCACTTTTGGGGGCGGTATCGGCGCCTGCCGCTACCAAAGCCTCAGCACCAGAACGCCCCCTTGAGATCCTTTTCACTGGCTTTGATGCTAATGCTCGACAGGAGCTGGAAGATGAGGCCAAAAACGAAGGCATGGTGGTACGGAAAAGCCTAACGAAAAACCTCGACTTTCTATGCACTGGACCGAATGCCGGCCCTCGTAAGGTGAGCGAAGCCAGGGGGAAAGGAGTGGAGGTTATGGATGAGCCCGCCTTTCTGGAGTTTCTGGAAACTGGCGTTTTGCCTAATTAAGCGAGGCGGTGATGAAGCTTAACTACCCTGGCTGCTGCCTGCTTGGCATGGCCGGGGTTATTTTTTTGGCGCTCTCTCGCAAAATCTAGCCACCTTACCCCCGCTAACTGCCTCAGATTTCGCGTACAGCCGGTTACGCTCCAAGGATCTCCATCTGCACGCCGCTGGTGTAGGCGGAGTCGCTGAGCTCGTGGCTCACTTCAACAATGACCCAAGGGGTTGCGTCGATCACGGCCTTGAAGCCAGAAAGCGTGGTGGGGGTTTCGGGGTACAGGTCGGGCCTGCCTTCGGCCAAGGTGAGCGAGCATTCGGCACGGCCGCGCTGGATACGCTGCCACTCGCTCTTGGCGGCATCGGTGGCGTCGTCTTCGGTGGCGTAGGTATGGCGTAGGCTTTTGGGGTTTTCTTCACTGCCGGTGATGACCTCGCGGCGCTCGGCGGCATCGGGGTCGTGCCAGTAGGCGCGTACCCCTGTAAAGGCCTCTCGGTCGGTTTCTATGTAGCGGTGGCTGTCGCCCTGGTGGCGGTAGAGCGTCACCGGGGCGATGGGCTGGCCACTGGCGGTGTTGCCCTGGCCGGCGGGTATGAACAACAAGTGACCGGCCTTGATGGTGGCGATCGCATCGTACTTATCGGCCAGTCGTGTGAGGAAGTGCAGGTCAGACTCGTCGGTCTGGTCGATGTGGTCGAGGTAGATGCCGCGCAGCGTTTCGCCAATGGCGGGCTCTAGGTCGTTGCGCCCAGCCACGGCGCTGATGATGTCGCCCAGGGTGAGTTCGTGCCAGTCCTGCGAGCGCTTGCCGGGCAGCTGCTGACGCATGTCGGCGCTACGTGCGCGGATGGTGAGCGTGTCAGGGGCGCCGCTGTGCTCGACCTCATCGACAATGAAAATGCCCCGCTCCACCAGGCCTTCCTCTTGCCAGCCGATCGCCAACGTGAGCTTGACGCCGCGCCGGGGTAGTTCAAGGCGGCCGTCGTGGTCGCTTAGGGTGATGTCGAGCTGGTCGGCATCGATGCCGCGTCGATCGGTCAGCCGCAGGCGCATCAACCGGTCGTTTAGCTCGGGGGTGATCAGTTGCCCGCCAATGTTGAGCCGGTAGCCGGGGGCTCGGGCAGGGCGGCCCTGCTGCTGGCGTGCCCAGCTCATACCAGGGCCCTGGCAATGTTGCCGCTGCGCAGGCGGGAAAAGGCGGCGGCCAGGCTGCCGAGCTGCTCGGCACTTTCATCATCGATGCGCTGCAGGGTGAGCGAGAACGCGATGCGCTGGGCGCTACCGTCGCGCATTTGGTGGCTCTTGGTCTCGCTCATGCCTTCGATCACGTATAGCCCGTAGAAGGTGCCGTTGCCTTCGATCAGCGGCCAGGCGCCGCCTTCGTTGGCCATTTCGCGCAGTTCATCCAGGTTCTGCTGCCCGCCGGTGAAGTGGGGCAGCAGCGTGCCAGTGAGCGTGATGGTATCGTCACCCGGGCCAAGAAACTGGCGGGCAGGGCGCTTGCCGACCCGCCCTTGGCCGTCGTGCCGCCAACCGCTTTGGCGTTGCAGTTCCTGGTAAGGCGCTGAGTTGAGCGCGAAGACGAACATACCGTAAGCCATCATCATGCTGTTTTCCTCTTTAGTCGATATCGTGGAAAGCGCTGCGGCGGCGTGCGCCGGCGTCATGCTCGGCATTGGCCAGGGCGCGCTGCACTTCGGCGGCCACGTAACGGGACAGGGCTTGTTCGTCCATGCCTGGCGTGGCTTGCACGGTGATATTGATGCCACCTTCGATCGTGAGGCCTCCGCCGCTAGGTGCCGCGGCCAGCGGTGCCCGGGCATCGAAACTGGGCGTGGCCAGCGGAGCGCTGTCAGCCGCGGCGCCACCGGAAGACAGGGCAGCGGACCCGAGCATCAAGCCGCCGGCGGCCTGGCGTAGCGACTTGGCGAAGGCGCTTACTTCGCGCAGCGGGGCGTCTTCCTCGCGCTTTATCCCCTGCTGGTAGCCTTCCATGGTGTTGACGCCGAATTCGGCGAACACCTTGGAGGGCGAGTTGATGCCCAGCTTGTCTTTAAACCAGCCGGTTACCGCGCTGGCGGTATTGCCGATCGAGTCCTTGAGCATCTGCCACTTCTCATCGATGCCGTTGACCAGGCCATCGAGCAGGTTGCCGCCGAACCCGGCGAAGACCTTGGAGGGAGAGTTGATGCCGAGCGCTTCCTTGAACCAGCCGGTCACACCGCTGGCCATGCCGGTGATCTTGTCCTTGAGCGCTTGCCACTTGGCATCGATGCCGCCGATCAGGCCATCAATGAGCGCACCGCCCAGCCCGCTAAGCGTGGTGGGCAGTTCGATGCCGAGCGTGCTGAGCGCGGCACTGATCCCCCGCCAGAGGATGCCCAGCGGCGACCAGTCCACCAGCAGGCGCGTCACGCCCCCGATGCCTTCATCGAAGGCGGCTTTGATGCCCGACCAGGTGCTGCGGATAGTGGCCATCGGCGACCAGTCGAACAGGGCCTTGATGCTCGACCAGGCGTTGGCGACGGCGACCTTGGCGAGCTCCAACGGGCTTCCGATCGTGCTGCTCAGGCCTTGCCATGCCCGAGCGATCAAGCCCAGTGGTGACCAGCGAAACAAGGTTTTGATGCCTTCCCAGGCGGCGGATGCTGTGTCCTTGGCGCTATCGACAGCCGCGCCGGTGATGTTGCCCATGCCTTGCCACGCGCTGCGGAGGGTGGCGATCGGTGACCAGTCAAAAAGCCTCTTGAGCCAATCCCAGGCTGCGCCGGCTTTGGCTTTGATGCCTTCCCACAGTTGGCCGAACCAGGGGCCTATCCAGTCCCAGTTTTTGTAGATCAGGTAGGCAGCCCCGGCGATGGCGGCAATACCGGCGATAATCCAGCCGATCGGGGTGGCGGCAAAGGCAGCGGACAGCGCTTTCACGCCAGTGGCGACGATGGGCAGGGTCTTGGCGAAGGCGGCCATCGCGCCAATGGCCTTGCCGACCCCTACGCCAAAGGAGATCACGCTAAGCAGGGCCTTACTGGCGAATAGGCCGCCGGCGATCATGGCCAGGTTTTCGTAACCGCCGACCATGTTGGCGGTCTTGGCGACGACATCCCCGATGCCGGTGGCCAGCCGGGCGGATCCCTTGGCGAGGTCGGTGATAATGGGAACGGCGGCCTTTAGGTTTTCGCCAAAGGCCTTGGCAAACTGCTTTACCTCGTCGCGGTTCTCGGCTAGCCAGCCGGAGAGGTCGCGCATCATGTCCTCGACCGCCGGCATCAGCTCAGCGCCTATGGTGTTTTTGATGCCCTTTAGGCTGAGCTGGGTGTCCAGCAAAGCATCCTTGAAGCTCTCGCTTCCAGCGGTGGCTTCATCGTCAAGCATGTAGCCGGTGCGCTCGGCGGCCGCCGCGTAGTCGTCCAGGCCGCCACTGCCATCTTTCAGCATATTGACCAGGCCTACCCCGGCGCGGGAGTAGAGCTGGGCCGCGATCGCGTTACGGCGGGTGGGGTTCTCGATCTGGGCCATGCGGTCGGCGACCTCGCGCATTGCCTCGGAGACGGGCATATCGACCAGTTCCTGGGCGTTAAGGCCGAGCGCCTCGTAGCCCTTCACTGCCGCGCCGCTGCCGTCGGCGGCCTCGCCCAGGCGCTTGGTAAACGCCACCATGCTGGAGTCGAGCGTTTTAGTGGCGACGCCCGAGCGCTCGCCGGCGTAGCGCAGCTCCTGCAATTCGGCGTTGGTGAGGCCTAGCTTGGCGGCGGTCTTGCCGACATCATCGCCCAGGTCAGCGGTAGAGTTTGCAATCGCGAAGATGCCGGTTGCCGCTGCGCCGCCCGCCATCAAGGTTCGTCGGCCCAGGCGGCCTATCTCGCCGCTCATCTTGTTGAAGCGGCCCGACACATCGGCATTGGCGAGGCGGCTCATGGCGTCGCGTTGGCGATTCAGGCGGTCATTGGTTTCGCGAATCTGCCGATCGAGCGCCTCTTGCTGTGCGGTGAGCCCCCGGGTGCCATCGGCGGCTTTGGGTAGGTTGCGGGATAGTTCCCGTACGCGTTCGCGCTGGTCGCGGTATTCGCCATTGAGCTTGTCGACGGCGGCCTGGGCTTTGGCCTGCTGTTGCGTGAGCCTCTTGGTGGGGCCGGTGGCGTTCTTTAGCTCCTGGTTGACCTGGTCAAGCGCCTGGCGTTTTTCGCGTAGGACGTCGCGGGTCTGCTGGCTTTGGCGCGACATGTCGCGAAAGGCGCTGATGCGCTTTTGCTGGTCGTTGAAGTCCTTGAGCTCGCCGCGCGTTTCTTTCATCGCGCGGCCAACGCCGCGACTGCCTTGGAGGATCTTCTTGAGTGGACCGGTGGCCTTGTTGATGGCCTTGAGGGTAACGGAAAGGTTCAGGTCCTTGGCCATGCCGGCTCCTGGTTAACGCCCCCGGCTGTTCTTCTTGGGGGGCTCGTGACGTTGGCGGGCGCGCTCTCGCCAGTCGGCGAGCTCTTCGAGGGGCATGGGGTCCATCTCGGCGGGGCCCCAGTGAAACACCATGGCGAGATCCGCCATGGCGTCTTCCACGCTATTCGGCAGGCTTAGCTCTCGGCTTCTGCCTTCAAGCGCTTGGGTAGCAAAAAATTGCTCACCACGTTGCCCAGTTGGAACAGGTCGGCAGGATCCATGTCGCGCAGCTCTGGCTCGGTCAATGACGGCTCAGTGATGCGCGGGAGTACGCGCGTTAGCGCCTGGACGTCCATCTGGATCACGTCAGACAGCGAGACGCCGCGCAGGGCGCCGGACTTGGGCTTGCGCACCTGGATCTCGCTGACGGTGGTCTTGCCCCGCTGAATCGGCGAGTCGAGCTCGACGGTTTCGGTTGGGGTGCGGGGCAGGGCAGCAACGTTGGCGTCGGTTTGTTCGGTCATGAGGGTGATCCTTGTGTGTCAGCGATGGCCACCGAGGCGGTGGCCGTTGATTGAGGGTGTCGCGGGCTTAAAGACCCAATGCCTGGCGGCGCTCGGCGAGGCGGTCGGTACCGCGCACGCGGAAGACGTAGCCGGGCACGTCGATCTCGATGATCTCTTCGCCGTCGACCACGAGCTTGTAGTAGGTGCAGGTGGTGGTGACTTCGATGGTGTTGCTGTCGCCGGCTGACGCATCGCCCATGGCAATGGTCTTGTGGCGACCGCGCACGGTGACCTCGACAGGAACAACCTGGCCGGTTTCGTCGGACTCATAGGAGCCTGAGAAGCGCAGTAGGTTGGCGTCGTGGATAGAGCTGCCGTATTCGTTGAAGATCTCGGCGATGATGCCGGCGGCCTGCCAGGAGAACTCGATGATCTCCTGGCCCATGTCCAGCTCGACGGTGCCGTCCATGCCGCCACCGCGATATTCCTCGACGGCGCGGGCCAGCTCGGGCAGCGTCATTGAAGGGATCTGCCCTTGCCAGTTATTGCCGTCGCCGAACAGGTTGTAGTCTTTCAGCTTGCGGGGAAGTGCCATGTGTCAGTCTCCTATCGATCAGGCGGCGGCGATGCGCTCGGCGAAATCCACCAAATATCGGTCAGTAATACGCTGCTGTAGCATGAGGTTTTCGAGCGGGGGCACCGGGGTGTAGTCGTAATCGATGTACAACTTGCCGCTCTTGAGCACTTCCTTGGTGTTCATCTCGGCATCGAACCAGGCGGAACCACCCAACAGGTAGCCCTGGCGAATCCACTCGCGGAACTTCGCATTGATGCCTTCGATAATGTCCTTCACCAGTGAGGGGTGCATGGGCAGGTCGACGGCCCAGAGGTGTGCCTCGGCGATCGTATCGGCGATGATCTGCGCGGTGCGGGTGTAGTTCTCGAAGGCGAATAGCGGGTCGATCGAGCAGGTGCGAGAGCCCCAGAAGCGATAGCCGCCCCGGTTGATCAGGGTGGTGACCTCGTGGCTGTTCAGGTAGCCGGCGTCGGTGTTGGGGTCTTGTAGATCCCAGAAGACGTCGCGGGAGATCCCGGTCACGCCATTAACCGGCATGTTGGAGAGCGTCTTGTGCCAGCCTATCTGGTTATCAAGCTTGGCGCGCATGCCGAGCGCACGCGCCACGGCAGGCATGCTACGGGTGCTGTCGGTGGCGGTATCCCAGCCGGTAAACTCGGGCCAGATCACCATGACCTCGCGTGCGCCGAAGTTCTCCCGGTACATCGCTGCCTCTTCTTTCGTGGTGCAGCCGCGTGCGTAGGCGTAAACGAAGGCACGCAGCTTTTGGGCGATGCCGATCATCTCAGTGGTGACGTCTTCGTCGTCAAGCTCAGGCGCTCCCAGCACGCGTGGCTTCACGCCAAACTTCTGCTCGGCGGCGAGCAGGGCCTGTAGGCCTAGCTTTTTGCCGCTTTCATCCACGCCGCCAATGACGTTGGACTTGGTTTCGTCAGCGTCCATACCTTCCGCAACGCGGACCACGACCACCAGGGTCTTGGCTTGGTCGGCGATGGCATCGAGCGCGCGGGCCAGTGTGCCTTCGGTGCCGGCTTGGCCTTGGGCAGATAGCAGGTCGGTGAGCAGTACCGGGGTGTTCAGTGGGAAAGGCTCGTCCTCGCCCTCGGTTAGGTTCTGGTAGCCAGTGGCCGAGACAACGCCAGCCCCCGTGCCTTCCTCGGCTGCCGTCACCAGGGCGCTGGCTTCGGCGCTGTCATTAATGGCCGTGGCCACCTCAGCGGCGGTGCTGGTAATGGCGCTTTCGATATCGGTGGCGAGGCTGACCGTGATGTCACTGCCTGCGACGCTGACTGCTAGTACGGCCTCCGCCGTGGATGGCTCGACGTAGCGCACGCGAATGCCGTTACCGTCGGTTCCGACATTGACGGCCGTGTAAGTGACGCCGGCATTAAAGGCCGCGAAGTCGATTACTCGACTGGCCGCTACGCCGGTAGCCGCGTCGGGCGCGGTGGCCACCAAGCCGATAACCGCCGTGGCGACGGTACGGATCGGCCGGGTGCCTTCGTTAATCTCTACGACACGAATGCCGTGGTGGTAGTCCTGGGCCATGGGGTGCTCCTGCGCAGGGGTGTAATGGTCGATGCATGACGTGCTGCCATGCTTGCGCGCGCAGGGCGTAGGCTCTAGCTCTGGGGGTTGTGGATGGTAGGGCTACAACGACGGGGCTTGGGTAGGGTTAAAAAGAAAAAAGCCCGCATACGCGGGCCGCTGATCTTATGCCGTGCTTACGGCCATTCTATCGCCGAGACGTCGTCTGCTGATTCAGCATTGTCGACGGCATCTTTCAACTGCCAGCTTTGCTGGTAGATCTGCTGAATGTGGGCCAGCGCGGCGTTGGTGAGGTCGATCATTTGTTGGGGGGTTAGCTGGTAGCCGGTGTTGCTTTCTGCGCGGAAAGGCATGATGGGGTCGGTAATCCCGGCGCTGGTTAACTCTTGCGCCTCGATGCGTAGGCCGAGCAGGTTGATTTTGTCTTGCAGGCGGGTTTGGACGATGTCGGGCTGGCCGTTGATTTCGTAGGGTAGCCCGGCGGTGAAGGCGTCTTTGCGGGCTTGTTCTAACTCCACGTATTTTGCTTTTTTTAGATCTGCAAGGGTGGGTGGCGTTGGCGCGGGCGGTGCCCATGACTGGTAGAACTCGACAACCTCTTGACGTTGTTTGGTCGTCATTTCTTTATTCCAGTAGCCGTATTCATGAGACTCAACGTATTCGGCTGTATCGTCAGTAACTAAAAACCACGCATACTCAAAGCTCAATTGTGGCTTATCAATGATAGTGTGATTGTCTATAATTCCGCGTTGCTTGCGGTCTTCCCATGTGATTTTCATCTTTTATCCTATTACGCTGGTATTCTTCGAAAAGCACGCACGTTGTATTGAAACCTTCTAGACCCATACCCCGGATTTCCGTCATCGAACTTCATTAACTTATTAGAACCCTCTCGCCTATCTTGTTGAACAGAAGAAGACAAATAGTAGTAAGGATCGGGGTAAACTGACGTGCTAGTAATTATTCCGATGCCAGATAATCCGCCGGTTAAAACGTTCCGCTGCGACCACAGAAAATATAACTCGTCTATAGCGGGCAAATACCAGTCTGTGTGCCCGCCTGTTGTTTTATCGTCACAGAGTATTGCCGCGTTCGGCGTTTTTCCGTCATCTGGATTATAGGTTCCAAGCCCAGCATTAACTTTGTTTACCATGCTAACAGTGTTCGATACCCCGTCTACTGTAGAACCTGTGTATAAAGGATAATCATATACACCGCCGTACGCAGGTTCGGTTTCATCGTTAGGTGCCACAATGAGCCAATAACCGTTAAAAACCCCGAGTACGTAAGAGCCGTCTGAAAGCTGATCTCCGGCTTCCATCTTTCTCCAAACTTCAGTTCCGTCTACAACTAGAGAGTCTAACGACACTCCGTCAATAGTGAGATCATCGATTTCAGAACCGCCACCGATAATTAACGGCATACCAGCCCCCTTAATTACTTGTATAGATATAGCCAGTAGTGCCGTTTTTCCACACGCGCACACCGCCTTTAACTGAACTACTTGCAGCGGGGATGCGATCCTCCGAAAAAACACCACTGGTGATGTCGGATGCGTCGTGTTTGTGGTTGCTGTCCGCTTT
This sequence comes from Halomonas llamarensis, assembly GCF_023555005.1. Lineage (GTDB taxonomy): Bacteria > Pseudomonadota > Gammaproteobacteria > Pseudomonadales > Halomonadaceae > Vreelandella > Vreelandella llamarensis. Next base: position 16,699 of record NZ_JAMJPJ010000016.1, on the reverse strand, counting down.
GCTATCCAGTTCGGATTTATCTGCCTTTTCCGTTAGGGCGTTATTTACGCTGTTAGTTAAATCTTCTAGTTGTTGTTCCCATCCCATGTTGGCCAGTAGTTGGGTGATTGCGGCGGCGTCTTCTTGGGCGCTTTCGAGCTGTTGACCGATTTCGGTCAGCGTCGCGGATGCGTTGGCGTTGGCTTGCTGGCGAATGCTCTGGATATCATTCAGCACCTGTTGCGCCTGGGCCAGTATCGGGGCGATATGCTCATCGACCAGGGTCTGAGCGAGGCCATCGGTGTCGTTTTGCGCTTGCGACAGTATGCCGTTGACCTGTTCGATGACCGGGGTCAGGTGCTGTTCGACCAGGCTAGCCGCCAGGCCGTTGGTCTCTTCGGTCGCCTGGGCGAGCAGGGCGTCGACTTCGTCAACGACCGGGCGGATGTATTCATCAATTCGCTGCAGGCCGAGGTCGCGCAACTGCGCGACCTGGTTTTGCCAGTCGATCCGGATCTTTTCGAGCGTATCGAGGCGGCTGTCGAGGTCTGCCCAGATGGGGTTGAAGTAGCTTTGCCCCAGCCGGGTGCGGCCGTCGCGCATTTGGTAATTAGGCAGGCGGGTGGCCATAACGTCTCCTATAGGGCGATGTCGTAGCGTTCGGCGACGTGGTAGCCCTTAAACGGGTCATTTGTTTGGCCGTCGAGCCGGATGGTGTAGGCGTTGGCTGGGCTTGCGAGGTTGAAGCGCGATTCCAGCCAGTAGCTGCGGCGATCCACTACCTCGGTCACCTGGTTGTCGGCGTTGACGGTGGCGCCGTCTATGACCAGCGTGGCGTCGAGGGTGTGGGCATCGTCATCAAAGTCCTCGACCAGCGTGCGGATGATGATGGTGTCGCTGGGCGTGGTTAGGCTGCGTTCAGTGCTGTAGTGACGGAATTCTGTGCCGTGTTGGGCAAGCTTAACCTGGCTGTCGGTGAGCAATAACCCCGGCATGAGATCCGTGGTGCCGGTGAACACGACGCGCAGCGGGAGTAGTGCGGGGGATACGCCAAGCCGTTCGGCAGTGCCTGCCTCGACTGAGTACCACTCGCCCCCAATGCGGTACTGGAATGCGAGCTCAGTACCGGCGGGCCGGAATCCCTCGAACAGCATGTCGATGTCGTGGATGCCGCCGGCGAGCTCCAGGCTCTTGAGCTGAATTGCAGCGCGCGGGGAGCGGAACTTGGCGAAGTTGAGGCGCAGCATCAGGTCACGCTCTTCGGCTTCGTTGAAGTAGTCGCCGTCTTGGGCATACATCAATAGCCCCTGGGTGTATTCGGTGCCTTCGCCGAAGCCCACGCGGTGCGCGCCGCCGCTACTAATGACCAGGGCGTAACGCTTGCCCGCTTCGATGAAGACCGGGCGCGACCAGGGGATTTTCTGCCAGCCGCCTTCCAGGCCATTGGCCGTGAGCGTGGCGCGTGATAGCACCTTGCTGGTGTCGGGCTGGCCGTTTTTGACGGCGGTGAGCATGACGGTGACCGCACCGTCGTTGGCGACGCTTGTGAAGTAGATCTCGGCACTGGTGTGCCAGCCGGTTTGAGCACTCAGAAACGTTTGTGCGAGCACGCTGCCCTGAATGGTGTGCGAGGTCGTGACCTGGCTCCAATAGGCCTCTTCATATTCATCGACCCAAAACTCTTTGACGCGCACCCAGTGGGTCAGCCCGCCGGGGCCGTCACGCCTGCCACGGTCGTCTTCCACCTCAAACGTTTCGCCATCCTTGCTGAAGATGCCCGTGGCAATATCGTACTCACCGCTGCGCCAAAAGCTGCCGTTTGTACACACGGTGCGCGTGGCGCCGTAGCGAATGTGCTGACGCGTCATTGTGCGTTGCACGGTCTCGACCGTCTGGTATTGGTATTGGTTGATGGTGAGTTCGCCCGCGCGATTTTCCAAGCGCATGCGCGCGCGTTCATCGTAGCGCGGCAGCAGAAAGCCCTCGGCACTGAGCGAGGCCGCCCCGTCCAGCGGATTGTCGATATCCAGTTGGGTGGTGACGGTTGCGCCTTGGGCGAAGCGGACGCCTTCGTCCAGGTGGGCGTTGTAGTCGGCCTGAGTGGTGTCGGTCTCGCGGCCGTCCAGGTAATGGTCAGCGCCGTAGAAGACGTAGTCGTCGGGAATTTCCAGGCGCTCTTTGACCTTGGCCATGTCCATGCCCAGCTGAATGGCCTGCTCGATGGTTGCACGCTGATTGAGGCTGTCGGCGAGGCCTGCGATATCGCTTTGAATGTGAGCGATGCGGGGTTCTGCTGTGTCGATCCAGCCCTCGACGACGTCCACGCGGCCGGCGACGCGTTGCAGGTTGGGCAGCCGACGGTTTTCGGCGAGGACTATTTCCTGAATGCCGGAGCTGGTCAGTCGGACGTGGGCGATCAGGGTGTAGCCGGTGGGCGGCTCGGGCTTTTCGGGCGTGGGGGATTCCAGCCCTTGGGCGATGTGGACATCGGCGACGCGGGCGCGCTGCATGGCGACGGTTTGCGGCTCTACTTCGCGTGTTTGCAGATCAATCAGGAAGTCGCGGGGTTCCAGGTTGGTGTCGTTTTCCTGGCCGACGACGGAAACCGCGAGCCATTTTTCGTCTTGCAGCGGCAGCATCGAAAACACGCTTTTGATCTGCGCGTTATCAATAGCGTAGACGTGACCTTCGCTGCCGTCGTATAGCCGACCGGGGTCGATGGTGAGCTCGGTGGCACTGTTAGAGGATACGGCGAGGCCAGTGTAGTGGCGTTCGCTGGAAATGGCGTCACTAATGACGTGGGCGAGGGCGTCATCGCCCCAGCCTTGGGTGTTTTCCAGGTCGGCGGCTTGCAGTTCCTGGCGGTCGCGGTAGATGACTTGTTTTTCCATGGGGCTCTCCGGTTTAGCGTTCGATGATCTGCCCGGCGGTGTAGTCGCCGGCGGTAATGGTCTGGCGTGCCAGCAGGCTGCTGGTGTGGCGTGTATCGATCAGGATCTTGTCGGCTTCGGCGCGCATCCATTCCACGGCGTTGAGCGTGGGGGTGATGTGCGCGGTGGCGTTGCGTTGGCTGGGCGGCCCGGCACCGATGTAGCCGTTGATATGGGCACTACCGCTTTGGCGCGCGGGCATGCGGACGCGCGCTTCAACATGAAACGGCGGCATGCCCAGGCGGGTGACGCCGAGGTGGGCGGGGCTTGCCGTGGTGCGGCCTTTGACCTCGGGGTCGTGTAGGTAGCTGCGGCGGTAGTAGCGGGTTTCGCTATCGAGCCTGCAAAGGTGCAGGCCGCCGGTGGGCTGGCCGACCAGTTGGGCTTTTGGCCGTGCGGCGCGTTCGCTGAAGATCTCGACATCGGTGGAGAGCGGGGCCAGCGTGGGCGCGGCGGTTTTGATCAGCAGGGTGGCGGTGCCGTAGCGGTAGTGCTGTTGATCAATACGGTAGAGCCGGTGCGCGGCGGTGTACTTTGCGGTGTGACCGCCGAGCCATTGGCCCAGGTGTAGGCCTGGTGCGCGGTCGTGGCGGGCCATTTCCAGGGTGGCGTTGCCTTGGGCGGTGCCGTGCTGCCATTCGCGTGTTGTTAGCTCGGTTTCGGTGCCGTCCGGCTGCCAAACGGTGGTTCGGGCCGTGGCGCGGAACATGGCGTCACTGACCAACGGCGGCTCGCTGTTTGACCAGGTGCTGCCGAGCATGGGCGATTGCGCGGTTGCCCGCTGGCGGCGTGGGTAGATGCGCAGCTGCGGCATGGCGTTGAGCCATTCGCGCCGGGCGTCGTCGCTCCAACTGCCCAGAAAGGTGGTGGCCGGTGGGGTAATCAGCCTGGTGACCTTGGCATCGGTGAGCCGGGCACCGGCGCGCAGCCCGGCGGCGGTGCCGATGATGCCATGCAGGCGGTGGCTACGGCGGATGATGTCGCGGCGGGCGGCGTCGCCATCTGGCCAGACCGGTACGTTTTCCCCCCAGGCGAGCCAAGGGAGCAGATCCGACGGGATGCGTTCGGGGTCGTAGAGGGTGCGCAGTACCTCCGGCGAGATCTTCGCTTCTGGCGCGGTGACCTGTTCGACCCGCCGCGCTTGGCGCGTGGCGTTGGGTGGATGGATGCTTTGCACGGTGTGTTCAGTCATTGCGCACCTCGACATCGACGTTGATCGCCGTGGCGACGGCAAATTCACCGGGGCCGCGGTCTATGTCGGCCGTGGGGGCGTGCAGCTCGACGGTGCGGGCGCCTTCCACCATCAGCGCTGCTTTCAGCGGGGCGCGATAGACATCAATGCGGAAGGTGGCGAGTTCTCGTACCCGGGTGGCTAATTTTTTGTGAGCGGCGTCGCGGATGCGCTGGGGATCGGGGCCGAGCGGGACGATCACGGTGGCGTCGACCGTGTAGGTATTGATAGACGCGGGGGAGACGCGTACATCGACGCCGACCGGCTGCACGTCGTCCGCTGTTAGCCGCTTGAGAGCGGCGTCAAAGGCGGGCGTTCCTCGGCCGCCAATGATCGTGGCTTTGTTTTTATCGATGGGCTGAGGGTAGAGCGCCTGGCCGATCGTCAACGCGTCTTCGCTGGCATCTTCTTTGGTTAGCGTGTGGCGGGTGAGGACGGCTACCCGCACCACGCCGGGGGATTGCTGCCAGGCATCGACGGCAACGACATCGGGGTGGGCATCAAGCGCGACGCGGCGGTAACGCTGTGCCGGGCCTGCGGCGGCGACTTGGTAGAAGGCGAGCTGGCTGCGTTCGCGCAGGCGGTCGTCGTCTTCGCCGTCGAGGCGTTGGGTTTCATAACGGGCGGCAACACCGTCAAGATCGGCACCTCGATTGGCGGCCAGCATGCCCGCGGCGGCGGCGTCATTGATGCGTTGTCGCAGCACCATTTCACGGTAGGCGTTTTCCTGTAGGTACTTGGCCAGCGGTTCGGATTCCAGGGCGAGCAGCTCGGCGAGGCTTTCGCGGTCGTCTTCCGGGGTCAGTTCGAGCAGGCGCGCTTTACGCTCTTCGAGCAGATCTTCGTAGTCGAGTGGCTCGATGACATCCGGCAGGGGTAGCCGGGACAGGTCGATGGGCGTGGTCATGGGATGGCGACCTCCAGGCTTAGCGGCTCGCCCCATACGGTAATGGCGGAAATTTCAAGGCTTGCCTGACCTGCCTGGCCGCTGTTAACGCTGCGGCGGATAGCGGTCACGCGGATGCGCGGCTCCCAGCGGATCAGCGCCATGACGGTGGCTGCGTAGGCTTGCAGCAGCAGGGCATCGTTTAACGGCTGGTCGATAAGCTCAGGTAACAGGCTGCCGTATTCCCGGCGCATGACGCGCGTTCCCAGGGGCGTGGTGAGAATGTCTCGCACGCTTTGATGGATGTGCGCCATGCCTTCGATGGCGGTGCCGTTGTGGTCGTTCATGCCTGGCATGTGGCAGCTCTCCTATTCGCTTAACCGGTACCAGGGGCGGCCGGTGGTGGCGTGCCCACAGCTGGCTTTGTGCTCCCGGCGTGATACGGCAATGCCTGCGACGCGGTACCAGGCGCTGCCTTCCACCATTGGCGGCGGCGGTGAGTGCGGCGGGCTGCCGTGTGCGGCGACGAGGTCGCCGATCCTGACCACGGGCTCACCCTGGACGCGGAAGAACGACTGGCTTTGCTGGATCTGTACGCCGCCGGCGGTATCCAGCTGATTGACGGCGACGCCATAGCTCATGTGCGGACTGCCTCGAAGTCGGGGGTATAGAGGCGGGTTTTGTCGTCTTCCAGGGTTAGCCGCGTGCGGCCTATTTCGAGCTCGATTTTGCCGCCCGCTGGTACGCGCAAATGCCAGTGGCTTTCGGCGTGGTTGTGCTGTTGCTGGGTGCCGTCTGGGTAGATGCGCCGCTGCAGATCGGGGTCAGCCGACGGGGCAGGGTGTGCGGTTCGGTATAGCCCGGTAACGACGATGGCGGCGTGCATGTCGCCGCCGGGTGAAAAGACGATGACCTGTTCGTCGACCGTGGGCGGGTCCCAGTCTCGCGTTGTGCCTGCTCGGCCTTCCAGCCAGCGCAGCCAGCCGGTGGTGATGTCACCGGTTTTGACGCGCACGCGGGCGCGTTCGTGATCCACTTCGGCGATGGTACCGAGGCGGATTATGTTGTGGATCAGGCGCAGCATCTCGGCGGCGCTATGCAGGGGGCGTTGGCTCATGCGGCCATGCTTACCCGGGTGGGCGTGAGTCGAAAGCGGCGGGCGTTGTGGGGTGTGTTTCTACAACTCGGAACCTAGCCGATCAAGGATCATGTCGCGGATAACGGCGCGGTCATCGTCGCTATAGCCGATCAGTTCGCGCTCGGGATAGTCGTACCAAGGGCCGCTGCGATCGACCTTTTCGCGCAGGCCGCGCTGGTGTGCTCGAGCGATGCGGGCGACGCGACCTGAGAACCCAACCGTCGCGGCATCTCCCTGGCCACGACCCTTGAGAAACTTGGCCTGCCGGATCTTTGTGAACATCGCCTTCCGGCGGATGCTGCCGGATTGGGCGCGGGCCTGTGGCTTGCGGGGCTCGAAGGGGCTGCCGTCAGGATTTTTCTGCCGCTTGATACGGGCGGCTTGTCGCTTGCGCAGCTCGCGGGCGATATCGCGGGCGAGCTTTTTGCGCTCACCTGGTTGCAGGCGCTCGAGCAGCGGGGCGGCCCAGTCCTCCAGTGCGTCTAGGTCGCTACTCACTCTTCGCCCCATTCAGCGATCAGGTCGTAGTCCTCGCTTGCCGCAACGTCCCGAATGAACAGCTGCCAGTTGCTGGCGGCACAAGGATCGATCTCAAAGCTAGGCTGGCGGTGATCCACATGGATGGTGCCGGCATCGCAGTCGACCAGGGCAACGACGCGCTCAGTCAGCGTGACGTCAATGGCAAGATCCCAGGACTTGTTGGAGAGCAGCTCGGCCTGGAAGGTGATGGCCTCTTCAGGATTGATGTCAGGCTGGTAGCGCGAAAGCCACTGCAGTAGAGGGATGATGACCGCGTCGAGCTCGCCGCTGTGATCGGTAAGCACGATGCGGGCAGGCACCCGGTACTCATGGGAAAGATGCGCGCCGCGGTGGAACTCGATGCGGCCATCTTCAATGAAGGTGAGTAGACGGTCAGGGTTGCGCTTGAGACCGGGGATCCGTTCGACAAGGTAGGCGCGCAGGGAGTGTAGTATTTTCATTCAGTAGCCTTCCAGAACGAGTCGGCGCCGGGGTGTTGACTGTAGTGCCACCCACCTTTGCCGAAGTGGTGCGTTGATCGGTAAAAGGCCCACTGGTCTAACGCGGTTCCCCCATCGTTAGCGACACAGGCGGCCAGGGCGCGATCCGCAAAGGCTTTTGGCAACCATCGCCATTCGTGGCTGTAGATGCGGTCGTGAATCCATGCACCGTGGCGGGCGGGGCCATAGGTGGGCGGGTAGAGCCACCAGAGTGGCCGAGGGATGCTGGCCCAATCGGAGACATAGCCCTCGGGGATCACAAGCCGGATACCATCAAGGATAACGACGAAGTCGGCCACCAACTGGCTTTTTGCTGATGACTGACATAGCCATGGGGCATGGGTGTCGTCTGGTACCGGCGTTGTGATCAGTGGGGTCTGGTAGTTAATCCGCATCGCTTTTGCCTTGAGCGTTTTGTTGATCTTGCTTGGCGGCTTCGATTTCGGCATCGGTGGGCTGCGGCATTAGGGCGATTAGCGAAGTGCAGGCGCCACTTGGGGGTAGGCCTATGCCCTGGCTTCTTAACACTGCCCGTATTACCGCGCGGCGGCGCGGGTCAGCGTTTGCACAGTACTTGGCTTGCAGGCCTAGCAAGCTGCCGGTCATTTGGCCGAATTCGTATTCGCTGTCCAGCGGCGTGTTGACGGCTGCGCACCCGCTGATCAGGGCGATGGCTGATAATGTGGTGATGATTTTCATGCGGCTACCTCCAGGGCTTGGCTGTGGCGACGGTGAGCGGCGGCCAGCTTGGTGTCGTAGTCGTTTTTCTCGAAGGCTGGGCCGTTGTAGCGGCGGGCGAAGTCGCGCCAGTCGTGGCGGCGTAGCGCGTTGTGAATTGCTCGGTCGGCTTCGATGAAGCGAACGAAGGCTTCGAGCTGATGGCCCTCGCTTGCGCGCATGGCCTCAAGCCAGGCATGGGCGCTGGCGTACCCTAGCCGCGACCAGTGAAAGCCCATGATCTGAAACGCGCCCCAGGAGGCTGACTCGATGGCCGCTTCGTTGTGCAGGTCGCGGGCCTTGTCGAGTCGGTTGTGCTCGCGATGGCCGCCGATATAGCCGCCAGGTGCGGTGTTAACCAGACGCGGGTGGCTACGCTCGTAGGCAACGGGGCTGACGCCGTGGTGCTCTAGGCGGCGGCGCATGATGTGGCGCTCGTAGAGAATCACGGGCTCGTTATTGCGGGGGCCGCCGAAGTGAAAGCCTACGCCACGGCTCTCGACTTCGTTGACGGCCATAACGGCTGCCAGATCCACTTCGAGCGTGTCGGCGGCGCCGACCAGGTCAATCTGGCGCAGGGCTTTGGGATCGTCGCCCTGGATGAGCGCTCGGCGCGTCTTGCGGCCGGCGATACCGTCGACCACCAGGTTGTGGGCTCGCTGGAAGTGGCGCACGGCGGTTTCTGTGTCAGGCCCATAGAGCCCATCTGTCTCTAGGCCGTAGCCGTGACGGTTGAGATTCTGCTGCAGGGCTTCGACCTGGTAGCCGCGGTCTCCGATGATGAGCATTAGAGCCTCCGAAGTTGGATGACGTGAGCAACGTTGCCGCGCGCGCGAAACACGAGCACGGCAAGAACTGACATGACGATCGCGATACCCCAACCAGGGGGGCAGGCGGTGCCGGTTAGAATGCGGATAGAAACGGTGCCGGTACCGGCGATGAGTAGCCACGCCAGGCAGGCATAGCCCACGCGGTGGCGGGCCTCGCCGCGGCGAAACGTTAGCAGCCGGATGCAGATCAGTGAGGCGGCCAACAGGGTGATCATCGATTCGGCGGGTATCACTTCTTTCCTCCTAGCCAGGCTTTGAGATCCATTGTCTTGACGCCTTCAATGGCTCGAAGCCCGGCAGTGACGCTGACGGCGGCGGCGATAAACGCCGAGACGGCGGAGTGCTCAAGCATGTCGCCTAGTGTGGCGGGGCCGCCGAGGTAGCCGATCAGGAATGAAATAGCGAGATAAGCGAGGCGCTCGAGTAGGCCCAGTTCTTTTGCGCTGATAACGAACAGCGCGGCGCCGCAAAATGCGCCGACAACCGCATTTGCGTCGATGCCCGGCAGCATTCCAATAAAAAAGGCTGCAAGCGAGGCGGTGCCGGCGGCAGCGGCGGTGCTGGGTTCTGCCATAAATTCCTCTTCGTTTTTTCGTCAGCTCCATAGCTGGACGGTGTCGACCACGACGGGGGTTGTCTGCTCTTCGGGCAGCTTGACCAGGGTGCCGTGAGGTAGGACCGGGCCGAGATCGGCTAGCCCTGGGTTCATTTTTAGCGCGCGCTCAGTGACGCCGGCGGTTGTGCCAAGCACTCGATGGCAAAGCTGGTCGAGGGTTTCGCCCTGGTGAGTGCGAACGGTTGGCACTAGATCAGCTCCACAACAGCGTGGCTTTCGTCGAGGATCTCGCTGACGGCCCAGCGGGCGTCGCGGCGGTAGTCATCAGCCGCTAGGTCCTTGGCTTCGCCACGTTCATCCCCTTCACCGGTTGCGCTGTAGTCGCGGTAGCGCTCGAGCAAGCTGGCCAGGGCAGTGGCATAGACGGCGCGGCGATAGAGCAGCTTGTGATGCCCTTCGCATTGCCACCCTGCGCGCGGTATCTCGGCAGCGGTAGCAACACCATTGGCCTGCTGTTCTTCCTGGAAGGGGGCGAGCTGTCGGTTGATATCGGCCATGGCCACGCGCAGGGCCTGTTCGAAGCGTGCCTCGGTGGCCGTGCTGTCGATTCGCTCGGCGTCGCGAAAGTCGGCGGCGTCAAGGTCTGGCCAGAATCCATTGTTGGCGATAGCGTCGGGTGGCGTAGCGGTCTCGCCGGTTCCGTAGGAGATCAACGACATGGCGGTGGCTCGTTGTTAGGAAGGGGGTGGGCTGGGTGTCGAGCAAGACCGGGGTCAGCTCTTACCCGGCGCCCCCTTGGCGTCGGCGTGCGACTCGGTGGGGCGATCAGGCGTTAGCCTGGTCACCTTCGTTCTGCTGTTGCTTGAGCTCGCGCTCTAGCTTTTCGATGTCCTTCTTAACGCCGACCCGGTCATTCAGCTGCAGGGCGCGGCGAAGGCATTCAAGGGCTTCGCTCAGGTTGCGTGATCCACGGTGGGCATAGCCCAGGGCCTTGTGCAGCTTGGCGCGGATCTGGTCGTGCATATCGGCGTCGCGGGTCAGCGCTTCGGCGCGACTCAGGTGCATAACCAGATCAGCGGCTTCGGCGGCAGCGCGGGCCTCGCCTTCGGCGTCATCTGTATGCGGTGCCTCAAGGCGGGCCAATGCTTCCTCGGCGACTTGTTCGGCGACGATCGAAGCGGTGTCCCGCTCGAAGCGGTCGGGGGTGTCGAGAGCGTGGTGTAGGGCGTACTCAGCCACTTCGAGGCCGCCTTCGAGCTCACCGACATCAAGACGCCAGAGCATGATGGTCATCAGGACGTCATCTTGGGCGCCTTTGCCGCCCTCGATCACGCCAGCCACGTAGGCCTCAAACTCGGGCAGCATCTCGCGCTTCTTGGCCACCTTGGCCTCGACTGACTTGATGCCCTTTAGGGTGCGGCGGGCCTCCCACAGCGCAGCGGCCATGAGTTCGTACTGCTCGCCACCCTGGGCGGCGCGGGGGTTGGCGACCCCCGCCGCTTGGGCAGCAAAGGTGCGCTGGAAGTGCTTACGGGCAGGGCTAATCATTGGCTACTCCTTAAACGGACCAGTCACCGAAGACGATGTTTTCGACCAAGCAGCCAAATCCGTAGTCCTCAATCACGTAGGCGTCATTGCTGGATTCGTAGTTCTCGATACGGTTGCGCTTGGGGTTGTCCTCTAGGTAGCGGCGGCGGCTGCCGTTCTGCCAATACAGTGAGAGGTTTTCCGGCGGGGTGATCAGCAGCGTGCCGTCCGGCATGAACGGGACGCGCGCGGCCTGTTGGCCACCCATGCGCTTTTGGCTGAGGATCATGTCCAGGGCGCGTTGCTCGGTGGGCGCCTGCTCTTGGTTGATCAGCGGGAAATACTTGTCGGCAAGGATCTTGCGGCCGCAAATGGCGCGAATATCCGTGCTTTCCCGGAACCAGGGGTCGAGCATTTCGTTGACCACGTCATAGACCAGGGCATCCAGGTTTTCATAGTCACCACTCGGGCCAACACGTACTTCGCCCGCGTTGGCGCCTTCGCTGAGAACGCGCGCCGGGGCGTGGGTGCGATATTGCTGCAGCCAGCCGATGTTGACGTCTTGCAGCAGCGGGTTGGCCACGCGATCCGTTTCGGCGGCCGCCGTGGTGCCGTTGAGCCCAACCATGATGCGGTCCAGCGCTTGTTGGCGAACGATGGCGTTGCGCACACGGGTCTGAAAATCCGGGAACTTGGCCCAGGCGTCTAGCTTGGCCCAGGTGATGTGGGTGTCGAACTCGGTGGCGACACATTCGTAATCATGAGATTCGAGGGAGGACACATCACTGGTGGTGCGGTCTTTCTGAGTGGTGTCGGTACGGCTGGCAATCGGGCCGGTGACACCCAGGCCGAGCTTTTGCCCCTTGAGCTCATCGACGCCAATGATGTTGACGGAGCTCAGGAATTCACTGGATTCCTGAATCTTGGATTCCAACGTCTGTTGCACCGACGGCTCGATGGCGAATTGCTCTTTGGCGCTAGGCACGCCGGACAGTTGAGCGATTCGGTCGAGCAGTCGGTTGTAGGCGATACGGGTATCTTTACGCATTAGCGGCGATCCTTAGCAGTCTGTCAGTTGGGCATCAGCACCGCCGATGGCGGGAGCGCGGGGCGGGGTAGTCGGTTCGTTGTCGAGCTTGGTATAGAGCTCATCCAGCTTGGTTTTGGTTGCGGCATGGGCGTCTTGGAGCTCTTTAAAAGCCGTGCTGCTAGGCAGTTTTTTGAGCTCGGCGTCCAGCGCCTGGTACTTCTGCACGAACAGTTCGAGGGTCTGCTCGAGCTCGGCGCGAAAGTCGGCAAAACCCTTGTCGGTCTTGGCGTCGTGCTTCTTGAACAGCGCTTTCACGCGCTCGGTTAGGGTTGGGCCTTGCTCTTCGGGTGGCTCCGTAGAGAAGTCCAGCTCAGTTTCCACGGCTGCCGTGAACACGTTGTGCGCCGACTGCTTGCGGGCGGCCAGCGGAGAGGCGGTGCCTTGAGAAGCGCTGAATTGAAGCATGTCGGTACCGAGGCTTGCGGGTGAGTCGGTGACCGCTAGGCCAACCAGGTAGGCCTCGCCGGTATCCGCGAATTCAGGATCTACTTCAATGCTGGTGTAGATCTTCTGACGCTCGCTGTTGATCTGTTTGAGCCGGTCGGTGGGGTCGATCTCGGCATAGAGAGCCATCTTGCCATCTTCGCCTTCGCGCGCCTCAAGGGCTGTCACGTCGCCAAGTGCGGGGAAGGGGCCGTCGGCGAACATGCCGCGCATGTGCTCCATCCAAATCCGAGCACCGTAGGTGGCGGGGTTAAAATTCTTGGCCATCTGCTCGATCCACTTGCGTGTGATCGTGCGGCCGTCAGTTGTCGCGCCTTCAGTCGCGATGCGGAACATTGCCATGGCTGCCTCGTGGGTGGTGGGGTTCAGGCGTTGTGGTCAGGTTCCGCGCGCAGGGCGTCTAGCTCAACGCTGTGGCGTTGTAGGCGTCTTATCCACAACGCGCTATGCCGTGGGCTGCGAAGCGAGCGCGGTTAGGCTGGCGGCATGACAACGATGCCTGCCGACACAACAGACTCTTCGCGCGTACACGCCCGCCACCTTTACTGGCAGGGGTGGCGAGTGGCGCGTATTGCTGAGCATTTAGACGAGAAGGCGGCCACCGTACACAGCTGGAAACAGCGTGACGGCTGGGACGATGCATTGCCGAGCCAGCGCGTTGAGGGGGCGCTCGAGGCGCGCCTGGTGCAGCTGATCAGCAAGGAGGCAAAGGAAGGCAGGGACTTTAAGGAGATCGACCTGCTGGGCAGGCAGATCGAGCGCCTGGCTCGGGTGCATAAATACCAGCAGACCGGCCGCGAGGCGGATCTCAACCCCAATATCAATGCGCGCAACGAAGCCCCGCGCCGCAAGCAGCGGCGTAATGCGCTGGATGAAGAGCAAGTAGAGCAGCTCGAGGCCGCGTTCTTTGACTCGCTGTTTGATTATCAGTTGACGTGGTATGAGGCCGGTCAGAAGCACCGAATTCGCAACATTCTGAAGAGCCGGCAGATCGGCGCGACTTTCTACTTCGCTCGGGAAGCGATACTCGACGCCTTTAAGTCGGGCAAGAACAAAATATTCCTAAGTGCTTCAAAGGCTCAGGCTCACATATTTCGAAGTTATATCGTCCAGTTTGTAAAACAGACGTGTGGCGTTGAGCTAAAGGGCGACCCGATTATTCTTGATAATGGCGCCGAACTTCACTTCCTGGGTACTAACGCGAAAACCGCACAGGGGTATCACGGTGATGTTTTTTTGGATGAGTACTTCTGGATTCTAGGCTTTGAGCAGTTTCGTAAAGTGGCATCGGCGATGGCCACGCATAAGCAGTTTAGCCAGACCTATTGTTCCACCCCATCTTCAATCGCTCATGCGGCCTACCCATTCTGGACGGGTGAGCGCCTTAACAAGCGGCGCAAAAAATCCGATCGAGTGGAGATAGACACCAGTCATAAAGCACTTAGAAACGGTGCTTTATGCGGTGATCGCCAGTGGAAGCAAATCGTCACCATCCACGATGCCGAGCAGGGCGGCTGCGACCTCTTCGAGATCGATGACCTGCGATTCGAGTATAGCGATGACGAGTTCGCCAACTTGTTCGAGTGCCAGTTCGTCGACGATTCGCAAAGCGCTTTCCCGCTATCGGCTATTCAGCCCTGCATGGTCGATAGCTGGGAAGTGTGGAACGACTACCGGCCATTCGCGCCGCGCCCGGTCGGCGATCGCGGCGTGTGGATCGGCTATGACCCAACGGGTACCGGTGAAGATGGCGACGGCGCTGGCTTGGTAGTGGTGTTGCCCTCGCGCACTGCCGATGAGCCTCACCGGTTGCTGGAGCGCCACAGAGTGAAAGGCCAGGACTATGAGGCGCAGGCCGCTTTCATCCGTAGCTTCGAAGCCAAGTACCAGATCGAGCATATCGGCATCGACGTCAGCGGGCTTGGAGAGGCCGTGGCCGAGCATGTCGAGAAGTGGTTCCCCACCTTAGTGCGCTACCAGTACAGCGTCGACGTCAAGAGCCGCATGGTAATGCAGGCACAGCAGATAATGCGCAAGGGACGACTCGAGTTTGACGCCGGCTGGGCGGATCTTGCCCAGTCCTTCATGGCCATCAAACGTGAACTGACCGCTTCGGGCCGCCAGTTCACCTACACCAGCGGGCGCAACCAGGCGACAGGCCATGCCGACCTGGCTTGGGCCACGATGCACGCGCTTCACCACGAACCAATCGACGGCCCGGCGGAAGAGGCCGGGCGTTCCATGATGGAGATATTTGAATGAGCGAGACTACCGCCAAGCCCCGAATCCGCGTGCCGGCCTACCGCGTCGATGAGTCCAGCGCCCCGTCAAGCGAATCGGGCAACCTGTCAACCGGATCGGCCGCGGCGTCAGGCGCTCGACCCGAGGCGTTCAGCTTCGGGGATCCAGAGCCAGTTACCAGCATGCGGGACTTTTTCCACGAGGGGTTATGGCTTTCAGCAGATGAGTGGTACGAGCCGCCGATCCCGCTGGATGTGTTGGCCAAGAGCTATCGGGCGACGGCGCATCACGGGTCGGCGCTCCAGGTGAAGAGGAATATTCTGTTACGCACGTTCAAGCCGCACCCCTTGCTTGGCCGCCAAGCGTTTAGTGGCCTAGCCCTGGACTACCTGGTGTTTGGTAACGGTTATCTCGAAGAGGTGTTCGGGAGGCTAGGCAAGAGGTTGCCTTTTCGCCATTTGCGAGCGCGCTATATGCGGCGGGGTGGATTGAGTGGTGATCGATACTGGTGGGCACCTAACTTCGTTGATCGGGTAGAGCTGCCGGCGGGGCGGGTAATCCACTTGCTGGAGCCCGATGTTGACCAGGGGATCTATGGCGTACCGGACTATCTCGGCAGCCTGCAGTCTGCATGGCTCAATGAGAGCGCCACCCTGTTCCGGAGGCGCTACTACCTCAACGGCAGTCATGCTGGGTTCATCATGTACGTCAACGATGCCGCCCATAACAAGCAGGATATAGACGCGATGCGCCAGGCGCTTAAGGATTCGAAGGGCCCCGGTAATTTCCGGAACCTTTTCCTGTACTCCCCAGGGGGTAAGAAGGATGGGGTTCAGGTGATCCCGGTCAGCGAGGTCGCGGCGAAAGACGAGTTCTGGAACGTGAAGAACATCACCCGGGATGATCAGCTTGCCGGCCACCGCATACCCCCGCAGCTGATGGGCATCATCCCCCAGAATACCTGCGGTTTCGGCGACGTTGAGAAAGCGGCCAAGGTATTCGTGGCCAACGAGTTAGAGCCGTTGCAGGCAACAATGATGGAGATCAACGAGCGGGTCGGTGAAGAGATCGTGAGCTTTCGCCCTTACTCTCTTGAAGGCGGTGGCGGGCCAGGACTAGATCCATCGCGATAATCGCTTCGCTACTCAGTCACAGCACAGCAGCCGCCTTCAAGGCGGCTTTTTTGTGCCCGCTAAACAGGCTCAGCTTGAGGCAAGCGTGCCACCTCCCGGCCCCGGCGCCGACCCCCAGCGCGCGATCGACACCCCGCCCCGCCTGCGCTCTAAATATTTTATTTTTTATGCACCTTTGCACTAGGGCCCAAGCCCGCGACGTTACTGGGCTCGGGCAGGGTTTTGGGTGAGCTTTCTTTTATGCGCATATCGGCGGTTTTATGCAAAAGAATCCACGATCCCAGGAGGCGTCTTGGCAGTCGGCCTGTTTGAGAAGTAGAGGGGTCCTCGGAAAAAGGTAACATCGGTCACGGCAGGGAAAAGCAAATATAAGGTGCTGTTTTATATAGGTTTACTTGTTACCTCTAAAAGGTCGCAATAGGTAACGCAAAAGGTAACGGAATTATAAGGTGATGATTTATATATATTTTTATAATTACTTCTGTAACCCTATTAAAAGGTAACGCATTACCTTTTTGTCACCTTATTGTTACCTTTTGAACACCTGTTTTATTTATATAAATATCAGTAGGTTAACTTCTATTTTTAGAAAGCGTTACCTTTGTTACCTTTTTCCGAGCCACCCACGGATTCTAGGAATCCTGCGGCATTAACGTGCGCACACACGCGCCGCGCGTAATCCTCACGATAGTCGGGACTAGCCAGGGACTCGAAAACAATAAAGAAGTTGGCACCAAGCATTAAGAATCAGTATGTTATGTATATTAGGCAGGGAGTGAAGGGGTTCGAATCCCTCCCCCTCCGCCAGAGATTTTAAAAGGCGAATCAAGCACTTAGCTTGGTTCGCCTTTTTCGTGTGCGCCAGGCATGGCGCGCAGCGCCTTGACCGGCGCTGTTCCTGGGGGTGGTGCCTCAGGATGACTTGGGGGTGAAAGTCCCCTGCACGCCCGGCAAGGGGAAGTGCTAGCTGACGGCAAG
>NZ_JAMJPJ010000169.1 GCF_023555005.1 Halomonas llamarensis | reverse complement strand
TCCATATCTCGTGGAGGTCAGCCTTGACCTTGGACTGCACAGATTTTGGTAGCTTATTCAGTACGTTGGCAGTTTTGTGAACCCAGCAACGTTGATGATCCGTTTCCGGGTACACCTTGCTCAATGCCGACCAGAACCCCATAGCGCCGTCGCCAATCGCAAGTTTGGGGGCGTTGGTCAGCCCGCGCTCCCGTAACCCCGTGAGCAACTCTGTCCAACTGGCTTCCGATTCACGTCGTCCATCC
>NZ_JAMJPJ010000168.1 GCF_023555005.1 Halomonas llamarensis | reverse complement strand
TGGAAAAACAGGCCAAAGCGCTCGATCCCGACGCGCGTCACGCGCTGCGCGAGCAGAAAAGTCAGCCCCTGATCGCTCAGTTGCGCACCTGGCTCGACAAATCCCTGGCACAAGTGCTCCCCAAAAGCACACTGGGTAAAGCGCTGCATTACCTGGATCATCAGTGGCCACGACTCACCCGATTCCTGGACAATGGCCTGATACCGCTGGATAACAACCCGGCGGAGAACGCCATCCGCCCCTTC
>NZ_JAMJPJ010000167.1 GCF_023555005.1 Halomonas llamarensis | reverse complement strand
TCAAGAAGAGGAACGCAAGGCCAGCGCCAACTCCTATATGTGGGTGCAGCGAGGCGGGCCGCCTGGGCAACAGACCGTGCTGTTCGACTATGATCCCAGCCGTGCCGGGCGCGTTCCCATGCGCCTGTTGGGTGACTATGCGGGTTGCCTGGTCACCGATGGCTATGAAGGCTACGCCGAGGTCGTGCGGCGTAACGGCATGACGCACGCTGGTTGCTGGGCGCATGCGCGACGCAAGTTCGTCGA
>NZ_JAMJPJ010000166.1 GCF_023555005.1 Halomonas llamarensis | reverse complement strand
CAAGAACTCAACTGGTTGCTGGATGGCTATGACCTGAAGGCAATGCAGCCTCATAAAGCATTGGATTTTCAGTGTGTTGGCTGATTTTTTGCTCCCCATTTGCCACGTTTTTTGATAAAATATAAGGCATGAAAGACGTCGCTTCCCCCGCCCATCAAGTCTCTCAACTGCAGCATCAGGTAAAGACGCTGCAGGAGGAGAACGCGCAACTTCTTCACCTGATGGAGAAGAAAGAGGCGCAGTGGG
>NZ_JAMJPJ010000165.1 GCF_023555005.1 Halomonas llamarensis | reverse complement strand
GCCATTGCCCCGGAAGGCCTGCCCGTCATCCTCCGCGTGCTCTTTGATCCATCGGCCCAGTAGATTGGCCCTTATCCCCAGGCTGCGCGCGGCCTCTGCCTTTGTGTAACCTTGCTCCAGCACTAGGGCGTGTTGACGTTTGATCGAAGATGATTTGGCAGGATAGGGGCAAGCTCGCAGAATAGAGGTTCTCACGCCAACAAACTGCGAGCTTGCGATGCCCCGACAAATGCTCACGGATGAACACT
>NZ_JAMJPJ010000164.1 GCF_023555005.1 Halomonas llamarensis | reverse complement strand
TCCATTGCCTCCTGAACCAACAACGCCAGGCCATCGATTTGCTTGCGCATGTCCACCGGTTCACGGCACAGATACACGGTCAGGTCAGTGCTTGGACGAATCACGGCGCCACCGCCACTTGCACAAATCGAGCGGGACGGTGGCGTGGTGGTACCGGCAGGCCGCGTACGTTCAAGCGTTTTTCCCAACGCAATAAATCGGCTAAGGTTAGCCCTTGTTGCGCAGCATACTGGCTTAGCGGCCTCTGGG
>NZ_JAMJPJ010000163.1 GCF_023555005.1 Halomonas llamarensis | reverse complement strand
TACGTCTTCGAAACATTGCCCACGCTCAACGACGACGAGCTCACCACGCTGCTGCCCTGGCACTGGAAGGACACATTACCCGGCTGAGCGACGCCTGCCCAGATGTGGTTAATGGCTCGCTTACTTTTGGGGAGCACTTGTGCCAGGGATTTGTCGAGCCAGGTGCGCAACTGAGCGATCAGGGGCTGACTTTTCTGCTCGCGCAGCGCGTGACGCGCGTCGGGATCGAGCGCTTTGGCCTGTTTTTCCA
>NZ_JAMJPJ010000162.1 GCF_023555005.1 Halomonas llamarensis | reverse complement strand
CCACGCAACACTCGCTACCGGCGGGTGGCTAGCCTTGGCCGGATGGGACTTTCACCCATTGGGTTTCACTTCATCCTTTCCCCCTTTTCAGGTGCCCGGATGACCAGGCTTCGCCTGGCGCACTAACAGTTCATGCAACGGGTCTGTGATATCGTCTTCTGGCTGTGTCATGGCTTGGAGGGTAGAATCTGTCATGGCGTATCCATTTGTGTTGGTTGAAATCTTGGTCGTGATCAATCAACAGGATACG
>NZ_JAMJPJ010000161.1 GCF_023555005.1 Halomonas llamarensis | reverse complement strand
CAAGGCAAGGATCGTACATCGGAATGTCTTTCAGTGAAGCTGATGATTGAGGAGCCGGGTGCGTCAATCGCGCATGCCCGGATCTGTGGGGGGGCGGAACGAGCAATCGTCCGGTCTACCCGACCGTAACCTACCTCATCTTCAACAAGGTGAGGTGTGATATGTCTTCGGATCTGATTTCCCATCTATCGGTCATCAAGGACCCTCGCGCCGACAAAAACAAGCTATACCCCTTGGAAGAGATTCTACTG
>NZ_JAMJPJ010000160.1 GCF_023555005.1 Halomonas llamarensis | reverse complement strand
GTACGTCTTCGAAACATTGCCCACGCTCAACGACGACGAGCTCACCACGCTGCTGCCCTGGCACTGGAAGGACACATTACCCGGCTGAGCGACGCCTGCCCAGATGTGGTTAATGGCTCGCTTACACGTAACGGCATAATGCACGCCGGTTGCTGGGCCCATGCACGACGCAAGTTCATTGAAGCTCAGAAGGTACAACCCAAGGGCAAGACCGGTAAGGCCGACTGGGTGATCAACCAGATGGGCAAACTC
>NZ_JAMJPJ010000015.1 GCF_023555005.1 Halomonas llamarensis | reverse complement strand
AATCGCTTGTACCACACCACAAAGCCATTACGCTCCCAGAACAACAGCTTCACCTTGTCGCGTTGACGGTTACCAAAGACAAACAGCGCCTTATCGAACGGGTTCAGCTCCATGGCCTCCTGAACCAGCAAGGCCAGGCCATCGATTTGCTTGCGCATGTCCACCGGTTCACGGCACAGATACACGGTCAGGTCAGTGCTTGGACGAATCACGGCGCCACCGCCACTTGGACAAATCGAGCGGGACGGTGGCGTGGTGGTACCGGCAGGCCGCGTACGTTCAAGCGTTTTTCCCAACGCAATAAATCGGCTAAGGTTAGCCCTTGTTGCGCAGCATACTGGCTTAGCGGCCTCTGGGTGACGGATGCGTGATAGAGATGGCCGAGCCAGAAAGCCTGCATGGCATTGAGTTCGTGGTTCATGAGGATCTCCTGGATAAAGAATGCCTCAGTGTGATCAGCAAAACTCAGGTTGAGAAGATGTGGTTAGTGGCGCGCTTACGAACTGGAAGGCCCGCAAGGGTTTCGGCAGCAGGTCTTCTATGACGACCACGGCCGCCCGGTGCAGCGCATCGAGGCCGACGGCAGCCAACAGTTTACCGCGTACGATGACATTGGCCGTCTCAGCGAACTCACGCTGGGCAACGGCGCCGTGTATCGCTTTACCTATGACGACATGGATCGCCTCGCCAGCGAGACCGGCCCCGATGGCCGCGAGCAGCAGTACCGCTACGATGACGCCGGACGACTGATCGAACGTATCGAAGCCAACCGCCCCGGCCCCGACGGCCAGCCGCTGGTGACCCGGTACGACTATGACGAAGCCGCTCGCCTCACCGCCCGACATCTGCCCGCTACGGAACACGCCCCGGCCAGCAGTGAACATTATCAGTGGGGCAGCAATGGGCAACTCATTAGCGTCACCAACGATCATGGCGAGGTGACCTTTAGCTACGACCACGCCCAGCGGTTAATCGGCGAACAGCAGCAACATGCGGGCCTAGCAGGTGAGAGCGGCTGGCAGTGGCACCACCAGCACACCCTCACCGCCACCGGCGCGCCAGAGGCCAGCCAGTTCGGCGACCTCCCGGCGCTTAATTGGCACACCTACGGCAGCGGCCACCTGCACGGCATGAGTGCCCCCGGCCTGGATCTGGAAATCGCCCTGGAACCCGATGCCCTGCACCGGGAAACCCAGCGCCGCCTGAGCACCCGCGCCAATGCGCATAACCAGCCATTAATGTTGAAACGGGGTTACACAGAGCTGGGCCAGCTGGATCACCTCACCCTGCGCAGCCCGAACACCACCCGCCAGCAGCGCTATCAATACGACGCCCTGGGGCGGATGCGCTTCCGCAGCCTGGAAGGCGATCCAGCGGAAAAAGTCATCGCCTACCGTTTTGATGCTGCCGGACGCTTGATCGGCAGCCAGCACGGCGACTACGCCCACCGTTACAGCGTGGACGCGGCCGGTAATCGGTTAGAGCAGGGTGTCGACAAGCAGCAAGGACTGACGGACAACCGCCTCACTCAACTCAACGGGGCGCGCTACCGCTATGACGGCGCAGGCAATCTGACCGAACGCCAACAGCCCAACGGCGAACGCTTAACCCTGGGCTACGACGGCGCGAATCGCCTAGTGCACCTGATCCACGCCAGCGAGCTGGGGGCGACCCGCGACGCCACCTACCGCTACGATGGCCTGGGAAGGCGCATCAGCAAAACCGTACGCCACCCCAATGGCGCCACCGCCACCACCCACTACGGCTGGGACGGCGACCGCATCGTGCGCGAAGAAACGGACGACCAGCGCACTACCGTGGTGTATGAGCCGGGTAGTTTTGTGCCCATGCTGCGCATCGATGATACCCAACAGGGCCAGCTAGTCAGCGCCTATATCACCGACGCTCTCGGCACCCCGATGCAACTGGTCACCCCCAGCGGCCAACCCCGCTGGCTCGCCGAACCCGACGACTGGGCAGCGGTCAAAAACCAACGTGCCGTACGCAACCTCACCCAGCCGATCCGGTTCCAGGGGCAATGGCACGATGAAGAGAGCGGGCTTTACTACAACCGCCACCGGTACTATGACCCGCAGCAGGGTCGGTATATCAACCAGGATCCGATTGGTCTTAATGGCGGTACGAACTTGTATGGGTATGTGACGAACCCGACGGGGATGGTGGATCCGCTGGGGCTGTTTGGTAGACGTGCCCCCTATGGACTAGGCGGAGGGCCTTACAGCCAGTCGAATACGGTGAGAAGACAGGCGGAAGGCCTTGTTACGACTGTAGAGCCAAATGCTGCAGCAGAAGCTTTCAGTGGTGTGTTTGGACAAACCGTATCAACTGGATTGAAGTTCAGTTCGGAAGGAAATACCGCATGGGTTGTAACTGAGTGCCAGCAGTATGGTTTGGGGCTGTTTAGGGGGGCAGGCGTTGGGGGAAACATTGGAGTGAGTTCGGCCCCCCTTGAAAACGGGGTTTCAGAAACTTGGGGGCCCTTCGTACGTGCGGGAGTTATCAAAGGAGGTGGGGGATCTATCGACGTTGGAGGCAGCTCTATTGCAGGAGCAAGCGGTTGGCTTGGACCAAGTTATGGCATGGCAGGCGGAGTTCAGCATTGTAAAACTACTACAACCATCTTGGGAGGAGAGTCAGATGAATAGTGCAATTAAGGTGGTTAATAAAGTCCGAATATGGGCCTTTGTGGTTTGTTTTGCTAGTGGTGGATTACTCGTGCTGGCACACTTTGGCCATTTTGGATTAGATAGATTTATAACCGGTATGTTGTGGAGCAGTATAGAAAATATTAGCCGTATCTCAGCAATTTTTGCTGTAGTAACTACATTTATCGTACTTATAGATAGAGCTGGTGATGGGTTGAATGAACTACAGCGTAAAAAAGATCAGAAAAAAAAGAATAAGCGACATTAATTTTGCCTATTAGTATTAATTGTCGTGGCTCAACTTGATTCGCTACCCGCCAAGGAAGGCACGTGCTGCTTCCCTTGGCGGCAGTGTGACAATAAGCGCCTTTATCATGTCTCAGATTAAACTTAGACATATCGTCGGCAGCGGCCACCTGCACGGCATGAGTGCCCCCGGCCTGGATCTGGAAATCGCCCTGGAACCCGATGCCCTGCACCGGGAAACCCAGCGCCGCCTGAGCACCCGCGCCAATGCGCACAATCAGCCGCTGGTGCTGAAGTGTGGGTACACCAACCTCGGCCAGTTGGATCACCTCACCCTACGCAGCCCGAACACCACCAGCCAACAAAGCTACCAAAACGACGCCCTGGGCCGAATGAGCTTCCGCAGCCTGGAAGGCGATCCAGCGGAAAAAGTCATCGCCTACCGTTTTGATGCCGCCGGACGCTTGATCGGCAGCCAGCACGACGACTACGCCCACCGCGAACACCCCAGCGGTGAACGCCTAACCCTCGGCTACGACGGCGCCAACCCGGCAGCTTCGTGCCCATGCTGCGTATCGACGAATCCCAAGGCCAACACGGCCGCGAAGCCACCACCCAGCTCAGCACCTATATCACCGACGCCCTGGGCACGCCGCTGCAACTGCTTACCCCCAGCGGCAAGCCCCGCTGGCTAGCCGACCCCGACGAAAGCGGGCTGTACTACCACCGCTACTACGACCGCGAACAGGGTAGATACATCAGCCAAGACCCCATCGGCGGCACGAACCTGTATGGCTACGTCACCAACCCAATAGGCATGGTGAGCTTGCCATCGAGAAAGTAGAGGAAGCGCAGGAGCATGAAGTGGTCCGGAAGTGAGCCTCATCGGCTACAGCCAAATTAAAACGCTTCTCGGGCAGTACGCCATAGGCAAATACCAACGAAGTAAACGGAGGCAATGCCCCACCCCCATAGTGCCCAGGCGGCGTGCTCGGGAGTGGAGAGCACCAACGAGGTGGCGCATACAAACCATACTAGAGTGACGACGATATTGAGCGGCATGAACAAGCGCACCCGAAATGGGTGAAGAAATTTCATCCGTGTCACAGTGAGAATGGCTAGAAAGGCAATAGAGGCAAACGTGATTAAAGGCGGAAAATCGAGAATATAGAAATATATCGCGGCGATGTTCCACGCGGCAGGAAAGCCAACAAAGAAATTATCTTGGCTTTTCATATTAACGTTGCAAAAGCAGAACATGGATGACAGCAGAATGATGAACACTGACAGCAGCTCAAAATTGGGCGGCAACTCAATAAAGAAGTAGATGAAAAGGGCGGGTATAAAGGCCCAGGTAAGGTAATCGATGACCATATCGAGTGTTGAGCCATCAAAATGAGGCAGGATGGTCTTTACTTCATACTTGCGCGCCAGCGTGCCATCAAAACCATCGACCAACATCGTGGCACCTAGCCAGAGCAAGCAGGCGACTGGATTATTGTCGATCAGTGAAAGCATCGCCATCGTGCCGAGCAATACCCCGCTGGCGGTAAAGACGTGTACGCCCCATGCCTTATATAGTGAAGCGGTGGATCCTGTATGCGAAGAGAGTGGTTGAGCCACATTAACCCCATCGGGAACGCAGTGTTCCCTTGCTGTTCGGTTTAAAGATTAGTATATAAAGAACACTACACTACTACGGGAAGGCACCCAGAGAATATACAGGGAGACCAATTGGTCAGGCTACCGAAGCGGGCCTAAACTATTCCAGCCTTCATCAACGTATGAGAGCATTTAATCGATACTCTTCTTCAACTTACACACATTCACCCGCTCGGCGTTGATGAGCTCGGCAAATCGTTTGGGGCTTAGGCGCATGGCGCTATTGGGTGATCAGCAGCGGGTAAAACCTTCGTCAAAAGCGTGGAACGATTCATCTTGCTTAGCGGTTGATGGAAGGCTACCACTAAGCGTAGCGTGCTTAACGCGCAGTAACTCGGTGGAGGTAGAAACTAGGCCCGTTAATCCCTGGGTCGTCAGGGCGTGTTCTCCACCAACAAACCGCGCATTAGCGTTTCGATAATGCCGTTGTATTCATCTGCTAATGAATATTGTTGGGGGTCCTGTAGCCAATCAAAGCAAACGCCAATCAAAAAACCATGAAACTGACGGCGAGCGCTGGTAGGGGTGAGGTCGGTGCGCAAGTTACCGGCGAGCTGGACCTGTTTGAATAGCTGTTCTACCCGGACTTCGGCGTGCTCAGAAAGCCGTGTGATCATGCAGATTCGTGGGTGGTCGTCTTCGAGTTTTTCGCAGCGGTGCAGCACGATGGTGGCGGCTCGCTGAAGGGGCAGGTCGTGGCAGATGCCTGCCAGCGAACGCTGTGCTATCTCGCGCAAGCAGTCGATTGGCGTTGTGCCGAGGCGAAGCGTCGTGTCATCGACAATCTCATCCAGCGGCAGTCTAACCCGTTCAAGCAGCGCGTCGAATAAGGCAGCTTTGTCTTCAAAGTGCCAATAGATCGCGCCGCGGGTAACCCCGGCTGCCTGGGCAATATGCGCTAACGTGGTGCGTGAAACGCCCTGGGCGAGGAAGGTGGTTTCTGCGGCGTCGAGTATCGTTTCACGGGTGCGTTCGGCATCGGCCTTACGACGAGACATAGCGCTTCCTTACCTTGAAATTATACGGATTCTGGCATTGATGGCTGGCAAAGTCGCCCCTGGGTGATTAGTATACACTTTCACTGACATACATGAATGTCAGTGAAATTTAGGTCGACTCATTTCAACTCAATGCGCTTGAGCATTGTTTGATGCAATGTTGAATCCCCGTAAGGAGCTCCTCGTGCCCGCTACCTTTATTCGTTTGCTGCTGGGCCTTATTGCCTTGTCATGGCTCGTTGGCTGTGAGCAACCTTCTGAAGCGCCCGAGTCTTCGGTACGGCCGGTCAAATTGATGACGTTAGACGCGCCGAATGCATCGGCGCTGCGGCAGTTCCCAGCGCGGGTGGAAGCCACCACGCGCAGCAATTTGTCGTTTCGCATGGCGGGTGAATTGCTCGAGCTCAACGTAAGCCCCGGCCAACGCGTAAGCGAAGGTGAGGTGATTGCGCGTATTGATGATCGCAACGTGCAAAGCGAGCTTGATAGCGCCCGTTCACGCTTAGCGTTAGCCAAGGCGATGTTAGAGCGCATGCGCTATACCCTGGATCGCGGGGCGGTGAGCCAAGCCCAGTTTGATGAGGCAGAAAGTGAGTGGCGGGCTGCCCGCGCCACGTTTGAGCAAGCCCAAGAACAGGTTACCCATACACAGCTGCGAGCGCCCTACGATGGGGTGATCGCCCAGGTGCCGGTGGATAATCGCCAGATTGTCCAAGTCCAGCAAACCGTTGCGGTCATTCAGCAACCGGGGCAGCTGGACGTGGTGTTTCACCTGCCTGAGCAAATCATTCAACGCATGCCGCGCAGCAACGGCAAGCCAGTCGGCGATGCCTTAGCGTTTGAAGTGCGTTTTGGTAGAAGCGACACTCCCTACCTTGCTCAGCTTGCGTCTTACACCACCCAAGCCAGCGCGCAGAGCCTGGCCTATGAGATCACGCTGACGCTTCCCCAACCCGATGACATCACGCTACTCGATGGTATGAGCGCCAATGTGCGTCTGGATTTGACTGCGTTGCAAGCCGATGCGACTCAGCCAACATGGTATTTTCCGGCAGAGGCGGTGAGTTATGCCGGCGATGACCCAGATCAGGCCCGGGTATGGCGCTATAACGATCAAGGCCGCCTCGAAGCAGTGCCAGTAGACGTGGGGCCGCTAACCTCAAACGGGCTGCAAGTCAGCGGTGGTCTGTCAGCAGGAGACCGTATTGTGGCCGTCGGGGCTCACCGTCTAACCACAGATATACAAGTCACTCCGTGGGTAAAAGAGCGGGGGCTTTAACATGGTTGACTACTTCTTACGTCATCGTGCGGCCAGCTATTTAATGACGGTGGTGCTGCTCGCGGGCGGGGCTTTAGCATTTTTAGGCATGGGGCAGTTGGAGTTCCCCGAGTTCACTATTCGTAACGCGCTGATCACCACCCAGTACCCTGGTGCGACGCCGGAAGAGGTGGAGCAGGAAGTCACCTCGACGCTAGAAGAGTCGATACAGGATATGTCGTCGATCAAGCGGATCAGCTCGGTGAGCACCGACGGCCTCTCGCAGATTACCGTGGAACTGGAAAGCACGGTGCAAAACGAAGAGCTGGAACAGCTATGGGATTCGCTGCGCCGTAAAGTCGGGGATGTTCAGGCAGCGCTCCCCCCTGGGGCTAGTCAATCGCACATTAACGACGATTTTGGCGATGTGTTTGGCTTCATGGTCAACCTGACCGGGGAAGGCTACCCAATGCCCGACCTGGCCGACCACGCGGATTTTCTCAAGCGCGAGCTGGCACGAGTAGACGGGGTTGAGAAGGTATCGCTGAGCGGCGAACATGCAGAACGCATTTATATTGAGGTCGACCGCGAACGCTTGCGTGCCCTGAATATTCCGCTTACCCGCCTGCAGCAGCTACTCGGCACGCAAAACGCAGTGGCCGATTCAGGGCATCTCAAGCAGGATGGCCGCCGCTTTCGTATTACACTCACCGGCAGTGCCGCGAATATTAATGATCTGCGCGCGTTGATTGTAAGCGAAGGCGGTGGCGAGTTAGTGCGTCTGAGCGACATTGCCGATGTGAGTCGTGAGCTGGCAGAGCAGCCCCAGCAGCTCTACCGCGATATGGGCAGACCAGCGATCTCGCTGGGCATCTCCTTTGAAAGCGGCGTGAACGTCGTCGAAGTTGGCGAACGGTTGCAAGAACGGCTAAAAGCGTTAGAAGCTCGTACGCCGCTGGGCATGGAATTGAACGTGGTTTACGACCAGCCCCAGGTAGTCGATGAGGCCGTATCGGGCTTTTTGCTCAGCTTGATACAGGCGGTGGCCATCGTGATTGTGGTGCTAATGCTGTTCATGGGGTGGCGCAGCGGCCTGTTGATGGGCTTCATCCTGCTGATCACCATCATCGGCACCTTTATGCTGATGCGTATCCACGGCCTGCAGCTGGAGAAAATCTCGCTGGGCGCGCTGATTATCGCTCTCGGTATGCTGGTGGATAACGCCATTGTGGTCACCGAAGGCATGCTGGTGGGCTTAAAACGCGGCAACACGATTCGCGATTCAGCGCACCAAGTCATTCGCCAAAACGCGTGGCCGTTGCTGGCGGCCACGCTGATTGCGATTGCCGCCTTTGCGCCCATTGGCCTGTCGCCGGATACCACCGGCGAGTTTATCGGCTCGCTGTTTTTTGTGCTGCTCTATTCGCTGCTGCTGAGTTGGATTACCGCGCTGACGCTTACACCTTTCTACTTTAAGCTGTTTTTCCGCAACGTCGCCCCTGGTGATGGGCAGGATGACCCTTATAAAGGCACTGTGTATCGCGCTTTTGCTCGCGTGATTATTGCCGGTATTCGTTGGCGCTGGGTCTCTCTGGTGCTGGTCGTGGTGATACTAGCGAGCGCGGTGGTCGGCTTTGGCTCGGTCAAAAATGCCTTTTTCCCAGCATCGAACACGCCGATCTTTTTTGTTGATTACCGCACACCGGAAGGCAGCGATATTCTCGAAACTCAGCACCGCGTTAGCGAGCTGGAAGACACTGTCATGCAGATGGAGGGGGTTCGCCATTTGACGACGACCGTGGGCGGTGGTGCGCAGCGCTTTACCCTGACTTATTCGCCCGAAGACCGCTACGCAAGCTATGCGCAGCTGATTGTCGAAACCGACGATAAAACCACCCAGCGTGCACGTATGGCCGAGGTGGAGAAGGTGCTGAAGCGTGACCATAGCGATATCGACTATAAAATTGCCCCACTAGAAGTCGGCCCCGCACCCAAAGCCAAGCTGGAGGCGCGCTTTTATGGCAGTGACCCGGAGGTGCTGCGCCAACTCGGTGACAACGTTGAAGCCATGTTCCGCGATATACCGCACATGACCAGCGTGCGCACCAGCTGGCGCAACCGCGTGCAGGTGATTACGCCAGTCTTTGCCGAAGATACCGCGCGGCGGTTGGGCGTCACCCGTGAAGATTTGGCTGCCACGCTTGCTTTGAGCACCAGCGGCAGCCAAGTGGGCGTCTATCGGGATGGCAGTGAGCTGATCCCCATAGTGGCACGGGCCGCCCCCGAGCAGCGTCACGACGCGGATAACCTTGGCTCGCTGAACGTATGGAGCCAGGAGCGAGGGCGCTACATCACTGCTGACCAAGTCATCAGCGATATGACGACGCAGGTGGCCGACCCGATGATCAAGCGCCGCAACCGCGAACGCATGTTGGCGGTATACGGTGAACCGCATCCGTTAAGCGGCGTAACGGCGGCCAGCGTACTGGCCAATATTCGTCCGGAAGTGGATGCGTTGGATTTACCGCGGGGGTATCGGTTGGAGTGGGGCGGCGAGTATGAAACCGCTGGCGAGGCGCAAAGTGGGCTATTCTCATCGCTGCCGCTTGGGTTGGTGATGATGTTTATTATCACCGTGGTACTGTTTAACAACTTCCGCCAGCCGCTGGCCATCTGGTCGCTTGTGCCGTTGACGATTATCGGTGTAGTGGGCGCGCTGCTGCTTACCGGCTTACCTTTCTCGTTTATGGCGCTGTTGGGAACGCTGAGCCTGATCGGCATGGTGATTAAAAATGCCATCGTGCTGGTGGAGGAAATCAACGTGCAGTTGCCGCTGCATCAAGATCGCTACCATGCCGTGGTGCAGGCAGCTGTTAGCCGGGTGCGTCCGGTCGCGATGGCTGCACTGACCACCATGCTGGGGATGATTCCGCTGATTAGCGATGCCTTTTTCGCCAGCATGGCGGTCGCGCTGATAGGTGGTCTTGGCGTTGCCACCTTGTTAACCCTGGTAGTGCTGCCGGTGGTTTATTGCGTGTTGTACCGGATTAAGATTCATGTGGATTAATGAAGCCTAGCGAATGCCCGAGCGTAAAAATGATTGCACAAACTGACGCTGAAACAGCAAAAAGGCCACTAATAGCGGGGCGATGCTGAGTAGGGTGGCGGCGCTGACGGTTGCCCAGTTCACGCCAGTTTCCGGTGCTGAGAAAACTCCAAGGCCCACCGTCAATGGGCGACTTTCCACTGAGTTCGTGACCACCAGCGGCCAGAGAAAATTATTCCAGTGGTGGCTGATTGAGACGAGCCCATACGCCAAATAGGTGGGTTTGGCTAATGGCACGTAGACTTTCCAAAGAATCGCCATCCAGCCGCAGCCTTCGATTCGTGCGGCGTCCTCAAGCTCGCGAGGAATGGTCTTGAACGTTTGACGTAAAAGAAAGATGCCAAACGCGCTGGCGACGTAGGGCAATCCCACACCGGTGAGTGTGTCGATCAAGCCCAGCTCGCTGGCGATGCGATAGTTTTCAACAATCAATACTTCAGGAAAGACAAACAGCTGGATCAGCACCAGCATGAAGAGCAGATTTTTGCCCGGAATTGGAAAGCGGGCAAACGCAAAGCCGGCCAACGTACATACCACGAACTGCGCCAGTACCACACCAGTGACCAGCGCAAAAGTATTAAGGTAATAACGCGCAAAGGGCGCCTGCGTCCATGCGTCGATCATGTTGGAAAACGTCAATGGCGCGGTTAGATCAAACGTCACCATAAAGGCGGGCGGATGGAAGGCCGCCCAAAAGGCGTAAAGGAGAGGAAAAATCCAGATCAGTGCCAGTAACCAAGCCGCCAGTGTTTCCAGGCTGGGTAAGCGCAGGCTCGTGAAGGTAAACGCGTTAGGTGTAGAGGCAGTTGCAGGGCGCATGAGAGTTTCAACCTGACGG
Organism: Halomonas llamarensis; assembly: GCF_023555005.1. Taxonomy (GTDB): domain Bacteria; phylum Pseudomonadota; class Gammaproteobacteria; order Pseudomonadales; family Halomonadaceae; genus Vreelandella; species Vreelandella llamarensis. Next base: position 74,754 of record NZ_JAMJPJ010000015.1, on the reverse strand, counting down.
TTAGCGATCTATTGATAGTGGGTTCGGCGGTCGAGAACCGCGAACTTGAGCGTTGCCACCAGGGCAAGCACCAGCAATATCACCACGGTAATGGTGGCGGCGTAGGTGCGGTCAAAAAATGAAAACGCGTTTTCGTAAACGTAATAAAGCAACAAGTTTGTGGCGTTATTGGGGCCACCCTTGGTGAGAATAAACAGGTGATCCACGACCCTAACCGCGTTGATGAGGGCATTGATCAACACAAATAGCGTGGTCGGCATCAAGAGAGGAAACGTGACGCGCCAGAAAAAGCTCCAACGGCTCGTGCCTTCCAGATCGGCCGCTTCTTTGAGCTCCGGGGCCATGCCCTGCAAGGCGGCGAGATAAAAGATCATGAAAAAGCCGGCTTCTTTCCAAACGCTCATCACGATTATCGAACTTAACGCCACGTTGGGGTCACCCAGCCAGTTGATGCCGTTAATACCCACTATCGAAAGTAGTTTGTTAAACAAACCGATCTGCGGCGCGTAGAAAAACATCCAGATATTGGCCGCCGCGATCATCGGCAAAATAGTGGGGGTAAAATACGCCATGCGAACCAGGCCGCGACCGGGCAGGCGTGCGTTAACCAGTAGCGCCATTCCAAGGGCTAGCGCAATGGAGGTAGGAATGGTGCCAAGGCCATAGAGAAGGTTATTGCGGGCCACCTGCCAAAAAGCGGGGTCGGAGAGCAGCTCCTGGTAGTTTTCCAGCCCCACGAACGTTCGCGGTTCTCCACGAAAGCTGGGTATATAGAGGCTGTTGATCAGCGTGGTAGCCGTGGGTAGGTAGGCAAACGTGATGAGGAGAATCACCGCCGGTAGCAGCAACAACACGCCATAAAGCTGCATACCGCGATGCGCATCCAACGAACGCATGTCACACCTCTTACGTTGGGTCGAGGCGAGCGCCATCGATCATCAAAGAAAAGGCTCCCCACGCGTCACTTCATTGGGGGAGCCATGTCGTTTGGTGCTTAACGTGTGTAACGCTGTAAAACTCTTTCGGCTTCACGTTGCGCTTGCGCGAGAGCGTCGGCAGGTGTCATTTGCCCAGTGAGGGCGGCCTGTATCGCATTGTCGAGTGCCTGGCGAATGCGCCCGCCTTGGTAGGTGGAAAGCTCGGCCGTGGCATGCGCTAACTGATTGCGCGCAACGGCGGCTGGCGAGAACGTCTCAACGTACGCTTCTAGCGCGTCCGTGGCGTAAGCATCGGGGCTGACGCCCATGTAACCGGTTTCAATCGACCAAGTAGCGGCACGCTCGGGCGCTGTCATCCAGCGGATAAAGGTCATCGCGGCCCGTTGCTCTTCTTCACTGCTGTCCTTGAAAAGATAAAAGTTGCCGCCCCCGGTTGGGCTTCCGCGTTGTGTTTTCATCGGTAACATGGCCACGCCGAAATCAAAGTCGGCCTGGTTGCGTACCGCTGTTAAATTGCCGGTGGAGTGCCACATCATGGCGGTGGACTGCTCAAGAAAATTCTGCCGCAGTGTGCCCCACTCCAAGGCCCCATCGGGCATGGCGTTGTGTTTGCCAGCCAAAGACACCCAGTATTCCAGTGCTTCGACGGCAGCCGGGTCGTCAAAGTAGGCCTTCGTGCCATCAGCACTCATCAGGCGATGTCCGTTCTGGAACGCCAATGCCTGAAACATCCAGTACGGGTAGCCGGTCGACGGGATCATCACACCCCATTGTCCCTCGTTTGAGGCGTCACGCACGGCGGCTGCCATTTGGGCCATCTCTTCCCAGTTTTCCGGTGGTGTGTCTGGGTCTAGACCCGCGTCAGCAAAGGCTTCTTTATTCCAGTACATGACGATGGTGGAGCGCTGGAAAGGAATCCCATACGTCTTTCCGCCAACTTGGCCATTTTCCATCAGGGCCGGGTAGAAGCTATCTAACCAAGCACGTTCTTCATCGGTTTTGATAACCTCATCAAAGGCCATGATGGCGTCTTGTTCCAGCAGTTCGTAAAGGTCGATAGAGAACATGACTGATAGTTGCGGGGCTTCGCCTGCTTCGATGGCGGACATGGCCCGAACACGAGTGTCGTCATAATTGCCAGCATAGATGGCATCGACGTTGATGTCGGGATGTTGGGCTTCAAAATCTTCGACAAGACCGTCAACGACGGCGGTAAGCTCACCGCCGACGGCAACTGGGTAGTACATGGTCAGCTCAACCGGATTATTAGCCAGTGCGCTCTGGGTGCTAAGTAAACCGGCGGCGAGGGTGCTCAACGCGAAAGGAAGTCGGGTACGCATAAGAACTCCTAAGAAGCGGATGAATCGAGGGTGATACGTTCGGATGGCATCGGCGTGGCATCGCCATTGTCGCTTAAGCGGTCAGGAACCGCGGAAAAAGGCAGGGGGTGTATATCGTCACGGCGTAGGCTGTCTTGCCCAAACACATGTGTCGCCTTTACGGGCCAGCTAAGACGAAACAACTGCCCGACTGGCAAGGGATGTTGGCCTGCAAGGCGTACGCGCACTGTCTGATCGCCAACGCGAAAACGCCCGATGGTATCGGCACCCAAATATTCGCTATCGATCACGGTGGCAGGAATACCCACCGCCGAGGGGGCATGCAGCGTGATGTCTTCCGGGCGAATGCCCAAATGGCCCCCAACAGCGGCCCTGGGTGCAACAGTGGTACTCGATTCGCCTTGTACGGACGCTCCATGCTCACCGTCTTCCAGCGCGAGGAGATTCATCGCTGGGCTGCCGATAAAGCTGGCGGCAAAGGTCGAGGTGGGATATCGATAAAGCTGTTCCGGCGAATCATCCTGCACAATACGGCCGTTCTCCATCAGAATGACGCGATCCCCCATGCTCATGGCTTCGACCTGGTCATGGGTGACATACACGACGGTCATATCAAGGCGTGTCTGCAGCGCCTTGATTTCACGGCGCATCTCACCGCGTAGTCGCGCATCAAGGTTGGAGAGGGGCTCATCCATCAGGCAAATCGGGTGCTCGGAAATGATGGCCCGCGCCAATGCCACACGCTGACGTTGACCGCCTGATAGCTGGGAAGGCTTGCGGTTAAGGTAGGCGGTTAGATCCACCAGCTTTGCTACGCGCTTAAGGTGCTGGCGCCTTTCTGCCTTCGGTACTTTGCGGCTACGCAGGCCGAACACGATATTGTCGGCAACGCTTAGATGGGGAAACAAAGCATAGGACTGAAACACCATGCTTAGGCCGCGGTCGCCGGGCGGTAAATCAGTGACATCACGTTGGTGGAGGTGAATGCGGCCTTGGCTTGCCTGCTCAAGGCCCGCGATCATACGTAAGGTGGTCGATTTACCGCAGCCGGATGGCCCTAGAAGAATGACAAATTGCCCCGGGTCGATGGCAAAGCTAATGCGGTCGACGGCCGTGGTGGTGCCCCAGGATTTGCTGACGTGATTAAGCTGAATCATGAAATGACGCCAAAAGTGATGAGCCAAAAAGACAACGATTAATGTAGCCGTTCTCTCATGACCGTTGGGCGTCAGTTCCGTGAGGGTTTTATGACGTTTTCGAGAAGGGGGTAATTGTTTTGCGGGTAGAGAACCGCCGTTGCGCTTATGACACTTAATGAAGCAAATGAAGGCGTCATTACCCCTTCACCGAAGCGTCATGTGGGAACGTTAATGTGGCGATTTACCCTTAGGAGTTGTGCGCCATGTCGCCACGCAATCGCCAGCCTTTAAATGACGCCGAGATTGAGTTTTTGGTTCAATTAGCCAACGGTAATGCGTTGGCACGACAGCGTCGCAAAGACCGCAATCACAAAAAAAATGGCCAAAAGCCTCCACCGGAAAACCAGTACTAATGGCATTTTCGGGACTGTTTCATGACGCTTTCCTGCTTGGTTGAGATCGCCGTGTTTATACTATGTGAATACGAAAATTTTGTTAATCTATGGTCATGCTAATAGACACATAACGAACGGGCTGGGCCATCATGAAACAACAATACCGCCAAGATGCGATTGTCGAGCTGGTGCGCCAGCACGGCTATATGAGCATTGAGCAACTCACCGATTATTTCGCTGTGACGCCGCAAACGATTCGCCGTGATTTAAACGCACTCGCCAACGAAGGTCGTTTGCGGCGCGTTCATGGCGGCGCTGGCATCGAATCCAGCACGGTGAATACGGCTTACAGTACGCGTAAAACCTTGCATCTTGCCGAGAAGGAGCGAATTGCCCATTGCTTGGCTCAGCATATTCCTGATCACTCGTCGCTATTTATCAATATCGGCACCAGCAATGAGGTCGTAGCACAGGCACTTTTAGACCACCAAGGCCTAGAAATTATCACGAACAACCTCAATGTTGCGGCGATTTTGCAGCACAAAGAAGACTTTACCGTCATTGTGGCCGGTGGACAGGTGCGCTCGCGGGATGGCGGTATCATTGGAGAAGCCACCATTGACTTTATTAACCAATTTAAAGTGGATTACAGCATCATCGGGATCAGTGGTATCGATGAAGATGGTTCGCTGTTGGAGTTCGATTATCAAGAAGTACGTGTTGCGCAAGCGATTATTGCTAATTCGCGGCGTGTTTATCTCGCCGCCGATTACTCCAAATTTCACCGTAACCCCATGGTGCGCCAAGGCAATATTTCTCAACTAGACGCCTTGTTCACCGACCGGAAACCACCGGAGGCGGTTCAGCGTTTACTAACGCAACACGACGTAGCGCTTTACTTAGCGTGACACGTATATTTCTTATAGCAAATGGGATGGCATGTACGGCTTAGCGATGTGTTGAGGTGCAGATGCTTTCACACTTGAGCATCCGAAGCGGCAAGAGTAGCCTTGAACTATAATAAAACGAAAAAATGATCTTTATCCGAAAAAACATACAACAAAGCGAATATATTATGTCTTCTTTTATCCTCGCCATTGATCAAGGTACCACCAGTTCCCGCGCCATCCTGTTTGATCGACAAGGCCAAGTAGCGGCAGTGGCGCAGCAAGAATTCCCTCAACATTTTCCCCAGGATGGCTGGATTGAACACAATCCTGAAGACATCTGGGATTCCGTTATCGCCACGTGTAGAGAGGTATTGGTGAAAGCCGATGCCAGCGTTGAGCAGATAGACGGTATTGGCATTACCAACCAGCGCGAAACGACAGTTTTATGGGATAGAGTCACCAACGAACCCATATATAACGCGATTGTTTGGCAAGATCGGCGCACCGCCGATCTGTGTAAGACCTTGCGTGATGAGGGGCATACCGACACGATGCAAGCCCGCACGGGGCTATTGATAGACCCCTATTTTTCTGCCACTAAACTGGCTTGGATACTCGATCATGTGGAAGGTGCTCGTGAGCGAGCTGAACGCGGTGAGCTTGCTTTTGGCACCGTCGATAGCTTTTTGATCTGGCGTTTGACCAACGGGCAGCGCCATGTCACAGATGCGACTAATGCCTCACGTACGGCACTGTTTAATATCCATACACAGCAGTGGGATGATGAGCTGCTTGCGCTATTCAATATACCGGCCTCATTACTGCCCGAAGTCAAAGATTCAAGCGATGATTTTGGGATGGTTGACGCAAGTTGGTTGGGAGTTGAGTTGCCGATTGCTGGGGTGGCCGGTGACCAGCAGGCTGCGTTGTTTGGGCAGGCATGTTTTACGCCAGGGATGGGAAAAAGTACGTACGGTACCGGTTGTTTTATGATCGTCAATACGGGCGATGAGCCCGCCACGTCACGTAACCGCCTGCTGACCACCATAGCCTATCGTCTAAACGGCAAGCCTACCTATGCCATGGAGGGAAGCATCTTTGTCGCCGGTGCTACGGTGCAGTGGTTACGGGATGGGCTCAATCTGTTTGCAGATGCGGCGGAGACTGAAGCATTAGCTCGCGAGACTCGCAGTGGCCATAGCGTCTATTTGGTACCTGCTTTTACCGGTTTAGGTGCCCCACATTGGGATCCAAAGGCGCGGGGAGCCATCTTTGGCTTGACACGGGACACGGGCATTGCCGAAATTGTGGCCGCCGGATTGCAGGCGGTCTGTTATCAGACGCGCGACCTGGAACGCTGTATGAGCGATGATATGTCGGCTACCTCGGGCAAGCTGCGAGTTGATGGCGGTATGGTCAAGAATAACTGGGTTATGCAGTTCTTGGCCGATATGCTGGGCGTAGAAGTGGATCGTCCGGCAATACTTGAGACAACGGCTCTTGGCGCCGCCTATCTGGCCGGTTTACGCCTTGGCTGGTATACCGATCTCGATGAAATCGAGCAACTTTGGCGCTGCGAAAAAAGTTTCGTACCCAGCATGGAAGAAGCGACACGTGAGCATCTCTATCAAGGATGGTTAGATGCAGTGGCCCGAGTGCGCTCAGTATAGCGGCTCACTGAACGCTGAAGCTAAAAAAGATACCCCAGGCAGTGCCATACTGCCCGGGGTTTTTTATGCGCTGACACGTGTTGTGGCGTGCTGAGTAAAGCGGGTAATGTCTTGAACGCTATCAAAATACTCGTTAAAGCGTGTTTCCGCCTCATCCCCAAACAGCATGTGGCAGGCCTCGCGTAAGCCTTCCGAATGTTGCAATTCTTCATGCGGCACCACCAAGGAAATTTTGGCGCGGCGACGGAGAAAGTCGTCTAGCTTCGTGATCATTTCGCTACGGTGGGCTTGGCGCAGTTCGCAGCGGATATACTCGGTGCCCTCAATCAGCAGTTCAGCTTCACGTGGGTCCTGGCGAATCTGCTCAAGCATATCGAGTGCCTGTGCGGCATAACGCCGCCACAAGCGCTTGCTGAGCGGTTCAGACGAGGTGGCAGGCGTCATGTCGTCCAATCCCATGCGTTCGGCTTGTTGCATGAATTCATGCTTCATGGCTTCAGGCGGCTCGCCATACCATTTGTAATCAGGGAAGGGGATATCAACGCCAAGACGCAACACTTCTTCAGTGATTTCATCGCCAACGTTCAAGCAGTCAGTTAGCTTACCGCCAAAAATACTGATATGGGCGCTATCTGGGTTAGTGTCAACCACATGCTTACGCGATAACTGCTGGAAATCCCGGTCTTTGCCTTTACTCGACTTGATGGCCAGCGGGCGCACACCACAGCGGGTAGAAATAATATCTGCGGTAGTTATGGGCTTTTCCAGGGTTAGCCGTGTATTGATGTTTTCCAACACAAAGTCCACGTCTTCCTGCGTGACATCCACCTCAGGGTTTTCCATATGCGTGTCTGTGGTGCCGATGCAGGTGCGGTTACCCATCGGGATCACGAAGAACAGACGCCCGTCGTCGGCAAAAAAGGCCAGCACACGTTTGGTGTCGGTTAGTTGTGGCACAATCAAGTGAATGCCTTTGGAGTAAAGGTGCTGGTGCTGTGTCTGCTGGCCGGTCAACTTGTTGTGATGATCCACCCAGGGCCCTGCCGCGTTGACCAGTACCTTGGCGCGGATCGGGAAGGTTGAGCCGTCAATCACGTTACGCGCCTGGACGACCCAGCGGCCATCCTCATACGACGCCCCGTTGGATTCCACATAGTTAGCAATGCTGGCGCCATAGTCGATGGCGTGACGAATGAAGTTGAAAACAAAGCGTGCATCGTTGTCGTGCAGGATGGCATCGGAATACTCAAAGCCACCCAGGGCATTCTCGGTGTTCACGGTAGGTTCAGAATTCTTGATTCCCTTAGGGGTAAACAGCTTGGGAATCTTGGTAAACGCATCGCCCATCAGCCAGTAAAGCCAGGTGCCCGCGTAAAGGTAGCTGGGGTGATGGCGAAACCCTTTGCTGATGGTGGTCAGAAAGCGGATCTCTTCCACGGTGGAAGGATAGTTTTTGATCAGATGATTACGGCTTTTGCATAATTTACGCACCAGGCCGAAATCTTTACTCTCCATATACTTGATGCCACCCCAAACTAGGTTGGAAGAATGCATGCTGGTGCTGCCGGCAAAATCGCCGCGGTCGATCAGACCTACTCTGGCCCCTTTGCCCGCCAGCGCTGCCGCCGCTGAGGCACCGTTGATTCCGCCGCCGATAATCAGGACGTCGAAATCATCGTTAGCCAGCTTATCAAGGTTGCTATTGCGAAGTTTCATAAGTGACCCATTACAGATAAAGAAGCCTCGTTTGTTCTGCCCAACGAGGGCATGGTGTTTTTGCGAGCAAATCAGGGCTGACAAGGCGACTTTTGAGCATTAAAAAGCCTCCTTGAACAGCAGTGCAATTCAAGTCAGTTTATTTTCCATTCAATCTATGAAGGCAGACTGGCGAACCCCTCAGGGTTCGCCATCCAGGTATCAGCGTGTACCTGCTGACATCCAGGCTTCCATCATGTCGTCATAGGGAACGGTTTCACCCTGCGGCATTTCATTGTCGAGTCGTGCCTTGGGTGAGCCTTCCTGATCTAGCCAGTACTCAGGGTCTCGCTCTTCATTGAGATTTGGCGCGTAGGTTTTGAACACATTGGCACGGGCCAAGCGGTGCATGGTGCTATCCATGTCAGCGGCAAGGTTATCCAAGCCTTCCTGTGCTGACATGTCACCGCTCATGACTGGCGCCAATGTCTGCCACCACAGGGGTGCCATACGCGGGTAGTCAGGCACGTTGGTACCCGTTGGTGTCCAGTTTGATTCGTTGGGGCTGCGGTAAAACTCCACCAGGCCGCCAAGCTTGGGTGCCATTTCGGTCATTTGCTCGGAGAAGATGTCAGACTCGCGAATAGGCGTAAGGCCTGCCATCAGCTTTTCCAGCGACGTTGTTTTCGCAACGGTAAACTGAGCAAAAAGCCACGCTGCTGAACGGCGCTCTTCCGGCGTAGAGTCAAAGAACGTCCATGAGCCCACGTCCTGGTAACCCACTTTCATACCTTCTTCCCAGTAGGGGCCGGTGGGGGACGGTGCCATGCGCCATTTCGGGTTGCCTTCATCGTCGGTGACCGCAACAGCAGGATCGGTCATGTCGGCAGTGAAGGCGGTATACCAGAAAATCTGCTGGGCAATATGCCCTTGTGAAGGCACGGGGCCAGCTTCACCGAAGGTCATGCCTTGCGCCTCGGGCGGTGCGAAATCGCGTAGCCAGTCGACCGCTTTTTGCATTGCAAACACTGAGGCGGGCGAGTTGGTAGCGCCGCCCCGGCTGACGCTGGCGCCGACCGGTTGGCTTTCTTCGTTAACCCGAATACCCCAGTCATCGACCGGGTTGCCCGAAGGTACTCCGGGGCTACCCATGCCTGCCATGGAAAGCCAGGAGTCATGAAAACGCCAGCCTAAGGATGGGTCACGGCGACCGTAATCCATGTGGCCGTAGACTCGGGTGCCATCAATTTCACCGACATGTTCAGTAAAGAATTCGGCAATATCTTCATAAGCCGTCCAGTTAGTGGGGACGCCCAGGTCATAGCCGTAAATATCGCGGAACTGTTTTTGTAAGTCCTCGCGCTGGAACCAGTCATAGCGGAACCAGTAAAGGTTAGCGAACTGCTGTGTCGGCAATTGGTAAAGGCTTCCATCTGGCCCTGTGGTGTACTGCAGACCGATGAAGTCATTCAAGTCCAGCGTAGGCAAAGTGAGGTCCGCCCACTCGTTTTGCATTGCTTCTGAAAGATTAATGGTCGTGCCATAACGGATATGTGTGCCAATGGCATCGGAGTCATTGATGAAACCGTCGTAAATACTGTTGCCGGACTGCATCTGATTCTGCATGGTATCGACCACATCGCCTTCGCCAATGATGTTATGGGTTAGGTTGATACCGGTTAATTCAGTGAAAGCTTCTGCCAGCACTTCACTTTCATAGACGTGAGTGGTCAAACCCTCTGCCACGGTTTGAATATCCATTCCGCGGTATGGCTCAGCGGCTTCAGCGAACCACATAAGCTCTTCAATCTGTTCTTCACGGGTGAGAGTAGAGTGCTGGAAATGCTCATCCACAAGGCGCTCGGCGATAGCGCGAGCATCGTGGTTGTCGGCGTAGAGTGACCCAGAGGCAAGCATTAAACTCGCCGCTAATGTCGTGAGTTTAAATCTGCTAATGTTGGCGTGCTTGTTGAAATTGTTGTGTCGCATGATGACCTCGTTATTCGTTGAGGAGTTAACCACCGGCTGGTTAATCAAAACCGGCGTTAGTGCAGTTTGGCTTCCTTGCCGTTATGAACTTTCCTGTACTGACAAGCCGTTCGAAGCCGCTATGAACAGGGACGATCATCCCCAGCGCATCATGATGAACAGCCAAATAACCGAAATTGCCGATGCCAGCAAAATCGGGAATGCGGTAAAACCGACCACACCCAGGTGAATGAAAGCGGCTGACAGCAAGCTGATAAATAGCCGGTCACCCCGAGTGGTCGAAATGGGTAAGAAGCCCTTTCTTTCAATGCTGGGAGAACGTAGTTCCCACACCGTCATGCCTGCCAGCATGGCCGCAATAGAAGAAAAGAAAATGGCCGTGGGTAACGTCCATACCATCCAAGACATGAGGTTTCCTCCTATTCAGGTGCGGCCCAGGGCAAAACCCTTGGCAATATGGTTGCGAACGAAGTAGACCACCAAGACGCCTGGAATAATGGTCAACATACCGGCGGCGGCCAACGTGCCCCAGTCGATACCGGAAGCCGTGGACGTTCTTGTCATGATCATGCCGATAGGTTGTGCGTCGGTGGCGGTTAACGTGCGCGCCAGCAGCAGCTCAACCCAAGAGAACATAAACAGGAAGAACAGGACGACGCCAATACCCGAGCTGATCATAGGAATGAAGATCTTGATGAAGAACTTGGGAAAGCTATAGCCATCGATATAGGCGGTTTCGTCAATCTCTTTGGGCACGCTGCTCATGAAGCCTTCCAGAATCCAGATGGCCAGCGGGATATTAAACAAGCAATGCGCCAGGGCTACCGCTATGTGGGTGTCAAACAGACCAACAGAGTAATACAGCTGAAAGTAAGGCAGCAGGAAGACCGCCGGTGGCGCCATTAAGTTGGTTAACAGCCAAAAAAATAGATGCTTGTCACCAATAAACTTATAGCGGCTAAAGGCATAGGCGGCAGGCAGCGCCACCAGCATGGTGATGACCATGTTCATGGCCACGTACATGATCGAGTTGACATAGCCCATGTACCAGCTTGGGTTGCTGAAGATGCCGATATAGTTGTCGAGGGTGACGTTTTGCGGCCACAGCGTCATCGAACCCAGAATCTCGCTGTTGGTCTGCAGCGACATATTGAGCAGCCAGTAAATCGGGAGCATCAGCAATACAATGTAAGTGCCGAGCAAAATCCGCTTTTTTAGCCGAGAACGTGAGGTGCGCTTACGTCGTTCTGCTGAGGTAATCGAGCTAAAAATGGTGTTGTATTTTTCGCCCTGTTGGGTTTTTTCAATATGGTAAGTCATCTTATGCACCTCCTTGTGAATTCTTGTCTTTTTGCATATGCATGATGGTGGTGTAGAAAATCCAGCTCACCAATAAAATGACAAGGAAGTAGATAATCGAGAACGCTGCAGAAGGTCCAAGGTCCTGTTGACCGATCGCCATGGTGGCCAGAGACTGGGTAAGGAAGGTCGTTGAGCTGCCTGGGCCGCCACCGGTGAGTACGAAGGGCTCAGCGTAGATCATGAAAGAGTGCATAAAACGCAGCAGTACGGCAATCACTAGCACGTTGATCAACTTGGGGAGTTGAATGTAGCGGAATACAGCCCACTTCGAGGCGCGATCAATACGTGCGGCCTGGTAGTAGGCTTCCGGAATAGAGCGCAAACCGCTGTAGCAAAGCATTGCCACGAGTGGCGTCCAGTGCCACACATCCATCAAAATAATGGTGAACCAGGCATCCCCTGCGTTGCGGGTAATGTTGTAATTAATCCCGATTTCGCCAAGGCTCCAGCCCATCAGGCCGATGTCGCCACGGGTAAAAATCTGCCAAATACTGCCGACAACGTTCCAAGGCACCAACAGTGGCATGGTGATGAGAATTAGCACGGCCGACGCTTGCCAGCCTTTTTTGGGCATCAGTAAGGCAATACCGATGCCAAGCGGTATTTGAATAGCCAGAATAGTCAACGAAAATAATACCTGGCGGCCAAAAGCTGCCTGCAGGTTGGGATCGTTGAGCATGGTCGTAAACCACTCCGTACCAGTAAAGAATCGGGCATTGGGACCCAAAACGTCCTGTACGGAATAGTTCACCACCGTCATCAAGGGAATAATGGCGGAAAAAGCCACTAGCACTAACATTGGTAGTACGAGCAACCAAGCGCGGTTGTTTTGCACTTTATTATTCACAGGGCACCCCCACACGGTATTCGTCGATATAAAGCCCAATATGCTCAGGTTCAAACTCTAGGTAGACCTCGTCACCATACGCGGCGTGGTCTTCAGGTAAGCGCGCTTTGAAAAGCTCATTTCCAAGTTCAAACGTTAAAATGGCATACGTACCAAGATCTTGAAGACGGCGCTTGCGAGCAACGAGAGCGCCTTCACGCGGGTTGGCGTGAACGGTGATAAATTCAGGACGAATACCGACTTTAATGTTACGGCTGCTGGCTTGCGCAATGGCGCGTGTTACCTTGCTCGGCAGCGTAAGGGCAATGTCGCCGAACCACGCTTCACCTGCTTCATAACGCACCGCAAAAAGGTTCATTCCGGGGCTGCCGATAAAGTAGCCAACAAAGGTGTGGGCGGGAGTCTCAAAAAGCTCTTGGGGAGTGCCGAACTGCACCATTTGCCCCTCGTACATCACCGCGATTTTATCAGCGAAGGTAGAGGCTTCTAACTGATCGTGGGTGACGTAAATCATGGTGATGTTGAAGCGCTGATGAATCTCCTTGAGCTTGCGACGCAGCTTCCACTTCAGCTGTGGGTCAATGACCGTCAATGGTTCGTCAAACAAAATGGCTGAAACGTCATCGCGCACCAATCCGCGTCCCATGGAGACTTTTTGCTTTTCGTCAGCAGTCAGGCCTTTGGCTTTACGTTTGAGCAGCTCAGTGAGGTCAAGGATGTCAGCAACATCAAGCACTTTGTTTTTTACCCGGTGCTCAGGCGTATTCATATTGCGTAGGGGAAACGCGAGATTATCGAACACCGTCATGGTGTCGTAGATCACCGGGAACTGAAATACCTGGGCAATATTACGCTCTTCAGGTGGCAGCTCGTTGACGCGCTGGCCATCGAAAAGCACATCGCCTTCTGAGGGCTCAAGAAGACCGGAAATTATATTCAAGAGGGTCGATTTACCACATCCGGACGGTCCGAGTAGGGCATAGGCACCTCCTTGGTGCCAGACATGCTCCATATGCCGAATTGCATAGTCATCCGGTGACTGTGGATTGGCACTGTAAGTATGCGCCAAGGTCTTTAGGATAATCTCAGCCATGCGAATGACCTCCGCCTGTTTCCGGGGTATGCACTATTGCTCCCTGCTTATCGAAAACAAATAACTTATGAGTGGGAAAGTAGATAGCAATGGTGTCGTCCACCTTGGGCGAATACACACCGGCAAGGTTGAGCACAAGCGGGAATAACGGATGACGAACGTGCAAGAAGGTTTCTGAGCCGCTAATTTCTGCGACATCGACCTTAACATTGAGCTCTAAGTCGTCGACGGCATGGGGTTTAAGGTGGATGTGGGAAGCGCGGACACCGAAATTGTATTCACCAGCAGGCAGGTTGCGTAGGGCTTCGTCGCAAGGGAAATGGATATCACTGTCAAAGGTGATTTCCTCTTCGGTGAGGTGGCCGGGCACAATATTGATCGGTGGCTCGGAGAACATTTCGGCGCTGAGAATGCCGTTAGGCTTACGGTAGATTTCTTCGGTTGCGCCGTACTGCAATAGTTTACCTTCATGCAGCACGGCAGTATTACCGCCGAGTGCCAGCGCCTCGTTCGGCTCGGTAGTGGCATAAACCGCGATACAGTTGCGCGTTTTGAACAGTTCGCGCAACTCGTCACGTAGCGCCTCGCGTAATTTGTAATCAAGATTGACCAGCGGTTCATCAAATAAAATAAGGTCGGCATCTTTAACCAACGCCCTACCCATGGCTGTGCGCTGTTGCTGGCCACCAGAAAGCTCAAGCGGTAGACGTTCGAGTAAATGTTCAATGCCGAGCATAGCGGCGGTTTCGCGCACGCGCTTATCTATTTCAGCCTTAGGAGCCTTCGCAAGCTTTAGTGGTGAGGCAATGTTGTTGTAGACACTGAGGCTTGGGTAGTTAATGAACTGTTGATAAACCATCGAGACATTACGCTTACGTACAGAAACGCCGGTAACATCTTTTTCATCCATCAAAATGCGCCCTTTGGTGGGCTGTTCTAGGCCCGCCATTAGGCGCATTAATGTGGTTTTTCCTGCCAGCGTGCGCCCTAATAAGACGTTGAAAGAGCCGGGCTTTAGCTCAAGGTCAACCCCACTAATGTGGGACACACCGCCGACAACGTGGTCGATATTTTTCAGATGTAAGGACATGCCTTTCTCGCTAGCGTCGCTGTTATTGGTAGACTTAATGGAGTGGCTTTTGCACGAAAATTTAATTTTATGTTTTCAGTAACGAAAGGCTAGCTGACCACTTTCGAACTTACAATGCTTTTTTTAGTTCTTTTGTATTCGCTTTTAGGCGTAGAAAGCGGCTGTCACAGGACGGGTCGAGGAAACGGTTAGGCAGTAATACGCCAATGGTGACCACGTTAAGATAACGGGTACATTGATCGTGGAGCACTGGGGTCACAAATAGCCAATTCGATCTGAAAATATTCCGCATGCTTAAACCAGCCATCTACGGGAATTCTTACATTCGCGCTGTAAAGATGCGATGCAAACCATCACCTATTAACAGCAGGTAAAAGGGGAGAATCTAGATGAAGACTGTGCTGCATCGTGTGGGATATCTGATGAGTTGCTGGCTTTCCTGCCCGAGAGAGGGGCAGCCTAGTTCGGGGCCAGTTGAAGCCGACATTGCAGACTACCTAAAACCGGGAGATGTATTGCTGGTGGAAGGCTCGTCACGGTTGAGCGTGGTGATCCAATATCTCACGCAGTCGTCGTGGTCGCATGCGGCGCTTTATGTAGGCAATGAGCGCGCCAAGCAATATGGCGATCAAGAGCAAGGGTGTTTTATCGAAGCGGATGTAGCACAAGGGGTGCGCGTAGTCGGGCTAAGTGAGTTTGAGGGATGCCATTTGAGAATTTGCCGTCCAATTGGCTTGGCCGAAGAGGACATTGACAGACTCATTGCTTATGCCGGTGAGCGGCTTGGACACCAATATGACTTGCACAACATCGTCGATTTGGCGCGCTATTTTTTCCCTTTACCTCCTATCCCGCAGCGCTTTCGGAAGCACTTTCTTACATTGGGTAGCGGGGATCCCACGCGGGCGATATGCTCGACATTAATTGCACAGGCCTTTCAGTCTATTCATTACCCCATTCTACCGGTTGCGGTTGGTGTCTCGGCGACGGCGCAACCTTTCGCCCGTACGAATGCCTTCTACCTGACTCAGCGCCACTATTCATTATTTACGCCCCGGGATTTCGATTTGTCTCCCTACTTTGCCATTGTGAAACCTCGCTTGACGAAAGACTTTGATCCCTACCGGCTGCACTGGAAATAACGCCTGCAAGCAGGCAAAGCCATTCTGGCGGGGGCTTTCAGGCTCCACCAGCATGAAAAAACGACCGTGGTGCCCCTACGAAAGGTTAAGTCTGCATAATATTACTTGGTTGGGGTATCAAAATAGGCGAAACCTTGTTCCTACCCGCTGGACTGAAAATGATCGTTTTTATAGATGGATTTGGATCTTGGCTGTAAGGAGTCCAAGGCGTGGCTCACTCATTAAGTGTTGCGACAGAACAATCAAGCAGCACAGTGGGTAGCTTGCGCGGAAAATAGCGCGATGCCACTTACGGCAACACCATCAAGGGGAATAGTACTATGTCCATTAATCAACAAAAACGCCAAGACTTACTCGGCAAACTGCGCCGCCAGTTGCGTTATACCGCGCCAGCACTTGCGCTGGTGGCAAGCGGTGGCGCGCTAGAGGCTGTGGCTAGCGGCCAGAACGTTGATGCCATGCCCAATGAAGCATCAAGCACGTTACTGTTGGCCAGCAACCATGCTGAAGCGCAGGCAGAGGGCGAAGCAGAAGGAGAGGCAGAGGGCGAAGCAGAAGGAGAGGCAGAGGGCGAAGCAGAAGGAGAGGCAGAGGGCGAAGCAGAAGCAGAAGCAGAAGCAGAAGGGAGCGCACAGCCCAACGAGCGCACGGCGTTGGTATCACGCCCGGACGGTTACGAACCCGGTTACGACGAAAACGGTGACAACCCTAAATCACTCATTGAACGTGGAGAAATGCTGTTCAACGACACTTCGTTAAGCACCAACGGGCTATCGTGTGCCAGCTGCCACGGCACTGATGGCCAATCGGGTTATCAAGACTCGTTCAACCAGCCTTACCCGCATCAGGTGAGCATGGGGGTCAACCAGTTTGGCATGGACACCGTCCACGCCGATGAGATGGTTCAACTCTGTATGGTGGCACCGATGGCCGCCGAGCCACTGGATTGGGCATCTGACGATTTAGCCGCACTGGCGGCGTATGTGGTGCACGCCAGAGCCCGCTTTGCTGGCGAAGCAGAAGGTGACTGCAACGTCACGATGTGATTATTAAACGGGGCTTTACATAAGTGGTTTTATATAAGCCGCTTTACACCAGCGGGGCAGGTCTTTAAACCTGCCCCGCGTCATTTACGGTTGCGTTGCTAAATCGGCAATACGCGCGAAAATCTCATCGAGTTCGCTGGCAATCTGAGCAAGTTCACCACCATTATTCTGCGCGTAGGGGGCAAACACCGCGCTGGGTGTTTTCCATGATAGCGTAGCAGTGCCTGAAGGATTTTCGGTCACGTAAAAACGCAGTGGTGCTTCGATCATGGCGGGTACGCTTTGACGGATAATGCGCACGGCAAAATCATTGCGAAAAACACCGATCACTTGGTTGCCAGGAATAGTTTCACCGCGCCTGGCCGCCGCGGCGGTGGGGCTTGCTTCGGTAACGACGAACATGTCGGTGTTAAGAACCGCCTCGCGAAGATCTTCTACTAACGCACTGTGGCCCTTTTCGGTCTTGATAACGTCCCAGCCCTCCTGTGGCCAGTCGCCGTGCTCATCCGCGTTGACGGTGAGTGGTAAGGTAAGCAACACGCTAAAAACGAAAAGCGTCGCTAACAAGTACGTGGTGCTGTAAAAGCGTAAGAGAGGGTGTGTCATAAGAAATGCTCCTGTAGTAGGAAATTAAGTGGGCGGTTAGGAAGTAACCGTTTTTTACGCTGATGCCTTGAGGCGCTCGCTCACTTGCGGGCTCGGCGTGGGACGGGCCAGCAAAAAGCCTTGAAACTCATCTACCCCCAGGGTTTTGAGCAGTGCATACTCGTCTTCATTCTCTACGCCTTCGGCTAACACGGCCATGCCCATGGCGTGTCCCAGTGTGACCACGGCGCGGCAGATTGCTTGGTTATCGGGCTTTTGGGGTAGATCGGTGACAAACTCACGGTCGAGTTTTAGCCGCTGTGCGGGTAAATCGCGCAGGTACGCTAGCGAAGTGTGGCCGGTACCAAAGTCGTCCAACGCAATCTCAATGCCCAGCGCGCGTAACCGCTGTAACTGCTCGCGTCCTTGGGCGATATCGTGCATAAGTGTGCTTTCGGTGACTTCAATTTCCACGTCGCTGGCGGGCAAGCGGTAGTGCGCTAACAGCTCTTCAATCAATGCTGGTAGCGCAGGGTCGTGGATATGCTCTGCGCCTAAGTTGACCGCAACGCGCAGTGGATGGCCGCTGTGTCGCCACTTTGCCGCTTGAGCGCAAGCGTGTGTCAGCGCTAAGCGACCAATGGGCACGATCAGGCCGTTTTCTTCCGCCAGTGGAATAAAATCCCCAGGCGGTATCATACTGCCATCCGGCTGTGGCCAGCGAATTAAGGCTTCCGCGCCGACCGCCACGCCATAGGCGTCGAACTGCAACTGGTAAAACATTACCAACCTATCATTGTGAATAGCGTCTTTTAAGGCTTGTAGGCGCTGATGGCGTTGATGTAGGTGAGTGTTGAGCTCGTGCACGAAAAAGTGATAACGCTGCTGGGTTTGTCGCGCGCGATGAGCCGCTAATTGCGCGTGGCGTAAAAGTGCACGGGCATCTTCGCCATCTTGCGGGCCTAACGCGATGCCCGCAACAATTTGGCACTCGATACGTTCGCCATCAATCTCAAACGGTTCAGCCAAGGCGCTCAGCCAGCGTTCAACATCTGCTGTCACGCGGGAGAGTGAGGTGGTAAGGGGGAGGAGGACCGCGAATGTATCGCCGTCTAGACGTGCTGGGGTGGCGGTGACATCCACTTGCTGACGTAAGCGTTGTGCCAGCGCAGTAAGCACTTCATCCCCGCCTTGGTGACCCAATAAGCTATTCACTAAGCGAAAATTTTCCAAATCCAACACGACGAGCGCAAAGCCGTTTTGGCTAGCGGCGGTGTGATAGGCCTGATCGACACGGTCATTAAGCACGTGGCGATTGATTAGGCCAGTGAGTTCGTCGTAACGGTTACGTTGCTCTAGCGCCTGTTCATAGGCTTTGCGGTCAGTAATATCGGTGCCATAAAGGTTGACGTAGTCCGCATCGTGAAGCGGGGTGAGCGTTAATAATAACCAACGATGATCAAGATAATATTCTACCTCCACGAGTTCGCCGCTTGTTAAAGCGCTATCAATGCGTGCTTGCCACGCCTTTGGCACGCACAATTGTTTGGGCTCGCTATCGCTTGGAGCATCGCAGCGCCAGTGATTGAGCAGCACTCTTGCGGCACTGTTGGTGTACAATAGCTCGCCACGACGGTTGATTCGCATTACCGGTTGGCGGTTTTCTTCAGGAAAACGGGCAAGGCTTGCGACGCGCTCTTGGGCTTCACGACGCTCGACGATTTCTTGGCGCAGCCGGCGGTTCGCGTTTTGCAACGCTTGGGAGCAGTTGACCATGTGTCGGGAGAGATTAAACCAATCACGCCATGCCATGCTGACCACCTGATGTTGGTAGCGCCGCCGCCGGTTCTTGTGTGGACATGACGGTGTCGCTAGCCACGTGGCCGAGCAAGTCAAAGGCAAGCTGTTGGTTATTAGCCGAGCGCTCAATGGCTTGTTGGGTATCGTCCAACACTTGCGTTAAATCGCGGATGACGCCGCGGGTTGTCTCTACTTGATGCATCGCGTGGCCTGCGGCTTCATCGGCCGCGCCGGTGGCATGATCAATCGCCGCCGTTACGGTAGCCACGCCGCGCTGGCCAGCATGGCTTTCAGCTTCGAGGGTGTCGATTTGGCCTTGTAATGCTTGCATTTTCTGCGTCACATTAATGGTGGTGTTGGACAGCGTCTCCAGGCGCTGGTGAATATCATCGGCGGCCTTGGCGGCGCTGTCGGCCAATTTATTGACCTCCATCGCTACGACGGCAAACCCGCGCCCAGCTTCTCCGGCGCGAGCTGCCTCGACACGGGCGTTAACGGCGAGCAAATTGGTTTGCGTGGCAATGTGCTGAATGCTGGCGGCCATGTCTTGAATATCTTTAAACTGCTGGCTGAACGTATCGACCGCAGAAGCCGTCTGCTGTGTGAGTGCGCGGCCTTCTGACATGCCATCGGCGACGTGTTGGATACGCGAATTAACGTCGGCGGCGTCGTGATTGGCTTGACGTAGCGTTATGCAACTCTGTTCAGCGGTTGATTGCAGGTGTTCGGCATCTTTGCCGGCCTGGCGGCTGTGATTGAGGACCTGCTCAACGAACGCATGGCGTTTCTGGGAAGCCTGATTTACCGCTTGGGCATTACGTCGAATTGTGTCGGCGAGGTCGGCGATACGATCAAAGCGCTCGCCATGCCCGTGGGTGGTGCGGTTAAAGTGCTGTTTGGCACCGGAGGCGCCAAGCCATGAAACGCCGAAGGGTACCAGCATGGTGAGAGTGAATTGCCAAAGGCTGAAGTCGTTTAGCTGCCAAAGCGCATCGAATTGGTTGATGACTGTCAACAGTGGCCCGACAATCAAGGCGGTTTTTAATGCTCGTGGCCAGAGAGGTGGATGGGTGTTACGCGTGTCTATTGTCTTCATGGGTTTCCTCGTATGGCATTGCAATGACGTATTAAATTGTAATTATGGAACAAACGTTCTTAAAAGTTTGTGACAGTTTTCGCTTTTTGTATTTATTTTAAACCGTTTTAGTCAACAGAGAATGAGTGACGAGGACGGTCAGACCCTTACAATATCAACCCGATATTGTATTAACGGTAGCGATGCATACTTTCTAGCGTTTGAAGGGTATTTCCAAACGTCATTACGCGATAAGCACCTCTATGGCGATATGATGAGTCAGTGCATCAGCACGGCCAGAGCTACCAGCAAACTCCAGTATCTCACGAAGCACCAAAAAGGCGGCTGGTTGGTTAGGCAGTGACAGCAAAAGGCCGCCCGGAAGCGGCCTAAATACAGCTCACGTTACCGTGGCGATCAATTTTCCAGAACGGCTTCCAGCGTGATTTCGGCATTCAATAGCTTTGAGATCGGGCAATTTTGCTTGGCATCATTGGCCGCCTTCTCGAAAGCAGCTTGATCGGCACCCGGTACGTTGCCGCGGGTAGTCAGATGCACTGCTGTCACGGAGAGCGTTTCCGGGTCCAGCGTCACGGTAGCTTCGGTGTCGATGCTGCTCGTCTTATGGCCGGCTTTTTCTAACTCCAGCGAAAACGCCATGGAGAAACAGCTTGCGTGTGCGGCCCCAATGAGCTCTTCCGGATTGGTTCCCTGAGCCCCTTCAAAGCGCTTACGAAAATCGTAGGCGACATTGTTTAGCGTACCACTAGCGGTAGAAATGCTGCCTTCACCATCTTTCAGGCCACCTTTCCATTGGGCGGTTGCCGAATTTGTCATCGTCATAAAAGCTCCGAGTTAATTAGGGGGTTATACTGCTTACGTTTTAATGTGTTGACGCTCATGCTTACCTTGCAGCAACAAGGCTTCCATCGTAAAGACAAGCAACATCGCAAGAGCCTGCGACTAGCAGGGTAGCTTACTATCGCGTTATTTTCTTGGTGCGAGCTGTGCGTGAAAGTGGGAAGTGTGGCAAGGAGAGCCAGATGAACGCAAATGAGATCATAAAACGCAATAATGTGGAGTGGCATCAGGCCTGCCGTGTATCCGAGTACTCTTCGCTAATAACCTGCGGCATTAATGCTTGGCATTTACCACAAGCGCCAACTGTACTGATGCCCCTACTACGGCGATTGCCCCTGCGCCCACCGCTAATGTCGAAATGGGCTGATGGATGGCAAGCAAAATACCCCCGCCCGCCGCTCCCATCGCGCTGCCTAAATAGAGCGCTGATTCATTGAGCGCGACCGCCAAATTGCCGTCGCCATGGGCCTGGCGGATACGAACTAGCTCGTTGTTTTGCGGCACTTGCAGCGCCCAGCCTACGGCGCCCCAAAGCGCAATCGGCAGTAACGCCAGCAGTGGATGAATAGATGCCGAAAAAGGTAGGGCGATCAGCGCGATAAAGAGCAGCAGCATAATCGCCAAGGTCATTATCGGGCCGTTAAATCTGTCGACCAATGGGCCAATCAGAAAGCTGCCTACGACACCGCCAATTCCCCACACCCACAAATAACCGGTGATCGACTCAACAGCACCTGACTCGGCGGCCGCCATTAACGGGGCGATAAAGGTATACATACCTAAGCTGGCAATGGCCGCCAATAAAGAAACTGTCAGAATGCCCATGGCATGGGGGCTTTTCAAAATCGCCAGTTTGCGGACAAGTGACAGTGTTGGTGCGGCTGGAAGCGCAGACAGTTTAAGCTGTAGCCCCGCGCAGGCGATGAAGCCGAGTACTGCGATTAGCCACATGGCTGACGCCCAACCTAAGCGTTCCGCCATCAGCAGGCTGACAGGCACCCCCAGTACCGTTCCACTCGCCATGCCGCCCATAATGATCGCAATCGCTTTACCACGCTGCACTTCGGGCGTGATGGCGGCTGCGGCGGCAATGCCCATGGCAAGATAAACCCCTGCGCCCACGCCTGCGATAGCTCGCCATATAGCGAGGGATATAAAACTGGTGACCAGCGCACTGGCGATGTTAGCCACTATAAAAATCGCTAACGCCACCAGTAAGCCCAAGCGTTGATGATGGCCGGGCAGTAGTGCCACGATGACGGGCGAGCCTAAGCCATAGGCCAGTGTGAACGCCGTGACTAATTGAGCGGCCTTGGCTGCAGAGACACTAAAAGCGTCGCCGATAAGTGGAATAAGCCCAGCGGTGACATAAGAGGCCATCCCCAGCGCAAATGCACCCAAGGCAACTAAATAAACCGATAAACGAGATTGGTCAGCCATCACACTCTCCAGGTTAGATAAGGATCGATAGGTCATCGCTAGTTATGTCAGCGAGAGGCTATTCTGGAGAGGGTTTTAAAGGGGTACAATTTAACCATTTATGCTATTACTAAAAGTGATAAGCTATTAAAAATGATAAGTTAGTAAAGGTAACAAGATGACTGTTCCCCGAACGCTCACTCGAACGCGGGAAGACTTGGCTGCATTTCTACGTAAGCATCGCGATAAAATCGCGCCGGAAGAGGTGGGGCTGCCACGTGGTCGCCGACGGCGCACGCCTGGGTTAAGGCGCGAAGAGGTCGCCGCGTTAGCGGGCGTGGGGCTGACTTGGTATACCTGGTTGGAGCAGGGCCGAGATATTAGCGTATCGGCGACGTTTCTGGACAACTTATCCAAGACGCTCAAGTTGGATGCGGCGGAACGCCGCCATCTGTTCCTGCTTGCCCATCAGCGGCTACCCTCTGAGCTAGGTAAAACCTGGTGTAGCGTGCCGCCGCTGGTGCAAACATTGATGGACGACCTGCCCACGCGGCCCGCTTATATCCTCAACTTACGCTGGGATGTACTGGCCTGGAACGCCGCCGCCGATAAGCTGTTCAACTTCTCTGCTCACGTGCCGGAACGCCGCAATATGCTGTGGTTGTTATTTACCGACCCTGCCATGCGCCTACTGTTATCACCCTGGGAAGAGCAGGTTTGCCAAATGCTATCCAGCTTCCAACGCGACTTTGCCCGTGCGGCTGAGGATCCCGCTATCGATGGGCTGGTCGAAGAGTTAACCAAAGTGTCGCCTGAGTTTAAGGCATGGTGGAAAAATCAGGAGGTCAACGCGCCCTGTCAGGGAGTGCGTCATCTATATCTTGAAGCGCTTGGTGCCGTGGCGTTTGAACACACGACGCTCACCGTGGATGACGAGCGCCACCTGCGGCTGGTTTACTATGCGCACAAGGGAACCGATACCGAGCGGCGGACTTTTAATGAGTGGATGGTGGACTGACTTGTTAGAAGAACCAGCTATTATAAAATTGCTATTGGGTTAAGTACGACTCAACCGATAACGCAGTTTAGGCAGGGAGCGAGCAAAAGGGGGCAGGCGGGTAGCCATAATGAGCGCAGCAATAGCGGCGTACATGGCCCATTCGCTCATGTCGGCGCGTACGACCCAGAAAAAGTGCAGCAGCACCAAGCTTAAAATGAGGTAGGAAAATTTGTGCAGCGGCTTCCAGCGTTTACCCAGGCGCTTCATCGACCATTTGTTGGATGTGGCGCCGAGTACGGACAGGCCGATCAGCGCGATCATGCCGACGATAATGTAGGGGCGCTTGACGATCTCGCTGCCCAGCAGTGCCCAGTTAAGCCCCAAGATGAATAGCGCGTAACTGAGCATATGCAGGGTGGCGTAGGCCAGCGTCCAGAGCCCCAACTGGCGCCGGATCAGCGCGAAGCCTTTCCAGCGGGTGAGCTTGGTCAGCGGCGTCAGGCTGAGGGTGAGCAGCAGCATCCACAGCCCGCCAATGCCAATGTTGAGCAACAGGTAGCGCCCTGGCTCCGGGCCGGCGGCGTTGTTCGCCACCTGCCAACTCCAGAATACCAACGGCGCTAGTGCGGCCAGAAACACCGCCACGCGCCAGACTAACCATTTGCGCTGCGTTGCCATCAGTAGTGCTTCCTCAAGTCCATGCCGGCATATAGCTCGGCGACTTCATCTTCGTAGCCGTTAAACATGCGAGTGTCGATGGTGTTGGTGCTGAATAGACTGTTAGGTAAGCGCCGCTCGGTGGCCTGGCTCCAGCGGGGGTGGTCCACATTGGGGTTAACGTTGGCATAAAAGCCGTACTCATCCGCGGCAATCTGCTGCCAGGAGTTAATCGGCTGCTCTTCTACCAGTGAGATGCGCACAATCGACTTGATGCTTTTAAAACCGTATTTCCAGGGCACTACCAGCCGTAGGGGGGCGCCATTTTGGTTGGGGAGTTCGCGGCCGTACATGCCCATGGCCATGATCGTCAGTGGGTGCATGGCTTCGTCCAGGCGCAAGCCTTCCACGTAGGGCCAGTCGATGATCGAGAATGAGGAGCGCTGACCGCGCATCTGTTCGGGGTCTACCAGGGTTTCAAAGCGCACGTACTTGGCTTTGCTGGTGGGGTCGGCACGCTTGATGATTTCCGCCAGCGGAATGCCCAGCCAGGGGATCACCATCGACCAGGCTTCTACGCAGCGCAGGCGGTAAATGCGCTCCTCAAACTGTGAAGGCTTGGCGAAGTCCTCTAAGGCAAAACGCCCTCCGTTGTTAACCTCACCATCCACTACCACGCTCCACGGCTCGGTCTGCAGGCTGCCTGCATAGCGGGCAGGGTCGCCTTTGTCGGTGCCGAACTCGAAAAAGTTGTTGTAGCCACTGGCGTCATCAAAGGGGGCGATTTTATCTTTTTCTGGGTCGCTAGGGGTGATGGCCCGCCATTGGGTGTCGCTGATTTTCTCTTTCAGCCACGCTGGCGCATTGCCGTCGGGTACGTCTGAGTAGTCGGCGTTAGCGCGGGCGTGGCCGGAAAGGGCAAGTCCTGCACCTAAGCCCGCCATGCCGCCCATAAAGCGCCGCCGGGAAAGATAGATAGATTCGGGTGTGACATCGGATTCGTGCAAGTCACTCGGTTTGGCAATTTTGATCAGCATAAGCTGCTCCCACCAATAGTGGATATTGAGTGCTGAGACAAGTCGACCGGGCTGTTAAACGCTTTACCCCAATCAACTCTTTGAGTCGCAGGTGTTTATAATGCCGACTGATTAAAACAGATAGGTCACCTCATAGATGGACTGTTAGATATGGATCGGCTCAGTTGAGCCGACCCAGCGATTCGATCATCAATTGCCGCGGTAGGTGGAGTAGCCGTACGGGCTGAGCAGCATCGGCACGTGGTAGTGCTGCATGGTGTTCTCCACCTGGAAGAGCACCGGAATCTCCGGGAAGAAGGTAGCGGTGTCACGCGCCTCGAACCATTCGCCGGTTTCGAAGGTGACGCGGTACACGCCCGGCTCAAAGCTTTCGTCCTCAGGGTAAAGAGCCGAGATGCGGCCAGCGTTGTCGGTGGTTTCAGTGGACAAATATTTCCATCCTGTGTCGGTGCGCCGCTCAAGCTCGACCTCGACGCCCGGCGACGGCTGACCATTCTGGATGTTAAGCACGTGGACACTAAGCGGGTTGTCGGCGGCCATAGCAGTAGCGACGGCGCTGCTTAGGACGATACCAGCACCTAGTAGAGGCAGTCGAGTCAGTCGTGATGTCATGAGAATCTCCTTGTTAAATTGACAACGCCATCCTGACACACCTGTCTCGTCAATCACCTGACGCCAGGATTACAGCTTTGTAATAGGAAAAAAGCCCGGGGTCGACTATTCTGTGCCGATTTCGCGGAGGGCGGCATGCATATTTTGGTGGTGGAGGACGAGCATAAGACCGCTGACTACCTAAGCAAAGGGCTCAGCGAGTCGGGGTATCGTGTTGAGGTGGGGCGAGACGGTTACGAGGCGTGGTATTTGATCGAAGAGTGTGAGTTTGATCTGATCATCCTTGACGTCATGCTACCGGGACTTGACGGTTGGCAGCTGTTGAAACGGATCCGTCGCCGCAGCCAGGTCCCTGTTCTTTTTCTGACTGCCCGTGATGCAGTGGAATACCGTGTCAAGGGGCTGGAACTGGGCGCTGACGACTACCTGATTAAGCCATTCTCTTTCGTCGAGCTGTTAGCGCGGGTGCGAACACTGCGGCGTCGCGGCCCGGTTCGCGAGGCTGAGTACTTTCGCGTGGCTGACCTGGAGATGGACGTGCTTCGCCGTCGGGTGACTCGCCAGGGTGAGCGCATCGGGCTGACCAATAAAGAGTTCGCGCTGCTAGAGTTGTTTCTTGATCGTGAAGGAGAAGTGCTGTCGCGCACTTATATTGCCTCACGGGTTTGGCAGATGAACTTTGACAGTGATACCAACGTGGTGGAAGTTGCGGTCCGACGGCTACGTGCCAAGGTTGACGATGCCTACACCCCCAAGCTAATTCACACCGAGCGCGGCATGGGCTACGTGCTGGAGGCGCGTGCCTAATGCGGATCCACCATTCTCTGGCGGCGCGCTTGTCGTTGCTGTTTGCCCTTGTCAGCGTACTGCTGCTGGGCAGCATCGGCGCCTACCTTTATCACACACTGAATCGTGAGATCGCGTGGCGCGACGACCAGATGCTGCGCGGACGCCTGGAGCGCATGGAAACGCTGCTTGACGGCGGTGAGAGCATTGCCGCTCTGCGCCAACGCCCCCAACTCTACGCCAACATGCTAGGTAACCGCGATAGCCTCTTGTGGGTACTAGACACCAAGGGCAATGTACTGATCGAGGTTAATCCAGGGAATCTGCCTGTGCCCGATCTACTGGCCAGTGAAGGGGTACGGCTCGATAATGTGCGCGGAGAGAGTCCGGCGCGAGTGGCGTGGCAGACCTTCGAGCAGGACGGGCGCTCACTAACGCTGGTGGCCGGTAAGCTACTCGACGAACGACGGCAGATGCTAGCGGCTTACCGGTTACGGCTATGGCTGGCCTTGGCCGCTGGCGCGTTATTCGCATTTTTGCTGGGGTGGGGCGTTAGCCGGCGTGGGCTTCGCCCATTGCGGCGATTGTCGGAGCAGGCCAACCGCATCGATATGCATCACCTAAATCGTCGCTTGGACATCGACCGTGAGGCAAAAGAGATCGTTGCCCTAAGTCACGGTCTCAATCGGATGCTGCATCGTCTGGAGGGAGGCTTCTCTCAGCTATTCCGGCATTCTGCGGATATGGCCCATGAGTTGCGGACGCCCTTGACTAACCTGCTGGGGCAGACACAGCATACCCTGCGCCGGGAACGAAGCGCCGAGGAGTATCGGCAGGTGCTTGAATCTAACATTGAGGAATACGAGCGTCTGTCACGAATGATTGACAGTATGCTGCTGCTGGCGCGCACTGCAAATCCCTTGAAGGAAATCCCGCGTGAAGTGGTTGACCTGCGCCTGCTAGTTGAGCAGCTCTGCGAGTATTTCGAGGGCATGGCGGAAGACGAAGGGCGCAGGCTAGTCAACCAGTCAAATGGAACCATTCTCGCCAACCGCGATCTGCTCCGTAGGGCGCTGGCCAATCTTATTGCCAATGCGCTGCGTTATGGTCGCTTTGAAACACCGATTCATATCGGCACCTCGAACATCGAAGGATGGGTCAAATTGTGGGTGCATAACTACGGTGAAGCACTATCTCCTGATGATTTACCCCGCGTGTTCGAGCGGTTCTATCGCTGCGATCCAGCAAGAACCAGTCTGGCCAACTCGGGAGGACTTGGGCTGGCTATTGTCCGCTCCATTGCTCAATGGCACGATGGTGACGTGCAGGTCGAGAGCCATTCTGAGAAAGGTACGACCTTTACCCTTTGGCTACCGTGTACGCCCAATGTTTGATCTTTTGATCAATTAAAGCCTTTTATCCCTCATTGACAAGCCTTTTAATATCGGCTGCCACCGCATCCATGGGGTCGCTATCGCGAATAAGCACACGGGCCTCCCCCTGCTCATTGAAAGCGAATACCGCGCTGGAGTGCGACACATCATAATTACCGCTGCTATCTTCTTCACCATACCCGTAGGTAACACGATAGCGGCGTGTAAGCTTATCAAGCGCTGCTTTGTCCCCCGTGAGCCCGATGAACTGGGGGCCGAAAGCGTTTGTGTAGGTACTCAGTGTCGTTGGGTCATCGCGACGGGGATCTACAGAGACAAAAAGTACCTGGATATCATCGCGATAAGCCCCCTCTAGCCGCTGGATGACAGCGTCGAGGCGCGCAAGCGTAGTAGGACAAATGTCAGGGCAATGAGTGAAACCAAAAAACAGCAGTGTGCTCTTGCCAAGGAATTGATCGGCAGTCACGTCATTTCCGTTTTCATCGACAAGATCAAATGCCAACGGAGGCATAAGGCCTGAGATATCTTTCGTCTGCCACGTTTGATCAGCGCATCCCATCAGCCACAGCGATACGAATACAGGCATAAACAATTGACGCATTCTTCTTGCTCCTACTGTGTTGTGGGTGCTCCTGCATGGAATTTAGCGTTCAGCTGCTGTCCGTTGCGTAACAATAGGGTTATTTCGATTTCATCGCCGACGTCGATAGGGTGCTTCCGCTTCATCAGCATTAGGTGATAGCCCCCTGGAGCAAGTTTAACTTTTTCACCCGCCGCTACTGTTAACTGATCCACGTGTTGCATGGTGGCGACTCCATCCTGAGTAACACTTTGATGTATCGAGACGTTATCAAAAGCGGCGCTCTCTGCCCCTATCAGCGTCGTGTCGTTTTCACCAGCATTCGTTAGGGTGACATAGCCCGCAGCCGGAATATCGCCCGGCAGTAGTCGTATGCGAGCATCACTTATCTGCAAATCTGCGGCGAATAGTACGCTGGGCATGGCGAAAAACAGCAAAAGGGTCAAACACAAGATACGCATTGGGCGCGGTAAATTAGCGAGCGGGGTGGGAAGCATGAACGGTATCCTCATTACGAGCGTCACGGAATATAAAACTAAGAACGATAAGCACACCAAGAACACTCATCATGGTGGCTGGAATCCAGGTCAGTAAACCGCCAATACGTTGATCATCTAGGGGATCCAGCGGCCAAGCACGACCGCAAACCTCATAGACATCAAATATTACTTCCTGACTGAAAGCGATATAAGCGCCCAGGACAATCTGCGGTGGGATCACCGCCAATAGAATGACAATGCGCTTACCATAGCCGAGTCCACCTTGTCGCGGCGAGCGATAATCAAAGATCAGCCACCAAAACAGTAGCCCATCCAGTGCCATGCTCCAATTCATCACCTGATATAGGTCAGCGCTTAGCATGGCATCGAAGTGAATCTCGGGGATCAGCCAAAAATAGATAAGTCCAACGAATAGAACAGGGGCGATTATCGGGTGCTGAAGAACCCTATAGGTGGGGTGCAGTACACGCGCAACTAACCTCCCCCTAAAGAGTTGTCTAATTCGCATTGGCAAACCTTCGATCAATACTGGCAGGGGGGCTGCCAAAGCGATCAAGAAGGGGGCCGCGTGATGCAATACCAAATGTTGGGCACGATGGGCAAAGAACATGTACTGAGCGAGATAGTCGTAATGGGTCAGGGTGACGCCATAGATCGCCGCCACCCCCAGCAGGTAGGCGAGTGTACGAGCTATGTTTGTAGGCTCACCGAGCCGATGGCGCTGTTGGAGGCCACGCAAGTAGAGAAAAATAGCCAGTACGCAGGCGGTCGCCCACGTCAGTGAAAATTCCCAAGGCCTTAAGTAGCTCAGCGCGACGTCAATAGCCCTTCTCCCTCAGATTAGGCATATTGAGACAGCTTAGACAGCGACTGCACAATGCGGCAAGTGGATGCTACCAACGTTGCGGTGATCTCAGTTGATATCGTCGTCTTATTTATCATTCGGTTTTGGCTTGGGGTCCAGAGGTTCGATGAGTCCGTTGGATAATGCCAGTAAATCGCTAAGCTGTTCGTAATCGAAGTCAACACCATCAGCATTGCGTTGATCAAGGCGTGTCCAAAGGCTACCGGTGAGACCCGCCCAGAAAAATGGCGTATTCATGACGTGGCTTCCCCTTGCTGCATTTCAGTCGGTGTGGCACTGAATGAAACGCGATAGCCCAATAGACGCATGGCATTTAAGGTGACCAATACGGTGGCACCGGTATCTGCCATCACCGCGATCCACATGCCGGTGATACCCATTGCCGTGGTAACCAGAAAAACAGCCTTGAGACCGAGGGCGAGAGCCACATTGGTCTTAACATTACGCAGCGTGGCACGAGACAGGTCGATCAGCTCGGCGATACTGGTAACCCGGTTCTTCAACAGGGCTGCATCCGCCGTTTCCAATGCCACATCCGTCCCGCCACCCATGGCGATACCTACGTCTGCTGCAGCCAGTGCTGGGGCATCGTTGATACCATCTCCTACTTTTCCGATGGGGCCACGACCAGCGGCTTGCCAGGTACGAACGCGCTCAGCCTTGTCTTCAGGCATTAATTCGCCATAGGCTTCAATGCCCAAAGACCCACCAATGGCACTGGCCGTGCGCGCATTGTCGCCACTGAGCATGACGGCTTCGACTCCCAGGCGTGACAGAGCGGCAAGCCCCTCGATAGCATCCTCACGCGGCTCATCGCGTACAGCAATCAGGCCAAGTGGTCGATCACCTTCAACGAGTATGGCAAGGCTCTTGCCAGTACTTTCCAACTTGGCTAAACGTGCGCTTAACACTTCGTCAAGAACGATCTGTTCCGCCAAGTGACGAGGCGTCATCAAACTCAGTTCACGCCCCTCTACCTGTCCTGCGACGCCCCGACCGGGAAGTGCGCGGTTGGCAACGCCTTGGGGGATGACAAGACCCAACTGCTGCGCATGAGAGAAAATGGCTGTGGCGATGGGGTGACTGGAATCACGCTCCATGGCGGCTGCCAGCCTCAATACTTCGTTTTCGTTCTGCCCGGTGGTCCAGTCTTCCACGTCGGTAACCCTGGGCGTGCCCGCAGTGAGTGTGCCGGTCTTATCAAAAGCGATCAGGCGAAGCTTGCCCAACTGCTCAAGCACGGCGCCACCTTTGATCAGCAGACCGCGACGAGCGCCTACCGATAGGCCAGCCGCAATCGCGGCAGGGGTTGAGATGATTAATGCGCAGGGACAAGCAATTAATAGCAGAGCCAGAGCACGATAAATGGACTCTGACCACGCCATCGTTGAGACCAGCGGAGGTACCACTGCCATCAATAGCGCGAGAACGACAACCGTGGGCATGTAGTAATAGGCAAAGCGGTCGATAAAGCGCGCTATTGGGGCTTTGGCAGCCTGCGCCTCTTCGACCAGACGGATAACCCGTGCAATGGTGTTGTCCTCGGCGCCTCGTGTTACCTCTACCTCCAGGGCGGCATCAAGGTTCACTGTACCGGCAAAGATATCATCACCCGGCGCACGCCATCGCGGTATGGACTCACCGTTGACGGGCGATTCATCAATATCTGACTCTCCGGCCAAAATACGACCATCACAAGGAACGCGGTCGCCAGGGCGCACCAGTACTTGCTGACCGGGCTTGAGTGAATTCGCTGAGATCTCGCGAACATCGCCGTTTTCCATAAGCCTTGCCATGGACGGCGTTAAGTTCGCTAAGGCCGAGATACTGCGACGCGCCCGTGAAGCCGCCACCCCTTCCAGCAGCTCCCCTACAGCGAACAGGAAAACCACCATCGCCGCCTCAGCGGCCGCATTAATGGCCAATGCGCCAAGAGCAGCGATGCACATCAGCATTTCAATAGTGAAGGGGTTGCGCATCTTCAGCGCGCCCCAGGCACCCTGGGCGATGGGCACCAAGCCCACTAGAGTGACCAAGATGAAAGGGGAATTACCCAAGGACGGCCAGACCATACGTAGTGCAAAGGCCACTACAAGAAGGGTTCCCGTCATAATGACCAGGTGCCCTTTAGCGGTTTGCCACCAAGGTGTTGAAGAGGCCGAAGGGTCTTTTTGCCCATCTTGCGAGACCACTTGGTAGCCCAGTTCCTTCACGACTCGCTCAATTGTCTCTTGCGGCGGCGCCCCGTGATCTTGGGAATGGATCCTCACCGAACCGGTGACCGAGCTTGCTGCCACTCCCTCAATGCCGTCCAAGCGCCCCAGTGCGGACTCTACTTTGCGTTCGCAACCGCCGCAGTCCATGCCTTCGACCTGCAGCGTCAATACCCCAGGCGCTGCTGTATGCGTTGACTTTTCCATGGTGCCTATCCTTCCGATACGTTATTGTTTTGAAGTGTAAAACTTGTAGCAGCTACAGCTTCAAGTCATTCGGAAGGAGTTTTACAATGCCCTCAAGGAGCCAAAGCATCAGCATCGGTGAGCTAGCAAGGCGGACAGACTGCAAGCCAGAAACGGTGCGTTATTACGAACGCATTGGGATACTGCGCGATGCGTTGCGTACCGAAGGGGGGCAGCGCCGCTACGGGGAAGACGCCGTCCGGCGCTTGACCTTCATACGCCATGCCCGAGATTTCGGTTTCTCAGTAGACGCCGTGCGTGAGCTATTGGCAATGTCAGACCAGCCCGATATGCCCTGTCAGGAGGTCGATGCCATTGCCAAGCATCACTTGGAGAAAGTGGAGTCTCGTCTTCAGCGACTCTCTGTACTTCGGGACGAACTTCAGCGGATGGTCACCCAGTGCGCCGGTGGCAAGATAGAGAGCTGCCGAATCATTGAGGTGATAAGTGACCACCAGCACTGTATCAGTGAAACGGCGCATGGTGGGGCCCAAGACCTGGGTTAGCCGCTACGCTCTCAGTCCCTTGCTGATGGACGACAACAGGCAACGGCGGCACAGTGCAATTGGAATGATCAGCCCAGAGGCTTTTGAAGCCCGATTGATCACTTACACCAGTTTCCACTGTGTTGCTGGGCAAGATCAATCATTCGGAAGACCCATTGAGTTGTTGATCAAGACCCACGGTCACCTTGATGTGTATTTAAGGCTACAAGTAGATCTGTGGTGATAATGGCTGCTAGGTGCCACCTATATGTCATCTAGCAGTATGCCTAACAAAAAACGGCCACTAGCTTTTTTAGCTAAGTGGCCGTTTTTACGGAATATTCTGGTCGGAGCGACAGGATTCGAACCTGCGACCTTTGCAACCCCATTGCAACGCGCTACCAAGCTGCGCCACGCTCCGACTGTCTGGCTTGAGGCGATTTAATGTCTCAAGACGGTGCGTATACTAGCGGTTTAAGAGGAAAATGAAAAGCCTATTTACGCTTATTTTCAAGCGCTTGAATTTTATTGTTGGGCGAATGCCCTGTTTGTTGGTTATATCCATACATGACGCTTCAGTCGGCGGCCCGCATTGTGATGATAGCAAGTAGCGCGCCGACACCGGTCAGTATCGGCGTGCGTAAGCTAGACGGATGATTAGTGAATAATTTATGCCGCTATTTCAGTATGTAGCAGGGCGTGTAGGTATCGCCGTCGAGCTTCATGCGTCCTTGAGCCACAAATGAACTGAGCAGGGCATCTAAGCGGCGCATCAGCTCGGGTGTGGCGCTGAGCTCAAAGGGGCCTTCGGCTTCGATGGCGAGGATGCCTTGTTCTTTTACGTTGCCAGAGACGATGCCTGAAAATGCACGTCGCAAATTGGCCGCAAGCTCGTGGGTTGGCTGATCATTATCGAGCGTTAGCGAGCGCATTGCCGCGTGGGTGGGCTCAAAGGGGGCCTGAAAATTCCGTGCCACGGTTAAACGCCAGTTATAGTAGAACGCATCTTGATGAGTGCGGCGAAACTCAGTGACTTCATCCACTCCACGTCGCACTTGCCGCGCGACCTCGACGGGGTCACCTGTGATGATCGTGTAGTAATCACGCACGGCCTCGCCAAGGGTGTAGACCAAAAACTCATCGATTTTCTTAAAATAGTCAGCCGAGTCTGCCGGGCCGGTAAAAATCAGTGGGAAAGGAATGTCGGCATTACTGGGGTGAAGCAAAATTCCTAGGAGATAAAGAATTTCTTCTGCCGTGCCGACGCCACCGGGAAAAACAACAATCCCGTGGCCCAGGCGGACAAACGCTTCCAGGCGTTTTTCGATATCCGGCATCACCACCAATTCATTGACGATTGGGTTGGGCGCTTCGGCAGCAATAATCCCTGGTTCAGAGATACCTAAATAGCGTCCTTCGCGACGGCGCTGTTTAGCGTGAGCAACGTTAGCGCCTTTCATCGGGCCTTTCATCGCGCCGGGGCCGCAGCCGGTGCAAATATCTAAATCGCGAAGCCCCAGGTGGTAACCCACGTCTTTGGTGTATTCGTACTCATCGCGTGAGATGGAGTGCCCACCCCAGCACACCACCAAGCTTGGATCGCGGCTAGGCTTTAACGTGCCTGCTTTGCGCAGAATATGAAATACCGCGTTGGTGGTCCCTTCACCAGTGGTGAGGTCAAAGCGGTTGTGCTGCTGGATTTCGTTATAGACATAGACAATGTCGCGAATGACTGCCGATAAATGCTCGCGAATACCGCGGATCATGTGGCCGTCGACAAAGGCTTCCGCCGGGGCGTTGGTGAGCTTTAAACGAATGCCGCGATCCTGCTGTAGTACTTCAATATCAAAATCTTTATACGCCTCCATTAGTGCCAAGCTATCATCGGTTGGGTTGCCGCAGTTAAGTACCGCGAGTGCACAACGGCGCAGCAGCTCGTGTAGGCCGCTTTTCGAGGTGCGCTGCAGCCGATTCACTTCATGCTGCGAGAGCACTTCGAGGCTGCCTTCGGGAGAGATGATGCTCGACAGCGTCGGGCGCGGCTGGGGGGTATGGCTCATAGTGGGGCTATCCATCCTGGGCTTATTCAACGTACTGATAGAGTTTGAAAGCAAAAAGGGTAAAACAAGTTGCTAAGAACATAGCAAAAACACGTGGTGGAATATTACCACGGCGCTTAGCGGGATACAGCGAGAGGGCACGAGGCGTAGTGCAAGTGTGCTACTATTCTGAGCGCTTTCATTGTCACGTTTTGGCTCGCCGATATGTTTAATGCGCACTACTTTCGTACTTACATCACGCTGGTAGAAACGGGTAGCTTTACCCGCACCGCGCAGCGTCTGGAAATGACCCAGCCGGGAGTGAGCCAGCATATTCGCAAGTTGGAAACTTACTTGGGTAAACCCCTGCTACAACGCCAAGGGCGGCGTTTTATCCTGACCGAAGCCGGGCGGCGGGCCTACGATTACGCCCTCAAGCTCTTTGCCGAGCATGAGCAGTTTCGCCACGGCCTTGATGATGATTCGCTGGATAGCGGTGAGTGTCGCATCGCTTCGCCAGGAAGCGTGGGGTTGATGTTTTATCCTTATATTTTGGGCCAACAGCAAATGCGCCCCAATTTGACGGTCAACTACAGCTTCGCTTTTAATCATGAAATCATCACGGATTTAATTCATGGTCGTTACGATATTGGCATTGTGACGGAAGCGATCAACCATCCTGAGCTGAGCTGTGCAGTTTGGTTCAAAGAGCCATTGTGCTTGGTGGTGCCGGCGGATTTTGCTGGAAGCACACTGTCGGATCTAATGGGGATTGGCTTCATCAACTATTACGACGGCATCAATCACGCCACCATGCTGTTGAAAAAAAATTATCCTGATGCGTTTCGTTCTATGGCGCATTTTCGTCACCAAGGCTTCACCAACGAAGTGAGTATGGTGCTGGATGCCGTCGCGCGGGGGTTGGGGTTCACCGTCGTATCCCGGCTAGTACTGGAAACCTCGCCTTGGCAGCGCCAGGTTAAAGAACTCAATCTGACCCATGGCGTAGATGAGGTGCTTTATCTGGTGCATCGTCGCGGCGCTACGCTACCTAAGCGCTATGAAAAGCTGCTCTCGGGGTTCCGAGAGCAGCGTGGTCATGAAAAGGTATATGAGAAAACGCCGAATTAATCGCGGTACTCGTCGATCGTCGGGCAAGAGCAAATAAGCTGCCGGTCACCGAAGACGTTATCCACGCGGTTTACCGCCGGCCAGTACTTCGCTGCTTTCACTGCCTCGGTGGGGAAGGCGCCTAGTTCGCGGTCGTACGGACGACTCCAGCTTGCATCCATTAGATCCGCCATGGTGTGGGGGGCGTGGACTAGCGGGTTATTTTCCAGTGGCCACTCGCCGCTTTCCACGTTACCGATCTCCTCGCGGATACGGATCATCGCCTCGCAGAAGCGGTCGATTTCGTAGCGCGACTCCGACTCGGTTGGCTCGATCATTAGCGTCCCCGGCACCGGAAAAGACATAGTCGGCGCGTGGAAGCCGTAATCCATCAGCCGCTTGGCGATATCCTCTTCACTGATACCTGAGGCGGCTTTTAGCGGGCGAATATCGATAATGCACTCGTGGGCGACGGTGCCATTTTCACCTTTGTAGAGCACCGGGTAGCTATCTTCCAGGCGCTTGGCGATGTAGTTGGCATTGAGGATCGCTAGCTCAGTTGCCTCTCGCAAGCCGCGAGCGCCCATCATTTTGATATACGCCCAAGAGATCGGCAAGATAGAGGCGCTGCCAAAGGCGGCCGCGGAGACGGCGCCGCTGGTTGCTTGCACACCTTCGATCGGGGTGACGGCGTGGTTGGCCACAAACGGTGCCAGATGCGCTTTGACGCCAATTGGCCCCATGCCAGGGCCGCCACCGCCGTGGGGAATACAGAATGTCTTGTGCAGGTTGAGGTGCGAAACATCGCCGCCGAAATCGCCAGGGCGAGTGATGCCGACCTGGGCGTTCATGTTGGCGCCGTCAACGTATACCTGCCCGCCGTGCTGATGCACTACGTCACACACCGCGCGCACGTGGGATTCAAACACCCCGTGGGTGGACGG
Organism: Halomonas llamarensis; assembly: GCF_023555005.1. Classification (GTDB taxonomy): domain Bacteria; phylum Pseudomonadota; class Gammaproteobacteria; order Pseudomonadales; family Halomonadaceae; genus Vreelandella; species Vreelandella llamarensis. Next base: position 37,910 of record NZ_JAMJPJ010000015.1, on the reverse strand, counting down.
GTAGGTGATCATGATCGCCGACAACGTATCGCGGTGCTGCTCGGCTTTATGGGTGAGATCATCCAAGTCGATGTTGCCATCGCGATCGCACTCAACGACCACTACCTTCATGCCTAACATGGCGGCAGACGCGGGGTTGGTGCCGTGCGCGGAGCTAGGGATCAAGCACACATCGCGGTGCGCTTCATTCTGCGCGGCCTGGTAGCGGCGAATGGCCAAGAGGCCAGCGTATTCGCCTTGAGCACCGGAGTTGGGCTGCATCGAGATGTGGTCGTAGCCGGTAATTTCGCCCAGAAATGCCGCTAACTCATCGATCATCTGGTGGTAGCCCGCCACCTGGTCGCGCGGCGCGAACGGGTGCAGGTGGGCGAAGGCCGACCAGGAAACCGGAATCATCTCGCTGGTGGCGTTGAGCTTCATCGTGCACGAACCCAGCGGGATCATGGCATGCGCCAGCGACAGGTCTTTGTTTTCCAAACGCTTTAAATAACGCAGCATTTCGGTTTCGCTGCGGTAGCGTTTGAACGTCGGATGCGTAAGAAAGCCGCTTTCACGCTGGCAGGCGTGGGGAATCCCGGATACGCTATCCGCAACGACGTTTTCGTCTAGCCTCGCCACTGAGAGGCCGTGTTCATCGCCAAGAATCACATCAAACAGCAGCGCGACATCGTGTGCCGTAGTGGTTTCATCCAAGCTGATACCGACATCGCCGTCGGCTAAGAAGCGTAAATTGACATCGTGGGTCATGGCGCGACCGTGAATCTTGCCGCTATCCACGCCGGTTAAGCGTAGCGTGTCGAACCAGGTATCGTGCGCCAGGGCGACGCCCACTTGCTTGAGGCCGTGAGCAAGAATCGTGGTCAAGCGATGTACGCGGTGGGCGATGGTGCGGAGTCCGTCGGCACCGTGGTAGGTTGCGTAGAAACCAGCAATATTGGCCAACAGCGCTTGCGCGGTGCAGATGTTAGACGTCGCCTTCTCGCGACGGATGTGTTGCTCGCGGGTCTGCATTGCCATGCGTAGCGCGGTGGCGCCTCGGCTGTCTTTGGAAACGCCGATAATACGGCCAGGAATCGAGCGCTTGAGCTTATCCGAGGTGGCAAAAAATGCCGCGTGCGGGCCGCCAAAGCCCATGGGGACGCCGAATCGTTGCGAGCTGCCCACGACGATATCGGCGCCAAGCGCGCCTGGTTCTTTAAGTAATACCAGGCTTAGCAAGTCCGTCGCCACGCAGGTCATCACGTTGTGTTCGGCGGCCGTTCTCAGCAACGGCGCCAGGTCGCGCAGTTGGCCGCTATCGCCGGGGTATTGCAGCAGCGCGCCGAAAACGTTGTGTTCGCCGAGGGATTCGGCAGGGGCGATAATTAGCTCAAAACCGAAAAATTCAGCGCGGGTTCTGAGAACATCCAGCGTCTGCGGGAAGACATCGTCGGCGACGAAGAACGCGTTGGATTTGTTTTTCTTGTTGGCGCGCTTACACAGCGCCATGCCTTCGGCAGCAGCGGTGGCTTCATCCAACAGCGAGGCGTTGGCTAGTTCCATGCCGGTTAAATCCATCACCACCTGTTGAAAGTTGAGCAGCCCTTCCAGGCGGCCTTGGGAAATCTCGGGTTGGTAGGGCGTATAGGCGGTATACCAACCCGGGTTTTCTAGCACGTTACGCTGAATGACCGCGGGCATGTGGGTACCGTAATAGCCCTGGCCGATAAAATTCTTCGCGACGCGGTTTTGCCGCGCCAGTTGCGCCAAGTAATCCAGTGCTTCTGCTTCGCTGCGTGGTTCATCCAGCGCCAATTCGCGGCCAAGGCGAATATCGGTAGGAACCGTCTGCTCGATAAGATCCGCCATTGACGCAATATTCAGTGTGCTGAGAATGGCCTGGGTGTCACTGTCATCAGGGCCGTTGTGACGCTTGATAAAGGCGTCATGGTCGGCCAGTTCGGCCAGGCGGCGGGACGCAAAAGGCTCAGGCGTAGAAGAAAGTGACCTAGAAGACTGTGACCTAGAAAACATAGGGCGGTGAGGCATAGGGCTTAATCCAAAGACGGTTCTAAACGAAAACAAAGGACAGGCGAATAAGTACGCCTGCTGACGAGGACGAAGATGGGGTACAGCAGGCGGCAGTGGAGAGGATGAACGGCTTAGCTTTCTGCGTCGATCGTGGCTTGGTAGCTGTCGGCGTCTAGCAAGCCTTCAACAGCGCCGTCGAGATGCACTTTCATGATCCAGCCACCCTCGTAAGGTTCTTCATTGACGGTTTCTGGGGCGTCTTCAAGGGCTTCATTTATCTCGATCACTTCGCCATTGATAGGGGAATAAAGATCAGAAGCCGCTTTGACAGACTCAATCACACCAAACTCTTCACCTTTGCTGAGCGTTTGGCCCACTTCAGGCAGCTCGACAAAGACCACGTCGCCAAGCGCTTCTTGGGCGTGATCGGTGATGCCAATGGTGACAGTGCCGTCGCCGTTATCCAGCACCCACTCGTGACTTTCGGCGTATTGAAGATTATCCGGAACTTGGCTCATGACTATTTCCTATGTAGAACGTGGTCAACACACCTGCCTATGGTCTCATGCCGTGGCTATGCGCTCAAAAAGTAGTTTGCATGTTACCTTGTTTCTTTTTGGAAACAAATTTCTTCTCACCCCTTTGATGACGCCTCCAGTTGTTTTAGTTTATGCGTTGGTCTTACTGATGACATTGCCTCAAGCAGTAACTTTTTCTGTTAAAAAATGCAAAAGTCGTCAGAGGAACCATAATAAAGCGAGGTGGCGCGCTAATTCTTTGTCATAGCGTGTTGGTGCGAGATGTGACCACGCGTCATAGGGTGGTAAATCATATCCATCACAATAAACCTGGCAAAACAGTAGTAAATTTGCTTACAACACTAACGATATAAAACAACTGTAAAGGGTTATAAGGAGAGTCTCGTGGAAGCATTAATGACATTCTTGAGCTCGGTGGAAGGCATTGTGTGGGGCGTTCCCATGCTAATCCTTCTGTTGGGCGTCGGTATCTACCTTCAGCTTGGTCTCAAACTGATACCGATCCGTAAGCTCGGGACCGGCTTTAAATTGATGTGGCAGGGGCGTGACGCTAAACACACGCCCGATGGCAAAACGAAAACAGACGACGATGGTGAGATTTCCCCGTTTAACGCTCTGATGACGGCGCTGTCAGCCACTATCGGTACCGGTAACATTGCTGGTGTGGCCACTGCCATCTTCTTGGGTGGCCCAGGTGCGGTGTTCTGGATGTGGATCACTGCCCTGGTGGGCATGGCGACCAAATTCGCCGAGGCCGTTCTGGCCGTGCGCTATCGCGAGACCGACAGCACCGGCTACCATGTCGGTGGACCGATGTTTTATATCAAGAACGGTCTCGGCAAAAAGTGGGTGTGGCTGGGCGGTGCCTTCGCCCTATTCGGCGCGGTGGCGGCTTTCGGTATCGGCAATACCGTGCAATCTAACTCGGTAGCTGAAGGGCTCAGCGAGTCGTTAGGTGTGCCGCATTGGCTTACTGGGCTGATCCTTATGGTGTTGGCCGGCGCCGTGATTCTCGGGGGCATCAAGCGTATCGCCAAGGTGGCAGGTAAGCTGGTGCCCATCATGGGGATCGCCTATGTGTTGGCGGGTATCCTGGTATTGATTCTCAACGCTAACCAGATTGGCGAAGCGTTCAGCTTGATCTTCTACCATGCCTTCAACCCCATCGCGGCAGCAGGTGGCTTTGCGGGGGCTGGCGTGGCCATGGCGATTCAGTTTGGCGTAGCGCGTGGTATTTTCTCTAACGAGGCTGGCCTGGGCAGCGCGCCGATCGCTCATGCGGCGGCGCAGACCAAGAACCCGATTAGACAGGGTTTGATCGCCATGTTGGGTACCTTTATCGATACCATCATTGTCTGCACCATTACCGCCTTGGTGATTCTTACCAGCGTTGAGTGGGACGGAGGTGAGACCGGCGCGCGCTTGACTGCGATCTCATTCGACCTGGCATTGCCGGGAATTGGGGAATACGTGGTGACCTTTGCTCTGGCGGTCTTCGCCTTTACCACTATCCTGGGGTGGTCCTTCTATGGTGAGAAGTGCTTCCAGTTCCTGTTCGGTACTCGCTCGATCATGCTTTACCGGGTGCTCTTTATCATCGCGATCCCGTTGGGTGCCATGGCGAACCTAAATCTCGTCTGGGTACTGGCGAGCGTCTTTAATGCCATGATGGCGATTCCCAATTTGATTGCCTTGGCGCTACTATCACCGATCGTCTTCAAACTGACCAAAGACTACTTTGATGGGAAAGATATACTGCCTGGTGAAGAGCTGGACCATGACAAGTCATCATGATGATTTGACATGTTGTGTTGAAAATAGTTGTTGAACACAATTGTTAAAAACAGTCGTAGCAAACATCGTGATGTGATTTAGCGTGACGATATCGAGAGTGGGGAGGCGCGCCAGTGCCTTCCTGCTCTTTTTTCTAGCAATGAGGAAAAAACATGAGCGACTTAAACCAGACACCGCTACATGGCCTCCACGTTGAGCTAGGGGCCAAGTTGGTACCCTTTGCTGGCTATGAGATGCCGGTGCAATTCCCACTCGGGGTGAAAAAAGAGCACGAGCACACCCGCGCTCATTGTGGGCTATTTGATGTTTCGCACATGGGTCAAATTCTTATACGCGGCGATAACGTGGCAGAAGCCCTAGAAACGTTGATTCCGGCCGATATTGTGGGCCTTTCAAAAGGCGCTCAGCGCTACGGTCTTTTTACGAGCACCGAAGGCGGAATCCTAGATGATTTGATGATCGTGAATGCCGGCGATCATTTCTATTTGGTTGTCAACGCAGCGTGTAAAGAGCAAGACTTAGCTCATTTACGCGCGAATTTAGGCAATACCAACGCTATTGAGTATCTTGACGACCGTGCACTGCTGGCGCTTCAAGGGCCAAAGGCGGCCGATGTGATGGCGCGGCTGTGCCCGCAAGCGTGCGATTTGGTATTTATGCAGCATTCTCGCTTTACGTTGGCTGAAGGCGAGCTGGCGGGCGAAGAAATGTGGGTAAGTCGCAGCGGCTATACTGGCGAAGACGGCTTTGAAATTTCCGTTTCCGCGGCATCCGCCGAAACGTTCGCCAAACAACTGCTGGCAGAGCCAGAGGTCGAACCGATTGGCCTTGGCGCGCGCGATTCTCTGCGCTTGGAAGCGGGCCTTTGTCTTTACGGTCATGATATGGATACCCAAACCACGCCGGTGGAAGCCGGGCTTATTTGGGCGATTAGCAAACCGCGTCGCCATGGCGGTGAGCGTGCTGGGGGGTTCCCCGGGGCCGACCTTATTCTGCATCAAGTGGATGCGAAAGATCACACGCGTAAGCGGGTAGGGCTCGTGGCAGAAGGGCGTGCGCCGGTGCGGGAAGGCGCGCCGTTAGTCGATGCGAATAGCAACGAGATTGGTGTGGTGACGTCGGGTGGGTTTGGTCCTAGCCTGGGCAAACCGGTCGCCATGGGATACGTAAAGCGCGACTTTGAGGCCGCTGATACCCAGGTTTATGCTGAGGTGCGCGGCAAAAAGCTGCCCATGGCGGTAACCAAAACGCCCTTTGTGGCGCCGGGATATTATCGCGGATAGCCATCGCGGATAGCTATCTCGGATAAACGTCGTCGGCAATTGGTGATACGGGGTTATTTAAGCACCTCTCTCGGATCAATCGGCTTACCCCCTTGGCGCAAGTCGAAGAGCAAATCGTAGCGTTGGTTGCTGCTATTTTGACCGACGTCGCACAACCGATCGCCAGCCTTAACACGCACGCCTTCATCGACATGCAGCGTATCGCAAAGTGCATACACGCTCTGAAGATTATCCGGGTGGTGGACAATCGCGACCTGGCCAAGCTGGCGCATACTGCCAGCAAAGCGCACGTCTCCTGCGGCGACGGCCTTGGCCTTAGCGCCGGCTTGAGTCGCCAGCAACATCGGCTGCAGGGTGCCACGGCTATCTGCACCAAAGCGTCTCACAATGCGATAGTCGTCCAGTGGCCACGGCCAGCGTCGCGCGGAAGCAGGCAAACCGCTTGTTGTTGGGCTTGCCGTGGGAGCGCTAGAAGAAGAACCGTTAGACGCTTTCGCGGCTTGCCCTGAAGCGCGTGCCGTGGAAGCGCCATTAAGCGGGACGCTAATTAGCTGGCCCACCCGTAACGCGGTTGGGGAAACGCCTGAGTTGGCACGCTGAATGTGGCGGCTATCGGTGCCAAAGTGGCGAGCGATGGCAGCGTAAGTATCGCCCGGGCGCACTTGATAGCGGTACGGCCCACCGGAGGGTGCACGCTCCTGCTGAGTAGGGATCAAAATCTTCTGACCCACCGCAAGGCGACGCGAGTCGGCGCTGGGGTTAAATCGCTGCAAGCGCTCAAGGGGTACGTCGGCACGCTGCGCGAGTTTGCCCAATGTATCGCCGCGTTGGATGGAAACCCAGTAACCATTGATCGAATCAGCCTGCCTTGCAGGCCGATCAACACGCTCAGGTTGACTCGAATTGCCAGCACACCCGGTGAGTGTCAGTGTCGCTGCGATGACGACCAGTGCGAGCCAGCCAAGGTTTAGTCGTGATCGGTGCGGCAGTCTAACTGGGCATCTTTTTCCTGCCACAGTGTGTTGATCCATGCGTGGAAGCGTTCCTTATGCTGCGATTGCGCGTGGTAGTGAGTATCTAGCATCCAGGCGGGTACTTCTAGCCGTCGTGCAGTAAGAGTCACTGGGGCTTCTTGGCCGCATAAGAAACCCCAAAAGGTTGGACTTGGATTTTCGTAGCTGATCGTGACATCCAAAATACCATCGAGTTGATCGCCCATCAGATTAATCACTTGCGCGACACCCCCCGCTTTAGGTCGTAGCAGGTGTTGGTAGGGGCTTTGCTGAGCATCGCGCTTGGCGAGTGTGAACCTGGTGCCTTCGACAAAATTAAAGATGGCGATGGGGTGGTGTCGTGCGCGCTGGCACATACGCTCGGTGGCACGGCGGTCAATGTCGGCCAGCTTGGGGTTTTTCTCCATTTGCTCTCGGCTATAGCGGCGCATAAAGGGAAACTCAAGCGCCCAAAAGGCAAGGCCCACAATAGGGATCCAAATCAATTGGGTTTTGAGAAAAAAACGCGGCATAGGAATTTGTCGATGCAGTGCCATAAGCAACATAAAAATGTCAGTCCAGCTGCGGTGATTGGAGATCACCAGCCACCACTGATCTTGGCTTAAACCATCCGGCACGTCTGTGCTGAGGTTAGGTTTTAGCCAGTGACACATCCACCAAAGGTTAAAGCCGATCCAATTCAACGCTACGGTGTTTAAGCCTTTGAGCATCACGGCTTTTAGCGCTTGTGTCGGTGCAAGCAGTTTGAGCAGCGTGAGTGCAATCAGCGGAACGCCCCAGAAAAATGTGTTCACCGTGAACAGCAACGCGCTGACCAGCCCCTTAACGATTGGCATGCTTGATGCTTCCCCATAGCGTTCAGTTATCGGGTAAATGCTAATGGATATTGCCCGTACTTCACAGCGATGCGTCATAGACTCGGCGCTTGAACCGTGTCGAGCAGGACATCGCGCAGCGCCTGTGCGGCGACGGAAAGCTCCTGATGCGTCAGGATACCGACCCGGCACGAAACGCCTGGCGTGGTGAGCGGAACGCAGTGTGCGCCGAGTTCGTGCATTTGTTGGATGCACATTGAGGGCACGGCGCTGACGCCTAAGCCATCGGCCACCATGCGGCCAACCGTTGAGAGCTGATGGCTCTCAAACGCCACGGGAAGGGCGATATCTTGTTGCTGAAGGGCCTGCTCTAATAAGCGGCGGACCAGCGAAGGTCGCTGTAGCGTAATAAAATCATGAGTCAGTAAATCAGCCCAAGAAAGTCGCATGGCCTTTGCTGGGCGGCTTGAACGCGGCACCACAGCGACAAAGTGGTCCTCAAACAGGGGCGTGAAAAGTAGGCTACCGGCCCCTTCCGGGGCAAAAGCGATTCCTATTTCCACTTGCCTTGAACGCACCATGTCGGTGACTTCTTCATTGACGACATCGTGTACGGTAACGTTGATTTTTGGGTACTGCTGGCGAAATTTTACCAGGGCGGCGGGTAGTAAGTTACAAGCAAACGACGGCATCGCAGCCACGCTTAGTCGTCCAAGCTGAAGCGTGAAGCGTTGGCGTAAGCGTTCTTCAGTGTTATCCCACTGCGCTAGCAAGTGTTTTGCTAACGGTAAAAGCGATTCCCCCTCAGGGGTGAGGCGCACGCTGCGGGTGCTACGAATTAAGAGCTTACCCCCGAGCGTTTCTTCTAATCCTTTTATCGCAAGGCTAAGGGCGGGCTGCGATAAATGCAGCCGCTCGCAGGCCTGAGTGAAGCTTAAGGTTTGCGCTACAGCGAGAAATGCACGTAACTGTTTCACGGTCATGCTGAGTATTTTACCGCCCTAATTGAAAAGTGTGTGTGACCAAAATGTGGAAGTCAGGAAAATATTGATAAGATTTAAAAATAAATTGATAAGAAAAACAAACTTAACAAATATATAATCTGGCACAACACTGGCGTTACGTTAAGTATTGGCGTAGCGAATGATCAATCGTATCCGCCCAGTGCACGGGAAGTGATCCACCAATAACAAGCGAGGAACCACCATGTCAGGATTTGATAAGCGTGTCGCTTCTTACGAAGAAGCAATGGAAGGGATTGAAAGCGGTATGACCGTCATTGCGGGCGGTTTTGGCCTGTGCGGGATCCCGGAGAATTTAATTGCAGAAATCAAGCGCCGCGGCGCTAAAGATTTAACCGTGGTCTCTAATAACTGCGGCGTGGATGGCTTCGGTTTGGGGCTTTTGTTGGAAGATCGCCAAATTCGCAAGATTTTGGCTTCTTATGTGGGTGAAAATGCGATGTTTGAGCAGCAAATGCTCAACGATGAAATTGAGGTGGTACTTACCCCTCAAGGCACGCTGGCAGAGAAAATGCGTGCTGGCGGTGCCGGTATTCCCGCTTTTTATACCGCCACGGGCTATGGCACGCCAATTGGTGATGGTAAAGAAGTGCGCGAATTTAATGGCCGTCCGCACATTATGGAAGAGGCGATCGTGGGTGATTTTGCCATTGTAAAAGGATGGAAAGCTGACTGGTACGGCAACGTCATGTATCACCATACCGCGCAGAACTTCAATCCGATGGCGGCCACTGCGGGCAAGATTACCGTGGTTGAGGTGGAAGAGATTGTTGAGCCGGGCGAGCTCGATCCGAGCCAAATTCATACGCCGGGTATCTACGTGGATCGTCTGATTCAAGGCGCTTTTGAAAAGCGTATCGAGAAGCGCACCGTACATAGCTAACGCTTAGCGAAACCCGCAAACAGGCTCAAATCGATTTCCATCTTGAGACAACAAGACGTCTTAGGACAATAAGAGGTAAAGACACCATGGCTTTGACACGTGAACAGATGGCTCAGCGCGTTGCCCGCGAATTAGAAGACGGTTTTTATGTGAACCTCGGGATTGGTATTCCGACATTGGTAGCGAACTACATTCCTGACGGCATGGATGTCATGTTGCAATCAGAGAATGGCTTATTAGGCATGGGGCGCTTCCCGACCGAAGACGAACTCGATCCGGATATGATCAACGCCGGTAAGCAGACCGTAACCGCACGCCCGGGCGCGGCGATTTTCTCCTCGGCGGAATCGTTTGCCATGATCCGCGGTGGCCACGTCGATTTAACGGTATTAGGCGCTTTTGAGATTGATCAAAACGGCAATATTGCCTCTTGGATGATCCCTGGTAAATTGATTAAAGGCATGGGTGGCGCGATGGATCTTGTGGCGGGTGCAGAGAATATTATTTGCACGATGACCCACGCCTCCAAGCACGGTGAATCCAAGCTTTTGGAGCAGTGTAACCTACCGCTCACTGGGGCGGGCTGTATTAATCGTGTGCTCACCGATTTGGCGTACCTGGAGATTAAAGACGGCGCCTTTATCCTCAAAGAACGTGCCCCAGGGGTCAGCGTTGAAGAGATCGTCGAGAAAACGGCCGGAAAGCTGATTGTACCCGATCATGTGCCGGAAATGACGTTTGTTGAAGCGTCGTAGGTTACGGTAGAACAAGCAAGATAGCTCAGGCGCAAGTGGCTTAGGTGGCGTAGATATGTAGATATAAAGAAGTGTCACTTAGGCCATTTCGCAGCGGGTATGGTGGGGCAGCAACAGCTCCGCGACTTGCTCGTAACCATCGCCAACGTGCTTTTGTACCAGCGCCAAGCCGCCTAAGCAGATACGGTGCTCGTCGCCTTCGGCAAACACGGTTTTTTGCGCGGTGGTAAGGTAGAAGCGGTGATCAAGTAGATTTGATACCGGAAACACGCCGTGCTGCAAGCTGTCGCCCCCGATCAATCCCGCATCACGCAGTTGTTGATCGAGTGTGGGAAGTGGCACCTCTAACTGTTGGCAATCAAACCCTGTGTGGTGAAGGCGCGGGCCCATGACAGAAAGCCAAGCCGCTAATGGGTGTGTCTCATTGAGGGTTTGGTAGAGCCGCCATGTGGGCATCGGCCATGGGCGGCCTTGGTGAAAAAGCGAGTGTGTCTCACTCTCTGCAGTGGGTGCTTGCTGCATGAGGGCGATAAGCGCATCGCGAGGGGCTTTGCATAGCGTGCCGGTTTGTAGTTCGGCCAATATTAGCCAGCTCCCGCCATTTTCGGGGGCTAGCACCGAGACCAAAAGCCCTTTATCTGCCATTGCATAGTGGCCCACGGGTTCATAACCCAAGCGGGTTAGTGCCGGAGTAAGGTAGCTAATGCCATAGGCGCCGTGGTTAAGCGTAAGCAACGAGAAATAGGCGGGAGGCGTATCAGTAGGCCAGAGGCGTAACGACGCAATGTCTGGATGCGTATGTACGTAATCTAGCCATAACTCTTGTATAAACGCCTCACGCTGTGACACCGGATGGTGCGCCTTGGGGGGGAACATGAATTATCCTCGCCTAATATGCTGTGTCAGCGCCAATGCAAATGGCGGATTGAGTCATTATAGGCAAGGCAAAAAAGTCGCGTTCAACGCGCGTAAACGCCTGGAAGCTTTTAGGCAGAAAGCGCAGGATTTTGGCGTACAAACTGCTCAAATTCAGTAAAACCGCCGATGTGTTCTTGATCAACAAATATCTGAGGGACGGTACGAATGGCTTTACCCGCCGTCTTGGCAATGTCTTCTTTGGTAATCCCTTCTGAGGGCATGTCGATGTAGCGTACGCCATCTATTTTGCCGCTTCCCTCTAGCTGTTCGGCGAGGCGCTTGGCCATGACACAAAATGGGCAGGAAAGACGGCCGTAAATCACGACGAACATATAAGAACTCCTATTTAGAACGATTTGTTTAGGTTGTATTGTGAACGAAGTCTTAACCTTACTCCAATAGCGCCATGCTACGTGGGTGATTAAACCGAGTTATGGCTTCCCTGTATTAAAGAATTGGGAGATGAGAGCCCTGGGTATGCAAACACTAACAGCAGACGAATACGCAGCGCTTTCAGTGCGCGCTCGAAGCTATCGAGATGCTCGGCTCAAGACGTTGAAAAAACAGTCAGAATATAATCCTAAGCTTGGCGTAGATGCACTATGCTTTCAGCGTTGGCAAGACGATGCCTTAGGAGGAGAGGGCTTGGTGGGTGCGCTTATTACCCCATGTGCATTATCGCTAGTCGCAATACCCGAGCGAGAAATGCTTCAGTATTCATCCGATACGCTTTTACTTTATTTGCCCTCGGGGCACTATCGTTTGCAGTATTGCCCCCTAGAAGGTGTCGCCTGGTACCAGAGAGTTATCCTAGACAATTTGCGTGGGATTGAAAGCATGCAAGAAGCGGCGCAGCTGGCGCAACAACTGATGGAGCGTTTAATGCGGCCAAGCGAATAAACCAGACAATATAAGCACGAGAGCTAAAACCATAGAAATCAACCCAGTGTGTTTCGCACAACATTAAGAGGTACTTTATGACAGCAACAAACAAGACAACACCTCGTGTCGCTTTAGTAACCGGGACAAGTAGTGGGATTGGTGAGGCCGTGGTCAAAAGGTTGTGTGATTTGGGGCATCAGGTGCTAGCCGTTGACTTTAATCCGGCGGGTAAAGAGGTCGCAGAAGCCGCGGGTGCCGCGTTTTTCAAAGCGGATCTCACCGACCCGGATGCCTGCCGAGCCGCTGTTGATGAGGTCGTTAAGCGCTTTGGGGGGGTTGATATCCTGGTGAATAACGCAGGCATTCAGCACGTGGCGCCGATTGAAGAGTTTCCTGAGCAGAAATGGCGCCAAATTATTGACTTGATGCTCACCGCGCCTTTTCTCCTAACTCAAACCGCTTGGCCCTCCATGCGTGAGGGAGGCTGGGGACGCATTATCAACGTGGCCTCTGTGCATGCGCAGGTGGCCTCACCGGGAAAGTCCGCTTATATTAGCGCCAAGCATGGCATGATCGGTCTTACCAAAACGGCCGCATTAGAAGGTGGTGAGCAGGGAATTACCGCCAATGCCATTTGCCCCGCCTATGTGAAAACGCCGCTGGTGGATAATCAGATTGCGGATCAAGCCAAAATGCATGGTATGGAAGAACAGGAAGTGATTGAGAAGATCATGCTCAAAAATGCGGCGGTCAAGCGCTTAATCGACCCTGCTGAAGTGGCGGAAATGGTCGCCTATTTAAGCTCTGATTTGGCCGGCGCCGTAACCGGCTCAAGCTGGAATATCGATTTAGGCTGGACGTCACAATAATCCTGCGCATTGGCTTGCAAGTGTTCGGCGCGACCCCGCTCAATAGCGGGGTTTTTAGCGTCTGACCGGGCGTTTTTGCAGTTTGCGCTGTAGCGTGCGGCGGTGCATGCCTAAAGCGCGGGCTGTGGCAGAAATATTGCCATCGTGCTCTTGCAAAACCTTTTGAATATGCTCCCACGTGATGCGATTGACGGAGGGTGGATTATCCGCTAAATCAGCATCCGGGTCACCTTCTTGTCGCTCAAAGGCATTAAGCACGTCATCGGCATCGGCCGGTTTGCACAGATAATTGACCGCCCCCAGTTTGATTGCCTCAACCGCAGTCGCAATGCTGGAGTAACCGGTCAATACGACTACCCGGCACTTGGGTGAGGCAGCCAATATTCCTGGCAATAGTTTTAGTCCGGAGCTTTGTTCAAGCTTTAGATCAAGGGTTGCCATGGTGGGCATTTCTGAGGCTGCTAGCATAAGCGCTTGATCGGCATCGTGTGCAACGCTCACCTGGTAGCCGCGGCGTGTTAATGCCCGGCTCAATACATGACAAAATATGTCGTCGTCATCAATGATGAGCAGGCGTTGGTCTCGTGTCGATGTCGTTATGGTAGCCATAGCGTCCTCGTTAATCATCAGCGGTACGTTGCACATATTATGTCGATGGAGGTGAGCTACGCGGTAAAATAACCTCGGTTAACGTTCCTCCTTCCGGGTGATTATACAGGCTCACGCCGCCGCCTAAGCGATTGATTGTCGCATGAGTAAGAAATAGGCCGATGCCCATGCCTTTGCTTTTAGTGGATACAAAAGTGTCGCCTAATTGATCAGCAATGGAGAGCGAAATACCAGGTCCATGGTCGCGAATATCAATGATGACGCTATCTTCCTGCCAATCAAGGCGAATAGCAATTTGCTCTGGGTTCGCATCGGCGGCGTTGTTGAGTAAGTTGGTGAGTGCCTGGTCAAGTGTTGCATCGACCGCAAGCCAGGGCCGTCCACGCCGTTCAGCGACGTCTAGTTGATGATTAACGTCTGGGCGTAGTACTAGCCAGCGCTGAACCACTTCGGCTAACCATTGTTGTGCGTCGCGCACTTCAGGTACCGCCATGCGCCGACGGTCGGCATGAGAAACTAAATGTTGTAAACGAGATTTGCAGGTATCCACTTGCCGACGCAGAAGTGCGATGTCTTCTCCCAGCGGTGAATTAGCATCGACCTCATTTTCCATTTCATTAAGCAGTACCGCCATGGTGGAAAGCGGCGTGCCAAGCTCGTGGGCGGTTCCTGCGGCTTGAGTGGCTACCGCCAGCACTTGTTCGTTTCGCAGCGCTGCTTCGCGGGTACGTGAGAGCGCTTGATCACGACGGCGCAATGCGTCCGCCATTTTGTAAATAAAAAAGGTCACGAGTCCAGCTGAAAGGCCAAAATTAAGCCACATACCCAGTACGTGCAGGCTTAAAGGGCTATCGGTATTGATATGACCTAATTGTGGAATGGCGTGGTAATGAAACATCAGAAAGCTATAACCCGCCATTGCGACTAGCGCGATAATCCAGGTATGCCGCCAGGGCAAAGTCGCTGCAGCGATTGTGACAGGCACTAGATAATACGTGATAAACGGATTCGTCGCACCGCCGGTAAAATAGAACAGTAGCGTCAGACCGGTGATATCCGCGAGAAGGTGTAGCAGGTATTCGTTATGGTTGACCGCGCGAGGTTGCCCTAACCGCCACCAAGTGATGATATTGAGTGTGCCCATGGCCACCACAACACTGATGACAGCGAGCACTGACATCTCAAAAGCAAGCAGCTCAACGCCAACAATAATTGCGATGAGAAAGCCCGTCCACGTAATGCCGCGTACGATTGTCAAGCGTACCAAGTTGCGGTTAGGCGTTGAGAGCGGCAGAAGTAATTCGTTGGGCATTAGGCTTTGTTGGCATTTTTGATACTGTGAATGACAAATTTCACCAGTAGCGTCATAACAAAAGTGAGCCAGCCGGCAGAGGCGAGAATATTCACCGCTAACATTTTGTGCGGCAGCCACGCTCCGTCAAAGAGGGCGTCGAGCAAGATGTAAAAAAACATGGCCAGAAGCAGAGGCAGACCGAGCAGGTGAATCCACATATCCGTACGCCGCTTGCGCACGTGGTAGCGGCGTATAAGCAGCCGAAAGGGGCGATGCACCCAGCTGAAAAACACTAGCGTGGCGATCAACAATATGACAGCAAGCGTTGGCTCAGTATTGTCTTGATAGATCGAGAGGGTGATGGACCATCCCAGCGCGAGCCACATAAGCCCCTCTAGGCTAGCGATGACATCCGCATAGCGCCTCACGTTATGCATAAAGCTTCTTTCCTTGCGAGCGTTTGATGGGGCAATGATACGACAATTGACTGGCACTGTGGGACTGATCCGTGCGGTGATTTCACCCATGCCGCGTTTGAGTATACTGTGCGATCAATTGTTTATTGATTTGTAGCAGACTAATAGGAAACGCCGTGGAAACCATTACTTTAACCCGCCCCGACGATTGGCACCTTCACCTACGCGATGGCGACGCGCTGAACGCTGTGGTTGGGCATAGTGCCGCGCAAATGGGGCGCGCTATTATCATGCCCAATCTAACACCTCCGGTGACAACCACAGAGCAAGCGTTGGCGTATCGCGAGCGTATCTTGAAAGCACTACCAAAAGGAAGTGCTTTTGAGCCGCTGATGACGCTGTATCTTACCGATGCCACGCCACCTGAAGAGATTGAACGTGCCTTGGCAAGCGGTGTTATCAAAGCCGTTAAGCTTTACCCTGCAGGTGCGACGACCAATTCCGACGCCGGCGTAACGGACCTTCGTCACTGCGATGCCACGATAGCGGCAATGGCTAAAACGGGGATGCCGCTTTTGGTGCATGGTGAAGTAACCGATAGCGATATTGATATCTTCGACCGTGAAGCGGTCTTTATCGAGCGCGTGTTGAAGCCGCTTCTTGAGCGCCACCCTACGCTAAAGCTGGTTTGCGAGCACATCACCACCGAACAGGCTGCTGAGTTTGTCACGCAAGCACCGGATAATGTGGCCGCGACAATGACAGCGCACCATCTTCTCTTTAACCGCAATCAGATGTTGGCGGGAGGTATTCGCCCCCACTATTACTGCCTGCCGATTCTTAAGCGCGAGCACCATCGCCAAGCCTTGTTAAAAGCGGCCACGTCAGGCAGTGCTAAGTTTTTTCTCGGCACGGACAGCGCACCGCACGCCCAAGGTGCTAAGGAGTCAGGCTGCGGTTGCGCTGGCGCCTATACCGCACCCGCGGCGATTGAGCTTTATGCGACAGCGTTTGAGCAAGCAGGCGCCCTTGAGCGCCTAGAAGCCTTTGCCAGCATTAATGGCCCGCGCTTTTATGGGTTGCCCGCCAATGCCGATACCATTACGTTAAAACGACAGGCTTGGCAGCTGCCTGAGAGCTACCCATATATGGATGGCCAGCGTATCGTGCCGTTGCAAGCAGGAGAAATATTGGCCTGGAAGAAAGTGAACTAACCTAAGGCCTGTGGCCTTTCACATGGTAGCCATAAAAAGCCGCAGGCCACTTTCCTAGTTTCGTTTGAGCTTGTCGTAGCGCGTCGCTATGGGGCGATACGAAATGCATTCTCCACGAGCTAACGATAGCGATATAACCCTCTGTCTAAACGGCTATTTCCTGTCTTTGAGTTGCGCCTGCGTGGGGTCACCGAATCCATACCCTTGGCTTCGGCCCTTGTTCAACCGTGAGCATCAGTTGGGGCATGGCAAGCTCGCAGTCTGTTGGTGTTGGAACCTCTATTCTGCGAGTTTGCCCTTATTCTGCCAATACTATCCCGCCAAGCGTCAACAGGCCCTCGTAGTTATTTCGCTTATATTGAAGCTATATTGCGCGAATATAAATTACTTGCATTTGCATTATTTTTTGATAGCTTAATATAAGCCATATGGGCCAGTATGCCGTATCACCCAGGACGTCATTGGTCTCTATGGGCGTGATCCAGATGAAAAGCATTTCATTTCGGCGTCTGACGATTGCTAAGGTGCTAAAGCGAAATGTCGTGAGCACCTGAAAGGCATTAGACCGTGATTCGCTCATCGCAGTTTTTTGATCGCAGGCGAGACCACTAAATCGAAACCGTCTTATCTTTGGATTGATCGACTTGCTTGACTATTGGCTATTGGTTGACAGCCAACGGAGGTGAAAATGACACAAGGAGGCCGACAAAATGAAGCGGATTCTCAAGATGAAGTAACACAGTGGTATCGCGAGCATCACGGTTGGTTGAATGGCTTGCTCCAGTATCAGCTTGGCTGCCGTGATACCGCAGCTGACCTGGCACAAGATACTTTTGTGAGGCTCATCGTACGCGGGCTTGATACAAAGGCTATTCATGAACCGCGTGCCTTCTTGCGCACCATCGCCAAAGGCCTGCTAGCCAACCACTGGCGTCGCCAGGATATAGAGCGTGCTTACCTTGAGGCGCTTTCTGCTTGGCCCCAAGCGCACACTGCCTCCCCGGAAGACAGGCATGCCGTCCTTCAGTCACTCTACCGCATTGATGCCATGCTGCATGGTCTTCCTGACAAGGTGCGTCAGGCGTTCTTGATGTCGCGCCTGGAAGGGGTGAGCTACGCAGAGATCGGTGAGTGTTTGGGCGTTTCGGAACGTATGATCAAGAAATACATGGCGCAAGCCATGCTGCAGTGTTTGCGGCTCGTTGACGAGGAGTTGGCATGAGCTTGAGTGGAGCAGATCATCAAGAACCGGGTGATGATGTTCTGGCCCAAGCCGCTGAATGGTTCGTACTGCTTCAGGAAAAACCGCCTTCCGAACACATTCTTATTGCTTGGCGTCACTGGTTACAACAAAGTGAAGCCCATCGTCAGGCGTGGGCTCGAGTTGAGATTATTGATCAGCAGTTCCGGGAACTTCCACAGGAACCGGCTCAGCTAGCACTGAGTGCAGCAGGTCGTCAGCGTCGACAGTTTGTTAAGGGGCTGATGGTGCTTATGACCGCGCCACTGCTCTGGTCGGCGGGTCACAGACTATCGTTACCGCTTCAGAAGTGGCGGGCAGATTACCGGACATCGATTGGCGAGGTTCGCAAGATGGTACTCGCCGATGGCAGCCAGCTATGGCTCAACACCAACAGTGCGCTGAACGTGACGTTCAGCGATGAAGAGCGTCGCTTGACGCTGCTGGCTGGGGAGGTGTATTTGGAGACCGCCGTAGATACTCAGTCACCCCCTCGCCCGCTGCGTGTGGCATCGAGTATCGGCACCATCGAACCTCTCGGCACCTGTTTCAGTGTCAGAAACATGGAGAACCGAGTGGGCGTGCAGGTTACATCGGGACAAGTCTCTGTGATGCCTCTGCAGGCACCGCCACACAGGCTTGAGACAGGCGAGGCAACAACCTTTACAATGCGAAAAGTTGCCCCGGTGGAACCTGCCCAGACATCCCGGACAGCCTGGCAACATGGCATGTTGGTTGCCGATAATCAGCGCCTTGATGATTTTCTCGATGAACTGTCTCGGCATCGTCGCGGGGTGCTGAGTCATGATCCAGCTATCGCTGATTTACGTCTGGTTGGCGCTTACCCGCTGCGCGATACCGATCGTATCCTTTCGATCCTGGAAAGCACCCTGCCCATCCGCGTTATTCGACGTACCCACTTGTGGGTGAGCGTCGAGGCACGCTAAAAAACTTTTTCCTGCGGTTCCCTTTTTGATGTTTCACGTGGCAATACAAATGAAACGTAATATCAACAAAGGAAAATCATGCCGCTATCTCACCGGGCTGTACTCTTCACAGCCACCCTTATTTTTGTGCCATTCACCATGGCAATACCTGAGGCCTTGGCCCTGGATGCCAGCATGGCCCAGCAACAGTCCGTGCGCACCTACAATATCCCGGCGGGTTCACTCAGTACCGTGTTGAGTCGGTTTGCCGGTGAATCAGGCTTGACGCTGTCGTCGCGTGCCCAGCTAACGGATGACAGAACCAGTTCAGGGCTACAAGGTGATTTTACCGTCGAGCAAGCGCTGCAACGGCTACTCGAGAATACTGGAATTCACTACCGCTTCAGTGATGCAGAAGGCATCACGCTGGTAACGGGAAATCCGCAAGAAGGCGATGAGAAAACGTCTCTCGGAACGCTCACCGTAACCGGTACTTTCATGGACGATGTCCACGCTTATACGAGAGAACAGAATCGCCTCGGGGCGCTCGACAACGATATCGTCCTCGATGGCGAGCGCCTGCGGCGTCATCCTGACGAGCATATCGGCAAGGCGCTTGTCCGTGAGCCGGGTATCTTCGGAACCCCACCGAACTCAAAGGAAGATATACGCTTGCGTGGTCTCGATAAGCAGTTTACCCGAGTGTCAGTGGCCGGCGTCGGGCTGCCCGTGACCCAGCGGGGGCGTAATTTCGAGGTCGGTACGCTGGGCAGTGCCCTGGCGGGCGAGGTGCAAGTCATCCGCAACCCCACCGCCGACGTCCAGTCCGACGGTATCGGCGGGCGGGTGAACGTTGATTTTCGGGAAATCCCCGAAACAACGGGTGGCGGCGCCTACGCTATCGGCGATACGCTCTTCGAGGGGGATTCGTTTTTCGATGAGGAGCTCGTGGGCGGTCGTGGTGGCGCCTATTTCGGCGGGCCAATTGATGAAAACTGGTCAGCGCTGGGGGGGATCGACATTCGCGCTGATCCCCGGTTGACAAAATTTCGCAATGAAGCGGTCAACGCCGACGGCAGTTTCAATGAACGCGAGACGCGGCAGGACCGCAGCGATGACACCTTCATTACCTCGCTGCTACGCCTGCGCTGGCAAGGCGAGGCCGGTACCGCCGAGATACAGCCGGTACTGCTTCTACGTCAAAAGACCAAGACCGACCAGCGCGACAGCCTCAATGCCAAAGGCGACGAAGACAACCGCTTCAAGACCGAAGACTCACAAACTATCACCAGTGGCGTAAAGCTGAGCTGGGACCACGGCCTGCTGCCGGAGCAATGGTCATGGCGAAGCCATGTTGCTACCTACATTGCGGATGAAGAAGGCAATAACGGTGAAATCCGGCAGCGTACGGGCAAGGACGTGGAAAACAAGAACGCCAGGCCGGAACTCACCGACAAGACCTTTGAACTTGAATCCCGTCTTGGTCGTGAATGGCATACCGCGCTCCCCGGCCGCACCGAGGTTGGCGTATTTGCCCGAGGGCGGGATCGCGACGCCGAAGCGAATAACTTCAAGGACGGGGTAGCCCAAGCCCCGGGGACCGGCGATGTTTTCTCTCTCGACGAGCGCCTGCTTGCCACCTGGATCCGGCACGAAGTACGCTTTCTAGACGAGCGATTCAAGGTCGAACCGGGTCTGCGAGTAGAAAACTATGATCTCGATGTGGATACGCTTGCCGCCGATGGTTCTCCGCGCGCTGACGATAACAGCCACTCTCATGTAAATCCTAGCCTGCATCTGGCCTACCGCCCAATCGACAGCCTGCGTTTTAACGCCGCGGTATCGCGCACGCTCAACCGGCCGGAGTTCGACCAGATTATCCCCTTCGATGAAGACCCCAAGAAAGGAGAAATCAAACGCGGTAATACCGGTCTTGACCCCGCTACCAGCGTCAATGTTGACCTCGGTGTGCTTTGGGCAACGCCAACGGCAAGTCTTGGTGCCACGGTTTTTTACAAGGATATTGATGATCTGATCGTTGAGGCAAATACCGGCGAGATTGAGGACGGTAACGCGGTCATCCGGCCCCAGAATGCTGAGGGAGGGAAGCTGCGCGGAGTCGAGCTGGAGCAGCGTCTGGATTTGGGTCGAGTTACCGGCGCACACTGGATGGAAGGACTCGGTATATGGGCCAACCAGACCATCTTTGATGGCGAGGCCACCCTGGTAAGCGGCAAGAAAGTTCCTTTCTCTGGCGAACCCGACTATCTGCTGCGCGTTGGCATTGACTATGTCCATCCCGGCAATGGTTTGAATATTGCGCTCAGCTACAATCGTAACGGAGAGCGGATCGAGGAAGACGACACCACCCGCAAGGTGTTCGAACCCGAGAATACGCTGGATCTGGCCGTCTCTTACCCGCTAGCCAAAGGCGCATCGCTGCGTTTTGAGGCCACTAACCTACTTAGTGCCGAGGAAGATGGCGATAAGGAATTCTTCGATTCAAACGGTAATCTGGACAAGGTTGATCGACGTACTGTTGCAGTGACACGGCGTATTTCGTTAGGCCTGAAGTGGGACTTCTAAGAGGCATGCAACATACCAATTCAGGCTACAAGGCTATGAACACGGCGCATCAATCCTCGGGAAAAGGCAACGGTTTTCGTATGCTGTTCCGTGAGCTTATAGGCGTTATGCTCCTGCATCCATGGTTGCTTGCCATCACGGTACTTCCCAATATCGTGCGGCCAGCATTGGAGCCGCTCAAGGCCTGGATCACGGGCGATGTCATTCAGGAGCTGACCACTGGCAGCGGTACCTATGCAGTTGAGGAGCTGTTGCCTTATGCACCCTTGGCGATGGGCGTATTCCTAGGCCTTGGCATGCTCAAGATGTGGGAGAAGCTCACCAATCGCATGCTAGATGAGCGCCTGCTAATCGAACTCCAGCGGACATGGTTCGCACGCCGCCACGTGGCCCATCCGGGCGAACAGGTCACACGTGCCATCAATGATTGCGAAAACGCGCGCAAGCCGCTGGATCTCTTCCAGAAGGAGCTCTGGCTAGCCAGCGTTGGGCTACCTGCAGTTTTGATCTGGCAGATATCACTCGGACCCGAGCTTCTTCCAGCCTTGCTGATGGCGGCGCTGCCACCCTTTCTGGTTTCGCTTGGTTTCGGGCGCGTCATCGGCCTTGCCAGCTACCAGACCCTGATTGCCTTGGCATCGGTAGGGCGTGCAGTGGGTGCTGGTGATGATATGAAGATGCGCGATCATCAGGAAAGCTTCTACCGCCACCGCGTGCGCTTTGAATGGTGGAAGCAGAGTAGCGAGGTTATGGCCGAGTTTGCTGCCTGGGGTGGCCTGGCTGTGGTTCTTGTGCTTTCGGCCACCGGGATTTGGCAGCTGATTCCCGAAAACGTGTCTGCTGCTCAGATCGGCATGTTCATTGTCAATCTGCGCCTGCTGATAGAGCCACTCAAAAGCATCACCGATGTGTATGTAAAAATGCGAGAAGGCTGGCCGGCTGTACGACGCGTATTGCGGCCGGGCTACGACGAAGCCCAAGGAGATAGCCATGACTGAGCATCGAAACCATTGTGACTGCCACGACCTAGACCCGGATGCATTTCGTGCAGCCTGTGATGCAGGCTGTACCCGAGTAAAGGGATGCTTTCAGTACCATCGCTGCCTGCCAAAATGCGGCAAATGTAGCCTCATGGTTCGTCGAATTATAAGCGAATCTCAGGCTAGCAACGACACTTGCCGTGCTGAAGATGCTACCAACCCTGACCGATAACCCCGTCACCACCACAAGAAGCAGAACTCACGCGCGATTCCTGCTTCACATTTAACAAAGGAGAGCAATCAATATGTCTCAGGATTACTGCTGCAAAATAGTGCATATCACTGATGAGGGTGACAAGCTCGAGTACACCGCTAATATCGAGGCAGAAAGCCATGATACAGCGGTTGCTATTACCGCCGAGCGCCTGACCGCCTCACTTCACAACTTAGTCGCAGACGGCGGCCCTAGTATCGACGCAACAAAAGTTGAGTTGGGCAAGTAAGCCGATTCCAACCCTACTTTGGGAGTTTTTTGATGACCGTACACGGATACGCGCTCATGGCGTGACCGAGATCAGTGTCAGCTACCTGCGTGATGAGGCGTTGCACCAAGTGGTCTACGACGAGACCACGCACAAGGTCCTCGGCGGCAGCGAGTCGACCGTGGTCGATGCGGTGCTTGCAACGTTAACGCGACGGCTCGCCGAAAGGCAAGAACGCCAAAAACGAGCAGGTCGCACATGCACACCAGACCTCTTCAGGCGTCGTCGATACGGCTCTGGCAGCCCTGCCCGCTTCAGATCGCGAGGCCGTGCGTGCTGGTGGCGATCGAGTGCACCAGATCAAAATCAAGCGTCATCCAAATAAGGAACGCTTACACATTCAAGTTCATTACCTCAATGCGGCCAACGCTCATCAAAAAGCAGAATGGAAGAGCGACGACGCGTTGATAAAAGGGGGCTTTTAAGCTCCTCTCACTACCACTGCCCCATAACCCAAAAGGAACAATCGATGTCCGGTGAAACAGAACGCTTTATTTCCGACTACCAAGAAATAGCAGAGGAGGCGCGCAACGCCTTCGAGCCCCATATCAAGGGGGCGCAGATCAGTACCATCGCCACCAAGGCGGCGCACGGCGTGGTCGAGACGACGGTCACCTACCTGCGCGGCAGTGAGGTACACGAAATCATCTACGACGAGACCACAGGGAAGCTGCTTTGCGGCAGCGAGCCGTCGTCAATCGACCAGGTGATCGCCGTGCTGCCGGAGGCCGCACAGCGTGCGGTGCACGAGAGCGGACCGACCATCAGCCATATCAAGATCAAGCACGACGACAAGGATGACCGTGAATACGTCCATGTGCATTATCGCGCTGACGATGGTGAAATTGTCAGCCGCAAGTTTGAACTTGACGGCACAGATAAAGACAAGGCAGAAAATAAGCCCCAGGAAATCGAACGCATCATATCCGCGTACGAACAGCTTTCGGCCGAGACCCGCGCCGCTTTCGATCCTCATGTAACAGGGGCGCAGATCAGCCGAATCATACAGGCCGATGCCCACGGTGTGGTAGAGATAGCAGTTACCTACCTGCGCGGTACCGATATCTACGAGATCATCTACGACGAGACAACCGGCAAGCTGTTGGGTGGCAACGAACCGGCGGTGATTGAACACGTGATTGGCCTGTTGCCAGAATCTGGCCAGCTCGCGATTCACAAAGGTGGCGAGACCGTCCGCAAACTTAAGATCAAGCACGATGAATCGGATGATCGCGAGTACATCCACGTGCATTATGGCAACGATGGGCAGACCACCAGTCTCAAACTGGAACTTGACGGCAGCCACAAGCATAAAAAAGCAGCCTGATTGCTATAGGTCTTGGTGCCCTGGCCATTAATGGCCAGGGCACCTCATTCTTGATTTCAATGGTCGAGCGTCATGTGTAGTGGTCAACGGCACTACTACACCTAACGCTCGCCGGTGCCAACTACCTAGGTCGTTTAACGACCAAGTTAAGCCCTAAAGTCGGCTTGTTAGGACCCAATCATGCACCCTTATCTGACGCCCATCTTTTTGCTCGTTGCCAGCAACCTATTTATGACCATGGCTTGGTATGGCCATCTTAAGCACAAGCAGGTGGCTATCTGGCTAGTGGTGTTGATTAGCTGGGGTATCGCTTTTTTCGAGTATTCCTTGCAAGTACCGGCCAACCGTTTAGGTCACCAGGTCTACACCGCCTCGCAGCTAAAGGTGATGCAAGAGGCCATCACACTGGTGGTGTTTGTGGGTTTCGCGTGGCTTTATCTACATGAGCCACCACGCCGACACGAACTACTCGGTATGGTAATTGTATTGATTGGTGTGATGGTGGCACAATTCGGCGGCAGTAAGGCATAACACTTTCTAAAGCACTTGTTTCGTACCAGCTAAGGCATAATATAGGGAAGGCGCTTTTGCCGCCTGACTCGTCCTGCCGCATAAATGTCGGTACCTCTCCAGCACAGTTGCTCCTCCAGTGCCACGCTTTCCCGTATTGATGATTGGCGTTTGACTCGGGTTGGGCTGATACGGCCTTTGGCGTGTCACGCGGAGCCTATTTGACGCAACATCTGATCGACCATTTTTGACGAATGCGCGGCGGCGATATCCAGAAACTCCTCAAAAGAGAGATGGTTGTCACCGCTGCCCGGAATATCAGAAAGCGCACGGATGACCACAAAAGGACAGCCGAAAAGATGGCAGGTTTGGGCGATGGCGGCAGCTTCCATTTCCACAGCAAGCATGGTGGGAAACAGCGTGCGCGTGCGTTCGACGCGTTCTGGATCTGCCATGAAACTATCGCCGGTAGCGATCATGCCTTCTTTGACGTTGACTTCATTAAGCGCTTGAACGGCGCGGCGCGCTTCATCGCGCAACCCAGGGTCTGCTGCGAAGGCCGCAGGCATGCCCGGCACTTGGCCCATTTCATAGCCAAAAGCCGTCACATCGACGTCGTGATGACGGACTTCGTCGGAAATGATCACATCGCCAATGGCCAGATCCATGGCAAAACCGCCCGCAGAGCCGGTATTTATCACGGCCTCGGGCTGATAGCGCTCGAGAAGTACCGCCGTGCCTACCGCCGCGTTTACTTTGCCGATACCGGACTGCAGAATAATCACGTCTAAACCGTGGCGCTCGCCGCGATAAAACGTAAAACCGGCATGGTCGTAGCGCTCTGCGTTGGTAAGCTGCTCGGCCAGAATCGCCACTTCTTGCGCCATGGCGCCAATGATCCCAATTCGCTTCACAAGTTTGTCTCCGTTATCTGTTGCGTCTTAACCTGTCACAGGTTTTGAAGGCGCGAGGTTTATGTCCGTATCGTGATGCCAGAAGGGTCGTGCTGCTCGGCGGCGTCCAGGGTGTTTTCCAGCAGGGTGGCAACGGTCATTGGTCCAACGCCGCCAGGAACGGGGGTAATATAGCCTGCGCGTGCAGCGGCTGTGTCAAAGTCGACGTCACCAATCAAGCGGCCATCATCTT
This sequence comes from Halomonas llamarensis, assembly GCF_023555005.1. Classification (GTDB taxonomy): domain Bacteria; phylum Pseudomonadota; class Gammaproteobacteria; order Pseudomonadales; family Halomonadaceae; genus Vreelandella; species Vreelandella llamarensis. The sequence continues at coordinate 12,337 of NZ_JAMJPJ010000015.1, read as the reverse complement.
GGCGGTTGATGCCTACGTCTATCACGATTGCGCCAGGCTTGATCCATTCACCTTTAACGATGCCGGGCTTGCCGACAGCAACCACAACCAAATCCGCGCGCTGAACGTGTTCGGCTAAATCGCGGGTAAAACGATGGCACACGGTAGTGGTGCAGCCGGCGAGCATAAGCTCTAACGCCATCGGGCGACCGACAATGTTGGAGGCACCGATGACCGTGGCATCAAGGCCACGCACGGGCAAATCGCTTTTCTCGAGCAGAGTCATAATGCCTTTGGGCGTACATGGACGTAGTGCTGGGGTGCGCTGCGCAAGGCGGCCAAGGTTGTAAGGATGAAAGCCATCAACGTCTTTGCTGGGAAGAATGCGCTCAAGAATTGGGCGCGAGTCTAAGTGATCAGGGAGTGGCAGCTGGACCAAAATGCCATCCACAGTTGGGTCAGCATTAAGCTGATCGACCAGCATCTCAAGCGTTTCTTGCGTAGTGGTGGCAGGCAGTTCATGTTGAAAGGAATGAATGCCGGCTTTTTCGCAAGCACGGTGCTTGTTGTTTACATAAATTTGGGATGCAGGATCAGCGCCCACGAGTACAACCGCTAAACCTGGCGCTCGAGCGCCGGTGTTAAGGCGCGCTTGAATATTAGCCGTCACGGTGTCGCGTACGTCTGCGGCGATGGCTTTACCATCGATCAGTTGGGCGGTCATTAATGCAATCCCCGTCAGTGGAAAAAAAGCCTAGTTGTCAAAGCACTTGATGACGTAATTTTCGCATGCCCACGCGGTAAGGCAAAGCAAGATAATGTATTCGTGCATTAGTGGTTGACTTTAAAATTAAAAAACGTAGTATATGCCTCGCTTGAGGCGATCCATACGGTAACGTCTAGGTTGTTAATTCGGGATGTAGCGCAGTCTGGTAGCGCGCCTGCTTTGGGAGCAGGATGTCGGGGGTTCGAATCCCTCCATCCCGACCATACCTAACGTGGAAGATGGTGTTTTGCTTTTCCAAGTTGTGGTTTAGTGCTTTCAATCTGTTTAGATTAATTCCTGGTAAGCGTTCTATCTATTCAGGCTTGGTCTAACAAGATTTCGCGAGTGCGCCCATAGCTCAATCGGATAGAGCAACGGCCTTCTAAGCCGTAGGTTGCAGGTTCGAATCCTGCTGGGCGCGCCAGTCGCACCTGTTAAAATTTGCTTTTATGGTGGATGTAGCTCAGTGGTAGAGCCCCGGATTGTGGCTCCGGTGGTCGTGGGTTCGATCCCCATCATCCACCCCAAAAAGCGCTTAATAAGCAAGTTTTGTAAAAACTAGGTTATGGTGGATGTAGCTCAGTGGTAGAGCCCCGGATTGTGGCTCCGGTGGTCGTGGGTTCGATCCCCATCATCCACCCCATTACCTTTTTATATCTTTCTTTTCTCTCCGATTATTTCTTTAGCTATCTCTTGCCTTAAATCCAGCGCCATCATTGGCATCTTTTGCATGGCTATGGTTTAGCGTGGCATCATTTTTTTGCCTGTTTGGGCAAGGGCGGTTAGCGGCGATGGTTTTCCCTCTGATTTAGCAAAAGGCATGCCGCTAGTAGTCGTTATGGCTATTTTCTCTATTTTTTTAGCGATTTATTCTATATTTATATTTAAATACAGTTTTTTTAATCTATTTAATTGCCTAAAAATTGGTGTTAATTTCTATAGATAAGCAAGTTCCTAGCGCTAATAAATACGCCTGGGTTAGGTAGGCGACCACGTCACACAAACAGGAAGCACACTATGGCGCGTCGTAGCATCGTTTTAGGGGCAGGCATGGTCGGTGTCAGTATCGCTTGGCATTTGGCTAAACGTGGCCATGAAGTCACGTTAGTTGACCGCCGCGAGCCGGGAAAGGAAACCTCATTTGGTAATGCCGGTATCATCCAGCGAGAAGCCGTACGCCCTTATGCGTTTCCGCGTGATATGAAAACTTTATTAGGCGTGTTGCCCAATCGTCGTGTGGATATCCGCTATCGCCCAGGCGGTATGATCCATGCGGCTTCTCCGCTGTTACGGTACTGGCTGAATTCCGCTCCCAAAGTGTACCAACGCATCGTGCCGGAGTACGCGTCGTTGATTCAGCTCTGCTTAGATACTCATGCTCCCATGATTGAGGCGGCGGGGGCTGAAAGCTTGATTAAGAAGCAGGGGTTTTTGGAGCTGTTTCGCTCTCAATCGAGTTTGGATAAAAGCCTGAAAGAGGCTACAGAAAACAAAGAACGTTTTGGTGTGGCGTTCCATCATCTTGATCGTACTTCGCTTGCCGTGAAAGAACCGGATATCAGTGATGAGATTGTCGGGGCGATTCACTGGCTTGATCCTTGGACGGTAACTGACCCCGGTGCCTTGGTGGCCGCCTATGCAGAAGCATTTAAGGCAAGCGGCGGGCGCGTGCTGCAAAGTGAGGTAAGCAATTTATCCCAGGGCGATGATGCGACATGGAACGTGCAGACCGAAAACGAGACGCTTCAAGCGGATGATGTCGTTGTCGCACTTGGGCCATGGTCAGGGCGTTGGCTTAAACCGCTTGGGTATCACTTTCCTACTTTTGTTAAACGCGGCTACCACATGCACTACGGTAGCCAAGGGAAAGCTCATCTCAACCATTGGATCATGGATGCCGACGTGGGCTACCTGCTGGCGCCCATGCGGGACGGTATTCGCCTGACCACCGGGGCAGAACTGGAGGATTTAGAAGCACCGGCACATGTAGCGCAGCTTGCCTGTGCAGAAAAAGCGGCGCGTGATTTGTTCCCGTTAGGCGAGCGACGCGATAAAGTGCCCTGGAAAGGCGCGCGTCCCTGCTTGCCCGACATGAAGCCGGTGATCAGCCCAGCGCCGAAGCACAAAGGTTTATGGCTCGCGTTTGGGCATGGGCATCAAGGCTTTACCTTGGGTCCAGCGACGGGGCAGTTGCTGGCGGACATGATGGAAGAGCAGCCAACTGCTATTGATGTGGCACCCTTTAAAGCAAACCGTTTCTAAAACGGGCGGCAAAGCTTTTGCGCATGCGTTCCAGCTCTGCTAATGTTACTAGTACATTTATTGTACATTAAAGGAGGCAGCAATGGATGCTTCTGTCAGCAATGCGGTAAGTACTTCTCTCTACATGAACCAAGCGCAAACTGCCCAGCAAGCGCAAATGCAGGTATTCAGGGAAGCGCTAGATAACCAAGAGCAGCAAGTGTCTGCCCTGATGGAATCTGCTACCGCAGGTACGGGGTCAGATCAGGGCTCCAGCCTTGCGTCTGAAGGCAATGTGGGCACTCAGGTTAATACTTTCGCCTAAAATAAATAGAACTTAACGCAAGCACGCAAAGCGCCAGCTGATATAGCTGGCGCTTTGCGTTAGAATGCGCGGCAGATAAGATGTTTCTTTTGACCTAATTTACCCGCCAGAGAGTCTAATGTCCGACGCTAAAGTCGCCCAAGAAGCCGGGCTCAGAAGAACCTTCGCGATCATTTCGCACCCCGACGCTGGTAAAACCACCATTACCGAGAAAATGCTACTTTTCGGGAACGCTATTCAAATGGCGGGCTCGGTGAAGAGTAAGCGTAATGACCGACATGCGACCTCCGATTGGATGAAAATGGAGCAGGAGCGCGGTATCTCGGTGACGACTTCCGTGATGCAGTTTCCTTACGCTGGGCGTATCGTTAACTTGCTTGATACGCCGGGGCACGAAGACTTCTCTGAGGACACCTACCGTACGCTCACGGCGGTAGATTCCGCGCTGATGGTTATCGATGGGGCCAAAGGTGTTGAGGGCCGCACCATTAAATTAATGGAAGTGTGTCGCCTACGCACGACGCCCATTCTCACCTTTATCAACAAAATGGATCGCGATATTCGTGATCCGATTGAGGTGATGGACGAGGTCGAAACGGTACTTAACATCCAATGTGCACCGATGACGTGGCCGATTGGGATGGGACGCCATTTTAGAGGCGTTTACCATCTCTATAACGACACCATTCATCTCTACACCCAAGGCCAGGGCAGCCGTATCCCTGATGACAAACGCATCGAAGGCTTGGACAATCCTGAGGTGGATGAAGTGCTTGGCGAAGATCAGGCTGAAGAACTGCGTATGGAGGTGGAGCTGGTACGCGGTGCATCGCATGAGTTTGATTTGGAGGCGTATCGCCGGGGTGAGCTAACACCTGTCTACTTTGGTACCGCGATGGGTAATTTCGGCGTGCGCGAAATGCTTGACGGCTTTGTTGAGTACGCGCCGGCGCCGCAGCCACGGGAGACGGATACCCGCGAGGTACCAGCAGACGACGAGCGCTTTACCGGCTTCGTTTTCAAGATTCAGGCCAATATGGACCCCAATCACCGTGATCGTATTGCCTTCTTGCGGGTCTGTTCGGGTAAGTACGATAAGAACATGAAGATGCGCCATGTGCGGATTGGTAAAGACGTCAAAATTGCCGATGCGCTGACTTTTATGGCGTCTGATCGCTCTCAGGTGGAAGAAGCTTGGCCAGGCGATATTATCGGCTTGCACAACCACGGCACGATCCAGATCGGTGACACCTTCACCCAGGGTGAAGACATGCGCTTTACCGGTATTCCACACTTTGCCCCGGAGTTGTTTAAGCGCGTGCGGTTGAAAGACCCGTTGAAGATGAAAGCACTGCAAAAAGGGTTGCAGCAGCTATCAGAAGAGGGGGCAACTCAGGTGTTCATGCCGCTGGATAATAATGACTTGATTCTCGGCGCCGTGGGTACATTGCAGTTTGATGTGGTCGCTCACCGTCTGAAAGAAGAGTACAAGGTGGATTGCGTTTACGAAGCGGTGAACGTTAATACGGCCCGCTGGGTTTACTGTGAAGATACTAAAATGCTGGAAGAGTTTAAGCGCAAAGCGAGCGCCAACCTAGCCATTGATGGCGGTGGTTATTTAACCTATATCGCCCCGACGCGGGTGAATTTGCAGATGACGCAAGAGCGCTGGCCGGATATTCGCTTCCAGCCCACGCGCGAGCACTAGTACTTCCTATGCTGGTCGATGCTCACTGTCACCTGGATTTTTCCGATTTTGACGCTGACCGCGAAGCCGTTTTCGCGCGGGCAAAGCGAGAGGGTGTTCAGCATTTTGTCGTGCCGGGGACGATGCGTTCACGCTGGAAAAATGTGCTGGCGCTGGGGCAGCGTGACGAGGTGAGTATTGGCCTGGGGCTACATCCCTATTTTATCCAAGCGCATCAGGAGGAGGATGTTGATGCGCTCGAAAAAATGCTGGATAACAACACCGAGGCTATCGCTATTGGAGAGTGTGGTATCGATGCGCGCTTAAGTAATACCTGGGAGCAACAGTGGCAGTTTTTTAATGCGCAACTTCGCCTCGCTAAAGCACACAAGCTGCCTGTGATTATTCACTGTGTGCAAGTTAATGATCAGGTGGCCAAGCGCTTGCGCCAGCTTAAACTCCCTGCTGGTGGTATGATCCACGCTTTCTCAGGCTCGCCCGAGCAGGCGCAGGCATTTATTGATCTGGGCTTTGTGTTAGGGCTTGGCGGAGCGGCAACATACCCGCGAGCAAAGCGGTTGCAACGTGCCATTCAATCACTGCCAGATGATGCCTTTGTGCTGGAAACCGATAGCCCGGATATGCCGCTGTGCGGGCAGCAGGGCGAGCGCAATGAGCCTGCTAATGTGGCCACGGTATGCCGCCACGTAGCAGCGCTGCGCGAGCAATCTGACGACGCGATAGTTAACGCCAGCACGAAAGCAGCAACGCGATTGTTTACGCTGCCGCTTGATTCATAATCGCCCTGAGGTTGTCGCTTTCTTTATTTGTCGGTTTGGTTTATTTAGCCGGCACTGTCTGTGAAAGCTGCTCTGGGTCTAGGCGTTCAATGCGATAGGGGAGATTGCAGAGCGTTAGTGGTTGGTTCTCTAGTGTCAGCTCGCCTTCTTCTAGTGCCTTAGTGTTGATGACGGTAAGCAGCTCCACTTGGCCGCTGTCATTAATCGCGCTGGTAACGACTTCACCTACCGTTTTGTCCATAGCATTGGTGATGTTAGCGCCGTGCTCTAGTGGTTCGTTCCCCTCGATAACGCCTCTTGCTAGCCGCTTTTTGACTTGCCCACGAAAGTGCGCCCGCGCGACAACTTCTTGGCCCGTGTAGCAGCCCTTCTTGAAGCTAATACCGCCGAGTGCCTCCCAATTAAGCATTTGCGGGAGATACTGGTCCTGCTGATCGGCTTCTAACCACGCAAGACCTCGGCGGATATCCGAAAGCTGCCAGTGGCGCGGTTCAGCGTCTGCTTGAAAGTGCTCCGCTGCTGAATCGGTAAGGACAAAAAGCCAACGGTCGGACGTTTCGTCTTCTACACTGTCTGGGTAACAAAGGGCGCTATTACCCTGTTCATCGCTTTGCTGTTGCCATGTAACCGTCTGCAGCGAAAGATTGAGCGCGTCGGCAATAACAGAGGCGTCGTCTGTTGCGGCACCGAAGAGCATTACATCATCGGGCGCGCTGAGCTCAGCGCGATAAAAGGCAGCAAACTTTTTTAAGTGCGCGATGAGCGGTTCCACTAACGAGTTAGATAGCACTAAGCGAAAGTGGTTGTCGCTTAGGCGCAACAGTTGCGCGTTGGCGAGCATGCGTCCTTTTGGGGTGCAAAAGCATGTTAGTGGGGCAAAGTGACCATTGGCCAGGGCGGCATGGGCGCTGGTTTGGCCTTGGAGGAACTTTTCAGCATCTTCGCCTTTCACATCGACACATGCCAAGTGCGTAATGCGGGCTGTCGAGGCTAACACCATCGGGGTGGCCATGTTACACAAACTCCTCGTTAAGTCAGTGGGCATTTAATTGAGAATAGATATTAATACTAACATGTTGGGTCGATTGTGCTTAATTGCAAGCGGCCTTTGGCATGCTAGACTTCAGAGCTATATCGATTTTGCACAAGGCTAAAAGGCAGTAGGAGTAGCACATGGCGCAACAACAGTCATTACGTTTTAAAGGCGTCGAATCTGCCGAACAGGTTAACCAAATCACCACGGCGTTAATGATGGTGGACGGTGTTGAGAGTGCTGAAGTTGGCCGCTATGGCGCGGAAGTGGAAGGACGTGCTAAGCGCGATGCGCTAATAAAAGCCGTAAATGCATTAAAATTGAAGGTTAAAGTGTCGTAATGGAAAAGATGATCACCGTTATCAGCGAACGCAACCGCATTTTTCGTCATCGTATCGAAGTCTCAGGTTTCGACGATCTCTATGCTGATGTTCCCAAAGCGTATGGTGGCGAAGAGAGCGCGCCCGACCCACATGACTACTTCGATCTGGCACTTGGCGCGTGCAAAGCGATCACGTCAAAAATGTATGCTCAGCGCAAACAATGGCCACTAGAAGGGACTACCGTCACGGTAAAACGCGACGATAGTCAGGAGCGAAAAGGCCTCTACAAGCTTGATGTCACGCTTGAGTTTCACGGTATTGACGACCCTGAGCAATGTGCGCGGTTGGAAAAGATTAGTCATAATTGCCCTATTCAACGCTTAATGACCGAGGCGACGGTGGAAGTGTCGACACGTTCGGTCGCGGGCTAGTGAGTCCTGCAATTATCCCTTCATCTCTATCAACTGTTTCTTGAGCAACTGTTTCTCGAACAATTGTTTCTCCAACCATGTTTCTAACAATTAAGGGGCCTTGATGAGCAAGACGTTTCGCTTACAGTCAAAGTTTGCACCAGCGGGGGACCAGCCCACCGCGATTACTAAACTGGTCAAGGGATTGGAAGCGGGACTTGCGCATCAAACGCTCTTGGGGGTTACCGGGTCAGGCAAAACCTTTACCATGGCCAACGTGGTGGAGACGCTGCAGCGTCCGACGATCGTGATGGCGCCTAACAAAACGCTGGCGGCGCAACTTTACGGTGAGTTTAAGGCGTTTTTTCCCGATAACGCCGTTGAATATTTCGTCTCTTATTACGATTACTACCAGCCAGAAGCGTACGTCCCCTCATCGGATACGTTTATTGAAAAAGATGCTTCAATTAACGACCATATTGAGCAGATGCGTCTGTCTGCTACCAAGGCGTTGCTGGAGCGGCGCGACGCGCTGATTGTGGTATCGGTATCAGCCATTTATGGTCTGGGCGACCCAGATCAGTACCTGAAAATGCGCCTGCACTTTACTCGCGGAGAGCTGATCGATCAGCGTGCCTTCTTGCGTCGCTTGGCGGAGCTGCAGTACACCCGTAATGATATGGATTTCAGGCGCGGCACCTACCGAGTGCGTGGTGACGTGATCGATATTTTCCCGGCTGATGCGGAGGACGAAGCGGTACGAGTTGAGCTATTCGACGATGAGATCGATTCCATCCGCCTCTTTGATCCGCTCACCGGCGATGTACGAGGCCAAGTACCGCGGATGACGGTTTATCCCAAATCGCATTATGTCACTCCTCGGGAAACCATTTTAGCGGCGATTGATGATATCAAAGGCGAACTTAAAGAGCGTCTTGAGTGGCTTCGCAAACATGAACGCTTAGTAGAAGCGCAGCGCTTGGAGCAGCGCACGCTCTATGACATCGAGATGATGCTGGAGCTAGGTTATTGCAACGGTATCGAGAACTACTCGCGCTATCTTTCGGGACGCAATCCCGGCGAGGCGCCGCCGACGTTTTTCGACTATTTACCCGATGACGCGCTACTGTTTATCGATGAGTCCCACGTCAGCGTACCCCAAGTGGGGGGCATGTATAAGGGCGACCGTTCACGCAAAGAGACCTTAGTGGAATACGGGTTCCGGCTACCTTCCGCGCTGGATAACCGCCCGATGAAGTTTGAAGAGTGGGAAGCCATTAGCCCCCAAGCGATTTTCGTTTCGGCTACCCCGGGGCCCTATGAGGCGGAACACGCGGGGCAAGTGGTGGAACAGGTAGTGCGTCCAACGGGACTTCTTGACCCAGAAATTGAAGTGCGCCCGGCGAGCACGCAAGTGGATGATTTGCTCTCGGAGATTCGCCTGCGCACGGAGGTCGGTGAGCGGGTGTTGGTCACTGTGCTGACCAAGCGGATGGCCGAAGATTTAACCGAATACTTTGACGAGCACGAAATCCGCGTGCGTTACCTACACTCGGATATCGATACCGTAGAGCGGGTGGAAATCATCCGCGACCTGCGTTTGGGTAAATTTGACGTGCTTGTTGGCATCAATTTGCTGCGTGAGGGGCTGGATATCCCCGAAGTCTCGCTAGTGGCGATTCTCGATGCAGATAAAGAAGGTTTCTTGCGCGCCGAGCGCTCGCTGATTCAGACCATTGGCCGGGCCGCGCGTAACGCCAACGGCAAAGCGATTCTTTACGGCGACCGCATGACCGACTCCATGCGCAAGGCCATTGATGAAACCGAACGCCGCCGCGCCAAACAGAGGGAGCACAACGAAGAGCATGGTATTACGCCGACCACCGTGACCCGCTCAGTGGCGGATATCATGGAAGCTGGGCAAGCGCCAGGCGCGAAGAAAACCAATCGCCGTCGGGGCAGCGAACGCAAAGTCGCCGAGTCGGATGCGGTGTACGAACCGAGCAGCATGCACCCAGATGACGTGGCAGCAGCGATCAACAAGCTTGAAGATGCCATGTTTGAAGCCGCACAGAACTTGGAGTTTGAGGAGGCGGCGCGGCTGCGCGATAAAATTCACTCGCTGAAAGAAAAACAGCTGGCACTGGGTTAGCCGATGCCGGAAGGTCCCGAAATCCGCCGTGCGGCGGATCGCATTGAGAAGCAGCTTTTAGGTGGTCCGATTGAGGATGCTTGGTTTGCCTTTGATGAGCTCAAGCCCCACGCCGCCTCACTGATTGGTGTGTCAGTGCGTTGCGTGGATACACGAGGTAAAGCGATGTTAATTCGCTTTACCGATCAGCGCGTTCTTTATTCCCACAATCAATTGTATGGCGTGTGGAAATATCACCGAGCGACAACAGAACCTGCTACTCACCGCTCGCTGCGTGCAAGATTGGTCGTGCAGGGCAGGGCAGCGAGTTTGTATAGCGCGTCTGATATCAGCATGTGGGATGCCGATTCGCTGCAACAACACCCCTTTCTAGCCCGGTTAGGGCCAGATGTTTTGAGCCAGCCGGTCAACATCAATACTGTTACCGAACGGCTAACGCTGCCTGCATTTCATCGTCGGGGACTGGGTGGGCTTTTGCTCGATCAAAGTTTTATCGCAGGACTGGGTAACTACCTGCGCAGTGAAATTCTCTTTTTTGCGGCGCTACACCCAAAGTGTCGGCCTTATGATTTGGGGAATGCACAAATCCAACGATTGGCACAACATATCGTAGACGTTACGTGGCAGGCGTATCGTCAAGCCGGTGTGACCAATACAGAAGATTGGATAAAAAAAGCCAAAGAGCTAGGCGAAGCGCGTCGCCAATGGCGGTTTGCCGTGTTCGCGCGTGTGGGCTTGCCATGCCATCGTTGTGCCACATCGATTGAGCGAATAAAAGTGGGATCAAGACGACTGTATCTTTGCCCCCGTTGCCAGCGTAACGCTTAAATTTTATACCGTTATCTTGTTTGTTCTCAACAAAACCACGATGTAACTAAAAACGTCACAGTGCCGATACATGGCACTGTGCGCTATAATTGCCGCTGGCTAGGTGATGCTTGAGTCTGAGCATCGCGACCAAACGATAAAACTAGGAGCAGCTTCTCCATGACCGTGATTCGCCAGGATGACGTGACACAAAGCGTTGCCGATGCGCTGCAGTATATTTCTTACTATCACCCCAAAGATTTTATCGATGCCATGGCGGCAGCGTATGAGCGCGAAGAAAACCCGGCGGCGAAAGACGCTATTGCCCAAATTCTAATTAACTCGCGAATGTGCGCCACTGGCCATCGCCCGATCTGCCAAGATACCGGCATTGTCACGGTCTTTGTTCACGTGGGGATGAACGTGCAGTGGGACGCGGATATGAGCCTTGACGATATGATTAACGAGGGGGTACGTCGCGCTTACCAACTGCCAGATAATATCCTTCGCGCCTCAGTGTTAGCTGACCCGGACGGCAAGCGTCAAAACACCAAAGACAATACGCCGGCGATTATTCATCATAAAATTGTGCCGGGTGATAAAGTCGAGATTCATGTGGCAGCGAAGGGTGGCGGTAGCGAAGCGAAGTCGAAGTTTGCCATGCTCAACCCCTCTGATAGCGTGGTTGACTGGGTGATGGAACAACTACCCAAGATGGGGGCTGGCTGGTGTCCGCCTGGCATGCTGGGAATCGGTATTGGCGGCACCGCCGAAAAGGCGATGGAAATTGCCAAAGAAGCGTTGTTAGATCCGATAGATATTCAGGACCTACAAGCACGCGGCCCGCAAAACCGCGCCGAGGAGCTGAGGCTGGAGATTTTCGACAAGGTCAACAAGTCAGGTATTGGCGCGCAAGGGCTCGGGGGGTTGACCACGGTACTGGACATTAAAGTCAAGGATTTCCCCACCCACGCGGCCAATAAGCCCGTAGCGATTATTCCTAATTGTGCCGCTACGCGCCATGCGCATTTCACGCTGGATGGGTCTGGCCCGGCTGCGCTTAAGCCACCCAAACTTGAAGATTGGCCGGAAATCACTCGAGAAATGGGCGATAACGTCAAGCGTGTGAACCTTGATACAGTCACCCCGGAAGAGGTGAAAACGTGGCAGCCGGGCGACACACTGCTGCTTAACGGTAAGCTATTAACCGGCCGCGACGCTGCTCACAAACGCATGGTCGATATGATTGCCAAGGGTGAGCCGTTACCAGTGGATCTCAGAGGACGCTTTATTTACTACGTGGGCCCGGTAGATCCTATCGGCGATGAAGTCGTTGGCCCGGCAGGCCCAACAACGGCTACGCGAATGGATAAGTTTACCCGTACGATGCTAGAAGAAACCGGGCTTTTGGGCATGGTCGGTAAGGCTGAGCGCGGACAAGTAGCTATTGAGGCAATTCGTGATAACGAAGCGGTGTATTTGATGGCTGTTGGCGGTTCTGCATATTTGGTCGCGCAAGCAATTAAAAAGTCCCGCGTGGTCGGCTTTGAAGATCTTGGCATGGAGGCCATCTACGAGTTTGACGTCGAAGATATGCCGGTTACCGTTGCTGTGGATACCCAAGGCACTTCCGTTCACCAAACGGGGCCGGCGAAATGGAAAGAGATCATCGCTGAGAAAGCGTGATCCTAGGGCGTGTTGACGTTTGATCGAAGATGATTTGGCAGGATAGGGGCAAGCTCGCAGAATAGAGGTTCTCACGCCAACAAACTGCGAGCTTGCGATGCCCCGACAAATGCTCACGGATGAACACT
>NZ_JAMJPJ010000159.1 GCF_023555005.1 Halomonas llamarensis | reverse complement strand
CAAGAACTCAACTGGTTGCTGGATGGCTATGACCTGAAGGCAATGCAGCCTCATAAAGCATTGGATTTTCAGTGTGTTGGCTGATTTTTTGCTCCCCATTTGCCACGTTTTTTGATAAAATATAAGGGTAAGCGAGCCATTAACCACATCTTCTCACGTTGAGTTTTGCTGACCACACTGAGGCTTTCTTTATCCAGGAGATCCTCATGAACCACGAACTCAATGCCATGCAGGCTTTCTGGCTCGGCCATC
>NZ_JAMJPJ010000158.1 GCF_023555005.1 Halomonas llamarensis | reverse complement strand
GAAGGGGCGGATGGCGTTCTCCGCCGGGTTGTTATCCAGCGGTATCAGGCCATTGTCCAGGAATCGGGTGAGTCGTGGCCACTGATGATCCAGGTAATGCAGCGCTTTACCCAGTGTGCTTTTGGGGGTAAGCGAGCCATTAACCACATCTTCTCACGTTGAGTTTTGCTGACCACACTGAGGCTTTCTTTATCCAGGAGATCCTCATGAACCACGAACTCAATGCCATGCAGGCTTTCTGGCTCGGCCATC
>NZ_JAMJPJ010000157.1 GCF_023555005.1 Halomonas llamarensis | reverse complement strand
GTTGGCGTCATGACGTAGCTTACCGATCTGATGTAATCCTAGCGCCACGACGCCCTGGAGATAGCGGGTTTTACTGTAATACCCGTCCGCCACCAGATAACGCACCTGGGGCGGTAGTGACGCACGGGAGTTATTGTCAAATTTTGTGTATGACCGTTTAGGCGGCGGTCCTATCTGACTGATCTGTTAAGGGCTCCCCATCCTGGAATTTCACGTTATTCACGACCAGTTCCAGTTTGTTGAACCCCGCTA
>NZ_JAMJPJ010000156.1 GCF_023555005.1 Halomonas llamarensis | reverse complement strand
CTGGCAAGTAACCGTTGCGAACCACGGCGCGTCGGCCATCGTCTAGTGTCTTGTCGGCGTACTGTTCAAGAAACATTGCCAGCTCGGCCTCTACGGCCTTGGTGATTAAGTCTCGCGCTCCCTTGCGGTCGGGTAGACCGGACGATTGCTCGTTCCGCCCCCCCACAGATCCGGGCATGCGCGATTGACGCACCCGGCTCCTCAATCATCAGCTTCACTGAAAGACATTCCGATGTACGATCCTTGCCTTGG
>NZ_JAMJPJ010000155.1 GCF_023555005.1 Halomonas llamarensis | reverse complement strand
CCGAGCTGGCCGTCGATGAAGACGACAGCCAGACGGATGATTCTCAGACTGACATCACCGACGAAACGGCATCTGCCGAGAACGCCGCTGCCCCAGTCAAAAAGCGCACCCGCGGTGGACGCGCAGCACTGCCACCCGAACTGCCTCGCGTCGAGGTGGTTCACGAACTCGACGACGCCGAGCGTTGCTGCGCCGAGGACGGCACTGAGCTCAAGGTCATCGGCGAGGTCGTCAGCGAAGAGCTTCATGTGG
>NZ_JAMJPJ010000154.1 GCF_023555005.1 Halomonas llamarensis | reverse complement strand
ATAGCGGGGTTCAACAAACTGGAACTGGTCGTGAATAACGTGAAATTCCAGGATGGGGAGCCCTTAACAGATCAGTCAGATAGGACCGCCGCCTAAACGGTCATACACAAAATTTGACAATAACTCGCTCAATGCCGACCAGAACCCCATAGCGCCGTCGCCAATCGCAAGTTTGGGGGCGTTGGTCAGCCCGCGCTCCCGTAACCCCGTGAGCAACTCTGTCCAACTGGCTTCCGATTCACGTCGTCCATCC
>NZ_JAMJPJ010000153.1 GCF_023555005.1 Halomonas llamarensis | reverse complement strand
GATCTCAGCGATACCGATATCCTCTACGATGATCCCCTTTGGCAACTCGCCTGTAGCGATGCGCGTAGTCTGGCGCCGTTAGCGGAAGCACGTCCGTCACAAGCCACGCTCTCTCGCTTGATCACCTTGAAGTGGTTGAATAGATGTGACCACCCCAGTTAAGGAATAATGCCCTGAAACTGGAGATGGATCATGACCACACGAAAGCAGTACTCGAAAGAATTTAAACTGGATGCGATTAGCCTAGTGCTGG
>NZ_JAMJPJ010000152.1 GCF_023555005.1 Halomonas llamarensis | reverse complement strand
CGGTACGTCTTCGAAACACTGCCCACGCTCAACGACGACGAACTCACCACGCTGCTGCCCTGGCACTGGAAGGACACATTACCCAGCTGAGCCACGCCTGCCCAGATGTGGTTAATGGCTCGCTTACATATAAGGCATGAAAGACGTCGCTTCCCCCGCCCATCAAGTCTCTCAACTGCAGCATCAGGTAAAGACGCTGCAGGAGGAGAACGCGCAACTTCTTCACCTGATGGAGAAGAAAGAGGCGCAGTGGG
>NZ_JAMJPJ010000151.1 GCF_023555005.1 Halomonas llamarensis | reverse complement strand
GCAACGATATCCAGATCACCGGCCGTGCGCCGTCTGGCCAGCTCACCATCGAAGACCCAGGTGTAAGCACCAAGAACTACTTCGAGATCTCCCAGAACGCGGGCACCGGTGCGCTCACGCTGACCCATGGCAAAACGGCGGGCGAGATCATTGAGATCGCCATGCCCAAGGTGGGCATCGAATCGCCCACGTACTCGGATCAGGACGGTACCCAGATGCTGAGCATCAACTACCGCCCGGAACCCATCGACGGTA
>NZ_JAMJPJ010000150.1 GCF_023555005.1 Halomonas llamarensis | reverse complement strand
CCAAAATGCGCTTATCAGCACCGTGGCTGGGCAAGGTTTCGCCTGCCATCCGTTTGGCTTCTTCGGCGTAGAACTCGACAAACGACGCGCCGTAAGCGACTTCGCCGCGCGACTCGGCAATCGGTTTACCCTGTTCCAGCGTCATCAGTCGGGCGAGCGCTTCTTGGTGATCCATAATGGCATCGAACCAAGCGCGTAACAGGTTGGCGCGCGCTTTGGCCGTGTGTTGACGCCACGCGGGCCAGGCGGCTTCGG
>NZ_JAMJPJ010000014.1 GCF_023555005.1 Halomonas llamarensis | reverse complement strand
CAATGTGATAGCGAGAGGCGCCGATAACGTGGGTTTGTTTCTATCCGCACGCCCCGGGCGGGGCGCGACCGCACTCAATAACGCGCTTTCCGGTTTCCATTGTGTTTCTATCCGCACGCCCCGGGCGGGGCGCGACCTCTCTCGGGGAGCTTCGCAGACGACACGATGAGTTTCTATCCGCACGCCCCGGGCGGGGCGCGACGCTGTGAATGTAGAGCTTGATTAGCGATATATCGCGGTTTCTATCCGCACGCCCCGGGCGGGGCGCGACCCCAAGCGCTTGAGTAACACTGCCAGCCCTGCGGCGGTTTCTATCCGCACGCCCCGGGCGGGGCGCGACTTTTCTAATCCGTACCGCCTCCAAGCTTGAGTTTTTGTTTCTATCCGCACGCCCCGGGCGGGGCGCGACCTGCCGTGAAAGTGCGGCCCTTATCGGTAATGGTGTTTCTATCCGCACGCCCCGGGCGGGGCGCGACACTACAATATTAAGCGCATCAATTAAACCAATAGCGGTTTCTATCCGCACGCCCCGGGCGGGGCGCGACTCGTCGGTAACGTCTGGCTGTTCTCGCGCGTCAAAGTTTCTATCCGCACGCCCCGGGCGGGGCGCGACGTTTGTCATGCGTGCCGCTACGCGTCACCACCATTCGTTTCTATCCGCACGCCCCGGGCGGGGCGCGACTCTTAGGCGCCCTGGGTGCTCTGGCTTTCCGGTTGGTTTCTATCCGCACGCCCCGGGCGGGGCGCGACCAAGCTGACGATCGATGACGTTGAGCATGTGCTGGTTTCTATCCGCACGCCCCGGGCGGGGCGCGACGTATAAACGTGCGCGCAAAACACCAGGCTTAGGCAATGTTTCTATCCGCACGCCCCGGGCGGGGCGCGACCCTTGATTGCAGCCTATGCGCTCCTGGTCATGGCGGTTTCTATCCGCACGCCCCGGGCGGGGCGCGACCATTACCTCTGGAATGGCTACAACGATGCCAAGGCGGTTTCTATCCGCACGCCCCGGGCGGGGCGCGACCCCACGCAGACCCGAAAGCGCCTGCCGTTCAGCGCAAGTTTCTATCCGCACGCCCCGGGCGGGGCGCGACGCTTGGCTTGTGCCTAGTCCTGACGTAGTTAGCGCGGTTTCTATCCGCACGCCCCGGGCGGGGCGCGACCATTGAGCGTTTTACGGTTCAGGTTGCGGGGTAGCTGTTTCTATCCGCACGCCCCGGGCGGGGCGCGACCACGCTGCGTGCCAGCTGACGATCGGCAGGAAGCACGTTTCTATCCGCACGCCCCGGGCGGGGCGCGACCAAGGCGCGGCGAAAGCGCTCCGGGCTTCGGTTTCTGTTTCTATCCGCACGCCCCGGGCGGGGCGCGACTGCGCGGTGACCAGCTTGAACGCGAAATGCTCAAGGTTTCTATCCGCACGCCCCGGGCGGGGCGCGACAACTGAACGTCATACTCAAAAATTATCCCGATGTGGTTTCTATCCGCACGCCCCGGGCGGGGCGCGACTTGGTTAACGTTGGTAAGGCCGCAGGCGTGCGCGGAGTTTCTATCCGCACGCCCCGGGCGGGGCGCGACTCCCGCGCCGCGTGATACAGCGATAGATTGAGGGGCAGTTTCTATCCGCACGCCCCGGGCGGGGCGCGACGTCCAACGCTGGGGCATCGGCAGCCGCGACATTGAAGTTTCTATCCGCACGCCCCGGGCGGGGCGCGACTCGGTAATGGGGTCCGCAGTGGCTTCGGTCCACTGTTTCTATCCGCACGCCCCGGGCGGGGCGCGACCAGGAGGAGCGTCGCCGTAAGGCCGCCGAGCAGGTGGTTTCTATCCGCACGCCCCGGGCGGGGCGCGACCAGTTCAGATAGCGCGCGCTTGTTTAACGCGTGGGGGTTTCTATCCGCACGCCCCGGGCGGGGCGCGACCAGGTTGGCACTACCGTAAGATCGAACCGCCGAAGGTTTCTATCCGCACGCCCCGGGCGGGGCGCGACGTACCTCATCCAATGGTTATGTAGCGATGACCCGTTTCTATCCGCACGCCCCGGGCGGGGCGCGACGCGACTGCAATGACAAATAGCGCCATTTTCAAGAAGTTTCTATCCGCACGCCCCGGGCGGGGCGCGACCCAAACCCGCCCTGGCACCCATCGCAGTAGTTTCATGTTTCTATCCGCACGCCCCGGGCGGGGCGCGACCCAGGCGCGGATGATCACCGCTAGCCGGTCATGCTGTTTCTATCCGCACGCCCCGGGCGGGGCGCGACCTGACTTGACCTTGGCTTCTATCGATAATATCGGCGTTTCTATCCGCACGCCCCGGGCGGGGCGCGACCGACTAGAGTCATTGGCCTAAAACTGGGTAGAACTGTTTCTATCCGCACGCCCCGGGCGGGGCGCGACAACCAAACACATCACCGCTGGCCAGTGCGCTAACGTTTCTATCCGCACGCCCCGGGCGGGGCGCGACGCGATTGGCTTGACGATGAAATTGATGGTCGCCTAGTTTCTATCCGCACGCCCCGGGCGGGGCGCGACTGAAGGCACACGATCTATTGCCCGATTTGGAGTACCGTTTCTATCCGCACGCCCCGGGCGGGGCGCGACCGACAGGAGCGACGAGCTGCACGGCAAAGTTATTCAAGTTTCTATCCGCACGCCCCGGGCGGGGCGCGACGTTATCCACAACACCTTTTAATTTTCCCCTATAAGGGTTTCTATCCGCACGCCCCGGGCGGGGCGCGACGCGGCCCGCCCGGTAACGCCAGCGCCGGGGTAACATGTTTCTATCCGCACGCCCCGGGCGGGGCGCGACATGAGCCTTGCCCGGCCGGTCACCGTCTGGTGTTGGTTTCTATCCGCACGCCCCGGGCGGGGCGCGACCTGGCCAGAGGGGCTAACATTGCATCAGCATATGAGTTTCTATCCGCACGCCCCGGGCGGGGCGCGACATATCTTCCTCTCGGCGCTTAAAGCTGGCACCGGTGTTTCTATCCGCACGCCCCGGGCGGGGCGCGACTTGGCATTACTTACCCCTTGATGCCACCGCAGTCGTTTCTATCCGCACGCCCCGGGCGGGGCGCGACTGTTCTGTTTATAACATCATGAAACATAAAAGCAAAAAGACATGCTTCTGCGAAACACATAGTATTAGACGATTTTTGCTTGGTGCAGAGAAGTGGGCGAAATAATTTGTTAGTAAAATCAAATTATTAAAGAGCTGCGAACCTAGCGGGGTTTGGCGCGACACTTGCAGTTCGCAAGCGAGGGGAAATATTAAAAAACTAAAGGGCCATTCATGTTCAAGGCTGGCTTGGCACCGATGTGTTCGATGCGGCTTTTCCAATTTCGGCCCAGGAAGTAAAAGCGTAAACTGTCCACCTCGTCATCAATCAAGTCGATCAAACGCTGACGGAAAAGCACCCATTGGTCGGGGTCTACTTCAATTTCAAACACGGAAAATTGTACCCGTTGCCCTACATCTCGGCATGCTTTTGCTACTCGCCGCAGCCTGCCTTC
Source organism: Halomonas llamarensis (assembly GCF_023555005.1). Taxonomy (GTDB): domain Bacteria; phylum Pseudomonadota; class Gammaproteobacteria; order Pseudomonadales; family Halomonadaceae; genus Vreelandella; species Vreelandella llamarensis. Next base: position 85,151 of record NZ_JAMJPJ010000014.1, on the reverse strand, counting down.
ACCGCCCTCTGAAGAGGTGCTGACATCGTAACTTACCAGTACCATCATGATATTGTCCTCAGTGTGCTATTTCCAAAGGAAAGGTGGGTAAGTATCTATGTCTCCCCGCAGGTGACGTGCCATTAATTGAGCTTGCAGTATGGGCAGCATGCCTATAGGTGCTTTTTCATCAATAAACATATGCAACAACTCTTCACGCTTTCGCTCCTGATAAGCCGTCAGCACTAGCTTGCGGGCATCATCTGTCATAACGACACCATTACTTTCAGTGATGTTAAAGTCTTTTTCGCGTAACTGACGACGATTGATGAGCGAGAGGGCTAGTCGATCACCCAACAAAGGGCGAAACTCTTCTGCAAGGTCAAGCGCAAGACTTGGGCGGCCTGGGCGATCCCGGTGTAAAAAGCCTACCGCGGGGTCTAAGCCGACGCTTTCTAGTGCTGAACGGCAGTCGTGGGTGAGCAGCGTATACAAAAACGACAATAACGCATTAATGCGGTCTCTCGGCGGGCGGCGATTACGGCCTTTAAACTCAAAGGCATCACCTTCTTGGCGCACTAATAAATTGAAGACGCTGAAATATACTTGGGCGGCTTCGCCTTCTAGGCCCCGTAGTTCATTGGTTGTGGCAGGCTGCAGTAAATTACGTGCGATGCGACTTAGCCGGTCACGAGCAGCTTCCAGGCGCTGACGATCTTGAAGTGGCATCTTGCTGCCATAGTCGCGAATGCCCCGGGCGAGAACAGCGCGCTGGTTATGGACTTTACCAATCAAAAGGCTACTGACTAGGCTCGAACAGGAGGTTTCGTTATCACTGACACGATATTGAGTCCGTCTGAGTAATACATTGCCAGAGACGGGGCCTTCAATACGCGCCAAGAATTTCCCGTTCGGTGACAGGTGGGTGATGGTAACGCCTTGTTCGGCGCAGAATCCCATTAACGGCGGGGATACAAGTACACGTCCAAAGCATACAAGGGACTCCAGCATATGAATGGGAAGCCTGGCGCGCTCTTTCCCTTCTACCTGCATGACAATGTTGGCGCCTTCTTTTTTAAGCCAAGCACCTTCTGTGGTGATATACAGCGAGTTTAATTGTCGTCGCATGGGCGTTACTCATCCAGTGCATCAAGTTGCCGGGTCAGCCATCGGCTTGCGGAGCGCTGTTTGCTAAATACTTGAGGTTGGCAAATATCGACAAGGGAGCAGTGATCACACTTTTTAGCATCGTAAATAGCAGGAGGCGTCTGCTGCTCATCAAAAGTAGCGCGGGTTTGCTCAATAATACGATGAGTTAACGTGCGTAGCGTGTCGTCAAACGCCACCTCTTTGCGCCGTCGTGTTTTGCCATAAAAGAGGGCGCCAGAGTCGATGTGGATATCTAGCATCTCTTCCAGACAGAGCGCCTGAGCGCAAAGCTGCACCTCATCCGCACGGTGCGCTTTGGGTCGCCCGCGTTTGTACTCAATAGGCCGGACAGTCACAGGTGATTGACGTTCATCAAACTCCACAACATCGGCAATACCGCTTAAGCCCAGCTGTTCGCTTGCCAGAGGCAAGGCCATGGAAGTATGCACGCCCCGCCGGCGCTGATGCCCCAACTGGTCAGCGCGTTCGTGTAATAGGCGGCCTTCAGCGGTATAACGGTTTTCTGCCCACTGCTGTTCTACATGAATCAGCGCGCATTGGCGTGGGCAGAACAGCGTATGCTGTAAGGCCGAAAGCGGAATAGGGCGTGCCTCTTCTTCCATGGCGTTTCACCTATAGGTGTTCTTCTACCGTCACACCAGACGGCAATGACTCGCTAGCAATATGAACCTGATAGTCGCTGTAGTGACGTGCCGGTGTATTTTCTGTCCCATCAACACGCTTCACTTGAACACTATCGAAGAGCACATGAGCGGGCGCGTTACCCATGGGGTGATCATGCTTGAAAATAACAAGTTTACGGGTGGACATCTCACCACGTGCGGCAGAGCGGTCGTGTTCAAACATATTGATTAGAGAACGCCAAAGAAGGGCTAAATCGTCTTCTGAAAAACCGGTACGTTCCGCTAGCTTCGCAGAGACGTAGCCATGTACGCGGTATAGGCCATAAGGAATTATGTGCTTGCGGCCCATGGTGCGCTCTTTTTCAAGATCCTTTTCGTTGGTAACCGCCATACGGGTAATGGAGACTTCCATGGGTATGACAGGGTCGATAGAGCTGGCAAAGGCCACCTGGACAGGGCCGCGTACTTGACCGGAATTTACCTCGGTCGTCATGACAGCGCCAAAAGTACGAACATCGAAAAAATTATTGCACATCCATTCAGTTACTTGACGTGCTTTTTCTGCCTCTTTAGGAAGCTTTTTAGATTCAGGTTTGATATCCAGCGCTTCATAGGCTTTTTTATGTTGGTTGTTGAGCACTGACTTTTCTTGCATGTAGATGGCATAGCCAGCATCGTGTTCTTTTTCGAGCGCGACGTAGTTACGAATTTTACGCTTTAGGCAAACATCCGTGATAAGCCCCTGGTTGGTCTCTGGGTCGAGCCGTGGCAGGTTGCCTGCATCAGGGTCGCCGTTGGGGTTGCCGTTAGTAATATCAAATAAAAGGACAAATTCATAACGGTTTGCAATGGCGTTCATTCTGAGTCTCCCTGTTCAGATTGTTCATCGCTATTCGCGTTGTCTTTTTTAGCGAATCGCGCTTGTGATTGATGGTAGTAACCGATGGCAAAACGCCCTTGTTCTTCGATACCCAGGCTGCGCGGGAAGGTATCGCCCAGTCCGCCAATAATTTGGCTGATTTCGTTTTCAATTGTGTATGCAATTCCGCCTTTCTCTTTTTTGCGCATGGATGAAAGGTGGTTCTGCACATTACGCAGCAGCATAGGAAACACACTGGCGGGCGTGGCGGAAGCGGCACCGTAGTAGCGATCCTTAATGGTGGCATTTAACTCTCTACCAAGTGCGCCACGTTGGGCGTTTTCCAATTCGGCAAATAAGCGGCCCATTAAGTAACCTGGATGGGTGGAGCTTTTATCAAGACTCACGGAAACCTCCTGTTTGTTTGAGTTTGAGTGCGTGGCCAAGCGAGCCTCTCTGGCTAACACTGCTTTGCAAAGCGCGACGCGCAAGCCGTTGATATTGCCATCACTGCGAAAACGCATAACAACGTTGGTAAGTAGCGGTCGGGGATAACGCTGTCCGGTGATAATGGCGCGCATCATCTCGCCGGCAAGTTGGGGTAGTACGTCTTCTGATTTTGGCCGTGCGCCATGAATAGGCGCTGTTTGCAAGGTTAGCCACCAAACGCTGGGGGCAATGCCTTTCCATGGTGCAGGTTGAATGTCTAGATCTCGGTAATGTTGGGCATAGTGCTTGGTTAAATGCTCTAAGCTGTCCACCAGCCAAAATCGTACTGATAATCGAGCGGCGTTGGGAGCAAGGCCAAGCACGTAAAATTGCGTTTCGGGTTCGAGTTCTGGTGCAACGTCTTTTAATGGGCGGCCATCAGCTACCTGTGCAAGTAGGGAGCCTAGCTTGCTAGCTTCCTGTTCATCGCTGGGTGGTTGGTTAAGTACCGCAAAAAAACTTTCCGCTGCCTGTGCGGCCTGTGATGTTTGCGCAGTTGCCCAAAACACCAGTGTGGTATCGCCTATTTGCAGACGTTGTTGGTTGTCTGCATCGCCACGCAGTAGATAATTAAGCGCCGTTGTATAGCCAAAAATTGCTGCTGTAGATATAGCCGCGTTTTGATTTTTACGAAAGCCGTAAGATTCATACGCCTCGCTATTAAACGAGACTAACGAGGCACCCGACGATTGTGCGTCTCTAACCCCCTTAATGGCAGGGTGGTCAGTGCCGAGTATGGCGTCTTCACCGGTGATTAAGCACTGCCCATAAATGCCGGTATTTTCTTCGAGGGCAGTGCTCCACATTCGGCGAGCAGTGTCGTTTTCATGTAGGTATTGGAGTTGCCCGTCTAGCCGAAAAATAATATTGCTATCTAACACTTCTTCGCAGTAACCGGGTAGCGAGGATAGCTTTTCAGGGTGCCATTGATCTAAAAACTTCAAAAATGCTTGAAGTGATTCATCGTCACTGTCATGGAAAAGATCGAACTGACGCGCTTTGAAGGCTGCATGTTCATCGCTTAAACGTTTGCCTTCTCCGGCTGTTACCCCTAATGCGTACGCAGTTTTATCCCAAAGTGGGTAAGCATGAATGCCTGATGTGCGCCGTTTATCAACGGGCACTTGGTATGGGCACGCGCGGGGCTTTTTGCCTGACGTGTCACGTAGATCATTGATCTGCTGCGGCACACCATTTTGATCGAATACCAAGGCGAAACTGATTTTTTCTGAACTAAAGCCGGGCTGAGGTACTTTGTTTTCCTTAGAGAGCCGCTGGTAGTAGTCATTGAGGGCGGTCAGTATCATGCGAGGGTCTCCTGGAAGGGAGGCACTTCTATGACACCATCTTGCATATTGGCGCGGAAAAATCGCGATGTCTTGCCGTTGGCAAAGTCAATATCGTGCAGCATATAGCCAAGGTCTTTCTCACCGGTTAATGCGGGGTCAAAAGATGGAAGAGGCTGTTCGGGCTCAATTAGCGCAAAATTCGCCGGGAATTCGCGAGTGCCCATGCAGGGGGTGTGAAAGCATTGGCCTTGGCGGGCGCGGCGATTAAAAATGTCCAGGTGTTTGCCGGGCGTGTCGCTATCATCCGCACGTGGGGTAAATTCAAAGTGCGCCTCAATAACGTAAGCGACATTGCGTAAAATGGTGGCGGCTCGCTGTTGGCGATTCTGGTCAACAAAATAGGCCACACCATCAACGCGCCCCGCTTTCATGGCCTTTGTTACAGAAGCGGCTGAGAGCTTGCCACCGACCTCATTGCGCCGCAGCGACTCAAACTGAATTGGCTTGAGCACATAGATGCGGTCTATACACCAGAGAATGGCGGGTTTCCAGTGGATGGCTTCTAGAATACCGCGTGCCGCCGAGGGTGTGATCACATCATAGGAAACACGCTCTACTTTCATCTCTGGCCGAGTAAAGCAGGCCCTGTCACCCCAGATATGCAGTCGAACTCCGTATGGCATAACGGCTCCCTATCTCGTTTTGTATGTTTACCACTGTAAGCTTTCGGCTCGCATAAAGGTTGGGTCGCTCCAGTTCAAGCCTAGCGCATCATCGTAGAGGTCTTCATTGATTAGCAGCATGAATTGGTCATTAAATTTATCCGGCTCGATGGGCGCAATGGCACCCGCTTTCTCTAAGGCTCTAAAGCCGTTCTGAGGCACCTGCACTGTGTAGAGCTGTAATTTTCGGGCGATACGGCCAGGGCTTATAGCAAAGGCGAGATCTTTAATCGCTTTGCGTGCGTCATCGTCTCTGGGAATAATGACACTTCGTTGATTGTTGTCGATAAGGCGAAATTTCTTTTCGAGGGTTTCAAACGGCAGGCCTTCAAGCCGACCATTCTCAATCAGTGAGAGTAGTTGGTGCTTATCGAGTTGGTCAGGCCCTTGCTGCCAGTAAAGTAGCGTGAAATACGCCTCTATCGCTTCCAGCGAAAGCGGGTCGTGGCCGTGTTGGCGTAGTACTTCGCGGGTGGCTTGGGCGAACTGTTTTAGCTCGGGCGGCGGTGCCCATTCCTCATTGGCAGTGGCAAAAATACGCACCTCGCTTTCTTCGGCGGTTCGTTTACCTTCACGATTACAGCGCCCTGCGGCCTGGGCGATGGAGTCTAGCCCCGCTTCAGCTCGCAGCACCCTTGGAAAATCCACATCGACGCCCGCTTCTATTAATGAAGTAGACACGACCCGGCATGGTTTGCCTTCTTTAAGTGTTTCACGAATATGCTGTAATACCTGCCGCCGATGAACGGCGCACATGGCGGTGGTAAGGTGAAAAGCGCCTGGCTGATCGGCGATGGATTCGTACAAGGCTCTGGCATGACGGCGGTTATTGACGATGCAAAGCACCTGTTCGACGTCTAAGAGTTCGTTGCTTAACTGGTCGTCATCTAAGCAGCTAATGTGCTTTACCGTCACCCGTTTTAACGCTTGATATAGATTTATTGGATTTGGGGCTAGTTCTTCAACATCTTTGAACCCACCCGCGAAGCTGTGCTCAGCATCATCGGTTTCAATGAGTGCTGGTTGGGTAGCGGTACAGAGCACAATGCTGGCGTGATAATTCAGCGCGAGTTCATCCAGCACGGCAACGCTTGGTCGTAGCAAGGGTAGGGGCATTGTCTGTGCTTCATCCAGAATCACGACGCTACGGGCAATATTATGTAATTTGCGGCATCGTGATGTTTTAGCGGCAAATAGGCTTTCAAGGAACTGCACGGATGTTGTCACGATAATCGGTGCATCCCAGTTCTCACTATCGCGTTTGAGTTTATCAAGACTATCCTTGTCGCCTTTTGACGCTTTTTCAGCATCAAAGGTGCTGTGGTGTTCGAGTACTGCTTCAGCTCCGTACTTGCCCAGCGCCTTCCGAAACACCGCAGCGTTCTGTTCGACGATGCTGGTAAAGGGAATGACGTAGATAATTCGATCCATGCCATGGGTGATGGCATGATCAATCGCAAAGGCGAGGGAGGCCAACGTTTTGCCACCGCCAGTGGGCACCGTAAGAGAGAAGCAGCCGGGTTTCATTACTGCCTTGTTACGCACCTCGCGCAGAATATGCCCGCGTATTTGGTTAATGCCTTTATCGGTGTTGAAGCTCTCAAGATGAGCATTGAGCTCTTTGCGGAGCGGCTTTAAAGAAGGGCCTCCACCGCGATGTTGCGCTAGGCCTGTTTCATGTTTGGTATAGAACGTTTCGGTATCGATGTAGTCTGCATCGACCAAACAGGAGAACAGCATTCTGGTGAGGAAGGTAAGCTGAAAGAAAGCCCGTTCTGGACGTTGCGTAAATGTGCTTGGAGGGTTCGGCGCTTTTGGTAAGGTGAGAGCCTCTTTCCAAGCATGATCTATGGCAGGAATATCAGCTTTTAGACGCTCGCTAAGCGGGGAGCGTTCGCCTGGATCACGACCATTGGCAAGCCCAGCATGGTGACCTGTAATACAGTAGGCAAGCAGTTCAGCCATCCCTTTACCATATTGTTGCTTGGCCACAATGGCGCCGGCGGTGGAATGATCAACGCGTTCAGGAGAGCCTTCCAGCCGCCGTTGGAAAGGCGCGCTGTATTTGCCTAAATCATGTAAAAGGCCCGCTGCATAACCGGCGTCCATCATACCGAAGCGTTCAGCGCGAGTTGCTGCCATCTCGGCGACACACTGCAAGTGATCGTCTAGGGTTTGCCAGGCTTGCTTGTCTTTTCCTGGAAGTGAGTGAGCGTAAAAGAGCGGCGTTTTGGGTGACATTAATTTAGCTCATCATAATGAATTGTCTAGCCACCTTAGCCTCAAAGAATAGGCTCACGCTATAGCAAAATGCTTACACACTATGAGCCATTGCTTACTAGCGAAGTCAGCCATGGTTCCTCGCCGCGCTTTTGCCTACAATGGACACCTTTGATGCGGCTATTTGCGCCGTATACTTCATTGATTTCAGGCCAAGGGATAATTCATGCTCGATCCGAAACTGCTGCGCGATGATCTTGATGCGGTAGCGCTTAGGCTGGCGCGCCGTGGCTTTGTGCTGGACAAAGAGGAACTGTCGACGCTTGAGTCGCGCCGCCGTGAGCTGCAAACGCAAACCGAACAGTTGCAAAACGAGCGTAACACCCGCTCTAAAGCGATTGGGAAAGCGAAGGCCAGCGGGGAAGATATCCAACCGCTGCTGGATGAAGTGAGCGATTTGGGTGAGCGTCTGGAGGCGGCGAAACGTGAGCTGGCCTCCGTTCAGGATGATTGGGAGGATATCGTTAGCGGCATTCCCAACCTGCCGCACGAAAGCGTCCCCGATGGCGAGAGCGAAGACGATAACGTCGAGCTGCACCGGATTGGCACGCCGCGGGTGTTTGATTTCGAAGTGCTGGACCACGTCGATCTGGGCAAGAAGTCGGGTTATCTCGATTTTGATTTAGCAGCGAAGCTAACGGGCGCGCGCTTTGCCGTAATGCGTGGGCCAGTGGCGCGCCTGCATCGGGCGCTGGCGCAGTTTATGTTGGACACTCAAACCCAGCAGCACGGTTACGAAGAGTGCTATGTGCCGTACATGGTTAACCGCGATGCATTGTTCGGTACGGGTCAGCTGCCAAAATTCGGCGACGATTTGTTCAAGCTCAACGATGAACGCGAGTACCACTTGATTCCTACCTCTGAAGTGCCGCTGACCAACTTTGTGCGCGATGAGATCGTCGAGCAGGCGGCGCTGCCGATGAAGCTGACTGCCCATACGCCGTGTTTCCGAGCGGAGGCGGGGGCCCACGGACGCGATACCCGTGGCATGATTCGCCAGCACCAGTTCGATAAAGTCGAGATGGTGCAAATCGTCGAGCCGGAGAAAAGCTACGACGCCCTTGATGAGATGCGCGGCCACGCAGAGGCGATTTTGCAGGCGCTAGAACTGCCATATCGCGTGGTGACGTTGTGCACCGGCGATATGGGCTTTGGCGCGGCGAAAACCTACGATTTAGAGGTTTGGTTGCCAAGCCAGGAGACGTACCGCGAGATTTCGTCGATTTCCAACTGTGAAGACTTTCAAGCGCGGCGCATGAAGGCACGCGTGCGGATACCCGACGTTAAGAAGCCGCAGCTTTTGCATACCTTGAACGGCTCGGGGCTGGCCGTAGGGCGTTGCCTGCTGGCAGTGCTGGAAAATCACCAACAGGCAGACGGCTCGGTGACCATTCCCGCACCGTTGCAGCCTTATATGGGCGGTGTGCAAACCATCGCGCTGTAAGGCCTTATGCTTCAAGCGTTACTCTTTAAGTGACCACTCGACGTTAACCCCGGCATCGATGCGGATGGTGCCGGGGCGATATTCACTCTGGCGGGCGCTTGAGCCGGTTGCGTTGCTGCGTTCTGCACTCATCGCCATCATCCGTGGTTGAAAAGAGGCCGACTGGGTTTCTTCGATGCGCATCACGCGATTTAACTGGGTGTCGAGCGTTTTGGCCATCAGGTTGGCTTTATGACGGGCTTTTTCTAGCGCTTTGATTAAGGCTTTATCGGTCGCGGCGTCGCGGTTTTGCAGATCAAACTCGACTCCCTCAAGACGGTTAACTCCCGCGGCCACGAGCGCGTCGAGAATTTCGCTGACACGTTCAATCTTTTGAAGCTCAATGGCTACTGGGCGCTCTACACGTGTGCGTCTAAGTGTCTCGCGCTCGCCGTTATCGGTTGCGTTGTGTACCTGGCGCGGGGTGATATTAAGCGAGCCGGCGGTAATCGCCTCGCGTGCCACGCCGTGCGCTTCTAGGGTGCGAATCAGTTCGCCTGCGCGCTTTTCTAATTGTTGTCGGGCATCGCTCAGCGCCGCCTGATCCTCTTCTGCTAGCTGATTGATTGCCGGTGTGTCCTCCCACAGGCGAGCGCTTAGCGTTGCTTTGTCCGGCGTGACGTCTACGTAGGCATCAGCCGTGACGCGAAGACGCGGCGTTTCGTCCGTTATCGTTTCATTGGCTTGAGCCGAATAGGCGAAGGCAAAAATGGCCAAGCTCGTGCCAAACATAAGACGTTGTAAGTGGTGTTTTAGTGCAGTTGAAGTCGTCACAGTGCGTTTCCTTAACGTGTTGGATGAATAAACAAAGCGTCTATATTGAGCGCGATGGGCATAGAAAGTTCTTAGATGAATAGCAGGATTTGTGCAAACTCGCCGTTACCGCCATGATAAGTGAATAAAAGTCTAAGGAAGGGGTTATGCCCAAATTGAGCGAAGAAGATGAGCGCTTGGATAACTATCGAAGCATGCCGCTGAATGCCACGTTATCGCTGGCGGCGTTAGTGGTGATTGTGGCAGGGATGAAAGTCGGCTCGAGTTTGTTGGTGCCAATGCTGCTGGCGTTTTTTATCGCCGTGGTATGTACCTCGCCGGTGCAGTGGCTTCATCGCTGCGGGTTACCTATGCGCGCGGCGGTATTTTTAACCCTGCTAGTTTTGCTCGCGTTGGTATTGCTTTTGGGGCTGTTGGTGGTGAATAGCTTTAGCACTTTTGTTAATTCACTGCCGGATATTGAAACGCGTCTTTATGAAGCCTATTGGAGCGTGCTGAACAGACTCTCGAACATGGGGCTTGCAATTGACCCAGAGCAGCTTAATTCGCTGTTTGATACGCAAAGCGGTACGACCTGGGTGCCCGCTGTTTTAAGCGAGATTGGTAATCTGTTCATGCAGAGTATCATCGTCTCGCTGCTGGTGGTTTTTATGATGTTTGAGACGCTTAATTTTCGCGATAAGGTGTCGCTTGCCTTGGAAAACCCGGCGCCCAGTCTAAAGCGCTTTGCTGAGTTTAGCCGTACCTTTAAGCGTTATCTTGCGGTGAAAACCATCATCAGTTTGGCCACGGCCGTTTTGGTATGGCTCTCCTGTCTGTTTGTTGGGGTTGAATTTCCCCTGCTTTGGGCGGTGTTGGCATTTGCGCTCAACTTTATTCCCAATATTGGCTCGGCGATCGCGGCGATACCGCCGGTGTTACTGCTGCTGGTGTCGCAAAATAGTGGTGTATGGCAGGCATTTTTGCTCTCGTTGGCCTATCTCGGGATCAACTTTGTGTTGGGGAATTTAGTTGAGCCGCGTTTGATGGGACGAGCGTTGGGGCTTTCCACCCTGGTTGCGTTCGTCTCGTTAGTCGTGTGGGGATGGATTTTTGGTGCAGCGGGGATGCTGCTGTCGGTGCTCTTAACCATGACGCTTAAAATTGCCTTGGACAGTCACCCGCAAACCCGTTGGATGGCGCACCTTTTAGGCCCAGGGGCACGCCTCAGCGAAGAGAAAAGTGAACGCTTGCGTGACGCCAACAATCCACCGCTAAGACGTGAGCATTAAATGCACTGAAAAGCGCCTATAGGGAATAAAAAGACCGCCAGTTCGGCGGTCTTTCTCAATCAACGCTTACTCAGCGAGGGTTTAGTCAGTGCGCGTTCAAGCGTTCTGGTCGATGAACTGCGTCAGCTGAGACTTAGACTGAGCGCCTACCAGTGAAGCGACTTTCGTCCCCGATTTGAAAAGCATAACGGTGGGCACACCGCGCACGCCTTGTTCAGCGGCAATTTCAGGGGCGTCGTCGACGTTGATGCTGACGACTTTTAGGCTGTCGTCGCGCTCACTGGCAACTTCATCTACCACCGGCGCCATGACTTTGCAGGGGCCGCACCAGGGGGCCCAGAATTTCAACAGCACGGGCTGTTCGGCGTTTAGTACTTCTTGCTCAAAATTGGCGTTGGTGACATCAACATTGGACATGGACTTCTCCTGTTTTGCCTAGTGAAAGCGCTCTTGCACCGCGCCAAGCCGATCAATGTTAGCGACCATGGCAAGAGCTGGCAAATATGCTGGCGAAAATCGATAGCGGCATAGCGAGAAGCGCGATAAAATTGTTTATACTATAAAGATATTATAAACTAATTTTATATACTATAAGTTTTGGTTTTTGAGGCTCGTTACGTTTGTTAGCGACTCAATACCGATGGCTCAAAGGGCGACGCTATGAAGCTACAACAACTACGTTATATCTGGGAAGTTAGCCGTCACAACCTCAATGTGTCGGCCACGGCGCAGAGTTTGTTTACTTCGCAACCCGGTATTTCCAAGCAAATCCGCTTATTAGAAGATGAACTTGGCGTTGAAATTTTTGCCCGCAGCGGCAAGCACCTTACCCGCGTCACCCCTGCTGGGCAGGCGGTTATCGAGCTTGCCGGACAAGTGCTGCGCCTGACCGATAACATCAAAGAGGTGGCGCAAGAGCATAGCGACGAGCACCGCGGCAGCTTGGCGATTGCGACCACGCACACACAAGCGCGCTACGCGCTACCGCCGGTTATTACCGAGTTTACGCAAAAATATCCTGATGTCGCGCTGCATATGCAGCAGGGCACACCTAAACAAATCGCCCAGATGGTGAGCGAAGGGCAGGCAGATTTTGCTATTGCAACGGAGTCGCTGGAGCTTTTTACCGACTTGGTGCTGCTGCCGTGTTACCGCTGGAACCGCTGCGTGCTGGTGCCCAAAGGCCATCCGCTAGCCAAGCTTGACGACCCATTAACACTTGAAGCGTTGGCCGAGTATTCCTTGGTGACCTATGTGTTTGGTTTTACCGGTCGCTCGCAGCTAGATGATGCTTTTAACGCCAAAGGGTTGACCCCCAATGTGGTGCTGACCGCCGCCGATGCAGATGTGATTAAAACGTACGTACGCCTTGGCATGGGGGTCGGGATCGTGGCCCACATGGCGGTCGACCCCGAACAGGATACTGATCTTGTGGCGCTGGAGGCGGGACACCTGTTTGAAAGCTCCACCACCAAAATTGGGATTCGCCGCGGTACCTTTATGCGCGGCTATATGTACGATTTCTTGGAGCGGTTTGCGCCGCACCTCACGCGTGATCGTGTTGATGCGGCGTTAACCGCAGGCCCGCGTCACGAGCAGGCGCTGTTTGATGAAGTTGAGCTTCCCGAATATTAACCGCTAACCGTTTTGTTAAACCTTAAGCCTAGACGCTTTAGTGCTGCAGATGCAGCCCGCACTCGCGTTTTTCTTCCACCTTGGTGGGGTCGAAATAGTCAAAGTTATTGGGTAATCCGTGCGCTTGCAGATAGTCGTACATATCTTTCGCTCGCCAGTGCAATACCGGTGCGACTTTTAGCAAACCGCTCTCGCTCTCGCTGACTGGCTGCATCTTGGCCCGTTCTGCGGTGTCTTCGGCGCGTAGCGCGGTGAGCCAAACATCAGGCCGCATTTCGTTCAGTGCACGTTCAAACGGCTCAATTTTGACTTCTTGTGTGAAGGTGGCGTGGTGCGGGTCGTCAACGCTCGGGAAGGGGCCCTCTAGCGCTTCACGGTGGGCACGAGTGCGCCGCGGCAAATAGGTGATGATATTGAGGTTGAGCTGTTTAATCACCTCATCGGCAAAGCGGTAGGTCGCCTCGGTGTTATAGCCGCTATCCATCCACACAATGGGAATATTGGGGTTGGCTTGGGTCACCATGTGCAGGATGACGGCTTCAAAAGGGCGAAAATTTGTCGTGCAGATGGGCCGCTGGCCTTGTTGCATCGCCCATTCAATCAATGCTTGCGGCTGGTGGCCCAGCGTTTGGTTGATTTCGTCTAGATCGAAAGCCGTAGTAGATGACGTGGGCATTTTGTCTCCTTGGCGTCATGCGAAAAAAAGCATAATGGGTTATGCCGTCAGGCTACCAAAAGTCAATCCTTCCTCCCCAATACCGTTTTGTTTGGGTTTTATATTTCTTTTTGATTTATATTTTTTGTTTTTTATTCCAAAGATGATATCAGATGGCGGATTTTATCCAGCGTCTCAATGTACTCAGCTCCGCCTTCGGAGTCGGCCACCAGGCCGCCACCGCCCCATAGATGCAGCGTGTCGCCATCGGCTATCACGGTGCGAATCGCAATCGAGGTATCCATGCTGCCGCGCACATCCACATACCCGAGGCTGCCGCAGTAAACGCTGCGCTGGCAGGGTTCTAGCTCGTCGATAATCTGCATCGCACGAATCTTGGGCGCCCCGGTAATGGAGCCCCCAGGGAAAGCGGCCTTTAGCAGCGCCAATGGCGAATGCTCAGCGCAAAGCCGGCCTTGCACCACGCTGACCAGGTGGTGCACGTTGGGGTAGCTTTCGAGTGCGCACAGCTGCGGCACGCGGATACTGCCCGGCTGACACACGCGACCCAAATCGTTACGCAGCAAATCCACGATCATCACATTCTCGGCGCGATCTTTGCTGCTCGTTAAAAGTGCCTGGGCAAGGGCTTGGTCTTCTGATGGCGAGTTTCCGCGCGCGCGCGTGCCTTTAATCGGGCGGGTTTCGACCTGACCGTGGCGTGACTGAATAAAGCGCTCGGGCGAGAGCGAGAGGACGGTTTTGTCGTCCCAGGCCATAAATCCTGAGAAGGGGGTCGGTGTGGCGTGGCGCAGGCGCAGATACGCCGCCCAGGTGTCTCCGGTAAACCGGGCAGAGAAGCGCTGAGCGAGGTTGATCTGATAACAGTCGCCGGTGCGGATATAGTCCTGAACACGATCAAAACGTTCGAGGTAATCCGCCTGTGTCATCTCAGCCTGAAACGCTGTGGTGAGTGAAAAGGCAGCGCCGCGAGGGGCTGGCTGCGCCAGCCAGCGCTGTACGTGTTTGCGGCGCGCGTCGCTTGCGATGAGCCATGCTTGGGCTTTAGCGTGATCGACGATGATGGCCCAGTCATAAAGCCCTAGCCGCGCTTGAGGAAGCGTTGTCGATGCCGGGCGTTGGGTCGCCACCGAATGGGTCTCGCGGCCTAAGTCATAGCCCCAATAACCCAACAGCCCGCCGGTAAATGGCAGCGTGCTCTCCGGCACTTCCACGTTAAGCTGTTCTAGAAGCCATGCTTGATGCGCAAACGCATCGCCCAACGTGTCAGGCGGCGTTAGCGTTTGGCTCTCAATCGTTGAATAGCCCTGTTTATCGACGTTAAGCGTCGCCAGCGGGTCACTGCTCATAATATCGTAGCGCCCTGTCGCTACCGGCCGTCCGCTATCCAGCAGCACGGCGCCAGACCGTTGCCGCAGTTGCGCGAAAAGCGCTAGCGGGTCGGAAGGGTAGGGCAAAGCAGAGATCGAGAGCGCTGTGGCCATGCAAACGTCAACCTGAACAGTAAAGAGCGGCACATTTTAGAGGGCGACTCGTCGTTGCGCCAGCCACCGGGACCGACGCGGTTTTCACGCTACGTGGCGAGGGTGACGACTCTAAAAAAATCGCAAGATTGTTGACATGGACGTGTCGTCGAAAAACACCGAATACAACGAAAGGTGGATAATATCGACGATATCGCCTAGTTGACGCGGCAAAGTGAGAGAGCTAAAGTTCCTTCAACTCTTGATTGTCGACAATTTAATATGACACTACTTGCCACGCATTCCCCAAAGCAACACTCGCAGCCAGAACGAGCCGATCCGAGCAGTGAAGATACCTCGCCGGAAGTGCGTACGCTTGCCGAGCGGGTATTTCATCAGCTCCAGGACGCCATTGTGCGTGGCGAAATCGCGCCGGGCAGCAAGATTACCGAGCCGGGCCTCTCGAAGACCTACGGTATTTCCCGTGGGCCGTTGCGCGAAGCGATGCGGCGTTTGGAAGCCCACCGGTTAATTGAGCGCGTGCCCCATGTAGGCGCTCGCGTTGTACAGCTTTCTATGAAAGAGCTTTTAGAGCTATTCGATGTACGTGAAGCATTAGAGAGCATGGCAGCGCGTTTAGCCGCTGAGAATATGACCGCAGAAGAAATAGCCGGTCTACGTAACGTGCTGGCCGTGCATGAAAGCCAAGATGATTTAAAGCGTGGCGAAGCTTATTATCAGCGCGAGGGTGATCTGGATTTTCACTATCGCATTGTGAAGGGCAGTCATAACAAGATGTTGATGAACCTGCTTTGCGATGACCTTTATTACTTGGTGCGCTTGTACCGCACCCAGTTTAGCGCCAGCGGTTCGCGCCCACAGCGTGCTTTTGTCGAACACCACCGCATTGTCGATGCCATTGAAGCCGGCGATGCCGAACTTTCCGAGTTATTGATGCGCCGCCACGTGAGTGCTTCTCGCGCGAACGTCGCCGACCGCTATGCGGCTACGCTGGAGCAAACGTCAGACTAGACGTCAGCACACATCCAGATAGCAGCCGAAAAATAACGGCCCAAAAGCCGTCGCGATGTTAAGAAAGATGTTAAGAAAGATGTTAAGAAAAACAGGACAGGAGACACCGCATGACAACGCTAAAAGCGTCATCCAAAACACCAGGCGCGCGCTTTCGTGCTGCCTTAGAGGCTAACCGCCCGCTACCGATTCTCGGCGCCGTCAACGCCTATACTGCCATGATGGCCGAGCGTGTCGGTCACCAAGCGATTTATCTCTCCGGCGGTGGCGTGGCCAACGCCTCTTTCGGCTTGCCGGATTTGGGCATGACCACCATGAATGACGTGGTCGAAGACGCTCACCGTATTTGCGGCGCCACTGACGTGCCGCTGCTGGTCGATATCGATACCGGCTGGGGTGGGGCGTTCAACATCGCGCGCACGGTTAAAGAAATGCAGCGTGCCGGTGTCGCCGCCGTGCATTTAGAAGACCAGATCGCCCAGAAGCGCTGTGGGCATCGCCCCAACAAAGAGATCGTTTCTAAGCAGGAGATGGTCGACCGCATCAAGGCGGCCGCCGATGCGCGCATCGACCCGGATTTTTACCTGATCGCGCGCACCGATGCCTTCCAAAAAGATGGCTTGGATGCCGCTATTGAGCGCTCACAGGCGTGTATCGAAGCAGGTGCTGACGCCATCTTCGCCGAAGCCGTGCACACGCTGGAAGATTACAAAGCGTTTTGCGAGCGCGTCGACGCGCCGATTCTGGCCAACATTACCGAATTTGGCGCGACACCGCTGTTCTCGCAGCAAGAGCTGGGTGACGTTGGTTGTCGTATGGTGCTGTATCCGCTTTCCGCGTTTCGCGCCATGAACGCCGCCGCTCTTAAGGTTTACCAGAGCGTTCTGGATAACGGCCATCAAAAAGACGTGGTCGATATCATGCAGACCCGCGAAGAGCTCTACGACTTTTTGAACTACCACGACTTTGAGCAGAAATTGGATGCGTTGTTCGCCGAAAAAGGCAGCAACGAATAACTCGATAACGATTCCATTAACGGATACGTAACCAACAATAAAGCGCATCACGCGATATAGCGTGATGAAGCGATGACCTTTTAAAGGAGTACGTAGCATGTCAGATAAGAAAATCGGTGGTGCAGGACTACGTGGCCAAAGCGCCGGTGAAACCGCCCTATGTACTGTGGGCCAGACCGGTTCAGGCCTGACCTATCGCGGCTTTGATATCAAAGAGCTAGCGGAAAAAGCCACCTTCGAAGAAGTGGCCTACCTGCTGCTTAAAGGCAAGCTGCCGAATCAAGCCGAACTTGACGCCTACATTGCTAAGCTAAAAAGCCAGCGCGGCCTGCCGTCGGCGCTGAAAACCGTGCTTGAGCAGATCCCGAAAGACGCGCACCCGATGGACGTGATGCGCACCGGCGCCTCCATGCTGGGTAACCTGGAAACCGAGCAAAGCTTCGACGAGCAGCAAGATGCCACCGACCGCTTGGTCGCCGTGCTGCCGTCAATTATCTGCTATTGGTATCGCTTCACCCACGAAGGTGTGCGTATCGAGACCGAGACCGACGACGACTCGGTCGGCGCGCACTTCCTGCACCTGCTGCGCGGCGAAGCGCCGAGCAAGCTGCACGCCGATGTTATGAACGTATCGCTGATTCTTTACGCTGAGCACGAATTCAACGCCTCGACGTTCACCGCCCGCGTATGTGCTTCGACGCTTTCCGACATTCACTCTTGTGTTACTGGCGCTATTGGTTCGTTACGTGGCCCGCTGCATGGCGGCGCTAACGAAGCCGCGATGGCGATGATTGAGGATTGGGAATCGCCGGAAGAAGCCGAGCGCGAAATGATGGGCAAGCTCGAGCGCAAAGAAAAAATCATGGGCTTTGGTCATGCGATCTACCGCACCTCTGACCCGCGCAACGAGATCATCAAGCATTGGTCAGAAAAACTCGCCAAAGATGTAGGCGACACCGTGCTGTATCCGGTCTCTGTGCGCTGTGAAGAGGTGATGTGGCGCGAGAAGAAGCTGTTCTGTAACGCGGACTTCTTCCATGCCAGTGCGTATCACTTCATGGGTATCCCGACCAAGCTGTTCACGCCGATCTTTGTTATGTCGCGGGTGACCGGCTGGGCGGCGCACGTCTTCGAACAGCGCGCCAACAACCGCATCATTCGTCCGAGCGCCGACTATACCGGCCCCGAGAAGAGCGAATGGGTGCCGATCGAGCAGCGCGACTGATTCGCCGTTGAATGAATCGCCGCTTGATCCTCCTCCCAGCAGCCAGGCGCTGCTGGGAGCGGGCTGAGTCTGACCCTACCTTCTCGCCGTGAGTTTTCCGTTATGAACACCGAATACCGTAAACCCCTACCCGGCACCGACCTGGATTACTTCGACGCGCGTGAGGCCGTCGACGTTATTCAGCCCGGCGCCTATGCCAAGCTTCCCTATACCTCCCGCGTGCTGGCCGAGCAGTTGGTACGCCGCTGCGAACCGGACATGCTGACCGATTCGCTCAAGCAGCTGATCGAACGCAGGCGCGAGCTGGACTTTCCCTGGTACCCGGCGCGCGTGGTGTGCCACGACATTCTGGGGCAGACCGCGCTTGTGGATCTCGCGGGCCTGCGTGATGCCATCGCCGAGAGGGGTGGTGACCCAGCCAAGGTCAATCCGGTGGTGCCTACGCAGCTGATCGTTGATCACTCGTTGGCCGTCGAGCATGCTGGTTTCGAGAAGGACGCCTTCGAGAGAAACCGTCAGGTGGAAGATCGTCGTAACGATGACCGCTTCCACTTCATCAACTGGACCAAGACCGCGTTCGAGAACGTCGACGTGATCCCGCCCGGCAACGGCATCATGCACCAGATCAATCTGGAGAAGATGTCGCCGGTGGTGCAAAAGCAAAATGGCGTGGCCTTCCCCGATACCTGTGTAGGTACCGATAGCCACACCCCCATGGTCGATGCGTTGGGCGTTATCTCAGTGGGCGTGGGCGGCCTTGAAGCGGAGAGCGTGATGCTCGGGCGTGCCTCAATGATGCGCCTGCCCGATATCGTCGGCGTGAAGCTCACCGGCAAGCTGCAACCGGGCGTGACCGGTACCGATATGGTGCTGGCGATTACCGAATTCCTGCGCGACTCCAAAGTGGTCGGCGCGTACCTGGAGTTCTTCGGTGAAGGCGCTGACAGCCTAACCGTGGGAGACCGCGCCACGATCTCCAACATGACGCCGGAATATGGCGCCACGGCGGCGATGTTCTATATCGATGACCAAACCATCGACTACTTAAAGCTGACCGGCCGCGACGACGACCAGGTCGAGCTGGTCGAAAAGTACGCCAAGCACATTGGCCTTTGGGCGAGTGACCTGGCAGCCGTCGAGTACGAATGGGTGTTGGAGTTCGATCTTTCCAGCGTGTCACGCACGTTGGCCGGCCCCTCCAAGCCGCACGCTAAGCTTCCGACTAGCGAGCTTGTCAATCAAGGTATCGCGGTGGGTCTCGATCAGGCGCGCGAAGACGAGAAGAACGGCTTGATGCCCGATGGCGCGGTGATTATCGCGGCGATCACCAGCTGCACCAATACCTCCAACCCACGCAATATGGTCGCGGCGGGGCTGATTGCGCGCAACGCCAATAAGCTCGGCCTAACGCGCAAGCCGTGGGTGAAGTCGTCTCTGGCGCCGGGCTCAAAAACCGTCAAGATGTACCTGGAAGACGCGGGGCTCATGAACGAGCTGGAAGATCTCGGCTTTGGCGTGGTGGCCTACGCGTGTACGACTTGTAACGGTATGTCCGGTGCGCTGGACCCTAAAATCCAGCAGGAAATCATCGACCGCGATCTCTACTCCACGGCCGTGCTTTCGGGCAACCGTAACTTTGACGGGCGCATTCATCCCCACGCCAAGCAGGCGTTTCTCGCCTCGCCGCCGCTGGTAGTGGCGTACGCTATCGCCGGTACGATCCGCTTTGATATCGAAAAAGATGTGCTTGGCCATGATGCCGACGGTAATCCCGTTACGCTGAAAGACATTTGGCCCGCCGACGAAGAGATCGATGCCATCGTCAAAACGGCGGTGAAACCTGAGCAGTTCCGTCAGACCTACATCCCGATGTTCGATCTGGATAAGAGTGCCGCGACGCAAACCGATCCGCTGTATGACTGGCGCGCGCAGAGTACCTACATTCGACGCCCGCCGTACTGGGAAGGCAAGATGTCGGGTGAGCGCAATTTGAAGGGCATGCGTCCGCTGGCGATTCTGCCGGATAACATCACCACCGATCACCTCTCGCCGTCTAACGCGATTATGCTGGACAGTGCTGCGGGTGAGTATTTGGACAAAATGGGCTTGCCGGAGGAGGACTTTAACTCCTATGCGACGCACCGTGGTGATCACTTGACCGCCCAGCGTGCCACCCTCGCTAACCCCAAATTGTTTAACGAGATGGTGCGCGATGAAAACGGCGAGGTAAAGCAGGGCTCGCAGGCTCGCGTTGAACCGGAAGGCAAGGTCACGCGGATGTGGGAAGCGATTGAAACCTACATGGAGCGTCGCCAGCCGCTGATTATCATCGCCGGGGATGATTACGGTCAGGGCTCCTCGCGCGATTGGGCCGCTAAAGGCGTGGCGCTGGCCGGTGTCGAGGCCATCGTTGCCGAGGGCTTCGAGCGTATCCACCGCACTAACCTGATCGGCATGGGCGTTATGCCACTGCAGTTCCAGTCGGGTACCACACGCCATACGCTGAACCTCGACGGCACCGAAGTGTTCGACGTGGAAGGCAAAGCGGCGCCACGTGCGGAGCTAACGCTGGTGATTCACCGACAAAACGGCGATGTCGAGCGTGTGTCGGTGATTTGCCGCTTGGATACCGCCGAGGAACTCACGATTTACACCGCGGGTGGCGTGCTGCAGCGTTTCGCAGAGGATTTTTTGGAGTCCTCTGCGGTTACCGCTTAACGGTATGTGAGCGTTACGTTGCTTTCTCTCACCCGGTACCTTGCGTGCCGGGTGTTTGTTATCTATTCAGCCTTGGAGTGTCTTATGTCTTCCGTTGCGCAAATGAAAATTCCCGCGACCTACATGCGCGGTGGTACCAGTAAAGGTATCTTCTTCAACCTTACCGACTTGCCGGAAGCAGCACAAAAACCGGGCGAGGCACGCGATAAGCTGCTACTGCGCGTGATCGGCAGCCCCGACCCGTACCAAAAGCAGATCGACGGCATGGGCGGGGCGACCTCAAGCACGAGTAAAACCGTGATTCTCTCCAAAAGTGAATCGCCGGAACACGACGTGGATTATTTGTTCGGCCAGGTCTCTATCGATAAGCCGTTCGTCGACTGGAGCGGTAATTGCGGCAATTTATCCGCTGCTGTTGGCCCTTTTGCTATCCGTAATGGCTTAGTGGAGTCGGCGCGCATTCCGGAAAACGGCGTGGTAGATGTGCGTATTTGGCAGGTCAATATCAAAAAGACCATCGTTGCCAAAGTGCCGATCACGAACGGCGAAGTGCAGGAAACCGGCGATTTCGAACTCGACGGTGTGACCTTCCCGGCGGCGGAAGTGCCGGTGGCGTTCATGGACCCGGCCGATGGTGAAAGCGCGATTTTCCCCACGGGTAACTTGGTCGATGATCTGGAGGTGCCAGGCGTTGGCACGCTCAAGGCGACGATGATCAACGCTGGGATCCCTACGGTATTTATTAACGCAGAAGATGCTGGCTACACCGGCGCGGAACTGCAGGAGGCGATCAACGGCGACCCCGATGCGTTGCCCCGGTTTGAAACCATTCGCGCCTACGGTGCGCTCCAGATGGGGTTGATTAGCGACGTGGCCGAAGCGGCCAATCGTCAGCACACGCCCAAGGTGGCGTTCGTGGCACCGCCCAAAAGCTACACGTCTTCTAGCGGAAAAGCAGTTAACGCCGACGATGTGGATTTGCTGGTACGCGCGCTCTCTATGGGTAAGCTTCACCACGCCATGATGGGCACCGCGGCGGTGGCCATCGGCGCGGCCGCCGCGATTGAAGGCACACTGGTCAACCTAGCGGCGGGTGGCGGCAAGCGTCACGCTGTCACCTTCGGCCACCCCTCCGGCAGTTTGCAGGTTGGCGCCGAGGCGAGCTTAATAGACGGTCGCTGGAATATCGATCAGGCGGTCATGAGTCGCAGCGCTCGCGTGCTGATGGAAGGGGTTGTGTGCGTGCCGGGTGATAGTTTTTAACCGCGTTTAATCGCCTTAAACGTGGGGGATTGGCGTCTTAGGCACTGGGACACCATACTGAAAATTAAAGCGTAAACCCGTTTCAATCTAACGACTTTTCTTCAAACGATTTTTCGTCAAACAATAAGGAGCCGTGTCATGACCGCTACGTCCGAGGTGAATGAACGCCCTGAGTACGATGTTGAGCTGCAAAAAATCGCCGACTACGTCCTTAATTTTGATTCGCCGTCGCCCGAGGCGCTAGATACGGCCCGCTATTGCCTAATGGATACGTTGGGCTGCGGGCTGCTGGCGCTACGTTTCCCTGAGTGTACCAAACACCTAGGCCCGCTAGTGGAGGGCACGATCGTGCCGCACGGGGCGCATGTCCCGGGTACGTCTTATCGCTTGGATCCCGTGAAAGCCGCCTGGGATATCGGCGCTATTGTGCGTTGGCTGGATTACAACGACACCTGGCTTGCCGCCGAGTGGGGGCATCCGTCTGACAACTTAGGCGCGATTCTTGCCGTCGCCGATCATCTTTCCCAGCAGCGTATTGCCAACGGTGATGCGCCGTTAACCATGAAGGATGTGCTGCATGCGATGGTGATGGCGCATGAAATCCAAGGGGTGTTGGCGCTGGAGAATAGCTTCAACCGGGTAGGGCTCGATCACGTGGTGCTGGTCAAGGTGGCCTCAACCGCGGTGGTGGCAAACATGATGGGTGCTAACCGCGAGCAACTTCTTTCGGCGCTGTCTCATGCCTTTGTCGATGGCCAAAGCCTGCGCACGTATCGCCATGCTCCCAACGCCGGTTCGCGTAAAAGTTGGGCGGCGGGCGATGCGACTTCGCGCGCGGTGCGCTTGGCAGATATCGCCATGCGCGGGGAAATGGGCATCCCTGGCGCGCTAACAGCGCCGCAGTGGGGTTTTTACGACGTCCTGTTTAGCCACAGCAACAAGGACTTGGCAACCAAGCCCGAAGAGGAGCGGCGCTTTCGTTTCCAGCGCGAGTTCGGTAGCTACGTGATGGAAAATATTCTGTTCAAGATTTCCTTTCCTGCCGAGTTTCACTCCCAGACGGCCTGCGAGGCGGCGATTACGCTGCACCCTGAAGTCAAAAATCGCATCGACGACATTGATCGAGTGGAAATCACCACGCACGACTCGGCGATTCGGATTATTTCCAAAACCGGGCAGCTTGCGAATCCCGCTGACCGCGACCACTGTTTACAGTATATGACGGCTGTGCCGCTTATCTTTGGCGCGCTGACAGCAGATCATTACGAAGACGGCTTTCACAACGCGCACCCAGAGATTGATCGGCTCAGAGAAAAAATGCAGGTAGTCGAAGACCCGCGCTACTCTGAGGAGTACCACGACCCGGAGAAGCGCTCGATTGCCAATGCCGTGCAGGTATTTTTCACCGATGGCAGCGCGACCGATAAAGTGGTGGTGGAGTACCCCGTCGGGCATCGTCGTCGGCGCGAAGAGGGGTTGCCGCTACTGGTGGAGAAATTTGCCCAAAACCTCGCCACCCGGTTTCCCAAACAGCGCGGTGAGGCTATTTTGGCCCAATGCCAAAACGCCGACACCCTGGCTGATATGCCGGTGCCGACGTTTATGCAGCAGTGGATGATCTAAGCGTAAGCGTTAAAACGCCACTTGATCACGGATGTTATCAACCGTCGCCGGGCCGATGCCGCTAACTCGCTCGAGATCTTCGGCAGTGGTGAATTCGCCATTGGTGTCGCGTTCTTCAATGATCGCCCCGGCTCGGCTGGGGCCAATGCCTGGGAGTTCGGCGAGAAGTTCCGCATCGGCCGTATTAACGTCGATCGGGGCGACTTGCTGAGCAAAAGCGCCGTTCGAAAGACCCAGACTTAAGCTAAGCAGTAGTGCCGCCAAAAATCCCTTAATGCGCATAAAAAATCCCTCAGTGAAAAGTGGTACTCAAGTTGGCATTATTAATTTAGCGGAATATGGTGAAATTGCTGTACGAAATTGGCGACAGGTCATGTAAGCCAACGCTTAATTGTTTGTAGTACGGGGATTACAGCTAGGATGAGACTGATATACTGCGTTGAAATCGTCATTGCAATGGAGCCCTCGCGTGGCAACTCAATCTCCTCTTTCTCAAACCCCTCTTTCTCAATCTCCTCTGATTATTGCGCTAGATTACCCCTCGCTTGATGCGGCGTTGTGCATGGCGGACCAGCTTGATCCCACTCGCTGCCGTGTGAAAGTGGGTAAAGAGCTATTCACACGCAGCGGCCCCGCCGTGCTTGAGGCGTTACATGGGCGCGGCTTTGAGGTGTTTTTAGATCTTAAATTTCACGATATTCCTAATACCGTGGCGAGTGCTGTACAAGCCGCCGCGGAGCAGGGCGTGTGGATGGTCAACGTCCACGCCGGTGGTGGGCGAAAAATGATGCAAGCCGCCGCCGAGCGTTTACAAACTCAGCGGCTTCAGACGCACCTAATTGCCGTCACGGTACTGACGAGTATGAGCGCCGAAGATCTAGACGAAGTGGGTGTTGCTGCATCGCCTGCGGAACAAGTCGAGCGCTTGGCACGCTTGGCGCAAGACAGCGGTATGGAAGGCGTGGTGTGCTCCGCGCAAGAAGCCAAAGCGCTAAACGCGTGTTGCGGTAAAGGATTTTTGAAAGTTACCCCGGGTATTCGCCCAAGTTTTGCTGCCGCGAATGATCAGCAGCGCATCATGACGCCCGGTGCGGCAATGCAGGCGGGGAGCACGCATCTTGTCGTGGGTCGGCCCGTGACCGAAGCGTCCGACCCCATGGCGGCTTTAGCCGCCATTGAAGCCGAGCTCGCCGAACGCTAGCCGTATCGCTCTCGTCATTACTCACCTTCCACGCCGATAATGGGTTCGACTGTACCCCAGCGGCGACAGCTAGGGCACTGCCAATGCAGCGTCTCGGCGCTAAAGCCACAGTGATGACAGCGGTGGCGTGGGCGGTTTTTAAGTAGTGCCTGGGTGTGGTGTTTGAGCAGTAACAAACGGCTATCTGGGTGTTCGCGGCCACTTAGTTGCTGGCTTTCCATATACAGATCAATGAGGTGGTCTAGCCCACCTAAACGGGGGGCGTGTTGCAAATGTTCACCAGTGACCTCAATAGCACGCTCGACCCCGGCGCGCTGGTGAACGACTTCGCTCAGGCTGACAATCACGCTGGTGAGCGGCGCCAGGTCAAGCAGGGCTAACAAGTGTTGTTCGAACCCAGCTGTGTCGCCGGATCGCCAGTAAGCGCGCTTCAACGCAGGGAGCATGGTTGGAATGTGCGCAAGTGACTGATGGGGAATGGCGTTAAGTCGCGCCATCGCTTGGCGATGGTGGCCGTTATCCACTTCCAGCTCGGCGAGTAATAAGTTGGCACGTACGCACTGGTTATCTAGCTGCAGGGCTTTTTTCAAGTGGCGTTTGGCTAGCGCACGGCTAGCTTGGCCTATCTCTTCTTGTGCAATCTCGCACAGCCAGTGTGCGGCAGGCGTGCGCATTTTGGGCTGCAGCTTCAACATGGGGAGGGTGGTATCAAGGGCTTCTTGCCACGCTTTTTCACGCTCTAGCAAATCGACCAGCAACCGCTTGGCCGTAAT
Source organism: Halomonas llamarensis (assembly GCF_023555005.1). Taxonomy (GTDB): domain Bacteria; phylum Pseudomonadota; class Gammaproteobacteria; order Pseudomonadales; family Halomonadaceae; genus Vreelandella; species Vreelandella llamarensis. The sequence continues at coordinate 59,587 of NZ_JAMJPJ010000014.1, read as the reverse complement.
ACGGTGATCATCTTGCTGCGTCTGGTCGATGACCGATCTCAATAGCCGCTGAGCGCGATCATGCACGCCAAGCGAAATGAAATCCCGGGCAAGCTCGAGTTGAACCTGTTCGTTTTGCGAGGCCGTTAGCGCGGGGCGAGCCAGTAAATTCTGATGAATGCTGACAGCTTTATCGGCTTCGCCACGGGTGCGAAACAGTTTGCCCAGCGCAATGTGGGTATCAATATTCTCGCTGTTGACTTCTAACGCTTGTATAAACGTATGAATGGCTTGATCAGGCTGCTCATTAAGCAGGTAGTTCAACCCAACGAAGTAGTCGCGCGAAAGCGTAGGGAAAGATGCCGTCGGCGTTGGCTTTTTGCGCTGCAGCGCTTGCCGATAGCCCAATCCATAGCCTATGGCAACGGCTGCCAACAAAACGCCTAGCAGCACGGCATCCATCATTTAGGTCAGTTCCTTAAGCTCCTGGGTGCGAAGGCGATCAAGTTCTTTTTGCTGCTGCTTGCTGTAGCGCTGTGCGCGCGCCAGGCGTGCTTTGAGGCGAGCATAAACACCAAGCATCGCGAGCATGCCGACAATGACGCCGCTTGCAAGGCTTGCGAGCAGCCAGACAGAGAGTGAGACGGGGGGGAGCTCAATCCAGATCAGGTCTAAGCCAATGGTTTTCTGGTTGTTAACGGCAAAGAGGATGCCGACCAACAGCACCACAAGCAGAATAACGGCTAAAATAAGCCCTTTGATCCAACGCATGTGAATTTCCTAGTCTGTGACGTTTGCAGTATGTCTATTGTGTATGACTCTTGGCTGCGCGTCACCACGCAGAAGGTCAAAGAGCCTGCATTAATAACCCAGCGCACGACTTGCATCGACCTGCTCGCGCAGCTCCTTACCGGGCTTAAAGTGCGGTACGTATTTGCCATCCAACGCCACTGCCTCGCCGGTCTTGGGATTTCGGCCTGTGCGTGGCTCGCGAAAATGCAGCGAAAAACTGCCGAAGCCGCGTATCTCAACGCGCCCACCACTAGAAAGGGTGTCGGTAATATCGTCGAGTATGAGGCGAACGGCAGTTTCAACTTCTTTAGCGGATAGCTCCGGCTGACGCATTGCAATTTGTTCGATTAGTTCAGATTTAGTCATCGGTTAGCTCCATGCGAACGTGATAGGCCGTGGCGCGCTTCGCAATTTCATTGTGTCGTTTAGCATACTGCGCAGAGCGACATAAAACAATTCGGGTAAAACAAACAAGCCAGATAAAACAAGGTACTAGAGAAAAGCGCTATGCTACTCATAGAATAGGTGAGCAATGCGGCTGGCGCGACTTTCATGCTCAGGTATACTCACCATACATTTATTTAACGCAGTGGGGCTTAAGTTGAGCGACGACACATCACCCGAAGCGATCTTACGTAAGCGGCTTTATTGGCACTCCCGTCGTGGCATGTGGGAGCTTGACCTGCTGCTGATTCCTTTCCTGCAACAGCGTTATGACAGTCTAAGTGCAGAAGATCAGCTTGCTTTTCAGCAGTTGATCGAAGAAGAAGACCAGGACTTGTTTGGTTGGCTAATGCGTCGTGAATGGCCGAGTAATGCCACTTTAAGGCGCATCGTTAAGATGATTGTCGAACATGCCGAATCAACCGATAATTCTGCCCATCGCACCCTCTAGTTGGCGGCGTACAAGTGGCGTAGGGCTGTGGGCGGGGGGTGTTCTGCTGGCTGTATGGCGCTTAGAGCTTGTCGCGGTGATAGGCGTGGCAAGCTTGGCGCTAGGTTTTTTGGGTTGGCGAGTGTTTTGTGGTTGGCGCTGGCAACAGCCGTTATCGCGCACGCTTTGGGTTGTCGAGCGTGGCGGAGGTATACAAAGCCACTGGGTATATGCCAATGGAGAAGTCGGCCACCTCCAAGCCTTGCGTTGCGACTACCTAGGACCACGACTTTTGTGTCTCAACGTGGGGGGAGAGCGTTTGTGGCTATGGCCGGATAGCGCGCCTGGCGACGCTCAACGTCAGCTTCGGCGCCTATTGCTGTATATCCCTCAGCGTTAGACGAGAAGGTCGTGGCGTTTTAGCGTGATGAGACCAGTCAGGCGAGTAGTGCAACCCCCGCGATTCATGGCGCTGCTGGGCGGCTAAGACCGTCAGCCGTGCGAGCCTCAAGCTATGCCAGAAGCGGCGGCTTTCTGGATGTAGACTTTCAGGATCTAAGGCGAGTAATTGGGTTTCAAGTGTTGCTAGCTGATGCGACGCTACTTCCAACCCTTCAATACGTCGAACAATCGCGACATGCTGGCTCATGGTGGCGCGCATGGTAGCGCGCAGCTCGGCTAAAGCCACACGGTCGAAAGAGGCGTCAGCACGTAGCCGAGTGACGTTAGAGCTGGCTAATGCGTGCGTGGTGGCATTGGGAGGGGTCGCCAGTAAGGTCGCGGCGCAACTCCGCGCAAAAACCAAGCACTCTAACAAAGAGTTGCTGGCCATACGGTTGGCGCCATGAAGCCCTGTGCAAGCTACCTCGCCAATCGCATACAGGCCCGTCACGTTTGTTCTGCCACACAGGTCGGTTGCGACCCCACCGCAACTATAGTGTGCCGCCGGTACGACGGGAATGGGGTCGCGGGTAATATCCATCCCCCGAGACACGCAGTGAGCGAAGATCGTTGGGAAGTGGTGGTGAATAGCCTCGGCGCCCAAATGGCGTATATCCAACCAAACATGGCCGCGTGAGCTCTGCTGGATTTCGGCATCAATGGCGCGTGCGACAATGTCGCGGGGTGCAAGCTCGGCGCGAGCGTCCACGGCAGGCATAAAGCGCTCGCCGACCTCGTTCAATAGCTTTCCCCCTTCGCCTCTTACCGCTTCACTGATCAGAAACGCCGGGCCTTCGGGGTCATATAGACAGGTAGGGTGAAACTGTTGAAATTCAAGGTTCATCAGTGTCGCTCCCAACGAAGCCGCCATCATCATGCCTTCGCCGCTGTTGGGAGTCGGTGTGGTGGTATGTTGATAAAGCCCGCTGGCGCCGCCAGTTGCGAGTATTGTGTGGCTTGCCAGCAGGGTATGTGCATTGCCAATGGCATTAATAGCATGGGCGCCACAACAAGCACCGTTATCATCGCTTAACAGGTCAATGACTGAGACATCATCACGTTGAGTGATATGCGGATGCGCTGACGCTTGGCGATTCAGCGTTTCGACGACGGCCTTGCCGGTGGCGTCATCTGCGTGAATAATGCGCCGTGCGTTGTGCCCGCCTTCGCGGGTTAAGTGGTAGGCGTAGCGCGCATCGGGAGCCGTATCGGGGGTAAAGGGCACGCCGTTGTCGATCAACCAATGTATCGCGGCAGGGCCGTTCTCTACGGTGAAGCGCACGGCGCGTTCGTCGCACAAGCCATCGCCGGCAATAAGGGTATCTTGAACGTGAGCCTCAAGGTTATCGTCTGGCGAAAGCACGGCAGCGATTCCCCCTTGTGCCCAGCGGCTGGCGCCTTGGTCATCTTGGGCGGGGCGAACGAGCACGACGTGAAAGCGTTCTGCAAGGGTCAGTGCCAAGGTAAGGCCGGCGACACCGCCGCCGATAATTAAAACGTCGGATTGAGACGTGCTCATTTGTCCGCTCCTATTGCGCCCGATTGATGTTCATTCACACCATAGTGGCAATGTCAGCAAAGCGTAAGGTGAAAATGCAGCAATACAGGAGAACTTATTGAAGGAGGGTAGTATTCATGGTGCCCGGAGCCGGACTTGAACCGGCACGGGGTTTCCCCCGAGAGATTTTAAGTCTCTTGCGTCTACCAATTTCGCCATCCGGGCGGTGCATCGAGAGGGTCGTTGCACAAAAAATGGAGGCTGGAGTCGGAATCGAACCGGCGTACACGGAGTTGCAGTCCGCTGCATAACCACTCTGCCATCCAGCCTAAACGTCGTTGGAGCGGGAAAGGAGATTCGAACTCCCGACCCTCGCCTTGGCAAGGCGATGCTCTACCGCTGAGCTATTCCCGCTTGACGTGAAAGCGAATTATACGCGCTGCGCCTGTTTTGTCAATGACTTAATCGCGCTTATGGAGCTGCTTAGTATCGCCTCACATTGAGCGACTCAAATGCGGCCAAGCGGCCCTAAGGTATTGAATCATCGACCAGAGCGTAAGCGCAGCTGCAATAAAGAGCGTGGCGACGCCCAGCAAGGCAAGCGTATGCCCCGGCGGGAAGGCAATCAGGATCAAGATAGCCACCATTTGTAGGGTGGTTTTGAGTTTGCCGATCCAGGAGACCGCCACTGAGGCGCGTTTGCCCATTTCGGCCATCCATTCACGCAGCGCTGAAATCACAATTTCCCGGCCGATGATTACCAGCGCGGGTAGGGTAAGAAACCAAGTATCAAAACGCTCAATCAGCAAGGCCAGTGCGATAGCCACCATCAGCTTATCGGCAACCGGGTCGAGAAAAGCGCCAAACGGGGTCGACTGATTCCAGCGTCTAGCAAGGTAGCCATCTAGCCAATCGGTGATTGATGCTAGTGCAAAGAAAACGGCAGCAAGGGGCATACTCCAACTAAAAGGTAGATAAAACAGGACGACCAGAAGCGGAATAAAAGCGATTCTGATGAGTGTGAGGATGTTGGGTATATTCATCGCAGGCTGCGATCCTTGCCAAAGACAAAAAGAAGAGCGGTTGGGGGCTATTCTATCCCCCTTAAGCGACAGCATCCATGCTCAGTAGCACTTTAATCATGTGGTACGTTAATCATGTCGTACGTCAACCGTGCAGAGCCTGATAAATCGTGTCTGCCAAGGCTTCACTGATCCCAGGTACGCGGGAAAGCTCTGCGCGGCTAGCTTTTTGCACCCCTTGTAAGCCACCAAAAAAGCGTAATAACTCACGCCGCCGTTTTGGGCCGATACCTTCAATCTCTTGCAGTGTCGACGTGCGCCGCGCTTTGTCCCGCTGCGCGCGGTGACCGGCGATGGCAAAGCGGTGCGATTCATCACGAATATGCTGGATTAAGTGCAGGGCAGGCGAGGTTGAGTCGAGAGCTAACGGCTGTTCCGGTGTGGAGAGAAACAGCGTTTCTAGCCCTGCTTTACGTGTGCTGCCCTTGGCAACGCCAAGCAGCGTGATCGTGGGAAGTCCCAACCGCTCGAGCACGCCTCGCGCCATGTTCAGCTGCCCCTTGCCGCCGTCGACGATCAGAATATCAGGCGGGGTCGTTTCACCGCTTTTTACTCGCTTCAAGCGGCGCGTAAGCGCCTGCTCCATCGCCGCATAGTCATCTCCGGCGGCAACGCCTTCGATTTTAAAGTGACGGTAATCACTTTTGCGCGGGCCGTTGTGGTCAAACACTACGCAAGACGCCACCGTGGCTTCACCGTGGCTATGGCTAATATCAAAACACTCAAGACGCTCAGGCATCTGCGCTAACGCGAGCGCTTGTTGGAGCGCTTGGAAGCGCTCGCTCATTTGCTGGTGGCTAGCAAGCTTGGTCGCTAACTGTTGTTCGGCGTTGGTGATGGCCAGTTGCTGCCACTGAGCGCGATGACCGCGCACCTGGTGAGTGACGCGAACGCGCTTGCCTGCTTGCTGAGAAAGGGCATCGGCAAGCAGCTCGCTGTCATTCAGCGCCAAGCTCGTAATGACTTCGGCCGGCACTTCGTGAGGCTGACCTAAATAGTACTGGCTGACCACTTCGGTTAATAGCGTCGACGGGGCGAAATCCAAGTCGTTTTTGGGGGTGTGATGACGAGCGCCAAGCATGCGGCCGTCGCGCACGCTAAGAATGGAAACGGCTAGCCCGCCAGGGCGTTGGGCCAGGGCAAAAATATCGGCTTCGCCACGCTCGTTATCGACGAACTGGCGCTGCTGCAGTTGACGAAGGTGCTGAACCTGGTCGCGAAGGCGTGCGGCTTCCTCAAAATCCAACGCTTGGCTGGCGGTTTCCATCGCGTCATTGAGCGCTTGAGTCACGTGTTCGCTTTTGCCCTCTAAGCACATGATGGCGTGCTCGACGTCGCGGCGATATTCCTGCTCGGAGATATACCCCACGCAGGGCGCGCTGCAGCGCTCGATTTGGTACTGCAGGCAGGGCCGTGAGCGGTGAGCGAAGACGCTATCCTCACAGTTGCGGATGCGAAAAATTTTCTGCATCAGTGCTAGGCTTTCGCGCACGGCGCCGCTACTCGGGTAAGGCCCTAAATAGCGGCCATCGTTTCGTCGTTGGCGGACACGCTTGTACTCCAGCGCAGGAAACGGATGGCGATCGCTGACAAAAATGAACGGGTAGGACTTATCGTCGCGTAGCAGAATGTTGTAGGGAGGGCGTAGCTCTTTGATAAGCGTTTGTTCTAGCAGTAATGCTTCGGTTTCGCTGCGCGTGACGGTGAGCTGAATATCCGCAATACGGCTTACCATGGCCTGCGTTTTGGTGTTTAAGCTGCCACGAAAATAGCTTGAGAGGCGCGTGTTTAAGCGCTTCGCCTTGCCCACGTACAGGGTGTTGCCGCTCTCGTCGAGCATACGGTAAACACCGGGAGAGGCGCTTACCGTGGTTAAAAACTGTTTGGCATTGAAGCTCATGTATCGCCCGTTCCTACTGTTTAGGTTTGTCACCTTGGCAGCAGTCTAACAGGTTTTATGGTGCCGCTTCGGCGGTATCGAAGCCCTCGACCAGCCCGTGGCGCAGGGCAAGATGCGTCAATTCCACATCGGTGCCGACCCTGAGCTTGTCGAACAGGCGATAACGATAAGTATTGATCGTTTTGCGGCTTAGGTGTAGGCGGTCAGAGATCTCTTGGATACGCTGACAGTTAACAATCATTAATGCGATTTGCAGTTCGCGGTGCGAAAGCGGGGCGAAAGGATTATCTTGATGGGCAAAATTCGATAGGGCAAGGCGTTGTGCGATCTCTTGGCTAATATAGCGGTTGCCGTGAAATACCTGACGGATGGCAGCGATCATTTCGGCAGGCTCGGCGCCTTTGCTTAAAAAGCCGGTAGCACCCGCTTCGAGCATTTTTCGTGCGACGTTATCCTCCATGTGGGCGGTCAATATCAACACGCGAATGTCTTCCATGCCGCGGTGAAGTCGCCGTGTGGCTTCTAAACCGCCAATGCCTGGCATGCGTATATCCATCAACACTATATCAGGCCTTAATCGTTGGCTTTGGGCGACAGCGCTCTCGCCATCGTCGGCTTCGCCAACAATGCGGATGTCGCCCTCTTGATTTAGCAGGTGAGCAATACTGGTTCTGACCAGGTGGTGATCATCGGCGATGAGAACGTTGATCAAGGGCGACTCCTGAGTTTGGCTTAGGCGGTGTAGGGTTAAATAGTGCCATAGGGTTAAGTAAAGGAGAATTAGCGCTTAGACAACAGCGCGAAAAGCTTGACTGGGCTCAATTGGCGACGTATTATTCCTCGCGCTGTTTCAAGCAGCAGTTTTTATTAGGGGCCTTAGCTCAGCTGGGAGAGCGCGACACTGGCAGTGTCGAGGTCAGCGGTTCGATCCCGCTAGGCTCCACCAAATGTTACAGCCGCCCGATTTTTTTTGAAGTCGGGCGGTTTTTTTGTTAGCTAATGCCTTTTAGCTAACTTTCCCGAGTAGCAGAAACTCAATCAGCGCTTTCTGGGCATGAAGACGGTTGCCAGCTTCTTGCCAGACCACTGCACGCGGGTCGTCAAGCAGCGTTGCGCTGATCTCTTCACCGCGGTGGGCGGGTAGGCAATGGAGAAACAGTGCGTCCTCTTTGGCCTGGTCAAGCATGGCCTCCGTGACTTGAAGGTCGGCAAAATCAGCTTCTCGCTTCGCTTGCTCTTCCTCTTGTCCCATTGATGCCCATACGTCAGTGGTGATCAGGTCGACGCCTTGAACCGCCACTTGCGGATCGTGTGTCAGCGTTACCCGGTTACCTGCAGCGGCCATGATGTCGGCGCTGGGCTCATAGCCTTTCGGGCAGCAAATCCGCAGGTTGAAATCGAACTGGCGGGCCGCATTGATCCATGAATGGCACATGTTATTGCCGTCGCCGATCCATACCGCCGTACGCCCTTGGACGCTACCGCGAAGCTCTGTCCACGTCATGACATCGGCGAGCAGTTGGCACGGGTGGTAGTCATCAGTGAGTGCATTGATCACGGGGACGTGGCTTGCGGCGGCGAACGTTTCTAGGCCTGCGTGGGAGAAGGTGCGAACCATTATCGCGTCGACCATTTCCGACAGTACGCGAGCGGTGTCACCAATCGGCTCGCCGCGGCCTAGCTGAGTATCGCGCGGAGAAAGAAACAACGCGTGGCCGCCAAAATGCGCCATCGCTGTTTCAAATGACACTCGTGTGCGCGTGGAGGATTTCTCAAAAATCATCGCCAGCGTGCGGTTAGGGAGCGGTGCATAGTTTGGCCCTTGCGCCTTGAGGTTGCTTTTGATGGTGATGGCCCGCTGAATGAGATAGCTCAGCTCATCGGGGTTTAGGTCCAACAGGGTCAGAAAATGGCGTGTCGCCATGGTCACTCTCCGCGCAAAAACACTATCCTAGCGAGGCGGCAGGGGATGCGCAACGCGCACGGCGTGCGTAGAATGGTCACCAAGGCTAAGGCCCAGTAACTCAGTCAAGTATTGGTGACGTCGTCAAGTATGAGGCTGTCGTAACATACCCGTCAGAAAACGAGGAGTTGGTATGAGCACCACGGTAGAAAATATTCAGCAGCAGATTAGTGAAAATCCGATTTTGATCTACATGAAAGGCACGCCGCAGCTTCCCCAGTGCGGCTTTTCGGCACAGACCGTTCAGGCGCTGATGAATTGCGGCGAGCGCTTTGCGTTCGTTAACGTATTGGATAATCCTGATATTCGCGCCGAGCTGCCGAAAGTCGCTAACTGGCCAACCTTCCCGCAGCTTTGGGTGGAAGGCGAGCTGGTTGGCGGTTGCGATATCGTGATGGAAATGAACGAAAGCGGCGAGCTGGAAAAACTCGTTAAAGCCGCCGGCGAGCGGGCGAGTAGTGCCGAAAATAGCGATAACACGTAACTTGGCAAACGCCTTCTGCGTCGGCGGTTGGCGGGCTTACGCGTAGCCGCTAGAATAGCGGCTTTTATGTCGTTGCCGTTAGGCACTTCAGCCCGCCAAAGGATATTTGCTCAATGAGCTATCAGGTTCTGGCCCGTAAGTGGCGGCCACGCACATTTCACGAGCTTGTGGGCCAGGCCCATGTACAGCGTGCCTTGGTCAATGCGCTTGACCAAGGACGTTTGCATCACGCCTACCTCTTTACTGGCACTCGCGGCGTGGGCAAAACCACCCTCGCGCGGATTCTGGCGAAGTGTCTAAACTGCACGGCGAACGGCCGTGGTGATGAAGGTGTGACCTCAACCCCTTGCGGCGAGTGTGATAGCTGTCGCGCCATTGACGAGGGGCGCTTTGTTGACCTGATTGAGGTCGATGCGGCTTCGCGGACTAAAGTCGAAGACACTCGCGAGCTTCTGGACAACGTTCAATATGCGCCGACTCAGGGGCGCTATAAGGTGTATCTCATTGACGAGGTGCACATGCTTTCGACTAGCAGCTTCAACGCGCTGCTGAAAACCCTCGAAGAACCGCCGCCACACGTTAAATTCCTGTTGGCCACGACCGACCCGCACAAACTCCCTCCGACGGTGCTATCGCGCTGTTTACAGTTCACCCTGAAACACATGCCGCCGGAGCGGGTGGTCGAACACCTTCAGCATGTGCTTACAGTGGAAGGCGTTGCGTTTGAAGAAAGTGCCCTGTGGCTGCTTGGCAAGGCCGCAGAGGGCTCCATGCGCGATGCCATGAGCTTGACCGATCAGGCCATTGCCTTTGGCCAAGGCGAAGTTCGCCACGGCGATGTGGCGGCCATGCTAGGTACGCTTGATCATCGCCATGTGTTGGCGCTGGTTGATGCGCTGGCGGAGGTGGACGTGGCGCGGTTGTTGAGTGAGGTCGCTCAGCTGGCCGAACAGGGGCCGGATTTTGCCGCTGTACTCGATGACGTCACGGCGATTTTGCACCGCCTTGCAGTGGCGCAAATGGTGCCCGATGCGGTGGACAACAGCCACGGGGATCGCGAAACTGTGATCGCATTGGCCTCGCGCTTTATGGCTGAAGACGTACAGCTCTATTATCAAATCGGTATTCAAGGGCGCGGTGATATGGTGCACGCCCCAGACTTGCGTAGTGCATTAGAAATGACGCTACTGCGTATGCTGGCGTTTCGTCCCCAAGGCGTGCCTAAACCCCCGCAAACGCCGCTGCCCTTAAAACCGCAGTCGCAGGAAACACCGTCACAGCAATCAGTGCCCGAAAGTGCAGCCTCCGCACCGGCCTCTACGGAAGCGCCAACTTCGGCGCCATCGGAGCCACCGCCCTGGGCTGGTGAGACGCCTGCACCACCCGAGCCGCCATTAGCTGAACCCGAGCCAGCACCAGAGTCTCAGCCCGCGCCGGAACCGGACGTTCAGCCTGAGCCGCTACCTATCGTGCCGAGTGCCGCCCCCGAGCCTGCCGAACCGACGCAGGAAGGCGAGCCTGAGCGGTTGAACCACGCCAAGTGGCTCGCCATGTTTGACGCCCTAGGCTTAGGGGGTTTAACGCGCAACCTTGCCGCCAACTGCCAGTGTGAAAGCGACGATGGCATGACGTTAGTGCTGCGCTTGGCGCCGAGCCAAGCCGCGATGCAAGCTGAGATTCACCAGACTCGCATCGCCAAAGCATTAAGCGCTCAGGGGATTGAACGCCAAGTGACGTTTCACGTCGAAGCGCTAGATACATCGCAAGAAACACCGCATCAACGCGAAGAGCGACAAGCTCAAGAGCGCTACGCTCACGCGGTTGATACCCTGAGCCGTGATCCTCATATTCAAAAGCTTAAGCAAGCCTTCGGGGCAAAGCTGATAGAATCAAGCGTTAAACCCGTGCGCTCGGCGCGTTGACCCTGGGCCCGGTGCTAATTTTAACCGTATTGCTAGTATAACTGACCGATTGACTGTGAAGATGGAGATAACGTCATGATGAAAGGTGGAATGGGCAACCTGATGAAACAGGCCCAAGAGATGCAAGAGAAAGTGCAGCGTGCCCAAGAAGAAGTGGCTAATGCTGAAGTGCTGGGCGAAGCGGGCGCCGGTATGGTGAAGGTAACCATGAACGGGCGACACGATGTGATTGATGTCGACATTGATGCAAGTGTTATGGAAGAAGACAAGGAATTGCTTGAAGATCTTCTCGCCGCGGCGGTAAATGATGCGGTGCGTAAAGTCGAAGTGAGTTCCAAACAGAAAATGGAAGACGCTACCTCGGGGCTTGATCTGCCGCCGGGGTTCAAAATGCCGTTTTAAGCGATGCGCTTCTCCCCTCTTGTCGAGCAGCTTATGGAAGCATTTCGCGTGCTTCCAGGCGTTGGGCCGAAAACGGCTCAGCGCATGGCCATGCACTTGCTAGAGCGTGAACGCGACGGCGGCAAACGGCTAGCGACGACCATTGAGCAGGCAATCGATGAGGTTGGCTACTGCCAGCGCTGCCGTACCTTAACCGAAGCCGAGCTTTGCGCCCTATGTGAAAGCCCGCGGCGTGATGATGCGCTGTTATGTGTCGTAGAATCGCCTGCCGACCAGCTGGCCATTGAAGAGGCGGGCGGTTTTCACGGGCGTTATTTCGTTCTTCATGGGCACCTCTCGCCCATCGACGGCGTCGGACCCGAAGCCATCGGCTTAGAACAGTTGGAAGCCTTAGTCGCGCAAGGGGTGATCCAAGAAATTGTGTTAGCGACCAACCCTACCGTAGAAGGGGAGGCTACCGCGCATTATATCGCCACACAGCTTAACGATTACGGCGTGCGTTTCTCGCGCTTAGCCTATGGCGTCCCCATGGGTGGCGAGCTTGAATACGTCGATGGCGGCACGTTAAGCCGCGCTTTCAACGGCCGGCTGCCTTTTTCCAGCGAATAATCGCTCTTGCACTCGATGCGTGCCTGTCAGCACAACCACTTGGAATTCTGCTTTTGTCTATTGCCTCCCCCTCCTACCATTGGATTGACACGCCGCAAGCGTTAGACGCCGCCTGTGAAAATATGGCTGGCGCTGACGTGATCGCGTTGGATACCGAGTTTTTCCGTGAGAATTCTTTCTACCCGGTACCGGCGCTGATTCAGTTTGCCTGCGATGAAACGGCCTATCTTATCGACCCGCTCACCACCGACTGTACGCCAGCGTTTAAAGCGCTGCTGGAAAGCGGCCCAATCAAGCTGCTCCACGCGAGCAGCGAAGATTTGGATGTGTTTAAGCGCTGGGCTGACGTCTTACCAACGCCGTTGATCGATACGCAAGTCGCCCAGGGGTTTCTTTCTGAGAATCCGGGGATGGGCTATCAGAAACTAGTGGAGTTTTGGACGGGCGAAACCTTGCCCAAAGAAGAAACTCGCTCCGATTGGCTAGAGCGCCCCTTGAGCGAAGCCCAGTGTTGCTATGCCGCGCTGGATGTGATCTATCTGCTTAACGTATGGGCACAGCAAGAGGCTAAGCTTCACGCACTCGGCCGCCTGCGTTGGGTAGAGCAAGAGTGCCAGGCGATACTAAATCAAGCCCAAGTGGGCAGCTCTGATCAGTGGTTTGCTCGCCAGCGCCAGCTGTGGCGCCTAACTCCTCGCCAGATAGAGGCCTACCGCCGGATGACAACATGGCGCGAAGGCGAAACGCGTCAGCGTAATTTACCTCGCAATTGGCTAGTGAGCGATAAGGTGCTATTCGCCATTGCCGAAGCGATGCCAAAAAATCGCTTTGAACTGGCCAAGGTCGAAGGCGTTAAGCCACCGCTGGTAAAAAAAGAGGGCGACACACTCTTAGCGTTGGTCAAACAGGCACATGATTGCCCTGATGATGCACTACCTGCCGCTTGGCCTGACCCGGCTCGGCCGCCGTTTAAGCCGCTTTTTAAGGCATTGAAAAAAGCCATTACCGCGCAAGCAAATGCGCTGGGTGTCGCGCCCGAAATGCTGATGCGTCGTCGCGATATTGAACAGCTTGTCATGCAGTCGTTGGCGCATGAGCCGCTGACGATGCCTGTTGGGTGGCGCGGCGAATGCCTTAATCCGTCGCTTAACGATGTTTTGCAAGAGTACGTTTTACAAGAACACGTTTTGCAGGAAAAATCAAAATGACTGACAACGCGCCTGATCGTCTAATCTGTGAAGTCTTCAAAAGCGCTCGCAAAGAAGAGATGTATCTATATGTTGAAAAGCGCAACGGTGTTGCCGATGTGCCCGACGCACTCATGGCGCGTTTTGGTCAACCGGTGCCGGTGATAACGATGTTGCTGACGCCTGATCAGCCGCTTTCACGCGCCAAAGCGGCCGACGTCATGGCGGCAATTCGCGAGCAGGGCTTCTATTTTCAGATGCCGCCTGCCAAAGAAGACTACCTACTCGACCTTTACCGAGCGCCAACCGAAGCACGCTATTAAACGCCGAGCAGAAGCACGTGGGAGAAGGTGCGTGGCAGAGGCTATGTGCGAGAGTAAGCGGGAAAGAGTATGTGGGAGAAAGTATGTGGGAAATAGCATGTGGAAAATAGTATGAGAGAACGGTTCTGGGAGCGCTATTCGCTTGAGGAGCTCACGGCTGAAGAGTGGGAAGCGCTATGCGATGGCTGTGGCCAGTGCTGTCTTCTTAAGCTGCACGACGAAGATACGCAGGAACTTGCCGTGCTGAACGTGGCTTGCCGCTTGCTCGATACCCAAAGTTGCCAATGCAGTGACTATGAAAATCGCTTTGATAGCGTACCCGACTGCACGCAGCTGACACCGGCGCTGATGAAGGAGTTTACTTGGCTGCCCCAAAGCTGTGCGTACCGACGCGTGGCGGAAGGACGCAAATTAGCCGGGTGGCATCCACTGCTGAGTAACGATGCCGAGCGCGTTCACCGCAAAGGCATTAGCGTGCGCGGTTTTGCAGTGTCGCAAGATAGCGTGTCAGAAGATAAGCTTGAAGAGCACATTATTGCCATCCTGCCGATGTAACGATCTCCTCTGTGCTCCACCTGACGCCTTCGCTTAGGCTTTCATGCAAGAAGACCAGCACTTTAAGAACTAATACCATGAAGCGAGTACTATAAGTTAAGGTGGCACCAATAGTGAGTGGCCGAGTAGTGGGGCTGCTAGTGATATGTCGTTTGCGGGTGCAGTTAGGATCCAGCGTCAGGGGAACACGTCAGTGTGAGCATCACAGATAGCCATCAAGTGCCGCATGTGAGCTGTCACTTTTGTGGGCAGCGGGCATTTTGTTTTCCGTCCGCCTTGCCGCGCCAGGCACTAGAGTCATTTGATCAACTCATTGAGCGGCCGTTACCGTTTGAGCACGACAGCGTGATTGTGCAAGCGGGAGAGACTTTTCGCACGTTGTTGATGGCGCGCTCCGGGCTTATTAAACAGGTAGCGTGTGCTGACTCGGGGCGACCTTATCAGCTTTTGGATATTTATTTGCCTGGCGAAGTGGTCGGTCTTGAGGCGATTGGTGATACTCACGTGACCAACTCGCTAGTGGCGGCGGATAAAACGTTTATTTGTCGCATTCCATACGGCAAGTTAACGTTATTTGGGCTGCGCCATCACAGTGTGCAAAAAGCCTTACTGCTAAAAACAGCACGTCAGCTTCGTCAGCGTCAGCGTCGTTTTGAATTAATCTATGGGCGCAGCGCCGCTAATAAACTGGCAAGCTTTCTGCTTGATTTATCGACGCGTTTGAAAGGGCACGGTAAGGCCGCCGAACGGTTTGCGTTGCCATTGTCACAAATTGAGATTGCAAGCTATCTGGATCTTGCCCCTGAAACCGTCAATCGCCACCTCCGCCGGTTGAAAACAGACCACATCGCGACATTTTCCAACCGCGAAGTGGTCATTCATTCGTTTTCGGGGCTGTTGGCGGATGCACAGCGTTAAGCCACTTACATGCGTCAGCTAGCATTGCCGGGCAAAAAAAGGTCGTTTTGGCATTATCGCTATTTAAAACTCGGCCCATTCGGCTTCGGGGGTGTCTCGGCCTAAACGGTGTGAATGAGGCGCTTCGCCACGCGGGAGCGACGCCTGGCTATTGGCGCTTGGCAATGCCTGGCCATATGCATGCCATTCACGCTCATTTAAAAATGCCATGGCACTATGCGAAAGCCCACGAATCTGTTCGGCAAGTTCCGTTGTGGCATCTTTGTAGGTACCCATGCTGGCGGCGCTAGACTGTGTGCTTTGGTCAATGTCATTAATGGCGCTACTGATCTGGCTAATGCCTTGGCTTTGCTCGTGAGTTGCCGCGGTAATTTCCCCCATGAGGTCATTCACCCGGTGGCTTGCCGAGCGGATTTTTTCCATAGCGTCGGTGGCTTCATTTGCCTGGGCTTGGCCGCCATGAATGCTCTTGCGCGCTTGGTCAATCAGCCCCTGCACTTGCTTCGCCGCATCGGCAGACTGACTGGCAAGTTTGCGCACTTCATCGGCAACCACCGCAAAACCGCGCCCATGCTCACCTGCCCGCGCCGCCTCGACTGAGGCATTGAGCGCCAGAATATTGGTTTGAAACGCAATGGTGTCGATGGTGCTGACAATGCCGGCCATATTATTGGCGTGCTGAGTGATCTCTTCCATCGCGTTCGCAAGATTACCCATCACTTGGCTGGTATGGTCGACTTCATTGACGTTACCCACAGAGGCGTTGCTTGCCTGGGTCGCGTTGTGGGCACTTTGCGCGACAGTAGAGGAGATCTCTTCAGCGCTTGCTGCCGTTTGCTGTACCGCCGATGCTTGCTGCTCTAGGCGGGCGGCCATGTCATCGTTGCCCTTCGAGAGGCTTTCAACAGCAGGACGAACAAGATCAACCCGTGTGTTTAGGTCGCCAATAAGCGCTTCAAGCGAGCGGCGCATAAAGTTCATGGTGCCTAACGTTTTGTCCATTTCACTTTTGCCCATGCGGGGTATCGTGGCTTCTAAGTTGCCGGCTGCGAGTTGAAGCGCGAAATCGTTGGCTGTGTACATAAAACGTCGGTTGCGCAAGCTGTTAAACAGCTGCCATGCGCCGACACCTAAGCCACCCAACAAGCTAAGCGCGAGGAATGTCATACCTGCGCTGCTTTGAGGTGCAAGTTGGGATAGTGTGATAGAGGCGGCGATACCTAACCCACTGAAAAGCCCAAACCCGACAATGGCCGAAAAAACGGACTTGACACGCATGCTTCTAAAGTTGATCGGCATGAGTCGGCGTAGGGAGCGGCGATACGCGACGCCGTGTTTGACCTCAAAGCGCCCGCCCTGCTCGCGAATATCACGGTATACCTCTTCGGCCTGCGCCACTTCTTGACGGCTCGGTTTAATACGAATGGAGCAAAAGCCAGTCACTTTGTTACCTTCGCGTAAGGGGACCACGTTGGCACGGACCCAGTAATGGTCGCCGTTTTTTCGCCGGTTTTTGATCAACCCTGACCAGTATTTTCCCGCCTGCAAGTCGTTCCACATATCCTTGAATACGACTTCCGGCATGTCCGGATGGCGAACGATATTGTGTGGGGCGTGGTAAAGCTCATCGTAGTCGAATCCGCTGATACCGATAAACGCTTGATTGGCATAAAGAATATGGCTTTGGCTATCGGTTTTTGAGATCAGAACATCGCCGTCATCCAGGACATGCTCCCGCTGAGTCACTGCTCCATTATCGCGCATTATGCTATACCTTTATTGTACAATGTTTTTACTTATTAAAGTATTTCTGTATAACTATTAGGCGTAAAGGTATTACTTTCCGGATACAAAAGGCAATCAATTTCATTAATAAATTACACAATAATTGACATAGATAAAGGTTATGAAAGGTTGGCGGGATGTGACTTGCGTGATTTCAGCCAATCGACTACGGCGGGAAAAGGCATTGGACGGGAGAAAAAGTAGCCTTGAAACACATCGCAATCGAGCGCGGCGAGCGCTTGGTGTTGTTGCTGCGTTTCGACGCCTTCCGCTACCACGGTGAGGTCAAGGTGGTGGGCAAGGCCAATAATGCCGCTCACAACGGCAGTATCTTTGCGGTTTTCGGGGAGGTGGGTGATAAAGCTGCGATCAATTTTCAGTGTATTGACCGGCAGGTGGCGTAGGTAGCTAAGGCTTGAGAAGCCAGTGCCAAAGTCGTCGATGGCCACATGAACGCCCATATTGTGAAGTGCATGTAGTGTGGTGATGGCTCCCTCGGTGTCGTTCATTAACACGCCTTCGGTGAGCTCCAACTCCAGGCGGGAAGCGGGTAGACCGGTGTTTTTCAGCGTTTCGGCGAGTGTTTGTAAAAAGTTTGCCCGATAAAACTGCAACGGCGAAAGATTGATCGATATAAGGCAATTATTGGGTAGTAACGCCGAAAGTGCGAGCAAGTCTCGGGCAGCTCGCGCCATCACCCACTGCCCAAGGGCGATAATTTGCCCGGTCTGTTCAGCGATAGGGATAAAACGCCCCGGTGAGATAACGCCTTTTTCTGGATGTTGCCAACGCAGTAACGCCTCAAAGCCTTTTACCGTGCCGTCGTGCCTAATAAGCGGTTGATAGTGAAGGCTAAACTGCTCTTGGTTGATCGCGTCTTGCAGGTCGTTGCGCAGCATCAACCGTTGCGTCAGCTTGGTATTGATATCGTGGGTGTACGTTTGTATGCCATTACGTCCTTGCTTTTTCGCTTTGTACATCGCCATATCAGCGTGCTGGATGAGTTCGCTAGGGTTTTCTAGGTGCTCATCATTTAACGCAATACCGATGCTGGCCGATAAATGCAGCTCATGTTGGTCAGCGCAGTAAGGCTTCTCGATAGCATTAACCACACGTTCGGCGATGTCTTCGGCTTGTTTTAGGTCGACTAAATCGTGCAACAGCAAAACAAATTCATCGCCACCAAAACGGCACAAGGTATCTGACGGGCGAATAGTGGCTTCAAGGCGTTTTGCCACGCTAATCAACACGCGGTCACCCACTGAGTGACCGAGCGTGTCGTTAATCGGTTTGAATTCGTCTAAGTCGATAAACAGCACGGCAATTTGCTGCTGATGGCGCTTGGCGAGTTCAACATCGTGGCGAAGGTGGTCTTCAAATAGTGCGCGGTTACCCAGCCCCGTCAGTGCATCATGCGTGGCATGAAACGCAAGTTGGTTTTCGTGGTGTTTCCGCTCGGAGATGTCATTCAAAATACCGATAAAGTGAGTGACGTATCCATCGCTTGAACGCACGGGTGAAATAAACACATGGTTCCAGAAGAGGCGGCCGTCTTTGCGGTAGTTGCGCACAGTCAGATTGATATCGCGCCCTTCGCTTAGGGCTTGGCGCATCTGCTGCTTATGTGCTGGGTGGGTATCAGGCCCTTGTAGAAAACGGCAATTTCGACCTTTTACCTCATCCCTGGTGTAGCCGGTTATCTGTGCAAATGCCGGGTTAGCGTACAAGATCGGCATATCCGCGTGATTCGCCTCGGTGATCACAACGCCGTTGCTACTGGCTTCAAGGCTCCGCTCGAAAATATGTAGCTGTGATTCGCTGTGATGCCGCTCCAACGCGAGCCTTGCAAGACGCGTCGCATTGACGATGGTTAGCTGCTGCGGCTCTGATGGTTCTCCTGGTATTGGGCATAGTAGGAGCAACGCGCCGAGTGCATCCGGCCGAGTGGCATCGAGCGGGACCAAGTAGGTGGATTGATACCCATGCGGGCAGAGCGCTTGGCAGAGAGGTCGAGAAAACGTTGTTTCAGCGCCTTTGTCGGCTAAATGGGTAGCTTTGAACACCGGGTAAAACGGGTCGATCTCGTGTTGGGTAAGCGTTTTGATGTGAGATCGGACGTCAGCGCTTTGATGCAGTGTATTGGGAGCGCTTAGCGTGATGAGTTCCCCGTTGCTATCATCTGTGCGTGCGCTCCATATAATGACGTGCACGTTGGGAATTTGTTGCTCAAGGAACTGACAGATCTGCTCCAGAATCGTGCGATAAGGAGCGCCTCGGGCAATCGACGCCTGCAGGCGATTTTGGCTCTCTAGCTGGCGTTTGGCAAAATATAACTCGCGCGTGCGCGCGCTATACCTTGTCACGAGCGTCGCCAACCCCATGCCGCCAATCAGGGCTAATACCGCGCTTAACGCGATACTGCCCATTAACCCAACGCCGCCAACTACCATTCCGACAACGCTGCCAAGAGCAATCATAATGAAGACCGCCACTAACAGGACGGTTTGACGTGTATCCGCTGCCATCAAAGTTGAATCACTGTGGTAAGCCGAAAGGGTATCATTTGTAACATAAATATAAGCTAACTAACGAAGCTATCGACTGCAATTATCGAAAGGTAACCTTCAGCGCTATGCTAAGCCCATCGCCCAGAGAATAAACGCATCCTGACGCGCGGCATCGCGCCACGCTTTAAATCGTCCTGAGGCGCCGCCGTGTCCGCTGTCCATATCGGTATGCAGCAATATAGGGGCGTCGCCTTGCTGGCATTGGCTAACGCGGGCGTAAAACTTCGCTGGCTCCCAGTAGCCCACCCGCGTATCAAACCAGTTTCCTTCGATCCAAAGCGCGGGGTAGGTTTGCGCGGTGACGTTATCTAGCGGCGAGTAGGCAGCCATGCGCGTGGCGACATCGGGGTCTGCCGGGTTGCCCCATTCGCTGTACTCGGCTGTCGTAAGCGGAAGCTCTGGGTTTTGCATGGTACGCAGCACGTCGAGAAACGGCACGTCTAACACCGCCGCACAGAAGGCATTCGGGGCGCGGTTGATACAGGTGCCAATCAACATGCCGCCGGCACTCGCCCCGACCGCGACGATACGGCGTGCATCGCTAATACCACGGTCAACAAGGGCATCGCGAGCGGCGAGAAAGTCGTGAAAGCTATTCTTTTTATGCGCCATCTTACCGTTTAAGTACCACGGCTCGCCGCGTTCGCCGCCACCGCGCACGTGTGCCACGGCAAAGGCGACACCTCGGGTGAGAAGCTCCAGCCGTGCTATCGAAAACCACGGGTCGAGTGGCTCGCCATAAGCCCCATAGCCGTAAAGCAGCGTCGGCAGTGGCTGCCCATTTTCGACCCGGTTGGCAAGGTCCGCGCGCATGACGATGGATACCGGCACTTGTTCGCCGTCGACGCTTTGCGCCCAAATTTGCTGGCTTACAAGCTGTTCGGGCTGAAGATTGCCGTAAAGCGGCTGCGTTTTAACCACGCGACGCTCACCAGTGGGTAAATCCAACTCGACCCAACGAGGCGGCTGAGTAAATGACTCTTCGCGCAGGCGAAGCGTTGTGGTGGTAAAGTGCGGTGCGTCCTCAAGAAGCTGCGAGCAGGGTGTTTCGGGAAGCGCTAAGTGCTCGTCCAGTGCGACCTGTAACCTTTTACCCAGCGCGTTTTCAGACGCGTCACCTAGAACGAGTCGACGTAAGTAAACCTGCGCTTCCTGATGGTCACGCTCGGCAACGACCAATCCCCAGGTGAATGCATCGACACCTTCTAGTGTGGCGTCTTGGCGGTGGGCGAGAAGCGTTTGCCAGGCGTTGCGGGAATTTATTTCATCCGCAAATATGTCTGCCTCGGTAATGACATCCAGCTGAAAATGCGGCCCAGCTTGGTTATGCAAGCGGTAGAAAGCCCCAGGGCGATGCTCGATGCTTGCCTCGACGCCGGGCTTGCGTGGATGTAAACAATATAGCGTTGCCTCTGGCACCTGAGCCGGGAGCGCGTGAATCTCGCTGGTGTCTTTGGAAGCGGATTCGATCAATAGCCACGCCTTTGATCGTGTTTTGCCGATGCCGACCCAGAACTCGGCGTCGGACTCCAAAAATACCCGCGTTGGTGTGTCGGCAGAGATGAGGCCATCGCGCCAGGAAAGCGGCAGCCGCCAAATGCTATCCGGGCGCTGGGTCGCATCAAAACGGGTGAAAAGTAGCGTGGCGCCGCGCGCAGTTTGGTCCTCGGCCCAGCACAGGCTCGGGCCGATATCGTCGAGCAGGCGCTGCGGCGGCCCATCAGGCAGGTGTTTGAGCCATAGGGAAAAACGCTCATCGCCTTGGGTGTCTTCCGTCCAGGCGAGCCACTGCTCATCGGGGGGAAGCGCCATGTCGCCAATGTCGAAAAAATCGTGCCCCGCGGCGCGCTCGGGCAGGTCAAAAAAGCACTCACGCTGAGTCGGTTGGCCGTTGGGGTAACGCCACCAGCGGGGGTAGTCATCGGCAGCGCCGGTTTCGCTGTAGAACGTAAAGTGGTCAAGCGCAGTCTCAAGACCGGTGATGGCCAGTTCTCGGCGCGCAAGATGGCCATCATAGAGAGCGTTGGCTAGCGGCTCAAGCGGCGCAAACCACGCCGCGTGCTGCGTGTTGGCCGCCTCCAGAAACGCACGTACTTCAGGCGCCTCGGCGTCTTCTAGCCAGTGCCAGTGCGGATCATCGGCATTAAAGTAGTGGGTAACAGGCGAATGGCTTGCGTTACTTGGCTGTGCTTTGCTCAATTGATAGGTACCATTAACAAAATGAGTGTCGGGCCTGTTGGCCCGCGTGAATCGTATCGTGTGAGGGTATTATGCTGTTTGCTGATTCAATGTCACTGCTTTGGTTAACCTATTACGGTGTTTCGTTGTTGGTGTTAGTAACCGTTTACTTCGCGTTGGCGCTATTGTCGCGCTTACCGCGTTTCGTGTTGTCTTGGGGCATCGCTGGCGCTATGTGGGCCCCGGCACGCTTTCGCTTGCCGCTAGTGGAAGAGGGTGAGTTTTATACCGGTTGGGCGCCGTCGGCGATGGTCGCGGCCGTCGGCGTTATGGAAAACAACGCAAGCGCGCTACGTGCAGGCCTAATGTGGCTTTTACTTGGTGTGGTGCTCGGGGCGTTGATAGGCGGGGTGCTTTGGTGGTGGCGTCGCCCGGCGGCAAGGATGGATGAGGACAAAGACAATCAAGCGGTATCTGAGCCTCAAGCGACGCCGCGTCGCGAGCCAGTGCTCTAACGGGCCAAAGGAGTGGCAGGATGTGTGAACTGTTGGGTATGAGCGCTAACGTGCCGACCGATATCTGCTTTAGCTTTGCCGGATTTTTGCACCGCGGTGGCGGCACTGGCCCGCACCGCGATGGCTGGGGCATAGCGTTTTATGAAGAGGGCGGCTATCGCGAATTCCGCGACCCGCATCCGTCGGTGGATTCCCCCATCGCCCGGTTGATTTGTGATTATCCGATTAAATCCAACGTGGTAATCAGTCACATTCGCCAAGCGAATGTGGGTGGCGTGCGCTTGGCCAATACGCATCCATTTACGCGCGAGATGTGGGGTCGCCCTTGGTGCTATGCTCACAACGGTCAGCTCAAAAACTGGCAAGGCTTGCCGTTGGGAACTTATACGCCCGTGGGTTCCACTGATAGCGAGCACGCGTTTTGCTTTTTGATGGGGGAGCTACGTCGTGCATTCCCCGAACCGCCGTCGGATTCCGCGCGCTTGTGGCAGCATCTTCATGCCCTGTGTGAACGCCTGCGAGGCCTGGGCATCTTTAATTTGTTGCTATCCGATGGCGTGTATTTATACACCTACTGCTCAACGAAATTGGCGCATATCACCCGCCGTGCGCCCTTTGGCGAGGCCGAACTCTCTGATGCGGAGGTCACGGTGAATTTTGTTGAACACACCACGCCCGACGATATTGTCTCGGTGATTGCGACCGAGCCGCTCACGCATAATGAAACTTGGCAACGCATGGCCCCGGGCGAACTTTTGGTGTGGAAAGAGGGCGACATCCAAGCCCGCTTTAGCGCAGGATAGGATGTCAGACTATGGTTGTAATCAAACAAAAGTTTCAATCGATCGTTTTACAGTGCTGATGGAGTCGTATATCGTTTAACGCCAGGGTTTAGAGGGTTCTAAAAGCGGTTTTAAGAACGGCTTTAAAAAATAATAAGGTCGGTGCCAGCACCAGCATCGACCCCAATAGCGGAGATTGCTGATGAGTGAGCATGCCAATACCCAGGTAAACGAAGGGACTGTGCTTCAAGGGCCGCCCCTTGAAGGGCTTGAGCATTACGACTCAGTGACGGATGTGTTTCACGCCGCAGTGAAACGCTTTTCCTCCAAGCCGGCTTTCACCTGCATGGGGCAAACGCTAAGTTTCGCAGATCTTGACCGCCTCTCGGGGAATTTTGCTGCCTGGCTTCAACATGAAACCGACCTTGAGCCGGGGGATCGTATCGCCATCCAGCTGCCTAACGTACTGCAGTTCCCGGTGGCGGTATTTGGTGCGCTTCGTGCAGGCCTTGTCGTCGTCAACACCAACCCGCTATATACCGAGCGGGAAATGGCGCACCAGTTCAAAGATTCCAACGCCAAAGCGATTGTGATTCTCGCCAACATGGCCGACAAGCTAGAGCGCGTACTGGATAAAACTGACATTAAACACGTGCTGGTCACTGAACTTGCTGATCTTCACGGCGCACCCAAACGTTGGCTGGTGAATGCGGTCGTAAAACACGTGAAGAAGATGGTGCCTTCGTACTCACTGCCTAGTGCGCTGGGTTTTCGTGAGGCGCTAAAAAAAGGTGTATCGCTTGAGCATCAAGATGTCCATCGCCACCAAGAAGATCTTGTCGCCCTGCAGTACACCGGCGGGACCACCGGTATGCCCAAAGGCGCGATGTTGACGCACCGCAACCTTGTGGCAAATATGCTGCAGGCGCGTGCGGCAATTGGGGGTAATTTAACCGACGGCGAGGAGTTGGTCATTGCCCCGCTGCCGGTCTATCACATCTACACCTTTACGGTTAACTGCCTGTTTTTGATGGAAACCGGCAACCATTCGCTGCTAATTACCAACCCTCGCGATTTGGATAGCTTTGTTAAAGAGTTGAAAAATTACTCGTTTACCGGGTTTATCGGCTTAAATACGCTATTTAATGCACTGTGCAACCGCGAGGATTTTAAACAGCTGGATTTCTCCAAGCTGCATCTGACGATTTCCGGCGGTATGGCGCTGACCAAAGCCGCCGCCAAGCGCTGGGAGGAGGTGACGAGCTGCCCCGTTGCGGAAGGTTATGGCCTAACCGAAACCTCACCCATTGTGAGCTTCAACCCCAGTGATGGCATCCAGCTTGGCAGCATCGGCAAGCCGGTGGCAGGCACTGAAGTGAAGGCGGTAGACGTTGATGGTAACGATGTACCCCTCGGTGAGTCGGGCGAGCTGTGCGTTAGAGGCCCGCAGGTGATGAAAGGTTACTGGCAGCGTGAAGAGGAAACCCGTCACTCGATTGACGCCGATGGCTGGTTTCATACCGGCGATATCGCCGTGTTGCAGGAAGATGGCTATATCCGCATTGTTGATCGCAAGAAAGACATGATTCTGGTCTCGGGCTTTAATGTTTACCCCAACGAGGTTGAAGATGTCGTCGCGGCGCACCCGGATGTTTTGGAGAGCGCGGCCGTCGGCATTGCGGATGAAACCAGCGGAGAGGCGATTAAACTCTATGTGGTGGCCAAAAATGATCAGCTCGATACGAAAACGCTGCGCGACTGGTGCAAAAAAGAGCTGACGGGCTATAAGGTCCCGAAATACGTTGAGTTTCGTGACGAATTGCCGAAAACCAACGTGGGTAAGGTGCTTCGTCGTCAGCTGCGCGATGAGGATAGTCAAACACGCTAGGTTAGCCGCCAACCGATCGAAAGCGTTACACTATAATGGCCCGCTCAAATGAGCGGGCTGTGTTGTTTTTGAGACCGGATAGGAATCAACGTCGATTGTGACCACTGACACGCCTTTACCCCAGAGCGACGAGAAGCGCCTTGCGCATTTGTACCAAGCAACTTCCTCGTTAATGCACCGCGATGCCGAGGCGTTACATAAACGCTTAGCCGGACTTAAGCGGCGCCTGCGTGAGCAAAAGCCCATTGGCCGGGGGCTGGATAACGTTGAGCAGGAAGTCGCGCGTGCGCAAGGCGTGATTGAGCAGCGTAAGCAGCAGCGCGTCACGCTCAACTACCCTGCTGAACTCCCCGTGGTGGAGCGCCGCGAGGATATCCTTCGCGCCCTGCGCGATCATCAAGTGGTGGTCGTGGCCGGCGAAACCGGTTCGGGGAAAACCACGCAGCTGCCCAAAATTTGTTTGGAGCTTGGCCGTGGTCGGCGTGGGCTCATCGGCCATACCCAGCCACGGCGGCTTGCCGCGCGCAGCGTCGCCAC
Organism: Halomonas llamarensis; assembly: GCF_023555005.1. GTDB lineage: Bacteria > Pseudomonadota > Gammaproteobacteria > Pseudomonadales > Halomonadaceae > Vreelandella > Vreelandella llamarensis. The sequence goes on along the minus strand of NZ_JAMJPJ010000014.1, from coordinate 34,406 downwards.
GCGTTTGGCCGAAGAGCTCGAAGTGCCGCTGGGCGAGCAGGTGGGTTATCAGGTGCGCTTTACCGACCAGAGCAGCCAATCCACGCTGGTCAAACTGATGACTGACGGTATTTTACTGGCCGAAACCCAGCACGACCCGCTGCTGCTGCGCTATGACACGATCATTATCGATGAGGCGCACGAACGTAGCCTTAACATTGATTTTCTCCTCGGCTATCTTAAACGCCTGCTACCCAAGCGGCCCGACCTCAACATTATCATTACCTCGGCGACCATCGACGTAGAGCGCTTTGCCGCGCACTTTGGCACGGCGAAAGCCCCTGCGCCGGTAGTGGAAGTCACCGGACGCACGTACCCTGTTGATGTGCAGTATCGGCCGTTGGTGCGCGAAGGCGAGGACGAAGAAGACCGCACGTTGCAGGAAGGAATTCTTCACGCGGTGGAGGAAATTGAGCAGATTGAACGCGCTAAAGGGTGGCTGCATGGCCCGCGCGATGTGCTTATCTTTTTGCCCGGCGAGCGGGAAATTCGCGAAACCGCCGATACACTGCGTCGCGCCGACCTCAAAGGCACCGAGATTTTGCCGCTGTACGCGCGGCTTTCCAACGCCGAGCAAAACCGCGTTTTCGCCCCTCACAAAGGCCGTCGCATCGTGCTGGCCACTAACGTGGCGGAAACCTCGCTCACCGTGCCCGGTATTCGTTACGTCATCGACCCCGGCTTAGTGCGTATTAGCCGTTACAGTTACCGCGCCAAAATTCAGCGCCTACCCGTTGAGCCCGTCAGCCAGGCGAGCGCGAACCAACGTAAGGGCCGCTGCGGGCGTATCGCGGAAGGGGTGTGCATTCGCCTCTACGACGAAGACGATTTTCTCTCGCGGCCTGAGTTTACCGACCCGGAAATCCAGCGCACCAACCTTGCCTCTGTGATTCTTTCGATGCTGGCGCTTAAGCTAGGCGAAATCGAGGACTTCCCGTTCGTTGACCCGCCGGATAGCCGCTTCGTCAAGGATGGCTTTCGCTTGCTCTTCGAGCTTGGCGCGGTGAGCGAAGCGCAGCGGCTGACCAAGCTTGGGCGCAAATTAGCGCGACTGCCTATCGACCCGCGGCTCGCGCGCATGGTGCTTGAGGGGGCTGAGCGTGGCAGTTTGCGCGATGTGCTGGTGGTGGTCTCGGCGCTGGCGATTCAGGACCCTCGTGATCGCCCCGCGGATAAGCGTCAGGCGGCGGATCAAGCGCACCAGCGTTGGCACGACCCGGATTCCGATTTCGTCGCGCTTTTGAACCTGTGGCACGGCGTGGAAAATGCCCGCGAGGCGTTATCCAACAATCAGCTGCGGCGCTGGTGCCGCGAGCACTATATTAACTACCTGCGCGTGCGCGAATGGCACGATACCTTCCGTCAGCTGCGCCAACTACTACGCGATATGGAGATCGACGTGCCAGCGCCGCTGCCAAATGACCCCGAACAGAGCGAAGAGCAAGCGCGTCAGGTGCGGCGCAAAACCTCGGGCAAGCTGCACCAATCATTGTTATCTGGGCTTTTATCGAATTTAGGGCTTTTGACCGAAAACCGCGAATATCTCGGCGCGCGTAACCGTAAGTTCATGATTCACCCCGGCTCCGGGCTGGCCAAGAAATCGCCTAAATGGGTGATGGCCTTTGAGCTGGTTGAGACCTCGCGGCTTTTTGCCCGTACCGTGGCCAAGATCGACCCGACCTGGATCGAGCCTCAGGCCCAACATCTGGTCAAGCGCAGCTATTCTGACCCACACTGGGAGATGAAGCGTGCCCAGGTCGTGGCTAAAGAGCAGGTAACGCTTTTTGGCTTGCCGATTGTGACCGGGCGCCGAGTGCATTATGGCCCTATCGCCCCTGAGGAGTCGCGCGAGCTATTTATCCGCCGTGCGTTGGTCGAAGGCGAATTTCGCACTCAGGGCGAATTCTTTGCCCATAACCGCGCCCTGATCAATGAAGTGACCGATTTGGAAGACCGCGCACGTAAGCGCGACATTTTGGTCGATGAAGAAACGCTTTTTGCTTTTTACGACGAGCGTATCCCAGTCGATATCGTCAATGGCAAAGGCTTTGAGCATTGGCGCCAACAGCTCGAGCGCGATGATCCCAATGCGTTAAAGCTCGACTTGGAAACGTTGAAAGCTCGCGATGCGAAAGAAATCACCAAGACGCAGTACCCCGATCATTTAACGCTGGGTGGCGTTAGCTATCCGTTAAGCTACCATTTTGCCCCAGGGGCGGAAGACGACGGCGTAACCATCACCGTGCCAGCGGCGATGTTGCCGCAGTTGCCCGTCCATGCGCTAGAGTGGTTAGTATCTGGGCTGTTGCGTGAGAAGTGCATTGCGTTGATGAAATCGCTGCCTAAGTCGATCCGCCGTCAGGTGGTGCCGATCCCCGATTGGGTCGATGCGGCAATGGAGACACTGGTGCCCGGCGAGCGCCCGCTGACGGAAGCGTTAGGCGAGTTTATTCGCCGTCGCACGGGTGTCCGCGTGCATCCCGATGATTGGCGTTGGGATCAGCTAGAGCCGCACTTGATCATGAACGTGCGGGTGGTCAATCACGCGGGTAAGGTGTTGGGTCAAGGCCGCGATGCGCGCGCGCTGGAAAAACGCTTTGAAGAGGCGGCAAGTGCCGGTGCCCAGGCGCTCGCTGCGCAAGCAAGCACAGCGCCCGCTGTGGCCGAGCTTCCCGATAAGCCGCTGCCCGAATCGAAAGTCACCGAGCAGGCGGGTATTCGCGTGGAGGCGTACCCGGCGCTGGTGAGTGAAAACGATCAATTCAACGTAGCGCTTTTTGATCATCCCGCAAAGGCGGAGGCAGCCCACCGTGATGGCGTGGCGCGCCTGGCGATGGCGAAATGCCCTGATCAGGTAAAAGCCATCAAGCGCCTACGCGGGGTGGAGACCTGCGCGCTGCTGTTTGCCAAGGTGGGTAGCAAGCAGGCGTTGATCGACGATTTGGTGCGGGCGACGTTTGCCCAAGTGGTCGCAGTTGACCCGCTGCCGCGCGCTTCAGGTGAGCTTTCGGCGCGCCTTGAAGGCTGCCGAGATGCGTTGGTCCCGTATGCTGAGCAGCTACTGGCACAAGCAGACGCCGCGTTAAAAGCGCACCTAGACGTCAGCAAACAGTTAAAAGGCCAGCTAAACTTTGCCTTAGCGTTAACGTATAGCGATATCAAAGCGCAGATGCAGCGACTGGTTTACCCCGGTTTTATTTGTGATGCCGGTGAGTGGCTGGCGGAGTATCCGCGCTATATGCAGGCAGCGTTGATTCGGTTAGAAAAAGCCCCCCGCGAGCGCGGTCGCGATCAGCTGTTGATGAGCGAAGTCCAGGCGTTAGAAGTACGCTGGGATGCGCGCCGCGAGTCTCAGCGGCGGGGGAATGTGGAAGACCCGACGCTTGTCGCCTTTGGTTGGTGGCTACAAGAACTACGTGTTTCACTGTTTGCTCAGCAGATGGGTACCAAAATGCCGGTCTCGGTTAAGCGTTTGGAAAAACATTGGCAGGCGATAACGGACGCGTAGTTACGCTTACGGTAGGCGCATGGGAAAGCGCTAGCCAAACCGCCGCGAAAAGCACACAGTAACGCTATCGGCGCTGCTGGTAACGCAACATGAGTCCGCTTATTGCGGTAAGACGCGGCACTCGCCGAGAGGAGATAGGCATGACAGATGTGGTGATTACCGGTACAGGTCTCTACACGCCGGAACACGCCATTGGCAACGACGCGCTGGTCGCGTCGTTCAATACCTGGGTAGAACAAGAGAACGCACGCAACGCCGAGGCGATTGCCGCTGGCGAGTGCGAGTCGCTAGCCTACTCAAGCAGTGAATTTATTGAGAAAGCCTCCGGCATCAAAAGCCGCTATGTGCTTGATGCCGATGGCATTCTAGACCCACAGCGGATGCGCCCTAAGCTCCCTCAGCGAAGTGATGACGAGCCTTCTGTCCAATGCGATATGGCGCTTAATGCGGCGACGCAAGCGCTTCAAACCGCCGGGGTGGACGCGCAGGATATCGAGCTTGTTATTGTGGGCTGCTCCAATTTAGAGCGAGCCTATCCGGCGGTTGCCGTGGAAGTGCAAGATGCGTTGGGCGCGCAGGGGTATGGTTTTGACATGAACGTGGCCTGTAGTTCGGCGACGTTTGCGATTGAAACAGCTACCAACGCGATTGTATCCGGCAGTGTAAAACGGGCGTTGGTGGTCAATCCTGAGATCTGCTCAGCACATTTAAACTTTCGAGACCGTGACAGCCACTTTATTTTCGGCGATGCTTGTACGGCCGTGGTACTAGAAAGCAAGCATGTGGCGACGGCGTCGGAGCAGTACGAAGTCTTAGGCACCAAGCTTGTGACGCGTTTTTCAAACGCTATCCGCAATAACGCGGGCTTTTTAAATCGTGTAATGGACAGTGACCCGCTAGCATCCGATAAGCTGTTTGTTCAGGAAGGTCGGCGCGTGTTCAAAGAGGTTTGCCCGTTGGTGGCAAAACTGATTACCCAACACTTGACGTCGCTAGCGCTTAATAGTGCTGATCTAAAGCGTATGTGGCTGCACCAAGCCAACCGCCACATGAATGACTTGATTGCACGCAAAGTGCTGGGCATTGACCCCGATGAAATACAAGCGCCGATTATTCTTGATCGCTACGCCAATACCAGCTCAGCAGGCTCAATCATTGCGTTTCACCTGCACCGAGAAGGGCTTGTCAGCGGTGATATCGGCGTAATCTGTTCCTTCGGCGCGGGTTACAGTGCCGGGAGCATCATACTGCAGCGCGTTTAATCTGTTTGAGAGGACATTTTAGAGGGAAATGCTCATGTCGACGATTTTTTACTCGCGCGCGAAGGAATGCCTGCAGCGCGCCAAGTGGTTCCCCCTTACGCTGGGCTTAACGGTGTTTTTAGTCGGCTGTGCCAGTTCGCAAACCGCCGGAGCGCCGCACCCAGAAGACCCTTGGGAAGATTTCAATCGGCGTGTTTTTGTCTTTAATGATGTGCTTGACCGCTATGCATTAAAGCCGGTGGCGCGCGGTTATCGCACCGTGACCCCCGACCCGGTAGAAACCAGTGTGGGTAACTTTTTTGCTAACCTGGGGGAGGTGCGAACGGTAGTTAATAGCCTGTTACAGGGAAAGGGAAGAAACGCCAGCCTTTCCACTTCGCGCTTAATTATCAACTCTACGGTGGGCGTCGGTGGGCTCTTTGATGTTGCCACCAAGATGGAAATTACCGGTGATAAGGAAGACTTTGGCCAGACGCTTGCCGTTTGGGGCTGGGAAGACTCGCGTTACTTAATGCTGCCGCTGTTAGGGCCGAGTACGTTGCGTGATACGACAGGCTTACCTGCAAACTTCGCTGCCGACCCTGTCATGTATTTAAATGATGAGACGACGGAAATTGCCTTGTTGGTGTTAGACGTGATCGATACGCGCGCTGGGTTGCTGGATCGTGAAGCGATGATTCAAGGTGACCGCTACCGCTTTATTCGTGATGCCTACCTGCAAAACCGCCAGTTTGAAATAAACGATGGCGAATTGGGCGAGGACCCCTTTGCCGCAGATGACTTTGAATTTGATGACGCGGATTTTAATGACGCCGACTTTGAAGAAAATGGCGCTGACTGAGGTTTTTCATGCAGCGTTCTAAGCAGCTGATTGCAGTCATTGACGAGCCTGGTGAAGAGCGCAATGCTCTTGCTGAGGCGATCACCTGCAAAGACATGGGCGTATACGCCGCTGATAGCATCGACCACTTGCCTATAGAAACAGCATTGATCGTTGCACATGCGCGTGCGGTGCCGCGTCAGCAGTGGTCGCAGCTAACACGCTGCTTACCGACGCTGGTGGTAAGCGACTCGCGCCAAGACGCCGATCTGATTAAAGCGGTCGATGTTGGCTTGGTGGATTACATTGTACACCCGCTGCGGCACGCGGAACTGTTACGCCGTATGATTCGTAAAGCCATTGAGCTTCACACCCTAGCGCTTGAGCGCGAACGTGACCGTGAGCGGTTGGCGGAGCTGAATGAAAGCCTGGAAACGCATCTTGCGTTGCTGCGAATGGATCAGCAAAGTGGCGGGCATATTCAACGTCGGTTGCTACCGGTACATCCAAAAGTCATTAACGGCGTCTATTATGATTACTGGTTTGCGCCGTCGCTCTACTTATCGGGTGATTTCCTCGACTATCAGCGCTACAACGAGCGCTACAGTGCCTTTTACTTCGCGGATGTGTCGGGTCATGGGGCGTCTTCCGCTTTTGTGACCGTGTTGTTGAAGTATTTGTGTAACCGCTGGCTAAGTGAATGGAACGGCAAGCACCCGGAGCGCTTACCCGCTGATTGGTTGGCGGCCCTTAATCGCGAGCTTCAAGGGACCGATATTGGTAAACATGCCACGCTTTTTGTCGGCGTGATTGACCATCAAGCGCAGACGCTGCACTATTCCCTCGGTGCGCAATTGCCTATGCCGTTGCTGCACGCCAATGGTCAGCTTGTGCGCTTAGAAGGGGAGGGGATGCCGGTAGGGCTTTTTCCTGATATTGACTACCCTGCGCTGAGTTGTGAGTTACCGCCTCAATTTACTCTCTGGCTGTGTTCAGATGGTGTCTTGGAATGCTTGCCGGGTGATACACTCGACTCGCGGCTCAAGGAACTTGAGCATTTAGTAAGTGAGAGTGCCACGCTTGAGCAATTGCACGATCGGTTAGCGGTCACTAGCGCTCACATCTCCTACGCGGAGGTGTTAGACGACAGAGACAGCCCCGACCGCAATGCTCTGCCCGATGATCTGACAATCATGATGGTGAGCGGATTTGGTCATGCTGATTGAAGAAGGCCGCATCAAAGCGGCGTTCGACTCCGGTGTTTTCGTGTTAAAGCTCAGCGGTGACGTGCGCTTGACGCTATGTGCCACGCTTGATAGCCAAGCACAGCAGTTAGCGCAAACGCCAGGGCTGAAGGCGCTGATGATTGATCTGCGAGAGGCCACAAATGTGGACTCCACAGCGCTGGGCTTTCTGGCCAAAGTGGCGATGGCGGTAAAAGGGCGTTTAGAACAGTCACCGACCATCATCGTGGATAACCCCGATGTACGTCAAATGCTTGATGTGATGGGCTTTGCGCGCTTTTTTACGCTGATGCAAGAGCCCTTAGCCGACAACCTGCCCAGTGCTGAGGAAGAACTTCCTGAAGTGCCGACTGATGAAGAAGGCTTGCGCAATCGCATTCTGGAAGCGCATCGCATTTTAATGCATATCAATGATCACAATCGCGAGCAGTTTCAGCCGCTTGTCGAAATGCTAGAGTCGCAAGAGTCAGACTCGAAACCGCCAACGTAAGCAGCGTTGCCGAGGCTAAAAGGCAGGCAAACCTGCCTTTTAGCATCTTGATTAGCTCCTTACGCTTTTTGACGCAATTCGCCGAGTAACGTTTCCAGTTGATGCTGGTCGGCCATAAACTTGCGAATCCCCTCCGCCAGTTTGTCACTGGCCATCTCGTCTTCGTTCATTGCCCAGCGAAAGCTTGCTTGGTCAAGCGGATCACCTGGCTTGCGGTCAGCATCTAGCGGGCACAGCTTTCTAGAAAGTTCACCTTGCTGCTGGTCGAGTTCATCCAGCAATTTAGGCGAAATCGTTAATCGGTCGCAGCCCGCCAGCGCCTGAATCTCCCCGATATTGCGAAAGCTGGCGCCCATCACGATGGTGGCGTAGCCGAGCGCTTTATAGTGCTCGTAAATATGCTTGACTGACTGAACGCCGGGGTCATTGGCACCGCTAAAATCGGCATCCGGGTGGCGCGTTTTATGCCAATCGAGGATACGCCCAACAAACGGAGAGATCAGGGTGGCTCCCGCATCGGCGCAGGCTTGTGCCTGGGCGAAGCCAAATAACAGCGTCAGATTAGTGCGAATGCCATCGCGTTCCAGTGCTTCTGCCGCTTGGATGCCCTCCCACGTGGACGCGACTTTGATCAAAATACGTTCGGCACCGACGCCTTCGCGCTGGTAGCGCTCGATCAACGAGTGAGCGCGTTTAATCGTCGCTTCGCGATCAAACGAGAGACGTGCGCTGACTTCCGTTGACACATAACCGGGTACCAGCGCGCTGATTTCACAGCCAATATCCACGGCAACACGGTCAACCGCCTCATCAATATCCGTGCTTTCTTGGGCAATGCGTGCCAGCCGTTCTCGGCGCGCTTCCTGCTGCGCGGCTTGTAAAATCAGCGACGGATTGGTCGTGGCATCCTGCGGAGTAAAGCGGCGAATCGTCTCAAGGTCGCCGGTATCCGCCACCACGGTGGTCATCGTTTTTAATTGTGAGAGAAGGCTCGTCGCCATGTCATGCTCCTTAAGGGTTATTATCGTTACTCTAACAAGGTGTGCAGGCATCGAACAGACGCCGACAACGGGTGCTTACGTCGATATACTTAGCAGCCTATCTAATTACCCGGTTTATTGACTATTAAATGGAACATGTCATGCAGCTTAACCCACGTCGTGTCGCGCTGTTGGTTGCGGCCAACACGGCGCTTGCCCCTTTTGCCATCGATGCGTACTTGCCGGCTATCTCATTACTGGCGGATAGTATTAACGCGAGTATTCACCATACGGAACTCTCAATCAGCATGTTTTTATTCGGTTTTGCGCTGGGGCAGCTGTTGTTTGGCCCTCTCTCAGACCGGGTCGGGCGCAAGCCGGTATTAATGGGGGGCCTGGTGGTCTTTGCGTTGGCGAGCTTAATGATCACGCAGGTGGAAAGTTTGTCGACATTGCTGGCATGGCGTTTTGTTCAAGCCCTCGGGGGCGGGGCTTGCGTGGTTAACTCCGCCGCCATTGTACGAGATTGCTTTCAGGGGCGTGAAGCTGCACGGGTTATGTCCACGATGGCGATGATTATGATGCTGGCGCCACTGGTCGCCCCGGCGATCGGGAGTTTATTGCTCTACGTGGCGGGGTGGTGGCTGGTTTTTGTGTTTTTGGCCGCCTACGCGGGGTTTTTGTTGTGGCTACTAGGTACGCATTTGCCCGAAACGCGGGATATGACGCTGCCCACCGCCTCACCACGGCAAGTGCTGCGCAACTACGCGAGTGTGCTGATGCATAAAGCAGGCATGGGCTATATTTGCGCCGCAGCGGCATCGTTTGCGGGCCTGTTTGCCTTTGTGACCGCCTCACCGTTTCTTTATTTGCAATATTTTTCGCTATCGCCCGCGCTGTATCCCTTTATTTTTGGCATGAATGTTGTCGCGATTGCCCTCTCTAACCGGGTCAATATTTACCTCTTAAAAAAGCGCACGCCACAGCAAAACTTGCGCTTAGGGTTAGCCGTGCAGTTATTGGCGGCTAGCGCGCTGGTGCTAATGACGCTTTTGGGCGTGGCGAGCTTACCGCTTGTGGTGGTATTAGTGATGATGTTTACCGGCATGATCGGCTTGATTACGCCGAATGCGATTTCATCGCTTTTGGATCACTTTGGCCATATTAGCGCCACGGCAACGGCGCTTCTTGGTGGTATTCAGTTTAGTGCTGGGGCGTTGGCGGGGGTAATGGTGGGGTTGTTTGAAGTCGAACACCTGTGGCCCATGGTGCTGACCATGTTAGCCGCATCGCTGGTGGGTAACATCGGGGTGCGCCGTTTAACGCCAAAGCAATAAAGCGAAAAAAGTGGCAGCGACATTTCTCAATGAAGATTTTATGACAGCGGTATCTGTCATGAAGCTGTCATAGAACGCGGGCAAGGTATGTCGTGCGAAGGCAAGAAACCTTACACGAACAGGAGTTATTCGTATGAACCGTATTCTCAAAACCACCGTACTCGCCGCTGCCGTCATGAGCGTTGCCGGTGTGGCTCAGGCCCGTGAACAGATCAATATTGTGGGTTCAAGCACGGTATATCCATTTTCCAGCTTTGTAGCGGAAGAGTTTGGTGCAACGACTAACTACCCAACGCCGGTTATCGAATCTACGGGGTCTGGCGGTGGTATGCGTCTGTTCTGTAACGGCGTAGGTGAAGGCACACCGGACGTTACCAATTCATCGCGTCGCATGAAGGTATCTGAGTTTGAGCGCTGCAAAGAAAACGGCGTTACCGATATTACGGAAGTCTACATTGGCAGCGACGGTATTGCCTTTGCACAGTCCAATGAAAATGAGCCGATGCCGGTGACGCGCGAGCAAATTTTCCTGGCCGCTGCTCAGCTGGTACCGGTAGATGGCGAGCTGGTAGAAAACCCCTACACCAACTGGAATGAAATCGATCCTTCCTTCCCGGATCGCGACATTGTGATTGTTGGCCCGCCGACAACCTCCGGTACCCGCGATTCCTTCGATGAGCTGGTGATGGAAGCCGCTTCCGAAAGTTTCCCCGAATACGGTGAAGAGTACTCAGACCTGCGCACTGACGGTGGCTGGATTGACGGCGGTGAAAACGATAACTTGATCGTTCAGCGCTTGACCCAGGATACGACTGCCTTTGGTGTATTCGGTTACTCCTTCCTTGAAGAGAACGACCACGTGCTGATCGGTTCAAGCATCGATGGGGTTGAGCCGACGCCTGAAACAATTGCTAAAGATGAGTATCCGGTTGCGCGTACCATGTTCTTCTATATCAAGAACCAACACGCTGATGACGTACCGGTGATGTACGACTATGCTGAAATGTTCGCGTCCGACTTGATGATTGGTCAAGACGGCTTGCTCAAGGACATCGGCTTGATCGTTCCGACAGCGGATGCGGTTGACCGTGTTCAGCAAGACTTGGAAGAGCGTAAACAGCTGACGCTTGAAATGTTGAAGTAAGTTGTCACGCTAGATATGAAAACCGACGCCCCAGGCGTCGGTTTTCGCTTTTCTGAGTCATTGATAGGCGCTCTCCTATAGCCTGTTTGTCATATTGCTGTCATGTTCTTACCTTAAGGTGGCTCGGCAAACGGATCCATTGGTTAACCTGAGATATCAACGATGCAGACCAACCAGCTATTTTTGATTTTTTGCAGCGTACTTCTGCTGCTGGGGCTTGCCGCCTTTTTTGTTGGACGAAGCAAAGCCACACGTGTACGTGCCGCAGGCACAGCGATGTACGCACAGCCGGATCAATACGCCTGGTTTGCTGTCGTGGCAACGGCCGGCCCCGCGATACTGGTGAGCGCACTTGGTGCCTTTGTTATGCTTTTGTTGGGCACCGAGATTCCTACCTTTTCCTTGCTTCTGGTAAGCCTGGTCGTGGCGGTCGTGGGGTTTGCTCTTGGCATGACGATGATTCGCTCAAATTTTCATGCGCGCCGAGCGATTGAGCGGGTGATTCGCTGGGTGTTGGCAGGTGCTGCGACGATTTCGATCCTTACCACCCTCGGCATCCTGATATCGATCGTTGGTGAGGCACTGAACTTTTTCCAGATGCACAGCTTTTGGGACTTTATTACCGGTACCACCTGGGCACCCGGTAATAGCTTTCTAATGGCAGCAGGTCGAGGAGACGGCGCTAGCGGCGGCGCCGAGTTTGGCTCAATACCGCTGTTCGCCGGTACCTTTATGATTACCGCGATTGCCATGGCGGTGGCGGTGCCGGTTGGCTTGCTGTCGGCTATTTATATGGGGGAGTACGCGCCTGACCGTATTCGTTCGATTGCCAAACCGATGCTGGAAGTTCTGGCAGGTATTCCCACGGTGGTGTATGGCTTTTTCGCGGCGATCACCGTCGCGCCGTTTATTGTGCAAGTAACCGATGCCATTGGCTTAGACGCGTCATTCAATAACGCCCTGGCCCCCGGGATTGTCATGGGCATTATGATTATTCCGTTTATTTCCTCGCTTTCCGATGATGTGATCAACGCGGTGCCCGATAGCATGCGTCAGGGGTCATTGGCGCTGGGAATGACCAAAGGGGAAACCATTCGGGATGTGGTCGTTCCTGCGGCGCTTCCCGGCATTATTTCCGCGTCTCTGCTGGGCATGTCACGCGCGCTGGGTGAAACCATGATTGTGGTGATGGCGGCAGGTATGCGGCCTAATCTGACGGTCAATCCGCTAGAAGAAATGACCACCGTTACCGTGCGGATCGTCGCGGCCATGACGGGTGACTTGGAGTTTGAAAGCGCCGAGACACTCTCTGCTTTTGCCTTAGGTTTGGTGCTGTTTGTCGTGACACTGTCATTGAACCTCGTGTCAGTGATCATGATTCGTCGCTTCCGTGAAAAATATCGCGTCAACAATCTGTAACGCCAGGATATCTCAATGAGTGATTCATTTGACCAGATCAGTCAGCAGCTTAAGAGCCGCCACCGTAAATCAAGTCGCCTGAAGTATTTCTCGATGGGCGCGTTGGCGTTGGCAGCCGCCTTTCTGCTGGTATTTTTTGCCGATATGCTGATTAAAGGTTTGCCAGCTTTCCAGCAGGCGATGATTAATGTAGAAATTAATTATACCGAAGATGCTGCTAAGTCTGGCCGGGCAGCCGTTGATCGGGATTTTTCTAGCGTGATCAGTCGCAGCGTGGTGCGTACCATTCCGCTGGAAATGCGTAATGATCCGTCCCTACTTGGCACTACCCAGCAGCGTTGGGTGCTGGCCAGTGGTGAAGTGGATCAGTACCTCAAGGGCAATCGCGTCCGCCTTGACGACGAGGAGAAGGAGATAATTGATCATCTGGTTGAAAGTGGCAAAGTCGAGATGCAGTTCAATGCGGGCTTCTTCTCTCGCGGTGACTCCAAGATGCCTGAACTGGCGGGTATCATGTCAGCCGTTGTTGGTACCGTGATGACCATGATTGTCACCCTGGCGATTGCTTTCCCAATCGGCGTGATGACGGCGATTTACCTTGAAGAATTTGCCCCCGACAATCGCCTTACCCAGTTGATCGAAATTAACATCAACAACCTGGCCGCCATTCCTTCTATTTTGTTCGGTTTACTCGGTCTGGCGATTTTTATCAATTTTTTCGGTGTGCCGCGTTCAACGCCCTTGGTGGGCGGTATGACGCTGGCGCTGATGACGCTGCCGGTGATTATTATTTCCACGCGTACCGCGTTGCGTAGCGTGCCCGAGTCGATTCGACACGCGGCGTTTGGCGTGGGGTGTTCGCGCTGGCAGGTGGTGAAAGACCACGTCTTGCCTCTGGCGATGCCCGGCATTATGACCGGCTCCATCATTGGCTTGGCTCAGGCCATGGGGGAAACAGCACCGCTGATCATCGTCGGTATGGTGGCGTTCATTCCCGATGTAACGGCGTCTTTTACCGACGCGGCAACGGTGATGCCGGCACAGGTATTTACCTGGTCGGGCGAACCGGATCGTGCCTTTGTCGAAAAAACCGCCGGCGGCATTCTGGTGTTGCTGGCGGTGTTGATTTCGCTTAACGCCTCCGCCGTCTTGCTACGCAAGAAATTTGAGCGCCGCTGGTAGGCCCGTCGTTTTCAAGGAAACTATTATGAACAGTCAAGCACCCCAAGTGAGTGAACAGCAAACCCCGGCGGTTGGGCAGCCCTACACGCGTAACCAAGAGGCATGCCATGATTTAAGTATTCGTGTGCGTGATCTCAATCTTTGGTACGGCAAAACTCAAGCGCTTAGCGGTCTGAATATCGACCTTTTTCAAAAAAATGTAACCGCGCTGATTGGCCCTTCCGGGTGTGGTAAATCAACGTTTTTGCGCTGCCTGAATCGCATGAATGACTTGATCCCCAGTGTCCATACTGAGGGCTTGGTAGAAATGGACGGCAGGGATGTCAACGCGGTCAAGATGGATGAAGTCGCACTTCGTCGGCGGGTAGGGATGGTGTTTCAAAAGCCCAACCCGTTCCCTAAATCGATCTATGAAAACGTTGCCTACGCACCGCGTATGCATGACTTGGTTAGCCGCAAAGCCGATCAGGATGAGCTGGTGGAAAAAGCACTACGTGACGCGGGCCTGTGGGAAGAAGCGAAAGATAAGCTCCAGGAGCCAGGCACGTCGCTGTCGGGTGGCCAGCAGCAGCGCTTGTGTATCGCCCGTGCGATTGCGGTGCAGCCGGATGTGATTCTGATGGACGAGCCCACCTCAGCGCTTGACCCGATTTCAACGGCCACCATTGAAGATTTGATGGATCGCTTGAAGCAGAAATTCACGATCATCACGGTAACCCATAATATGCAACAGGCCGCACGCGTGGCAGATTACACGGCGTTTTTCCACTTAGGTGAAATCATCGAGTACAACGACACCAAAGTGATGTTCTCGACGCCAGCGAAGAAAAAAACAGAAGATTACATTTCAGGCCGCTATGGCTAATGTGCTCAGTGTGGCTAGGACGTTGGTGCAGACCTAGCCACACTTTTTTTGCCTATTTATATATGAAAATATATATATTTCGTTTAGTAAAGTACGCTAATTCACCGCGAGAGGAATTCACATGGCACTGAAAGTCGGTATCAACGGTTTTGGTCGCATGGGACGTTTGACGCTGCGCAGTTTATGGACGGAGATAGAAGCCGGGGCGGTAGAGCTTATCTGCATCAATGATCCTGGCGGTGATGCGGCAACCTTTGCCCACCTTCTGGAGTTTGACTCCGTTCATGGGCACTGGTCGCCGGGCCAGGGCATTACCGCAGACTCAAGCCATATTATCCTTGATGCTAAGTCTGTCGTTTTCAGCGCGAATAACGCCATCTGTGATAGTGACTGGTCGGGCTGTGATGTGGTCATCGAATGCTCGGGTAAAAATAAAACGCACGACAAATTGAATGCGTATTTTGACCAAGGCGTTAAACGTGTCGTGGTCAGTGCACCGGTAAAAGAGCCTGAGGCATTAAATGTTGTCATGGGCGTTAACGATCATCTTTATGATCCTGCAAGCCACCGTATTGTGACCGCCGCCAGCTGTACCACCAACTGTTTGGCACCTGTCGTTAAAGTGCTTCAAGAGATCTACGGCATTCGCCATGGCTCGATGACTACCGTTCATGATATTACCAATACCCAAACGATTCTTGATGCCCCGCATAAGGACCTACGCCGGGCTCGCGCTTGTGGCATGAGTTTAATCCCCACCACCACCGGCTCAGCCAAAGCAATTACGGCGATCTTCCCGGAACTGGAAGGGAAAATTAATGGCCACGCAATTCGCGTACCGCTAGCCAATGCCTCAATCACCGATATGGTCTTTGAGCTTGAGCGTGAAGTAACCGCTGAAGAGGTTAACGCAGCGCTAAAAGCCGCCGCAGAGGGCGAGCTTGCCGGTATTTTGGGCTATGAAGAACGCCCGCTGGTGTCGATTGATTACCGCACCGACCCGAGAAGCTCCGTTGTTGATGCGCTTTCCACCATGGTGATTAACGGCACGCAGCTAAAACTCTACGCCTGGTACGACAATGAGTGGGGGTATGCCAATCGCACCGCTGAATTGGCTCTTTTAGTAGGAAATGAGCAGGCAGCAAGTGAACAGGTGGAACGTGGCTGAATCAATGCTTGCGCGGGTAAAGGCGCTGCCTTTCGAGGTGCGCCAATACATGCTGATAACCGGCAACTACTGGGCCTTCACGATTACCGACGGCGCGCTGCGTATGCTAGTGGTGATGCACTTTCACCAGCTAGGTTACTCGCCGCTGGAAATCGCCATGCTGTTTCTGTTTTATGAAGCGTTTGGTGTGGTGACCAACCTGGTGGGCGGCTGGCTGGGCGCGCGGTTGGGGCTTAACCGTACCATGAACGTCGGGCTTGGGCTGCAAATTATCGCGCTTGCTATGCTGATGGTGCCCGCAGGGATGTTAACGGTCGCTTGGGTGATGGCCGCCCAAGCGCTGTCGGGTATTGCCAAAGACCTTAACAAAATGAGCGCCAAAAGTGCCGTTAAGGTATTGGTGCCTGCCGATAGCGTTAACGCCAACAGCTCGCTTTACCATTGGGTGGCGATGCTCACCGGGTCCAAAAACGCCCTCAAAGGGCTGGGCTTTTTTGTCGGCGGGCTGCTACTGACGTTGATTGGCTTTCAGGCTGCCGTGCTAGCGATGGCAGTGATGTTGGCGTGTGTGCTCTTGCTGTCACTATGGCGGCTAAAGGCGGATTTAGGCCGCCAAAAGGTAAAGCCCAAGTTTTCCGAAATCTTCTCAAAATCGCGTGCCATCAACGTGCTGTCGGCGGCGCGTTTTTGCCTGTTTGCCTCGCGCGACGTGTGGTTTGTGGTGGCGCTGCCGGTATTTCTGTACGACCAACATGGTTGGTCACACTGGACCGTGGGTGGGCTACTCGCCATATGGGTAATCGGCTACGGCGGGGTACAAACGCAAGCGCCCAAGTTAACCCGGTTGATCAAAGGCGATGCTCGGTTTCTTACGGCGGGGTGGGCCGCGGCGCTTGGGGTGCTGGCGATTCTGTTGGCATTATTGCCATTGGCTCAAGTTGAATGGCTAGTCGTCGGGCTGCTGGCTTTTGGCGTGCTATTTGCCATTAATTCCAGTTGGCACAGCTACTTAATCGTTCATTATGCCCGCGCCGATGGCGTCTCGATGGACGTTGGCTTTTACTATATGGCCAATGCGATGGGGCGGTTGATTGGTACGTTGCTTTCCGGCTGGCTGTATATGGCGTATGGCCTGAGTGCTTGCTTGTGGGTTGCAGCTGCCTTGGTCGCGGCCAGCGCCTTGATGGCCTTGGCGTTGCCGAAAGAAGCGCAAACCGCTAGTGCCACTAACGCTTAGTCGTACGCGGTTAAGAAGATCCACGGCGCGGCGATTTTATCGTCGTGCCGTCAACGTAAAGCTGCCGCAGTTTCCAAAAACCTTCCACCTCAACCTTTAACCCTTCTTCCTCAAGTTCGGGCGCGATGTAAAGCGACAAGCCGTCGTGTTCGTAATGCGTAAAATGTGCCGGTGCATCCGGCGGTCGTGCCTCCGCTACTGCAAGGCTCGCTATCCCTCCGCAACAGCCATGCCGTGGTGAAAGCCTTACGGTTAGCACGCCGCCTTTTTCATGAATAAAAGCAGCTGCACTGGGGGAAATATGAATAGGTTCGGCCATTGGCAAGGGCAAGCTCGCTCGTTATGGCCCCACCCTGCATGGACAAGATGGGGCGTTGGGAAAGTGCGCTATTAGCCCTTCAGCATCGACTCGATTTTGTTGCGATCCGGTACGCTGCCGCTATGGGCGAGTTTGCCGTCGATTACCACGGCGGGAGTCGACATCACTTGATAGCTCATGATGGTGCCCGGGTCGGTGACTTTTTCAACGGAGGCTTCGATGCCGAGCTCTTTGGCGATGGCATCAATTTGCTCGGCAGTGGTGATGCATTTTTTGCAGCCGGTGCCTAACACTTCAATCTTTTTCATCGTGATTCTCCTTTTGGTGCGTTACAACTAGTACGTTACAAATAGTGCGCTACAACATGCCGCTGAACAGCCAAGGGCTCAGTAGGTTAATCACCCAGCCGACAACCATAAAATTGACCAGCAAGATGACGAAAATCAGCCCCAGCAAGCGCCACTGCATGACCTGTTTGAGCATAATGAACTCGGGAAAGCTGGCCGCGACGGTGCTCATGCAAAACGCGAGCGTTGTACCGACAGGCAAGCCCTTAACGATCAAGCTCTCCATCACAGGAATGACCGCAGTCGCATTAGAATAAAGCGGTAAACCGGCAAAGACGGCAACAGGTACGTTCCACCATTGGCCGCTGCCGAGGTTTTCGGCAAACCAACCGTCAGGAACAAAGCCGTGAAGGGCGGCCCCTAAGCCAACACCGATAATCACCCATTTCCAGATGCGGCCAACGATTTCTTTTAACTCGTCGCGGGCGAATTCGTGCCGGTCTCTAAGGGTTAGCGAAGGTTGCTCAGGTGCAGGCTGGCCGGTAGCAGGGTTTTCCTCTGCTTGCGCATAGGCTTTGGCTGCAAAATCTTTCAGCCAGCGCTCACCGCGCAAGGTATCCAAAATCATGCCACCGCCAATGCCAACGATCATACCAATCGCGATATATACCAGCGTGAACTCCCACCCAAGAAGACTCCACAGCATAATGACCGCCACTTCATTAATAATGGGCGAGGTAAACAAAAACGCCATGGTGATACCAAGAGGAATGCCTGCACTGGTAAAACCAAGGAACAGCGGGATGCTTGAGCAGGAGCAAAACGGCGTGATGGCGCCAAACCCTGCCCCTAAGCCGTAGCCCGCAAAGCGGTTTTTTTGTTGGATGTAGTGACGAACGCGCTCAAGATTAAGCGAGGCGCGAAGCAGGGCGATGATATAAATCATCACGATGAGCAGGGCGAAGATTTTGGTCGTATCTTCCACAAAAAAGTGTAGCGAACTACCTAGCTTGCTATCGGGATTAAGCCCGCCCAGCCCATAAACTAACCAGTCGGCTAGCCAAGTAAAAACCTCCAACATCGCTGTCTCCCTCATTTAAGAATGCGTTACTAAGAAGACGCACGAAGGAAGAAAAGGATGCCGAGAAACGTAAAATTTTTATTTTGCCCCAGGGAGCGCGCGATGGCAGCAAACGCGCCCTTGTTCGTCAAAGGTAATCTGGCACTGTTCTATCAGTCGTTCGCGTAGCCG
This sequence comes from Halomonas llamarensis, assembly GCF_023555005.1. GTDB lineage: Bacteria > Pseudomonadota > Gammaproteobacteria > Pseudomonadales > Halomonadaceae > Vreelandella > Vreelandella llamarensis. The sequence continues at coordinate 15,853 of NZ_JAMJPJ010000014.1, read as the reverse complement.
CATTCGCGCGCGGCGTAGCCGCGCTTTGGTGGCCGGTAGCGTTAAGCCATTGAGGTGAGCATAGTCAGCTTGTTTGACACCATTTAAGTCGCACTCAAAGAGAATATCGGCATCTTCGGGAGGGCAATAAGGTAAGGCGTTCGCAATACAGTCGGCCAAGCTATCAATCGCGGAATGCGAAGAGGTTTCAGCGGGCAGATCTAGGTCATCGGCATCGACCCACGTTTTGGTGCGGCGTTTTTCATCGATCCATTGGTGTTTTGCCACTTTGAAAAGCCACGCTTTGGGCGTGGCGAGCTGGCAAAAAGTTGCCCGGTCCGCTAACGCCTTGGCATAAACTCGCTGTAGCAGTTCGTCAGCGGCATCGCGGTCACCACAGTATTTGAGCAAAAAGTAACGAAGCTCTTGATGGTGCGCTTGCCAAGCATCTTCGATGCAGGGGGCTTTTGTGTTATGCGCCAAAATACTTCCTCATGCGTCAATTGTGGTCGCAGAAATTGTCTGAGTTTATATCAATTTGATAATCCCACAATCAGCAGTGCATGTCAGGAACGTTGTGGGGCGGCTGTCAGCTGACGATCTCGCCATAAGCAGGTGAACATCCAGAGGAATGCTGGTACGTTCATCAATAAACCATAAAGAAGTGGCACTAAGCCCATGCCCGGTTGTTGCAACAGACTAAAAGCGACCATCATCGCCACACCGGCGTTTTGCACGCCGACCTCAACGGTGATAGCGCGTACACTGGCATTGGGTAGGCGAAAACGTCGTGCCACTTGGTACCCCAACGTCATGCTCAACACACACATCAACAGCACCGCCAGGGTTTCAATGCTGAACAGTGAAGGCAGGCGCTTCGCATGACTCACGAATAGCGCCGTTACCACGCCAATCATCGCCACGCTCGTTAATACCTTAATCTTGGGCAGTATCCATTCGAGTACTGCCGACCCCAGCACACGGCGCAGCAACATACCGGTGAGCACGGGGACTAAGGTGACAAGCAGTAGCTGGCCGACGGTATGCCAGTAGGGCAAACGTAGGCCAGCGCCGCTCAATCCCAACACGTCCAGATTCCAACCCATGACCAGTGGTAAGGTGAAGGGCGCCAGCACCGCGGCGATGGCGGTCAAACTGACAGATAACGCCAGATCCCCTTGTACCAGGTAGCTGAACATATTCGATGTCGCTCCCCCCGGCACTAGCGAAACCAGGAGCAACCCAGCGGCCGCGAGCGGCGAAAGCGGCAGTAACATGACAAGCCCCCAGGCCAGCAACGGCAATGCTAGAATCTGAAGGCTTGAGCCAAGCAATAGGCGGCGTGGGTGGCGCCAGGGTCGGGCGAAATCGCTTTTTGTCAGACTAAGCCCCATCGCCATCATCACACTGGCCAATACCCAGGGAAGGATAACCTGCGATAACCATTCGGGGGACATTCTGGCTCCTTGAAAATGTAGGCAGAACGGTAGACACAAATAGTAGGTAAAATAAGTCGCTAACGTAAGTAAGCAAAACAACTAAGTAACGTTAAGTAGAGAGTTGATGACGCGTATCAAGTATTTCCAAACGGACCTTGGCATGAACAAGATGGCTATCTGGGTACAAGCACTGCGTCCGCGCACCTTGCCGGCGGCGGTGGGGCCTATCGTACTAGGTCAGACATTGGTTGCGCCGGAGCATTTCTCCTGGCTGATCGCTACCTTGTGTTTGATTTGCGCATTGGCGTTGCAGCTGGCAGTGAACTTGGCTAATGATCTTTTTGATGGGTTAGCGGGAGTGGATGAGTATGATCGCCTGGGACCAAGGCGCGCGCTTCAAGCCGGGTTGTTGAGTGCTGGTGAGCTGCGAGTAGGCTTGATGCTGATGCTGGGCATCGCTGTGGCGACGGGGCTATGGCTGGTTCTCTTTGGCCATTGGCTGCTTTGGGTATTGGGCGGGCTGGCTTTGCTGGGGGTGCTTGGTTACAGCGGCGGGCGACGACCCTATGCCAACCTGGGGTTGGGGGAGATAGCGGTTTGGCTATTTTTTGGTCCGGTGGCAGTGCTGGGTAGTTTATTGGCCCAGCAGTCCCCGATTCACGGCGGGGCGGTATTGGCCGCTTCGCTGGTGGGATTGCCAGTAGCCGCCATTCTGGTGGTCAATAACCTGCGCGACCGCCACACCGATGCCCGTGCTGGTAAGCTGACCTTGGCAGTGCGTCTGGGGTCGCGAGCGACTCGATGGCTGTTCAGCATTTTGACGTTAGGGCCGTGGTTGGTGTCGCTGCCTCTTGGGCTGGCGGCTTGGACTTGGCTGGCGTGGGGATGTATCGGTCTGGCGGCGTTGGGGGTGAATGTGGCCATTTGGCGATACGACGGCTCGGCGCTCAATCCGGTATTGGGAAAGACAGCGCTTTATTCTTTGGCTATGGCCCTTTGGCTAGGGCTGAGTCTGGGGTGATGGGGCTGTTATTGAGTGCGTTACCGTTGTATTGAACCACAATAGTCGCGAACGCGTTAGGTTACCTTGGCAATAATTTAAGAGGGGCTAAGGGAGGTTCAGCAGGCAGTATAGTGGCGTTATATTTCGTCGATTTTTTTAAAGAAACGGAGGTTCATGTGCTAGAAAGGCTGCAACGCCGATTAGGGCTGCAAACTATACCCGGGGTGTTTTTTACCTCGGCCGGGGTGGCTGCGTTGTTTGTTGCTCTGGCGATCCCGTTTGACCAGGCTGTTGCCGAGTATTTTGGCCTGCTTACGGGTTGGGTGGCGCGAAACCTGGGCTGGTTCTATATTCTAGCGGTTACCTCCCTATTGGTTTTCCTACTTGGTTTGGCGGTAAGCCGCTACGGCAATATTCGCTTGGGAGCCGATGACAGTCGGCCTGACTACTCCAACTTGACTTGGTTTACCATGCTATTTGCCGCCGGCATTGGCACCATTCTGATGTTTTGGGGCGTGGCAGAACCGGTTTCGCACTTTGCCAGTCCGCCTTTTGATGGCGTGAAGCCGGGGTCGGAGCAAGCCGCCAGTGATGCCATGACCGTCTCGCTCTATCACTTCGGATTGCATACCTGGACGATATTTGCACTGCCGGGGCTGGCGATCGGTTACTTTGCTTATCGGCACAATCTTCCCATGCGTATTAGCAGCCTGTTTTACCCGATCCTTGGGAAGCGGGCGTTCGGGCCTTGGGGCTGGGCGGTTGATGTGGTGGCGGTGCTCGGCACCCTGTTTGGTGTGGCGACTTCGCTTGGGCTAGGCGCCCTCCAGCTGAACAGTGGCCTGAACTATCTGTTTGGTTTGCCCTCGTTGGGCCCGGTTCAGGTGGTGCTTATCACCATTATTACCGGTATCGCCGCTACCTCTGTGGCTCTCGGGCTAGATAAGGGGGTGCGTCGGCTATCCCAGCTGAACATTGTGCTGGCCATGGCATTGCTCGCGTTCGTGCTAGCTGTTGGCCCAACCGTGTTTATTGCCGAGGGAATGGTCCAGAGCGTGGGTGATTATTTCGACGCCTTGCCCTGGCTGGCGTTCTGGACGCAAACGTTCAGTGAAACCGACTGGCAGCGACAGTGGACGTTATTCTACTGGGCTTGGACCATTTCCTGGGCGCCCTACGTCGGGATCTTCATCGCCCGGATTTCCCGGGGGCGGACCATCCGCGAGTTTGTCGCCGGGGTTCTGTTTGCGCCTACGGCCTTCACGCTGGTGTGGTTCGGCATCTTCGGCTTATCCGCCATCCAGGCCGAGATGAATAGCCAGGCTGCATTAGCTGAACAGGTGCAACAAGACCCCTCGGTGGCTATTTTCGCCTTCCTCGACACCTTCCCGCTTGCGAACGTGGCATCGGCCCTGAGTGTGGTCATCATCGTCATATTCTTCACCACATCGTCTGACTCCGCCTCTCTTGTGATCGATATGTTGACCCGGCGGGATGATCAACCTTCCCTGGTGCGCCAACGTATTTTTTGGGCGGCGGCACAGGGTATTATTGCCGCTACCCTGTTGCTGGCCGGCGGCCTGGATGCATTACAGAATGTCATTACGTCCTTGGGCCTGCCCTTCTGTATTCTTCTGATTTTCATGGCGGTTGCCCTTTTTAGAGCATTGCGTGCGGATTATCGAGGCTACAATGTAAATGAGCTTGTTCAAGGACGGGCCTTCCCGGAAGTGGAGGCCAACGCCGAAACTAAACAGGAGAACGAGTATGTATCGGAAGCTGCTGATCGCCATTGATCCGGATGATGACGGCGAGGGCAAGCGTGCCCTGGAGGCCGCTATGGATCTGCTCGACGAGAACGGTGAACTTCACCTTGCCAGTGCCTACAGCCCCGGCGGAGGCGGATTCTTTCCGCACGTAACAGAAGAAGCGCCTGAAGAAAAAGAAGCCGAGGTTCGGGAGATACTGGATCTTTTAGTGAGAAAATATCTGCCTTTGAACCGCAGCGCGAATCTGCATGTGGTGGCTGGGAACGCTGGCCAAAAGCTAGTGGGGCTTGCGGGTCAGTTTTGCGCTGACCTTATACTATTGGTATCCCGTGGCAGTAGCGGACACTGGCCCTTGCGCCGGGCGACCGTGGAGTATGTCTCGGTCAATGCCCCGTGTCCGGTGCTCGTATTGCCATCACTGAAAAAGTCTGGGCAGGAGGAAGAAGATAGCTAAAGCTCCGGCGCGTTTCGTTGTGAGGGCGTGGTCTTAAACGCAGGTGATAATGCCTGCGGGTCTTGAATCGCTTTTTGTGCATTTGCGGCGTCAGCCCACCAGCGTAGTTGGTCTAGCGTGCGACCGAAATAGCTTTCCCAGCGCGGCGCGTCTTGCTGGAAGTGTCCCGCTTCATCAAGCGCATTTTGCGCCCTAGGTACGTGTACCATCGCTGAAACGGGTAAACACCCAAGCTCTGAAAGAAAGGTGCGCATTGAAACGCTAGCTCTGGCGCCACCCCATTGACCCATGGAGTAGGTCACAATCGCGCTCGGCTTGAATGCAAATAGCGAACTGCCAAAGTGGTTGAGCAAATGGCTTAATGCAGGGCTCATTGAGTGGTTGTATTCAGGGCTCACCATGACATAACCGTCAGCCTCAGCGATTTTACCGGCCAGCACCGACAAGTCCTCCGGTGCGTTTGTACTTGAATAAGCAAAGTGCGGTTTAAACGGATCATTCAGCGCGAGATCGAGTGGGTCGATAATTTCCGCCGTCACATTTTCGTGGACATTCAAAAGGGTGGTGCAGGCGCGCGCTACTCGTTCGCCCAAGCGGGCGGGTGAGGGGGGCGTGGTGGTGCGCGTGGATCCCAAAAAAACCAAAAAGTGTGCCATCAGAGCTGCTCCTATACCGCAGGTTTAAAACGTTACGATGCTGCCGGAAAGTGATGCCGCGTTTTATTGGCGATACGCACCAAGGCGAGCATTAAAGGCACTTCAACCAGCACGCCCACAACGGTCGCGAGGGCAGCGCCGGACTGCATACCAAACAGGGCGATAGCCGCGGCAACGGCAAGCTCGAAGAAGTTGCTAGCGCCAATCATCGCGCCCGGTGCGGCAACGTTATGCGGCACTTTCCATGCTTTGGCCCAACCGTAAGCGATAAAAAAGATCAAGAAGGTTTGTAAAATCAGCGGAATCGCAATCAGTACAATGTGCAGCGGATTTTGCAAAATGACTTCGCCTTGAAAAGCAAACAGCAGAATCAGCGTGACGATTAGCCCCATTGGGGTAATCGGCCCGACACGCTTCATAAAAACATTGTCGTACCATTCTATGCCGTGCTTTTTGATCAACGTTTGTCGGGTGAGATAGCCAGCCGCCAGAGGGATGACGATATACAGCACAACGGAGAGAGTGACGGTATCCCAGGGAACGTGAATGTTGGAAACCCCGAGTAAGAACACCACGATGGGGGCAAAGGCTACCAGCATAATAAGGTCGTTAAGCGACACTTGAACCAGGGTGTAAGCGGCGTCACCACGGGTGAGGTAACTCCACACAAACACCATCGCGGTGCAAGGCGCCGCGCCCAGCAAGATCGCCCCTGCCAGGTATTGATTTGCCAAGTCTGGGGCAATGAAGGGTTGGAACAGCACGGTTAAGAAAAACCAGGCAATGGCGAACATGGTAAAGGGCTTGATCAGCCAGTTAACCGCTGTCGTGATAATCAGCCCCTTAGGCTGGCGACGAACCCCTAGAACCGACGTGAAGTCGATTTGCGCCATCATCGGAAAAATCATCGCCCAGATGAGTATCGCGACGGGAATAGACACTTGAGCGTATTCAAAGCGCGAGAGTGTCTCTGGTATGGCGGGCGCAAACTGGCCTAAGGCAATGCCTACGATAATCGCTAATGCGACCCAGAGAGAAAGAAAGCGCTCAAAAAGCCCCATGCCTTCAGCTGTGCTGGGCTCGTCGTTGGTTTGTTTTGATGTCATGAGATCCCCTTGTCGGCATCGCGTAAAAATTCCCAACCACTATATACGATATGTCGTATGTGAGTAAGGCGTTGCAACATTGTCGTCACGATTGCCGCGTATGTTAGCTATTACACATTAAAGATAAGAGTTTTTAACTATGCCAAAACGTCGAGTGCTGTTCTTGTGCAATGCTAATTCTGCCCGCTCGCTCATGGGGGAGGTGCTACTCCGCCATATGGCAGGTGACACGTTCGAAACGTTTAGTGCGGGTGCCGAGCCGGATGAACCGAGTATATATACGCTCCAAGCCCTGCAAAAGCAGGGGCTATCGACGTCAGGACTGGAAAGTAAGTCCCTAGAACGTTTTGAGGGAGAGCATTTCGATTTTGTGATCGTGCTGTGTGATAAGGACAAGCAGGCTTGCTATGAGTGGAAAGGTGAAGCGACGGAAACTTTTTATTGGGACATTCGTGACCCTCGCTTGATCGCTAAATCGGATGCATACGAGCAAGCATTGCAAGAAATACGCCGACGATTACAGCTATGGCTGCCACTACATACGTCTTGATTCATGCCTGGGGCACGATTTTACTTTGCTAAGGAAATATCGTCGAGATGAAAATCATCGATAATTTAAGCATTAAGGCGAGCTGGACATTGGTGCTGATTGCATTTAGCGGCTTAATTTTATTAATTGGCGCGCTGGGGACTTTTGCCAATCATTTTGGCCGTGATGCGTTCAGTACCATTAATCATCGGGATATGGCGCAAGTGCGCGAGCTAAACGATGCTTACAACCGGCTGATGCGTGCGCGTATTCAGATGAACCGTGCGGCAGAGCTTATTCGCACGCCCTCATTTGATCGCCCAGCGCCGTTAATGAAAGAAGCTGAAACGCTGCTTCAAGACGCTAAAGCGTCGTTTGAACATTTTCAAAACAACCAAATGACAGAAAGTCAGCAAACGCTGGCAGAGCAACTATCGCGCGATTTTCAATCGTTGGTTAATAATAACTTGAACTTGCAAATGATGATGCTCGAAGAGCGCGACGTGCGCGGCTTTTTATCCGGTGAGTCCCGAGTGGACAATAGCAGTCGCCAATTTGTTGAAAGTGCTGATGCATTTTTTGACAGTGTTCAGCGCAACGGCAAAGAGCTACAGGCCCGTTTCGAGCAAGTGTCCGCGTGGCTCTTTCAAGGCGTGCTAGCCGCTTTGCTTATTTCCGCGTTGATGGTGGCGATTGTCGTGTGGGGTGTGCGCAAAAATGTGATTAAGCCGCTCAAACAAATGACGGAGCACTTTAAACGCATTGCCAGTGGTGACCTTTCCGCGCCAGTGAGCGTTAAAGGACGTAATGAAATTGGTGCGCTTTTCCGTGAGTTGGACAATATGCAAGGGTCGCTAGCGACCACGGTGAAGCGCTTAAGTCATAGTAGCGAACGTGTTTACAGCAGCAGCCATGATATGACGGCGCACAACAATACGCTCTCGTCACACACAGATGAGCAAATGAGTGCGCTACAGCAAATGGCGTCCAGTCTTGAGCAGTTAACCGCGACGGTGACGCAAAACGTGGCGAGTGCTGAGCACGTTAATCGATCAACAGCTGAAACCGCAGCAAAAGCCCAGGCGGGCGAGCGGGTGATTTCTCAGTTTGTCGATACGATGGCCTCTATTAACCAAGATTCTGAAGCGATTCAGAGTATTATTGACGTTATTGATGGCATTGCTTTTCAGACCAACATTCTTGCGCTGAACGCTTCTGTTGAAGCCGCGCGGGCTGGCGAGCACGGGCGTGGATTTGCGGTAGTTGCTAATGAAGTGAGGAGTTTGGCGTCACGCAGTGCCAGTGCGGCTAGCGATATTCGTCATCGTCTTCAGGCTTCGCGGGAAAGTGTGCTGCAAGGGAATCGACTCTCAAAGGAAGCGGGAGAGCATACGCACGCGATTATTACGGCGGCGGAGGGAGTCAATCAGTCAATGGGTCAGATGACACAAGCCTACGAAGAGCAACGTCGAGGTATCGAAGAAGTGAATATCGCTGTGTCGCAAATTGAGGGCACGACGCAAGAAACAATGCAGATTGTGCAGCGCGCTTCTGACTGTGCGGACACTCTCGCCGGAGAAGCCGAAGATATGCGTGAATATGCACACCAGTTCACGCTGCAAAAGGCATCCGGGACATCTTTGGAGCAGGAGAACGGGACTCCATTAGCAAGCGTACCTTCACCTGAGGAGCGAACAAAAGACTGTGAAGCCTATTGGTCGCAGTGGCTATCAGTGGAAGATACCCCGAAGGACGTCCATAAACGTCGTGCTGGGGAGCAGGGGATAACTGCCTAGCGGGAACGCGGTTTTCCAGGCCTGCTCGCACCGGGCAGTCCACATCTTCAAGCAATGTTCTGAGCACCTGGCACTAATGCCAGGTGCTCATCTGACGTTTAATCGATGAGCTCTACGGCGACCGCCGTGGCTTCACCGCCGCCAATGCAAAGACTGGCGATACCGCGCTTGCCGCCTTTAGTGCGTAGCGCGTGAATCAGCGTTGCGATGATACGTGAGCCGGTGGAACCGATAGGGTGACCTTGCGCGCAAGCGCCGCCGTAAACGTTGACCTTATCATGCGGCAGACCCAAGTCATCCATTGCCATGAGCGTAACGACCGCGAAGGCTTCGTTAATTTCAAACAAATCGACATCGCTGACGTCCCAGTTAACTTTTTTCAGTAACTTCTCGATAGCGCCAACGGGGGCGATGGTAAATTCGCTAGGGTGGCGTGAATGCGTGCTATGCCCGAGCATGCGCGCTAACGGTTTGATCCCGTGTTTATCAGCGGCCGCTTGGCTGGAGAGAATCAACGCTGAGGCGCCGTCTGAAATAGAGCTTGAGTTAGCAGCGGTGATTGTGCCGTCTTTGGCGAAGGCTGGGCGTAGCTCGCGGATCTTATCCAGTCTGGCTTGGAAGGGCTGTTCATCGTGCTCGACCAGAGTGTCGCCTTTTCGGCTGGAAACCGTAACGGGCGCCATTTCCGCATTGAGATGGCCCGCATTGGTGGCTTCCATGGCTCGTTCAAGCGAGGCGATAGCAAAATCATCCAAGCGCTCGCGGGTGTAGCCTCGCTCAGACGCGACATCTTGCGCGAAAACTCCCATCAGTTTGCCGGTTTCTGCATCTTCAAGGCCGTCTAGGAACATGTGATCTTTAAGTTCGCCGTGGCCAAGACGGTAGCCTCCGCGCGCTTTCGTGAGCAAGTGAGGGGCGTTGGACATGGATTCCATACCGCCAGCAAGCAAAATCTCCCCGCTGCCCGCCTTGATAATGTCGTGGACAAGCATGGTCGCTTTCATTCCCGAGCCACATAGCTTATTGATCGTGGTGGCACCGTTAGCGTCGGGAATACTCGCCTGACGCATAGCTTGTCGCGCTGGGCCTTGTTTGACGCCAGCGGGGAGAACGCAGCCCATAATGCCTTCTTCGATATCAGCGCCTTTAAGGCCTGAGCGCTCAATAGCCGCCCTAATCGCCACGGCGGCTAACTCTGGCGCTGTTACGCTCGAAAGGCTACCCATCATGCCGCCCATTGGTGTGCGTGCTGCTGATAGAAAAACAACGTCGTTGTGACTCATGGTTTATCTCCAAATGTTGGCGTTATTGTGGTCGTAAAGGGTTCGTTGCGTTGACCCGTTGCGTGTGCTGTGGTTCTCTCCTGAGTAACCAAGCAAGCGCTAGTGTAAGAGATATGAATGTAATGAATGCATCACCTCGTCGCAAGGAACTAACGCGTCTCGCCGCGCAGCTTTTTGTCCAAGAAGGCTTCGACAAGACGACAGTACGCATGCTCGCCCAGGAAATGGGGATTAAATCGGGCAGCCTATTTCATCATTTTAAAGATAAGCAAGAGATATTGGCGGCTGTCATTGAAGAAGGGACGCATAATGCCCTAAGAATTGCTCGCCGTGCGTTAGAGTATAGCCCTACTGATCCTGAAGCGCGCCTAAGAACCATGGCGAGAGCGCATTTGGAAACGCTCTTTACCGATCGTAACGCCCATGTCGTGGCGTTATTCGAATGGCGCCGACTAGATGATGAAGCGAAAGCGCATTTAAGCCACCTTCGTGATGCTTATGAAGCTCTTTGGGTTGAGGTGATTGACGCTGCGTTAGAAGCAGGGTTAATTCATGGGGATCGTTTTCTGGTCTCCCGCTTTGTGTTAGGTGCCCTCAACTGGACGGTACGCTGGTACGACCCGGCTGGACCAAGAACACCGGACGATCTCGCTGATGAGCTGGTTGGGATGATCATTCCTGCAAAACGGTAGGGTGGTCTTTGACTATTGTCTAGTCATCTTGCCATGGGTAAGGCTTGCTCTCTGTTAGGAATGGTTTTAGCGTTGGCGCATGACAAAGTTTCCGTTAACGTAAACGGATAAATATCCGCACGCGCCAAGTCAGGCCTAATAACCACAATCACGTGTTGTTAGCGCATCAGCGATACGCCTGCATGGCGATACAGCTCACAACCACAACACAAGAGAGCGATCATGACTGCGACATCACTACCCGATTATCGTGAGTATCTTGAAAATTTCTCTGTCGATAGCGTTATTGCGCGCTTAGATGACCACCAAGATGGCCATTTTAATGCGTATGAAGCCAGTTGCGGCCGCCACATCCGTGAAGGGCGCGGTGATGTGCTAGCCCTTGTTCAGGAAGATACACAAGGTAATACGCATAAGTTGACGTATGCGGAACTTGAGCAAGCCAGCGCTAAGCTTGCTGGCTGGTTTCAATCTCAAGGCCTGGGTGTCGGGGATCGGATTGCCTGTATGTTGCCGCGCACGCCAGCGCTATTAGTGGCGGTGGTGGCTACGTGGCGTATCGGCGCGGTTTATCAGCCGTTATTTACCGCCTTTGGCCCTGATTCTGTAGATTACCGCCTGGGACGGGCTGATACCAAGTTGGTGATCACCGATCACGCTAACCGGTATAAATTTGATGGTTTAACCCAGTGCCCCCCCGTATTGGCTGTTGGTGGTGCGACGAGTGAGCATGCTGATGATTTGGAGTGGGAGGCAGCCACGTCGCATGCACCTTCCACCGAGAAGCCTCCGCGTCTAACGCCAGATCAGCCGTTTTTGCAGATGTTCACCTCCGGCACGGTGGGTAAACCCAAAGGCGTTGCGGTACCGCTAGCCGGTATGCCAGCGTTCGCTATTTATATGGAATTAGCCATTGACCTGCGGGAAGATGACCGTTTCTGGAACATGGCGGATCCGGGTTGGGCGTATGGCCTTTACTATGCCATTGCAGGGCCACTGCTATTAGGCGCTACCACCCATTTTTGTGAAGCTGGTTTTAGCGCCGAAGGGGCACTCGCTTTCATGAAGCGCCATCGTATTACCAATTTTGCGGCGGCCCCGACGGCTTATCGTTTGATGAAAGCGTCTGGTCTGTTTGACGATGCGCATCAAACGTTAGAGCTTCGAGCGGCCAGTTCAGCGGGTGAGCCGCTCAATACAGAGGTCGTGACCTGGGTAGAAAAATCGCTTGGCTGTCCGGTGATGGATCACTATGGCCAAACCGAAACCGGCATGACGTGTAACAACCATCACGCGTTGGATCATCCGAAGCATGTGGGCGCCATGGGCGTGCCGATGCCAGGGTACCGCTTGGCGATTCTGGACGCTGAATATAATGAAATGCCCGCAGGTGAGCCGGGGGTGCTTGCCGTTGATATCAAAAACTCGCCCGCCCACTTTTTTCAAGGATATACCTGGCAAGAAAAACATCCGTTTGCAGAAGGGTATTATTTGACTGGGGACGTGGTGATTCGTAACGAAGATGGTTCGTTCCAGTTTGCTGGTCGAGACGACGATATCATTACAACGGCGGGCTATCGCGTTGGGCCGACCGATGTCGAAAACAGTGTGATGACGCACCCAGCGGTCGCTGAATCTGCAGCGGTAGGGCAGCCCGATGAGATTCGTGGCGAAGTGATCAAGTCTTACATCGTGCTGCGAGAAGGGTTTGAAGCTAACGATGACCTTGCCGATGAAATTCGCCAACAGGTACGCGAGCGCCTTTCTACCCATGCGTTCCCTCGTGTGATTGAGTTTGTCGAGGAGCTGCCAAAAACGCCGAGCGGCAAAATTCAGCGTTTTAAGTTGCGTGCTGAAGCCGCTGAGAAAGTTGATTCAAACGATTAAGATGGTTTTAAGAGGAAACAACGATGGACGTTAAGGGTAATACGTTTTTGATCACTGGCGCTGCCTCCGGGTTAGGAGCGGCGACAGCTGAACGGTTAATAGCAGGCGGGGGAAATGTCGTCCTCTGTGATATGCAAGAGGGTGTTAAAGCCCAAGCTGAATCGCTCGGTGCGTCGGCAGCAGCGCGTGTGGGGGATATTACCTCCGAAGCGGATATGCAGAACGCCATAGCGCAGGCGGTTGAGCAAAGCGGTGGGCGAGGGCTGGCAGGTGTGATTCACTGCGCTGGGGTGGTCAGCGTCGGTAAGCTCGTCGACCGGGAAGGTAATCCCGCTAGCCTTGAAGCCTACAGTAAAACGGTCAATATCAACTTGATTGGCACGTTCAATATTATGCGCTTAGCGTCCGCAGCGATGGCGAAAAATACGCCAAGCGACGATGGAGAGCGTGGCGTACTCATTAATACGGCGTCTATTGCGGCGTTTGATGGCCAAGTTGGTCAGTGTGCTTACAGCGCTTCTAAAGCGGGTGTTGTCGGTATGAGTCTTCCGGCTGCGCGAGAGTTATCGCGTCATGGTATCCGCGTTATGGCGATTGCGCCTGGCGTTTTTGAAACGCCCATGATGAGTGAAATTCCCGATGAGGCAGCGCAAGCTCTGGCGGCCGCTGTCCCCTTCCCGAAACGCCTAGGAAAGCCCGTTGAGTTTGCCAAAATGGCAGAGCAGATCATTACCAACGTCATGCTTAATGGTGATGTCGTTCGTTTGGATGGCGGTATCCGAATGCAGTAATGCTGGGATAGCTTGCGCCTAGCCACATATATTGATGCATCGCTCTATGACCGGGGGTTGGTTTTCATGCCAGCCTCCGGTTTTTTGACTAAAGTCGATCTAAATGACACCAGCAAATATCAAACACTGGCTTGACTCTCTTTCCTAAGGCGGTTAGCTTTCAAACATACGTTTGAAAGTTGCACTGAGCACTTTCACTATTTGTCAGGAGAAGTGTCATGCCTACCTACCAAGCACCGCTACGTGATTTCCGTTTTGTTATGGATGAGATGTTGGATTATCCATCTCACTATGCACGTTTGCCCTCAGGTGACGATGCATCCCCGGATGTGGTTAGCGCCATCCTTGAGGAAGGTGCACGTTTTTCGCGTGATGTATTGCTGCCGTTAAACCAGTCCGGCGATCGAGAGGGGTGTTTGCTGGAAGGTGGCGAAGTCAAAGCACCCAGTGGGTTTAAAGAGGCGTATCAGGAGTATGTCGAAGGGGGGTGGCCTAGTCTTGCCGCTGAGCCTGAGCATGGTGGGCAAGGGCTTCCTCACTCACTTTCCATGGTGCTGTCTGAGATGATCTGCGCGACCAACTTGGCGTGGGGCATGTACCCAGGGCTTTCCCATGGCGCGGCAGATGCACTGAGGCACCACGGTACAGATGAGCAAAAAGCAACATACTTGACCAAGCTTGTTGAGGGCGTTTGGACCGGCACCATGTGCTTAACCGAGGCGCACTGTGGCACCGACCTTGGGTTGATTAAAACGCGTGCAGTGCCGAGCGAGGGCGATGCCTATACCGTTACCGGGACCAAGATATTTATATCCGCCGGTGAGCACAACTTGGCAGAAAATATTATCCACTTGGTGCTGGCAAAACTGCCCGATGCGCCGGAAGGTTCTAAAGGGATCTCACTTTTTGTGGTGCCGAAGTTTTTGCCGGATGCCGAGGGAAATCCTGTTGAGCGCAACGGTGTCACCTGTGGCTCCCTTGAACACAAGATGGGGATTCACGGTAACGCTACCTGCGTGATGAATTTTGACGGCGCAACTGGTTATTTAGTGGGGCCGCCCAATAAAGGCTTAGCGTGTATGTTCACGATGATGAACGCTGCCCGCTTAGGTGTTGGTATCCAAGGCCTTGGTGTCATTGAGGCGAGCTTTCAAAACTCGCTCAGCTATGTACGAGACCGTTTGCAGATGCGGGGGCTGTCGGGTAAACAGGCTCCTGAGAAGCCGGCTGACCCGATCATTGTTCATCCCGATGTGCGCCGCATGCTGCTGACGCAAAAGGCCTTCGCGGAAGGAGGGCGTATGCTGGTGCTGTACACCGCTCAAATGCTTGATGTTGTGGAGCATGGCCAACCCGGTGAAGAGCAGGAGCGTGCGGAAACGCTGCTGGGTCTTTTGACGCCCATCGTCAAAGCCTTCCTAACAGAAGTGGGTTTTGAAAGTGCTAATGAAGGGGTGCAAATCTACGGCGGCCATGGCTTTATCCAAGAGTGGGGCATGGAGCAGCTAGTGCGCGATGCGCGTATTACACGCCTCTACGAAGGTACGACTGGCATTCAAGCTCTTGACCTCCTAGGTCGTAAAGTGCTGATGAGTCAGGGGGAGACGCTAAAAGTTTTCACCAAAGAGATTCATCAGTTCTGTAAAGCTGAAGCGAACAACCCGACTCTTAAAGAATTTGTTGAGCCGCTGGCTAAGCTTAACGCTGAGTGGGGTGAACTCACGATGGGCGTGGGCATGAAGGCAATGCAGGATCGTGAAGAAGTGGGCGCAGCAAGCGTTGACTACCTGATGTACTCCGGCTATGTCACGCTGGCTTATCTGTTTGCCCGCGCCGCTAAACAGGCGTCTGATTCTCTGGAAGGTGACGATAAAGCTTTCTATGCCGCCAAACTCAATACGGCACGTTTTTACTACCAGCGGCTGTTGCCACGCACAAAAGCGCACGCGCAAATGATTCAGTCAGGCGCAGGAAGTCTAATGGCGACTTCAAGCGATGATTTGGGCCTTGGCTTCGAAATTTGATTAGTGGCTAGCGCGGCATTGGACCGCTACCGAGCACTCTCTGGTCAGGCATTCTGATCGGTGGTTTGCGGCAGAAAGGCAACTTTCTGCCGCTTTTTTTGTAATCTCTTCTTCTTTTTCTTGCCAACCCGCCATTGAACCCGTAGAGTACGCATCCGCTGCCGGGGACGCACAGCGTTACCAGCGGTGATTGAGGTGTAAAAACCTTGGTTTGTCAGAAGGTTAGGGGTTTGATTGATTTGTTAGTTTGTATCAATCGCTCGACTGTTTCCTTCACGCGTTTATCGCCATCTTAGCGAAAAGCGAGTTGACAAACACCACGGAATGCGTAGAATACGCCTTCCTCGCTGAGGCAAGCCATTCAGGTTATCGAATGACTTCCTTCAACGACATGCTCTTTAATAATGTGATCAGGTAATTCATGTGGGCGCTTGCCGATGAGGGT
>NZ_JAMJPJ010000149.1 GCF_023555005.1 Halomonas llamarensis | reverse complement strand
CAACATCATTTTCAAAGCGCTTTCCTGCGATACCGTACCCCACTTCACCACCCTGGCAAGCTTCGTCAGCCGCCATGCTGATGAGATTGCAGCGCTGTTCGAGCAAGTGCTGTTGGTATGCCACGAAGAAGGCTTGTTAGGTAACGAACTCTTTGCGATTGACGGCTGCAAGATGTCCTCCGATGCCTCAAAAGAGTGGTCTGGCACGTTCAAAGAGTTGGGCGAGAAGCGCGACAAATTGAGAGGTCTGATTCG
>NZ_JAMJPJ010000148.1 GCF_023555005.1 Halomonas llamarensis | reverse complement strand
TCGCGCAGCGCCTCGTACAGAGTGGGCTGGTTGTCTTTGACCGCAAGAATGTAGTCGGCTCCCTGGCTTACGACCTGTTCCGCGATGGCCGTCTGGCAGCCCATCGCATCGAGGGTTACGATGGCACTGCGGATCTCCAGCAAGCGCAGCAACTCGGGGATGGCGGTGATCTCGTTGGATTTCTCCGTGGTAGCCACCTGCCCCAGAGCCAACTGCTGCTCGTTCGCCCATGCGCTCACGACATGCAGGGCGGCT
>NZ_JAMJPJ010000147.1 GCF_023555005.1 Halomonas llamarensis | reverse complement strand
CTTACTGGTTTGAGTCGGCGACACCCACGTTTTTGGTTGAATTGCTGAAAGAGCGCGGCATATATACCCCCGCACTCACTGCTTGGCACAGTCGGCCCACATTATTGAGCCGCTTTGATGTGGATGACATCTCGACCGACGCCATGCTATTTCAAACAGGCTACCTGACGCTTAAAAGTATTCGCGAAGAAGTGCCTCACCGCCGCCTTTATCAGCTGGGGCTGCCCAACCAGGAAGTGGAAATCAGTCTTAACG
>NZ_JAMJPJ010000146.1 GCF_023555005.1 Halomonas llamarensis | reverse complement strand
ACGGTATCGCAGGAAAGCGCTTTGAAAATGATGTTGGTCTCGCAACACCATTGCATCTCGCGGCTGGAGGTGATGCCTTTTGAGTAAGCAAACAGGATGATCTTGAGCAGGATGGCCGGATCATAGGTCAGTCGACCGGTCGCGTCGTTGCGATACTTGGGATGGAAAACGGATAAGTCAAGCTTGTGCTCAATCAGGTAGTGTACGGCGTGCTCAAAGGTGCCTGGCTGGAGCTGATCTTGGTAGTTGATCACC
>NZ_JAMJPJ010000145.1 GCF_023555005.1 Halomonas llamarensis | reverse complement strand
AGGTTGCTCTTCACTTCCTTGATCCGCTTCCCCCGGCCCATCCTTGGGCTGTGCGTCTTTAGGAAACGATCCACTTTGTTCATGGCATCATCTAACGAGAGGATCATCTTGGCTCGGCGGATATCCCCATCCAGATCGGCTTCCGTTTCGGCTTCATCACGCGCGTAGTGCTCCAGTAGGTGATGCCGAATCAGACCTCTCAATTTGTCGCGCTTCTCGCCCAACTCTTTGAACGTGCCAGACCACTCTTTTGAG
>NZ_JAMJPJ010000144.1 GCF_023555005.1 Halomonas llamarensis | reverse complement strand
GTTCTTGGAACAGTAACAGTACATCGAAGGGATTGTAGACGGACGTTACCTCACGCCCCCCCCAACGATAGCCGTTATACCACTGTTTGATTTCCTGACGGTCTAACCCGGAAAGTTCGGGTTCAAAGACGGTATCGATGTCGTCATCGGTATAGCCGCAAAGGGTCGCATAGTCGGGCGACAGGGTAATATCACGCAGATTATTCAGTCCCGAAAACAGGCTGACCTTACTGAATTTGGACACGCCGGTCAGCA
>NZ_JAMJPJ010000143.1 GCF_023555005.1 Halomonas llamarensis | reverse complement strand
TCTGTTTTACCCTCACCGACCACGATATCGATAGCCTCAACCAAGCGTGGCAGGTGGTGGCCGTGGTGCACCACGGCGAACAGCCCCAGGCCCTGGAAGAGGACGGGATGGCCCGGGGCGGCTATGAGAGTAACAATGGGGGGAACGGCGCTGCGTCGGCGCAAGCAGGCGAGCTGATGACCCGCTACCATAACGCGCTGGTGATCATGCCCAAGGCGCAGACCTTCCGCCCGACGCCCAATCCCAAACCCCGCG
>NZ_JAMJPJ010000142.1 GCF_023555005.1 Halomonas llamarensis | reverse complement strand
GGTAGCGCCATTATTGAGCGCTTTTCGTCTGCATGGTGGATGCGTTGAGGCTATTTAACGTCTTACCGACGCGATAGTTATGCGAGATAGGCCTTTAGTGTCCCGTTTCTATCGCGTTTTTGCATAGATAGCCGCCATTTGCCCACGGTGTGCTCTCAGCCCTTGGCCGATGATGATGTTTACGCCGTTGAAGCCGCCGATGTCAGTCGGGAAGTGGTTGTAGTCGTCGGATGCCTGGGAGTAATCGAGGCCACC
>NZ_JAMJPJ010000141.1 GCF_023555005.1 Halomonas llamarensis | reverse complement strand
GCTGGTGGGTCGCGCCACCTGCATCGGTCATGGTCGTGGGGCGGTCGGGCAGGTCGGTATCGTCGTAGGCAAAAGCGGTAGTGCCTTCCGGCCCGGTGACCGCCAGCGGATGGCCGAGGTCGTTACGCGTGATCTGCCAGCGCTGATTCTCAGGGCCTTCAATACTCACCGGCTGCCCGAGCGCATCCCGCTCAATGGCCCAGCGCGTGCCGTCCGGGCCGGTCTGGGCAATGATTTGGCCGTGGTCATCCCGTT
>NZ_JAMJPJ010000140.1 GCF_023555005.1 Halomonas llamarensis | reverse complement strand
CAGGTTATCGAATGACTTCCTTCAACGACATGCTCTTTAATAATGTGATCAGGTAATTCATGTGGGCGCTTGCCGATGAGGGTGATAAATCACCGATTATCAAGGCAAGCGACTCGACCAAGGTCTTCGGATCTTGAGAGAACGTTTGAAAACCTTGAGCCAAGTTTGATGCACTTATGTGACTTTCGAGTGACATGTAAGCATCACAATGATTGTAAACTGAAGAGTTTGATCATGGCTCAGATTGAACGCTGG
>NZ_JAMJPJ010000013.1 GCF_023555005.1 Halomonas llamarensis | reverse complement strand
CGCTGGGCGACAGATCATGGGTGCGGCTGGCAACGTCAACGGAGAGGGTAAACGGCTCAGAGAGGGCTTCGCGGTGGGTAAACCGCACCACGGCGGTGTCATCGGCCCCGGGTAGGGTCAGGGTAAACTGCAGGCCCGTTTTATCCGCCATCGCTTCGCTCCTTGAATCGTTGTCGCTATTTGGATCGTTATCTGCTAAATGAGAATGGATTAGGATAGCGAGCGGGGGCCAAAGAGCAAGGCCTGAAGGGCAAGTGACAGAGATGTCTTACATACTTGTAAGAGATCTCTTACAAAATAGCGCTTAAAACTCATTAAAATGTGCGTAAACAGATGGGCGCGCACGGTATTGGCATGATTTACGGTCAGGAAAAGAATATCACCACCTACAACCTGGCCCGCATGAACATGTTGCTACATGGCTTGAAGGACACCGAGTTCAGTATTCACCACGGCGATACCTTGGAAAATGACTGGGATATTCTCAACGAGATGAACCCGGCCAAGAAACTGCAATGTGACGCGGTGGTGGCTAATCCGCCGTTTAGCTATCGCTGGGAACCCAACGAGATGCTGGGCGAAGACTTCCGCTTCAAAAGCCATGGCTTAGCCCCCAAGTCAGCGGCGGATTTTGCCTTTTTACTGCATGGTTTTCACTTCCTTGGTGATGAAGGCACTATGGCGATTATTTTGCCCCATGGTGTGCTATTCCGAGGTGGCGCAGAGTCGCGTATTCGCACCAAACTGCTCAAGGATGGCCACATTGATACCGTCATTGGTTTGCCGTCCAATCTGTTTTTCTCGACGGGCATCCCTGTCTGCATTTTGGTGCTGAAAAAGTGTAAAAAGCCGGATGATGTGCTGTTCATCAACGCTAGTGGCAAGGAGCACTTTGAAAAAGGTAAGCGACAAAATACCCTGCGCCCTGAAGACATCAACAAGATCATCGATACCTACCAGAATCGCCCGGAAAAAGTTGAGCGGTATGCTCGTCGCGTGGGGATGAAAGAGATCGAAAAAAATGATTACAACCTCAATATTTCACGCTATATCCGCACCGCTGAACCAGAGGAAGAAATCGATTTGGGCGAGGTGCATAAAACGCTGAAAGAGATTGATCAGCGAATTGCATCATCTACTGAAACGCATAACGCATTTCTAAGAGAGTTGGGGCTGCCAACGCTGTAATTTTTAAGCGTCTTCAACGTTCGCCGCTCACATTGTCAATCGGGCAGACGCTTGACGATGTGAGTACCGCACGTTAAAACAAATGTATGATAGATTGTTTAACAATAAATAACTGACGATTTTGTGAGCCTTGCCATGTCTGCCGATGTTACCCAACGCCCCCGTTTGGTGTTTGCCCACGCCAACGGCTTTCCCGGCCTCAGCTATAAAAGCCTGCTAGCGCCTTTAAGCGATCAATTTGATTTACACCCCCTCGACCGGCTTGGCCACCACCCGGACTACCCGGTGAATGCTAACTGGGCCAATCTGGTAGATGAAGTGGTGGCGGCGCTACCGGAAAACGAAGCGCCAGTATTGGGGGTTGGGCACTCGTTAGGTGGCACGCTAATGGCCATGGCGGCGGCGAAGCGGCCAGAGCGCTTTGCCGGTGTGGTCATGCTTGACCCGCCGCTCATGCTCGGCGTGGATGCCTGGGCGATGAAGGCGGCGAAGCGCTTTGGCTTTATTGACCGCATTACCCCTGCCGGTAAAACCCAAGGGCGGCGCACGGTATGGCCAGGCCGCGAGGCAATGGCGATGTACCTGCGCCGCCGAGGCCTGTTTCGCCTTTTTACACCAGAGGCCCTTAACGACTATATTGAGGCGGGTACGCGTGAGCTTGACGATGGCCGCGCTGAACTGACATTCGATCCAAGCATCGAAGTGGAAATTTTCCGTCATCTGCCGGATCACCTCACGCGGCTGCCGCAGCGTCTGCAGGTGCCGGTAACCGTGGTCGCGGGGGAAGATTCACATTTGCTCACGCCCGCGCGCATTCAACGCCTCAGGCGCCGGGGTTTGCAGGTGGAAAACGTGCCAGGCACGCACATGTTCCCCATGGAATTCCCCGATGAGACCCGTGCGGCCATACGCGCTGCCTGGCAGCAGATGACCCCATCTTAAGGAGGCACTATGTATCTCTCCGTACAGCTTAGCTATTATCCCCTCGCCGACGACTTCAAGCCGCCGGTAAAAGCCGTGGTCAACAAATTGGAGGCCTCAGGCCTTGAGGTACACGCCAACCGCATGAGCACTCAGGTGTTTGGTGAGTTTGATGCCGTGATGGCCGCTTTGTCCGATGTGATGAAGTGGTCTTTCGAGACGTATGGCAAGGCCGTGTTTGTGGCCAACTTTCTGGAGGGTGATCGGCGTCCACGCGGTGAATAACACGGCCAATAAAAAAGCGCCGCCTGGTTTCAGGCGACGCTTTTAAGATTAACTGACGTCTATCGGGTCAGTGCGATCTTTTAGGTTAGCTCGTCGAGGCAGGCTTCAACGATATCCAGCCCTTCGTTGAGCACGCTGTCTTCGATGGTGACTGGCATCAAAAAGCGGATGGTGTTGCCGTAGAGACCGCAGGACAGCAGGATCAGCCCTTTCTCGCGGGCCTTGCCGCAAAGCTTGGCGGCAAGTTCGGCATCCGGGGTATGGTCGTCTTTGATTAGCTCAAAGGCAGCCATCGCCCCCATGTTGCGGCCGTTATCCACGCAAGCGAACTTGTTTTCCCAGCCGCCGAAACGCTCGGCCAACTTATTACCCAGCGCTTGGCTTTTCTCGAGGATATTTTCTTCCTCGAAGACTTCCATGACCGCCAGTGCGGCGGCACAGGCGGTCGGGCTGCCGGTATAGGTGCCACCCAGGGAGTTAGCGCCGGACGCGTCCATGTGCTTGTCCGTGCCAACAACCGCAGAGATCGGCATGCCATCTGCCATACTCTTGGCCATGGTCATCAAATCCGGTTCTACGCCGCTGTGCTCGATGGCAAACATCTTGCCGGTACGGCCAAAGCCTGACTGAACTTCATCGATAATCATCAGGATGCCGTGTTCGTCACAGATCGCACGGATTTTTTCGAGGAAGCTCTTCGGTGCCGGATAGAAACCGCCTTCACCCAGAACCGGTTCCAGCACGATGGCAGCCGTGTTGTTAATGCCTGCATCGGTTTTCAGCGCCATGTGCAGGCCGCGCAGGGCTTCATCTTCACTGACACCGTGGTAATCCACCGGATAAGGTGCGCGAAAAACAGTGCCCGGCATCGGGCCAAAGTCGGTCTGGTAGGGCGCGACCTTGCCGTTCATGGCCATGGTGTAGAAGGTACGGCCATGGTAGCCGCCATCAAAACAGATGATATTAGAACGGCCAGTGGCAGCACGGGCGATCTTAATGGCGTTTTCCAGGGCTTCTGCCCCCGAGTTCGCCAGCATGACTTTCGCGTGGCCACGTACTGGTACAATCTGGCTGAGCTTTTCGGCAACGCGCACGTAGCCTTCATAAGGCATGACGGTCTGGCAGGTGTGCATGACCCTATCTAGCTGAGCTTTTACCGCGGCGACGACTTTAGGGTGGCGATGGCCAACGTTGAGTACGCCGATGCCGCCCGCAAAATCGACAAAGCGGTTGCCGTCGGCATCCCAAATTTCTGCGTTTTCGGCGCGGTCGGCATAGGCGGTTGCCGGGCTTGCTGCACCGGCTGCAACGTATTTTTTCTTCAGCTCGTTGAGTTCTGCGTTACTCATTGTGACTCCTTCAGTGGGTATTTTATGAGTGGGTGGTTTATGAGTGAGTGGCGTTGAGCGAATAACGCTCTGAGAATGACATGATGTAATCATAGCGTGCAAAACGCTATGTCACATCATCTGCGATGATCACTTTATTTCGCCCGGATTGCTTGGCCCGGTACATGGCCTTATCGACACGATCAAGCAGCCGTGTGGTTGAGGTTTTCATGTAGCTTGCCACACCGGCAGAAAGGGTAACGGTGAGCGCATGAGTGGTCATCGGCGTGGCGGCGGCCTGTTGGCGCAGGCGATCGGTGGCCAGGTAGGCAGAGGAAACTTCGACTTCTGGCATGATGATCAGAAATTCCTCACCGCCTAAACGCACGAGAAAATCCGTGGAGCGTATCTCTTTCGCAATGAGTTGCGTCATTTCTTTTAGCACGTCGTCGCCGATGCTGTGGCCGTAGGTGTCGTTGATATGCTTGAACGAGTCCAGGTCATACATCGCCACGCTTAGCTTGCTGCCATAGCGTTGGCAGCGTTTAAGTTCTTCCTCTAAGCGCATGAGCCCGGCGCGACGGTTGAAAATACCGGTGAGCTCGTCGTGGTGTGCTAAGTGATCCAGGCGTTCGTTGGCCTGCTTTAACTGTTCTTCCAGGTGCTTACGGCTGGTGATGTCGATCACGTAAGTGACTTTGCGCGGCGCGCCGTCATCCCCGTGGAGGCGCGCGGCTTCGGCGATAATCGTGCGTGCCTCACCGTTTTTACACCGCACCTCCAGCTCTTGGCGGAGCTCTTGGATTTCGTTGCCAGCAATAAACGCATCGTGCAGTTGGCTAAGCTTGGCACGATAGGCTTTAGGTACGACCACCGTGAAATGTTGCCCTAAAAGCTCCTCTTTTTCGTAGCCATAAAACTCGCAGTAGGCGGGGTTCACCATCTCAAACATCCCCGCTGCATTGGTGATGCAGATGCCAATGGGAGCGGCGTTAATCATGTTAGCCGCATCGCGCGACGATAGGGCGATCAGGTGTTCAAACGGGTCAGTAATCCGGCGCTCAGCCATGTGGTTCTCCTTTTATTATCTTCGTATATCGGCCACATAAGCCACGCGGTAAAGAAAGGGGGTAAAACGAAACGCCTGATGGGAGCAAAACGGAAAAAATATGATATGTCGTATGCGCTCCAGTGTAGTCTTTTTTGTGTTCCGGTTAATACATCTGCTGTAGAGAACCGAGTGTGTCATCGCCTGCTAGCCGAACACTAAGCGCAATAAGATCGCGGTGATCACGGCTAAGGTGAGGTACTTGATCCAAAGCGCCCCGCGCGGGCTCATGTTGACCTTCACCGCGAGCCAAGCACCGGTCATGCTGCCGAGCGCTAACAATAACCCATAGCTCCAGCGCACTTGGTCGAACCATAAAAACATCGCCAGTGCTGGCACGCTATACACCAAGACAATCAGCACTTTGAAGACGTTCACTTGGGCGAGATCGATCTTCAACATGCGATAGAGCACGACGATAAACAAAATCCCCACGCCAACCTGAATAAAACCGCCATAAAGGCCGATGCCAAACATGGCGAGATAAATCATCGGCGTAAGGCGCTCTGGTGTGAGTGGACGGGTATCCAGTTTGGGGTGGGGCAGTAGCATGGTGATGGCGGAGCCTGCCATCACGGTGATCAAAATCGCCTCGAACAACACGTCGCTGACGTGAAGTGCCAGCCAAGCGCCGAGAAGCGAACCCGCCACCGCGGGTAGCGCTAGTCGTAGGCTAAGCCCGATGTACGCCGCGCCCGCGCGAAAAAAATTACCCACGGCGGATACGCTTTGCAGCACGACCGTCACGCGGTTGGTGCCGTTGGCCTCTTGGGGCGGCAGGCCTAAAAACATCAATAGCGGCAGCGTCAGCATTGAGCCGCCGGCGGCGAGCACATTGATAAATCCGGCGACAACGCCGATGGCGATAAGCGTCGCGGCTTCCCAAACGGGCATGAGCGTGTCCCTTCGTGTTGGCGGTGAGTGGTAAAAACGCACGGCAAAAGCGTGCCCAGTATAGCCGCGTTAGCCGCACGTGGCGTTAGCTTAGATTAAGAGATTGGCATCTAACGCGAAAGGCGTGCTAGTTTCATAACACCGCGCGTTTAATCGGCGTAGCGGCAGAGATTCACCTCCTTTATAACCTTGAACAACTCCCTATTAAGGGCGGAGGAATGTTTATGCGAACGCTTCACTACGTGGCAGCGGCATCCATGCTAGCGGTTGCACTGCCTGCCTCGGCACAGCAGCTTTCCATTGCCACCGGCGGTACCGGCGGCACGTACTACCCTATTGGCGGCGGTTTTGCCGAGATGATCAATAACCATATCGAAGGTGCCCAAGCCACGGCAGAAGTGACCGGCGCCTCGGTGGAAAACATGGGTTTGATCATGCGCGGCGATGCCGATATGGCGCTGGCGCTGGCGGACACCGTTTACCAGGCGTATACCGGCACTGGTGATTTTGAAACACGTCAAATCGACGCCACCCGGGCGCTGGCATCCATGTACCCCAATGCCGTGCAGCTGGTCACCCTGGCTGAATCCGATATTCATTCGCTGGCCGATTTAAAAGGCAAACGCGTCTCGGTTGGGGCGCCGGGAAGCGGTACCGAACTCAATGCACGGGCGCTTTTGGAAGCTAACGGCGTCAGCTACGACGACTTCACCCCTCAGCGGTTTAACTTTAACGAAACCGCCGACGCGATTCGCGATGGCGATATCGATGCTGGGTTCTGGAGCGTTGGGCCGCCCACCAGTTCGATCATGAACTTGGCGACAACGCGCGATATTCGCTTGATTGAACTCTCCGATGAAGAGATTGCTAACGCGCGCGAAGAAGTCGCGGTATTTGCGCGTTACACGCTGGGCGAAAACCTCTACGAAGGCATGGACGAAGCCGTTACCACGATCGGCGTTCCCAACGTCCTCGTCGTTAACGCCGCCATGGATGAAGCACTTGCCTATCAGCTCACCGAGCTGTTGTTTGAAAATACCGACGAGTTAATCGCGGTGCATCCGGCTGCCAATGACACCACCGTGGCATTCACCATGGAGTCAACGCCGGTCCCGCTGCATCCAGGCGCGATCCGCTACTTTGAAGAAGCGGGTGTCGACGTGCCTGAGCGCCTACGCCCCTAAATGTCTCTCTTCCTGGTATCTGCACGACTCCCGGCCCTGGCGCCGGGAGTTTTGGCATGTTTGGCCGTCTTAGTATCGTTTGTTGCCAACCCCGTATGGGCGGATCGGCTACAAGTGACCCGTGCGCAAGGTGAGCGGCTTTGGCATACCGCCATGCCCAATGGTGCTCGCTGGTGCGTTGAGTGGGAGCACTCGGTGGAGCACTTCACCGTGCGCGACTGCTACCTTAACGCCGCTGGCAGCATGCAGCTGGAGCGCAGCCATCAGCCTGATTTTGCCGCAGGGCTCGGGCATACGCTGAGCCGTGGGAAGCAGGTCTCTGATGGCGAAGGTGGCTACTGGATCGAGGAAATCGATGAGCCTGTCCCAGGCAATCAGTATGCGCTGCGGGTGGGGGCGATGGCGGTTAACCATCGCTTGGTGTGGCAGCAAGACGGGGCGAGGCATGTATACAGCTTAAGCCGCCGTGCAGCCGGCGAACGAGTATGGATTCAACTGGTGAAAACGGATGAAAAACACTGAACAATCCACCGTCATCATGCCCGGTGGGAATATCAGACAGCCCCATGCGGTGCTTTGGTGTATTACCTTGGTGGCGGTGGGGCTGTCACTTTTTCAACTCTACTCCGCTGGCATTCAGCCGCTAGGCCTTTTTTATCAGCGCAGTATTCATTTAGCGCTCGTTATGATGCTGGCTTTTTTGATGTTTCCGGCGTTTGGGCCGACGCGCGGCCGAGGAGTGGCGGGCTGGGCGATTGATGCGATCTTTTTTACCGGTGCGTTGATTACCGGCGGCTATTTGGTGCTGTTTTTGGATGACATCATCAGCCGTGCCGGTTTTTGGAGCCAGACCGACATTGTTGTGGCATGCATTGCCACGGTCACCGTGCTGGAAGCTAGCCGCCGCGCGGTGGGCATGAGCATGACGATGATCGGCTTGATCGCGATTGCGTACGCCATGGCGGGGCCGCGCGGGGACTTAGCCTGGCTGGGGGAGTGGTTGCCCGGTATTTTGGGGCACCGAGGCTATAGCCTTGATCGCATTGCGGGGCAGCTCTATCTAGGGCAGGAGGGGATTTTTGGTCTGCCACTAGGGGTAGCGGCAACCTATATCTTCATCTTTGTGCTCTTCGGCGCTTTTCTGGAAAGCACCGGCGCGGGTAAGTTTTTTATCGATTTAGCCTACGCGGCGACCGGTCGTCAGCGCGGCGGCCCGGCAAAAGCGGCGGTATTGGCCTCAGCGGGGATGGGCTCGATTTCCGGCA
The DNA here is from genome assembly GCF_023555005.1 of Halomonas llamarensis. Classification (GTDB taxonomy): domain Bacteria; phylum Pseudomonadota; class Gammaproteobacteria; order Pseudomonadales; family Halomonadaceae; genus Vreelandella; species Vreelandella llamarensis. The sequence continues at coordinate 83,435 of NZ_JAMJPJ010000013.1, read as the reverse complement.
GCGCGATTGCCAATGTGGTCACCACCGGCGCGTTTACCATCCCGCTGATGAAGCGACTGGGCTATAAGCCTAAGCAGGCTGGCGGTATCGAAGCCGCGTCTTCCACCGGTGGGCAGATCATGCCGCCGTTGATGGGCGCGGGTGCGTTTTTGATCGCCGAATACACCAACACGCCTTACTTGGATATCGTCAAAGTCAGTATCTTTCCGGCGGTGATGTACTTCACCACGGTGTATTTGTTTGTGCATATTATCGCGCTCAAGCAGGGCATGCAGGGCATGACCAAAAGTGAGTTGCCGCAGCTACGCGATGTGATGCGCGAAGGGTGGCACTTTTTACTCCCGCTCGCCGTGCTGGTGTGGTTGCTGGCGATGAGCATGTCGCCGATGCGCGTGGGGTACTATGCCGTGGTAACGATGGTGGTCGTTGCCGTATTGCGCTACGCGCTATGGTTTTTCTTTGTCGCGCCGCGCCAGGGGGAGCCGGTAACCGCTAATCGGATGGTCGACGTAAGCGCGCGTGGCCTACGCAAGCTGATCGAAGGGCTGGAATTGGGCGCACGTAATGCCGTCGCCGTCTCAATGGCGTGTGCCGTGGCGGGGATTATCGTCGGCGTGGTTGGGCTCACCGGGCTGGGCCTAAAGTTTTCTTCCATGATGCTCGCGTTTTCCGGCGGTAACATCGTGTTAGCCCTTATCTTGGTGCTATTGGCAAGCCTTGTGCTGGGCATGGGGCTTCCGGTGACAGCGAGCTATATCGTGCTGATTGTGCTGGTCGGCCCGGCTTTGACCCAAGAGTTTGGCATTCCGCTTTTGGTCGCGCATCTGGTGGTGTTTTGGTACTCCCAGGACTCTAATGTGACCCCGCCCGTGGCGTTGGCCGGGTTTGCTGGGGCGGCGATAGCCGGCAGTAAACCCATGGAAACCAGCTTCCAAGCGTGGAAATTCGCCAAAGGGCTCTATCTGATCCCGCTGTTTATGGTTTTCAACCCGGAAATCATCATGGGGGGGGCGGTCGGCCTGGTGCTCTGGAAAGGGGCGATTGCGGTTCTCGCGCTGGGCGCTTTCGCCGCCGCCCTTGAGGGCTATCTCTTTACCACCATGGGCTGGCTTTCACGCTTAGCGATCGGCGCGGCGATTATCGGCGTGTTTTACCCCGATGCCACGACCGAAATCGCCGGCGTGGCGGTGATGATTGCCGCTATCGTGGGCAATGGCGTGGCCGCGAAGCGGCAAGCTCGTACGGCCACGCCCGCCCATTAGAGCACGCTAGAAGATCGACTCGGCCGCGCCGGAGCCTTCTGAACCGCTGGCTTCTTCCAGCTCACGGCTTATCCGGCGCGCTTGAAAGTCGGGCAAGTGTTTGGCGTCGAATAACTCGCTGATGCCACCAGGTTGGTCGTCGTGCAAGCGGCGGCCAGTGTCGGGGTCGATGCGGGCGGTGACAATGCCGTCAGGGCGTTCAGGCCACACCTCAGGACTTCCTTCTAGCGCCTTACCCATGAAGTCGTTCCAGATGGGCAGGGCGGCCTGTGAACCGTACTCGGCGATGGTTTCGTTGCTGTCTTTGCCTACCCACACGGTGGCGACCAAATCGCTGTTAAAGCCAGCAAACCAGGCGTCGCGCTGATTGTTGGTGGTGCCGGTTTTGCCCACGATGTCCTCACGGTTAAGGCTGAGTGCGCCGCGACCCGTGCCGCTTTCGATCACATCGCGCAACATGTCGCGCAAGATATACACCGCTTCGGCGTCGGCGACACGGGGTGCAACGGGGTGCTCGCGTCCGTCAATCTCAACCGTCTTTTGCTGCTCGTCGCACTCGCGGCAGGCCACCGCGGGGGTTGCCTCAAAGATATTGTTCGCGCCTTCGCCACGTGTGACGCGGTCGATAAACCAAGGCGAGACTTTAAAACCGCCGTTTGCCAGCACGGCGTAGGCGTTGGTCATTTCCAGCGGGGTCAAACTGGCGCTACCCAGTGCGAGCGACAGCCCGCGTGGTAGCTGTTCAGACGCAAAGCCAAAGCCCTTAAGGTAGTCGATGGTGTAATCCAGCCCCATGCTACGCAGCACGCGGATAGTCACCAGGTTGCGCGAGCGGGCAAGCGCCGGGCGCAGCCGCGTTGGGCCTAGAAAATCACGGCTGGAGTTAACCGGACGCCATAACGTATCACTGCCGTCTTCTTGTACCACCGGCGCGTCATTGACGACGCTCGCCGCGTTCATTTCCCCATTCTCAAGGGCGGCGATATAGATGAACGGCTTAAAGATAGAGCCGGACTGGCGTAGTGCCTGCACAGCGCGGTTAAACTTGCTGGCGTTAAAATCAAAGCCGCCCTGTAGGGCCACAATCGCCCCGGTTTGCGGGTCTTGTACCACTAGCGAGCCTTCGGCACCGGGCCGCTGCGACAGCCTCAGTTCGCCTTCTTCGTTTTCCACTACGCGGACGAGATCGCCGCGCTGGGCGATCTGTTCAGCCGATGTGGGAGCCGCACCGCGACTGTACGGGCTTAGGTAAGGCTGTGCCCATTTCAATCCTTCCCACGGGATGGTGCGTATTGCATTGTCGTGGGTTAGCACTTGCATGTGGCGGCCACTGCTTTCGACCACAATGGCGGGCTTAAGCAGGCCGTAGCGAGGTGTGCGGCTTAATACTTGCACCCAGTTACTGACATCGCCGTCAAACCCTTCCACTTGGGTCTGGCTGCGCTTGGCGGCTTGGCGGGCCGTTTCGCGAATCTCTGGCGATTCGGCGAGTTCTTCTTCAAGCCCCTGGGTTTCGGTTTGCTCTTGTGCTTCAACAAGGCTTGCCGGAATGTCTTGCTGCTCTGGGCCGCGCCAGCCGTGGCGGCGGTCGTAAGCCAGCAAACCCTCGGCCAGCGCCAGACGCGCATAGGGCTGCAGTTCGCTATCAAGCGTGGTGTAAATGCGGTAGCCCCCGATGTAGGCACCGTCGCCATACTCTTCGATGGCATATTGGCGTGCCATTTCGGCGACATGCGCGGCGTCGACTTCAAGCTGGGTTTCGTGGCGCTGGGCGGTAATCGGTGCTTGCACGGCTTGTTGGTAAGCCGTCTCGTCGATAAGGCTAAGCCCGCGCATACGAAATAAAATCCAGTTGCGCCGGATCAGCGAGCGTTCAGAGTTAGCCAGCGGGTTAAAGGCAGAGGGCGCCTTGGGCAAACCGGCGATCATCGCGGTTTGGGCCAGCGTTAATTCAGCCAGCGGCTTGTCGTAGTAGGTCTCTGAAGCGGAGGCAATGCCGTATGCACGGTTGCCCAAGAAGATTTTATTGACGTATAGCTCGAAGATATCTTCTTTGCTGAGTACCTGCTCCATCTGCAGGGCGAGCAAAATTTCACGAATTTTGCGCGTAAAGGTCTGATCGAGGGTGAGCAGATAATTACGCGCGACTTGCATGGTAATCGTCGAGCCGCCCGACTGAATGGTGCCCCCGCTTTGGGCTAATTCTACCGCCGCGCGAATCAACCCACGCGGGTCGACGCCCACGTGGTCGAAGTAGCTTTGGTCCTCTGCCGCGATCAGTGCATCAATCATGGGTTGCGGAATGGCATCAAAGTCCACCGGAATCCGGCGTTCTTCACCGAACTCGCCAATCTGTTTGCCGTCGTGAGTGTAAATACGCAGCGGCGTTTGAAACTCAATATTTTCCAGCTGACGCACATCGGGTAAGCCCGGAGCAAAATAGATCCCGGCGCCAATGACGGCCAAGATCGTTGCTCCCACCAGGGCCATGAGAGTGGAAAACAGTGACAGAATAAGTGTGCTAAGAAACTTCATGAAAACAGGCTACCTGTGGGAAGCATAGAAAAAGCCCAAATGGCGACGATAGCGCGATACATAGATGCAACGCTAACAGGGTAAACGGCTGCCATTATAGGAAGCTCACGCGGCGACCACCAGTGTTGATATGCAGCAATGAGTCACGCGTGTGCGTTAGGTTAAAATCCTGTAACCTCGAATTACGCGTCATAATAGCCGGAGCCGAATACCATAATGCGCTTGCTTAAACCCCATAACGGCTTGATTGGCGTCGATATTACCTCGGCGACGGTTAAGCTCTTGGAACTCAAGCCAACGGCGGATAACTATCACGTCGAAAGCTATGCCGTGCGCCCGTTGCGTGAAGGTGCGGTAATCGAGCGCCGCATCCAAGATATTGATGATGTGGCAAGTGTGTTAAGTCGTGCCGTCGAACACGCCAAGCCTTCAACGCGCAAAGCGGCCGTGGCCGTTCCTGCGAGTGCCGCCATTACCAAAACGCTCAACTTTCCCGCGAATTTGAGCGAAGACGATATCGAGGAACGCATTGTCGCCGAATCAGACCGTCATATTCCTTTCCCGTTCAATGAAGTGGCTTTCGATTTCGAGTGCTTAGGGCCCTCGCCCTACGATGAAGAACAGCAGCAGGTGCTATTGGTGGCGTGCCGCCAACACGATGTCAGCCAGCTAACCGAAACGCTTGAGCGCGCTGGCCTTGAACCCGCCTTCGTCGATGTCGAAACCTTTGCCATGGAGCGCAGCTTCGAGGTGTTGAGGCGCCAGCTGAGCGTTGAGCTAGACCCGTCGACCTGTGTCGGGCTGGTTGATTTTGGCGCCAACATGAATGCGTTTCATGTTATGCGCGGCGGGCATATCGTCTATAGCCGCGATACGGTATTCGGCGGCCGGCAGTTAACCGATGCGATCCGCGAGCGTTATGATCTTTCCATGGAGGAAGCCGGGTTTGCCAAAAAACGCGGCGGCCTGCCAGAAGATTATCAAGACAACGTGCTTAATCCGTTTCTGGAGACCGTCGTTCAGCAGGTGGGCCGCTCGCTCCAGCTCTACTACACGGCGGGTCGCCACCACGAAGTGGAAGAAATTGTCTTAGGTGGGGGGTCGAGCGTTATTCCTGGCCTTGCCGAACGTATCGCGGAAGATAGCGGGATGCGGGTGACCATTGCCAATCCGTTTCAAAGTATGCAGGTGAATAAACGCTTAAACATCGAGGGACTGACTAACGACGCGCCTGCCATGCTCACGGCTTGTGGCTTAGCGATGAGGGCTGGCCAATGAGCGTGATGATTAACCTACTGCCTTGGCGCGAAGAGAAGCGTCAGCGGCAAACGCGCCGCTTCCATCTTTTGTTGGTAGCAATGCTGGTACTGGGGACGGCACTGGGTTTCTTGGTGACTTGGCTGTATCAGGCAGAGCTAGAGGCGCAGCGCGAGCGTAACCGTTACATCACCGAGCAATCTCGCCAGCTCGAAGCGGATATTCGCGAGGTGCGTGGTTATGAAGAGGATGCCACCGAACTCAGCGATCAGCTTGCGCTATTTCAAACATTGCAAAACGAACGCGTCAAAACGGTGCGTGTCTTCAACGAGATTGCCCAAAGCGTGGCCAGCGGCGTGATTTACCAGCGCCTATCTCGTCGTGGTGACACCTTGAGCGTGACGGCGGAAGCGGGTAGCGACCGCCAAGTTTCTGAACAGTTGCGTCGCATTGAACAGATGCCCGGGCTCGGGGTGCCGACATTTACCGACGTCGAAAGCGATAGTGACAGTGCTCGGCGGGTTTTTCGTTTCGAAGTGAATCAGCAACGCGTTACGCCCAAAGGCGATGAAACCGCCGATAACACCTCGGAAGACGGCATCCAGGAGGCGCGAAATGAAACTTAATCGCGACGGGTGGATAGACGAATGGCAGCGCTTGCGCGATGTGGATGTTCGAGCGTTGGATGTTAAAGAGGCGGGAAGTTGGCCACTGCTGCTTAAAGCGCTGTGCCTGCTGTTAGCGCTGTTGCTCTCGGTTGCGGTGATGTACTGGTTTGTGATTGGCGAGCGCCGCGATGCGCTGGTATCGGAAGCGCGTAAAGAACCCCGCCTGCTAGAAGAGTATCGCAGTAAAGCCGCTAAGGCCGCGCATCTGCCGAAGATGGAAGAGAGGCTAGAGGAGATTCATGCGCAAATGACGCGCCTGCGCGAGATGTTGCCGACAAGCATTGAGATTCCGTCGCTGCTCGATAGCATTAGCGATGCGGCAGTGAGCAATCAGCTTATCATTGAAAATATTCGGCTTCGCTCAACGGTCACCCAAACGCACTATGTGGAACACCCTTTTGATATTCAGGTGCAAGGGGAGTATCACCAAATTGCCCAGTTTGTGGCGGATATGGCGGCACTCTCACGGGTCGTGACCCAGCATGATTTCACCCTTGAGCCGGTAGAAGGGCAGGGCAATACGCTACGCCTTTCGATGCTGGCGCGTACGTATAGCGATTTAGCCCAGGTGGAAGAGGCGGAGGATGACGCATGACGTTGCGCCAAGTGATCTATAGCGCCCTAGGGTTAAGCGTGGTGTTCATGCTGGCGGGCTGTGCCGATGCCAATATGCAGCAATTAACGCAAGCGCTCCGCGATATCCGCGAAGAGCCAGGCGGTCAGCCACGCATTGATATGCCTGAGATGCCTGATTATGAGCCGCTACCGTATCGTCATAGTGACGCGCGCAGCCCATTTTTAGCGCCTGATGCGGTGGTCGATAGTACCTTCATGAAGCCTGGCGACAACAGTGAGTTGGCGCCCGATCAAACGCGTGCGCCGGAGCCGTTAGAGCGCTATGCGCTGCAAGAGCTTAGACTGGTCGGGACACTGCAAATGGGCCAGCGCCAGCGAGCGTTGATACGCACGCCGGAGAATGAAGTCATAAGCGTAAGCGTGGGTAATTATGTCGGGTCAAATTACGGGCGCATTAGCCGTATCACCGAGCAGCACATTAAGATTCATGAACGCGTCTTTACCCAGCGCGACGGTTGGCAAGTCCGCGATGTTACGCTAGCACTGGCCGATGGCGATAACGCTGACGGATAACATGGCCGCGGCCAAAAGAGTCAAGAGGGAGAGGGTATGGGCATAACCATGTTGCAAAAAGCGTTGAAAAAAACACCGCTTATAACCCGTCGATGTCTGGGGTTATGGGTCGTGGCGCTGTTGCCGTTACTGCCCGTTTGGGCGTCAGCGGCCGTGCTCACTGATATCCGCGTTGATGAAAGCGATGGCGAGCAGGTCAATATCGACTTGCAGTTTTTTGGCAGCGTGCCCGAGGTTAAAAGCTATCGCCTAGACGACCCGCCGCGTTTGGCTATTGATCTCCCAGGCACCAACAGTGGCTTGGCTAAGCGTCGGCTAGAGGTGGCGCGGGGCGGGGTCGAATATATCACCGCAGTTGAGGCGAGCGAGCGCATGCGGCTGGTGTTTAATTTCGCCGAGGTTTATGACTACACCACGCAGCCCAGTGAAGAAAGGCTGCGTATCGCGCTTACCCCAAGCTCAGGGCGTGCTCCCGATTCGCACCAGGCTCCGCTTGAGCCTGGTGCGCTTGCTACCGTTCAGGGGCCACAAATTGAGACTATCGATTTTCATCGCAGTGAAGAGGGGGCGGGTAAATTAGAGGTGAGCTTTGATCGCGACACGATCTCCCCGCGCGTTGAAGAGCGCGATGGTCGTGTGGTGATTAATTTACGCGACGTAGCAATACCCGACTCGCTGAATCAAATCTATGACGTGACGGATTTTGCCACGCCCATTACGCAGGTGGTGCCGCGTGCTAGTGCCCGTGGCACCGAGTTAACCCTCGAAACCCAAGGCGCTTACGCCATGGTTTCCTCCCAGAGTGGGCGAACGCTCACAGTAGAAGTACAGCCGGTACGCCAAGCGCCGCAAGAGGATCGCGGCACTGAGAAAGATACCTTCAGTGGTGAGCGCTTAAGCCTTAATTTTCAAGATATCGAAGTGCGCTCGGTGCTCTCAACGCTAGCGGAGTTTTCCGGTTTTAATATTGTCGCCAGCGATGGCGTGACAGGGCGTGTGACGCTGAACTTAAACGATGTGCCATGGGATCAGGCGCTGGCGCTAATCTTACAAAGTCAGGGGCTGTCCAGCCGCGAGCGAGGCAATGTGATTGTCGTCGCGCCGGCGTCCGAGCTTGCCGCGCTAGAACAGCAAGAACTCGAAGCGCGCCAGCAGCGCGAAACGCTATCGCCCTTGATCACCGAGTTTGTGGAAGTGAAATACGCCCGCGCCGAAGACTTAGCGCAGCTTTTGCGCGGCGAAGATGGCTTTGGCCTGCTCACTGATCGCGGCCGGGTCAGCATTGATCAGCGCACCAATACGCTGTTGGTGCAAGATACCCGCGAGCAGGTAGAACAGATAATGAGCACGCTAGATCGGCTGGATGTTGCTGTGCGTCAGGTGCAAATCGAAGCGCGCATCGTCATCGCTCGGGATACCACATCACGCGAACTTGGGATCAATTGGGGCGTGTCAGGGGCCGATAACGTGACGGGTGTTTTTGGCAATAACGATCAGTTGACCTTCAATGGCGCCTCGTCGGGCTCGCCGAATACAGGCGGTCTTGCCGTGGATTTAGGTTCTTCATCTGGGGCGCAAACCACCTTTGGTTTTGGCTATCTTTCCGGCGATATTCTGCTCGACCTTGAACTGCGCGCTTTAGAAAGCGAAGGCAAGAGTCAGACGATTTCGCAACCACGCATTATCACCGCGAATCAGCGTACCGCGATCATTAGTCAGGGTGAGGAACGCGCCTTTCAAAGCGTGAGTTCAGAAGGTAATCCAGAAACTGAGTTTAAAGAAGCACTGCTGGAATTAGAGGTAACCCCGCAAATCACCCCGGATGACCGTATTATCATGGAGCTGGTGATCCGCAATGATAGCTTCCGAGACTCCGAGTTTGGTGGTGAGCCGCCTATCGATACCAACACCATTGAAACCCAAGTGCTGGTGGATAACGGTCAAACCGTGGTACTCGGCGGTATTTTAACCACTGAAGAGCTACGCCAAATATCTAAGACGCCACTGCTGGGTGATTTGCCGTTAATTGGTAGACTGTTTCGGTACAATGAAGAGAGTAATGAAAAAGTAGAGTTACTGGTTTTCATTACGCCACGACTCCTTGATGACGGCCTGGCGGTTCGCTAATGCAAGATTTACCCAATCTTTTTCTGATCGGCCCTATGGGGGCAGGCAAAAGCACCATTGGCCGCCTATTAGCGGCCGAGCTATCGCGTGGGTTTGTTGATAGTGACCATGCCATCCAAGATCGTTGCGGGGCGGATATCCCCTGGATTTTTGACGTTGAAGGAGAGGTCGGCTTTCGTCAGCGCGAAATGCAGATGATCGATGAGCTGACGAAGCGCGACAACGTGGTGGTCGCCACCGGTGGCGGCGCGGTGCTGCGCGAAGAAAATCGCCGCGCATTGCGCGAGCGCGGCACGGTGATCTACTTAATGACCACGGTCGAGCAGCAGCTTAGGCGCACCGCCAAAGATCGTAACCGTCCGCTTTTACAGTGCGCCAATCGCGAACAAGTGCTCTATGACATGTTCGCCAAGCGTGACCCGCTCTATCGCGCTACCGCCGATATTACCGTGCGCACGGATCGCCGCAGTCCGCGCGCCGTGGTCAATGAAATTTTACGCCGTGTGCATCGCTTGGTAGACCCGCTGCAAACGGCCGGTGCGGCACACAAAACAGGGGCGGCGCAAAAATAAGGTATTCACATGACACATCCAGACGGCGTGCTACGCACGCTTAATGTCGCGCTCGGTGAGCGCAGCTATCCAATTCACATTGGCACGGGCTTGCTAGGTCGTTCGGAAACCATCGTGCCGTACCTAGCCGGTCAGCAGGTGATGGTGGTCACCAACGAAACGATTGAACCGTTGTACCTGGAAAAGCTCTGTGCCAGCTTGCCGGCTCATGCCGACGTGCGCACGCTGGTACTGCCCGATGGCGAGCCGTATAAATCCATTGAGCAGGTCGGGCGTATTTGGGATGCGCTGCTAGAGGCTGGCTTTAACCGCCGTTGCACGCTAATTGCCCTCGGTGGCGGCGTGATCGGCGATATGGTGGGGTTTGCCGCGGCGAGCTATCAGCGCGGTGTGGCGTTTATTCAGGTGCCCACCACGCTACTCTCCCAGGTGGATTCCTCCGTTGGCGGCAAAACCGGCGTGAATCACCCGCTGGGCAAAAATATGATTGGCGCATTTTGGCAGCCAAAAGCCGTGCTAGTGGATATCGACACGCTTAACACGCTGCCCGACCGTGAACTCTCGGCGGGGCTTGCCGAAGTGATTAAATACGGCTTTATCCGCGACGAGGCGTTTTTACGCTGGCTTGAAACGAACATGGCGCCGCTTCGTGAGCGTGGCCCTAAGGTACTGGCCGAGGCGATTGCGCGTAGCTGTCAGATTAAAGCCGATATCGTGGCTGAGGATGAGACCGAGCAGGGCGTGCGGGCGCTTTTAAATTTGGGCCATACCTTTGGCCATGCCATTGAAGCGCACCAGGGCTATGGTAATTGGCTGCACGGCGAAGCCGTGGGGGCGGGAATGGCGATGGCCGCGACGCTTTCGGAGGCGCTTGGCTTTATCGATGAGGCAGCGCTTGCTCGAACCCTGGCGGTGATCAAAAGCGCTGGGCTACCACTGGCGGCACCCGCTGGGATGAGCTCGGCGCACTTTTTGACGCATATGCGCCGTGACAAGAAAAATACCGATAGCCGCTTGCGTCTGGTACTGCTTAACGCGCTAGGTGATGCGTGTGTGAGCGACACCACGCCAACAGAGCGTTTGGCATCTTTACTGGATCGCTACCCCCGCCATTAAAAAACGCTGCCGACGTAACAACCGCACCCGCTTGTCTGAGCCGGTGCGGTTTTTTTGTGCTGATCACGCTCGATAGTCTGCTCTAAACAAGATAATCGGCATGCCTTATGCGCTATCGGCATGGGATTTTAGGCTAATCTATACTAAAGTCTATGGGGCTTCGTTAATCGTTGAATTATCGTTTTATTGCTTTACAAGTTGTTGAAGTTTATCGATTTTTTGTATTTTGGTATTCGCAAGGCACCGATTTTTCAAGGTTTTTAGGGCAATGGAAGGGGCGAGGCGATTGCGCTAAAAGGTAGGTGATGGCTATGCTGAGCGGCCATTTTCTCATCATAGCGAGCGCCAAAAGCGGCCATAAAAAGCCAGGTAAGAGGGCGGTAATTTATAGAAAACCGCAAAATTTACCATGGGTTCGCTGTAAATAAAATACGCTTATTAGAGGCACGCCCATGAACAGAGGTCTTCATCAGCCCGGCGAGTTTCGCGACAACTGCGGCTTTGGCTTGATCGCCCACATGGAAGGGCAGGCAAGCCATGACTTGCTGAAAACGGCCATTGAGTCGTTGACCTGCATGACTCACCGTGGCGGTATCGCGGCCGATGGCAAAACCGGCGATGGCTGCGGCCTGCTGCTCAAAATGCCCGTGCAATTTATGCGCGATGTGGCATCTGACGTTTTAGGCGTTGCGCTAGGCGAACACTTTGCTGTTGGCGTGGTGTTTCTGCCCGACGATAACGCCCGCGCTAAGCTCGCCCAAGACGTGCTCGAGCGAGAACTGACGCATCGAGGTCTCGGCGTTGTCGGTTGGCGCGAGGTCCCAGTGGATGCGTCTGTCTGCGGCCCGATGGCGCTCGACTGCCTGCCGCGTATTTATCAGGTGTTCGTTACGCCGGGTAGCGGTGAGCATTTCGACGTCGACCTCTTCATGGCGCGCCGTAAGGCAGAGCAAGCGCTGCGCGACGCTGAAGACTTCTATATCGCCTCGCTCTCTTCTGACGTCGTGTCGTATAAAGGCTTGGTGATGCCGGAAGATTTGCCAGCGTTTTACCCTGACTTGAATGACCCACGCCTGGAAACGGCTATTTGTGTCTTTCACCAGCGCTTTTCTACCAATACCGCGCCGCGCTGGCCGTTGGCGCAGCCGTTTCGTTTGCTCGCTCACAACGGCGAAATCAACACCATTGAAGCTAACCGCGGCTGGGCCAACTCGCGCAAACAAAACTTTGTTAACGACCGCTTGCCGGATATTGCCGAGCTTGACGAAATCGTCAATACCACCGGTTCCGACTCGTCGAGCATGGATAACATGTTGGAAGTGCTGCTCACCGGTGGTATGGAGTTGCACCGCGCCGTGCGCATGATGGTGCCGCCAGCATGGCAGAATGTCGAAACCATGGACGCTGAGCTTCGCGCGTTCTACGAATATAACTCGATGCACATGGAGCCTTGGGACGGTCCGGCCGGTGTCGTCATGACGGACGGCCGCCAGGCGATGTGTATGCTCGACCGTAACGGCTTGCGCCCGGCGCGTTGGGTGATCACCAAAAATGGCTATATTACGCTCGCCTCAGAGATCGGCACCTACGACTACAAGCCTGCTGACGTGGTGGCCAAAGGCCGTGTTGGCCCGGGGCAAATGCTTGCTGTGGATACCCACACCGGCGAAGTGCTGCATACCGAAGAAATCGATAATCGCCTAAAATCGGCTTATCCTTATAAGCGCTGGTTGAAGCAAGAAGCCAACTATTTAGAGTCGGCGCTCACCGAGCTTGCCCGTTTCCAAACCATGGATGCCGACGCGCTCAACACGCAACAAAAGATGTTCCAGGTTAGCTTTGAAGAGCGCGACCAGGTGCTGCGTCCGCTATCGGAAAGTGGTCAAGAAGCGGTCGGTTCCATGGGTGACGATACCCCCATGGCGGTGCTTTCTAGCCGCTCGCGCCTTTTGAGTGACTACTTCCGCCAGAAGTTTGCTCAGGTCACCAACCCGGCGATTGACCCGCTGCGTGAAGCGATCGTGATGTCGCTGGAAACCTGCTGCGGCGCCGAGCTTAACGTGTTTAAAGCGACGCCCGAACACGCCCACCGTTTGATTTTGACCACGCCGGTGCTGTCGCCACGCAAGTTCACCGCATTGATTAATCAAGACGAGCCAGCCTTCGCTAGCCATACGTTCTCGCTCGGTTACGACCCTGAAGTGCAGTCGCTCAAGCAGGCGCTAACCTTGCTCTGCCAGACCGCCGAAAAGGAGGTGAGAGCGGGTAAGGTGATTTTGGTACTCTCGGATGCCGACCTGCCTAAGGGGCGAATCCCGATTCAAGCCACGTTGGCGGTCGGGGCGGTGCACACGCACCTTGCCCGTTTGGCGCTGCGCCCCAACGCGAACATTGTCGTGGAAACCGGCTACGCGCGTGACGCCCACCAAATGGCGGTGTTGTTTGGCGTGGGCGCCACGGCGGTCTACCCGTGGTTGGCTTATCAGGTCATGGCCGATATGCACCGTGTGGGCGAGCTAACCGGCAACCCAGCCGATTCCCGTGAAAACTATCGCAAAGGTCTGCAAAAGGGCCTGTTTAAGATTTTGTCCAAGATGGGCATCTCGACGCTGGCGTCTTATCGCGGTTCGATGCTGTTTGAAGCCGTTGGCCTCGATGATGACATTATGCAGATGTGCTTCCCGGGCATGGCCTCGCGCATTCAAGGTACTGGCTTTGCTGAGCTTCAATTGCAGCAGGAAGCACTTGGTCGTGACGCCTGGATTGCCCGCAAAGGCATCTCGCAAGGCGGGGTATTTAAGTACGTCCATGGGCATGAATACCACGCCTACAACCCAGATGTGGTAATGACGCTGCAGCAGGCCGTGCAGGAGGGCAGCTACGCTAAATGGAAGAAGTTCGCGCAGCTGGTCAATGAGCGCCCGGTGGCGACCATTCGCGACCTCTTGATGCTCAAGTCGGCTGAAACGTCGGTGCCGCTTGACGAGGTGGAGTCGGTCGATGAACTGATCCCGCGTTTTGACAGCGCCGGTATGTCGCTTGGCGCGCTCTCACCGGAAGCCCACGAATCGCTGGCGCAGGCAATGAACGAGGCAGGCGGTCGCTCTAACTCGGGTGAAGGCGGTGAAGACCCGGCCCGTTACGGCACCATTCGCAGTTCCAAAATAAAGCAGATCGCCTCGGGCCGCTTTGGTGTAACGCCACACTATCTGGTTAACGCCGACGTGTTGCAGATCAAAGTCGCGCAAGGCGCGAAGCCCGGTGAGGGCGGTCAGCTGCCAGGCGGCAAGGTCAATCAGCTCATTGCGCGGCTGCGCTACTCGGTGCCCGGCGTGACGCTGATTTCACCGCCGCCGCACCACGATATTTATTCGATTGAAGATCTGGCGCAGCTGATTTTCGATCTTAAGCAGGTCAACCCAGATGCGCAGGTGTCGGTGAAGCTGGTCTCTGAACCCGGTATCGGCACCATCGCCACCGGCGTGGCCAAGGCCTACGCGGATTTGATCACCGTTTCCGGCTATGACGGCGGCACGGCGGCAAGCCCGCTGACCTCCATTAAGCACGCGGGCTCGCCGTGGGAGCTTGGCCTGCCGGAAGTGCACCAGGCGCTACGTATCAACGGCTTGCGCGACAAAATTCGCCTGCAAACCGACGGCGGTCTGAAAACCGGGCTGGATGTGGTGAAAGCAGCAATTCTGGGGGCGGAGAGCTTCGGCTTCGGTACTGCGCCGATGGTGGCACTGGGTTGCAAGTACCTGCGTATTTGCCATTTGAACAACTGCGCCACCGGCGTGGCGACCCAGGATGATTTTCTGCGCGGCGAGCACTTCCGTGGCACGGTGGATATGGTGAAGCACTACTTCCGCTTTATCGCCGAAGAAGTGCGCGAGCTGATGTCGATGCTGGGTGTTCGTCAGTTGACCGACCTCATCGGCCGCACCGACTTGCTTGAGGTGCTCGAAGGCAACACGGCGTCACAGCGCAAGCTGGATTTGACCCCGCTGTTGGCTAACGACTTTGTGCCTGCCGATGCCCCGCAGTTCTGTCAGGTAAGCCGCAACGCACCCCATGACCCGGGCGCTAAAAACCAGGAAGTGCTGGAAGCCGTGCGCGACGCGGTTGAATCAAAATCTGGCGGCGAATTTACGTTCAACATCACCAACTGTGACCGCAGCGTCGGTGCCCTGACGTCCGGGGCGATTGCCAAGCGTTACGGTGAGGCGGGGCTTGAAGAAACGCCGATTATCGCGCGCTTTACCGGTGTGGCCGGCCAAAGCTTTGGTGTGTGGAACGCGCGTGGTTTGCACCTGTACCTGGAAGGCGACGCCAACGACTACGTCGGCAAGGGCATGAACGGCGGGAAAATCGTCATTGTGCCGCCACGCGAGAGTCAGTTTGAAAGCCACAAAACGGCGATTATCGGCAACACCTGCCTGTATGGCGCCACCGGTGGCAAGCTGTTTGCTGCGGGCATTGCTGGCGAGCGTTTCGGCGTGCGTAACTCAGGTGCTCATGCGGTCATCGAAGGCGCGGGCGATCACTGCTGCGAATACATGACCGGCGGCTTGGTCTGCGTATTGGGAGAAACCGGCGTCAACTTTGGTGCGGGCATGACCGGCGGGTTTGCCTACGTGCTGGATGAAGATCGTACCTTCGTGGATCAGTACAACCACGAGCTGGTGGAAATTCATCGGATTAACACCGAGACGATGGAAGCGTATCGCCGCCATCTGCGTGAGGTGATCGAAGAGTACGTGGCTGCGACGGGCTCAAGCCGCGGCGCCGATATGCTCGAAGACTTTAGCGATTACGTGCGTCACTTCTGGCTGGTCAAGCCAAAGGCGGCGAGTCTAGGCAGCCTGCTGGACCAATCCCGGCGCCATCCGGAATAAGCCGTTTCTGTCTATTAGCTGATGCCCGTCGCCAAGAGGAGTGAGATCATGGCTAACCGTTTACATAACGATTTTCAGTTTATTGATGTGGGTCGCCAAGACCCGAAAAAGAAAGACGCCCGCTCGCGGGCGAAAGAGTTTGCCGAAATTTATGAGCCGTATAAGCCGACAGAAGCGGCGAGCCAAGCGCACCGCTGCCTGCACTGCGGCAACCCCTACTGCGAGTGGAAGTGCCCGGTTCACAACTATATCCCCAATTGGCTACAGCTGGTGGTGGAAGGCAACATCATCGAAGCCGCAGAGATGTCTCACAAGACCAACTCACTGCCCGAAGTATGCGGGCGTGTGTGTCCACAGGATCGCCTGTGCGAGGGTGATTGCACCCTGAATGATGGGTTTGGCGCCGTGACCATCGGCTCGGTGGAGAAGTACATCACCGACACCGCCTTTGCCATGGGCTGGCGCCCGGACATGTCCAAAGTTGAGTGGACCGATAAGAAAGTCGCGATTGTCGGCGCGGGCCCCGCGGGGCTTGGTTGCGCCGATATTCTCGCCCGCAGCGGCGTGAAGGCGGTGGTGTTTGATAAGTACCCGGAAATCGGCGGCCTTTTGACCTTTGGTATCCCCGAATTCAAGCTCGAAAAAAGCGTGATGGAGCGCCGCCGGGCGGTCTTCGAGGAGATGGGCGTTGAGTTCCGTCTGAATACTGAGATTGGCACCGATATCGAATTCGACACCATTTTGCAGGATTACGATGCCGTGTTCCTCGGTATGGGCACCTACAAGTACATGGAAGGCGGCTTCCCCGGCGAGGACTTGCCGGGCGTGTATAAGGCGTTGGATTTTCTGATCGCCAACGTCAACCGCTGCCTCGGCTTTGAGAAAGACCCGGCTGACTATATCTCGATGGAAGGCAAGCGCGTAGTGGTGCTGGGCGGCGGCGATACCGCGATGGACTGTAACCGCACCTCAATCCGCCAGGGTGCTGCAAACGTCACCTGCGCCTATCGTCGTGATGAAGGGAACATGCCGGGCTCGCGCAAGGAAGTCGCCAATGCTCGCGAAGAGGGGGTCGATTTCCTCTTTAACCGCCAGCCGGTTGCTGTGGTCGGTGAAGAGAAGGTGGAGGGCGTGAAGGTCGTGCGCACGCGCTTAGGCGAGCCGGACGAAAATGGCCGCCAGCGTCCGGAAGTGGTGCCAGGCTCCGAGGAAGTGATTTCTGCCGATGCCGTCGTGGTGGCGTTTGGTTTTCAGGCCAGCCCCGCACCGTGGTTTGAAACGGCCAATATTCAGGTCGATGAGCGCGACCGCGTGAAAGCACCTGAGCATGGCGAGCTCGCCTTCCAAACCAGCAACGAAAAAATCTTTGCCGGTGGCGATATGGTGCGCGGCTCGGATTTGGTCGTCACCGCGATCTACGAAGGCCGCCAAGCCGCCGAAGGAATTCTGGATTATCTGGGCGTGTAATACCCATCATCGCCCAATAAATTGGGCTCCTACAATATCCGATGCATGCACCTAGCCTTTGTAGGAGCCCGACTTGTCGGGCGATAACCTGCGGTGGCTCGATCATTGCTGATCGCGCAATGAATTGCGCTCCTACAAAACTACAAAACTCGGCGCATGTAACTGGTTTTGTAGGAGCGTCTGGCTTTCCTGCTGTAATTGAGCCTTTAGGCGTACTCTGCTATTCTGTCATCCCATTCTGGTGTGGCTTTCTGCCGTGCCTTTTGATCACGTTTCGACAGGTTTTCCATGACACGATATATCTTCGTGACCGGCGGCGTTGTGTCCTCCCTTGGCAAGGGCATCGCGTCGGCCTCGCTGGCGGCGATTCTAGAGGCCCGCGGCCTTAAGGTCACCATGCTCAAGCTCGACCCTTACATCAATGTGGACCCGGGCACCATGAGTCCCTTCCAGCATGGCGAGGTGTTCGTCACTGAAGATGGCGCCGAAACCGACCTGGACCTTGGGCACTACGAGCGCTTTATTCGCACCAAAATGACCCAGGGTAACAACTTCACCACGGGCCGCGTTTACGAGCACGTACTGCGCAAAGAGCGCCGTGGCGACTATCTGGGCGGCACGGTGCAGGTGATTCCGCACATTACCGATGAAATCAAGCAGCGTGTTTATGCCGGCGGTGAAGGCTTTGACGTCGCGCTGGTAGAAATTGGCGGCACGGTGGGCGATATCGAATCGCTGCCGTTTCTGGAGTCGATCCGTCAGATTCGTAGCGAACAGGGTGCCAACCGCGCGCTGTTCATGCACCTGACACTGGTGCCTTACATCAAGACCGCGGGTGAAACCAAAACCAAGCCGACCCAGCACAGCGTCAAAGAGCTGCGCTCGATCGGTATCCAGCCGGACATTCTGATCTGTCGTAGCGAAGTGGAGCTGGAAGAGAGCGAGCGGCGCAAAATCGCGCTTTTCACCAACGTCGAAGAGCGTGCAGTGGTGCCACTGCAGGATGCCGATACGATCTATCGCATTCCGTTGATGCTTCACGAGCACGGCCTTGATGAGATCGTCTGCGATAAGCTGCGTTTGGAAGCGGGCGAGGCGGATCTATCCGAGTGGATCAAGGTGCTCGATGCCAAGCTCAACCCGCTGAAGTCAGTCAGCATCGCCATGGTCGGCAAGTACATGGAGCTTCTCGACGCCTACAAGTCGCTCAACGAGGCGCTGATTCACGCCGGTATTCAAGGTCGTATCAAGGTCAATATTGACTATATCGACTCCGAGGATATCGAGCACCATGGCGCGGAGCGCTTGGCGGGGAAAGACGCCATTCTGGTGCCGGGCGGTTTTGGTGAGCGTGGAGTCGAAGGTAAAATCATGGCCGCGCAGTTTGCTCGGGAGCATAAGATTCCCTATTTGGGGATTTGTCTCGGGATGCAGGTGGCGGTGATCGAATACGCGCGCAATGTGGTCGGCTGGGCGGATGCCAACTCCACCGAGTTCACTCACGACACCCAGCACCCGGTGGTAGGCTTGATCACTGAATGGATCAACCCCGAAGGTAAGATCGAGCTGCGCGATGCGGCCTCTGATTTAGGCGGTACCATGCGCTTGGGTGGCCAAGTCTGCCATTTGCGTGAAGGTACCAAGGCCCGTGATGCGTACAACGTCGATGAGATTGTCGAGCGTCACCGCCACCGCTTTGAGGTCAACAACCAATTTGTCAAGGACCTTGAAAAAGCTGGCTTGGTCGTCTCGGGTAAAAGCGTCGATCAATCGCTGGTAGAAGTGGTCGAGCTTTCCGATCACCCCTGGTACGTGGCGTGCCAGTTTCACCCCGAGTTCACCTCAACGCCGCGCGATGGTCACCCGCTCTTTTCCGGCTTTGTGAATGCTGCCTTTGAGCATAAAACAGCGCGCACCCGTGCCCAGTCTTCTCATCAGGAGTGAGATTTGATGTCGGTAAATAGCGAGTCCATCTCCGAACGTCATATCGCATTTGCCGGCCTACAGGCCGGCAATTCTTTGCCCCTAATGCTGCTAGGCGGCATGAACGTGCTGGAATCCCGCGATCTTGCCATAGAAGTCGCCCAGGCCTACGTTGACGTCACGCAAAAGCTTTCGATGCCGTATGTCTTCAAGGCCAGTTTTGATAAAGCCAACCGTAGCTCGATTCACTCGTTTCGTGGCCCTGGTCTCGAGAAGGGACTTGAGATGCTGGACGAGGTGAAATCGCGCTTTGGCGTGCCGATCATCACCGATGTCCACGAACCACGGCAGGCGGCGGCGGCGGCAGAAGTGGCGGACATTATCCAGCTGCCGGCATTTTTGGCGCGCCAAACCGATTTGGTGGTCGCGATGGCCAAAACGGGCGCGGCGATTAATATCAAAAAGCCACAGTTTTTAGCGCCCCACGAAATGCGCCATATCCTCAAGAAGTTCCAGGAGGCGGGCAATGATCGCTTGATGCTGTGCGAGCGCGGCTCTAGCTTTGGTTACAACAACTTGATTGTGGACATGCTCGGTTTTGGTGACATGAAACAAACGGGATTTCCGGTGTTTTTTGATGTGACTCATGCGCTGCAGCGCCCCGGTGGGCGCGCTGATAGCGCTGATGGTCGCCGTGCCCAGGTGGCGGAGCTGGCCCGCGCGGGTGTTGCCGTGGGGCTTGCGGGGCTGTTTTTAGAAGCGCACCCCGACCCGGATAACGCCAAATGCGACGGCCCGTGTGCGCTGCCGCTTGATCAGTTGGCACCGTTTTTGACCCAGGTGGCGCAGCTGGATGCGCTGGTTAAAGGTTTTGACCCGCTTGCCATTCGCTAAACGAGCGACGGTTATTCACTCGCCCCCTTTTCGCTAACAAAAAAGGACGCAGCTATGACGAAAATTGTTGAAATTCGTGCGTTAGAAGTACTCGACTCCCGCGGTAATCCGACCGTTTCGGCGACTGTTCGCCTGGAAAGCGGCGCTACCGGCGACGCTTGTGCGCCCAGTGGTGCCTCCACTGGATCAAGAGAAGCGTTGGAGCTACGCGATGGGGATCAGTCGCGCTATTTAGGCAAAGGGGTACTTAACGCTGTTGACGCCGTGAATGGCAAAATTCGCGATGCCTTGCTAGGTATGGATGCGCGCGACCAACGTGGCTTGGACGATGCCATGCTTACACTCGACGGTACCGACAACAAAGCGAACCTGGGGGCGAATGCGATTCTTGCCGTGTCGCTGGCTGCGGCTAAAGCCGCTGCCAATGCCAAAGGCGTGCCGCTTTATGCCCACATTGCCGAACTCTACGGTCAGCCGGGTCACTACAGCATGCCGGTGCCGATGATGAACATTCTCAACGGCGGTGAGCACGCGGATAACAACGTCGATATTCAGGAATTTATGGTGCAGCCGGTTGGCGCGCCTAACTTCCGGGAAGGCCTGCGTATGGGCGCGGAGATTTTTCATGCGCTGAAAAAAGTGCTTGCTGCCAAAGGTCTTTCGACCTCGGTGGGTGATGAAGGCGGTTTTGCCCCGAACCTGGCGTCCAACGCCGATGCGCTGGCGGTGCTCAAGCAGGCCGTGGCCGATGCCGGCTATAGCCTGGGCGGCGATGTTACGTTGGCGCTGGATTGCGCGTCCTCTGAGTTCTATAAAAATGGCCGGTATGAGCTTGCGGGCGAAGGCAAGCAGTACGATGCCGAAGGTTTTGCCGATTATCTCGCTGGCCTGTGTGCGGACTACCCAATTGTCTCTATCGAAGACGGTATGGATGAGTCTGATTGGGATGGCTGGAAAGCGCTGACCGATAAGCTAGGCGACAAAGTGCAGTTGGTCGGTGACGATTTGTTCGTCACCAACACGAAAATTTTGAAGCGCGGCATTGATGAGCAGATCGGTAACTCAATCTTGATCAAGTTCAACCAGATCGGCTCGCTCTCCGAGACCTTGGACGCGATCAAGATGGCGCAGGATGCTGGCTTTACCGCGGTGATTTCGCACCGCTCGGGCGAAACGGAAGACACGACCATTGCCGATCTGGCCGTTGGCACCTGCGCCGGTCAAATCAAAACTGGCTCGCTATGTCGCTCGGATCGCGTGGCGAAATATAACCGCTTGTTGGCGATTGAAGCGGAGCTGGGCGATGTTACCTACCCGGGATTGAAGGCGATCAAGGGTCAATAAAGCTGGCGTAAAGAAACAGTGTGTAAGAGATCGCTTCATATTTTGTAAGAGATCTCTTACAAAACCCGACGATATTGACGTTTTAACTTGTATGAAAAGACGTCGTACCGTCCATAACCGACTGTTTTTAATGAGAGGTATCCGCCAAAAGCGAACCGGAGGGTTCGCTTTTGGCGTTTTTGACCACCTTGAGGCGTTACCTAGATCTGCCACAATAGATTCAGGACAAGAGGAGGCAAGGACGCCTTCAAGCAGGATGCAGCGGGATGTTTGGGTGCGCCGGGTGATGCATTGATGTTGGCCTTGGCAGGGACAGCACCTTAGGAGATTTGACGCAGGGAGTGTCAGAGGAAGTGCTTGGAGCGGGCGGCCTACGGGCCGCTTTTTTTGTGCGCGTTAACAAATTCATCCTGAGCCTGTCGGAGGGCGACCAGGCTCAGAGTAAAAGGCGGCTCGCCTTAACGCTCGAGCTTTTCTAGCTTGCCTGTTTTGCCATCCCACTCCTCGGCTTCCGACAGCGGGTCTTTCTTTTCGGTGATATTGGGCCAGACTTCCGCCAGTTCGGCGTTGATCTCAATAAAAGGCTCTTGCCCATCGGGCAGTTCGTCCTCGGAGAATATCGCCTCGGCAGGGCATTCCGGCTCGCACAGCGCGCAATCGATGCACTCATCCGGGTGGATCACTAGGAAGTTAGGGCCTTCGTAGAAGCAGTCGACCGGGCAAACTTCCACGCAGTCGGTGTATTTGCATTGGATGCAGTTCTCGGTCACAACAAAGGTCATCTCGGTATCCCTCTTGCAGCGCCGGGTGAGCCCGGCGTGGTTAAAGCGTAAGTTTCAGCGTAAATGGTTTTAATCACGGTTAGTTATAAATTATCTTTTCTTTATAAGATAAATAGTGTGCGACATTCTAGAGGCGCCGCCGTCTAGCGGCAAGCGCCGTTCGCGCTTTGACAAGCTCAGCGCGAACGGCGCCTGTTAAGGCACGTATCGGGGGCAGCCCTACACGTGAGCGCGCCATTGATACAAAAGCTCCAAGGCTTGCCGCGGCGAAAGCTCGTCGACGTTAAGTGCTTCCAGCGCCTCCACGACCGGATGGGGCGCCTGAGCAAACAAATCGTTTTGCTGGGGCACATCAACGCGTTTTACCGCCCCAGGACCTTCACTATCGCGCTGCTCCAAGGTGACGAGTTTTTCCCGGGCGCGCTGTATCACCTGTGACGGTACGCCGGCGAGCTGGGCGACCTGTAAACCATAGCTTTGGCTTGCCGGGCCGGCTTCGATGCGGTGCATAAAGACGATGCGCTCACCGTGCTCGGTCGCGGTTAAATGAATATTGGCCACGCCCTCGGCATGCTCGGGCAGCGCCGTCATCTCGAAATAGTGGGTGGCAAATAACGTCAGTGCCTGTGTGTTAGCCAAATGCTCGGCGCTCGCCCAGGCCAGTGATAGGCCGTCGAAGGTGCTAGTACCGCGACCGATTTCATCCATCAGCACTAAGCTATGCTCGGTGGCATTGTGCAGGATGTTGGCGGTTTCGGTCATCTCGACCATAAAGGTCGAGCGCCCGCCAGCGAGGTCATCGGAGGAGCCAATGCGGGTAAAAATACGATCCACCGGGCCGATCTCCGCGGCGTCAGCGGGTACAAAACAGCCGCTGTGGGCGAGTAGCGCAATCAGCGCTGTCTGGCGCATGTAGGTGGATTTACCGCCCATGTTGGGGCCGGTAATGATCAGCATGTGCTGCTCTGGGGTGAGCGTGACATCGTTGGGCACAAACGGCGTCTCGCTGACCTGCTCGACCACCGGATGGCGCCCTGCGTCGATCTTAAACCCGGTGTTTTCACACAGCGTAGGACGCACCCAGTTAAGCGCCTCGGCGCGCTCGGCAAAGGCGCACAGCACGTCAAGCTCCGACAGCGCGCGGGACGTGCCCTGAAGTTCATGCAGCGTGGCGTTAAGGTCTTCCAGCAGGCGGTCGTAAAGCCATTTTTCCCGTGTTAGCGCGCGAGATTTGGCCGAAAGTGCTTTGTCTTCGAACTCTTTAAGCTCAGGGATGATAAAACGTTCGGCATTTTTCAGCGTTTGGCGGCGAATATAATCAACCGGGGCCTGTTGGGCCTGGGCGCGGGGAAGCTCAATAAAGTAGCCGTGAACGCGGTTGTAGCCGACTTTTAAGTTGGCAAGCCCGGTGCGCTCACGCTCGCGGGTTTCGAGCTGAACCAGATAGTCCCCGGCGTTTTCGGCCATGCCGCGCTGCTCGTCGAGCTCGGCGTCAAAGCCGTGGGCAATCACGCCGCCGTCGCGAATCACGACTGGCGGGTTTTCCATTAGCGCCCGCTGCAAGGTGTCGGCGACCTCGGGGTAAGGGCGAATATGCGCACGCAAACTATCCAGTGCGCTCCCAGTGTCGATATTGCTCAGCGCGTGTTCGAGCTCGGGCAGGGTGGCGAGCGCATCGCGCAGGCGCGCCAAATCTCGTGGGCGGGCGCTATAAAGCGCCACCCGGGCGAGAATCCGTTCCACATCGCCAACGGCGCTTAAAGTCTCACGAAAGCCCATGTGAGCGGCGTCGAGAGTTAAAAGCGCCACACCCGCTTGGCGCTTTTGCACCACCTCGCGCTGGCGCAGCGGCCGGTTGAGCCAGCGCTTTAATAATCGCGAGCCCATGGCGGTGGTACAGGTATCCAGCACGCTTGCCAGGGTATTGTCTTGCCCGCCGCCTAAATTGGTGTCGATCTCTAAGTTGCGTCGGCTGGCCGCATCAATCACCACCGTGTCGTCGCGGTTCTCAACGCCAATGGCAGTGACGTGCGGCAGACGCGAGCGCTGAGTATCGCGCGCATAGTCAATCAATACGCCTGCCGCCACCAGTGCGGTACTTAAATGGGCACAGCCGAAACCGCGCAAGTCCTGCACTTCAAATTGATCGCACAGGCTGCGCGTCGCGCTTTCCAGGTCATAAAGCCACTCGCCTTGACGACGCAGGCTGCGCGCTTGGGAAAGCGACTCGGGTAGCGTCAGATGCTCCGGTACTAGCAGCTCCGCTGGGGAGAGGCGAGTCAGCTCGGCGAGCATCTCTTCTTCGTTTTCAACTTCCAGCACGCTAAAGCGCCCGCTGGAGAGTTCGAGCCAGGCTAGCCCCCAGCGCTCGTCGCCCTGGGCGATTGATGCGAGCACATTATCGCGGCGCGCATCGAGCAGCGCCTCATCGTGCAGCGTGCCGGGCGTGACGATGCGCACCACCTGACGATCCACCGGGCCTTTGCTGATGGCTGGGTCGCCAATTTGCTCACAGATAGCCACGGACTCACCGCCGCTGACCAACCGTGCAAGATAGCCTTCGGCGCTGTGGTAGGGCACCCCCGCCATCGGTATGGTCTTGCCGCCCGATTGGCCGCGTTGAGTGAGGGTGATATCTAACAGCGCGGCGGCCCGTTTGGCGTCGTCAAAAAATAGCTCATAAAAATCCCCCATGCGGTAAAACAGCAATACCTCGGGGTGCTCGCGCTTTATCTTTAAATACTGTGCGATCATCGGCGTATGCGCCGGTGTGCTGCTGGCCATGAGTGTCCTGGAGTGCGCGTGTTCGTCGAGTATGTGAAATCGTCGTGTGAAAACCGGTATTCTACGCTGAAGTGATGTTCGACATGAAGGAGTGACCATGGCGTTAAGCGTTGAGAGTCTAAAAAACTTGGATTTAACCTTGCTGGCACAACGGCTAGGTAAATTGTGCACCACCTATCAAGTGGAAGTGAGTGCCGCGGAGTCGTGTACTGGCGGTGGGATCGCCAGTGCCATTACCGCGGTACCGGGAAGCTCAGCATATTTCTCGACCGGTTACGTCACCTACTCTAATGCGGCAAAAAGCCGCCTTTTGGGTGTGCCCGAGGAGATGCTCGAAAGCCAGGGCGCGGTCAGCGAAGCGGTGGTAAAAGCGATGGTAGCAGGCGCTTGCCGCGAAAGCGGGGCGGATTTGGCCGTCGCGGTCAGTGGTGTGGCAGGCCCCGGCGGAGGGAGTGACGAAAAGCCGGTCGGCACCGTCTGGTTAGGATGGGGCGGTGTTAATGCCCAGCAGGCGGAGTGTTTGCACTTTCCCGGTGATCGCCAGGCCGTGCGTGAACAGACGGTGCGCCAAGGCATTACGCGGTTGATCGTGGCACTCGACAAACACTAGCAAAAGAAAAGCGCAGAAAATGCCGTCGGGCATTTGTTTATTGACCAATCTTTGGCATACTGCTGGCTAACTATACAGCCTTTATGAGGATCTCCGCATGGCTCAGGACGAAAACCGCACGAAGGCGCTAAACGCCGCACTCAGCCAGATCGACCGCCAGTTTGGTAAAGGCACCGTGATGCGCCTAGGCGATACGCCCCGGGTGGTGATGCCGTCGGTTTCCACCGGCTCGCTTGGGCTTGATATTGCGCTGGGCATTGGTGGCTTGCCGTTTGGCCGCGTGGTGGAAATTTTCGGCCCCGAGTCGTCGGGTAAAACAACGCTAACGCTTTCGGTGATTGCCGAAGCGCAAAAACAAGGCAAGGTATGTGCTTTCGTCGACGCTGAGCACGCCCTGGATCCAAGCTATGCCGAGAAGCTCGGGGTTAACTTGGACGATCTTCTGGTCTCGCAGCCTGATACCGGCGAACAGGCGCTGGAAATCACCGACATGCTGGTGCGCTCTGGTGGTGTTGACGTCATCGTGATCGACTCCGTGGCCGCTTTGACGCCACGCGCCGAGATTGAGGGCGAGATGGGCGACGCCCACGTTGGTCTTCAAGCGCGTTTGATGTCGCAGGCGCTGCGTAAGGTCACCGGCAACATGAAAAATGCCAACTGCATGGTGATTTTCGTCAACCAGATCCGCATGAAAATCGGGGTGATGTTTGGCTCGCCGGAAACCACCACCGGCGGTAATGCACTGAAATTTTATTCCAGCGTGCGCTTGGATATTCGCCGCACCGGCTCGGTGAAATCGGGCGACGAAGTCACGGGTAACGAAACCCGTGTAAAAGTGGTCAAAAACAAAGTGGCGCCGCCGTTTAGGCAAGCCGAGTTCCAGATTCTTTATGGCAAAGGCATTTATCACGCCGGTGAGGTGGTTGACCTCGGCGTACAGTGCAACCTCGTCGATAAAGCCGGCGCTTGGTACAGCTACAAGGGCAAAAAGATTGGCCAAGGTAAAGCCAACGCCGCGCAATACCTCGAAGATAACCCCGGGACAATGGAAGAGATCGAAAGCCAAATTCGCGCACAGTTACTCGCGCAGCCCGAGCCGAACACAGAGAGCGGCAAAGACGACAGCAAAAGCGACGGCAAAAGCGATGGCAAAAAGAAAGCGGCGGCGGAAGCCTCTGCTGATCAAGCGCCGCTTGAGTCTGATAGCGACGAGCTGCTGTAAACCGTGATGGCATTTGGCGCTTCCAGCACGAGTGCATCCGGACAATCTGAGCGCTCGCCCCGCGAGATCGCTATTACCCTGCTGGCTCGGCGCGAATATTCCCGCGCTGAGCTAGCCACCCGCCTTGAGCGCAAAGACGTGCCGCCTGACGAGATCGACGCTTGTTTAAGCGCACTTGCCGAAGAAGGGCTACAGTCGGATACGCGCTTTGCTGAAAGTTTTATTCGTTCGCGCATTTTACGCGGGCAAGGCGTACGGCGCATTGAAAGCGAGTTGCGACAGCGTGGTGTCGATTCCGCCACGTATGCGGCCGCATTGGCTGAGGTAGTGGCGCAAGAGGGTGTTGATTGGTTCGATCTCGCCCGTGAGGCCCTTTCTCGGCGCTTTTCTTCCCCCGGCGATACCCCCAAAGAGCGTGCCAAGCGCGAGCGCTTTCTGGTCAGTCGCGGCTTTGATTTTGACCAGATCCGCTACGCACTTTCGACGCTTTAACGCCCTCCAATGTGGCGATTTTCTTGCGTCTGCCACTAACTGCGGCTTTAGTCGTTTGACAACTGCGCTATAATAGCGCCTTTGCGACCCCGGCGGGTAGCGGCTAAAGCGCCCTGGGGCATCACGCTTTCTTGTTACGGATACCCTATGAAAAGCGCAGAAATCAGAACAGCCTTTCTCGACTATTTTGCCCAGCATGGGCACACCATCGTGCCGACGAGCTCTTTGGTGCCGGGCAACGACCCGACGCTTTTGTTCACTAATGCGGGTATGGTGCCGTTTAAAGATGTCTTTCTCGGGCGCGATCCACGCCCTTATGTGCGCGCCACGTCAGCGCAACGCTGTGTGCGCGCCGGCGGTAAGCATAACGATTTGGATAACGTCGGCTATACCGCGCGCCACCACACCTTCTTTGAAATGCTGGGCAACTTCAGCTTCGGCGACTACTTCAAGCGTGATGCGATCCGCTTTGCCTGGACGTTTCTCACCGAAACCCTCGGCCTGCCTAAAGACAAACTTTGGGTCACGGTACATATCAGTGACGACGAAGCGGAAGCGATCTGGAAAGACGAGATCGGCGTCGACCCCGAACGCTTCTCCAAGCTCGACGAAGATAACTTCTGGCAGATGGGCGACACCGGCCCTTGTGGCCCGAGCTCCGAAATCTTCTTCGACCACGGCCCTGACGTGTGGGGCGGTCCTCCTGGCAGCCCCGAAGAGGACGGCGACCGTTACATCGAAATCTGGAACTTGGTCTTTATGCAGTTCGACCGCGACGCCGAGGGTACGCTAAACCCGCTGCCTAAACCGTCGATTGATACGGGTCTGGGCTTGGAGCGTGTTGCCGCCGTCATGCAAGGCGTTCACTCCAATTACGAAATCGACCTGTTCCAGAACTTGTTACAGGCAGCGGCTCAAGCGACCGGCCACTCAGATACCAATACGCCGTCGCTGCGCGTGATTGCTGATCATATTCGCTCGTGCGCCTTTTTGATTGCCGATGGCGTGTTGCCTTCCAATGAAGGTCGTGGCTATGTGTTGCGCCGGATTATTCGTCGTGCGATCCGCCACGGGCACAAGCTGGGCGCTTCCGAGCCATTTTTCCACACGCTGGTGAGCGCGCTCGATGCGGAAATGGGGGATGCCTACCCGGAGCTACGTGACGCGCGCGATCAGATTGCCCGCGTGCTGCTCAAAGAAGAAGAGCAGTTTGCCCGCACGCTGGATCATGGCATGGGGCTTTTGAGCGCCGCGCTCGACGAGCTTGAAGGTAAGGTGTTGCCGGGTGAGACCGTTTTTAAACTGTATGACACGTTCGGCTTCCCTTATGACCTAACCGCCGATGTCTGCCGGGAGCGTGATGTGACGCTCGACGAAGACGGGTTTCAGCGTGAATTGGAAGCCCAGCGCGAGCGCGCCCGCGCAGCGAGTCAGTTCGGCGCTGACTACAGCGTAAAAATTGAGCTGGGCGGCGAAACGCTATTTACCGGCTATGACAGCCTGGAAGACGAGGCAAAAGTCACCGCAATCGTCGATAGTGAAGGCAACGAGCTTGCCGCGTTAGAAGCCGGGCAAAAAGGCATTGTCGTTCTCGACCGCACGCCGTTTTACGGCGAATCCGGCGGTCAGGTCGGCGATACCGGTTATTTGCATCTGGATGACGGCGCCCGCTTCCAGGTCACTGATACCCAAAAGCAGAGCGGCCATCATCTGCATCGGGGCGTAATGGTCGAAGGAGCACTCAATGTCGGGGCGCGTGTGCATCCGCAAGTCGATGCGACGCTTCGTAGTGCGACCGTGCGCAATCACTCGGCAACGCATTTGCTGCATAAGGCACTGCGGATGGTGCTGGGCGATCACGTGCAGCAGAAAGGCTCGCTGGTGACCGCTGAGCGACTGCGCTTTGACTTTAGTCACTTTGAGCCGATGACGCCCGAGCAGCTCGATGAAGTCGAACGTCTGGTAAACGAGCAGGTTCTCGCTAACGCGCCGACCAAGACCGAACAAATGACCCTGGATGAAGCCAAGGATAAAGGCGCCGCGGCCCTGTTCGAGGCGAAGTACACCGATAGCGTTCGCGTATTGACGATTGGCCGTGATGATTTCTCTATCGAACTATGTGGGGGAACCCATGTCGCGCGCAGCGGCGATATCGGTTGCTGCCATCTTATTAGCGAAGTCGGTATTGCCTCCGGTGTGCGCCGCATTGAAGCGATTACCGGTGAAAACGCGTTGGCTTACTTCCGCGAGCAAGAAGCCCGCGTGCAGCGTATTGCTGAGCGCGTGAAGGCTAAGCCTGAACAGGTAGAGTCCCGCGTTGAATCCTTGGTCGAGCGCAATCGCAGCCTGGAAAAAGAGCTTGAGCAGGTCAAGGCGAAACTGGCCAGCGCCGCAGGCAGCGATATGCTTAGTCAGGCCGAAGACGTTGGCGGCGTGAGGCTGCTGGCCACGCAGCTGGAAGGTGTCTCGGGTAAAGAGATGCGGGGCGTGTTGGATCAGCTGAAAAACAAAATGGGCTCTGGCGTTATCGTGCTTGGCGTGGCCGATAAAGACGCCGGTAAGGTCAGTTTGATCGCTGGGGTGACGCAAGATCTCACCGGGCGCGTTAAAGCGGGCGAGCTGGTTAACCATGTGGCCTCGCAAGTCGGCGGCAAAGGCGGTGGCCGTGCCGACATGGCCCAGGCCGGCGGCAGTCAGCCGGAGGCCTTACCCAGCGCGCTGGATAGCGTTCCTGCTTGGTTGGAGCGCGTGCTTAAGTAATCGAAAAGGCCGGTGGCGTGATAGTCACCGGCCTTCCTGTTTGATAACACGTTTTTACATTTCACCCTTCATTCTCGAACGTAATAGGAAAACGGCATATGGCACTATACGTACAGAAGTTCGGCGGTACATCGGTGGGCTCTGTCGAGCGCATCAAGGCCGTGGCGCAAAAGGTCAAAGGGTTTCGCGACCAAGGGCACCAAGTGGTGGTGGTCGTCTCTGCGATGAGCGGCGAGACTAACCGCTTGACCGATATGGCCACGGCGCTCAACAGTGAACCAGAGCCCCGTGAGATGGATATGCTGCTCTCCACCGGCGAGCAGGTCACCATTTCACTATTGGCAATGGCACTGCAGCAGCTCGACGTGCCCGCGACATCACACACGGGAGCCCAGGTCGGGATCCATACCGATAGCGCTTACACCAAAGCGCGCATCCAGCGCATTGAGACCGATGAGCTGCAAGAGGATCTTGATGCAGGCAAAGTCGTGGTAGTGGCTGGCTTTCAGGGTGTGGATGACGAGGGCAACATCACCACCTTGGGCCGCGGCGGCTCTGACACCACCGGTGTTGCGCTCGCGGCCGCGCTGAAGGCGGATGAGTGTCAGATTTATACTGACGTTGACGGTGTTTATACCACCGACCCGCGTGTTTGCTCTAAAGCGCAGCGCCTGGAAACGATCACCGTCGAAGAGATGCTGGAGCTGGCGAGTTTAGGTTCTAAGATATTGCAGATTCGCGCGGTGGAATTCGCCGGTAAGTACAACGTTCCGCTACGGGTGCTCTCAAGCTTTGAAGACGGCCCCGGTACCCTTATTGTTGCAGACTCAGACGAAGACGAGGACTCCATGGAAGAACCGCTGATTTCCGGTATTGCCTTTACCAAAAGCGAAGCCAAACTGACCCTGTTGAACACGCCCGACGTACCGGGTGTCGCCTCACGCATTCTAGGTCCGATTGCTGATGCCAATATCGAAGTCGATATGATCGTGCAAAACGTGGCACCGGCCGGTGACTACACCGATTTTACCTTTACCGTGGCCAAAGGCGATTATAAAGCGACCAAAAAGATTCTCGAAGAGCAAGTGATTCCTGATCTGGGTGGCGGTGATCTGCGCGGTGACGATAATATCGCGAAAGTATCGCTCGTCGGCGTAGGTATGCGCTCGCATGCGGGCGTAGCGTCCAAGATGTTCCGCGTTTTGGCCGATGAAAATGTCAATATCCGCATGGTATCGACTTCAGAAATCAAAATTTCTGTCGTGATTGATGAGAAGCACATGGAATTGGCAGTTCAAGCGTTGCATAAAGCCTTTGGTTTGAATAAATCGGATATCGAACCTGAGTAACACGGCATTTAGATAACGTAAGATGTGTGAAACCTTCTACGCTAAATAAGGGGTCTCGCTGCCGCGCGGTGGTGGGCTTTCTTTCAACGGGGTGTTCAGGTGATATAACCCTGCGCCATTGGTGACAGCGGTGTCATGGCGCATAATGGCACGGCGCCGATTCTGGCGGACACATCCCGTTGCAACAAAAAACGTCTGAGAAGGAGATCAGCCATGCTCATCTTAACCCGCCGTGTTGGCGAAACCCTGATGATCGGTGATGAAATTACCGTCACGGTTTTAGGGGTGAAAGGCAACCAAGTCCGTATTGGCGTTAATGCGCCGAAAGACGTTGCTGTTCACCGTGAAGAGATCTACCAGCGTATTCAGCGTGAGCGAAGCACCGAAGAAGACGACGACGAGTAATAGCCCTGAAGAGCGGGTTTTGCTTATGGCACATAGGCTTACGTGTCTTAGGGGAATCCCCGCTTTTTGTTGCTGGCGCGAAAAAAATTGGCACAAGGGTAGACAGGCTCGCGCCAAATCGGTAATATTCACGCCGTGCCGTTAAGGAGAGGTGGCCGAGTGGCTGAAGGCGCTCCCCTGCTAAGGGAGTATAGGGTTTATAGCCCTATCGAGGGTTCGAATCCCTCTCTCTCCGCCAATTGGCATGCTGTCTCTTCGTCGAAAAAGGGTGAAGGATAGCAAAAGGTAAGCGCCCGTAGCTCAGCTGGATAGAGTACCTGACTACGAATCAGGTGGTCGGAGGTTCGAATCCTCCCGGGCGCACCACCTTCCTGAAAAGCCTCTAATGCGCAAGTTTTAATATATTAATTCTAGTGCAGTAGCGTTAAGCGCCCGTAGCTCAGCTGGATAGAGTACCTGACTACGAATCAGGTGGTCGGAGGTTCGAATCCTCCCGGGCGCACCAGATTATAAACCCGCTCTCAAAGAGAGCGGGTTTTCTGTTTTGATAGTCGTTAATGATGAAGTTACCCATCAGTTTTATTTTCCTGGCTAGTTTAGCGGTGGCTCGCGTCGCTGATCTCGCGATCGTGTGTAGCGCCCCCCATTTATTTTGGTAGGGCGTTTTTTTTGATATCGGCCTGCCGCTATGCTCTTGATCAAGGTTACGCCTCTAAGGGGGCGTGCCTGTGTTGTGGTTGTGTTGGCGCATCGATCACGAGGCTATCCAGCAGCGTTGCCAGGTCGGTGATGCGTTTTACTCGTTGAAATTGGCGGTCGGCTTCCGCGTTGCCCTGGCGCATCTGCGCGAGCCACTGCTTGACGAGTGAGACGACAATGCGCTCGGGCAGGTTTTGCCGCTGCAAATGGGCGTACTCTTTAAGCATGTTGGCACGCATAGGCCAAGTGGTCTCAGGTAAACGCTCGCCCGTTAACTGCCAGTGGCGAATGCGAGGCGCAAGCCATGGGTCGGCTAAGGCGCTTCTGCCAAGCATGACATCACGACAACCTGACAGCGTGCGTGCTTTCCAGTAGTCTTCCAGCGTCCAGATATCGCCGTTCGCCACTACGGGGATCTTCACTCGGTGGCGAATTTTACTAATCCATTCCCAATGCGCTGGCGGACGATAGCCTTCGTCGCGTGTGCGCCCATGTACCACCAGCTGGCAGGCGCCGCCGGCTTCTGCTGCTTGGGCACAAGCAATCGCTAAACGACGATTGGAGAAGCCCAAACGAATTTTTGCCGTGACCGGAATCTGATCGCCAACAGCGTCAAAAACGGCTTTGACGGCGGCATAAACCCGCTCTGGTCGACGTAAAAGCGATGCGCCGCCATCATGTCGATTGACAAGCTTTGCGGGGCAGCCAAAATTTAAATCAATGCTTAGCGCACCAAGCGAGAGGGCCTGGCGGGCGTTGGCGGCAAGTGCGTGAGGGTCTGAACCGAGTAACTGGAGGTGAACGGGGACGCCGCTGGGCGTGGATGCAGGGAATATTTGTAGTTCGGGGCAATGTTTATAAAACACGCGCGGGGGTAAGCGGGCATCGACTACACGAACAAATTCGGTCACGGTCCAGTCAAAACCCACCTGGCGCGTCAATAAGTTACGGGTAAGGGCATCGATAACGCCTTCCATCGGTGCAAGGCCTATTTTGCCTTTTTGTAGTAAATTAACAACGTTGAGTTCCACTATGGCGCCATTGCAATCTTTTCTGAGTGTGGCAGTTTATTGTACCACCCTTATTGCGCTAACCGTGGTAATGCCGCTGGGTATGCTATAAGAAACGCTGTAATCAGCGTGAATTCAGGAGAATGCCAAATGCAAAATACTGAGCTATTAAACGAAGGGCTTGCCTTAATGGCGCTGGGTATGGGGTTCGTTTTTACGTTTCTTACCGTTTTGGTCATCAGCGTTACACTGATGTCGGGCGCTGTGCGCCGCTTTCAGCCCGCCCCTGTTCCATCAGCGCCTGTGCGGCGTGGGCCTACTGGCACCTCACCAAAAGACGATGAAGTGCAGGCGGTGATTAGCGCAGCTGTTCATCGCTACCGTCGCCAAAAAGGGCGTGATTCGTAGCCTGCTTGTGTTAAAAAAGAGAATTTTGTTTGTAAACTAACGACAATCTCTAGCGCCTCTTTCACCTTTTTACTTATCGATACGAGTTAACGCCATGAATGAGACGAAACGCCCGTTGGGCATTACGGATGTTGTGCTACGTGACGCCCATCAATCGCTATTCGCGACACGTATGCGCCTTGATGACATGCTGCCCATTGCCGAAAAGCTGGATAAAGTCGGCTTCTGGTCATTAGAGTCGTGGGGCGGCGCGACTTTCGATGCGTGTATCCGCTACTTAGGCGAAGATCCGTGGGAGCGCATTCGTGCGCTTAAACAGGCAATGCCCAATACGCCACAACAGATGCTGTTGCGCGGCCAAAACTTGTTGGGCTATCGCCACTACGCCGACGACGTGGTGGATAAGTTTGTTGAGCGCGCCAAAATCAACGGCGTGGATGTGTTCCGTGTGTTTGATGCGATGAATGACTCACGCAATCTAGAGCGGGCGATTAAGGCCGTAAGGGATGTTGAAGGCCACGCGCAAGGCACGATTTCCTACACCGTGAGTCCGGTTCATACGCTGGAAAGCTGGGTTGATTTGGCCAAAACCATCGCGGACATGGGCGCCGACTCGTTAGCTATCAAGGATATGGCGGGGCTTTTGACGCCTTACACCGCATATGATCTGGTCACCCGTTTAAAGCAGGAGCTATCGATCCCGATTCACATGCAGTGCCACGCGACGACGGGCCTGTCGACATCGACTATTTTGAAAGCTGTCGAAGCGGGTATCGATAATGTCGATACGGCGATATCGTCGATGTCGATGACGTACGGCCACAGTCCGACCGAATCCGTCGTGGCAATGCTCAAGGACACCGACCGCGATACGGGGCTGGATCTGGAGCTATTGGAAGACATTGCGGCGTATTTCCGCAACGTGCGTAAGAAGTACGCAGCGTTTGAAGGCTCGTTAAAAGGCATTGATTCGCGCATTCTGATCGCGCAAGTGCCGGGCGGTATGCTCACCAACATGGAAGGCCAGCTCAAAGAGCAGGGCGCCGGTGACAAGCTTGACGATGTGTTAAGCGAAATTCCCCGTGTGCGCGAAGACTTGGGCTTTATCCCGCTGGTCACACCGACCTCGCAGATTGTCGGCACCCAAGCGGTGATGAACGTGATGATGGGCGAGCGCTATAAGTCGATCTCGAAAGAAGTTCAGGCCTTGCTCAAGGGCGAATATGGCGCCGCGCCCGCCCCGCTCAACGCTGAGCTGCAAAAACGCGTGCTTGATGGCGGCGAGCCGATCACCTGTCGCCCGGCGGATAACCTAAGCCCTGAGATGGATAAGCTTGCTACCGAGCTCAAAGAAAAAGCCAAGGCAGACGACATCCGTTTAGCCGAGGGCGAGCGTGAAATGGATGACGTCTTGACGTACGCGCTATTCCCACAGATTGGCTTGAAGTTCCTCAAAAACCGCGACAATCCGGATGCGTTCGAGCCGGTACCGCAAGCGCCGGATGCCACTGCTAAGGCGCCCGCCAACGCTGAGCCAACAAAAGCCCCGGTGGCGAGTAGCGGCCCCGAAACTTACACCGTCAGACTCAACGGTAAGGCGTTTGTGGTGGAAGTGTCTGAAGGTGGTGATATCGGTGAGGTGCAAGAACAATCTAATGCGTCCAAAGAGAAAGGGGCAAGCGCTCCAGTCGAAAGCAGTGGCGAGAGCATTGACGCCCCGCTAGCGGGGAATATTTTCAAAGTGAACGTTAAGCCCGGTGATGCGGTTGTCGAAGGCGACGTGGTGATTATCCTCGAAGCGATGAAGATGGAAACCGAAGTGCGCGCCGCAAGCAGCGGTACGGTTTCCGCGGTGAAGGTCAATGAAGGCGACAGCGTCGTCGTTGGCGATACGTTGATCGAACTTTAAGGGGCTTTCGCACTATGGATAAGATAATCACGTTATGGGAAGGCTCGGGGCTTTATAACCTTCAGCTTGGCCAAGCGGCGATGATCGTGGTGGGGCTTGTGCTGCTTTACTTGGCGATCTACAAAAAGTTTGAGCCGCTTTTGCTCGTGCCCATTGGGTTTGGCGGGATACTGGCCAATATTCCTGAAGCGGGTCTTGCGATTTCCGCGCTAGATCAAGCCATTGAGGTGGGGAAGCCTGCTGTTTTGCAGCAAATTGCCGCGGCATTTGGGATCGCGCTTGATCCGTTGGCGAGTGCCGAGAGCTGGCGTGTCGCGCTTAAAAGTGTGGCGGATGGCAATGCGTCGGCAGACGCGCTTCGCGCGGCTAAGGACGTGGTCGTCAATGTCGGCTACAGCGACGGCATGCTTTATAACTTCTATAAGGTGGCGATTGGCACGGGGGTCGCGCCATTGATCATCTTCATGGGCGTAGGCGCGATGACGGACTTTGGCCCACTACTGGCCAATCCGCGCACGCTGTTTTTAGGCGCCGCCGCGCAGTTTGGTATTTTCGCTACGCTGTTTGGCGCTGTCGCGCTGTCATCAATGGGCGTGATGGACTTCTCGCTTAATCAAGCCGCCGCGATCGGGATTATCGGCGGGGCGGATGGTCCAACATCAATTTATGTCTCCAGCGTGTTGGCCCCTGAGCTTCTCGGGGCGATTGCCGTCGCAGCGTATGCCTATATGGCCTTGGTGCCGCTGATTCAGCCGCCGATTATGCGCCTGTTAACCAGCAAAAAAGAGCGCGAGATCACTATGACGCAGCTTCGTCCGGTCTCGAAGCTGGAAAAAATCATTTTCCCATTAATGCTGCTGATTCTCGTGGCGCTGTTTCTGCCCGATGCCGCACCGCTGCTGGGGATGTTCTGTTTTGGTAACTTGATGCGCGAGTGTGGTGTGGTCGAGCGTTTATCCGACACCTCGCAAAATGCGTTGATTAATATCGTGACCATCATTCTGGGGTTGTCGGTAGGCTCTAAATTGATGGCGGAGAGTTTTCTCTCGGTGGAGACCCTAGGTATTTTGGGGCTCGGCATTGTGGCCTTTGGGATTGGCACCGCGGCCGGTGTATTGATGGCTAAACTGATGAACCTGGTGAGCAAAATGCCGATCAACCCGCTGATTGGGGCTGCAGGGGTTTCGGCGGTACCGATGGCAGCGCGCGTGGCCAACAAAGTGGGGCTAGAAGCGAATCCGCACAACTTCCTGTTGATGCACGCGATGGGTCCCAACGTGGCCGGTGTTATCGGTTCGGCAGTAGCGGCTGGGGTGATGATTAAGTATTTAGGTTAAGCGCTTGGGCTAACTTCAGCTTGTCACCAATGGCCCATCGCACGTAAGTCAAGCGCGGCACGCTGTTAATCAGCGTGCCGCGTTTTTGTCGGTGGGTTAGCGATAATGCGGGACTTTAGCCGGTTTTCCAGCTCACCAAGCTCAAACATACGATCTCGTGGCCATCCGATGGCTAAACGCACACCATCGCTATCGTATTCGGCATTTTCAATCGGGAGCTCCTGCTCATT
Organism: Halomonas llamarensis; assembly: GCF_023555005.1. Taxonomy (GTDB): domain Bacteria; phylum Pseudomonadota; class Gammaproteobacteria; order Pseudomonadales; family Halomonadaceae; genus Vreelandella; species Vreelandella llamarensis. Next base: position 46,229 of record NZ_JAMJPJ010000013.1, on the reverse strand, counting down.
ACACCAAGCACGAGCATCGGCTTCTTGGGCAAACGTTAAGCGCAGAGTGTAGGTGTCGCGCTCGACAATCTCGCAAGTAGGGAGCGTTTCCAGCGCGGCGCTTACCGCTTGTGCGTAGGCGCGCGCTAATCCGCCTGTGCCCAACTTGGTACCGCCAAAATAACGGGTAACAACGCAGCCAATTTCGCCGATACCGCTGCCATTAAGAACTTGAAACATGGGGCGCCCCGCCGTCCCTCCGGGCTCACCGTCATCCGAAAAGCCAATGCGATTTTGCTCACTCGGCGCCCCGGCAATGTAGGCGCTGCAATAGTGGCTAGCATTCGGGTGTGCCTGTTTGGCCGCGTCGAGCAGTATGTCGAAATCGTCAATGCTCGGCGCACGACACACCCAGGCAATAAACTGGCTTTTTTCGATCTCAATGCTTTCGCCATGCCAAGTTTCGGGTGCAAGATTGGGGACGGGATAACGCATTAATGCTCCAGGGGTTGGCGGCCAACAGCAGCAAGCTAAGAGGCTTGATGCTCGATCCCCATGACAAGACCAAGCACTTGAATGTCGCGATTGTGCAAGAACATGGCAGGTGTGCCCGCTTGTTCCGGCAGAAGATGAACACCGTCGTGGCCGATGGAAAGTCGCTTAAGCGTGACAGAGCGGCGATTAATTTCAGCCACTGCTGTTTCATCGTAGGTGTCGTGCTGAAAACGGCGAATAATGATGACATCACCATCAAATAGGTTGCAATCGTTCATCCGGTTGCCACGCACTTTGATGGCGTAAATATTGCGGCGTGTGATGCGCTTAGCGACAGGGGTATCATGGAACTCGGCGATAGCGGGGAAGGCGGTCATGGAAGTCTCCTGGGTCAAAGTGGGCAGCGACATCCTGTGGCTTATTTAGTGTATTCTTTTAAAAGTGTTTTTTAGTACAGTCTGTTGTTATGTACATGATTAACTGTATATGTGTTTTTCTATACAGTCTAGGGCGTGTTGACGTTTGATCGAAGATGATTTGGCAGGATAGGGGCAAGCTCGCAGAATAGAGGTTCTCACGCCAACAAACTGCGAGCTTGCGATGCCCCGACAAATGCTCACGGATGAACACTGGTCGAAGCTGAAACCTATCCTGCTTCAACAAGGTATCTATGACAAGGCCAACCTGCGCATCACTGTGGAAGGCATCCTTTACCGGATGCACACTGGCTGCCAGTGGCGGGACCTGCCAGAGGCGTTTGGGTCCTGGAATACGGTCTACAAGCGCTTCAACGCCTGGTCATCGGCTGGAAAGCTGATGGCGGTTTTCAACATGCTGGTCGAGGATCCGGATGTCGAGTGGCTATTCATTGATGGCTCTTACGTCAAGGCGCACCAGGACAGTACAGGGGCTGCCACAGAAGAGTCAGAAGCCATTGGCAAAAGTCGTGCAGGCAACACCAGCAAAATTCATCTGGCCGTTGACGCTTATGGCCTTCCCAATTCCTTCAGGATAGCGGGCGGTGAGGTACACGACAGCACAGAAGCCCAGGCATTGATTGACGACTTGCCGACGGGGGAGGCGCTAGTGGCTGACAAGGGCTATGACAGCGAGCGTATCCGTGAGCAGGTTGAGGCGAAAGGCATGGAGGCCGTGATTCCACGTAGGCGCAACTCGAAAAAGGGAAATGCCAGTCTGGACAGAGGTTTATATCGCTATCGGCATCTCGTCGAGAATGCCTTTGCCCGTTTAAAATCGTATCGCGCCATAGCGACGCGCTACGATAAACTGAAGCGAAACTACGAAAGCATGGTGGCTTTGGCGTGCGGTTTTTTATGGCTCCCAATGTGAAACGTCAACAGGCCCTAGCCTTGGCGTGAAAATCATCTGCGCGGATAGGCGTATCCCGTTAAAGCGTGAGTTGACCAAGGTCAATATGCGACCCGGCGTCGCAGGGCGTGACTAGCGAGAAATACGCTTTCCGTGTAGAGTTCGACGCGAAATCAATATGCTTGGAGAGCCCTTTGAGTCTGCGCCTACAAGCCCAACAGCTCGCCTGTGAACGCGATGATCGCTGGTTGTTTCAGGGTCTCGATGTGGACATCCATAGTGGTGAGGTCGTCCGGATTGAAGGTCCTAACGGCAGTGGTAAAACCACGCTATTGAAAATTTTTTCGGGGCAACTGAGCGATTATCATGGCGAACTGTATTGGAATGGTCAGCCTATGCGCGAGGTGCGCGAGCATTTTTTGACCAATTTGCTCTACCTCGGCCATTCGCCGGGCGTAAAGACAGGGCTCACAGCGTTAGAAAATCTCTCTTGGTACCAAGCATTGGACGGACAGCGCGGTAGCGAGTCTGAGCGTTTAGACGCCCTGGCCAATGTTGGGCTTGCGGGGTTTGAAGATGTGCCGGCTGGGCAGCTTTCTGCCGGCCAGCACCGCCGTATCGCACTGGCGAGATTGACGCTGACACCGCGTGCGTTATGGGTACTGGATGAGCCCTTTACCGCCATTGACCGTGACGGTGTTGCCGCGCTTGAAGCCCAGCTTGTGGCGCATGCGAATAGCGGTGGCTGCGTGATTGTGACAACCCACCATGAGTTGGCCTCGTCCCCTGCTTTACGACGCATTGTGCTGGGCTGAATCACCGGCTAAGTATAAGGAGAGTGTGGTGCAGCAGGAAATCACAGCGGTTGCCCCGAGACTAAAAGAGCCCGGTGAGGGCTTAACACTCGCGCTAACGGCGACATTGAAGCGTGATCTCGTGTTGATGCTACGTCGTCGTGGTGAAGTACTAAATCCCTTGGTCTTTTTTGCCTTGGTCATCACGCTGTTTCCCATCGGCATTTCCCCCGATCCCGATTTGTTAGCATTAATCGCACCGGGGCTTTTATGGGTAGCCGCATTGCTAGCGGCGTTACTTTCGTTGGATAGCCTGTTTCGTAGCGATTTCGATGACGGCAGTTTGGAGCAGTTACTGCTCGCACCTCAGCCGCTTGCCGCGTTATCGCTGGCGAAAGTAGCGGTACATTGGCTTTTGACGGGGTTGCCGCTGGCGTTAATGGCACCCGTTTTGGGTATTATGTTGGCATTGCCGTCAGGAAGTTACTTGGTGCTTGCTGTGTCCCTTGCTTTAGGCAGTGCGACGCTGAGCCTTATTGGGGCGATAGGCGCGGCGCTAACGGTGGGGTTGGCTCGGGGCGGTGTGTTGTTGTCATTGCTAGTGTTACCTCTTTATATTCCCGTGCTTATTTTCGGTGCCGGTGCGGTGCAGGCAGCAATTGCAGGCGATAGCGTCAGCGCGCACCTGGCGATTTTGGGTGCGCTGCTAGCGGCTGCCCTTATGCTTGCGCCCTGGGCGATTGCGGCATCACTGCGAATCAGTATTAACGGTTGAGGACAGACTCACTATGTGGGCTTTTATTCATAAGCTGGGATCGCCCAAGTGGTTCTACGGTATCAGTGCCAGGCTTGAGCCCTGGTTTTGGGTGGCCGCGGCGCTTTTGATCGTGACCGGCACTGTGTGGGGGCTGGCATTTGCACCGGCGGATTATCAGCAGGGCAATAGCTTTCGCATTATCTATGTGCATGTTCCCGCCGCGTTTTTGGCGCAGTCGATTTTTGTGTCGATGGCAGTTGCGGGGCTTGTGTTCATGGTCTGGAAGATAAAAGTCGCGGATATGGCGGCGACTGTTATGGCGCCTCTGGGCGCGTCGATGACGTTTGTGTCGCTGTTTTCCGGCGCGGTGTGGGGCGTGCCCACCTGGGGAACGTGGTGGATGTGGGACGCGCGTCTTACCTCCATGTTGATTTTACTGTTTCTGTACTTAGGCGTCATCGCGCTGCGCGGTGCTTTTACTAGCCGAGATAGCGCGTCGCGTGCGGCGTCGGTATTGGCAGTGGTGGGGGTGATCAATATCCCGATCATTAAATATTCGGTGGATTGGTGGTATACCCTGCACCAGCCGGCTTCCTTTACGATTACATCGCGCCCGGCGATGCCGACCGAGATGTGGATGCCTCTGCTGATCATGGTGCTAGGGTTTTACAGTTTTTTTATTGCCTTGACGCTAATGCGGACACGAAACGAAATTTTGCGCCGTGAATCCAACAAGCGTTGGGTGCGAGACAGGGTTCAGGAGGCATGACAATGGCGTTTAACTCATTCGCAGAATTTATCGCCATGGGAGGGCATGCGCCGTATGTGTGGTCTTCGTGGGGGCTGACACTATTTTTACTCGTGGTTCTTGTGTGGCATGCACGATTTGAACGCCGTCAGCTAATTAACAGTTTAAAACGTCGTGAACGGCGTGAGCGCGCACGAAAGCAGCAAAACGCCGCCCCAGCGCCACTTCAACCGGTTGTAGCGGGAGGTCAGCATGACACCTAAGCGTAAACAGAAGATGTTTGTGATTCTCGGCTTGGTATCGCTTACCGCCATCGCCGTTGGGCTCACGCTGTATGCACTTCGCTCTAATATCAATCTGTTTTTCAGCCCGGTCCAAATTGCACAGGGTAATGCGCCCATCGAACGCACCATACGCGCCGGGGGGATGGTGAAAGAAGGCTCGGTATCCCGCGACTCGGAGAGCCTTAACGTTGAGTTTAAAGTGACCGATTACGTCGATGATCTTGATGTTTACTACAGCGGCATTTTGCCGGACCTGTTCCGTGAAGGTCAGGGTGTGGTCGTGGTAGGTCAGCTACAGGCTGACGGTCGCATGCGGGCGGATGAAGTGCTAGCGCGTCACGACGAAAACTATATGCCCCCGGAAGTCGCACAGGCGCTCGAAGAATCAGGTTATAAACCGGCGGATTTCCAGGCTAAAGCCGTTGAGGTGGGGAAACGTCTTGACGCAGAGGGCGTGCCTAAAGCAAGTGAGTACTAGCGTCATGCTATGCCGAGCCGACTGTCACGTGCTAACCCGGAGCGCACATGTTCACTGAAATGATCCCAGAAGTTGGCCATTTTGCCCTTGTTACCGCTCTGCTAATGGCAGCGGTGCAGACCATTATGCCATTAGCAGGCGCGGCGACGCGGCGCCCGTTATGGATGGCTTACGGTCGGCCTATGGCAGCAGGGCAGTTTTTGTTTTTGTTGATTGCTTATGGCTGTTTAACCGCCAGCTACATGCTGGATGATTTTAGCGTGGCCAACGTGGCCAATAACTCCAACACGATGTTGCCTTGGTACTATAAGCTCAGCGCCGTTTGGGGCAACCATGAAGGTTCTGTGCTGCTTTGGAGTTTGATGCTGGCCAGCTGGGGTTTTTTTGCCGGTGTTTTCTCGCGGCAGCTTCCGCGCGATATGGTTGCTCGCGTGATGGGGATTCTGGGCGCGGTCAGCGTAGGGTTTTTGCTTTTTATTTTGGTGACGTCTAACCCGTTTGATCGGTTGTTGCCGAATATGCCGCAAGACGGTGCCGACCTTAATCCGCTTTTGCAGGATTTTGGTCTCGTCGTTCACCCACCAATGCTTTACATGGGCTATGTAGGGTTCTCCGTGGTGTTTGCGTTTGCCATTGCCGCGCTTCTGGGCGGACGCTTAGATGCGGCATGGACACGTTGGGCACGCCCCTGGACCAATATCGCCTGGGCGTTTCTCACCGTGGGTATCGCGCTTGGCAGTTGGTGGGCTTATTACGAGCTTGGTTGGGGCGGTTGGTGGTTCTGGGACCCGGTGGAAAACGCCTCGTTGCTCCCCTGGCTGACCGGTACCGCACTGATTCACTCGCTGGCGGTGACCGAGAAGCGCGGCTCGTTTAAGAGCTGGACAGTGCTGTTGGCGATTGCCACTTTTTCGCTTTCGTTAATGGGGACTTTTTTGGTGCGCTCGGGGGTTTTAACCTCGGTACACGCCTTTGCTAATGACCCGGCGCGCGGCTTTTTCATTTTGATGCTGCTCGCGATTACGGTCACTCTTTCGCTATTGGTTTTTGCTCTGCGTGCGCCACGCGTTAGCCAAAAAGTGGGTTTTAACTGGCTATCGCGGGATGCGCTTTTATTAATCAACAATATTCTGCTCGTGATTATGACCGTCACGGTGCTGTTGGGCACGCTCTACCCGTTGATCTTGGATTCGCTAGGATTAGGCAAAATCAGCGTGGGGCCGCCGTACTTTAACGCGCTGTTTGTCCCTCTTATGGCGGTGACGAGCATCTTTATGGGATTAGGGCCGATGGCACGCTGGAAGCGCATGGCGGCGAAAGAGCTTTACACCAAACTCTGGCTGGCCGGTGTCGTGGCATTGGTGTTGGGTGCTTTAATTCCCGTGTTTTATGGCCCTGAATGGAACATTTGGGTGGCCCTTGGCATGCTGATGGCGCTTTGGATCGTATTGCCGATACTGCGCGATATTTGGGATAAAACCCGCCATGCGCGTTCGTTTGGTGTTGGCCTGAAAAAACTCTCCCTGACGTATTGGGGCATGGTGCTTGGGCATCTGGGCGTGGCCTTTACCATTGTAGGGGTCGCCGTGGTCTCCCATTACAGCATTGAGCGCAACGTGCGCATGGGGCCGGGAGATAGCGTCGAGGTGGCCGGCTACCATTTCACGATGACAGAGCTATCAAGCCGCCGCGGCGCTAACTTTTTGGCGGATACTGCGGTCATTGAGGTTCAGCGTGGTGAAAGCGGACGTCAGTTCACCATGCAGCCGGAAAAACGGCTCTACTTGGCGACGGGCATGCCGATGACGCAGGTGGCGCTACGTGCTGGCTTTTTCCGAGACCTTTATGTCGCGATGGGCGAGGATCTCGGCGACGGCAGCTGGGCCATGCGTATTCAGCACAAGCCCTTGGTGCGTTGGTTGTGGCTGGGTGGCTTGTTGATGGCCGCAGGCGGCCTGCTTGCCGTAGCGGATAAGCGCTATCGCCGCACACGTGTTCGCCAACAAAGGTACGATTCTGAGAGTACGAGTGCCTCGTCTAGCGACAGCGCCTCGAAGGAGGCAATAGCATGAAACGTCGGTTACTGCTTTTTTTGCCATTGGTGGGTTTTTTGTTGCTCGCCGTGTTTCTTTATCTGCGCCTTTCGGAAGACCCCTCGTATCGCGATTCAGCGTTAGTGGCGCGCGACTTTCCCGCGTTTGAGGCAAGCACGCTAGAAGACCCAAATCGTCGCGTTGATCAGAGCGTGCTAACCGGTGAAGTGACGCTCGTCAATGTGTGGGGCGAGTGGTGCCCGGCCTGCAAACAGGAAATGCCGCAGCTACTCGATCTTGCTGATCGCGATGTTCGTATGGTGGGTGTTAACTACCGAGATACCCGTGAGAAGGGGCGAGAATTCTTAAGTGAATTCGGCAATCCTTTTGAGTTGAATATTTTCGACCCGGAGGGCGATATCGGTTTTGACCTTGGGGTTTATGGCGCACCGGAGACGTTTTTGGTCGACGCGGACGGCATCATTCGTTATCACCATACAGGGTATATTGCCCCCACTGACGTGCGCGATACCATTATGCCGGAGGTGGAAAAATGGCGCTGAATCGTTGGCTTATCGCTACGCTACTATGGGTTCTCGCCAGCAGCGCGTTAGGCGCAGAGGAAATCCGTGAGTTTGAGGACCCTGTGACAAAGGAGCGTTACCAAGATCTTACGGCGTCGATGCGCTGTCCGCTGTGTGAGAACCAGGCCATCAACGATTCTGATGCCCCAATTTCGGGTGATATGCGCGAGCGTGTCTATCAATTGCTTCAGGATGGTCAATCCGATACCGAAATTATCAACCATATGGTGCAGCGCTTTGGACAGTACATTCTCTATAACCCGCGCTTAGAAAACCGCACGTACCTGCTATGGGGTCTACCGGTTGTGTTGGTGCTGTTGGGCGTTTTACTAGTGGTATGGATGGTGCGTGCACGGCGCAATGCATCGGCGACTTCGCTGAGTGCCGAAGAGCGAGCCCGCCTGGATGAACTCATTAACCGCGAGAGGTCTTCATGACGCTGCTGTGGATTGCGTTTGCCGTTTTATTGTTGCCGGCACTCTGGCTTTTGGTATTGCCGCTTCGACAAGCGCGAAAGCTGCACGATACGCAGCAAGCATTCGAAGCCAACGATACCTCCGCAGAGCAAAATGTCGCCATCTTTAAGCGCCGCCTCGCCTCGCTGGAAGCAGTGCGCGCGCGCGGTGATATTGATGATTCGCGTTTTGAAGAAGACCGCCTTGAGCTAGAGCGCAGCCTGCTAGAAGACACCCAAAACCTCAAACGACGCCCACTGAAAACGTACACATCAGGGCGTTTTGTCGTGCCGTTGGTTATGCTGAGCGTGGTAGCGGTCAGTGTTGTCTGGTACCAGTTTCAGGGCGCTGAAGGTGACTTGATGCTGCTGGAAACCCGTCGCGAGGTGCAGGCTGATCCGGAGGCGTCGCTTGCGATGTATATCGAGCGGATGGAAGCGCAAGCTGAGCGACAGCCCGATAACCCTAACGTGTGGTCTGAGCTCTTTCCGCTCTATCGTGAAACGGGCCAAGTTGAAAAAGCCGTTAATGCGCTTGAGCGGCTGATCGATATCGAAGGCCGCCTGGCGCCGTTGCTAGCCCAGCTCGCTCAGCTACGTTTTTTTATGGAAGGGCGTGAACTCACGTCGGAAGTGCAGGCGCTGGTAGATGAGACACTTGAGCAGGATCCGCGTCAGCCCACCGTGCTAGGGCTTTTAGGGGTGCACGCGTTTGACCGCAGCGAGTACGAAACCGCGATTGATCGCTGGCGCCGCGCGCTGGCCAATATTGACGACGAAGACACGGCCTCGTCGTTGCGGGAAGGTATCCGCGTGGCCCAGCGCCGTATGGGCGTGGAGCCTGAGCAAGCGGATATCGGGCAGGCTCAAGGCCCGGGGGTTCGCGTCAAGGTTTCGCTAGATGAATCGCTGGCTGATACTGTCCCTAACGATGCCACCGTCTTTATTACGGCGCGCGATATGGAAGGCGAGCTACCACCGCTTGCCGTGGTCAGGGCACAGGTCTCGGCGTTGCCCATGACGGTTGTATTAGATGAAACCAACGCCATGTCACCAGAAGCCTCGCTATCGCTAGTGCAGCAAGCACGTTTGATGGTGCGCGTTTCACGTTCAGGGCAAGCCACGCCGCAACCAGGGGATCTCTTCGGTGATTTAGACGGCGTCACGGTTGGCCCGGTTGAAGAAGATGAAGCCGTAGAGGTCGTTGTGGATCGTGTCTTTGAGTGATCGTTGGCGGCCCTTACTATGCGTTTAACCTCCATCCGCCTGGTCGGGTTCAAATCTTTCGTTGACCCCATCACCGTACCCTTCGATGGCAATATGACGGCCATCGTTGGGCCTAATGGCTGTGGTAAATCGAATATTATTGACGCGGTACGCTGGGTGATGGGCGAATCATCGGCCAAAACGTTGCGTGGCGAGTCGATGGCGGACGTGATTTTTAATGGCTCTACTGTGCGCAAGCCGGTGGGGCAAGCCGCTATCGAGCTGAAATTCGATAACCGTGACGGTATGATGGGTGGTCCCTACGCCCAATACGCTGAAATTGCGGTGAAACGACAGGTTACCCGCGACGGCCAATCTCACTACTTCTTTAATGGTCAGAAATGCCGTCGACGAGATATCGCGGATCTCTTTATGGGGACGGGCCTCGGGCCGCGTTCCTACGCCATTATTGGCCAAGGCATGATCTCGCGGTTAATCGAAGCACGCCCGGATGATCTGCGTGCCACCCTGGAAGAAGCCGCTGGCATTTCTAAATACAAAGAGCGGCGTCGCGAAACCGAAAACCGCATGCGCCGCACCCAAGAAAACCTTGATCGCCTCGACGACATTCGCGAAGAGCTGGATAAGCAGCTAGAGCGCTTAAAGCGTCAAGCCGAAGCGGCAAAGCGCTATCAAACCCTGAAGCAGCAAGAGCACCGCCTCAAAGGCGAGCTTGCGCTGCTGCGCGCCCGCGCGCTGCGGGCCGAACAGCAGCAGCAAGAAAACCGCGTGCGAGAGCTTGAAATCAGTGTCGAAAAAGACGTCTTTGGTGTGCGCGAATGCGAAACGCGTCTGGAGCAGGCGCGCGAGCAGCACGATGAACTTGCCGACGTATTAGAGCGACACCAGCAGCAGTTTTACGATACCACCACGCGTATCGCCCGCTTAGAACAGGACCAATCCCACCGCCGTAGCCGCCTAGCTCAGCTTGCCAGCGATATCGATAATGCTCGACGCGAGCTCAATGAGCAGCGTGAATTAGGGGAATCAGATAGTGAGCGCTTGCTTACCATTGAAGAGCGATTAGACGCACTGCTGCCGGAAGCCGAGGCGCTAGAGGAGCAGCTGGAAACCCTTGAGCACGCAATGTCTGAGGCGTCGCCCGCGCTGGAAAGTGCTGAAGCCGCTTGGTCTGATGCTGACGAACAATGGCGCCAAGCAAGCCGAAGCGCTGAGCGTAGTCAAGATCAGCTGCATGATATTGAGCAGCAATTAAAGCGCTTACACACCGAGCAGCAGCGCCGCCGTCAACAGCGTAGCGATATTGCGGATCTTAATGCACTGCGCGCCGAGCATGCTAAAGCGCAAGAGCAACACAGCGCGGCCGATGCGCAAACGCAGCAGCTTAATCTTGAACGCGAGACGTGGCAGCCGCGCCTTGCTGAGGCGAAGCGCGAGCAGCAAGAGGCTAACGCCCAGCGTGATGAAGCGCGAACAACGCTCAGCCGCTTAGAAGGCGAGCAGGCCTCGCTGGCCGCGTTGATTGACGCACAGCTAACCGACCACGACCCGGCGTTACTGACGACGCTCGATGCCCACGGCCTGGCAAATGCCCCGCGGCTGGGTGAAGTTCTTCAGGTGGCACCCGGCTGGGAAAGCGTAGCGTCTTGGCTTCTTGCCCCGTGGATGAATGCCCGTGTGGTAGCGCCAGAAAAACTCGCCGCGTTACCCCAGGCGCTCGCAACGGATTGGTGCTTGCTGGCAGATACACCGGGTATTTCAGCCCCTGACCATACCGTTGCCGCCTTGGTACAAGGCGCGGGCGCACTCAATGCTTGGTTAGGCACCATCCACTGCGTTGAACATGCCGATGATATTAAATCGCGCTTGGCATCGCTGCCGGTAGGTGACAGCGTCATTAGCCGTGATGGCGTTTGGCAGTCCGCAGACTGGCTGCGTCAGCAAGCAGAGGGAGAGGCCATTGATGCGCTACTGGTGACGCGTCGCCGTTTTGGTGATTGCCAAACGCAATGCCAAGCGCAGCAGGAAGCGTTAGCACTGGCGCAAGCCCGCTGTGACGAGGCGCTTGTCGCGCTGGAGTCACTGGAAGAAGCGCGCGATGTCCATGCGCAGCAAGAGCGGGAGAGTATTGAAACGCGACAGCAGTTAGCGCTTAAAGAACGCAGCCTTGCTCAGCAGGTAGAGCATCTCGAAAGCCGTGCCAAGGAGTTGGATGATGAGCTTAAAAAGGTGCAACAAGACGGTGCCGAGCTTGATCTTAAGCTGGAAGAGCAGCGCGCTCGTTGGAACGACGCGATGGAGCATCTTGAAGCGGCGGCATTGCATCGTGATCAAGCCAGTGCAGCGCGTGAACAGCAGCGTGAGCAACGCGAACGGCTTAATCATGAATACGCACCGCTTAAAGCCGACCAGCAGCGTTTAGCGTTAGAGCGCGAGCGCTTAACCGTCGAGCAAGCGAGCCTTGACGCACAAAAAGTGCGTAGTGCTGAAAGCGAAGAACGTTTATCGCAGCGTATTAGTGAGCTAGAAGAAACACGTGAAGGGCTTATCGAGCCTGATGAACTTGCCTCTGAAGCGTTAGAAGAACTTCTTTTCCAGCGTGAGCAGCAAGAGCATCGGCTCAACGAAACGCGCGAGCAAGCGCAAACCATCGCTGAACAGTTGCGCCATGATGAGCTAGCACGCCAGTCTCACGAGCGTAATTTGGCGCAGAGCCGTGAGCAGCTGCAAAACCGCCGGATGGAGGTTCAAGCGCTGGAACTAAAAGCCGCCACGCAGGATGAGCACCTGGCCGAGCTAGGCCACGATGCCGAGGTGTTGGCGACAGAGTTGCCTAACGACGCGGATGAAGCGAGCTGGCAGGGCACGTTAGACGCGACCAGTGACAAAATTCGCCGTCTGGGCGCGATTAACCTCGCGGCCATTGAAGAGTACGACCAACAAGCCGAGCGGCGTAACTATTTAGAGGCGCAGCACGCCGAATTAACTGAAGCACTGGAGACCTTAGAAAGAGCGATTCGACGCATTGACCAAGAAACACGTGTGCGCTTCAAAGAGACGTTCGAGCAGGTCGATAGTGGGCTCCAAGCCCTTTTTCCGCGGGTATTTGGTGGCGGCACCGCGTGGTTGACGTTAACCGGTGAGGATTTGCTGGAAACGGGGGTGGCCATCATGGCGCGCCCGCCGGGTAAAAAGAACAGCACCATCCACCTTCTTTCCGGTGGCGAAAAAGCCTTAACCGCGCTTTCGCTTGTGTTTGCGATTTTTCAGCTTAACCCTGCGCCGTTTTGTATGTTGGATGAAGTGGATGCGCCGCTGGATGATGCTAATGTGGGGCGCTACGCTAAATTGGTTAAAGAGATGTCGGAAAACGTGCAGTTTATCTATATTACCCATAATAAGATTGCGATGGAGGCGGCAGAGCGCCTAATGGGCGTGACCATGCAAGAGCCAGGGGTGTCTCGCTTGGTGGCGGTAGGGGTCGATGAAGCCGCTGTGCTTGCTGATGCATAATAAAGCGGCTAGCCTGAAAGTGCGTTACTAAATAGTAAAAAGAGGTTGAAGCGGCGCGTAAACGTGAAAATAGGCAAAAAATGGCCTATTTTGTCGTACTAACGCTATGCTTAGTGTAATAGATTGGGCAAACTGGACAGCAGCGTTAACGTTTATATATTCAACTGTTGTGCTCAGAGTTTGATGTTTTAGAAGTGTTCAGATCGTGATGTTTCAATACGAGAGTCTTTAACCGGCAAAACGACCCATGGAACGTACGACATGGAACTAAGAGAATGGCTAATAGTGTTAGGGCTGGCGTTGGTTTCGCTGATCGTCATTGATGGAGTCCGTCGGCTGCAGCGCCAACGCCGAATACCTCAGTTAGACCAAGCGGCCGGTGCCGACATTGGCGATACCAAAAACCCTGATAAAGATCCTGAAGAGGCGCAGCGCCAGGCAGAGCTGAGCTGGGAGCTACCTAACGGCGGTGCGCGAGTGTTAAAACCGGCGGATTATAGTGGCTTGAGCGGTAAGCCTAAACTGGAGCGCCAAGCGCATCCCGGACCTTCTCGGGTGCTTTCAGAGTTCCGGCGGGCGAAAGAGACGAAAGAAGACGTTCCGAGCGATCTCAAAGCGGCGGCAGGCCAAACGTCAGCGGCTGAATCACCACGTCAGACAGAACCTACCTTCTCGGTACCCCCCACGGCGACTGCTGAGCCAACTGACACTGACCATGAAAAGGCAAGTGCTCAAAAAGCCAAAAAGGTTCATGTGTCCGATCATGCTGATATAGCTAACCATAAAGCCAACGAATGGCAGACTTCCACGATACACATCGACGATACTCAGCCCACGTTAAGCGGTATCCGTGCCGACGAGGACGATGTTAAAGCCCATCACGCCCAGCATAACAAAGCCAAACGGCGTCAGCTGCGCCGAGACATTGCCGGTGAGCGTGAAGAATCCGATGACGACGAGCAGTACGAGAATGACAGCTACCGACTGGTTGATTTTGACGGTATCAAGCATTCCCTAAAAGAGCGGATGGCCGAACGGCGTAAAGCGAAACAGCAAAAGAAAGAAGCAAAAGCCGAGCGAGCCAAGGCGCAGGCCAAGGAAAAAGCCGAACGCAAAGCGCGAGAAGAAACGTTGCGCCTAGAAGCCCAAGCGGCCGCTGAGGCTGAACAAGCGCGCCTAGCCGCTGAGCAGAAAAACGCTCAACAAGAAGCCGCTGCTGCTAAAACCGCTGAGGCAGTGGCCCCAGCTGATGAACCGCCAGTAAGGGCGCGAGCGATAGACGATCAACCTGACAATACGTACGCAGACGCTGAATATGATGACGGCAGCTACGATAACGTTGTGCGCCCGCACCCTACATTGGAAAAAGCGCTACGCCATGATGTGTGCGGTGGGCACGCCCGCAACACGCTGACTAACGCAGAAGAAGTGATCGTGATCAGCGTGATGTCGCGAGACAAGGAAGGCTTTGATGGCGGCACACTGCTGGAGCTTTTAATGATGTGCGGCCTTCGCTATAGCCGAGGCATGGGAGTGTTTCACCGCTTTGAAACGGAGAGTTCTGACAGTGAATTGCAGTTCTCCATGGTGAACGTAGTGAAGCCGGGCTCTTTTCCAATCGAAGAGATGGACGAGTTTGTCACGCCTGGCGTGACATTCCTGATGCCGTTACCCGGCGCTGAGGATAGTAGCGCTGCCTTTGAAGCCATGGTCGAGACGGCGATGGTCGTGGTACGCCACTTAGGCGGTGAGCTTAAAGACGAGAACCATAGTGTGATGACGGCACAAACCATTGAGTTTGCCCGTCAGCGTGTACATGAGTTTGAGCGTCGCCATCGCTTGCATCAGCAGATGCAGGCGCACTGATCCGGTTTCCCTTTACGCGTCGCATACGTTGCAAATGAAAAAAACACCCGCTGCCAAGCCAGGCAGCGGGTGTTTTTGTATAATTGAGCCCTACATTCATTCCCTCTGCCTTGCTTGGATTTGCCTTCATGAGTCAGCCCGATGCCGCCGTGCTTAAGGACATTGCCACGCTCCGTGCCGAGCTGGAAGATGCTAATTATCGCTATTATGTGCTCGATACCCCCACGCTCACCGACGCCGACTACGACCGTCAGTTCGAACGTCTTAAGCAGTTAGAAGCGCAATATCCCGAGCAGGTTACCCCAGATTCGCCTACGCAGCGCGTGGGTGCCGCACCTGCGGATGGCTTTCCAGAAATCATCCATGCCATCCCCATGCTGTCGCTTGATAATGCCTTTAGCCGCGAAGATATTTTTGCCTTTGCTGAGCGCGTGGCCGAGCGGCTTGAGTGTGTGCCGGATGAGATTTCGTTCTCGTGTGAGCCAAAGCTTGATGGCGCCGCGGTATCGCTTGTCTATGAGCGAGGTGTCTTGGTAAGCGGCGCCACCCGTGGCGACGGCCGTACGGGCGAGGGTATTACGTCGAATTTGCGTACCCTGCGTTCGGTGCCGTTGCGTCTTCGCGGCGAAAAAGCGCCTGCGCTTTTGGAGGTGCGCGGTGAAGTGATTATGCGCCATTCCGGTTTTGAGGCACTGAATGAGCGTGCTCGTGAGCAGGGAAGCAAAGTGTTTGCCAACCCGCGTAATGCGGCGGCAGGCAGTTTGCGTCAGCTTGACCCGCGCATTACCGCGACTCGCCCGCTTGATTTTCACGCCTATCAAGCCGCGCGGTTAGAGCCGGATATGGGCGATGCCACCCACAGTGCCTTAATGCAGCGCCTGTCAGACGCGGGCTTTCGCACCAGCGACGAGCTATCCGTGGTAACCGGCCCAAATGCCGTCGCGGATTATTGTGCGGCGCTAGGGGAGAAGCGCGACCGGCTTGGTTTTGATATTGACGGCGTGGTGATCAAGGTCGATGACCTTCGCCTGCAACGCGAGCTGGGATTTGTTGCCCGTGCGCCGCGCTGGGCCGTGGCGTTTAAATTCCCCGCACAGGAAGAGATTACTCGCCTCAACGATGTCGAGTTTCAAGTCGGCCGTACCGGTGCCATTACCCCCGTAGCGCGCCTGGAGCCGGTGAGCGTGGCGGGTGTGACCGTCTCTAACGCCACGCTACATAATGCCGATGAAATCGCGCGGTTGGATGTGCGCATTGGCGATACGGTCGCCATTCGCCGCGCCGGCGATGTGATCCCCCAGGTGGTGCGCGTTGACGTTGATAAACGCCCGGCTGATGCTCGTGAGATTGTCTTTCCGAGCCGTTGCCCAGTGTGCGACTCCGAGATTGAGCGGTTAGCGGGCGAAGCGGTGGCGCGCTGTTCAGGCGGGCTCTACTGCCCGGCGCAACGTAAAGAAGCGCTAAAGCACTTTGCCAGCCGACGCGCGTTGGATATCGATGGCCTGGGAGAAAAGCTGATCGAACAGCTGGTGGACCACGATTGGGTCAAAACACCCGCGGACCTTTTCCACTTAAGCGTCGAGCGGTTGCAAACGCTGCCGCGCATGGGGGGGAAATCATCGTCTAACTTGGTCAATGCGCTCCAACACGCCAAGGAAATCACGCTTTCGCGCTTTATTTATGCCTTGGGGATTCGTGAAGTGGGCGAGGCCACAGCGGCTAACCTGGCCGCGCACTTTGGCACGTTAGATGCCTTACAAGAGGCTGATAAAGCCGCGTTAGAAGTCGTGGATGACGTTGGCCCTGTCGTCGCGGCGCATGTGCATACATTTTTCCGTCAAGTGCATAACCAAGAAACGCTTGATGCGCTTTTGGCCGCGGGGGTGCGCTGGAAAGAGCGCGACGTGGTGCGTGGCCCTACGCCGCTGTACGGGCAAACGTGGGTACTGACCGGCACCATGGAAAGTATGACCCGTGACGAAGGCAAAGCGCGCCTGCAAGCACTGGGTGCCAAGGTTTCCGGCAGCGTATCGAAGAAAACCGCGTGCCTAGTAGCGGGAGAAGCCGCTGGCAGCAAGTTGACCAAAGCGGAGCAGTTAGGCGTTCCGGTGATCGACGAAGCCACGTTTCTTAAGCGCTTAGACACCTGGGAAAACGGCGAAGAAGAGGACAACGTATGAGCCGATTTATCGAAGTGCCCGCACGCATGCTGCCGCCGGAAACGCTGGAGGCGCTGCTGGAAGCCTTTGTGACCCGCCAAGGCTACGACACCACAGACACCGGCGAAGGCATGCGTGGCTGGGTCGCTGAGCTAAAACAGCAACTTGAACGCAGCGAGTTGATTATTGCCCACGACCTGGAACTGGAAATGACAGAAGTCATGACGCTGGCGCAGTGGCGCAGTTTCGGTCGCGACCTTGGCGATGATGAAGAAGAAGGAGACCTCGTTTGACAGCTAGAGAGGAGGCGCAGGCTACAATACTTGGCGGCGAATCAGCGCGCTGATAATCCGCCGTCCAGGGTGAAGGTGATCAGCTAGCGGCGCCTCTAGTGGCAGCGGCTCGTCGCACATGCGTGAGGCAATCACTTCCGCGCACAGCGGCGCGCTGGCTAAGCCTCGCGAGCCGTGGGCCGTGCTGATCCAAAGCCCCGGATGGTGCTGACCGGTTTGCGTCGGCACGCGCGTGGCGTCTTTGCCCAACACAGCGTAATCTGCTTGCCAGGCGTTAGCATCCGGCACTGGGCCTGCATAGGGCGATTTATCCGGGCTTGCTGCGCGCACTGCCGCACGGCCAGCCAATTGCTCTGGGGTGACCCCCGCGCTTTCCAGGGCATCGGCAAGCGTTGGCACGCTCTGGCGCAGCTCATCAAGGTTACGCTGGTGCTCTTCAGGGGAAACGCCGGTCGTTTCGCTATTCGGCACAAAGCTCGCGCCAAAGGTGAGCATGCCATCCAACGCCGGCGGTACGTAGCCTCCTGCGCAAATCACCGGTGCTGGGCCCGTAACTTCTGCCGGTAAGGGCACGCACGATACTTGGCCGCGAACCGCCTGCAGTGGCAGGGCGCGTGTTTGGTCAAAGCCATTCGCCAGGTACGCGCTGGCAATCACTACTTGGTCCGCCGTTAATAGGTCACCGTTTGCCATCAATAGCTGCCAGCCGTCATCCCCTTGGCGCAACTGTGTGACTTCGCCTTGTTGATAACGAACCTCTTGTATAGATAGTAAGCGCTCACATAGTGCCTTAGGCCGCACCCAGCCTGCCTGTGGGTAGAAAAGCCCCTGATCGCCCGCCACGTGAAGCCCGGCGATATGTTCAAGTTCGCCTCGCGGGTGAAGGGTGAGTAGCGAGACGGGCAGCGGATGATTAGCAAAAAAACGGCGTTGCCGCTGGGCTTCTTTTTCGCTTAATGCCAGTTGCAGCACACCGCTCTCGCTCCACAGCGTTCGTGCTGGGTCGAGCCACTCAAGCCAGCGGCGGCTGTACATGAGCCCGCTAAGGTAAACCCGGCTTTGCACGTTGGTTTCAGCGGCGAGCTTAACGTAGAGCGCGCCTTGATGATTGCCCGAGCCGCCCGCGGCCGGGGCGGTTTTATCCACCACGGTGACTGCCACACCCCGTCGTGCCAATGCAGCAGCCACACTGCTCCCGGCGATGCCAGCGCCAATTACCGCCACGTGCTTGGCAGGCTGAGGCGGTGGTGGCGTGAACCAAGGCGTTTCATGGCGGCGTGTATCAGCGGGCGGCAAGTCGATATGACCGGCGAGCATTTCCCGCTTGCGCCCAAAGCCCGGCACTTTTTGCCAGCGAAAGCCAGCGGCTTTCAGGCCGCGCTTAACGACTCCGGCGCAAGTAAAGGTGGCAAACGTCGCCCCTGGACGCGAGCGCGCCGCCATGGCGTGGAAAAGTGATGGTTGCCACATCTCAGGATTTTTTGACGGCGCAAAGCCATCCAGAAACCAGGCATCAACCTGACCATCGAGCAATGCAAGCCGCTCGGCGGTATCGCCAAAGTGCAAATCGAGCGTCACCCGCTTGCTCAAGTGCAACCGGTGGATACCGCTCACCGCGTCCGGCCACTGCGACCGTAGCGGCTGTGCATAATCTTCAAGCGACGGCCAGGCGCTGAGCGCTTTCGACAGGGCTTGGCGCGGCAGTGGATACTTTTCAGTGGAGATCAAATGTAACCTTGCCGCCGCCGGGGCGTGGCGCTCAAAGCACGCCCAGGCGCAGAGCATATTGAGCCCGGTACCGAAGCCCGTCTCGCCGATCACAAACGCGCGCGCCTCGCGCCAAGCGGCAAAACGCTCGGGCAAATGGTTGGCGTGGATAAACACGTGTTCGGTTTCTGCGCGCCCGTCTTCACGGGAAAAATACACATCATCAAAGGATTGTGAGTGCGGTGCGCCGTTTTCCCAGCGCAGCTCAGGTGGCGTGAGGGCGGAAAGCGCGGGCAACGGGGGGAAGCAAGAAGGGCCGGGAGGCTGTGTCACAGAAATCTCCGCCTGCAAGAAGCATATGAGTAAAGTATGAAGTGGTTAAAAAATAACCAATGTGGTGAGCCGGGCGTTATTTCTGGCTTAGCGAAAGGCGTCCGCCGAGTTTTCACAGAGTTGTCCACAGCCACTGTGAAGAAAGACGGTGTGGAAAAACGGCTGTGAACAGCCGTAGACGCCTAAGCACATTAAGGCAAAACTTTCTTAAACGGTTTGACCGTGACGTTAGCGTAGACACCGGCAATCATATACGGGTCGGCGTCAGCCCAGGCTTGAGCGGCATCGAGGCTTTCAAAATCGGCGATCACGAGGCTACCGCTAAAGCCGGCGTCGCCGGGGTTATCGGCATCGATGGCCGGGTGGGGGCCGGCAAGTAGCAAGCGCCCTTCATCGCGAAGCGCTTCTAAGCGCGCGAGGTGGTCGGGGCGAGCGGCCAAGCGGCGCTCTAAGCTGTTGGCAACGTCTTCGCTGATAATGGCGTACAGCATGGGCATAACTCCTTGATATCGAAAGCGTGCCATTGACCACATGGTTGGCAGCACGCACTATGGCAGCATATTCCGCCTTGTTTGAGCCCGCTATTTTGACAAACTCGTCCGACGGCGTCATGCCTATTGCCACACTTCCCCCTACGCTCGCCGCCGATCAGCACTATTCGGTCGATTTTCATACGCATTCTACCGCCTCCGATGGTGCCCTTTCGCCTACGGCGTTAGTCGCGCTGTGCGCGCAGCGTGGGTTGACCCATATGGCGTTGACCGACCACGACACCATGGATGGCGTGTTTGAGGCCGAGCAAGCCGCGCAACAGGCAGGTATTTGCCTGTTGCCGGGGGGCGAGATATCCACACGCTGGCAGGGCGTGGGGATTCATGTCGTGGCGCTAATGCCGAACGGCCTGCAAGGCCCACTGGTCGAAGGGCTCGCACAGCAGCGCGAGGCGCGGATCGAGCGCGCCGAGGTAATCGCCCAGCGGTTGGAAAAAATGGGGTTGCCGGATGCGCTCGCAAAGGCGCGTGCTCACGCGGGCAGCGAACGACCGCTGGGGCGCCCCGATTTTGCCCGCGCACTGGTGGAAGAGGGCGTGGCCAAAGATTGGGCCGATGCGTTTAAGCGCTTTCTCGGCAGTGGCAAAAAAGGCGACGTCAAGGCGCAGTGGCCGGAAGTTAGCCAAGCAGTAGAGTGGATCGTGGCATCCATGGGCGTGGCCGTGATTGCCCATCCGCTGCGTTATCGGTTGACGCGGCGTAAGCGCGGGCTGCTGATGGATACGTTTTGCGAGGCCGGCGGCCAAGCGGTGGAGCTGGTGAACGGCCAGCAGAATGCGGATGCCACGCGGGATTTGGCGCGCCAGCTGGTCGAGCGTGATTTGTACGCGTCATTAGGTAGCGACTTTCACTTTCCCGGTAGCCACGCCGCCCCCGGGAGCATGAGCGTTGTGCCCCGTACGGCAGCGCCGCCGGTATGGTGCCATCCGCTTTTATCGTCGCGCTGTTTTGTCCGTTAGGTATTGTTAGCTAGCGATTGGCTGCTAAGCACGCTCAACGCGATTATCTATACTGAAACGTTATTCACCGTAGGGAGGCTTTCATCATGAGCCAATTTTTTCAGATTCACCCCGACAATCCACAAAAGCGCTTGATTGATCAGGCAATAGAGATCATTCGCAAAGGTGGTGTGGTGGCCTATCCCACCGATTCCGGCTACGCGCTTGGCTGCCATCTAGGCGAGAAAAAAGCCATCGAAAAGATCAAATGGCTACGCTCGCTGGACGATAAGCACAACTTTACCCTGGTGTGTTCGGATCTCTCCGAAATCGGTACCTACGCCAAAGTGGACAACGACGTGTTTCGCCTGCTCAAAGCGCACACGCCGGGGGCTTATACCTTTATTCTGGAGGCCACTACTGAAGTGCCGCGCCTGCTTTTGCACCCCAAGCGCCGCTCTATCGGGGTGCGCGTACCGGATCACCGGATTACCCACGCGCTACTCGATGCCCTAGGTGAGCCGCTGATGAGCGTTACCCTGATTCCCGTCGGTGAGGACTTGCCGATGAGCGACGCCGAGGATATCCGCGAGCGCTTCGGCGCCCATCTGGATTTGATCATCGACGGGGGTGCTTGCCAACTCGACCCGACAAGCGTCATCGACCTGCGCGATTTGCCGCCCAAGATCGTCCGCGAAGGGCGAGGGGATGTGGCGCCGTTTACCGATTAAGTGGCAGCAACCCCACACCAGCCTCTTTCAATCGCTGACTAAATGCCTGACGCCCTTATGCGCTCCGCTAAGGGCGTTTTTTTGAATATTTGAATGATTAATAAAAATAAAATAGGGTAGCCAAGCGTTTTTCAGTAACAAAAAGCAATCCAGGTGGCGGTGTGTTCGCTGCTTTTGGATTGCCAACGAAAGGAGATTGCTTATGACATTATCGCGCTATCGCAATGCTGCAACCTTGGCTGCCCTGGCAGGTCTAGCGAGTATGCCGTTAATCGCGGGACAAGCAGTAGCCCATGACGATACGAACTGCGCTCAGGCTGAGTACGCTATGGGGCTACGCTACCAACAGCAATCAGCAGAAGTCATCGCTTTGCAGCGTCAAGGGTTTGAGCTTGCCACCTATCGCCTTGAAGAGCAGATCGAAGCCCATGGCGATGATGTCGACCTGGCGATTATTACCGATCTCGACGAGACAGTGCTAGATAACAGCGCTTTGTTGGCGCGGGACATGCAGGCTTGTCATGACTTCACTACCTGGGATACCTGGAAGCATTGGGAGCGGGAAGGGGAGCCGCGTTTGATGCCCGGTGCGAAAGACTTTTTGGAATATGCTGACGAGCACGATGTTGCTATCTACTACGTTTCTGACCGCTACCAGGAAAATGAAGCCGATACCCTGGCTACACTGGAGATGTTGGAACTGCCGCAGGTGTCTAAAGATAGCGTTAAATTGCTGGGCCCTCCCAAGTCAGAACGTCGTGCCGAGGTGGATGGTGCACATACGCTGGTGATGCAGCTAGGCGATTCGCTGCATGATTTTGCCGGTGAGTTTGCCGAGGCAAACCTAGAGGAACAGCGCGCTCTGGTAGAGGATAATGCTGAACGCTTCGGCAACGACTGGATCATGTTCCCCAACGCTACCTACGGTGACTGGAGCGAGGCTGAGTTAGACGCTTGGGACGCCCCGCTCGAAGTGGAGTGATGGGTAAGATAACCATCCTATTTTGCGCTGAATAAACACGACGCGCCCCAGATTTGGCTATTTTGTTTAGCTGTTCTGGGGCGCGTTTTTGTCTTCGTCTTTCTTGCGTAGGTCTTCGCTATATTCATCCAGCCCGTTACCACTGCCAGGTAAGCCCCGCGCTGATCATATCCAGATCAAACCCTGGTAGGTTGTCGGTTTCACCGGCGTCGAAGTAGCGGGTGTAGCGCCCGCGTAGAGAAAGCTGTTCGGTGATGGCCAGCTGGGCCCCGACGCCCAGGGTTGGTACCCATGTGTGGCTGTCGTCGTTGGCGTCGCTTATTTGAGTCGGGGCGTCAAAATTGGTCACACTGGCGTCGTAACGCCGTTCGTTTTCTAAGTACGCGACACCTGCCGTGCCAAGTAGGGATACGTGGGACGTCAGCGGCCATTGGCCAACTAGTTGCGCCCCTACGCCACTCACGTTAACGGCTTCGGTGGCGTTTAGCTGCGCGGCGGCACCTTGGCCGTCGGTACCATTCAGATTCATGGCGGCTTGATAGTCACCCAGGTCTTCATAGTAAAGCTCGACGGCTAACTGTTTGCTGAACGCATAGCCTGCGCCCAGGCGCCATTGAGTGTGGCTGTCGTCGCTACTCACCTGGGCGCTAGTGGCCGTGGGGGTGGCCAGCCAAGCTGCGGCGGCACGGTCAAAGGATTGAGTCGTAAGGTCGGCGTAGCTCTTGCCGCCTTCCAGTAGAAGGTAAGCGCTGGCGTGCGCCTGACCAACGGTTACGCCGCAAATGAAGCCGGTGAGCCAAGCGACACGCGGTAGGCGGCGTAAAAAGATAAGCGCTGTTTGCATGAGAGATTTCCTTGGCATGTTAGCCCAGTTCGTTCCAGATCCAGCTAAAATCTTCTAGCCCCGGGGTTTGCGGGTCGAAAGGGGCGGCGGGGTCAGGTTCTGTTGGCGGCTCCGGCGGAGGCGTTGCCGTTTGGCGAAATCCCAAGGCGCCCGGGTCAACGATCACCCCATTGGCGATGCCGTCACTATCAAATTCGCCGCCATCCTCCAGGGTAAAGTCGAGCCGCAGTTTGTCCTCTACCTGCTCCAGGCGGCCGCCGAATTCGTCACTGGCGAGGTTGACCCATTCGCCAGCGGCGTTTTGTTTCCAGTACCCGTTGATGGCCAGGTCGCCATCCACAACGAGGGTAAACTCACTGGTGCCGCCGATAGTGCCAGTATCCGCTTCAAACGAGAGAAGCCCCAACGGCATGTCGAGGTCGTCCGGACGTTCTTCCGGGGCATCTAATTGCTGGATATTGCGTAGCGTCGGGGCGCCTCCGTTACCACCCGTATTATTGTTGGCATTTGTTGCCAATGTAACAAACACTTCCGGTGCTTCACCCGGATTAGACACGGCGGTATCGCTATTTAAAAACGGCACTGAGGAGACGTTATCCTGTTCGATATCCGCGATGCCGTCGCCGTTACCGTCACCCGTACCGCCGCCTAAAGACGGCACGCGGGCTTCCTCATCGTCGGCAACGCCATCATTGTCACTGTCATCCGGTTCGGGCTCTGGTTCCGGTTCGGGCTCTGGTTCTGGTTCTGGTTCGGGCTCTGGTTCCGGCTCTGGCTCGGGGTCCGGTGTAGGTGGCGGCGGTGGCGGCGGAGGTGCTTGCACCGTGAAGGTCAAGGTGTCGGAAACACTGGCTGCCCCGTCCTCACCGCCATCGGCCAAGGTGAAGTCAACGCTGGCACTGCCTGCGCTATTGCCCGCAGTGAAGGCCACCAGGCCGTCGTTGATATCCTGCTGGGTAAAGGTGTCGCTAGCGGCTAAGGCGGTACCGTTGAGCGATAATGTCCCAGCGGTGGGCAGGGTATTGAGGGTATAGGTTAAGCCATCCCCGTCGTCGTCGGGGTCGCCTTCGTTTAAGTGGGTGGTGGTCAGCGTGACGCTATTTCCCGTCTGAACACTTGGACCGGCATTGGCCGCAATCGTTGGTGCATTGTTGACCCCATCCACTGTCACGCTCAGAGTGGACGTGCTGATATTGCCTGGGGCATCTTGAACGTCGACCGACACGCTGGTGGTGCGTGTTTCGCCGGGGGCCAGGGCTGCAAACTCGCCGTCGGGGTCAAAGCTGGCGGTGCCATCGGCACTGACGATAAAGCGCCCGCCGTGGCTGCCCGCCACCGCGCTGCCCAGGGCACCGGTGTCGCTATTCACCGCGACAATGGGGGCCGTGGTGTCTGCGCCGGTGTCGTTATCGGTTAGGTTATCCCCGCTGGCATTAACGCCGGTCAGTGCCGCGCTACCCGCATCTTCCCGTACCGTGGCGGCGGTGTCATCGCTGGCAGTGGGGGCGGTCGTGTCCAGGGTAATCAATAAGTCTGCGGAGTTGCTGCTGGTGTTGCCAGCGCTATCGCTGACAATCGTATCAATCGCGTTGGAGCCTTCGTTGAGGTCGCCGTCAGCAAAGGTGAACGTCCAGTCACCGCTGGCATCCGCGGTGGCGTTACCCACGCTGCTACCCCCGACGCGCACATCAACCATCGCATTCGCTTCTGTACCCGTGCCGGTGAGGGTGGGCGTTGTCTGGTGAGTGATGTTGTCGCTATCGCTCACGCCGCTGTCGGAGCTGGCTGCTAGCGTGGGGGAAGAGGTGGCAGGGGTGTTGGCATCCACTGCCAGCGCAGCGTTGTCGGCCAGGTTTTGGCCACTCGGCAAGGTGCCAAGGTCGGCCGGTACGCCATCATCATGGGCGGCCAGCGTGGCGCCCCCCGCAAGGCTTAGCGAGGTCACGTTAAGCGCCGTGGTGTCCGTCTCGCCCTCTTGAACCGTATAGCTGCCGCTAAACTGCGTTTGGTTGGCGGCGTCGCCATTGGCGAGAATGACCGTCGCCCCGGTGTTAAGTATGGCCGTCAGTGTGCCGCCGTTCGCGGTAAAGTCGACCGCTTCATCGAACGCCACGGTAATACCAATGTTGCTACCCACCGCGAAAGTACCATTAGCGATGGGCGAGGTAACCGCCTGAACGACCGGCGCGGGGGCGGTAATCACGCTGAAAAGGTTGCTCTGTGTCACTGCCGCTAACGTATTGCCCGCTGCATCTTGAGCATTGCTGATGCTCACATCCACATCGTTCACCACTTCGTTGGCATCGGCGGTATCGAAGGTGGCGGTATAGGTGGTGGCGTCTGCCCAGCTGCCGCTATTAAAGCTCAGGGTATTCGACGGGTCTTCTGCGGGAAACGTGATTGTTGGTGCGGCGCCAGTGTTCATCGCTTCGCTGAAATTCAGCGTTAAGGTAAAGCTGCTGCTGCCCACCTGGGCATCGGTAATGGTCGCCACCGACGGGGTAATGGCGCCATCCAGCGTGGGGCGGGCAGCGTCGATGGCATCCGCGTTCTGGCTGATCGGGGCGGTATAGGCCGCAGAGCTATTGCCTGCGGCATCGGTCAACACCATGTTAACGGGGATATCGTCGCCGGAGGCGCGTTCAGCGTCACCTTCCTGAACCGTATAAGTAGCGGTGTAATTACCGCCGCCCTGGTCGGTAAAACCGGTGACGGCTACCCCGTTGACCGTACCGGACGCCAACGATAAGCCAGCTTCTCCAGCAGCGATGGTCACGGTCACGGCATTGCCGATATTATGGCTGCTGTTGGGGATCGACACGCTGCTGACGGTGGGCGCGACGGCATCAATGACAATATCTTTTTTGCTACTCAGCGAGTTAGCCTCGCTAGGCGTGGGCAGGGCAGCTACCGTGTCGTTACCTGCTGCGTCCCTTATAGAGCCGCCATTGAGCATGATCTCGGTGCCCGCCAGCGCCAGATCACTGGATTCATCCCCCGCCTGCACGGTGTAGGTAAAGGTCAGCGTGTCGGAGCCTGAACCCGCGGTGTAATCAATCTCACGGTTGGTCGTGCCAGTTTCCAGGCTAAGTTTTGGTGTGCCGGTTACCGTCACGGCTTCACTAAAGGTCAGCGTAATGTCGACGGTATCGCCCGCTGTATAGGTGCCATCAGCCGTGGTGGACGACACACTGGTCACGCTTGGTTTTACTAAGTCAACGCTGTGGGCGGTGCCGCTGCTGTAAGCCGCCGGCGCGTTACTGGCGCCGTCATCAATATCGGTGCCGCTGTTAAGATCAAGGCGTAAATCGCCTTCACCGCTAATACCCGTGACACTCACCGTATAGCTATCACCGCTGCCGCTGAAGCCGCTGATGGTGCCATCTGCCGAGTCAGTGGTGGTGAGTGAGAAGTCGTCGGCAGAGACGTTGCTGACGTCTTCGCTAAAGGTAACGGTGTAATCTATGGAGGCGGCATTGGCAGCAGGTGAACCGCTGGGGGCAATGCTGGTAACGCTGGGGGCCACGTCGTCGATGACGTTGACGGTGATATCTTCTGTTGAGGGGGTAGTGCCATCGGTGGCTTGTACGCTGAGCGTATAGCTACCGGTCGCGCTGGCGTCGAGCTGGCTGGTATCGTTTAGGGTAATCTCGCCTGTTGCGGCATTGATGGCAAAAATGCCAGTGTCATTGCCATACTGTATGGACCAGCTTATTGAATCGTCATCGCCGGTGTTGGCAACTGTGCCCAGCGCCGTGCTGTTGGTGTCGCTCTCTTTTACGCCAAAGGATTGGCCGGTGCTAATGGATGGGGCGATATCGTTAACCGAAACGGTGACGGTCTCATCGGTGGCGCTATTGCCATCGTCGGCGCGCAGGGTCAGGGTGTAACTCTCGGTTTCTTCAAAGTCGAACTCTGCTTCACCCGCTGCATTTAACGTGACTTCACCGTTGGACGTATCAATGTCAAAGTAGTCTTCCCCTGTACCGCCTACAATCGAATAAGTGACCGAATCAGCTCCACCGCCGTCACCATCGTTTGCTATTATATCGCTATTCTCCAATACCACTGTGCCACTGATGGCGGTTTCATCGATATCACCGTCGTTGATGGTAGTGAACACTGGCGAGTTGTTTGCACTAGTAAAACTGATTTCGTCAAAATAAAACTGCTCAGGGTCAACTGGTGCCATAGTAAACGATGTGATGCCAGTAAAGCTGCTTAAGTCAACGACACTGGCGTCGTTTAGATTAGCAATGGGGCCGCTGGGTATATCCGTATGACCGCTGGCGCTGAACGTAGCCTTGGTTTCGCCAGAAGTTGTCAGGAGCTCGATCGTTCCCATATCAACAGATTGATCGAATGTAAAAGTATATGTGGTCCCACTAGTGCTGTAATTAGCCTCTGCGTAGGCGGCAAAGCCTTCTATATTATAAGTGCCGCCCGCATTACTTAGACCCATATCGGTGCCATTGGACGCCGATATTGTCAAGGTAACCCCATCGACTTGTTCACTGACAGTTAGTCCATCATCAGTGGCGGGTCCTGAATCCCAGTCAAATACAGATTCTGCCAGCAGCCCTTGCCATGTGTCTTGCTGCTCAATCCCTATTAAGCTGTTGGTCTCCACTTGACCATACTGCTGCTCTAGTACCCAGTTGCCGCCCAGGCTGGAAGCTCCTGTCAGATCATCCGATGCAGCCACGTCCGCGTTCGTTGCCAAAGCCAGCGCTTCCACAAACCGCAACCCCTGCTCGCCAGCGCCAACATCGCAGCCGTAAATAAGGATGTCACCGTCTGTCCCCAATGCGTCTCCCCACTGCTCAAGGGAGTTGGCGTGGCCCGGCAGGGTCTCGCTATCCAGTGTGCTATGACCAAGCGCTAGGCGTCCTTCGCTGCCGTGGGAAACGAGGTGGATGGCGTCAAGCTCGCTGCGCTGTGCCAGCACCTGGGCGATTTGTTCAATGCCGTTGGCGTTGGGGTCTAAGAGTATGATCTCGGTATCGGCGGCCACGCCGTTAAGCAGCGTCTGGTAATCGTCAACGCTGGGGTCGACAAAGATAATTTCATGCCGATCAGCCAATTGGCTTGGGTGTATTGGGTGGGTAGAAGTATTCATAGAGAGGTGGCTCTTTAAGTCGTTTCGGCCTTAAGCCGATTTTGTATAGTATTTGTATGGTTTTGCTTTACATTCGCATGTACATGTCAAAACATCTTAGTCTCATTAAGTGATTATAGCCAATGAGTGCTAATATTGTAGTTGTTGGCTTAAGCATCTGTAAGATTTTGCTGTTAGTGCTATTAAGCCTATTATTAGCACGGTTATCAGAACAGCCGGTTCGCTAACGCGTAGCCGCTGGTGGCCGAGTAGCCGTTATAATAATTAAGCGATATATTTATTAAAATCACCTTAATTAAAATAGTGACAAGGAGTATTTTATGGATCCGTTCCTCGGTGAAATCAAAATGTTAGGTTTTGCATGGGCGCCGGAGGGGTGGGGGCTATGCAATGGTGCCCAGTTGTCTATTGCACAGAATCAAGCCCTCTTTGCTTTGCTTGGCATTGTTTATGGCGGCAATGGTCAAACCACCTTTAACCTGCCTGATTTGCAAGGGCGAATGCCCAGAGGGCAAGGTCAGGGAACGGGCATGGGAAATGTCAATATCGGTGTGCAAGCTGGAGTGGAAAACCGCACACTTAGTATTTATGAAATGCCTAACCACACGCATACCTCTGGGGCAGTGGCCACGCCGGATGACGCCAATGAAGACACGCCAGCTACAGGGGATTATTTAGCTAGCGGAAAAGTCAATCTCAATGATCCGGTTCGCAATTACTTCCATGGCACTCCCTCTAGCACGGTTGAGTTAGACAATGGACAAACGGGCAGTAGCGGAGGGAGCCAACCGTTTAACGTAATGAACCCTTATCTCGCCCTGAACTTTAGTATTGCGTTACAGGGTATTTTTCCATCCCGCCCATAGGACAAGTGGTGGTGGCCGACTGCGTGAGGGCTCGGCCACCCACAGAGGAGTGACGATGTTAGGCACCATTACAGCGGCGGATTTTCAGCCGCTACAGGGAAAAGCGTGTGTTTTTGAGGCGACACCGACACTTTCGGTGCAGTTAACGGTCGAGCAAGTGAAAAGCCGCCCCGAGTGCCAAGTACCGGGGTCATGCAAGGCGCGGGAGCCTTTCCGCGTTCTGCTGTCTGGTCAACAAGACGAAGCTGATTTTACCAGCGCTACCGGGGTTTTACGCCTAGGCGACGGGGCGGCGATGGAAGGTGTCTATATTAACCGTGTGTTACCCCCTGTAGGGGATAATCTACGGCCCTGGTATCAACTTGTCTTTAACTAACTTTTCACTAGGGCGTTTGCGGATACCAGACCCAGCGCTCAACTGCCCCCACTAACCTTTCAAAGCGAAACCCTAATTGCTGGTAAAGCTGTTTGGCATAAACATTCAATGGATCGACGGAAAGCGAAACGGGGCTCATCACTTGAGCCCCTGCTGACTGGACAGCTTTTAAAACAATAGCACCGTAGCCTTTGTTACGTGCGCCCTTGATTAGCGCAAGATCAAGAATATGCACGTCATCGGCACCGAAATCCACCGTAACGCGACCAATCTTCTCGCCCTGTTTTTCGACGATATAATACAAGGCATTGGGGTAAGCGGTTCCATAACCGACCGCTTGGGCCTTAACCTGCATCTCAAGTAGGGCCTCAATCACCTCTTGATCGGCCAACGCAAGTTGTAGGTCTTGCCGGATATCACGGTAAAGCGCTTCAAGAAAAAGATGATCTGAGTCTCTTGAGGGTCGCAGATGTAGCCCGTCATTTAAGTGTCTGCCAATGTCTGCCATTCGTTTGCCATCCGTTTGTTATGAGGTGGTATGAGGTGGAAAGCTAATAGGTAAACGCTAGTTTTTTTCAGAAAGGTTAACTCGCAAGCAGCGATCTATGCACCCCAGGGATACTATCGGTTTGAAGTTGCTTTCGCGTTTATCGTAGCGCGTGCCACTATGATGCAGTCCTTCGTGGTGAATAAGGTGAGTCTACATATCAAGTGCCTTGATCGTTCTCTGCCGAAGGCTCGTGTTTGCGCGGGTCTTCGCTGTATTCATCCAGCCAAGTGCCACAACGTAGACAGTAACGGGCGTGTTTTTCGTGGCGGTCATGGCCGCAGCCGGGGCATGCTTCGTCGGAGTAGCGGTCTTGGCGAATCGAGCGTATCACCTGCGCTGAGAAAACTCCGGTGGGCACCGCGATAATCGAGTAGCCGAGCAACATCAGTATCACGGTAATGGACTTGCCCAGCGAGGTCATGGGCACGATATCGCCGTAACCCACCGTGGTCATGCTCACGATTGCCCAGTAAATCGATATGGGGATGCTGGTAAAGCCTGCCTCCGGGGTTTCAATGGCGTACATCAGCGCGGCAAACAGCGTGACCACCATCAAAATGCAGAAGAAAAACAAAAAAATCTGTCGCAGGCTGCGTTTAAGCGCATCAAGCAGCAAACGCCCTTCTCCGACAAATTCCATCAAGCGCAGAATGCGAAAAATGCGCAGCACTCGCAGTATACGAATGAGCACCAAGCTTTGGGCGCCGGGGATGGCAAGCACCAGCCACGCGGGCACGATGGCCATCAAATCGACAATGCCATAGAAGCTTTTTAGATAAAACCACGGGCGCTCTAAGCAGTAGACCCTTAGGGCTAACTCCACGGTGAATAGCAGCGTAAACCCCCACTCGATATACCGGAATACCGTGCCAAAGCGAGCGTGGTAGTCCTCGACGCTATCGAGCAGCAGTGCCGCGACGCTAATCAAAATAGCGATGATCAGCACGATGTCGAATGTTTTCGATGCCGGTGTATCGGATTCGAAAATCACGTGGAAAAGCTGGGTACGCAGACCCTTGCCAGCGGGGGTGAGGCTCATCGCGGTGTCCTTCGGTCAGTCGTCACATTAGCGCCGTGTCACAGCAGGTCGGTGGGGTTGGCCAAAGCTCGCGCCAGCGTCAGCGCAGCGCTGCCGTAAGCGGTACGGGGCTGGCCGTTTGCATCGAGCGCTTGGGGCAATGTTTGGGCGAGCGGGCGAGCTGAGTCATTGAGCGTTGGGTGCGCGGCAAGCGTGGCGAGCGCTTCAAAGGCCAAGGTGAGAAATGTGCCCTGGCCGCTATCGTGAAAGGCATCCAGCGCAAGCGTGGCCCGGTGGAACCACTCGCTTGGCGTGTGCGCTTCGGGCAGCGGCCAGTGCTGACGGCCAAGGGCTGCGCCGCGGGCGGCCTTGCTGCTGTCCGAAGGGCGAAGGGCGACGTCAGCCGCTAAGGTTGTAGCAAGGGCCCAAAGCGCGTTGGGGGTACCGCTTTTAAGCTCCAACTCCATCTCACGAATTGGCGCGCGGTAGCCGTGACAGTCGATGTCGCCCTCATCCAGCGCCAATTCAATTTGGCTTTCCTGATGGTGGATATCCCACTTTGTGCGCGTGAAATCCGTGCGCAGTTGCGGCACGAGGGTTGCGAGAGTGGCGTCATCCAGCGACTGAAAAGGCGGTAGCGTTTTTAAGCCGGCGATGTCGAGTTGGTTGCCATTTACCTCCCACTCCCACTCTTCGCGGGAGGAAAGTCCACCGCCGCCTTGCCCGGCGGTTTTGACCGTTTGCAGCGTTTGGCCGTTGATCTGACGCAGACGTAGCGCAACACGCGCCGCGTTAAGGGCGCCGTCCGGGGTATCAAAGTAGGTATTGGTCAGCGTAAGCCGCGTTGCCGTGGCGGTATCAAGCAGCGGGTGGGCAGCCAACTGGGCCGGGCCGCCGGGGGCGAGGGCTAGTTTTAGCTCCACTTCCGTCGGGGCTTGCGCAGACACTTTCGGATTTTTCATGACGTTTGCCACCTCGTTAATATGACGCTACGGTTAATTTTTGATGTCAATATGAATTTTTTATGACGTGGGCGAGGTCAATCTTTATACTGGCGCCCGCCAAATCCAGGCTTCCCGAAAACAGGCTAAAAGGCTTTATGGTTACCTCCAATCCTTTTTCTGCGATGTTTGGCCGTTCGCCATTCCAGCCGCTGCTGGCGCACATCGTCAAAGCGAATGACTGCGCTGATCAGTTACTGCCGTTCTTTGAAGCATCGCTTCAAGGCGACTGGGAGAGTGCCGCCCAGCTGCGTGAAAACATTACGCGCTTGGAACACGAGGCGGATGTGCTCAAAACGGAACTGCGCCTTAACCTACCCAACACCATGTTCTTGCCCGTGTCACGCTCGGATATTCTCGATTTGATCAGCGTGCAGGACAAAATCGCCAATAAGGTGCGTGACATTACTGGCATTATGCTGGGGCGCAAAATGTGCGTGCCGAAAAGCCTTGCCGAGCCGATGCGTCAGTACATGCATACCAGCGTGGCTTGTGTGGCCCAGGCGCGCCAGGCGCTTGAAGAGCTGAAAGACCTGCTTGAATCCGGCTTTGGCCGTAATGTTTCTGATGTCATGCAGAACATGATCCGTGAACTGCACACCCTTGAGCACCAAGCGGATAGTCAGCAAGTGGAAATTCGTCGTCAGTTATTTGCGCTGGAAAGTGAGTTGCCGCCGGTCGATGTGATCTTCCTATACAAGATTATCGATTGGGTTGGCGAGCTTTCTGACCGCGCCGAACGCGTGGGTAGCCGCTTGCAGATTCTGACCGCGCGTTAAAAGGGGGCAAGATGCAAATTATTGCGCAACACGGCGAGATTTTTATCATCCTTGCCTGCCTGTTTGGCTTCTTTATGGCTTGGGGCGTGGGGGCAAACGATGTCGCCAATGCCATGGGTACCTCGGTCGGCTCCAAGGCCATTACCATCAAGCAAGCGATTATCATCGCCGTCATTTTCGAGTTTCTCGGCGCGTGGCTGGCTGGCGGTGAGGTGACCAATACCATCCGCAAAGGCATTATCGACCCGGCGCTTTTGCAGGATGATCCGCAGCTTTTGGTCTACGGTATGCTTTCCGCGCTACTGGCGGCGGGCACGTGGCTTTTGATTGCCTCGATGAAAGGCTGGCCGGTTTCCACCACACACTCCATCGTGGGCGCTATTGTCGGCTTTGCCGTTGCTGGATTAGGCGCGGCGTCGGTTGACTGGGGTGGCGTGGGGACCATTGCTGCGAGCTGGGTCGTATCGCCGCTACTGGCCGGCACCGTTGGTTTTGTGCTGTTTAAATCGCTACAGTATCTGGTATTTGAAGCCCGTGATCCGTTGGCGGCTGCCAAACGCTATCTGCCCGCTTACGTTTTCCTCGTGGGGTTTGTGGTGACGATGGTCACCATGACCAAGGGGTTGAAGCACGTCGGTCTTGATCTCTCTTTTGGCCAAAGCCTGTTGATCTCGATCATCTTCGGCTTAGTGCTCTCAGCCATTGGTACCTGGATGGAGCGTCGCGTGAAGTACGTCAAATCCAGCGATGACCACTTTGGCTATGCCAACGTAGAGCGCGCCTTTGGTGTACTGATGATCTTCACTGCTTGCGCGATGGCGTTTGCCCATGGCTCTAACGACGTGGCCAACGCGGTCGGCCCGCTGGCGGCGGTGATTAGCGTGGTACAAAGTGGCGGAGATATTGAAAGCGCCGCGTTGGTGCCTTGGTGGGTGCTGGTGTTAGGCGGTGCCGGTATCGTGTTCGGTCTTGTAACCTACGGCCACAAAGTGATCGCCACCGTGGGCACGGGCATTACTGAACTTACGCCGAGCCGTGGGTTTGCCGCGACACTGGCCGCCGCGACGACGGTGGTACTGGCCTCGGGTACGGGCTTGCCGATCTCGACCACCCATACGTTAGTGGGGGCGGTGTTGGGCGTGGGCCTTGCCCGTGGCATGGCGGCGCTGAATCTACGGGTGATTGGCACTATTGCCATGTCGTGGCTGATTACGCTGCCCGCTGGCGCAGGCCTTGCCATTTTGTTCTTCTTTATATTCAAAGGCATCTTCGGCTAACGCTAAACGCCATCCGCGTTAACCCGGCCCAAGCGGTATCTTCTGGCGCGCTGCGCACTGAGAAGATGCCGCTTTTTTTGTGCTCTGCTAAAGTAAGCGGGCCGGTAACGTCGGCATACGAGATTTCATTCACCTGCTGCCGGAGAGCGGCCCTTGGATACGCGCTTCCCTTTTGTTGACTGGTTCCGTAACGCATCGCCCTATATCAATGCGCACCGCGGGCGAACCTTTGTGATTTTGATCGAAGGCGAGGCAATGGCGTCTGGGCGCGGCGAACAGCTGATTCAAGATCTGGCGCTTTTGCACTCACTAGGTGTGCGCTTGGTGGTGGTGTTTGGCATTCGTCCCCAGGTACACACGGCGTTGGCGGCAGCCGAGATTACGCCAAGGCGCGTGGACGGTCGCTGGGTGGCCGACCGCGCGGTCATGGCGACTGTCGAGCAAGTTGCGGCGCAACAGCGGTTGTGGCTAGAGGCGCGACTCTCGTTGGGGCTCCCCAGCACGCCCTTGCACGGTGTTGAACTCAATGTCATCTCGGGGAATCTGGTGACCGCCAAACCGCTGGGCGTGCGCGAAGGCGTGGATTTCGATCACAGCGGCGAGGTGCGCCGTGTGCGCGCTGGTGCCATCGAGGGGTTATTGGATAAAGGCGCGTTGGTGCTGCTGCCGCCGCTGGGCTTTTCCAGTACGGGTGAAGTGTTTGACCTGGATGCGTCCGATGTGGCTCAGCACGCCGCCGTGGCGCTAAAAGCCGACAAGCTGATTTTGCTCGGCGAATCAGAAGGGCTTGAAGACGATACCGGTGCGCTGCTGCGTCAGCTCTCGCCGTATGAAGCGCAGCCAAGGCTAAGCCAGGCCACGCCGGGCAGCGAATTGGCGCGTCATCTTCACGCTGCCTGCCAAGCGGCCCGCGAGGGCGTTGCGCGCACGCACCTGCTGTGCTGGCGCAACCACGATGCACTGCTGAGTGAGCTTTTTACCCGTGATGGCGTGGGCACCATGATCACCCAACACCGCTACGAGCAGCTGCGCCCGGCGACACTCAATGATGTGGCGGGGCTTCTGGATTTGCTCGAACCGCTGGAGCAGCGCGGCATGCTGGTGGCCCGCTCCCGTGAGCGTTTAGAACATGAAATTGATGACTACGTGGTGATCGAGCGAGACGGCATGGTCATTGGCTGTGCGGCGCTGCACGCCTTTTCCGATGTACAACTCGGTGAGCTTGCCTGCGTGGCTGTGCACGCCAGCTATCGCGGTGGCGACCGTGGCGAGCGGCTGGTCGACGCCATTGAGCAGCGCGCCCGAAGTCGCGAGATTACGCGGCTCTTTGTGTTGACCACGCACACGGCCCACTGGTTTGTCGAACGCGGCTTTGCCTCAGCCAGCTTGGATGACCTGCCACCGCTGAAGCGCGAAACGTACAACCACGCGCGAAAATCCAAAGTGCTGATTAAGGTGCTGGCGGGTTAGAAAGGCGCGAGAATGGCTTCAAGGCGCTTATATCAATTCATTGCCGATGGGTAATTTTTAGCTTCTTTTGTAGCGCCGTTTCACCTCGACGCTGAGTTTGCCTTCACCCAGGCGCAGTTTGAGTTTCTGCCCCGGTTGCGTGTCTTGCGCTCGGCGCATGACGTGGCCGCTCTCATCCTGCGCGATGGCGTAGCCACGCCCTAATACGGCCAAAGGGCTTATCGCATTCAGCTCGCGGGCGGCGCTGGTCAAGCGCGCTTGGCGGGTTTCGAGCTGGCGCTGCATAGCATTGTCTAAACGCCGTTTTAGCTGCTGGAGTCGCGATTGCTCTGCCTGGTGCAGGCGAGTCATGTCCTGGCTTGTCAGCCGCCCTTTAAGCTGATTCACCCGCTCGCGCTGCTGGGTAAGCCGTGCGTTGGTGGCCCGTTGCAAACGCTGGCTGAGGGCGGTTAAGTGCTGGCGCTGGCGGTTAAGCTGCTCACCGGGGTGGCGCAGCTTAGCGCGTAGGGTATCGAACCGCTGACTGTCCCGCTCCAGGCGGGCCTGCATGGCCCGCATCAGGCGGTTTTCATGGTGCTCAAGCTGGCGCTTGAGGGTGTGTTGGTCCGGCACCAGACGTTCGGCCGCCGCGGAAGGGGTGGGCGCGCGCATATCAGCGGCAAAATCCGCCAGGGTGATATCCACTTCGTGACCCACCGCCGACATCACCGGCAGCCGCGAGTGAAAAATCGCCCGTGCCAAGTGCTCGTTATTAAACGCCCAAAGATCTTCCAAACTGCCGCCGCCGCGAGTAATGAGCACCGCGTCGCGCTCAGGGTCGAGCTGTGATTGACGGTTGAGCAGGCCGAGGGCGGCCACCACCGCGGGCGCGGCCTCCTTACCTTGCACCGGCACTGGAATCAGCGTCACCTCCGTGAGAGGCCAGCGCGCGCTTAACACTGCCAGCACATCGCGAATGGCCGCCCCCGTGGCGGAGCTCAAAATCATCAGCCGCCGGGGCGGGTGAGGGAGCGCGCGCGCATTGGCAAAAACGCCCTCCGCGTCGAGCTGGGTTTTTAAGCGCTCAAAGGCCGCCAACAGCTCGCCCAAGCCCGCCGCTTGCACTGCCTCGACAATCAGCTGGTAATCGCCACGCGGCTCAAACAGCGACACCCGGCCACGCAGCTTGACCTGGTCACCATCGCGCATCGGCGCCGACACAAACCGCGCCCGCTGACGAAACAGCGCACAGCGCACCTGCGCCCGGTCATCCTTCAGGGTGAAGTAAACATGCCCAGACGCGGGGCGGGAGACGTTGGAAAGCTCGCCCTCGACCCACACCTCGCCCATGTCGCGCTCAAGCGCCTTACGCGCCTTAAGGTTGAGTTCGCTGACGGAGAGTGCGGCGGGTTTGTCTGGCATGCGAGAGAACCTTGTGTTGCATGAAAAAACGTTGCATGAAAAAACGTTGTAATGCGCGTTGGTATCGTGTCCGCGAATTGCTGCCTTGGTCGCATAGGCGTTATACTAGGCGATTAACCTTTCACGCCCCACTTCCTCTTCAATCAGGGTGTTGCCGCTATGCTACGTATGGCCCAAGAAGCACTTACGTTCGATGACGTACTCCTCGTTCCCGGCTTCTCCGATGTTCTGCCCAAGGATGTCAGCCTCAGAACCCGCCTGACTCGCAATATTTCGCTCAATATTCCGCTTGCTTCCGCTGCGATGGACACTGTCACTGAAGCGCGGCTAGCGATTGCGATGGCCCAGGAAGGCGGCATCGGTATTATCCATAAGAGCATGACCATGAGCCAGCAAGCCGCTGAAGTGCGCAAGGTTAAAAAGCACGAAAGCGTGATTGTAAAAGATCCGGTCACCGTTAGCCCCAAGGCGAAGCTCGAAGACCTGCTCGCCATGGCGCGCGAGTACGGCTTTTCTGGTTTCCCCGTGGTAGAAGGCGAAACGCTGGTGGGTATCGTGACCGAGCGCGACATGCGCTTCCAGCCCAACCACGGCGATAGCGTGGCCGACATCATGACCCCCCGCGAGCGGTTGGTCACCGTGCCGGAAGGCACCCAGCTTGAAGAAAGCAAAGCCAAGATGCGCGAACACCGCATCGAAAAAATGCTGATCGTTGACGACGCCTTCCACCTGCGCGGCCTGGTGACCTTCCAGGACATCGAAAAAGCCCGCACCTACCCGATGGCCGCCAAGGACAGCGATGGCCGTCTGCTGGTAGGCGCTGCCGTCGGTACCGGCCCAGAAACCCCGGACCGCGTCGCGGCGCTATCAGAAGCCGGTGTTGACGTGATCGTTGTAGATACCGCCCACGGCCACTCCGAAGGCGTGATTGACCGCGTTCGCTGGATCAAGGAACACTTCCCGACCATTCAGGTGATTGGCGGCAACATCGCCACCGCCGCCGCCGCCAAGGCGCTGGCCGACGCGGGTGCCGATGCGGTGAAAGTCGGCATCGGTCCCGGCTCTATCTGCACCACGCGGATTGTGACAGGCGTAGGTGTACCGCAAATCACCGCCGTCTCCAACGTGGCCGAAGCGCTGAAAGAGTATGACATTCCGCTGATTGCCGACGGCGGCATCCGCTTCTCCGGCGACCTTTCAAAAGCCATTGCCGCTGGCGCAAGCGCGGTGATGGTGGGTGGCCTGCTGGCCGGTACCGAAGAAGCCCCGGGCGAAGTGGAGCTTTACCAGGGCCGTACCTATAAAGCTTACCGCGGCATGGGCTCCATGGGCGCCATGTCCGAGAATCAGGGCAGCGCCGACCGCTACTTCCAGGATAAAGCCGAAGGCGCCGAAAAGCTGGTGCCGGAAGGCATTGAAGGCCGCGTACCTTATAAAGGCGTGATGGGCTCGATTGTCCACCAGCTGATGGGCGGCCTGCGCGCCTCCATGGGTTACACCGGCTGCCGCGATATTCAAGAGATGCGCACCAAGCCGGAGTTCGTAAAAATCACCGGCGCTGGCTTTAACGAATCCCACGTCCACAACGTACAGATCACCAAAGAAGCCCCCAACTACCGGGTGAGCTAACCAGCACTTTAGTTAAACAGCGGCGGGCACAGCTCGCCGCTTGCTTTTTGGCCTTACCGTGGCCCCGCCCCGCTTAACGAGATACCGCCATGAGTGACATTCACGCCCATAAGATCCTGATTCTCGACTTCGGCTCCCAGTACACCCAGTTGATCGCCCGCCGGGTTCGCGAAATCGGTGTGTATTCCGAAGTTCGCGCCTTCGATATCACCGAAGAAGAGATTCGCGAGTACAACCCCAACGGCATCATCCTGGCCGGTGGGCCGGAATCCGTCACCGAGCTGGATTCCCCGCGCGCGCCGCAGTGCGTGTTCGAGATGGGCCTGCCGGTGTTTGGCATCTGCTACGGCATGCAGACCATGGCCGAGCAGCTGGGCGGTAAGGTGGAAGGCTCCAACAAGCGCGAATTCGGCTACGCCCAGATTCGTCTGGACGAAACCACCGCGCTGTTCAACGACATCAAAGACCACGTGGACCACGACACCGGCAAAGCGCTGCTGGACGTATGGATGAGCCACGGCGACAAGGTGGCCCAGGCGCCCGCCGAATTCACCGTGACTGCCTCCACCCCAAGCTGCCCGATTGCCGCCATGGCCTGGGAAGACAAGCAGTTCTACGGCGTACAGTTCCACCCGGAAGTCACCCACACCCTGCAAGGCCAGCGCATTCTCGAGCACTTCGTGCTGAATATCTGTAAGGCCGAAAAGCTGTGGACGCCCGCGCAAATCATCGAAGACCAGGTACAGCGCGTACGCGAGCAAGTCGGCGACCGCCATGTACTGCTGGGCCTTT
This sequence comes from Halomonas llamarensis, assembly GCF_023555005.1. GTDB lineage: Bacteria > Pseudomonadota > Gammaproteobacteria > Pseudomonadales > Halomonadaceae > Vreelandella > Vreelandella llamarensis. The sequence goes on along the minus strand of NZ_JAMJPJ010000013.1, from coordinate 6,872 downwards.
CCGGCGGGGTGGATTCCTCCGTGGTGGCCGCGCTGCTGCACAAGGCGATTGGTACCCAACTGACCTGCGTCTTCGTGGACAATGGCCTGCTGCGCAAGGCGGAAGGCGACCAGGTGATGGAAACCTTCGCCAAGCACATGGGCGTGAAGGTCATCCGCGTTGACGCCGAAGACCTGTTCCTCGGCAAGCTGAAGGGTGAAAGCGACCCGGAGCTCAAGCGCAAGATCATCGGCAACACTTTTATCGACGTGTTCGATGATGAAGCCAGCAAAATCGAGGATGTGGATTTCCTCGCCCAGGGCACCATCTACCCGGACGTGATCGAATCCGCCGCCTCCAAAACCGGCAAGGCGCACGTGATCAAATCCCACCACAACGTGGGCGGCCTGCCAGAAACCATGAAGCTCAAGCTGGTCGAACCGCTGCGCGAACTGTTCAAGGACGAAGTGCGCAAACTCGGCCTGGAACTCGGCCTGCCCTACGACATGGTCTACCGCCACCCCTTCCCGGGGCCGGGGCTGGGCGTGCGTATTCTGGGCGAAGTCAAAAAAGAATACGCCGACATCCTCCGCGATGCCGACGCCATCTTCATCGAAGAGCTGCGCAACTCCGGCTGGTACGAGAAAACCAGCCAGGCGTTCGCCGTATTCCTGCCGGTGAGGTCAGTCGGCGTCGTCGGCGACGGCCGCCGTTACGAATGGGTCATCGCGCTACGCGCAGTAGAAACCATCGACTTCATGACCGCCCGCTGGGCGCACCTGCCCTATGAGCTGCTGGAGAAGGTTTCCAACCGGATTATCAATGAGTTGGAAGGGGTGTCGCGGGTAACCTACGATGTGAGTAGTAAGCCGCCTGCTACTATTGAGTGGGAATGATCACACGTTAGGCATTAGTTGGTACTAACTGGCATTAAATGACAATTAAGCCCATGTTTTCATGGGCTTTTTTGTTTTTGTGTCTGGCAATGTTTGGCAACTGATGGCAGCGGGAAGCACCGCTTGAGCGTGGTACCTAAGGTGGTATTATCGAGACATGATGCCATGAGTGATAGCCGATACCATGCTGCTTGATCCTGTGTGTTCATGGTATCAAAATTATTTAACTGGCTGTTTTTATTAACATTAATGCCTAATTTTTAGGTGGTCTTTCAGCATGGTATCGGAATCGAAGAAGGATAAGACTCTTGCTGACCGATACCAAGCTGCGCAACCTCAAGCCGAGGGATAAACTCTACAAGGTGAATGACCGGGATGGCCTCTATGTGGCCGTCACTCCTGCCGGTTCTATCTCATTCCGTTACAACTACTCGATCAATGGCAGGCAAGAGACAATTACCTTTGGCCGCTATGGCGTTGGGGGAATCACTCTGGCAGAAGCCCGTGAGCGACTTGGTGAAGCCAAGCGGATGGTCGCTGATGGAAAGTCTCCAGCGAAGGAGAAGGCCCGAGACAAGGCGCGTGTTAAAGGGGCTGAAACCTTTGGTGCCTGGGCGGAAAAGTGGCTACGTGGCTATCAGATGGCCGATTCTACCCGTGATATGCGCCGCTCGGTTTATACGAGAGAGCTGGAAACGAAATTCGGCAATCAGAAGCTGACCGAAATCACCCACGAGGACTTACGAGCACTAACTGACGCCATCGTAGAGCGCGGTGCACCTGCTACGGCGGTTCATGCGCGTGAGATTGTACTCCAGGTATACCGCTGGGCGACTGAGCGAGGCCAGAAGGTTGAGAACCCGGCAGACCTGGTGAGGCCCGCAAGCATTGCCAGGTTTGAGCCGAGAGATCGAACCTTGACGCCCGAAGAAATCAGGATCATGTACCAGTACATGGGGCGTATTGGTACATCACCATCGATCCGGGCAGCGGTAAAGCTACTGTTGTTGACGATGGTGCGTAAAAGCGAGCTGACGAATGCCACTTGGAGTGAGATCAACTTCAGCGAAGCGCTCTGGACGATCCCTAAAGAACGGATGAAGCGTCGAAACCCTCACCTGGTGTTTCTATCCAGGCAGGCCATGGACATCCTCATCGCTTTGAAGACGTTCTCCGGCGGATCGGATTATGTTCTGCCGTCGCGTTACGATTCTGACGTGCCCATGAGCAGTGCCACGCTCAATCGTGTCATGACCATGACTTACAAGCTAGCTCAAAAAGAAGGACAGCCTCTTGCCAAGTTTGGACCCCACGATCTGAGGCGGACAGCCAGTACCTTGCTTCATGAAGCCGGTTACAACACCGACTGGATAGAGAAATGCTTGGCACATGAGCAAAAAGGTGTAAGGGCGATATATAACAAAGCCGAGTATCGTGATCAGCGTACAGCTATGTTGCAGGACTGGGCTGATATGATTGATGAATGGACTGCTGGAAAGACCCGATAACTTTTCTTGTATTTTATCTATGGATTAATTGTATCCGCATCAGATTATAGGCTTGCAACAATGGCAGAGCGTAAACAAATACCTACAAAAACGAAACTTCGGCTGTTTTCGGAGGCAGCAGGTCACTGTCAACGCCCCGACTGCCTTCAGCCTCTTTTTCCCGCTGAAATGGGTGGGGACAAGCATATAGCTGAAATGGCTCATGTGATTCCACATGGAGAAACGGGGCCGCGCCATGAAGAAAGGCCCACTGGAGGGCTTGAGGTCGACTCTTTTGAAAATCTTATTCTGTTGTGTCCCACATGCCATACGATAGTCGACAAAGATCCCGGCGGATATAGCCGAGGTACGTTGCTAGATTGGAAAAATAATCATCTTGCTGCTTTGGCACACAGGCAAGGAATTCATACATACGATGAGCGTGGCCAAGTTAGATGTGCCGTGGTCGCCGCCATGGCAGAAAACAAAGCTGTATGGAGGGAGTTTGCGCCCTCCGATGGATCAGGCTTTGAGTATAATCCAGAATCTGAAGCAGCTAAAACGTGGATGCAGAGGATGCGAGGTGTCATTCTGCCTAACCATTTCCGTATCCAGGCCATTATCATGGCAAACCAACAGCACATGACGGAAGCTGAGCTACAGACATTCGCACAATACCAAGAGCATGTTCGAGGTCTCTCAGAGCGACATGTTTGTGGTGTAGCAGGCAGTGCTATCCGCTACCCAGAAGAAATGGATGGAATCTTCTCATGAACTGGCAGGTGAGCTATGCGCTTCAATATATATTGGAAGCTCATAAGAGTGCGTCAGCACAGCATATTCACGGTGATGCTATCAAAATTACGCTATCTCATCAGCCCGACATTGTGGCGGTTATCTCGGCTGATTACACGATCAACGCTGACTTAGCGGAACAATACCATGAGGATTTCCCCGATATGGAATTCCTTTGCGGATATCGAAAGGAATGCGTTTGGGAAGGTGGAGCGATCGAATATTTAGAAAGAAACGCAATAGGCTGGGGAAGTGCCGGTACACTCGGTTCCGCCCTTTCCAGCGGCAATGTAAGGAGTGCTTCCCATAAGGATTTCTTCTTCTCCTACCGGCTCATTAGTCAAATGAGATCTTTTACAAATCTTGATAGAGAGTTTGACCGAGTTTTCACGATGACGCTTGCCAACGGGCGTACACTTCGAGTGGGCATGATCATGGAGTATGAGCCGACAGCTGACGCTATTCGTACCTTCTGGGATCGGTTCGGCCCCATCGATATTGCTTGGAATATCAATCCGAACGGGAATCCCACTCAGAATGCCATTGAAGCAGGAAAGGATCTTGGCTGTGAGGTGATGAAATGGGAAGAGTTAAAGAAACTTTTACGGAACCGTTGATGAAGGCATGTGGGGTGGCAAGACACTTACTAAAATCTTGTGAGTCCCTGCGTGAGTTCGAATCCTACATGTTCGGCTCTTCATTGCTCGGTGCAGGCAGCGATTTCGATATTTTGATTGTTGGTCCGCCTGGTGAGGCTTTGTTAAGACTTAAGGCGGAATTGAGAATTGCGGGGAAAGAGCTACCGCTCGACGTTCTATATATGTTGCCTGCGGAGGCGGAGGAAACAGGGTTCGTTACAAGTCAAGGGTGCATAACTCTCGCAAAATTGGCGGACTCTGAAATGCACTGATTACTGCCTCCCTTCTCGCGCAGATCAAGTTGGCTAAAATTCTAGTCAGTGAATTTTAGCGGCTAAAATTTCTATTGGGATTTTTCCGGCCTGTTAGCAGGAAGCAAAAAATCTTTGCGAACGGCTGCTAATGCTTTGGATACTGCTTGAGGTGTCATTGGTTGTTGTTTCCTGCTTAGTAGCTTTTTGCCAATTTGATATTGAGTGTAGCCATAATGCTGAAGTACCAGCATTTTCTTCTTATTGTCTGAGAGCTTAGAGTCGACCATCTTTCGAGCCAGATTGCGAAGCTCCGCTACGTCTGCTGGCTGTAATGTTAAATTCAACATAAATAGGAAGAAATAGTCATCGATCAATTTGTCTCCTGACATAGCATGAGGCTTAGAGCGATGTGCAGATTGATGAGTTAACCTGGAAAGTTCGATATTGAATTGTGCGAGGGAGCGCTTTGCTTGTTTGTAACTTGGATTCCACTCGTCATTGGCAAGTTTGGGGCGATGCTCTTTGCAGTAATTGTGGCTAAGTTCTAGTTTCTTGTGGTCTATAAGTTCAACCTCATTTGTTAATCTCTGCTCTACTGTGAGCATGAATTTTGAGTACTCCGTAAGGTTCCCACAGAATTCGCAGAAATTATGTTTTCGTTGTACGTTTAGGTTGACGCCTTTGGTACCTGTTGATTTCTTCGGACGCTTACAGGCGCAATCCCAGATTAATTCGATTAACGATTCAATGGTTGCGACGAAGCACTGATCTCTTTGGGTTTGTTCATCACTTGTCTTTATGAACTGGCGTAGCAGTTGGTGCTGCATGCGCACCATTGCTTCCAGCCCTATCAGCCGGATGATTTCGCTAAATCCAACCCCTGAACCACTGCCCGCAACATAGTTTTTATAACTGTTTGGGAGGGAATCCATGTATTCAGCTACGGCAGGATCGATCAGTTCTTGTATCAGGCGAAGAATGGGGTAGCGCCGAGAGAAGGCAGAGTAAGGTCCCCAACACGTTCTGAATTTGGCGATAGCAAGAGAAACAGGCTGGGCGCAGCCTGGAAGGATGGCTATATAGTCTTGCCCTAGGTCTAGTCTAGCTTGATGTTCGATATTCATAACAACTTTATAGTCCAAAAATAAAGCTTAATCAAGTTGCATTGCTTGGCACGATGAAGCCTCAACAGGTAAGTGGAGGTTCAAGCATGCAAATAATGGCAAATAAAGTTCTCATCAACAGGAAACAGCTCCTGGAGATGATTCCACTTTCAACGCGCACAATTTATAACTTGGAACAGCGTGGGGAGTTTCCGAAGCGCATAGCGCTTACAAGCAGAAATGTTGCTTGGGATTTATCGGAAGTCGAAGAATGGATAGAGACGCGTAAAGCGTCTGGAATCCAGGCTGCTCGACCTGGCAACACCATAGAGGCCTAACAGTATGGCCCTTGATCTTATGGCGGCCTTTTCGGAAACGCCGCTGCCTCTTGATTATGTTTTACCTAACATGGTTGCCGGTACGGTGGGGGCCTTGGTTTCACCAGGTGGTGCCGGAAAATCCATGCTGGCCTTACAGATTGCCACGCAGATCGCTGGAGGCCCGGACTTGCTGGAAGTCGGAGAATTTACTGTTGGGCCAGTTATCTATCTTCCCGCAGAAGATCCTCCTGCTGCTATCCATCACCGATTACATGCGCTTGGGGCACATCTCACTGCCGAGCAGCGGCAAGCCGTTGCTGAAGGCTTGCTGATTGAGCCGCTGATAGGAAGGTGCCCCAACATCATGTGTCTTGACTGGTTCGATGGCCTTAAGCGAGCGGCTGAAGGCCGTCGCCTGATGATCCTGGACACCTTACGCCGTTTCCATATTGAAGATGAAAACGCCAGCGGCCCAATGGCGCAAGTGATCGGACGTATGGAGGCCATTGCCGCCGATACGGGGTGCTCTATCGTATTTTTGCACCATGCCAGTAAGAGCGCCGCCATGATTGGTGCTGGTGACCAGCAACAGGCCAGCCGTGGGTCGTCTGTTCTGGTCGATAACATTCGCTGGCAATCGTACCTGTCTGGCATGACGCAAACCGAGGCTGAGGAATGGGGTGTTGATGATAGTCAGCGTGGGTACTTCGTCCGCTATGGCGTGAGCAAGGCGAATTATGGCTCTCCTTTCGCAGAGCGTTGGTTCAGGCGTCACGAAGGCGGTGTACTGAAACCTGCCGTGCTGGAGAGGCAGCGTAGGGCCAAAGGAGTATTACCGTTCAAGAAATCTAAAGCTGTTATGGAAGGCGCTGATGACAACTGGTAACAAGGTTACTCCAACTAGTACCAGTGCACAGGCAAGAGTGATGCTTTACCAGGCCAGTCAGCGGCCAAGCCTGATGGAGGCCAACTGGATGGAAACATCCTTTGGCCGCTGTCGTATTAAGGGAAGGCTTGGCCAGCGGCACGCAGATGTTGTTGAGGCGATTTTGCACTGTGCCGAACGCCGCCGCGATGTGTCTGATGGTGGTGTAGAGCTTTTGGTAGACCCTGCCAAAGTACGGAAAACCTTGTCAGATAGCCGGTATAGTGCCTCCCATCTTGAGAAGCTGTTGGCAGAGCTGCGAGCAGCAACTGTAACCATTGAAACACCACAGTTCGATTTTCCGATAATCGGCGGCTTGATCGATCATGTTATCCCTTCACCTATGACGAGATATAGTCGGATGTTGTGTATGGAGGACAGAAGGAAGGGTGGCGTATCCTGTTGATTGATCACGACCAAGATTTCAACCAACACAAATGGATACGCCATGACAGATTCTACCCTCCAAGCCATG
>NZ_JAMJPJ010000139.1 GCF_023555005.1 Halomonas llamarensis | reverse complement strand
TAGCTGGTTCTCCTCGAAAGCTATTTAGGTAGCGCCTCACGTAGCACCGCCGGGGGTAGAGCACTGTTTCGGCTAGGGGGTCATCCCGACTTACCAACCCGAGGCAAACTCCGAATACCGGTGAGTGGCGCGTGGGAGACACACAGCGGGTGCTAACGTCCGTTGTGAAAAGGGAAACAACCCAGACCGTCAGCTAAGGTCCCGAAATCCTGGTTAAGTGGGAAACGATGTGGGAAGGCTCAGACAGCTAGGAGG
>NZ_JAMJPJ010000138.1 GCF_023555005.1 Halomonas llamarensis | reverse complement strand
TTAGGAGGCTCATGGCCTCAGGGATGTCTCATCTTGAAGGGGGCTTCCCGCTTAGATGCTTTCAGCGGTTATCCCGTCCGCACTTAGCTACCCGGCAATGCCACTGGCGTGACAACCGGAACACCAGCGGTGCGTCCACTCCGGTCCTCTCGTACTAGGAGCAGCCCTTCTCAAACATCCTACGCCCACGGCAGATAGGGACCGAACTGTCTCACGACGTTCTAAACCCAGCTCGCGTACCACTTTAAATGGCGA
>NZ_JAMJPJ010000137.1 GCF_023555005.1 Halomonas llamarensis | reverse complement strand
CGGCTTATCACGCCACCTACGCGCGCTGTACGCCCAGTAATTCCGATTAACGCTTGCACCCTCCGTATTACCGCGGCTGCTGGCACGGAGTTAGCCGGTGCTTCTTCTGCGAGTGATGTCTTTCCTACCGGGTATTAACCGACAGGCGTTCTTCCTCGCTGAAAGTGCTTTACAACCCGAGGGCCTTCTTCACACACGCGGCATGGCTGGATCAGGGTTGCCCCCATTGTCCAATATTCCCCACTGCTGCCTCCC
>NZ_JAMJPJ010000136.1 GCF_023555005.1 Halomonas llamarensis | reverse complement strand
TAGCTGGTTCTCCTCGAAAGCTATTTAGGTAGCGCCTCACGTAGCACCGCCGGGGGTAGAGCACTGTTTCGGCTAGGGGGTCATCCCGACTTACCAACCCGAGGCAAACTCCGAATACCGGTGAGTGACGCGTGGGAGACACACAGCGGGTGCTAACGTCCGTTGTGAAAAGGGAAACAACCCAGACCGTCAGCTAAGGTCCCGAAATCCTGGTTAAGTGGGAAACGATGTGGGAAGGCTCAGACAGCTAGGAGG
>NZ_JAMJPJ010000135.1 GCF_023555005.1 Halomonas llamarensis | reverse complement strand
GCGGCGTGCCTTCTCCCGAAGTTACGGCACCATTTTGCCTAGTTCCTTCACCCGAGTTCTCTCAAGCGCCTGGGGATTCTCACCCTGACCACCTGTGTCGGTTTGGGGTACGGTCGCACATGATCTGTCGCTTAGAGGCTTTTCTTGGAAGCGTGGCATCAGTGACTTCAACACCGGGGTGTCTTCGTCTCGTCTCTCGGCCTTAAGATCCCGGATTTACCTGAGATCTCAGCCTACTGACTTTCACCAGGGCTAC
>NZ_JAMJPJ010000134.1 GCF_023555005.1 Halomonas llamarensis | reverse complement strand
CTGGGGAGTACGGCCGCAAGGTTAAAACTCAAATGAATTGACGGGGGCCCGCACAAGCGGTGGAGCATGTGGTTTAATTCGATGCAACGCGAAGAACCTTACCTACCCTTGACATCGACAGAAGCCGAGAGAGATCTTGGTGTGCCTTCGGGAACTGTCAGACAGGTGCTGCATGGCTGTCGTCAGCTCGTGTTGTGAAATGTTGGGTTAAGTCCCGTAACGAGCGCAACCCTTGTCCTTATTTGCCAGCGGGTAATGCCGGGA
>NZ_JAMJPJ010000133.1 GCF_023555005.1 Halomonas llamarensis | reverse complement strand
CTGGGGAGTACGGCCGCAAGGTTAAAACTCAAATGAATTGACGGGGGCCCGCACAAGCGGTGGAGCATGTGGTTTAATTCGATGCAACGCGAAGAACCTTACCTACCCTTGACATCGACAGAAGCCGGAAGAGATTCTGGTGTGCCTTCGGGAACTGTCAGACAGGTGCTGCATGGCTGTCGTCAGCTCGTGTTGTGAAATGTTGGGTTAAGTCCCGTAACGAGCGCAACCCTTGTCCTTATTTGCCAGCGGGTAATGCCGGGA
>NZ_JAMJPJ010000132.1 GCF_023555005.1 Halomonas llamarensis | reverse complement strand
CAACACACTGAAAATCCAATGCTTTATGAGGCTGCATTGCCTTCAGGTCATAGCCATCCAGCAACCAGTTGAGTTCTTGTCCGCTCAGCGTCACGGACGTTCCTTCCAGGTGCGTTGGCCACTTGAAACGTTCACGTTCCAATCGCTTGTACCACACCACAAAGCCATTACGCTCCCAGAACAACAGCTTCACCTTGTCGCGTTGACGGTTACCAAAGACAAACAGCGCCTTATCGAACGGGTTCAGCTCCATGGCCTCCTGAACCA
>NZ_JAMJPJ010000131.1 GCF_023555005.1 Halomonas llamarensis | reverse complement strand
CCCCAAAAGCACACTGGGTAAAGCGCTGCATTACCTGGATCATCAGTGGCCACGACTCACCCGATTCCTGGACAATGGCCTGATACCGCTGGATAACAACCCGGCGGAGAACGCCATCCGCCCCTTCGTGGTGGGCCGCAAGAACTGGCTGTTCAGCCACACGCCGAGCGGTGCCCATGCCAGCGCGGCGATCTACAGCTTGATCGAAACCGCCAAGGCCAATGGCCTCCCACCCTATGAGTACCTGCGGTACGTCTTCGAAACATTGCCCACGCTCAACGACGACGAGC
>NZ_JAMJPJ010000130.1 GCF_023555005.1 Halomonas llamarensis | reverse complement strand
CAGTTGGAAATGTCGACGGTGCGGGTGCGGCGGATCACACCGCTGGTCATCGAGCGGCTCATGGCTCACCCCCTTCGGTTTTGGTCACGCGGCTGTACACCACTTCGCCGGTGTTGGGATCAAAGAGTTGCTTGGTGCGCTGGATCATCGGGGCACGCGGGCCAGTCCAGCGGCTGGAGACCAGGCGGTAACGGGTCAGCACGCCAGGCCCGCCCGCGCGAATAACGGCGACGTAGTCGGCGGCTGCCAGGAAGCGCAGGTATTCATTGGCGGTGGGTTGGGCGATCTCGA
>NZ_JAMJPJ010000012.1 GCF_023555005.1 Halomonas llamarensis | reverse complement strand
TGCCCGTTTAAAATCGTATCGCGCCATAGCGACGCGCTACGATAAACTGAAGCGAAACTACGAAAGCATGGTGGCTTTGGCGTGCGGTTTTTTATGGCTCCCAATGTGAAACGTCAACAGGCCCTAAACTAGCTTTTATATTTTGTTGATTACTGGCTAGTAAATTTTTTGGCACTCTTTAGCTTCAGCCCCGCGTTGCGGGGCTTTTGTTTATCATTACTGAACATATGTGGCGCGTCATATCAGTCATTGCGCATTAAAGTGATAAATAAGCTGGTACAATGCAGCGCTAAATTTCCACGTATTTTTGCTTGGTGATTGTTTACTGGAGTTATTATGACTTCCTGGCTATGGGGGGCCAGTCTTGCGTTGATACACATGCTTGGCATGGTGTCAGCGGTGATGGCGCTGATGTCCAGTCGTACATCGCAGGGTGCGGTGGCCTGGATAATTTCACTACTTACCTTTCCATATGTGGCATTGCCGGCTTATTGGTTTTTTGGACGGCCACGCTTTTATGGCTATGTTTCGGCCAGAGGTGAACGCGACAGCGTGTTGCGCCGTGTATTGGCTCGTTATCGCGCTAATATGATGCCTTTCTATGTGGCCTCTGCTAATGCAGATATACATGCCGTAGAGCAGCTAGCCATGATGCCGTTGACCCAAGGCAACCAGGCTGATCTTTTAATTGATGGTGAAGCCACATTTAAAAGCTTGTTTTCGGGTATCGATCGTGCTGAGTCGTATATCCTGCTGCAGTTTTTTATTGTGCGCGATGACGAACTCGGTCGTAAGTTGCAGTACCGGTTGCGGGAAGCAGCTTGCCGTGGGGTGAGGGTCTACTTTTTGTATGATGAGGTGGGTAGCCGTAAGCTTAATGAAGGCTATTGGCTCGATATGCAATCAGCGGGCGTAGAAGTTAGTGCATTTCGCTCATCGCGCGGATTTAAACATCGCTTTCAGCTGAACTTTCGCAATCACCGCAAAGTGGCTGTGATGGATGGGAAGGAGGGCTGGGTAGGCGGGTTTAACGTGGGAGTCGAGTATTTGGGAGAGCATCCTCGCCACGGTGCCTGGCGAGATACGCACCTAAAACTGACAGGGCCCAGTGTAATGGGGTTGCAAGAGGCTTTCTGGGAGGATTGGCACTGGGCGACGGGAGAAGTTATTAACCTCAACTGGCAGCCTGAGACCAAGTCCTCGACAAACCATCACGTCATTATTGTACCTTCAGGGCCCGCTGATCGTTTAGACACGGCAAGCCTTTTAGTGCAGAACATGATTCATAGTGCACAAGAGCGCTTATGGGTGACAAGCCCTTATTTTGTGCCTGACCAGGGGGTGCAAGATGCACTCCGATTGGCCGCTATGCGAGGCGTGGATGTTCGAGTCATGATTCCCGAACGCCCAGATCACTTGCTAGTGTTTTTATCAGCCTTCTCTTTTTTACCCGACATGCTTCAAGCAGGGGTAAAAATATACCGTTATCTACCAGGGTTTTTACATCAAAAAATTATATTGGTAGACAATAAAGCAGCATCCGTGGGAACCGTAAATCTGGATAATCGCTCTTTTCGTTTGAACTTTGAAATTACTGCCTTTATTCCTAGCCCTGAATTTGCGGGTGAAGTGCGCCTCATGCTGGAAAAAGATTTTTCACAGTGTCGGCGTGTTTCTCTTGATGAAATTCAGCAGCGCCCTATGTGGCAAAAAGTTATTTCGCGGGCTGCTTACTTAACATCCCCCATCCAATAATCGCGGCGAATACACGTTACATTTGATTCAATAGGAGTCTAGGGTGAATTTAGAAACCAAATGGTTAGAAGATTTTGTCGCCCTAGCCAATACGCGCAGCTTTTCTGCGTCGGCGCGTCAGCGCCATGTGACTCAGCCGGCGTTTAGTCGGCGAATCCGAGCTCTCGAGCAGTCGATTGGTGTCACGCTGGTTGATCGTTCAACGACCCCTGTGGGGCTTACCTCAGAAGGGCAGTTATTCCTAGTGACTGCTCGCAACCTTGTCGAACAACTTAACGAATCGCTTAGCCACCTGCGTGGGCTTTCCATTGCTAACGAAGCCTTGGATATTGTGGCTGCCCATTCTCTGGCGCTTAGCTTTTTCCCGCCTTGGATTTCTCGGCTGCAAAAAGGGTTAGGGGAGCTACCCACTCGGTTAGTTGCCATGAATGTTGGCGAAGCCATTCATGTGCTGCGCGAAGGGAATTGCGACTTGATGCTTGCGTATTACGATCCTTTTGCCACGATGCAGCTTGATGCAGAAGTCTTTCCCTCATTTTCCATCGGTAAGGTCAAAATGCTGCCCGTTACACTGCCCGATGAGCAGGGTAAGCCGCGCCACGCACTCCAAAGTGAAAGTTCTATTCCTTATCTCGCCTACACACAAGGTGCTTTTTTAGGTCGCAGCGTGCGAATGCTGCTCAAAAACGACCCGCTACGCATGCGCTTGCGCACAATATATGAAACGGCCATGGCAGAAGGCCTTAAAGGCATGGTGCTTCAAGGCGTAGGGGTGGCTTGGATTCCGGATTTCTGCATTCGTGAGGAGCTCAAAAGCGGTCAGCTCGTTCGTGCCGGTGATGAAAGTTGGGATATCCCGCTAGAAATTCGTCTATACCGCTGCTCTTTGGTTCACAAGCCGGGGGTTGAGCGCCTATGGAGGCAAATGATGAAGCTGCCCAGAGACTTTCTTCAAGCGTAAGATCTTTCTTTATGGCAAAGACTGTTAGCTTTAACTTGCGCTACCAAAATCAGTGGGTAATCCTAAAAAATTCTGAATAATAAAAAAATGATCCTCAAAAAGGCTATCCGGCTCAAGATCAGCTAAAGCGACCCAACGGGCATGGTCGCCGCCTTTTACCGGCTTTAGTCTTGGCAATTGCTGGTCAGGGCGAAGAGCAAAATAAAACGCCTCGGCAAGCGTACGCCCACGCCAGCTGCGGTGCGGTTCATCAAACAGACGCTGCCCCCGTAGTGAGCCTTTGAGCACCGGCTCCGGCACTTTAAGACGAATACGCTCGCGAAGCTCACGCAGGCAAGCGTCCATTAGCCGCTCGTGTGGGTTAATAAAACCACCGGGTAACGCATAAAGTCCCTTCCCTGGGGCGGCAGTACGCCTGACTAAAAGCACATGCCCAGACTGCACAACAACGGCATTCACAGTAACAAAAATCGGCGGGTAGGGCGCTTGTGACCACGCCTGACGGTATTGATCCAGCAAGCGCTGCTCTTCAAGTAGCTGATCATACGCATCGCCCTGACAAAACTGGCTCACCCGCTCTACCACACCAGGTGGTAAATCGTGGTAGGCGCCGGTACTCAAATAGTCATCGGTAGCGGCTTGCGAGCGAAATAACCGTTCGCGAATTTGGCTAGCTGAAATCCCCTCGACAAGCGGTACGCTAACCGACTCCCACTGTGGGAAAAGCGATAAATAGTAACTTGATTGTCCGCGACTCGCGCCTATCAAGCCAATACGCGGTAGCTTTGCGTTGTCGAGTGCGGTTAAGTCACGGACACGGCGCTGAACATCGCGCACCCAGACATCATCGTTATACAACGCGTCTAACAGCGGCGTGATTTCCAGGCGCTGATTTTCTTCGTCATCAAAGCCCGAGCGAATCATCGCCTGACGTTCATTGAACTGCCAGGGGTTACGCAGCGAACGTGCCTGCCAAGCAGAACCTGCGAGCACGATGACTTGCCGAGCTTGCTTAAGCGCCTCACGGATAACCGCTAAATGGCCGAGATGCGGCGGCTGAAAACGGCCAATAAACACCAGGCAATCAAAATCGTATGACGGAGCGCCATGAGCCTGTGTGGCTGAATGTTCTGGTGGACCCATAAGGGGCTCCTGTTAGAAGGACGCGGACGATTCGCGGTAAATCGATTGCCATTATGGCAGTTAAGGCGTTTGACGCAATTGGTCGTTGACCTATCATCCGGCGTAAGGTCCGGTATGCTATGTCCTATTCACCAAAAGACAGGGACGCAACTGATGGTCAAACGTACTGTGACGTTTTGGGGCAACGTCGTAAGAGATGCCATAAAGCTTTGGTTGGAACGAAATGCATTTAGCTATGCGGGCTCACTGGCGTTTTATACGCTTTTTTCTCTCGCGCCAACGATTATCATTGCAGTGACCGTTATTGGCGTGGTGATGGGGGAAGAAGCGGCACACGGCCAGATCGTCAGCCAATTGCAGGGGACCTTGGGTGCCGATGCGGCCATCGCTGTCGAGCAGGCCGTCGCGCAGTCACGTATTGAAGAAGCCGGTTTTTTACCCACGATCTTAGGTGTCGGCGCGCTGATTGTAGGGGCCACTACCGTCTTTGCTCAGATGCAGTTTTCGCTAAATACCATTTTTGGAGTTACCGCGCGCCCTACGGCCAATAGTGCTTGGGTTTTTATCAAAAACCGATTGCTCTCACTAACGGTTGTTCTCGCGATCGGTTTTATTTTTCTTGTATCGTTGGTTGTTGGCGTTATCATTCGCAGCATGTTGCAGGCCACAGACGATCATTTACCCTATACTGGCATGCTAGCCGCAAGTGCGGAGTCGGTGATTTCGTTAGGCGTGGTGGTGCTGCTATTTGCGACCATTTTCAAGGTGTTACCCGATGTTATTTTGCGCTGGCAAGATGTTCTCATCGGCGCGGTGGTGACGGCGATACTCTTTACCATTGGGCGCAGCCTTATTGCGATTTACCTTGCCTACACGGCTACCGCTTCCACGTATGGCGCCGCGGGTTCAGTCGTGATGATTTTACTTTGGGTTTACTACTCGTCCCTTATTCTTTTGTTTGGTGCTGCTTTTACCCGCTCGCTTTTAATCCGGCGCGGTCGTGTTTTGGTACCGCGTAATAGCGCGGTTATTGTTAGACGTGAGCTAGTTGATGAAAGGCCAACAGCGAAATAAGCGCACACGCATCAATTAAGGAGACTAATATGCCAATGTGTTGCACCAAAGCGTGGGTAACAGGCAAGGTTCAAGGTGTCTGGTATCGCGGCTCAACTCAAGAGCAAGCGCTTATATTGGGAATTACCGGGTATGCCAAGAATCTCCCTGACGGGCGCGTTGAAGTGATGATGTGTGGCTCAAAAGAGGCCGTGAAAAACCTCTCAGAGTGGTTGTGGCAAGGCCCGGAAAAGGCGCATGTGACCCACGTGGAATTTGAGGTGTTGGAACAGGCCCATGCGCCAGATACGTTCTCGACCATCTAACGCGTCAGGCAGACTGCCAAGCGCGAATGTTATCAGCCGTAAGCTTGACGATATTCTGCCGCGCTTCCGGGGTAATCCAGGCGTTGTGAGGCGTGACAATAAGGTTGAGTGCCTCGCCTTGGCTTAGGGCGTCCAGCAGTGCATGGCCGCCGCGGGGTGGTTCGCTAGGTAAAACATCAACGCCCAAGCCACCCAACGTGTTATTCCTAAGTGCCGTTAGCGCTGCGTCTTCATCAATAATGCCGCCGCGAGCGCAATTAATTAACAGCAGCGAGGATTTAGCCCGATCTAAGCGCTCCTGATTGATCAGGTGGCGAGTTGTCTCGTTGAGCGGGCAGTGAAGGCTGACGACATCGGCGCTTGGCAGCAGTTCATCCAAGGGAGGACGCTTGTCGTTTGCTTCGTTTCCCGGCCGTGCCGCAAATATCACGTTCATACCGAAAGCTTCCGCCAGGCGAGCCACCTCGCTGCCAAGCTCTCCTTGCCCGACCATCACCAGATTCTTCCCCGTGAGTTGTAAGGTCGGATGCTGCTGTAAGCAGAAGAATTCGCTCTGTTGCCATTCACCCTCAGCGATCGCGCGCTGATAACGGGGCAAACGATTGGCGAGTGCCAGCATTAGCATTAAGGTGTGTTGTGACACGCTGGCCGTACCATAAGCAGAGACGTTTTTTACCGTAACGCCCTGCGCTTTAGCCGCCTCCAGATCAATATTGTTAAGCCCTGTTGCGAGGACGCAGATAAGGCTTAGCTTAGGCAGCGCGGCCAGCGCCTTAGCATCCAGTACCACTTTATTGACAATCGCAATCTCAGCGTCTGCTAAGCGTTCGCGCGCCTCAGGTGTGCTGCTCTGAACGTATACGGTTAAATGATCCACCTGATCACGAACCGTTGTGAGGTCAATATCTGGTCCCAGGCTCTCTGCATCTAGGATCACGGCGTTCGGCATTGTTTTATCTCCTGCAGTGTTATCAAGTGATGTGTTATCGAGTGACAGCATTTATGCGGTAGCGACTTGCTCGCTAGGGGCTACAAAAGGGTATAATAAGTCCGCTTTACCAACCGCCGTCTTGGAGTTTCCCCGATTTGGCCGCATATAGCAGCCCGGCAGCGAATGCGCATGCCAATATCCTGTCTGGGCCACGCTTTTTAGGAGTCAATAACATGCCCATCTACGAATATGAGTGCAAGGCCTGCGGCCATCGTCTAGAAAAACTGCAGAAAATCAGCGCTGACCCGCTGACGGATTGCCCCGTTTGTGAACGTGATACACTTTCGCGTCTTATTTCAGCGGCGGGTTTTCGCCTCGCTGGCGGCGGTTGGTATGAAACCGATTTCAAGACGGGTAGCAAAAAGAACTTGGCAGCAGACAGCGCTAAAGAAGCCACTACATCTTCAAATAGCGAAAAGTCGCACGGCAGTAGCAAAAAATCCGATGGCGCTGCTGCTTGATGCTTGATGGTTCTCGCTAACCGTATATTTCACGGTTTTACCGTTACGTTACCCTCACTTTGCCACAACACAAAACAGGATTTGACATGCGCAGCCATTATTGCGGCCAGCTAAACGAAACGTTGGTGGATCAAACGGTTACCGTTTGCGGATGGGTTCACCGTCGCCGGGATCACGGCGGCGTTATCTTCCTCGATATGCGCGATCGCGACGGCATTGCACAGTTCGTGGTTGACCCAGACACCGCCGAGGCGTTCGCCAATGCCGATCGCGCCCGTGGTGAGTATGTGCTTCGCATTACGGGGCGCGTTCGTCTGCGCCCGGAAGGGACACAAAACCCCAACATGCCAACCGGCATGATTGAAGTCTTGGCCAAAGACGTAGAAGTGCTGAACACCGCCGCGACACCGCCGTTCCAGCTCGATGAGCATGGCAAAGTCGGCGAAGAAGTACGTTTAAAGCATCGCTACATCGATTTGCGCCGCCCAGACATGATCGAGAAGCTACGCATGCGTTCGCGTATTTCGCACAACGTGCGTGCCTTTTTGGAAAACCAAGGCTTCTTAGACATTGAGACGCCGGTCCTCACTCGGGCAACGCCTGAAGGCGCGCGTGACTACCTGGTACCAAGCCGTACTCACGCAGGTAATTTCTTTGCGCTGCCGCAGTCGCCGCAGCTTTTCAAGCAACTCTTAATGGTGGCCGGTTTCGACCGTTACTACCAGATTGCCAAGTGCTTCCGCGATGAAGACCTGCGCGCTGATCGTCAGCCGGAGTTCACGCAGATCGACATCGAGGCGTCGTTCGTTGAAGAGAACGACATCATGGCGATCACCGAGTTGATGATTCGTCAGCTGTTTAAAGACGTGCTCGACGTTGAGCTGCCGGTATTCCCACAGATGACATGGCACGACGCCATGCAGCGTTATGGCTCTGATAAGCCTGACCTGCGCATTCCGCTGGAGTTGACCGACGTTGATGATTTAATGCAACAAGTCGACTTCAAGGTGTTTTCAGGCCCCGCTAGCGCGGAAGATGGCCGCGTAGCCGCGCTGAAAGTACCGGGTGGCGCGACGCTTTCGCGTAAAGAAATTGATGAATACACCAAGTTTGTCAGCATTTATGGCGCCAAGGGCTTGGCGTGGATCAAGGTCAACGAGCGCGACAAGGGTCTCGAAGGTCTGCAATCCCCCATCGTTAAATTTATGGAAAACGTGGTTGAAGAACTTCTCGACCGTGTTGACGCAAAAGATGGCGATATTATTTTCTTCGGGGCCGATAAAGCCCGCATCGTCAATGAAGCCATCGGCGCGCTGCGCGTTAAGCTGGGTGCCGACTTAAATCTCTACACCCAAGCGTGGTCACCGCTGTGGGTCATCGACTTCCCGATGTTTGAAGCTGATGACAACGGCCGCTTAAACCCGTTACACCACCCGTTCACTGCGCCGGCGTGCAGCCCTGAAGAGCTCAAGGCGAACCCGGCCGGGGCGCTCTCTCGCGCCTACGATATGGTGTTGAACGGCACTGAGCTGGGTGGCGGTTCTATCCGTATCCACGATCAGACTATGCAGAGTAGCGTATTTGACATTCTGGGGATTGGCGAAGAAGAAGCGCGTGAGAAATTCGGCTTCTTGCTTGATGCGCTGCAGTACGGCGCGCCTCCCCATGGCGGTTTAGCCTTCGGCCTGGATCGCTTGGTGATGCTGATGGTGGGTGCGAACACTATTCGTGAAGTGATTGCCTTCCCAAAAACGCAGAGCGCCGCTTGTTTAATGACCGATGCACCAGGTGACGTCAGCGCCGAGCAGTTAAAAGACCTCAATATCCGTCTGCGCCCAAAAGCTAAAGCGGAAACCGCGGGGGAGTAATCCTATTTGCGGTAGTCGCCATGGCTTTTGTCGGGCAACACGACACCGGCGCCTTAGGGCGTCGGTGTTTTTTTAACTGCTTATTCTTAGGATATAGCCGATGCCTGAGCCGCCGCTCGATATAATGCCGCGTATTCTTGGGATTGACCCCGGTTCTCGTATTACCGGTTTTGGTGTCATTGATATTCATCAAGGTAAACCCGGTTATGTTGCCAGTGGCTGTATTCGCACCACCGATGTAGCGCTTGAGCAGCGACTCGCGCAAATTTATGCCGGCCTCGGTGAAGTGGTGGGACTCCATCGCCCGGCGTACGTAGCGATAGAGCGCGTATTCATGGCCAAAAACCCGGATTCGGCGCTGAAACTCGGTCAAGCACGCGGTACTGCGCTTGTCTGTATGGCGAACCTAGGGTTTGCGGTTAACGAATATTCGCCACGCCAAATTAAACAGGCGGTGACAGGGCAGGGTGGGGCGGATAAAACGCAGGTACAGCACATGGTCAGCGCCATTTTGCGCCTTTCCGCCACACCGCAGGCTGATGCCGCCGATGCCCTCGCGATTGCGTTGACAGACGGTTATGCCCGCAGTGGATTGGCCGTTGGTGCGGCGACTCAACGCCCACGACGTAAAGCCGGCCGTTGGCGTCTTTAGTGCTTATCTTTACGGGTAAAGCGCATCACTTGTACCTGGTCACTTGTACAGAGTGGCTTTATAGTAAGCACACTTTGCGCAAGCGTTTGCCTATTCGCTATGAAGAGCCCGTTATCAAGAAAGGTCAGCTATGATTGGACGCCTTACCGGGCAGTTGTTGGAAAAACATCCGCCTTTGATTGTTATCGACGTGCATGGCGTGGGCTATGAGCTAGCAACGTCGATGAATACGCTAGTGGCCTTGCCTGCCGTTGGTGAGACCATTTCGCTGTATACCCATTTGACGATCCGAGATGACGCGCATCTGCTTTACGGTTTTTCCCGTGAGCACGAGCGAGCGCTGTTTCGTGCGTTGATCAAGGTCAACGGGGTTGGTCCCAAACTAGCGCTCGCGATTCTCTCGGGCATGGATGAAGATGCCTTTATGCGCTGCGTACGCGATGATGACAGCAAAGCGTTGACTCGCCTTCCGGGTGTGGGAAAAAAGACGGCTGAGCGACTAATCATCGAGATGCGCGACCGTTTCCCAGAGTGGGAAAACGCCTCAGACGCCACATTGCCGTTAGAAGCGGCGACAGCGAAAGGTCAACGCAACAGCTTAGCAGATGCCGAAGCAGCATTGATCAGCTTGGGTTATAAGCCCGCTGAAGCTGCCAAAATGCTTTCAGGGCTCGATCCGAATCAGCCTGCTGAAACGCTTATCAAAGCCGCGCTGACGCAACGGTTAAGCAGCTAGCCTATAGACTCTGAGGAACCCCATGATCGAACAGGATCGCTTGATTGCCGCCGCGCCGGAGCAGGGTGAAGTCAGGATGGATCATGCGATTCGTCCCAAGCGTCTTTGCGACTATATCGGCCAGCCACGCATGCGTGAACAGATGGATATCTTCATCGGCGCCGCCCGGCTGCGCGAAGAGAGCCTAGATCACACGCTGGTGTTTGGCCCACCGGGGCTGGGTAAAACGACTTTGGCGAATATTATCGCTACTGAGATGGGTGTCGGCTTGAAATCTACTTCAGGGCCCGTCCTTGAGCGTGCGGGTGACCTTGCCGCGATGCTGACCAATTTAGAGCCTGGCGATGTGCTCTTCATCGACGAAATCCACCGACTTTCGCCTATGGTAGAAGAAGTGCTCTATCCAGCAATGGAGGATTTTCAGCTCGATATTATGATTGGCGAAGGCCCAGCGGCGCGGTCAATTAAGTTAGACTTGCCGCGCTTTACACTAGTCGGCGCCACGACGCGTGCCGGACTTTTAACCTCTCCGTTGCGCGACCGGTTTGGTATTGTACAGCGCTTGGAGTTTTATAATATTGAAGAATTGAGCGCGATTGTGACTCGCTCGGCGAATTTGTTGAACGTCACTACCAGTGTTGACGGTGCCGCTGAAATCGCCAAACGCTCGCGCGGCACGCCGCGAATTGCTAACCGCTTGCTGAGACGCGTACGCGATTACGCTGACATCAAAGGCAGCGGATATGTCGATATCGATATTGCCGATGCGGCGCTGAATATGCTCAACGTTGACCATCATGGTCTGGATCATATGGACCGTCGCCTATTACTGGCGATGATGGATAAGTTTGATGGCGGCCCGGTCGGCGTGGATTCTCTTTCCGCGGCGATTAGCGAAGAGCGCGATAGCATTGAGGATGTGATTGAACCGTATTTGATTCAGCAGGGCTTAATGATGCGCACCCCGCGTGGGCGTGTTGTGACCCGCCAGGCGTGGGCGCACTTTAGCCGTGTGCCGCACGAGCAGGCGCCCGGCAGTACAGGGGAAGTCAGACCATGAGCCATGTTTTTACCATGCCTATCCGCGTTTACATGGAAGACACAGATGCAGGGGGAATTGTCTACTACGTTAACTACCTGAAGTTTATGGAGCGCGCTCGTAGCGAGTGGTTGAGACAACAAGGCTTCAACCAACAGGTGCTATTACAAGAAGGGACGCAGCTAGTGGTATATCGCTTGGCGTGCCACTATGCCAAACCGGCTAGGCTTGATGATACGCTTAGCGTTGCCGCCGAGATAAGCAAAATAGGTCGCTGCCGGATGCTCTTTGAGCAAAAAGCAACCCGCCACGGGGAACTGTTGTGCAATGCCACAGTCGAGATAGCGTGTTTGGATGCCAAGCGCTTAAGACCTAAAGCTTGGCCGCCTTCCCTTATGGCATTATTTAATTAAATCTGGATAAAAGAGGACACTCGTGAACGAAAATAGCATGTCGATTCCCCATCTGGTTATGAGTGCCAGTCCGGTTGTCCAGCTAGTGATGCTGCTACTTGTGCTGGGATCTCTGCTGTCATGGGTAGTCATTTTTCAGCGCAGCTTTGCGTTGAATCGCGCAAATAAAGCCTATGACCAATTTGAAGAGTCGTTTTGGTCAGGCGTTGATTTGAATGATCTCTATCGTGACATTCCCGCCGATGACGCGCGCCAGGGGGCCGAGCGTATTTTTCAATCTGGATTTCGAGAGTTTCACCGTTTGGCGGCCAAAACAGGGCAAGTAGATACTGTACTCGAAGCGGTTCAGCGCAGCATGCGAGTCGCGTGGTCACGCGAAGAAGACCGCCTCAACCAGCATCTAGTGTTTCTTGCCACGGTGGCATCGGCGAGTCCCTACATTGGTTTATTTGGTACGGTATGGGGAATCATGGGCTCATTTCAATCGATCTCCATGGCACAACAAGCGACCTTGGCGACCGTTGCACCGTGGATTGCTGAGGCGCTAATTGCCACAGCAATGGGGCTTTTTGCTGCGATTCCTGCGGTTATTTTTTATAACCGTCTTTCTAACAGTGCCAGCCGATTATTGGGTAAATATGAAAACTTTGCCGAAGAGTTTTACGCCATTTTGCACCGTAATCTGCAAGGGCGTGACACCACGTCCAGCTAAGGGAGTCGCTGTATGCAAGGGCCTTTTCATCGCGGTGGGCAACGCCGACCCATGGCAGAGATTAACGTGGTCCCTTTTATCGACGTGATGTTGGTGTTGTTGGTGATTTTTATGATCACCGCGCCCATGCTCACTCAAGGGGTACAAGTTGATTTGCCGCAGGTCTCTTCTGAACCGATCGAAAACCCAGAAGATAACGACCCTATTTTGGTATCCGTCGACCGCGAGGGTAACTATCACATCAGCCTGGGCGACGACACGACAGCTGTGGCGCTGGATGACCTCGCTGAGCGCGTCACGGTGATTCTTGAGCGCCGCCCTGACACGCCGGTGATGGTACGAGGCGACCGCCAGATTGCCTACGGCCAAGTCGTCACGTTGATGAGTACGCTGCAGCGCGCGGGTGTGGCCAACGTAGGCCTCATTTCCGAGCCGCCGCAAGATGAGTAAACGCAGGGGATGCCTTGTGGCTTTTTTTTCACGAGATAAACGCGAAGTCGGCTATGTTTGGCCGGTTGTTTTTGCGGTGTTGGTTCATGTTGTCGTTGTTATGTTTAGCGTGATTAATCTTGAGAGCAAAGACGCAGAACCCGAACCATCTTCCATCGTTCACGCTACGCTTGTGAGTACGGAAACGTATACGGATCAGGCCCAACAGGCGAATGATAATCAAGTGACATCGAACGTGCCGTCTCAACCGCCTGAGAAAACGCCGCCACAAGAAGAGCCAACGCCACCATCTCGGCCGCTAGAAAAGGCGGTTATCGATCAGGCCGAAGAGCTCGCTGAGGCTCGAGAAACCCAAGCGCTTGAAGAGGCGCGGGCCAAGGCTGAAGCGCAAGCACAAAGGCGCACCGAGGAAGCAGAGCGCCGAGCATTAGAAGCTGCCGCGCGTGAAACCGAACGTGCCGAGCAACAAGCCGAAGAACAACGCCGCCGTGAAGAATTGGCGCGCCAAGAGCAAGAAGCTGAGGCGCAGCGTCGTCGCGAAGAAGAGCAGGCCCGCCAGGCGCAAGAGGCCAAGGAACAGCGTCTTCGTGAAGAGAAACTAGCTCGCCAAGCGCAAGAGGCTGAGGCGCAGCGTCGCCGTGAAGAGGAACAAGCTCGCCAAGCGCAAGAAGC
Source organism: Halomonas llamarensis (assembly GCF_023555005.1). Classification (GTDB taxonomy): domain Bacteria; phylum Pseudomonadota; class Gammaproteobacteria; order Pseudomonadales; family Halomonadaceae; genus Vreelandella; species Vreelandella llamarensis. The sequence goes on along the minus strand of NZ_JAMJPJ010000012.1, from coordinate 80,295 downwards.
CGCTGAAGCCGAAAGGCAGCGCCAGCTAGAAGGGCAAGCAGAAGCGGCAGCTGATGCCCGCCAGGCAGAGCAGGCAGCCAATAGTTTTATCGCCATCGTACGCCGCGCGGTAGAGCAGGCATGGCTTATCCCAGGAGGGGCAAGTGATACAATGACTGCCACCATCCAAGTTCGATTAGGGCCATCCGGTGAAGTGCTTGCCACCTCAGTCGCAATATCAAGTGGCGATAGCGCCTTCGATCGCTCGGCCATCCAAGCGGTTGAGCATGTAGCACCCTTTACCGAGTTGCGTGAGCTATCCGCAGAACAGCAACGCAGCTTACGCCAATTTAATTTGCGATTTACTCCAGGGGATGTTCGTTAATGCAAACCTCACGCCATTTACGACTAGGGGCATTGCTATTGCTCATAGGCAGTTTTTTTATTGTTAGCAACGCCGCCAGTGCGAATCTCACCATTGAAATTACGCGTGGAAGTGATCGCGCACTGCCGATCGCCGTGGTTCCTTTTGCCGGTAGTGAGGGAATACCCGACGATGTGGCGCAAATCATTCACAATAACCTAGAGCGTAGCGGTTTCTTTTCTCCACTTGAGCGCGATGCTATGTTTGAGCGTCCTAGCAAAGCCGAGGATGTGCAATTCGGCACCTGGCGCTCGCTGGACGTGCGCTATTTGGTCGTTGGCGATATAGAAACCAGCGAAGCCGGTTACCGTATTAACGCTGAGCTGATGGATATTAGCGGCCAGCGTCGGATGCTGTCTGAAAGTATCCGAAGTGGGGAGAATAACTTGCGCGGTGCTGCCCACCGTTTAAGTGATCAAATCTTTGAGGCGATTACCGACATTCGCGGGGCGTTCTCGACGCGGATTGCTTATGTGACCGCTCAGGGTGTCGGCGACAATATGCAATTTGGCCTCTACGTAGCGGATGCGGATGGACGTAATAGCCAGGAGGTGCTCAGTTCTGATAACCCTATCCTTTCCCCGTCGTGGTCGCCCGATGGCCGCAAGCTTGCGTATGTATCGTTTGAAACTGAGCAGTCAGCCATCTATGTACAAGAAGTATCTTCCGGGCAAAGGGTTCAGCTAACTTCCTTTGATGGTATCAACAGTGCGCCGGTTTGGTCACCTGATGGCCGCCGGTTGGCCATGTCGCTATCCAAAGACGGGCAGCCTGAGATTTATCTTATGAACGTGGCTAACCGCTCGATTGAGCGCTTAACCAACAGCAGTGGCATCGACACTGAGCCCGACTGGGCGCCCGATGGACGTAGCTTACTGTTTACATCGGACCGTAGCGGTGGCCCACAAATTTACCGTTACACGTTGAGAAACGGAAAGACCCAACGGCTAACTTACACTGGCAACTATAACGCGCGTGGGCGCTTCTCTCCTGATGGCGATGACATCTTTTTGATTCACCGCTCTGGTCGGGGTTATCAAGTCGCGCGCCAAGAGTTAGACAATGATCGCTTGATGGTATTAAGCGAATCGACCCGCGATGAATCACCTAGTGTTGCCCCTAACGGCACCATGGTAATCTTCGCTACCCAACAAGGCGATAATAGTGTGTTGAGTGCTGTCTCCGCCGATGGGCGCTCTTCATTCAGGTTGCCTGTAGTGCAAGGTGATATACGCGACCCCGCATGGTCCCCTTTTTTACATTAGGAGTAGAATGATGCAAATTAAACCGATGGCACGTGCATTAGCCGTTGCTTTCTCACTTGCTGTAATCGCTGGTTGCTCAAGCACGGGGGGAACCCAGGGTGGTGAGTCAACAGGTTCTCAAACGGGTAGTACGACGGGAAGTGGGGCTGAAAGCCGCGGCGCGGGTAGTGGCGGTCAGTACGGTTCTACCACCGGAAGCGGTACACGTGCTAGTCAGCAAGCCGATTCGCGAATCCCTGATGTGCGTACGATTTACTTCGATTTTAACCGCGACACGATCAAAAGTGAGTACGAGTCGGTCGTGATGGCCCATGCACGTTACTTACGCGTCAATCCGGGTGCGACGGTCGTGCTGCAAGGTCACACCGATGAGCGCGGAACGCGTGAATATAACTTGGCGCTAGGCGAGCGTCGTGCCAATGCGGTACAGCGTTTCCTCAACATCCAGGGTGTTTCCAATAGCCAAATGAGCGTTGTTAGCTACGGAGAAGAGCGCCCGGAAGCACGTGGTCAGAGTGAAGATGCATACGCAAAAAACCGTCGTGTGATATTTAGCTACTGAGCTAACTTAAACGTTTGATGGATGCCACCACCTCGCTGGTAACAGCGGGGTTTAAACAGATGGCTTCAGGAGACATGATGAATTTCAGCCTGACATGCGACAAGCACACGAGGAAGGCCAACTCCTCACGCCTTTCGCTGCTGAAGCGTTTTACTTTAGGGCTTGCGGCCTCACTGTTCATGGTGCCTCTCACTGCCTTGGCTCAACAGCCAATAGTGGAGGACCTTTCTTCATCCTCTGACAGCTTCTATCAGCAAACGCAAACGCAGCCGACAAGCGGTGGAAGCCTGGTTCTTTTTAACCAGGTGCAAGAGCATCAGCGCGAAATCCAGCAGCTTCGCGGTCAGCTTGAAGAGTTACGTCACGAGTTCGAACAAGTGAGTCGCCAAAGCCAGCAGCGCTATATTGACATAGACGACCGGCTTGCGAGCTTAGAGCGCGATAAAGCCTCTTCAGCAGCTGAAGAAGAGGCAGACACCGCGACACCCGCCCCCGAGTCAAGCGTAGAACCCAAAGCCATAGGAGAAGCAGAACGGGTAGAGAAAACTGAACAAAGCGGTAGCAATTCTGTAAGCGAAGAGGTGCAAAAGGCCTATGAAAATGCCTTTTCTCACGTTCAAGCGCGCCACTTTGATGAAGCTATTACTGCCTTTAAAGGCTTTGTCGAGCAATACCCTGACTCATCGCTAACGCCCAACGGTTATTATTGGCTGGGCGAGCTTTATGCGGCAAATGATGCACTTGCCACCGCGGAAGAAGCATTCGACCGTGTAATTAATGAGTACAGTGACAGCCGTAAGGTTCCCGATGCGCTATATAAGCTTGGTCTCTTGAAGGCCCGCCAAGGCAAAACAGACCGTAGTCGAGAACTCCTTACCCGCGTAACCGAAGAGTATCCGCAAAGCAGTGCAGCAGGACTTGCAAGCGACTTTTTACGTCAATCCCTGTAAAACTAATGTGAAGGATCCAAACAACGCTATGAGCTGCAAAATCGACTATCAGCCTACGCCTGATTTACTTAAAGATCGTATTATTTTGGTCACCGGGGCAGGCGATGGCATCGGCCAAGCGGCAGCGTTGACCTATGCGCAACATGGCGCCACGGTCATTTTGCTCGGGCGCACGATTGCGAAACTTGAGCGTGTTTACGATGAAATTGAGGCGGCAGGAGGTTCGCAACCGGCTATTTTCCCGCTCAATTTTGAAGGTGCTACGCTCAAAGATTTTCATGAGATGGCGCAAACGCTGGATGGCGAATTTGGCCGCTTAGATGGAGTTCTTCACAACGCCGGTATGCTAGGTCGCATTACCCCGTTTGAGCAGTGCAATCCTGAGCTTTGGAGCCAGGTGATGCAGGTAAATATCAACGGCCCTATTTGGATGACCCAAGCGTTACTGCCGCTTTTGCAGCAGTCAGAGGATGCCTCGGTTATTTTTACTTCATCTAGCGTGGGGCGCAAAGGTCGCGCCTACTGGGGTGCTTATGCCGTGTCTAAGTGTGCAACGGAGGGTTTTATGGAAGTGTTGGCCGATGAATTGGATAGCCAACAGAACCTACGCATTAATACGCTCAATCCAGGAGCCACCCGTACCCAAATGCGCCGCAGCGCATTTCCTGGTGAGGACCCTGCGACGCTTCGCACTCCAGAAGAGATCATGCCCACGTATTTATGGCTAATGGGGCCTGATAGCCGTGGGGTAAGCGGTCAAAAATGGGATGCACAACCACCCCGTTAATGCCGAGGTTAACGTCACTCTAGCAAAGCGAAGGTTTCATAGTGGGTAGGGCAGCCACTAGCGCAGTGCAATCACTAAACCAGACGTCTGCCGGCCACTGACGGTAATCGTCCTCTTCGCTAATGTATCCATACCCCACTGCCACAGCGGTCATTCCTGCCGCTTTGGCAGCCTGCATATCACGCAGATGATCTCCCACATACCAGCACTCGTGAGGCGCGACATTTAGACGTCGCGCTGCCTCCCATAACGGTTCGGGTGAGGGCTTTTTAACGCTTAAATCATCGGCACAAAGAAGGGCGCCAGGCTCTAAGGCGAGCGCGTTTAAAAGTGGCTCGGTGTAGCGACGTGGCTTGTTAGTCACAATACCCCATAAGCCGCTGTTTAGCTGCCAGCGTTTAAGCCACGTATCCAATGGCGAGAAAACGCGGCTGTAGGTTGCTACGGCCTGCTCGTAAGCGTTAAGTAAAAGCACTCTGGCAGCGCTGTGATGTGGGTGATCAATGTCAAAGCCTAGCGCTAACGTGACCAAAGCGCTGCCGCCATTTGAAACTTGTCTGCGGATAGTGGCAAAGGGCAAAGGCGCTAATCCGTGGTGGGCACGCAGCACATTGGTTGCATTGGCCAAGTCCGGCGCGGTATCGACTAATGTACCATCCAAATCAAACAATAAAGCACGCGCGGGAGGAGGAGCACCGAGCATGACGTCATTAATTACATCAGACATCACGCCTCCGATTTGCGACAGTGCATCATGTAATTGACCGAGACGTCATAGCTATTTAGCCGGTATTGACGCAATAGCGGATTATAGGTCAGCCCGGTTTGCTCCCTCACCTCTAGCCCAGATACGCGACACCAAGCCGCCATTTCAGAGGGGCGAATAAACTTAGCATAATCGTGCGTTCCCCGCGGTAAAAGTTTAAGCACATATTCAGCGCCAACAATGGCAAATGCGTGCGCTTTACGGGTACGGCTGATTGTAGAAAAGAAAACATGGCCACCAGGGCGAACTAAGCGGCTGCAAGCTTCTACTACTGAAGCCGGATCGGGCACATGCTCAAGCATCTCCATACAGGTGATAACGTCAAAAGAGCCGGCATGCTCATCGGCGAACATTTCAACGGCTACCTGGCGATAGGTGATGTCGAGACCGTTTTCTTCAGCATGCAAACGCGCGACGCCGAGCGGCGCTTCGCCCATATCAATACCGGTGACATTCGCTCCGCGGTGCGCCATGGCTTCGCTTAAAATTCCCCCGCCACAGCCCACATCCAGCACGCGCTTGCCCGCAAGCCCTGTGCGAGCATCAATAAAATCAAGACGCAGCGGGTTGATGTCGTGCAACGGCTTAAATTCACTGTTTTTATCCCACCAACGGCTGGCGAGGGCTTCAAACTTCGCGACTTCAGCCGCATCGACATTGCCGTGGTAACCTTGCGCAGTGCTATCCTGAGATGGCGCTTGCATGTGCGTGACTCCCTGCATGTTAAAACGAGACATTAAACGGCAGAAAAAAACCACCGGTAGCCACCGTGAGGGATTACCGATGTGTAGTGTATGATGCCCATTCTAACCACTCCGAGGTCGGAACGCATAAAAAGGACCTTTGTATGATTCGCAAGGCTGTACTTCCTGTTGCTGGCTTTGGCACGCGCTGCTTGCCCGCGTCAAAAGCCATTCCTAAAGAGATGATTACCATTGTCGACCGTCCGGTTATTCAATACGTGGTAGAAGAGGCAGTGGCGGCCGGTATTCGCGACATTGTGTTGGTAACTAGCAGCAGCAAAAGTGCCATTGAAAATCACTTTGATACCCACGCAGAGTTAGAAGCTAGCCTTGAAGCCAAAGGTAAGCATGCGCTATTGGAGAGCATTCGCGACATTATCCCAGACGATGTCAATGTCATTAGCGTGCGCCAAGGCGAGCCATTAGGCCTAGGGCATGCGGTGCTATGCGCCCGCCCGGTCATTGGTGACAACGAGCCTTTTGCCGTGTTGCTACCCGATGTACTGGTTCACCAAACGGATTCGTCCTCTCATAATGATTTGTACGGCATGCTACAGGCGTTTGATAAAAACAGTACCGCCCAGTTGATGGTAGAGGAGGTCGACTGGGCGAATGTTGAGCGCTATGGCATCGTCGCCTTGGAAGCGCAAATACCTGCGCCGGGTCACGCTACGCCAACTGTCGGGGTGGTGGAAAAACCCGCCCGTGATGCCGCACCGTCTAACCTCGCTGTTATTGGACGCTACGCACTGCCTGGGTCGATCTTTTCTCTACTCGCCGAAACACCGCCCGGCGCTGGTGATGAAATCCAATTGACGGATGCCATTGAGACACTGCGCCAACAATTAGGGGTAGAGGCATACCGTATGCAAGGGGTAACGTACGATTGTGGGCAGCCATTGGGGTATTTAGAAGCGACTCTCGCTTATGGTCGCGCCCATCCCGCGCTTGGAGATGACTTCAAGGCATTGCTTGCGCGCTATCAGGAGGCGTAGGCCATGCGGGTTTTTGTTTACGGCAGCGAGCTAAGTGCGGCGACCGCAGCGGCGGCGCTTTCTTGGGTGGGGCACCATGTGCATTGGCTTTTACATTCGGCTCAACCGTGGGAAGCGTTGGAGCAGGCTGGGTGGTTACGGCGCGAGCCTACCCTGTTTGATCAGCTGCAGCATAGCGTTGCAGAAGGCAATCTGATGCTGGTGCATGAGGTAGATAGCCTTCGTCGTTGCGACATTGCTTGGCTGTCACTATCCCCTACCCAACGTGACGATGCAGCCGCATTGGTTTCTGATCCCGCTATGCACACAAACCCTGAATTGCTGCTGGTGAATAATTCGACGTTTCCCGTGGGTGAAACCGAACGCCTGCAGGAGCTTATGCAGTCGACTCAATGTAGCGTCTCGCTGCCGGATATGCTGGAGGAAGGACGCGCTTGGACAACCTTTACGCGCCCCTCGCATTGGCTACTCGGGTGTGATGATGCCGCCAGCGAGCGTTTGGTGCGCGAGTTGCTGCGTGCTTTCAACCGTCGCAGTGAGATATTTCAGGTGATGCCTCGCCGCGCCGCTGAACTGGCCAAGTTGGCGATCAACGGTATGTTGGCCACGCGCATTAGCTACATGAATGAAATTGCCGGGCTAGCCGATACGTTGAGTGTTGATGTCGAATACGTTCGCCAGGGAATGGGGGCTGATAGCCGTATTGGCTTTGAATACCTGTACCCTGGTTGTGGGTTTGGCGGGCCGAATTTTTCGCGTGATTTGATGCGCTTGGCGGATGTACAGTTCTCAAGCGGTCGGGCCTCGGCGCTGCTTGAGCAAGTGATGGATATTAACGAACAGAAAAAAGAAACGCTTTTTCGCAAGTTATGGTCTCATTTTGGCGGCCAACTAGCGGGCAAAACCGTGGCCATTTGGGGCGCGGCCTTTAAGCCGGGCACAGCACGTATTGATCAAGCTCCTGTGTTAACGCTACTTGAGGCACTGTGGGCGCAAGGGGTGCACGTCCGTCTTCATGATCCGGCGGCCGTGCCAGCACTAGAAGATGCCGTAGGATCACGCGATGATTTAGCGACGTTCAGCGATGATCCCTATCTCGCCTGCGAAGGCGCAGATGCACTAATGTTAGTAACAGAGTGGAAAACCTATTGGAACCCGGATTGGCCTCGGCTTAGCAAGTTATTAAATGCAAAGCTCGTGCTGGATGGCCGCAATATCTATGAGCCAAGTTTCGTGGCAAGTTGTGGCCTTACCTATCGAGGCATTGGCCGCCGCGCTGATCCCACCGCTTGATAAGGAGAGCGCATGTCTGATTCCGCTGCAACGACACGAATCGTGCCTGACGTAGAACAAAGTTTGAACGCCCAGCACCTACGCCACCGCAAAGGTCCTGCTCTTTGGCCTTTGTGGCTTGCCGTAATAGCGATAATAGCCGTACTTGGCGCTGCCGCCGCGGGGCTTTGGTTTGAGCGAGAGCGACTTTTGAGCGAGCTAAATCGAGTAAGTGGTGAAGTCTCCAATATGCATGCACGCTTAGACGCGGATGACAGCGATGTAAAGGAAAGGTTAAACTTAATTCAAGCGCAAATGAGTACCCTTTTTCAAGAGCAAGAGCAGTTGTCCGTTGCGCTGAGAAACGCTCGTGAAGAGCTTTTTAGTCTTATCCCTGCCAGCGAAGATATGGTTTCGGCTGATGCCATTGAAACGTTATTGCTACAAGTAGAGCAGCAACAAGCACAAGCTCAGCTACGGGATAGCCAACTCGCCGCTATCAACGCTTCGCTCAATGCGTTAGAGCAGTCAAGCGATAGCACGCAAGAGCGCCTCACAGAGAAAATTGAGCGATTAGCGGAACAAGGCCACGAACGCAAAGAGACGCTCAATGCCCTAGAGCAAAAATGGCAACAACGCTTAACGGCGCTAGAAGGCGATTTTCGTCAAGTACGCCAATCGCAGCTTGCATTGAGTGCTCAGTTAGAAATGCTGCGTTGACAAGATGCCACGTTATTGGCTAGGACAAGATTTATGGGAATAAAACGCCGAAGACGGGCAAACAGGCTGGAATACGTCACACTCTTCCCGCTGTTATGCCTTTCTTCTGGAGCCATCGCTTTCGATGTGACGATAAATGGCGTGGAAGACGACGTTCGTGGAAATATTAGCGCCTACTTAGAAAACCTCGAAGCGGAAAAATATACCGGCATGCGCTTAGAAAACGAGGTCAAACAACGTGCTCAAGAGGCCATGCGGCCCTATGGGTATTATGAACCCACTATTAATATTGCGCTGGGTGAAGACAATGGTGAGGCAACATTAGAGATTGAGCCTGGCCCACAAGTCAGAATTGAAACACTTGCCATTCAATTGGAAGGCGATGCCCGTGAAGATCCGCCTTTTGTCCAAGCCGTCGACAATTTTCCTCTTCAAGAGGGTGACGCGTTACGCCACTCACCCTGGGATAGCCTGCGTAGCCAGCTGTCGGCACTTGCGTTAGAGCGTGGCTATTTCGATTCGCAGTTTACCGACCGGCGCATGGAAGTGCGCCCTTACCAGCAAAGTGCTCGCTTATACATGACGTTCGCCGGTGGTTCTCGCTATCAGTTTGGTGACGTAGCCATTAGCGGTAGTCATATTGAACCTGAGCGATTACAAAACTTGCGCACCTTTGAAACAGGAGAGCCTTACCGTGCTGAAGCCATCGCACAGTACAATCAGCGGTTGGGTGAAACCGGCTGGTTTCGTTCTGTGGCAGTTCGCCCAAGGTTAGCGAGCGCACGAGAACTGGTTGTCAATCCACCCTCTAGTGGCAAAGGGACTTGGTGGCAAGCGGCAACCCCCGAGCAAGTACAACGTTCTTATGTTAGCCGTGCCGCGCTTCAAAGCGTGATGAGTGTAAGCCACCGTGAAGACCCATTACTGCCCATCGATGTTAGTGTCGAACCAGCTGACCGGCATCAGTTCGAAGTAGGAGTGGGTTATGCCACCGATATCGGGCCGCGTTTGCAATTTGGCTGGCAACAACCCTGGATTAATCGTTTTGGCCACAGTTTAAACCACGATTTATATATTTCCGCGCCAGAGCAGCGCTTTTCGGGGCGCTATCGCATACCGCTAGATGACCCTCGCCGTGACAGTTACCAGCTGCAATATGGAATTAAAAACGCAGACGACAACGATACCCGTTCACTGGAAGCGACCGTTGAGGTTGCGCGGCGTTGGCAATTTAAAAACGACTGGGTGCAGTCAGTTTACCTACGCACCACTTATGATGACTTCACTCAAGGGGGAGATGCCGAAAAAGTATTGATTTACTACCCCGGAGTTCAATGGTCGCGAACCCGTACGCGCCAGCAGCGTTTTCCTACATGGGGAGACCGTCAGCAGTTTTCGATTGAATACTCCGATACCGCGTGGGGTTCCGATGCCCAGTTTTTGCGCGTTACCGGTGATACCGAATGGATCCGCATGCTAGGGCAACATAACCGCTTTATCGGCGGCATCAGTATCGGTGCCATCGAAACCGACGATTTTGATCCCATTCCGCCGTCGCTGCGTTTTTTTGCCGGTGGTGACAATAGCGTGAGGGGGTATTCGTATGAAAGCCTATCCCCACGCAACGACGAAGGCCGGTTACGCGGCGGCCAACATCTTCTCGCCACCAGCGTCGAGTACCAGCGCCGTGTGACCGGCAACTGGTGGGGAGCAGCGTTTGTGGATAGCGGCGATGCCTTTGATAATTGGGGGCCTAATGAGCTGAAAACCGGTGCTGGCTTAGGGGTTCGCTGGGTGTCTCCAGTCGGCCCTATTCGTTTAGATGTTGCCCACCCGTTTGATCACGAAGACGATTGGCGTTTGCACTTCTCCATCGGGCCGGAATTCTAGGAGGTTGTTTTGTCCCAGTTTGCTCATACGGCGCCCAAGCGTCACCCCCTTTCTGCCCGTAAACGCCTCTGGCTTCTTGTATGGAGCTTCATTCGGCTAGTGATCGTCCTGCCACTATGGTCGTTATCCCTGGTGATGCTGTTACTGGGTTGGGCGCTTTCACCGTGGGGCACCGGTGTGCTGCTGGATCAAGCCGAGCAGCGTGATTGGATCGCGTTTGATCATCGCGAAGGTAGCTTATTGGAAACATTTCGTGTTGAAGGTTTTGCCTTAGAGGCGGCGGGCATTGAGGTGACGATAGGGGAGTTTGAGCTTGCCTGGGCAGAGGACTGCGTACTTTCAGGAAAGCTATGCATCGACACCTTACGCATCGCCCAAGCCGATATCCGTCTACCGACAGCTAACACAGCGCAAGAACCCGAAGACGCATCGACAGCAAGCTCACCAAACGGCGTTATCCGCTTTCCTTTTCCTTTCTCGGTAAGAGCGCTAGTCCTGGATGACGTAACCCTCCACTTAGGTAACGGAACGAGGTTCAGCTGGAATCATTTTGATAGTGCCATCCACGCGACCGAAGGCGGCATCGATATTTCTCCCACCCACTGGGAAAAACCCGAATTGTATCTCCCTCCAAGCGGGGGGGGTCGTCTTACACAAGATACCGACACCCCGCTTAGCGCCGATGGAATCAATGCCGCCATTGCCATTCATGCGCCTCACGCTGACGCACATGAAGGTGACGAAGGAAATACTGACGTCCCGTTGTCAATGGAGGAAACGCTAGCTGAACGTGAGCCAATCACGCTTCCGTCCATCACGTTACCGCTCAATATCCGCATGCCGTCGTTTAATGTCACGCAATTTACCCTGACAGGAGCCGCTGAGTATCACGTCGAGACACTTGATATGGGCCTCGTTACCGAAGGCAACCGTGTGACGCTGACGCAATTAAATGCCACTACTCCCGATGCGCGTATTGCGCTTACATCGGACGTCAGGCTTCACCAGGACTACCCGTTGACGGCCGAGCTTAGCGTCGACGTATTGGAGTCGGAGCGGTTAAACTCGCTTGGTCTTGAGGCGCTGAGTGGCCAAAATCTGCACCTTAATCTCAACGGCCCGTTAAGCAACCTTAACGCTGAGCTTCGCGCAGACGGAGTACTGCAAGCGTCTGTCGAGGTCAAGATCAATGCGCTCGCGCCAACGCTTCCGTTTAAGCTTCATCTACAAAGCGATGCGGTCAGTTGGCCGCTTGCCGCGACAAGCGATGACGACAAAACAGCCAATCAGGCCTATCGCCTACAGGCATTTGATTTAGCGTTGGAAGGGGACTTAAACGATTACCGGTTGACGTTGGATACGCAAGCGTCAGGTCCTGCTATTCCTATGACGCAGCTTTCGGTTTCAGGTGAAGGTGACATTGGACAATTTGCTTGGTCGCCACTTTCCGTACGCGTTAACGACAGCGAAATTCGCAGCCAAGGCCAAATTGATTGGCTAAACCCGATTAATCTATCAGCAATGCTCACTCTTTCTAACGTCAACCCAGGAGATTTTGTTGAATCGCTCAACGGCGATCTAAACGGCAACCTTGAGATCAGTGCACGACAAGAGCAAGAGCGCTGGGCCGTGTCGATTCCAGCGCTCAACATTGATGGTGAGTTGATGGATTATCCGTTATCGCTCAGCGCCGTGTTAGACGCCGATAGTGAACTGAATGCGAATATTCACGAGCTTCGCTTCGCTCAAGGCAATAATCGTTTAAACGCCAGCGGCGAGCTTAGTGAAGACAACATGTCGCTCGATGCCGAAATCAACCTGCGCGATTTGGCGACGCTCGCGCCGCAACTATCGGGTGCGTTAACGGGCGATATTCAAGCTCGTGGCAGCTTTTCGCAACCTAACGTAAGCGCAGCTCTCATTGGCGAGGCGCTGCAGATTGAGGAAAATCGACTTGAAACACTACGTCTTAATGCCGATGTCAGCGGGGTAGAGGATCCAAGCTTTGATATAGCGCTTAATTTATTGAACATCAACGCAGGTGGTCAAGCTATCGAGCGTGCTGATTTAAATCTCGACGGCCAACTTTCTCAGCATCGCTTAACCCTGGATATACAAGGCGCACCCCAAAACTCACTGCTTGAGCAAGCCTCAATGGCGTTGGAGGGCAGTTTTAACCAAGCAGAACAATACTACCGCGCCCGAATCACACCCCTCGAAGTCGTTTCAGACGTCGGCACGGTCCGCTTGGAAGACGCGCTGAATATCGATTACCGCTTAGTAAGCAGTGAAGCCAACGTGTCACCATTTTGTCTGCGCCGAGAGGAGGGTGGTGTTGTCTGCTCAGAATCGCCTCTACGCGCTTCATCTGAGTCAGGCGAGGCCGTGCTCTCGCTACGTGAAGTACCGATGCAAATGGTCACGCCTTTTTTACCTGAGGGATGGTCATTAGACGGTGATACCACCGCCGACATAACCGCCTCCTGGCAGGACGGAGGGCAACGTTGGCAAGCGGATATGCAGCTTTTGAGCGAACTGGCGATTACCGCGCTTAACGATTTCGGCCAACCCGTGGCGCTTCCGCGCCTAACCCTCGACACCCGCGTTAATGCCACCCCTGAGCGCGTCCAAGCTAATAGTGCGCTATCTTTTTCTGAAGCAGGCGTTGTTGGACTTTCACTGACCATGGCAGATCCGCTAGGAGAAGGTCGGCTAGATGGCAAGTTAACGGTTGAGGATGTATTACTTGCCCCCTATCGTCCTATGGTCGTTGGCATGGATACGTTGGCCGGCAGGCTTAATGGCAACGTACAAATTAGCGGTGTCACCGAGGAGCCTGACTTACAAGGCCAACTTGAACTTTCCGGCATTAATGCCGCCGGCCCAAATTTGCCGTTGGTTATCTCAGAAGGAGAGATCAACGTGGCTCTCGACGGTCCGGCTGGCACGATTGACGGCTTTATTGGCGCTGAACGTGGCCGCCTGAACATTTCCGGCGATGCCGTTTGGCCGAGTAACGAGCCTTGGCGCATGGGGGTGGATCTTAACGCAACGCAAGCACCGCTGCTCATTTCGCTGCCACAGTTTGGCCGTTTAGAAGTGGCGCCTGATATTCGCGTTCGCGTGACACCCGCGCGTTTGCAGGTGCGCGGCAACGTAGACGTGCCCTGGGCTCGACTTGAGGTGGGGGATATTCCCAGCTCCGCGACCGCGCCCAGTAGCGATGAAATCATTATCACCGAGCGTGATGATCGTGAAGCGCTAGAACGTGCGCAAGCTCGCGCTGAGAACGGAGAACCCAGCGCCGCCGAAGCGTTGGCGCAAGAGGGCATGGCAATAGATGTGCTGCTCACGGTGACATTAGGCAGAGATATGCAGTTAGCCGCGTACGGTTTAGCGTCTAATCTAGGCGGTAAGTTGGAAGTTCGTCAAAATAGTGGCGGCCTACAGCTTTTTGGCGATGTTAACTTGGTCGATGGTCGTTTTAAAGCGTTTGGGCAAGATCTGTTAATTCGGCGCGGACAAATTCTCTTCAGCGGCCCGCCTGGGCTGCCTACTCTGGATTTCGAAGCAATTCGCAACCCTGAGGTAACCGAAGATGATGTAATTGCCGGGCTCAGTGTAACGGGGCTCGCCGAAGCGCCCGACGTTGCTATCTTCTCTGAGCCGACGATGAACGAGACGCGCGCACTGTCTTACCTATTGCGCGGCCGCGCGCCAGATGCCAGTGGCGGCGGGGTTGATAATGCAGTGACCACAGCGCTCATCGGTATGTCACTTGGTCGCACTGGCGGTGCTGTTGGCTCTATTGGCGAAGCCTTTGGTATTGATAACCTCACGTTAGATACCACTGGCGCCGGGGACGATAGCCAAGTCGCGCTCACTGGCCAACTTACCGATGATATTCGTATCAGCTACGGTGTAGGGATTTTCTCTCCGATCGCCGAGCTTACATTGCGCTACACGCTGTGGCGCAACCTTTATGTGCAAGCGGTGTCAGGGGCTTCTCAAGCTGTCGATCTTATCTATGAGCTTAATCGCTCAGGCAGTCCGCGTATTTTCGATTAAGTATCTTTTTCAATCAAATAAGTAGGGATATTATGACACTCTTTGCAGGTGCACTTCCTGGGCGTGACACACCGATTTCCACCAGTGACCGACACGCGGTAAACAATGAATCGCTTCATCCTCCGTTTCCCGACGGATACGCGACGCTTGTGCTCGGCATGGGCTGTTTTTGGGGTACTGAGCAACTATTTTGGCGGGTAACCGGCGTACACGTTACGGCCGCCGGTTACGCTGGCGGTGATACGCCCAACCCTACGTATGAAGAAGTTTGCACCGGGCGTACGGGCCACGCAGAGGCCGTTTTGGTGGTATTTGATCCTAAGCAAACTGACGTGGAAATACTGCTCCAGGTGTTCTGGGAGAACCACGACCCAACACAAGGGAGCCGCCAGGGTAATGATATTGGTCCTCAGTACCGCTCCACTATCTACGTCACCGACGAGGCGCAACTTGAGTGCGCTAAACGCAGCGCCGATGTATATCAGCAGCAACTGGCTCGCGCAGGGCGAGGCGACATCACGACGGAAATAAAACCGCTCGATACTTTCTATTACGCCGAGGCCTACCACCAGCAGTATCTCGAAAAAAATCCCGGCGGCTATTGCGGCTTAAAAGGGACTGGCATTAGCTGCCCGATCAACTGAGCATGAAAGATACAACGCCATTAAAGGTAGGTTGCACGATGCCTGATGTATTCGATTTATACAAAGCTGGGGTACTTGCTCCCAGTCGCTCTACCTGCTTGGTGAGCTCATTTTTGTTAGGACTTGTTGCTATCGCTGCGATGACACTCGCCACGACAGGCGCTTATGCTGATTCACGCGGAATCTCAGCACTCCAAGACGTAGATGAAACGCGCTTTGAAAGCGAGCGTGAAGCGGTCATGTGGCGCCAGCAAGAACTGAAAGATATTGAGAGTTTATTGCGTCAACTGCGCTTTGATCTTGTGAATAACCGTGATGCAAAGGCGGCGGCGCCGCGGTTAAAAGAACTGAAAGAACGTGCTAGTGCCGACAATTTGATACCTGCGTATATTGTCGGTACGCACGGGCGCGGCTCCGGTGCACGCCCCGAGATTTGGGAAGAGTGGGACCGTTTTGAGGACGGGTTTTATGACATGGAGCAGCGCATCGATACGCTAATCGACGCCGCCAATGCCCAGGAGTATCGCGCGGCGGCGAAAGCCCTATCAGACGTCGGGAATAGCTGCAAAGGCTGCCATCGTCAATATCGCTACGATTAACATATCGTGATGACTAGGCAACGTTATTAGCTGCTCGGCTGTAGCCGGTCAATACGGTAGAGCGTTTCTACCTGAGAAAGGCCAGTCACCGTGCAGTTAAGGTCTTTCACAAGACCATCTTTTAAGCCGTAAACCCAGCCATGGACGGCGATTGGATCGCCGCGCTGCCAGGCTCGTTGTAATATTTTGGTGCGACAAAGGCTGTTAACTTGCGCTTTAACGTTAAGTTCACACATACGATCAATCCGTTCATCCCGCGCAAGATGATCGAGCGATTCGCGGTGGTGATTATAGAGTTCACGTACCGAGTGAAGCCAATAGTCGACAATGCCGCATTCACCCCCGGTAACCGCCGCCTTAACGCCCCCGCAGCCGTAGTGGCCTACCACCATGATGTGTTTTACTTTCAGCATGTCCACCGCGAACTGAACCACAGAGAGGGCGTTCATATCGGTATGGTGCAGTAAGTTTGCTACGTTACGGTGCACGAAGACTTCACCTGGCGGCAGATCGATAATTTGGTTTGCCGGTACGCGACTATCGGAGCAACCAATCCACAGGTAATCGGGGTTTTGTTGCCGTGATAGTCGCGCAAAATAGTCGGGGTCTTGTTCGCACATTTGTTCCGCCCATGCGCGGTTATTGGCTAACAGGGTATCAATAGGATTGGACATAACCTTATCTCGCAGTTGTAACGTGGAATTCATCGATAAAAAAACTTAAGCGTTTTAACCTTGCCGCGGTGTTAGGTCAATAAAGCGCCGGTATACCCAGCAGCTAGATTCAGCCTTAGGAGCCTAAAATGACAGATGTAACACGCTACGAATACGACCTCTTTGTGATTGGTGCAGGCTCTGGTGGCGTCCGGGCTGCGCGCATGGCGGCGGCCGAAGGTGCATCGGTCGCTATCGCGGAAGATCGCTATCTTGGCGGCACGTGTGTCAATGTAGGCTGCGTGCCGAAAAAACTCTATTCGTACGCAGCCCATTTTCACGATAGCTTTGATGATGCCGAAGGTTTCGGCTGGCAGTTACCCGGACCGGCAACGTTCGACTGGAACACGTTGCGGGAAAACAAAACAGGGGAAATCAAACGCCTTAACGGCATTTATCAGCGCTTACTCGAAAGTGCAGACGTGATGCTTTACAACGCTCGTGCAAGCATTGTCGACGCGCATACGGTCGTGCTGCATAACGATGACGGCGAGCAAAAAATCAGTGCCGAAAAGATCTTAGTCGCGACCGGTGGCTGGCCGTGGGTGTCGGACTTTCCAGGCAGTGAACACACCATTGATTCAAACCGCGTGTTTGACCTTGAAACGTTTCCAGAGCGGTTTTTGGTCCTCGGCGGCGGTTACATTGCCGTTGAGTTTGCGAGCATTTTTAACGGATTAGGCAGCGAGACCGAACTTATTTATCGCGGCGATTTATTCTTGCGGGGGTTTGATCAAGAAGTACGCGAATTTACCCGTGATGAAATGGCCCGTAAAGGCGTAAACCTGCACTTCAACACCAATATTGCGCAAATTGAGCAAAGCAAGGGCGCTTATCTTGTCACATTGACTAACGGCAAGACGCTTGAAGTCGATGCTGTGCTCTCCGCCACCGGACGCCATGCCAATGTAAAAGGGCTGGGGCTAGATACACTAGGGATTAACCTCGACGAACAAGGAAAAATCCCCGTTAATGATCGCTTCGAAACGGTCGTCCCGTCAGTGCTTGCCCTTGGCGATTTGATAGCAGGGCCAGATCTTACGCCAATCGCCCTGGCAGAAGCGATGCAGTTGGTTGACATCCACTTTAAGCAGCTCACGCCAGCGGCTCTTGATTACGCCACGATCCCGACCGCGGTTTTCTGCCATCCCAATATTGGCACCGTGGGCCTTTCCGAAGAACAGGCCCGCGAACGTGGTGATATTCGCGTTTATCGTACCGATTTCCGTGCCATGAAACATACGCTTTCCGGCAGCCAAGAACGCACGCTAATGAAGCTAGTGGTCGACGACGTCACCGACGTGGTGTTGGGTGCCCACATGGTCGGCGAGGAGGCCGGCGAAATTATGCAGGGGATTGCCATTGCAGTGCGCGCCGGTTTAACGAAGGTCGATTTTGACCGTACCGTCGGCATTCACCCAACAGGGGCGGAAGAGTTTGTCACGCTACGCAGCTTAGCGCGTCGTTAAGGCACTTATCTCTAGCACTTTCAAGGCGGGCATTTGCCCGCTTTTTTATGATTGGGATGCATCGCAGAAAAGTCGTCTAAACTGAAAAAATAGCGCTAAAAAGGGTTTACCAATCCATAAAGCGCAAATAGCATAACAAAAATTTATAGAACAGCTGCTTGTAAATAATTTGATTTTTGAATTGCTCATAAGCAACTGTTATAATCCTTCTCGAAATCGCAAAAGCGAAGCATAACTATGACCACCCCAATACAGCCGTTTACTCCCTCTGCGGACCTTATTCGACCCACCGTTGCTGATGCGGTTGTGGGGCATGCCGAAACCCCACTCTTTATTCGTAAGCCTAACGCTGACGATGGCTGGGGCATTTATGAACTGATCAAGTCATGCCCCCCGCTTGATGTAAATTCTGCCTACGCCTATTTGCTGTTTGCCACGCAGTTCAGAGATACCTGTGCGGTGGCAACCAATGAAGAAGGCGAAGTCGTGGGATTTGTATCGGGTTACGTTAAAGACAATGCGCCCGACACCTACTTCCTTTGGCAGGTTGCTGTAGGAGAGAAAGCACGTGGCACCGGGTTAGCCCGCCGTTTGGTTGAAGCGATCATGTCGCGCCCTGAACTGAGCGATGTGCACCATCTGGAAACCACGATCACGCCAGATAACTTGGCCTCGTGGGGACTGTTTCGCCGTCTAGCAGCGCGCTGGCAAGCACCGCTTAATAGCCGCGAATACTTTTCTACCGAACAGCTCGGAGGAGAGCACGACCCGGAAAACTTAGTGCGCATCGGCCCCTTCCAAACCGATACGATCTAACGCGGCGTTTTCTCACTCGTGTTTCTTTCACGTTTTTTTATTTTCACTTAGCACTACTTTGTTTAGCACTATTATTTAGCACTACGATTTATTGTCATAATGATCAAAGGAGGTCGCCAATGCAGACCCAGACGCTTGAACGCATGGAATCGAATGTACGTACCTATTCACGCTCTTTTCCGGTGGTGTTTACTAAGGCGCAGAACGCGCGCTTGACCGATGAGGAAGGCCGTGAATATATCGACTTCCTTGCCGGCGCTGGCACGCTTAACTACGGTCACAACAATCCGCACATAAAAGAAGCGTTGGTGGAATACCTTGCCAGCGACGGCATTGTCCACGCCTTGGATATGTGGACAGATGCTAAGCGCGACTATTTTGACACCCTGGAAACACTGATTTTTAAACCGCGTGGTCTTGACTACAAAGTTCACCTGCCGGGGCCAACGGGCACCAACGCGGTAGAGGCGGCGATTCGCCTCGCGCGCGTTGCCAAAGGCCGTCACAATATTGTCACTTTCACCAATGGCTTCCACGGCGTCACCATGGGGGCGCTCGCCACCACTGGTAACCGTAAATTCCGCGAAGCCACAGGCGGCATTCCGACCCAGGGTGCAAGCTTTTTGCCTTTTGACGGCTACATGGGTGAGCACACCGACACGCTGGATTACTTTGAAAAGCTGCTAAAAGACAAATCTGGTGGTTTGGATGTACCCGCGGGCGTGATCGTTGAAACTGTGCAAGGCGAGGGGGGTATTAACGTAGCTGGCCTCGAGTGGTTAAAGCGCTTGGAAGACATCTGTCGCGCACACGACATTCTGCTGATTGTCGATGATATTCAAGCGGGCTGTGGCCGCACCGGTAAGTTCTTCAGCTTTGAGCACGCCGGTATCGTGCCCGACATTATTACCAACTCTAAGTCTCTCTCTGGCTTCGGTATGCCATTTGCGCATGTACTGATGCGCCCCGAGCTGGACCAATGGAAGCCGGGGCAGTATAACGGCACCTTCCGTGGTTTCAGCCTGGCGATGGTAACGGCAACCGCAGCGCTGAAAAAGTATTGGAGTGATGATACCTTTGAGCATGATGTGCAGCGCAAATCCCGTATTGTGGAAGAGCGTTTCCAAAAGCTTGCTGCTTTGCTGAGCGATAACGGTATGCCAGCGACAGAGCGTGGCCGTGGTTTAATGCGTGGTATCGACGTAGTATCCGGTGATATTGCGGATAAAATCACTAGTAAAGCGTTTGAACACGGCCTTATCATTGAGACTAGCGGTCAAGACGGCGAAGTCGTGAAGTGCTTATGTCCGTTAACCATTACCGATGAAGACCTGCTAGAAGGCTTGGATATTCTTGAAGCCAGTGTTAATGCTGTTATTAGCGAATAAACGCAGGCGTCATGCAAACTGATAGGGCGGCTCAGTACAGAGCCGCTGCAAACGAGGAAAAGATATGATCGTTCGTAATATAGAAGAAGCTCGTCAATCAGATCGCCTAGTCAAAGCGGAAAATGGCAACTGGGATAGCACGCGTCTGGTATTGGCAAACGACGGCGGCAATTTCTCATTCCACATTACGCGTATCTTTGAAGGTACGGAAACGCATATTCACTACAAGCACCACTACGAATCGGTCTACTGCATTGAAGGCGAAGGCGAAGTGGAAACCTTAGCAGACGGTAAAATTTGGCCGATCAAACCCGGCGATATTTACATTCTTGATCAGCACGATGACCACTTGCTGCGTGCCCACAAAACCATGCACTTGGCGTGTGTCTTCACGCCGCCGATTACTGGGAATGAAGTCCACCGTGAAGACGGCTCTTACGCACCGGCTGACGATTGATTTCAGGCGTACCGTATCAATAAGCCCGCTGATTGGTGTCAGCGGGTTTTGCTATTTAAGCACTAGCGCTGCTCAAAAATCAGCGTAATTTCGCCTAACGTGACGCCAAACTTACGCATCGCAGTACGGTTAATAAGGCGCCCATCAGGTTGAAGATACATCCAGTCGTCCATTGTAAAGCCAATCGTGCGGCCGCTGATCTCAATGTCCAGTGGGTAACGCATGTGGAAAGCATTACCGTATTGGTGCGCTTCAACGTCACCCTCGACATCATTTGCACGGCCAATCCAGCGATGCGCGTCGACACGCTCAAACGTCCATACGCGGCGTTCTCTCTCACCATTGGCGAAAACAAAAGACTCGTCTAACGTTAAGGTGTTGCCATCATAGTCACCGTCGATATCGACGGTAAATTGGCGCTGTAGTTCGCCACTATAATCCTGGACGATTCCCCAAGCACGCGTGCTACCAGCAAAATACTCGCCAATATCCAGCTTTGGTTCTCGATCAGTATATTGCTCAACATCTACGCCGGTACAACCCGCAAGTATTAAAAGCGCAAACGCCAAGCACCAATGACGATAAGCAGTGGGGATGATTCGGTTTAGAACAGAGTGCTGGGCCATAAGCGCCTCCAAAAAGTTATACAAAAAACACATACAGTTCATTAATAGTAAAATATTTTTGGGGCTGGTGCAGCCTTAATGCACGCGGTGCAGGCACATAAATTATGTGGCTTTTAAGTTCGCATAATATATATTATGTTAAATTGAATCAGAGGCTTGAATTGTAAAGATGTTACCCGCTTTGAACGCGACGGCGAAAACTGGGTGCGGTTTAAACTAGCACTGAATGATAATGATGTTGTCATTGAGGACAAGCGCGATGATTGGATTGAGGCGCCTGTTGAAAGACGTGTCCGTATTGTGCAGGCGTCAGGCGAAGACTCGCGGCCCGTCATATCATTACTGATGACGCTCGGGCCGATTCGTGAAAATGTTGAATTTACGCTTAATGACCGCTCCCATTTAAATTACCCAGTCCTAATTGGCCGTCGTTTTTTACTCGACATCGCGCTTATTGATGTTGCAGCCACTTACCTGCATCCACGCCCTGAATTCCCCGGCGGTGAGCCAGCGGAAGCTGCAGCTTAGACCAAGATGATAACGAAGAGTAGCGCTATCAAGCGCGCTTAACACTAAATATAAGGGCTTGATGCATGTTTCGGCTTCCTTTTTATGCCATGAAAGCCTGATGGCCTATACCTACGAGGGTGTGCCCGACATCCGCGTGATCATCTTTAAGGGCTACCCTGTGATGGCGATGATGCGACTCTCGACGGCCGCCTCCGATGGGAAAGCCAACTTACACCAAGGAGCGGTTGGCGTGGGGCTCGATATCGCAAGCGGTTGCGCGTTGCGCGGCGTGCAGTTTGATCGCCCCTGTACCCACCACCCAGACACAGGTCACGACCTTGCAAGCTTGATGGTGCCGCAGTGGGAAACGCTGTTGAACCTAGCCGCCAGCTGTTATGAAATGACCGGGCTGGGTTACTTAGGCACCGATATGGTACTGGACCGCCAGCATGGGCCGATGCTGCTGGAATTGAACGCCGCCCCGGGCTTGCCATACAAATGACCAACGGCGAAGGCTTACGGCGGCGTTTGGACCTGATTGAGCATCAACCCAGCGGCGTGGGACTCGAAAAGCGCGTGGCGTTTGCTCAGCAGCACTTCGCCCGCCGCAGCGAGCTGCCCGATAGCACTGACACGCCGACGGCAAGCGCGTAAACTTGCGTGAACCTGGACGCATAGAGGGAGCTCATGCCTCAAACAACCGCACTACTTCAGCAAGCCGCCTCGCAGTGCCAAGCACGCGGTGTACGCTTCACTCCGATTCGCCGCAAGGTGCTTGCGCTAATTGCCCAAAGTGGCGGTGGCCTTAAGGCTTACGACCTGCTGGATCAGCTCACTACCGAGCATGCGGCCGCACGCCCACCTACGGTATACCGGGCGCTGGATTTTTTGATCGAACAGGGGTTAGTCCATCGCATTGAGTCGCAAAATGCCTATGTTGCCTGTGCCTGCCCGGAGCACGCTCACGGTTTTCAATTGTTGATTTGTCGCCGCTGCGGTCATGTGGAAGAGATACACTTAGACGAAATTAGTGACCAGCTTGCTGCCCGCGCCGAACGCAAAGGCTTCCGTGTTGAGCGTCAAACCATTGAATTACAAGGCCTATGTGCTGTTTGTCAAACCGAGCGAGCGTAATCCATCCTTACGCCACCATTGTGGCTAATCTTTTGTCCATGAGTTAACGATATGTCAGCGTTATTCAAGCAGCTAGAAAGCACCAACCGAGATGACACCCTGCCCTCCACTTCTGACCTCCTCGATGCTGTTAAGTATAACGAGCAAGGATTGATTCCCGCTATCGCCCAGCAGTTTGATAGCGGCGAGGTGTTAATGATGGCATGGATGAACCGAGAGGCACTGGAAGAGACACTCCGTACTGACCGCGTCTGTTACTATTCGCGTTCGCGCGGTAAGCTTTGGCGTAAAGGTGAGTCATCAGGTCAGCAGCAACAGTTAAAATCCGCCACTTTGGATTGTGATGGTGATACGCTGCTGCTTCAAGTAGAGCAAACGGGGCCTGCTTGCCACACCGGGCGGCGCAGCTGCTTTTATGTGGCCATTACGCCAACACACGCGCATATCACCAGTGAACCGCTTATCGATCCCGCTGAACTCTATGGCCAACGCAGTTAATCGCTTCTTCATTCGCTTCAAAAAGAGACTTCGGCGTTTTTTTATCGTGTTGCTAACCGGCACGGTAAAAGGATATCAGCTGGTGATAAGCCCCCTACTCGGCCCGCGCTGTCGTTTCTGGCCGAGCTGCTCATCTTACACTATCGAGGCCATTCAGGTGCACGGGCCATTAAAAGGCACCTGGATGGCGGTCAAGCGAATGGTCAAATGCCACCCGGGTAGCGACGGGGGATTAGACCCCGTTCCTGGCGGCCCGAGTGAAAAGCTCTGCCAAGAAGACGAAGAGCTATGTTGTTCGCCCAACAAGCGTCCGACACTCAAATAGCTGTTTGCGCAAATATTCGACTACATTATCCCTCTTTCGCCACGCGATAAATGCGCTCAAGCATCGCGTTTAGGCCATTACTACGCGTTGGAGAAAGGTGCTTATCTAGCCCTAAATCGCCCAAAAAATGCGGCTCAGTCGTGGTGATCTCCTCAGCGGTACGTTCATTATAGATGCGCAGCAGCACCGCGATTAGCCCCGAGACGATCGCCGCATCGGAGGTGGCGCTGAAGATGAGCTGATCACCCTGCTGCTCATGGCGTACCCAGACATTGGATTGGCAACCTTGAATTTTATACTCGTCGGTTTTCCACTCATCCGGAAAATCCGGCAGCGCTTTGCCCATATCAATAATGTATTGATAACGATCCATCCAGTTATCAAACATCTCAAACTCTTCAATTAGCTCTTGCTGCGCCTGCTCGGTGCTCATTACGCGCCCTTTTATCGGTATGGATTAGAGAAGTAAAAGTCATCGCATTATAACGCGTTTACTCTTGATCCGGCGAAGACGCTAACGGATAAAGCGTCGTCAGCCGATGGCGTTGTTGTTCATCGTGCCACTGATGCGCCTCCGTGTGCAGGTAACGCGATGTCGTTTCCAGCCTGGCGTGACGAGCACTCTCAGCCAAATAACGCAGGCTAACCCCGGCTTGCGCTTGATGAGTGATAGCCGTGTGGCGCAACCAGTGTGGGGTAGCGCGTTGCAGTGCTGCGATATAAGCGGGCGCACCTTCTTCGTCTTCTAGCGCCCTGGCGGCGTCTTGAAAGCTCGCACGAATTAAACGGTAAAGCTGATTGTCACCAATAGCGCGCTTACCGTCCAACGCGCGTAGCAGTGGCGTGGCTTCTTGATACGCTGGCTGAGGCGGCAAGCCCAATGTTTTGCGCCACTCGGTAAGGTAGATAAAAAAATCATCCGGTACCGGTACCTGTGCGAGCTTGTTGCCCTTCCCTACCACTTGCCACCACCAACGACCTTCGCGGCGGTAAAAATCGCCCATTTGTGTCGCAGCCATTTCACTAATGCGCGGCGCCAGTAGATAAGCAAAGGCAAAGATGATCTGTTGCCTTGTCCGTTCGAAATGCGCTCGTGAATTTGTGCCTGGTAGCGGGCGATGCAGCCAGCGCCAAAACCAGGCCCATAAAGGCTGCTCAAAGTAGCGCTCTACCTGCCGCGTTTGGTTATTGAGCCGCCGGGATTTATCACGCATCAAACGAAAGGGGTTGTGCGCCACCCACCCCGCTTCCACCAGCCAGCTGTACATACCCTGCAAGATGACCAAACTTTGGCGTCGGCTTGCTGGCGATAATGGCCCGCGCATCGGTCGCCACTCTGGGTGATTGCGAGGTTTTGTTGGCCCGATCCATCGTGCCCGCGGTTGTGGGTCGGTAAGAAAGCCTTCAAAGCGTGATAGGCAGTGGCGATCCACCTCGTTAAGCGTCCGCCCTTCTTCATATAGCCACAACAACAACCGCTCGGCCTCTCGGCGATACGCACGCTGGGTTTGCGGGCTTTCACGATACTCAGAAAGCCAATGCGTGACAGCTTCTGCGTCATTGTTAGCATCAATGTGCGCCTTACCTGCGCTGCTGGGTAGTGCGTCCTGCTTCCCTATTAAATTCATGTTCGCGAGATGTTGCGGCGCGGATATGACGGGTTTTGGCTCTTTCACGAAGGCTCCTTTCAAGCTAAGCGTCTAATGTGCCAGTACACCCGCAGAAATTCAAGATAATACGGGTAATCTTGAATTTATAGCAATTAATGTAAATAATTTTACGTTTTATGTATTACGTAATTATTGTAATTTTAACCAAAACCTATGAAAATAGTGCTACCAATCTGATAGGGATAAGCACCATGGCTCGCAGCGGGATTCAATACAGTGATGTTCAGCAAGCAATCGACACCCTGCTCGCTCGCGGCGACACCCCTAGCGTGCAACGCATTCGGGAAGTACTGGGAACCGGCAGCTTCACAACGATCAGTGAGCATTTTCGTCATTGGCGTATTGAACGAGAGCAAAATCGCGATGTTCCGCCACCTAAAGGCGTCCCAGAAGTCATCGTTAACGTCGCAACCGAGCTATGGCGCGAGGCGCAAGAGGCCGCCAATCAAGCGCTCGTCCACTACCGTGAAGATGCTAATCGGCAGGTAGAGAGCGCCCAGCAGGAAGCCGCCGAAGCGCTTCAGCAGATAGCCAATGCGCAGCAACGAGAAAGCGCCCTTGCAGAGCATTTGCGACATACAGAACAGCGCTTGGAGTCACTTAATCGCGAACTGGCCGCTAGCCAAGCGAATGAGCATCAGTGGCAGCAACAGGCAGAGCAAGCCAATCAAGATGCTAAGCGATACCAGCAGTTGCTTGCTCAGTCTGAGCACGATGTCGCTTCGCTGAAAGAGCGCTTCACTGAAGAGCTGCAACAACGCCAAGCCGCTTGGGAACAGCGCCTTGCTCAGGAAGAGCAGCGTAACGAAGCAGCAGAAGGAAAACTGATGGCGTTACTAGACACGCTTAGACAAGAGCGTGCCCAAGAAGAAAAAGCACTACAAAAGCGCCTACTCCAGTTGGAGCAGCGATCAGACAGTTTGGCGAAAGAACTTCAGCTCAAAAAAGACACGTTGCAGCACTACCAGTTAGACAACAGCAGCCTGCAACAGCGAATTGACGAGCTTGAGCGCAACAATATATCGCTAAAAGAGCTGCACTCCAGCCTGCAGAGCGAGCTCGATAAGGCCCAACAAGCACTAGAACAGCAGCACAAAACGGCGCTTCAAGACGAAAACTGGCAGCAACAGCTTTGGCAACGAATGGAAGCCCTTCAGGCACAGTTAACAGCCCTGCCGGAGACAATTTCCTCGCAAGAAAAAACAGACAATCCACCCAATGAGTGACCTGCAGCTCATAATCATGAACAATATTAAATGCTTAAATAGGCAGGCTGCGCAGGGCTAGAGGCCTTAACTCCCTATTCTGGCTTGATTGAAGGAGGCGGAATTCAGCCTAGAACCGGACCCGCTACAACATCAACCAATCAATGGTCAAGTTCAAGCGGCTAGTATAGTCTCCCAAAGACACCCAAACTTCCTGCCTTTACACTACATGTCTTTATCAACACTTGAGAAAATGAAATGCAAGGAAAGTCCTCTGACGCGAAGAAATCAGCCGACCAGCGCAATCGCCCTCGCACAAAACCTGCTGATGTACGACTTAATGAGTTAATGAACGCTGCAGAAGCGCTGTTTCTAGAACAGGGCGTTCAAGCAACCACGATCAACGACATCGTCAAAGCCGCAGACGTGGCCAAGGGCACGTTCTACCATTATTTTTTCTCCAAAAATGAAATCCTGGGAGCGCTTGGCAATCGCTACACGGAGAACTTCCTTGCTCAACTGGAGAAAGC
Organism: Halomonas llamarensis; assembly: GCF_023555005.1. GTDB lineage: Bacteria > Pseudomonadota > Gammaproteobacteria > Pseudomonadales > Halomonadaceae > Vreelandella > Vreelandella llamarensis. The sequence goes on along the minus strand of NZ_JAMJPJ010000012.1, from coordinate 53,290 downwards.
GCTTGAGGCCTGTGACGAAGGCGACTGGATTGGACGGCTTCGCGCCTGGATTCGGGCAAACGTGGAAACCTACGTCGACACCTATCGTATACACGACATCGTCTATACCAATCATCATCACCATGATCGCTCCAACCAGGCTAAGAACGCCATTCTTGATCAGCTATTGAGCATCATTGAGGGAGGGCGGTCCGCGGGCCTTTGGGCACCGGAAAACCCAAGAGTGGTAGCGCTATTGATCTATTCCGGTGTCCATGGCGCCACGGATGACATTATTGCGTCTCAAACAAGAGACTGCTCGCCCTTTGCCGATAGCGTTTCGGATGTTTGTCTGAACATGCTGACGTCCCCTGCAAAAAATCTTAGGTGAGGTTGACGTCGCGTTTATTCACAATCACTGCCGTTGGCACAACGACGTGAGTAACCATGCGGAGGCGTTTCCAGCCCGAGGTTTTCCCGGAACGAGCGCCCCTCATACCGCCTTCTGAGCAAACCGCGTCTTTGTAGCTCAGGTACCACCTGTTCAACGAACTCGGTTGCCCCACCAGGCAAATGTGAGAACATGATATTGAAACCGTCTGCCGCACCGCCCTCGAACCACTGCTGCATTTGGTCCACGACCATCGTCGCCGTTCCGACCATTTCGAGGCCCTGATACCCACACACGCGTCGCGCCAACGCAATGATACTCAGGTTTTCTCTTCGGGCGAGCTGGATGACCCGGTCACGGCCACTTTTGCTGGCATTGCTTTCGGGAATCTCGGGGAGCGGTCCGTTTTCATCATATTGGGAGATGTCATGCCCAAGCGCGATCGACAAGGTTGCCAGACTGCTCTCGTCATCAACCAACTGATCCAGCTGGTGTCTTTTTTCCTGCGCCTGTTCCAGAGTATCCCCCAGCACAACAAACACCGCTGGAATGATTTTCAAGGCACTCTGGCGCCCCGCTGCACGCGCCCGACGCTGCATGTCGGCATAGAACTGCCGAGCGGCCGGCAAATCAGTCTGATAAGTAAAAACCACCTCGGCTGTTTCGGCAGCAACCTGTCGTCCAGCCTCTGACGCACCGGCCTGAACCACCACCGGCCGCGTCTGGACGGGGCGCTCGACATTCAGCGGCCCACGTACAGAAAAATGAGGGCCCCGATGATCAAGCGCATGCATTTTGCTTGGATCAAAAAAGAAGCCACTTACCGCATCCCGGCAGAACGCATCTTCGTCCCAGCTCTCCCACAATCCGTCCATCACCGAACAGAATTCCCGCGCCCGCCGATAGCGGGCACTATGCTCCATATGCTGCTCGACGCCGAAATTCGCCGCTTCGTTGGGATTACTGGATGTCACTAGGTTCCAGCCCGCCCGGCCGCCACTGATGATATCGAGCGAAGCCAAACGTCGCGCAAGCATATAAGGCTCGTTGTAGGTCGTGCTGGCTGTGGCAATCAGGCCGATATGCTGTGTCACAGCAGCCAGTGCAGGCAGCAGCGTCAACGGATCAAGCGTAGCGACACTGTGCCCCCGCGCCAATGCCTCAATCGGTGCTGCTCGAACGGCCAGGGAATCGGGCAAGAACAGCCCATCGAAACACCCTTGCTCCAATATCTGGGCAAACCATTTCATCTGCTCGAAGCTGGATTGAAAATCTGGCTGAGCGCCAGGGTAACGCCATGCTCCCGAATGGATACTGGGCATCGCCAGCAGAACTATCGACCTCTGATTTCCGCTCATACCGCAGCCTCCTCTACCTTCGACAACTCCGCCCTATCCCTGACCGAGCGGTCCACAACAAGAAATGGATACCCCTGGGAACAACACTCCAGGCGCGTCAGGACACCGTAGACCTTTTGCATCAGCCCCGGCGTCAAGACTTCACGTGGCGAGCCGGTCGCTTCCACCCGGCCCTGATGGAGAACCACCACATGATCGGCAAAACGCAGCGCATGATTGATATCGTGTATGGCCAGGACCACACACATGGAACGTTCACGCGCAAGCTGACATAGCAACTCGAGCACCTCGAACTGATTCTGCAGATCGAGGGCACTGGTCGGCTCATCCAGCAACAGAACCCGAGGCTCCCGAACCAGCGCCTGGGCAATGGATACCAATTGACGCTGACCACCGCTGAGTGCGGCCAGTTCGCGATCTGCCAGGGCCTGAATACCCAATGTCTGTAGCATGCGGATAACAACATCCATTTCATCGTCATTCACCCCCCAACCGCTACCTTGCTTGCTCGCCAGCAGCACGGCTTCAAAAACTCGCAGCGACGACATCATCGATATATCCTGGGGGACGTGGGCTGGGCGATTGCAATGGTATGTTGGCCAGGCTTCAACCGCCTGCCCGACCACCTCAACCTTGCCCGCCCCCCGCAACTCACCGGCCATCCGGCGCAGCAATGTGGACTTTCCCGCCGCATTGGACCCCAGCAATGCCGTAACACTGCCAGCGCGCAGAGGACCAAAGTCCAGATTCCGCAAGATCACACGGGTACCGAATGCAACAGACACCCCTGATACGTTGAGTAGCTCCATCACAGTTTCCTCGACCGCAAGATCAAAACAAAAAACATCGGCACACCCACCAGCGAGGTAACAATACCTATAGGTATGGCTTGCCCTTCAACCAGGGTTTTACTCAACACCGAAGCAGCAGAAAGCATGCAGGCGCCACAGAGGGCCGAAGCAGGCAGCAGGAAACGCTGGTCTTCCCCCACCAGCATGCGGGCGATATGAGGTGCCACCAGGCCAACAAATCCGATGGTTCCGACAAATGACACGCAGACCGAAGCCAGCAAGCTGCCCAACAGGATTCCCTGTAAACGCAACCGGCCCACGGGAACACCAAGACTTGTTGCTCGCGCATCTCCAAGGCGCAACGCCGTAAAGGCCCAGGCTCGGCGAGCGAAAAACACCGACACAAAAAGCAGAATGGCACTCAGGATAGCCAGCTGCGGCCAACTGGTACGCGACAGGCTACCCATCATCCAGAACACTACGGCAGAAAGCGCCTGATCGGGCGCAATGTACTGCAGTGCTTCCAGTAATGCAGTAAACGTAAAGACCAGAGTGGTACCCAGCAGCACGATCATCTCGGTGGTAATCCCCCGCTTTTGGCTCAAGCGGTAGATCACCAGTGCTGCGATCATGGAAACCACAAAGGCATTGGCCGGAACGGCAAAGGCCACGGCCGATGCCGGCAGGATGCTCACCCCCAGAATCAGCCCAAGCGCAGCACCAAAACTTGCTGCCGCGGACAACCCCAACGTGAAAGGGCTTGCCAGCGGGTTACCCAGCACCGTCTGCATTTTGACACCCGCCACAGACAGGCTGGCACCAACCACCAGCGCTGTCAGTGCTACCGGCAATCGAATGTCCCACAGTATGACCCGAACAGCGAGAGGGGCATCTGGGTTCCAGAGAGCGGCCAGTACCTCCCTCGGCGTATAATGAGCCTGACCGATTGAAAGATCTGCAATGAAACACATGAATGTCAGTAAGGCGATACCTGCGAGTAGGGTCAGCCTCTGCCTGGTAAGACCGACATAGAAACACCGACCGCGCTTGAGTACAGTCGATTCGATGATAGTTGTTTCAGTCATGAGGACTCTCCATACAGGCTGAGCCAATACCCCGGCTGATAGGAAACGGGAAGAAAACGTTCATGCAGTTCGGCAAAGGTCGCGTCGGGGTCAAGCGAGTCGAACAGTTCTGGGTGCAACCATTTGGCAATGCGCTGGAGCGCCACAAAATGATACGGGTTGTCGTAAAATGGGTGCCAGATCGCATGTACCCGTCCCGTTTTAACCGCAGACAGCAACCGATAAGCCGGTCGTGCCATCAACCGTTCCAGGCGAGCCTGACCCTCGCCAATATCAGCGCCGGGCCCAAGGCCAACCCAATCACCCGCGGGCGAGTACAGGGTCCAGTTAGCCCCCGTCACTAGAACAACATCCGGTTCGGATTCAACCACCTGTTCTGGATGCAAAGTGCCAAACAGGCCATGAAGAAACCGAGCTCCAATATTCTCGCCACCAGCGACAGCAACCAGTTCGCCGAAATTGCCGTCGCCGTAGGTTAGGCAGCAATCGTCATATAGCCCGGCGGCGCGCTCGATCATGACGCTCGGTTTCGTCCGGACATGCGTTAGCGGCTGTGTTACTCGGTTGATCTGTTCCTGCCTGAAGTGCAGAAAGTCCATGGCACGGTCACGCCTCCCCAGCAACTCACCAAGAATCTGCACACTCCGGGCAGTGTTGCCCAGTACCTTAGTGCGAAAGTCTACGAACACAATGGGAATACCAACCCGCGCCAAGGTCTGCATCAGCCTGGACGACTCGACTGCCGGCTTTGAACTGAGATTCATCACGACCACGTCCGGCTCAAGCGAAATCGCGAACTCCGCTCCGATAGAGTCCACAGTCCGGCTTGGGAAGGACGGGATGCTGTCAATCTCGGGAAACGCTCTTTGGTAGGCTTTATAGCCGTCCAAATCCGCCCCCCGGAAGTTATCTCCCCAACCGATGACGTCGCCAAATGGGTCTTCGGGGTTCAGCAAGGCCATGGCATAAGCCAGGGAGCCATCGCCTAGCAAGATACGCTTGATAGGCGAATCGAGGTGAAGCCTGCGCGCGGCAATGTCAGTGATAACTATTGGAGATTGGATGCCAGCGCGCGAACGAGAGGTGGCAACAAGCAATCCTCCCGCCAGCATGCCGTTTAGCACATCGCGTCTCGAAAACGTTTTATCGAACACAATGATCACCAACGATAGTTTAATGTTGCCGTCATCGTCCGGTCTTGTCCGACGAAGCAGTAAAGGCGCGACGTGCAGCTGGCAACATACTGTTCGTCTGTCAGGTTGCTCACATTAACTGCCAACGAAGCTCCGCTCAGCTCCGACGAAAGAAAACCAAGCTGGTAGGTTAACGCCAGATCCAAGAGCGTAGCTGAAGGCACCTCGAAATCGTTACTGGGGTCGGCAAAGGTTTTGCCTAGATAGCGCACCCCTCCGCCGACCTGCAAACCGGAAAGCGGGCCATGACCAAACTGGTAGTCCATCCATGCAGAAGCGCTATGCTCAGGTGTCTGAGTCAGGCTGTTCCCTTGATACAAAGCATCCTCGACCAACTCATTGTCCAGATAGGTATAGCTGGCCATCAGGTTGAGATTACGCGCAAGTTCCGTGGTCGCCTGCAAATCAAGCCCCCGCGTGCGAACTTCACCTGCTTGGGTATTAAACCCGAGGTGATCAGCATCACTTGTTTTTACGTTGGTCTGTTCCAGCTGGAATACCGCGGCACTCAATAACGTTCCGGAACCCGCAGGTTGATATTTGATACCAACCTCTGCTTGCCTGGACTCAACCGGGACGAACGCATCCCCCTTGTAGTCTGTCCCCAAAAGCGGATCAAAGGATGTGGAATAGCTGATATAGGGCGCCAGGCCGCCATCAAATTGGTAGCTCAAGCCCGCGCGACCACTCCACTTTGTATCATCCTGATTGGTCAGTCGTGCAGTGGGAGAATAGCTGTGCGTCTCATCATCGGTTCTTGACCAGTCATGCCTTACACCAAGTGTCACAAGCCACCGGTCGTAGGCAATTTGGTCTTGAAGATATGCGCCTATGCGAGTGAAGTCTTGCTGTGATTTCCATGGTGCCTGACGACTGGCGGTAAAGTCGGGCATGATATCTGGACGATACTCTGGGCCGTAAGGATCGAAAAGCACAGGTCCGACACTGTATAACTCGTTTTCCAGAGTACCGGATGAGTAATCGATTCCCGCCAGTATGGTATGGGTCGTTGCCTCCAACTCCAGATTGCCACTCAGGTAATTGTCCATGGAGAATGTGCTCACCTTGGCAGGCGTCTGTTCGTAGTAGCCACGCAGCTGCGGCAGACCATCAACCTCCTGGTATCCGTAAACGACCCCTCGCTGGATATTCGACCTGACATCCATATAGCGTGCGTTACTGGAAAATGTCCAACTGTTGCCAAAATCATATTCGAAGAACGAACTCAGTGAGTTCTGGTCGCGCGAGGAATCCTCGAAACCCATATCCGTGAAGTTTCTCTTCCGATCGATCTCGGGATACGGGCTATCATCCAGCCCTAATACAACGGCCGGGAGGCTGTTGTAGTTGGGCAAATCTGGCTCACGAGAGTGCGTCGCCAAGATCGTCCATGACGTTTGTGAGTTTGGTCGCCAGGTCAGTGACGGTGCCAGATAGAACCGCTTGTGACGAACATCCTCAATCTGGCCCTCGGTATCCAAACCGCTTGCGGTAATGCGATAAAGCAGTGAGCCGCCATCGTTCACCGCCCCGCTGCTATCCAGCCCTATATGCTTACGGGTAAAGTTGTCGAACTGAAGGCTCACTTCATGATGTTCAACTTCCTGGGGCCTGCGGCTCACCTGATTCACAATACCGCCGCCTGTACCCTGACCGTAGATTGCCGACGAAGGACCGCGCAGTACTTCGATCCGCTCTAGTGAGTAGGGATCGATCTGTGGTAGCCAGCTTCCTGGGTTACCAATGATCCGCAAACCATCCAGATAGTAATCCGCGTCAACTCCACGGATTCGGGTGATATCAATATAACTGCCATTGCCCCCATACTTCTCGCTCGTCGCTCCAGCGGTGTAGCGCAGCGCAGAGCTACTGCTAGCAGGCTGCTGAATGTCCATCTGCCGTCGAGTGACCACCGAGACAGATTGCGGTATTTCCAGGATTGAGGAGTCGACCTTGGTCCCAGTTGTCGATTGCTCAGCCACATACCCTTGGACGGGCCCGTTTCCCATATCCCATTCACTGTCCGCGGTGACTGTCACAGCCGGTAACGTATAAATATTGGCAGATCCATCTGCGTCTTGTTTCTGAAACGCACCGTTTGAGACTTCTTCTGAATGGGCGGAAACGCCACCCGCAATTAGCATAGAAGCGGCAGCCGCCATGCAAGAAGGCACCCAGGGAGCCGAAAATCCCGACCATGATGAGATTGGATGTTTTTGGGAATGTAGTGATAAGAGGTGGCCCATATTAGTCCTAAGCAAAGAAATCAGATGGATTAATAGCAGGAATAATAACTTTCGACCGACCGCCAGTCAACATGAATGATTCGCATTTTTAACTTAGCCGAGCGTGTCACAACATTACGACGATCCGGATGGCGTTTGAGTAGATTCAGGGCGAACTGGCGCAGGGTGTTGAAGTTGGCCGGCGAATGATTGCAGCGGATGCGGCTGTCGTCTTCGCGGAAGGTGACATCCAGAACCCAGTGTAGTTGGTTCTCTATGCCCCAGTGGCTGCGCACAGCACGACCGACGGCCTGGGCTGAACCGCTCAGGGTGGTGATGTAGTAGCGGTCTTCGCGACTGACCTGGTCACCGACATGACGCTCGGCCTGAACCCAGACAATGCTCCGGAGACCGGACCACTGCGTAGGATCAGGTAGGGTCCGAAGATCTTCGACAAGCCAACAACGCCGGACTTCACAGCGGCCGTGGCCTGTATCGGTTTCCTCATAATACGTCATAGGAACACCGGCAAAGCCACCCCCATGCGCCGTGGTGAAGTAGTCGCGCAGCGCCTCGTACAGAGTGGGCTGGTTGTCTTTGACCGCAAGAATGTAGTCGGCTCCCTGGCTTACGACCTGTTCCGCGATGGCCGTCTGGCAGCCCATCGCATCGAGGGTTACGATGGCACCGCGGATCTCCAGCAAGCGCAGCAACTCGGGGATGGCGGTGATCTCGTTGGATTTCTCCGTGGTAGCCACCTGCCCCAGAGCCAACTGCTGCTCGTTCGCCCATGCGCTCACGACATGCAGGGCGGCTCGGCCGTTACGACGATCGTGCGAGCGACGCAGGCGTTTGCCGTCAATAGCGACTACATCGCCGTCCTGGATCTGTGCCACGGCCTGCGTCCAGGCCGCAAACGCCTCCTGGAACGTGTGGGCGGGCAGTCGCGCCATCACCCAGCCGAGGCAATCTTCGGAGGGAATGCCGTGGTCATAGGGAAGAAATTGCCGTAGCCAATCCAGCTTGTCGCGCCCGAAGTCGGCAATGGAGGCCCACCCATCGGCGCCACTCACGACAGCACAGATGCACAGCAGTAGAATCTCTTCCAAGGGGTATAGCTTGTTTTTGTCGGCGCGAGGGTCCTTGATGACCGATAGATGGGAAATCAGATCCGAAGACATATCACACCTCACCTTGTTGAAGATGAGGTAGGTTACGTAACTATCTGTCTATACGAAACCGATTATTCGGGAGCCCTGCACAACCAGCAGGTTGAACGCCTCATCGTATTGATTTTCAATAAAAAACCCCAAAGGCCGGACAGAGTGTCCAACATTTGGGGCGCCGTTTTGTCAGGCTTTTTGAAGTACAACCGGTACTGCTAAGTCGCGTTAGCGATAGTAAGCGTTCGTTGTATCCGAGTGATCGGTCACATCACGAATACCCGCAAGCTCGGGGATACGCTCAACCAGCGTTTTTTCCACGCCGTCCTTCAGCGTTAAATCCACCGCCGCACAGCCTTGGCAACCGCCACCAAAGGCGAGTATCGCCACTTGATCTTCAGTGAGTTCAACTAGCTTGATCTCACCACCGTGCGCGGCAAGCCCAGGGTTGATTTCACTGTAAAGCACATAGTTAACACGATCTTCCAGGGGACTATCAGCGTTAACTTTGGGCATCTTGGCATTGGGTGCTTTAATAGTGAGCTGCCCGCCCATGCGGTCGGCATTAAAGTCCACCACCGCCTCGTCTAAAAACGGCAAGCTGTTTTTATCCAGAAAGACGTTTATCTTCTCAAGCTCAATCTTTTGGTCCGTGGGCTCTTCCTCGCCAGGGCGGCAGTAAGCCAAGCAAGTTTCCGCATACGGCGTGCCCGGTTGAGTGATGAAGATACGCACCGCAATACCCTCGACGTTTTGCTTATCTAAAAGCTCAGCCAGGTAATCTTGTGCGCTATCGGTAATCTCGATACCTTTTACTTCTTCTACGGTTTCTTCTGCTGTCGTGCTCATGAGGGGTATTTTCCTCCCGTGGCAGTGGCAACGGCCACTTCACATGTCATTTGTTGCTATAGTAAGCCAAAACTAGCCGTCAGCACAATCCCGACCGTTTTAGTAGGCTTTTGCCACGCTGGAGGCTGCCACCGCGCACGCGCTCTGCTATCATACTTGCCCTTTATCATATCTTATTAATAATACCCTCTTTGCCGCTGGCAACTGCGGCACTGATGACGTTTACTGTGACGCTGGAGATCTCCCCCTGCCATGTCTGCTAGTGCCTTGACCGTGCCGCTTTCCCAACGCCTTGAATCCTCCGTTAGCAACACGCTTAAAAACACGCTTGAACAGCGCATCCTGATCCTCGACGGCGGCATGGGCACCATGCTGCAAAATGCCGAGCTGAGCGAAGAGGAATTTCGCGGCGAACGCTTTAGTGACTGGCCTTCAGATCTCAAAGGCAATAACGATCTATTGGCACTGACCTGCCCCGATGTCGTCACGCGGATTCATCGCGACTACCTTGAAGCTGGCGCTGACATTATTGAAACCAACACGTTCAATAGCACGCGCCTGTCGCAGTCAGATTACGGCATGGAAGATTTAGTACCGGAAATCAATCGCGAGTCGGCGCGCCTGGCCCGTGAGGTATGCGATGCGGTGACCAGCGAGACCGGCGTGCCACGCTTTGTGGCCGGGGTGCTTGGCCCGACCTCGCGCACTGCGTCTCTCTCACCGGATGTCAATGACCCGGCTAAGCGTAATGTCACCTTTGATGAACTTTGCGAGAACTACCGCGAAGCCGCCATTGCCTTGATCGAGGGCGGTGCTGACCTGATTCTGATCGAGACGATTTTCGATACGCTCAACGCCAAAGCCGCTATTTATTCCCTAGAAGAGTTATTTGACGACTGCGGCAAGCGCTTGCCGGTGATGATCTCTGGCACCATTACCGATGCCTCCGGCCGCACCCTCTCCGGGCAAACGACCGAAGCGTTCTGGAACTCTGTCCGCCACGCTCAGCCCCTATCAGTAGGGCTGAACTGCGCGCTGGGGGCTGAGGAGCTGCGCCCTTATTTGGAAGAGCTTTCCACCAAAGCCGACCGCTTTGTCTCCGCTCATCCAAACGCGGGGTTGCCTAATGAATTCGGTGAGTACGATCAAACGCCAGAAGAGATGGCGGCCATCGTCAGCGAATTCGCCCAAAGCGGGCTCGTCAATATTATCGGCGGCTGTTGTGGTTCCTCACCGGAGCACATCCGCGCGATTGCGGAGTCCGTCGCGGACATGGCACCACGCAAAATTCCCACGCGCAACGCGGCCTGCCGCTTATCGGGGCTTGAACCGTTTAATATTGCGGCAGACTCGCTGTTCGTCAACGTCGGTGAGCGCACCAACGTCACTGGCTCGGCTCGCTTTAAGCGTTTGATTGTGGAGGAAGACTTCACTACGGCGCTAGAAGTTGCACTGGAGCAGGTCGAAAACGGCGCCCAGATGATCGATATCAACATGGATGAAGGCATGTTGGAGTCGCAGGAAGCCATGGTGCGCTTTCTCAATCTGATTGCCGGTGAGCCTGATATCGCCCGTGTGCCGATCATGATCGACTCTTCCAAATGGGAGATTATAGAAGCTGGCCTGAAGTGTGTGCAGGGCAAGGCCGTCGTCAACTCGATCTCGCTCAAAGAAGGAGAGGCAGCCTTTCGTGAACAGGCAACCAAGTGCCGCCGCTTCGGTGCTTCTATTGTGGTCATGGCATTCGATGAAGAGGGCCAAGCCGATACCTTTGCGCGTAAAACCGAGATTTGCCAGCGCGCCTATCGTTTGCTGGTCGATGAAATCGGTTTCCCGGCAGAAGATATTATTTTCGACCCCAATATCTTCGCCATTGCCACCGGCATTGACGAACACAACAACTACGCCGTTGATTTTATCGAGGCGACACAATGGATTCGTGAACACCTGCCCCATGCTATGGTCTCCGGTGGCGTTTCTAACGTCTCATTCTCCTTTCGCGGCAACAACGCGGTGCGCGAGGCGATCCATTCCGTTTTCCTCTATTACGCCATTCGCGCGGGCCTCACCATGGGGATCGTCAATGCCGGTCAGCTGGCGGTGTATGACGATTTACCCACCGAGTTACGTGAAGCCGTCGAAGACGTGGTACTCAACCGTCGCGAGGACGCCACCGAGCGACTCTTAGATATTGCCGAACAGTACAAAGGCGATGGCAGCGGCGCGGCGAAAAAAGAGGACCTTGCTTGGCGTAGCTGGGAAGTTAACCAGCGCATCCAGCATGCGTTGGTCAAAGGTGTGACGGCCTACATTGAAGAAGACACCGAAGAAGCGCGTCATGCGGCCGCCCGCCCCATCGAGGTCATCGAAGGCCCGCTGATGGACGGTATGAACGTGGTGGGCGATTTATTCGGTGACGGCAAGATGTTCCTACCCCAGGTAGTGAAGTCAGCCCGCGTGATGAAGCAGGCGGTGGCGTATCTCATTCCTTACATCGAAGAAGAAAAGGCCGAGCTTTCCCAAGGTGAGAGCCAAACCAAGGGCAAGATCGTCATGGCGACCGTCAAAGGGGATGTCCATGATATCGGCAAAAATATCGTCGGCGTGGTACTGCAGTGTAATAACTACGAAGTCATTGACCTCGGCGTAATGGTACCTACGGAAAAGATTTTGCAGGCCACCGAAGAGCACAATGCCGATATCATTGGCCTTTCGGGCCTGATTACGCCGTCGCTGGATGAGATGGTTCACGTCGCTAAAGAAATGCAGCGTCGCGGCATGAACCTTCCGCTGTTGATCGGCGGCGCTACTACGTCAAAAGCGCACACGGCGGTGAAAATCGAGCCGCAATACGAACACCCTGTAATTTACGTCACCGATGCGTCGCGTGCCGTTGGCGTCGCGGGTCGTTTGCTTACACCCAACCTTAAAACACCTTATGTCACAGAGATTCGTGAAGAGTACGAAAAAGTCCGCGAGCGTAATGCCAAACGTCGCCCCAAAGCGGCTGACTTAAGTTATGAGCAGGCGCGCAAGCGGCGCTTTCGCACCGATTGGGCCGCCTATACGCCGCCGACACCCAACGTTGGCGGGCTCACGGTTTTCGATGATTACGACCTTGAAGAACTTATCGAGCGTCTCGACTGGACGCCTTTCTTTATGAGCTGGCAACTGGCCGGCAAGTACCCCAAGATTTTGAATGACGAAAAAGTGGGCGAAGTCGCACGTAACCTGTTTGCCGATGCGCAGAAGATGCTGCGTAAACTGATCGATGAAAAACGTGTTCAGGCACGCGGAGTGATCGGTTTTTGGCCGGCAAATACCGTGGATGATGATGTCATTGAAGTTTACAGTGACGACGAGCGTCGCGACGTAGTGGAGCAGCTACACCACATTCGTCAGCAAACCACCAAAGGGCGCGACGGTCTCTGCTATAGCCTGGCCGATTTTATTGCGCCGAAAGCAAGTGAACAGCCCGATTGGATTGGCGGTTTTGCGGTAACCACCGGTCACGGTGTGCACGAGCTGAGCAAAGCCTATGAAGCCGCTGGCGACGACTACAACGCCATTATGGTTCAAGCACTCACCGACCGTTTAGCCGAGGCCTTTGCCGAACGCATGCACGAACGCGTGCGCAAGGAATTCTGGGGCTATGTCCCCGAAGAAGCGCTGGATAATGATTCTCTTATTGCGGAAAAATACCAGGGCATTCGTCCTGCACCGGGCTACCCTGCTTGCCCCGATCACACAGAAAAAGCCACGCTCTTCCGGTTGCTCAATGCCACCCATAATACCGGCCTTGAATTAACCGAGAATTTTGCCATGTGGCCAGCGGCAGCGGTATCGGGTTGGTACTTCTCCCACCCGCAATCGAAGTATTTCTCGACGGGAAAAATCACCCGCGATCAAGTCGAAGTCCTCGCGGAGCGTAAGGGCATGACACTTACCGAACTAGAGCGTTGGCTTGCCCCTGTGCTCTCTTACGACCCGAGCTAACCCATGGTGCTGATGGGCCATCGGCGGAGCAAAGTCATGCGCTTGGCGCTGCCGATCATGTTGGGCATGCTGTCGCAAAGCGTGCTCAATCTTATCGACGCCGCTCTGGTCGGCTCACTGGGTGAGGTCGCCCTCGCTGGCGTCGGTGTGGGTGGCTATGCCATGTTCATGATGACGGCGCTCGTCTTCGGGCTCTCATCTGGGGTGCAGGCGCAAACCGCGCAACGTACCGGCGCGCAATGCGCCACCCCGGCTCAACCGCTTAATGCTGGGCTACTGATCGCACTGGGGGTTGGGCTCCCTTTAACGCTAATGGCTTGGTGGCAAGCACCGCTTCTCATTCGGCTAATGACGCAAACGACCGATGTCCACAGCGTCGCCGTGGATTATTTTCGCTGGCGCGTGGTGTCGCTTAGTGCCATCGCGATGACCCTGTGTTTTCGTGGTTATTGGAATGGTCGCCAATATACGTCTCTCTACCTGCGTATTATTGTTGGTGTTCACGTGCTTAATGTGTTCATTAGCATCGGACTGATTTTTGGCTATGCAGGGCTTCCGCAAATGGGGGCCAGCGGTGCAGGCGCTGGAACCACGCTTTCAATCTTCATCGGGCTAGTGGCATGGCTGTTCGTCAGTGTTAAAGGCGCTTGTCAGCAGGGTTTTTTGCAGCATTTGCCCTCCTCTCAACAAATACGCCAGACGCTGGTGCTAGCATTCCCCCACTCCTTCCAGCAACTTTGGTTTGCCGCCGGTTACGCGGTGTTAATCTGGATGCTTAGCCAAATTGATACCGCCAGCGTCGCTGTGGGCCACGTGCTAATTAACTTATCGCTTTTATTAATTTTGCCTGGCGTTGGGTTGGGCGTGGCAGCCATGAGTCTTGTTGGTGACGCGCTAGGACGGGAGGCCCGCCAGGAGGCGCATCGCTGGGGTTGGGATGCCCTTGGCGTTGCTTGGCAATTACTTGCCCTGTTAGCGCTTCCGATGCTGTTATTCCCTAGTGCGCTGCTAGGGCTGTTTTTTCACCAAGAGGCGTTAATTGCTCTCGGTCGGCTTCCGCTTCAGCTCACGGGGGCTATGATTGTACTCGATGCCGCCGCGTTGGTGCTCGCGCAGGCACTGATGGGCGCTGGCGCCCAACGCACTGTGATGATGTTAACGCTGAGTATGCAGTGGCTGTTGTTTTTACCGCTTGCCTGGTGGGTCGGGGTTGTTCATGAACATGGCCTCATTGGGATTTGGCTCGTTCAGCTGATTTATCGGCTACTCAACTCACTGGCGTTTTTATGGGTTTGGCAGCGTCGACGCTGGGCATCCCCTTTGTAAGCGCTTTTTAAATATCATTTAGAAATAAAAAGATAATTATATATTCTTTTGTGGAATATTTAGCCCGCGTTAAGGTGTATCAACTCTTAGCTTTAGTTGTTTGGTTAACCACCTTGGCTAACAACAGCGTGTCGCTCCGCTCGACACCTTCGCATTAAGCAGGACCGTGCCCCATGTACCGCTATGACACCCATGACCAAACGCTGGTAGATGAGCGCGTCGCTCAATTTCGCGATCAAATGGATCGCTACCGCGACGGGCGTTTGGGAGAAGAAGAATTTCGTCCACTACGTTTGCAGAATGGTCTCTATATCCAACGCCATGCGCCCATGCTGCGCATTGCGATCCCGTACGGCATGTTGGCTGGTCGTCAGCTGCGTGCGCTGGGGGATATTACCCGTCGTTACGACCGCGGCTATGGACACTTCACCACGCGCCAAAATCTGCAGCTCAATTGGCCTGCCCTGGAAGATGTGCCGGACATTCTGGCGGATTTGGCCAACGTCCAGATGCATGCGATTCAGACCAGCGGCAACTGCATTCGTAATACCACCAGCGACCAGTTTGCCGGCATTGCCAACGATGAAGTGGAAGATCCGCGTCCCTGGTGCGAGCTGATTCGCCAATGGTCGACGCTACACCCTGAATTTGCCTATCTGCCACGCAAGTTCAAGATCGCCGTCAGCGGCGCCTCTCAGGACCGCGCGGCCATCCAGGTTCATGATATCGGCCTGCGGCTATGGTACAACGAGGCTGGCGAACTGCGCGTCAGAGTTCTCGCTGGCGGAGGCCTGGGCCGCACGCCGATGATCGGCGATGTGGTACGCGACGACCTGCCCTGGCAACACCTGCTCACCTATCTGGAAGCGTGCGTACGGGTCTACAACCAGTTTGGGCGTCGCGACAACAAATTTAAAGCGCGGATCAAGATCCTGGTCAAGGCGCTGGGGATCGAAGAGTTCCGCCGTCGCGTCGAGGAAGAGTGGGTGCATTTGAAAGATGGCCCTCAGACGCTCAATGCTGCCGCGATCGAGGCAGCTAAAAGCCACTTTCCAGAGCCTGAACGGCGCAGCGTGGAAGAAAGCGCAGTAGCTGATTACGAGCGCTTTCGTCGGGAAAACCGAGGCTTTGCACGCTTTGTGACCAATAACGTGACCGACCACAAGGTCTACGGCTATAAAGCCGTGACGCTATCCCTCAAGCGCCGCGAGCATGCCCCCGGCGACGTGACGGCTGACCAAATGGACGCCATCGCCGACCTCGCTGACCGTTACAGTTTCGGCGAAGTCCGCGTTACCCACGAGCAGAACCTGGTACTTTCCGACGTGCCGGTGGACGAGCTTCAAACCCTTTGGCAAGCGCTTGAAGCGCTGGGCATGGCCAACCCAACAGTGGGCACGCTCAACGACATCATCTGCTGCCCGGGCGGCGATTACTGCAGCCTGGCTAACGCGGTGTCGATACCGATCGCCCAGGCTTTGCAGGAACGCTTTGAAGACCTCGATTTCCTTTACGATCTGGGGCCGCTGGATTTGAACATTTCCGGCTGCATGAATGCTTGTGGTCACCACCACGTGGGGCATATTGGCATTTTGGGCGTTGATAAAAAGGGCGAGGAGTACTACCAAATATCGATTGGCGGCAACTCGACCGATGATGCTTCTTTGGGCAAGATCCTCGGCCCCTCCTTTTTCCGTGAAGACGTACCCGGTGTCGTCGAAAAAGTGCTGGAAGTCTACGTGGCCCAGCGCCATGAAGATGAACGCTTTCTGGACACCTATCGCCGTATTGGACTGAAACCCTTCAAGGAGCGTGTTTATGCCGCCTAATGACAAGCAGGCCGATGCGATTGAGCTAACGCCGGTTCATGCTGATCACCTGATCGAAAATGGTGAACTGGCGGCGGAAAACGCTTGGTGTGTGTCTTACGACGCTGAGGCGCTACCTGAGCAGCGCCCTGCGTTTGTACCACTGGCGCTCTGGAAAGCTCATCAGGAAGACACCGAACTGGCACCGCTGCTGGCAAGCGATTGCGAACTCACGGCTATTCTGGCCGATGAGATCCGTTCGGCCCAGGCAGTCGCCATTGATTTTCCGGCGTTTACCGACGGCCGGGGCTACACCCTTGCTCGGCTATTGCGCGAGCGCTTCGGCTACCAGGGTGAAGTGCGCGCGGTTGGTGATGTACTGGTCGACCAGTTGGAGTACATGCGCCGCTGTGGCTTTACCGCCATGGCGCTTCGCGATGACCAGCACCCCGAGGATGCCCTTAGGGCACTGAGTTTTTTCAGCGTACACTACCAACCGGATGTCCAAGAACGCCAGGCACTGTTTGAAAAACGCCTTAACGCTAATCGCTAAGTGCGTCAGCTATCTAAGCACTCAGTCATCTAACCACTCGGTCATCTAACCACAGGGGGCAGCCATGCGGCTGCCCCTTTGTGTTGACGACGGCTGAATTGGCGATAGCTAGCCACGGCGTTTCTGCTGGCGCTCACGGTTATTGGCTTTGGACCGCTCGCTTTTTCGCAGCATGACCCAAGTCGCCCCCAACCCGCCGTCAGAGGATTGCGCCGAAATATAGGCCTGCACTTCGTCAAACTGCATGAGCCATTTCGCCACATAAGAACGTAAGACATTGGCAGGACTATCGATATCTCGCCCCCGGCCGTGGACAATCAATATGGATCGCAGGTCGTGAGCGTAGGCATCGTAGATGAAAGGGAAAAGCAAGCGGCGACACTCCGCTAGCGGCCGACGATTAAGATGAAGCTGCGCTTGCACCGAATATCCCCCATGTTTGAGCTTATCCACGACACCCTGCTGAATGCCCTCACGGCGAAACGTGATCGGATCAAACGGTGGCACCAAATCAACAAAATCATCCGAGAGGAAGTTACGCTCACCTAACGCTTCTTCTGCCGACTCCCGTCTTGCGCGCTGAGCTTCTGTTGCATCGGAACGTTTTTTCCCCGTTTCCGCTCGGTTGTGGCTCCTTAGCGGTTTCACATCCCCCATCATTGCCCTGAAATCCCGGTCATCACGCAGTGACTGATTCATGTTGCATTCCTCCGGCAGGTCGAGAGCGCATCGTAGCAAAAGCAGGCACAATGCTTAAGCATTCGATATGGGACAATAAAGGAATCGCCATGACAGGTGTAACGCGTTTCGCAGTATTTTTACTCATCGTGCTTGTGGGTATAGCCACTTGGCTGTGGCTGACCATGCTTAGTCCCTGGTTTTACGATCGACCCGATCACCTTTCTTCGATTCAATCGCGCCCACATCAGGTATTTGTGTACGGAACCCTGACATACGCGCCGGTGCGTTTTGTAGTGATGGGCGCATTAGGAAATCCTGCACCTGCCACTCTTGAAGGTTTCACACGTGAAGGGCTGGATATCTCGCCCTCGCCGGGTGAGCATATTAATGGATTACGCTTGACCGTCACGCCTGAACAGTTGGCACGGCTAGATCGCTACGAGCGCTTAGGAGTTCGCTACGAGCGAGTGAAACTCCCCCTTGCGGATGGCACTGCGGCTTGGGTTTACCGTCGCTTGCTTGAGTCTGCTAACATGAATGATCCAATTTTTGATGCGATGAGCGTCGCTATGCATATCGAGAAAGAATTTACCCAGAAAGAGTTTGCCGAGAAAGAGACCGTCCAATGAGCGCTAACCAGCCGTATATTCTTGTGTTGTATTATTCCCGCAGCGGCGCAACCGCGACCATGGCACGGCAAATTGCCGAAGGCGTTGAAAGCATTGCCGGAATGCAGGCTCGCTTGCGATGTGTGCCGCCAGTATCACCTACCTGTGAAGCCGTTGAGCCAGAAATCCCGGAAGAAGACGCCATATATGCCGAGCTTGATGATCTGCGTTACTGCGCTGGGCTGGCAATCGGTAGCCCTACGCGTTTTGGCAATATGGCAGCGCCGATGAAGCATTTTCTCGATAGCACCAGTAATCTTTGGCTCAATGGCGCGTTAATCGACAAGCCTGCCTGTGCGTTTACCTCTTCATCAAGCCTGCATGGCGGCCAAGAAAGCACGCTACTTACTATGCTGGTGCCACTATTACACCACGGAATGGTATTTGCCGGCCTGCCCTACAGCGAAACAGAGCTTATTGAAACGCAAGCAGGCGGAACACCGTATGGCGCAAGCCACCTAGCGGGCGCGCGCAGTGACCGCCAAGTTGATTCGAGCGAAAGAGCACTCTGCACCGCTCAAGGTAAGCGCATTGCCAAGCTAGCGCTGGCACTGCAATCTATGCGTGAGGAGGCTTAATGCGTCAGTGGCTGGAGAACGTCGAACAGCAGTACGGGCTGGATAACTTAACCCTGCGCTCGCGCCAATTAGTCATCCTAAGCTATGCAGCACTTATGTTACTGACGCTTTATCGCGGCTTCCTGCTTCAAGGGGACACGTTTAATTGGCGCCCTATCGTCGCGTTTATACTCCCCCTTGTACTGTTTTTGCCTTCTATTATTGGGCGTCGACCACGAGGGCATGCTTGGCTGGCTTTTGTCAGCCTGCTCTATTTTACTCAAGGTGTCATGGTGGCCACACTGCCTAGCCAAGCATTACGGGGGGTGGTGGAAGCGCTAGTCTCCTTGGCTCTATTTACCGGCTGCATGGGCTATGCCCGCTTTCGCAGCCGTCAGTTACGGTTTCACCAATGACCCATATCACATGAATTATGGCGAAAAGTGCTGAATCGTTTGCCTTAGCTGCTAACAACTCATCAGAAACTAACCGCTGAGAAGCGCGCACTTCTCAGCGGTTTTGTTATTAACCATCATGACTTACCCAAGCCAAAACGTAAGCGTAACCGCAATTCCTACAAAAATAGCCACTAATGCCCATCCCCAACGTATTTTTACCTCGCCCGAGGCTGGGTAATCCACAGGAGGATGCGAAAGCGTTTTAACACCGGTAACCATCCCCTTTACCAGTTTTTCCCCCATCAGCCGGTGCGCCACAATTGCCACCAAGTGCAACCCGATAAGCACGACCAAAAGGTTGGAATTAAACCGATGCCAGCTGAAGAGCGCTTTGCTGACATCGCCGCCAAAAAGACCATGAAGCGGTCCTTGGAAGAAGATATCGTCGCTTAAAAAAAGCCCACTAACCGCCTGAAACGTTAAGGATAGCAGCATGACTACAACCATCCAGCCACCCAGCGGATTATGCCCTGCGTAAGACGTAGCCGAGCGCTGAATCGTCGCTTTCGCGTAGCCAAGTGAACCGGACGGCCCCGCAAGGAAGGTATGAAAGCGTGCATAATGACTACCCACCAGCCCCCAAAGCCAGCGAAAAGCCAAGAGCCCAAGTACGGTATATCCTGCTTTCGCATGCACTTCAATAGGGAAAAGAAACGGCGCACCGCTGGTTTCCATAGTGTAAAACGCCATTATCACAGCACCCACTAACCCCCAGTGAAACACCCGAACGTAAATATCCCATACAAAAACGTGACGCATTGCTGAGCTCTCATGACGGCGTTAGAAGAGTTATGAGTTTCGCATTTATCCCTTGATTCTCATAGAATGCGAGGCGGTTCGTCGCAGCTTGTGGTGCAAACCGGAGAGTCCGCCTTATAACAAAAAGAGCGCTTGAGCTTTTGCATTAGAGCAGCGAACATAGGTAAAACATTTTGGGGGAGTAATACAATGACACGTAATATTGCCGACATTCGTCGCGACTATGAGGGAGGTCGGCTAGACGAGTCACACACGTCTGATGACCCCTTTGCTCTGTTTGATGAATGGTTTACGTTAGCCCTTGAGAGCGAAGGAAAAGACGGCAATGCCATGACGCTTGCCACCGTAGACAGTCAAGGGCACCCTCACGCTCGCGTCGTGTTGCTTAAAGGTTTCGATGAAAATGGCATGGTATTTTTCACTAACTACCATAGCCACAAAGGTAGCGAACTTAACAATGTTCCCTATGCGGCATTGACGTTTTGGTGGCCGTCTCTTTCTCGTCAAGTGCGTATTGAAGGACGTACAGAGCAGGTCTCTGCCGACGAATCCGATGAGTATTTTGACAGTCGTCCGCGAGGTAATCAGCTGGGCGCATGGATTGCGACACAAAGCGTTATCATTCCTAACCGCAACTGGATAGAAGAGCGTCAAACGCGCTTTGAACAAGCGTATGAAGGCCAAGATATCCCGCGCCCAATTCACTGGGGTGGCTATCGCGTTATCCCCGATATGATTGAGTTCTGGCAAGGCCAACCTAGTCGCTTGCATGACCGTATACGCTTTGAGCGCCGTGAAGGCGAAATCTGGAATCGCTTTCGCCTCGCGCCTTAATTCTCGTTAGTGTGGTAAGTATCCAAATCAGGTTAGAGCGAACACAAGGGCGAGAATATCGTCCTCGTGTTCAGGCCTTACTTAGTCAGGCAAGCTCTCCAAGCGGTGGCGTTGCCACTCGCTTTCGGGTTCATTAAGGCGCATCACCGCATCAACTACCTGCTCTTCCATGTTATAGCGGCACTTAAAGCCTAGGTACTTCATCAGTGCTCGCATCGGGTGATTATCCACCATGATTTTACCGATCATTTCTAACGTGCCGATGCTACGACAGTAATCAATCATTTTCTTCATCAGTAGGCTACCAATCCCAAGCCCCTGAAGATCGTCACGAATAATCACTGAGAATTCGGTGCGAATATTGTCAGGGTCATTAAACACTCGTACAACGCCCAACATCTCTTTGCTGCCATCATCGCATTGATGTTCGGCAATAAAAGCCATCTGACGATCGTAATTGATGTGCGACAACATCGATAAATCGCGTTTCGTCAGGTCTGATTTATTGTGGAAGTAGCGAAACCGGATACTCTCTTCTGACAACTGGCGGTGGAAGTTGGTAATGAGCGGTGCATCCTCGGCGCGAATCGGGCGGACCTCAACTTGCCAGCCATTTTTCAACGTCACCCATTCACGCAACTCCTCAGGGTACGGCATAATGGCAAAGCGTGCGGGCGGGCCAAGGTCCATGGCAAAATCGACCGCAACGATTCCATCGCGATTGAGAAGTAACGGGTTAATTTCCAATCCTCTTAACTCGGTGAGCTCGGATGCCATTTGCGATAGCTTGACGAGCAACTGGCAGAGCCTATCGATATCGCGCTGAGAGTCCGCAGAGTGCTCACGTAGCAGTGACGCTGCATGGGTTCGCCCGACAACATCGGCGGCAAGACTCATATTCAAAGGAGGTAGTGCCACCTGACGATCAGCCAAAATATTCACTTTATAGCCGCCAATACCAAAAACGATCAATGGCCCAAATACCGGATCACGCGTAACCCCGGCACAAATCTGCATCGAGTGCTTACCACGCTGCATCGGCTGTAGACAGTACTCGTGGATCACATATTCAGGGAATTTATCCCGGACTTTTTCGCCCAGACGCTTAACCCCATCTGCCACTTCCTCAGCGGTTTCCAAATCCTGCAGCAACCCAGCTGAAATCTTATGAGGGTGCTTGCGGTAACGATATGGCCAGCAATTTCCTTCGTGTACGACTTTTAGTGCTTTTGCCCCGTCAATACGCTTCGCCGCTTCTAAGGCTTCCTCTTCCGTGTGAACATACACACTGGTGGCGGTAGGGATGCCATAGGCTTCCAGCACGCTTGCCGTTTCCGAGTGGGTTAATGTTTGACGTCCCACCTCCTTGGCCTTTTTAATCAAAGTGCGGCACTGGGCGCGAACATCCAGGCTGGTGGAAAACGGTAGGCTTGGCGGTATTTCTTGCAGCAGTAGCTGAACGCGTTGGTAATCCACCATGTGCATGAACGCTTTAACGGCTTTTTCCGGCGAGATGTACGTTGGAATACCCGCAACATTACACTCGTGGCGTGCATTCAGCGCCTCTTTTAACCCCATCCAGCTGGTCAATAAGTTACGCCGGAATTTTTTGCGATTTTCAATCAGCGCCTGCGCCGTTGCTTTTGATGGTGCTAAACGAGTGGGCGCGTGCACCACCAATACGGCGTCAACATTGGCGTCAGCGGCCACGATTTCTAACGCCTCGACAAAGCGTTGTGGTGTTGCGTTGCCTCCAAGGTCTACCGGGTTTTCTCCCGGTTTAGTGAGATCCACTTGGCTTTTATGCAGAGCATGCTGGGTATCGACGCTAAATTGAGCCAGTTTTCCCCCAGCGCTAATAAGCTTGTCGATGGCGAGCATCGCGGGTCCCAAACCGTTGGAGACCACCGCAAGCCGATCTCCTTTAAGCGGCTTCATGCGTGAAAGCGTTTCTAGCGCATCAATGAGCTCATCGGAGTCATTTACCCGCACAACGCCTGCGCGCGAAAATGCCGCATCAAAGACTTTATCGCGGTTAGCAATGCCAGGCGTTGGCGGCATGCCCGAAATATCGGATTCGATCGTACGGCCACTTTTAATCGCCACCACTAGGCGGTTGCGTGAAGCGTCACGCACTGCGGTCATAAAATGCTGCGCATCGTTGACCCGCTCTAAGTGCAGCAAAATTGCTTGGGCTGGGGAGAACTGGTTCACGTAGTCGATTAAGTCAGGCAGCAGCACATCGACGCTATCGCCCACGGTGATTAAATGAGAAAAGCCAACGTCACGACCTCCCGCCCAATCGATCATCGCATTGGCAAGCATTCCAGACTGGCCAAGGTAGGCAACGCGACCGGCTTTTACTTGCTGACTCGCATAAGAAGCATTGAGCTTTTTCCCTGGCACAATTACGCCCATACATTCAGGCCCGAGCAAGCGAATACCCGAAGCCCGGGCGCCTTTTAACATGCGTTCGCGAATGGATCCTTTATTGCCTTTATCACGATCTAAATATGCGCCACCAGAGAGAACGATAGCGGCTTTTACACCAAAGTGGCCTAACTGTTTAATGAGCTGGGGAACGCCATCAATCGGTGAACAGATCACGGCTAAGTCAGGCACCTCGGGAAGATCATTGACGTGGCTTACGCACGTTTCACCAAAGACATGCGCATAACCACGCAGATTCACCGCCCAGATAGTGCCTTTAAAGCCACCTTCTTGAATATTGCGCAGCACTAAGCCACCCAACGATTCAGGTTTTTCTGAGGCACCAAAAACCGCAATCGTTCGTGGTTCAAAAAAATGGTGTAAAAAGCGTGTACTCACGTATAGCTCTCCCGCTACGGTCAAAAATAAGTACGCTCAGCCATCGCGACGGTAAAGCAAATGGCTAAATAAATATGCCATTTAAGACTTATTGACACTGTCGCAAGACACCTCGAGGCGATTATGGTGCCTATATTCATAATGGAGCGTTTGAATGATTACTGCCTACCTTACCCACCCTCACTGCTCTTTGCATCACATGGGGCCTGAACATCCAGAAAGCCCGAAACGCTTAGAGGCGATTAGTGCACGGCTATCACTATCCGGTCTTCTTCAGCAAACCATGCAGGGGGATGCCAAGGAGGCCACTGATAAAGACTTGGCGCGCGTGCACCCCATTCGCCATCTTAAAGCCTTAGAGAAATGCGTTCCTATCGAAGGGATTGTGACGCTCGATAGCGACACAATGATGAACCCTGATAGTTTAAAAGCAGCACGCATGTCAGCCGGGGCCGTATTACGCGGGGTTGATCAAGTTTTTCGGCGCCAAGCAGATAACGTATTTTGCGCGGCAAGGCCGCCGGGGCATCATGCGGAAGCTTCCGATGCAATGGGCTTTTGCTTCTATAACAATATAGCGGTTGGTGCCGCCTACGCACGTGAAAAATATGGGGCCCGGCGCATCGCTATTCTGGACTTCGATGTACATCAGTGTAACGGTACGATCGATATCTTTAAGAATAACCCGAACTACCTTATCTGCAGTAGCTTTCAATACCCCTTCTACCCATGGCGCTACCTGCGTAGTGAGTGGCAAAACGTAGTGAATACGCCGCTTGAAGTGGGCACACAAAGTGATGAATTCCGTCGCATTGTAGAAAACCACTGGCTGCCTGCCCTGCATGCGTTTAAACCTGATCTTGTCATGCTTTCTGCCGGCTTTGATGCTCATCGTGATGATCCGATGGCAGATATATGCCTAGAAAATGAAGACTTCTACTGGGTAACGCACTTGGCAATGGAAATAGCGACGCTGTATGCAGACAATCGCGTGGTTTCCGTTCTCGAAGGCGGTTATAACCTCATAACACTAGCCAATGGGGTTGAAGCACACATCAAAGCCCTTTTAGGGCAGCCGTTCGACGCTGTTCCATAATTATATTAAAGTGAAATGAGTCCCATATAGTTTTTTGACAAACTAAGTTTAACTATGCTGTTTGTAAAATAAAGTTAACGGTATATTTTTCAATGCCATGAAATGGCTTGTTGGCAGCATGCCGATAACTTCACGAAGGTATTCACATTCACTCTCTGCTCCGGTGCAACCAAGGCTAATAACCCGCGCGCCTCCAGGTCTTCTTCCATGACAAAAATTCGCTCAGCGGCTAATGTCCACCCCTGCCATGCTTGATCTAACACTGCGATGACCGCGTCTTCAATCAGCACAAGTTTATCTTCTGGCCCCATCACACGCAGTGCCTGAGAGGCCGCCTCGCCAAACTGCGGCGCCCGGTTAACGATGTGTAACAGCACCTGGACTCCCCTTAAAAATTAAGAACATTTGCGGCATCGGCAAAACAGTCAAGCATTTGTTCCTCATCTAGCAGCGTTATTCCTTTTACTAGATCATCGGCTTTCACGCTAATTGCATGAAGATCGTTTGCCGCTACGCATAAGTGCTGGATATCGTACATAGCCAACGTTTCCTGTGTTGGAAGTCGTGGTTTTTCTGACCCAGGCTCTTGCGCCTGACCTGGCAGTAATGCCAAAACCCCCTGGCCCATGAATAAAAGACTGACTGTTTTACCAAATGCGGCGCCTACCATGGCGGCATCTAATGCTTCCTGTAGCCAGTGCCCGCTTTGCGGTGCCTGCCTAATGACGACCAGTAACGTATCTTTTTGGCTCATGGCTCGTTTCCACTAAGGGGCAAATGTTATTAAACGATCACAACGCTGCTGGAGCGCAATGAGCTGCCCAAGACCTGTTAGCTCGAAGGGAGGCTCAACGTTATAGGCTGAGTATCCATGGCGATTAGCTTCTGCCAAGTCAACCAAACCTCGCCGTAGTGCCGCAGCGATACACACGTCCAGGTTAACGTTGTATTGCTGATGCAAGGCTTTCCAGGCACTGCGCAGGCATGTGGTACCTTGGGCAGGCGTAACCAGGGATGAAGCGTTGTGTACCCCTTCATGGTAGAAAAAAACACTCTCAAGATCATACCCCTGACCGATCACTGCATGTGCAAATCGCAGCGCCGAATGCGGCGCCTGGCTGACATAAGGCGCTCCCATGACTAGCAGTGCATATCGCATACTGCTCTCTCCTTTTAAAACAAGACAAGCCCTACCTTTCGATAGGGCTTGCCAAGCTTCAACTTGCTAACTTATATATATTAGTCGCTACTCATGATACCTAGCAATGAAAGCAAGCTGATAAACAGGTTATAGATAGAGACATATAACGTAATGGTGGCCAAGATATAGTTGGTTTCGCCCGCGCGATGAATGATTTCGCTTGTTTGGTACAAAATGGCGGCAGAGGCAAACAGCACAAAGCCAGCCGACACCATTAGTGACAGCGCCGCAATATTAAAGATCAAGCCAGCAACCATGGCCAGAATTAGCACAATTGCGCCTGCGACGAGGAAATTGGCCAGGAAACCAAAATCTTTCTTAGTGACCAAAGCCACCGCCGAAAGGCCAAAAAAGGTCACACCTGTCATCGCTAATGCCGTCATGATCAGCGAAGCACCATTAGGCAGGGCGAGATAGGCAGATAGAATCGGGCCTAAGGTAAATCCCATAAAACCGGTGAACGCGAACGTCGCAAGCAACCCCATTGCTGAATTCGCCGTTTTATGCACTAAAAACATGAGACCGTAAGCGCCGATAAAGAACACAAATATGTTCATGCGCTCAATGCCCAGCGCCATTGCTCCACCAGCCGTTACTGCTGAGAACAGCAGGGTCATGGCAAGCAAGGCATAGGTGTTGCGCAACACTTTGTTTGTGTTGATGCTATTGGAATAACCACTTTGTTCAGCAGGCGCTGAACGCGAAACACGTGAGTCGTTGTAAGCCATGCGACTTGCTCCCTATAAAAACGCGTTAACAACAGCTGACAAGCATGCCGCTCTCAAGTTCCCAACGCAAGCCTCACCATTGCATGCAAGCTAATTTCACCTGCGCTATGCTTGTACCAAGAATGGAAGTCGTGACCCACTCTCTAACCCACTAATTGGATTGATTATGAACGCGAAAGAGCTGACATACTCACTAAACAAGGCTACACCCCGTTGGCCTTGCAAGCCGCTACTAACCACCTATGTATAGCAGCCTAGTCCTTTCCGTTTGGCTGCGCCAATGACCATTCTGCTTGAGACACTTTCCCCGCTTTCAGGCGGTATTAATGCATTACTGATCATTATCTCCGCGCTTACGTCGGCTTTCACCGCTGCTATTGGCGTGGGGGGTGGGCTTTTGATGATCATGGCGATGGCTCAGGTAATGCCATCAGCGGCTATTATTCCTATTCATGGTATGGTGCAGCTTGGCTCTAATGTAGGTCGAACAGCTTTAACTTGGCAGCATATTGATCGCCGAACCATCGCGGCTTTTCTACCCGGCGCCGTGCTTGGAACCTTGACCGCTATTTGGCTAATCATACGCTTGCCCGCTGGTATGCTTGAATTTTGTATTGCTGCCTTTGTGCTTTACTCCTGCTGGGGGCCACCGCTACCCAAACATGCTTTAGGCGCCGTCGGCACCGTCATAGCAGGCGCTATTACCACGTTATTATCCAGTTTTGTTGGCGCTAGCGGACCGATGGTTTCCGCGTTTATCAAGCAAGGCCAAGCCAACCGATTAAACAAAATAGCGACGTTTTCCGCTTGTATGTCAATACAGCACCTAACAAAAGTGTTCATCTTTGGCTTGGCTGGCTTTGCCTTTCACGACTGGCTCGGCTTACTCTCCGCTATGATCGCTTTTGGCTTTATCGGTACATGGATAGGTGTTCGTTTGCTGCACTACCTTTCAGAGTATCGGTTTGATGCCCTTTTCAAATGGGTATTAACGCTTTTAGCACTGCGCCTTCTCTGGGTGGGCATTCAACGGCTCGGCAGCTAGTGCTGTTAATAGACGACTTTTCTCTTAAGAGCATTGACTTCTAAGGGAAAGCTGGTAATATACGCAACCAAGTCGGAGGGATGGCAGAGCGGTTGAATGCACCGGTCTTGAAAACCGGCAAGGGTTAATAGCCCTTCCAGGGTTCGAATCCCTGTCCCTCCGCCAAGCTTCATGAAAAAGCCCTGTTTTTACAGGGCTTTTTTTATTATTTAAAATAAAACATCAACAGCAAAGCTAAATTACCACAACGTCATTCACCAACCCCTAAAGGCTTGCTAAACCCCGTGTATTACCTCGCATCGAAGTGCTGCCAACTAACTTATTGAAGCTAATACAGACGCAGGCCGATACGGGTGATCTTACCGCCTTCCATATCGCTTACCACCCAATGAATACCGTGCCAATCGACGTCATCCCCAACGACCGGGTGGCCGCCCACACGCAAAGCGATAAACTCCGCCAGTGTCATATCTTGCTCTCCCGGGCTCAGCGTTAAGCCGTAAGCCTGAGCGATATCCTGCATTCGCGCACTGCCATCCAAGGTAAAGGTGCCAAAAAATGCGCGTTCCCGCTTGAGTTTAGCATCGCCGTTGAACAAGCGATTTAACCCTGGCAAATCTTCGGTGCGACCAATCACACAGATAACATCACCCAGTTTTAAACGCGTACTGCCTTTTGGATGCAGCATGACATGGTTACGAAATAGGGCGGAAATCAGCGCACCAGACGGAAAGCGCAAAAGACGAATCGGCACATCCTCAAGATCCTGGTTTTCCACCACGTATACGAACATCTCAAAGTCGTTTTCAGGCAAAATACCAAGCGGGCCACGGCGATTGGGGGTCGTTCCCTTAGGCACTTCCACCCGCATCCATCGCGCCATCCAAGCAAGCGAACCACCTTGTATCAAAAGCGACATCAACACGACAGCAAAGGCGATATTGAAATAAAGCGAGGCGTTTTCCACCCCGCCAATGACGGGAAAAATCGCCAACACAATCGGTACAGCCCCACGTAAGCCAACCCAGGCAATAAAGAGCGTTTCACGCCAGCGGAACTTAAAAAACGGCTTGATCGTGATTAATACCGCAAGTGGGCGGGCTAAGAAAATTAGCGCCAGCGCGACTACTGAAGCTGGCAACGCGACGTCCCATAGCTCGCTTGGGGTTACCAAAAGCCCTAGCACCAAAAACAAACCAATTTGACTAAGCCATGCCAAACCATCGTGTACCGGCAAAATAAAGTTCAAATGCCGCCCTGGTTGGTTGCCAATCATCAAACCAGCTAGGTAGATGGCTAAAAAGCCGCTGCCCCCTAGCACGCTTGTCAGACCAAAAACGCTGAACCCCAAAGCAAGCGCCAGCATGGAATAGAGCCCTGGCGCCAAATCTAGCCAACGCAGCAGCTTAGCGCTGACCCAGCCCCCGCCAATACCTACTGCAAGGCCAATACCAAACTGGGAAAGAAAAAACAGCAGTGTTTCTTGCCAACCGCCGATCTCGCCCACTAGGAGCTCTACCAACATTAGGGTGAGGAAAATTGCCATCGGGTCGTTGGTGCCCGATTCGATTTCTAGTGTCGCGCCTACGCGTTCGTTTAAATTCACCCCGCGACCGCTAAGCATGGAGAAAACGGCCGCTGCGTCAGTAGAGCCCACTATGGCTCCCACCAGCAACCCCTGCACTAGGGTCAGGTCAAACATCCATGTCGCAATCACCCCGACAATCGCGCTGGTGAGAAACACGCCAAATGTGGCCAATGTGAGCGCCGGTTTGAAGCCTACGCGGAACGTTTTTAGCCGCGTGCGCAAACCGCCATCAAGAAGAATCATAGCCAACGCGAGGTGACCGATGACAAAAGCCATGGAGTAGTCATCGAACTCGATGCCGAGAACCCCTTCTTCCCCGGCAAGCATCCCTAAGCCTAAAAAAATCAATAACAGCGGCACGCCCATAATTGACGATAACCGGCTAGCTAAAATGCTCAGCGTCATCAACAAACCGCCGAGCAAAAAGAAAGTATACAGTGCGTCCATGATTCCCCATCTCAGCCTCAATACTCCACCATTATTGCACGCCAGGACCTATTTTACTGAGGCATATTGAGACATTACGTTGATAACGAAGCTAGCCAGCCTATTTGCGATCCGGATACACTTCATACGATAATCCTAGGAGTATTATTCATGCTACGATGCTTTTTGCGCACCGTATTCGCTTTTTATGTACTGCCCTTAATGGCTGCGCTGTCTGTTACGCTAGCAGCTGTGGCCCATGCTGAAGAGCCTATCTCGCTAAATTCGGATGTGCAGCTACCCGATAGGCTCTGGCATATTAAAGAAAGCGGCAGCGACGTCCCGACTACGGTCATAGCGCCACCGGAGCCGCTGGCGACCCCCCCGCTTGAAACCGTCAACGTCATGTTAGATTGGTTTTTAAGCCCTCAGCATGCTCCCATTTTACTGGCTAAAGAGCGTGGTTTTTTTCGACGCCAAGGTTTGGAAGTGCAATGGCAATCTCCAGGCGACCCTTCCTTGCCAACTAAATTACTCGCGGCCGGAGAAGTCGATCTCGCTCTAGGGCGCCAGAGCCTTCTTCACTTGAGCGCACACCAAGGAGCAACACTGATTCGCATTGCCACCCTGATTGAAACCCCATTGAACGCCGTTATCACGACGGCAGAACACGTAAGCAACGCCCCTACTCAGAATGACTTAGAAGCACTTGGTACACTTCATTTTGGTTTTACCACTCGAGAGGGTGAACAGCTGGTTATCCCTGGGCTGGTTCCCCACGTCATTACCCAATCCGATGAAGATGCACTTCCCCCAGAAAGCTTGCATTTTGATGCGGCCCGAGCGCTTACTGAACAAAAAGTTCAAGCGGTATCTGACGGCTTTTACCATACCCTTCCCGCCCAGCTGGCCACCGAAGGCATGGAAGCTAAGGTCATTTCTTACGAAACGCTATCAATCCCCCGCCACGATGGTCTGATCGTTATGGCCAATAGCCAGTCACTAAATAAGCGCGCTGATACCTGGGAGGGCGTTGTCATCGCACTAGAGGACGCAACGAATTGGATGATCAACAACCCGAATCTCGCTTGGGAAACACTGATCACCGCTTACCCAGTACTTGATAACAGCATTAACGCTAACGCCTGGGAGGATTTGCTGCGGCGTATTGCCCTAAGACCCGCTGCATTAGATACACGCCGCTACCGTGCCTATGAAGCGTTTTTATACCAGCGCGGTATTACTGATGCACCCTTAGAGGTTGAACATTTAGCCATTGACCCGCACGAACGCTGACATGACCTCCTCGACCTTAATTTTTATCGATGTCGAAACCACGGGCATGCGAGCAACACGTGACCGCATTACTGAAATCGCGGCATTAAAAGTGGTTGATGGCGATATCGTCGACCGGTGGACGTGTCTTATTTACCCCGACATACGCGTCCCCTTCAATATCACCCAGCTCACAGGGATCACTGACGCCATGCTCAGCGATGCCCCGCGTTTTGCCGATATCGCGCACTCGCTTTACGAGTGGTTGGGTGACGCGCCGCTTGTCGCCCACAATGCACGCTTTGATTTCGGCTTTTTACGCAATGAATTTACGCGCGCCGGGGTTAATTACCGCTCGCCGCTGTTATGCACTTTGCGACTTTCCCGACGCATCGCACCCCAAGAGCGCCAACACAATCTTCCAGCGTTGCTTGCTCGCCACGATATTTCAGCCATTCACCACCACCGCGCAGAGAATGACGTTGAAGCCCTGTGGTCGCTATGGCAAACCTGGCAGGCGCAGCACTCAGCCGCTCAATGGGAAGCGCTACTCGCCACGGAAAATCGCTATCGTAGCCTGCCCGCCCATCTTGACCCGGAACTGTTAGAACAGCTGCCCAAAGCACCCGGGGTTTATCTCTTTTACGGGCATAATCAGCTGCCCCTTTACGTGGGGAAAAGCATAAATCTGCGTGGCCGTGTACTGGGGCATTTTCAGCGCGACCACCAAGACGACAAAGAAATGCGCCTTGCTCAACAAGTTCAGCATATTGAGTGGGAAGAAACGGCAGGCGATCTCGGCGCTCAACTACGCGAAGCGCAGCTAGTCAAAAGCTTGATGCCGATTATGAATCGCCGATTGCGCAAACAGCGGCGGCTTACCGCCTGGCACTGGCCGGAAGAGACAACCCAACCCAGCTTACTCGACGCCAACGCCATGGAGCTTGTAAGCAGCACCCTATATGGACCTTTTCGTTCGGCTCGCGACGCCAAAAGCGCACTGCGACGCATCGCCGAAGAGGAACAGCTGTGTCCCCAGGTGTTGGGCTTAGAGAAGAGACGCGGGCGCTGCTTTGCTCATCAGCTTGGCAAGTGCCGTGGAGCGTGTTGCGGCCAAGAGCCAATGGATGAGCATACCAAGCGGGCGAAAAATGCCCTAGCGCAGTTGCGGGTCAGCGCATGGCCGTGGCCGGGTAGCATCGCGATTAAAGAGTGCCACCCGCAACGTTGGCAGGTCGCGTATCACGTCGTGAACCAGTGGCGTTATTTAGGCACAGCCAACAGTCAAGCCGCCGCCACCGAGTTGACAACAACCAACGCCGTCTTCGATTTGGATGCCTATCGTATCCTTAACCGATTTTTACGTGACCCGGCGTCACACGCGCTGGAAGTTGTGACGCTTCCAGCGCCAGCATGAACACCGATTAAAGGCCTTTCCGGTGCGATGCCAAAAACGCTTCAACCGCTTTCTGAAATGCCTCAGGTTGATCGGCATGAAGCCAATGGCCAGCGTTTTTCAGCGTTACCACTCGCGCTTGTGGCAATACTTTGCGCAGCTCGGGCAGTATGTCATCACTGACATACACGGAATCTGCGCCACGCAGCACCAACGTCGGTCCCTCATAAGGCATATCACCCGCTGGCTCACCAACGACATCGTCGTAGCCTGCCATAATGACGTCCAACCCAATACGCAGTTTCAACACGTTACCCTTTTCGCTCTCGTGACGCTGAAGGTTGGTGGCCAAGAAAAGCCGTGTAGGGCGATGGTCAACATGCCTTGCCAACAAGGTATCCGCGTCACGGCGATTTTTCGGTTGGCCGCACTCAACTTCGCGCAAGGCGGCAAACACATCATCGTGCCCATGCTGATAAGCCACCGGCGCAATATCGGCCACCACCATCGACGCAACACGTTCAGGGGCTAAACGCGCCAAGCTGATCGCTACTTTACCCCCCATGGAATGGCCGAGGATATGGGTCTCTTCCACACCCAGCTGGTCCAATAGCGCCAACACATCGGCGCTCATTGCCGTATAGGACATTCCCTCTGCATGTGGCGAGCGCCCGTGATTGCGCAAATCCACCGCAATCACACGGCGATACGGCCGCCACGCTTTTAGGTGCGAGCGCCAGTTATCCGCACTCCCCAACAAGCCGTGAATAACCACCAATGGCAGAGCATCCCTCGCCTCGGCTGGGCCCATATCGACAAGGCCTGTATCAAGATAGTGCAGTTCAACGGATGAAGCGTTAGGCATAAAGACTCCCGGCATCTTCGCGATAAAATCCTAATTCGTTACAGAGCATTCTGTCCTATTAAGCAACGCCAGGTTCCGCGTCACGACGCCCTGTCCAAACCACCAAACGGCGCGTTAACCACGCCAATAACACACCATATAAAGGCAAGAAAAACAGTAAGCTAATTGCTATTTTAATCACATAATCCACCAGCGCGATTTCTAACCAGTTTGCCGCCATGAAGGGATCAGGGCTTTGATAAAATGCCACTGAGAAAAACGCCAGTGTATCAGCTAAGTTCCCCACGACCGTTGAGCAAACCGGTGCCACCCACCAGGCCCACTGACGCAGCCGATTAAACACTTGCACGTCTAATAGCTGACCCAGCACATAAGCCAAAAAGCTGGCAACGGCAATGCGCGCAACGAATAAGTTCCACTCACCAAGCCCAGCTAACCCCACATACTCGCCGCGGGGAAATACCACGGAAATCACATATGAAATAATCAACGCGGGAAGCATAACGCGCAAGATGATCGCACGGGCAGGCTCTTTACCAAACAGTCGTACGGTTAAATCAGTGGCCAAAAATATAAACGGAAAGCTGAAGGCTCCCCAGGTGGTATGCCAACCAAAAAGTGTAAACGGCAACTGAACCAAGTAGTTGCTTGCTGCAATAATAGCAATATGAAACGCCACCATCATGAAGAGGCAGCGGCGGTGCTGGGCGTTTGTTAGCACGAACATAGGTAGGATAGCCTTTTTCGTTAAGTGAAAGAGGGGTAAGGGAACCCTCCTCGCCCGTGATGGGCAGCGCGAGGCATTATACGCACCTGACTTTTGGAATTCACCTTCCAGCTTTTACAAGAGATATTGATTAGCGCATAAAAGATAACGGTATAAACCCCCGCCGATGTTATCGGCGGGGGTTTAGCTTAGGTCTAATCTTGCGTTTATACCGGCGTGGCTTTATCCGCTGCGCCGACAGAGCGTTCGCGCATTGCGCCGTGTACATCTTCCAAGCTGGTCGGGTCATCAATGGTGGACGGCACGCCAAACTCTTTACCATCGGCAATGTTTCG
Source organism: Halomonas llamarensis (assembly GCF_023555005.1). GTDB lineage: Bacteria > Pseudomonadota > Gammaproteobacteria > Pseudomonadales > Halomonadaceae > Vreelandella > Vreelandella llamarensis. Next base: position 19,105 of record NZ_JAMJPJ010000012.1, on the reverse strand, counting down.
CAGCAGTTTGCGCAAAATCTTACCGGAACGTGTCTTGGGTAAGCGATTAACTACCAGTACCTGTTTGAAACAAGCAATCGGGCCAATTTGATCACGAACGCGTGCGATAAGCTCGTTTTCCAGCGTAGTTTCATCACCATCAAAGCCGTCTTTGGGAATCACTAACCCTACTGGTAGCTGACCCTTAAGCTCATCATGGATACCAATCACCGCACACTCAGCCACCGCCGGATGAGCCCCCACCACTTCTTCCATTTCACCGGTAGAGAGACGGTGCCCAGCGACGTTTATGACATCGTCGGTACGGCCCATGATGAAAAGATACCCCTCGTCGTCAAAATAGCCACCATCACCGGTTAAATAGTAGCCGGGAAAAGCTGCCATATACGCACTATGGAACCGCTGGGAATCCCCCCACACGCCCACCAAACACCCCGGCGGCATCGGCTGTTTGATCACCACGCTACCTTGCTCCATAGCATTGGCCTGATCACCGTCACGGTCAAGAATTTGCACGTTAAAGCCCGGTACTGGAACGGTCGCTGAACCAGCCTTGGTTGGCATCGGCTCAAGGCCCGGCACATTAGCGGCGATGGGCCAGCCGGTTTCAGTTTGCCACCAGTGGTCGATGACCGGCACGTCAAGCAGGTCATCAAGCCAGTGAAACGTAGGCGGGTCGAGACGCTCACCGGCCAGGTAGAGGTTTTTCAAACTACTGATATCGTACTGCTCTAGCAGCTTGGCATCGGGATCTTCTTTTTTGATCGCCCGAAAGGCAGTCGGCGCGGTAAAGAAGCTTTTTACCTTGTACTCTTCGATCAAACGCCAAAAAGCACCGGCATCCGGTGTTTTTACCGGCTTACCTTCATACACCACGGTGGTGCAGCCACGCAGCAGCGGCGCATAAACAATATAGGAGTGCCCTACGACCCAGCCAACATCAGAGGCGGAGAAGAACACATCGCCCGGCTCGACGTCATAAATCACTTCCATTGAGTACGCAAGCGCCACCGCGTAGCCTGCCGTATCCCGCACCACCCCTTTTGGCTTACCCGTGGTACCGGAGGTATACAGCACGTACAACGGGTCTGTGCCTTTAACTGGCATGCATTCGGCGTAAGGGGCTTTTTCAACCAATGCTGCCCAGTCATGGTCGCGCTCACCCAGCTCTGCCAGATGCTCTTTACGCTGAAAGACAACACACGCATCGGGTTTATGTGTACTTAGTTCAATCGCATGGTCGATGATTGGTTTGTAAGGCAAGACCTTATTAACCTCGACCCCACACGAAGCCGCCACCACGACCTTTGGCTGCGCGTCTTCAATGCGCACAGCCAGTTCGTTAGGCGCAAAACCACCAAACACAGCCGAATGAATCGCCCCTAGCCGGGCACAGGCAAACATGGCGACCAACGCTTCCGGGATCATTGGCATGTAGATAACAACGCGGTCCCCCTTTTCAACACCAAGCGCTTGTAGCCCTCCGGCGAAATAGGCTACGCGATCACGCATCTCTGAGTAGGTAATCGTGGCTTTTTTACCAGTGACCGGGGAGTCCCAATAAATAGCGGGCTGCTCTCCACGCCCTTGTTCAACATGATAATCAAGCGCTGCATAGGAAATATTCATTTCGCCATCACCGAACCAGCGGGCATGCTGGTGTTCGTCATACGACAGGATCGTCGACGGCGGCGTAAACCATGGGATTCGTTTAGCCTGCTCTGCCCAGAATGTCTCCGGGGTTTGCGTGGCGTGCTGGAATTCTTGCTGATAACGGCTCATAAGTTCCCTGCATGTCAGTGCTTGTCAACGGTAAGCAGCGCTACAACAAATAGAAGCGCCAGCATGATTGTTGACACTTTATAAAGAAAGCGGGGAAATATCCGTCATACTATGGGCTAAAATCCGACTAAAAGCGTATAAATTCTTAAATATTGTCAACAAACATATTTTTACTACCATTGATTAAACGTTAATTAGCGGTTTGGACAAGACTTACTAAATTACCGAACATTACATTGCCACATACATAAGATATAACACCGCATTGCACCGTGTACGCTAGGAGTTTCCTATGCCCTTATCCCAGAGCGCCGCCGCTGATTTGCTGGCACAAAATAGCCGAGCCATTGAGCAATCCACATTACTGTTAAAAGCCATGGCAAATGAAAAAAGATTACAAATCGTGTGTTTGCTGCTAGAGAGGGAACTATCAGTCACGCAGATAAATCAGCAACTCACATTAAGCCAATCGGCGCTTTCTCAGCATCTTGCGATTTTGCGCCGTGATAATCTGGTGCATACCCGGCGCGAATCACAAACTATTTACTATTCGCTGACAAGTGATGGGGCAAAAGCCATGGTAGAGACGCTAGCAGCTCAGTTTTGCCACTAGCGCTTAGCTTATAACTTACTGCTTATACCAGCGGGATGCCTCCAACACACCCAACGCTTTTAAGCCTGCCTGCTCAATACCATGAGAGACGGTCACCCCCAATTTTCGGCTTAAGGTTTGTGGCGGCTCTAATGCAACGCGAAACACATGCGCGTCTTGCATCCGCTCGAAAAGATACGCCTCGCTGGTTTGCACACTATCAACGAGCTTGCATTGGAGTGCTTCACTGCCGTACCAAATTTCCCCGGTCGCTAAGCTGTCGATGTCCATTTCTGGGCGGCGCTCAGCTACATGCGCTTTAAAAAGCCGGTGTGTGTTTTCTAGATCATCGATAAACTTCTCACGTCCTTCGTCAGTGTTCTCCCCCAACACTGTCAACGTGCGCTTATATTTCCCTGCGGTTAAAAGCTCCACATCAATATTGTGTCGCTTAAGTAAACGATGAATATTGGGCACCTGGGCAACCACACCAATTGAACCGATCACGGCAAAAGGAGCTGCTTTAATATGCGTCGCACTGCACGCCATTAGATAACCGCCGCTGGCCGCCACTTTATCAATACATACCGTTGTCGTCAGGCCAGCCTCTCGTAACCGGTCTATCTGTGCCGCGGCTAGGCCGTAGGCATGTACAAGCCCGCCACCTGACTCTAAGCGCACGACGATTTCATCGCTGGCGTCGGCAACATCAATAATGGCTGAAATTTCCTCAGCAAAGTGCTCAGTGGCAGAGGCTCTGATATCCCCATGAAAATCCAGCACCCAAATACGTGGTTCGGCGCTATCTTCACTTTTTTTGGACGTCGATTTTTCTCGTGTTTTGTCATCTCGGCGAAAGACTTTCACCAACTTTTTACGCTGACTTGGCGCAATAGCAGCCATTTTCAGTCGGCGCCGTCGATAACGGCGCTGATCATTTAACGTATCAATGCGCAGCGTGAGGGACTGATCCGCCCCTTCTTTTGCTCGCATCACCACCATGACGCCGATTCCGATTAACGCCACGACCACTAGAGTCTGGAGCAAAAACGTTCCTTGCTCGATTATCCACTCGCTCACTGGCCATCTCCTTGTTTTATCATTGTGCTCATATTGCTGATTTCACCATTATCCGTACTTGATTAAAACACTTGTTTTAAATACCCTCATCGGTATCCATACATACACCCCCAAGGACGCATTACACTATGTCATCAACAACGTTAGAAAAACTAAAAGCTCGGTTTAACCCTGAAGCCGCGGAAGGCATGAACGACATATTTCAATTTCACTTTACCGATGCCGAGGATTACTACCTGAATATTCAGGACGGCACCTTAGACATTCAAGAAGGCGAGCACGATGATCCTTCTGTCAGCCTAAGCCTCACCACCGACACGCTAAAAGGCATTATGAGCGGTGATGTTAATGGTATGACAGCGTTCATGACCGGTAAGCTTAAAGCCACTGGAAACGTCATGCTCGCCACCAAGCTGACGTCACTTTTCCCAAGCGAGTAAAATTCTCATCACGTCAAGCACCCAAAACGGCACCGAGCTAGTGCTAGCCGGTGCCGTTTTAATGTTTAAGTACCCCTTATGGATTTTTATCCCATTTAGCCAGATGCACCTCAATAAGCTCGCGGGAAATAGAGTAAGGGGGTGGTAGCATGGGCAGCTGTCGAGGTGAAAACCAAGCCGCATCGGCAATTTCGACGCCATCAATGCGGATACGCTTCGTGGTGGCTTCAGCAAAGTAACCCAGCATCAATGAGTGCGGAAAGGGCCAGGGCTGACTTTGGAAGTAACGCAGTTGATCAACATACACGCCGACCTCTTCGAACACTTCTCGGTGTACTGCCTCTTCTGCCGACTCGCCAGGTTCGATAAAACCCGCCAGCGTCGAGTAACGCCCTGGTGGGAAGCGCGGGCTGCGCGCTAACAACAACGATTCGCCATAGGTCACCAGCGTGATAATACACGGCGAAATACGCGGGTAATTACGATGGCCACACGCATGGCAGTGCATCGCGAATTCGGCCTCAAGTTTTGTCGCGGGTGAACCGCAGCGACCGCAAAAACGGTGATTCTCGAGCCACGCGCCTACCTGCAAGGCAGTTGATAGCAAACTAAACCAACGACTCGGTAGCTCCGCCATCCACTGACGACCGTCGATCCAGTCGTCTTCTGGCTGAGACACGACTTTCAACGCCACTGGCTCGTCATCCCAATAGCAAAGCGGCTGCATACTCGCATCCCAGGTTTGCCAAGGCTGCAAAGGTGTGTACAGCTCACTGCTGTCGGATAAACAAGCGGGTGCCAGTTTGCTTTTTGCCAACACAACAACACGCCCAGCATCCTCTTGAGTAGGGATTTCTCGCCTAAGCATGGGCATCCTCAGGCCAGTGCAGTTGATGCGCATCGCACTTAGCGCGATGGGCTTCACGTTCTGACTCACTCGGACGAATCACGCGCAGCTGCCCCGGCTCCAACGCTAAACGCTGAATGGAGAGTCCTTGACTGGCACTATCGCGCTTATTGGTATTCTGGCTGCCCGCATCCAATGTGAGCGCCGTCTGCCCGCCCGTCATCGACAGATAGACTTCCGCCAAAATCTCGGCGTCCAATAGCGCGCCGTGTAACACTCGACGGCCGTTATCAATAGCGTAGCGCTTACACAGCGCATCCAGGTTGTTACGCTGACCAGGGTGCTTTTGCCGCGCCATTTCTAAGGTATCAAGAATACGGCAAGACTCGGCGACCGGCCCCAAGGCAGGCGATCCACGCTTTTGGTTAAGCATGGAAAATTCGTGATCGATAAAGCCGACGTCAAACGCCGCGTTATGAATCACCAACTCTGCGCCTTGAATAAATTCCCAAAACGCGTCGGCCACTTGCGCAAACACTGGCTCGTCGGCCACGCGCTCGTTATCAATCCCATGAACGGCAACAACTTCAGCATCAATATGCCGTTCTGGATTGATGTATTGGTGATAAGTGCGGCCCGTAAAGCGACGATTGACCATCTCAATCGCGCCAATCTCGACCAACCGGTGGCCTTGTTTAGGATCGATACCGGTGGTTTCAGTGTCTAATACGATCTGGCGCATCAGGCCCTCCTTTCAACATGCTCGTCAATCGCGGTATTGGCTAGCGCGTCCGCTTTCTCATTACCAGGATGCCCGCTGTGACCTTTCACCCAGTGCCACTCAACATGGTGACGTTGAGTCTCTTCGTGCAGCATTTGCCACAGTTCGGCATTTTTTACCGGTTGTTTAGCAGCCGTTTTCCAGCCACGTTTCAGCCAGTTGTGAATCCATTGGGTGATTCCTTGGCGCACATACTGCGAGTCGGTCCACAGCGCGACATCGCAAGACTGATTTAGCGTACGCAACGCCGAGATAGCCGCCATCAGTTCCATCCGGTTATTGGTGGTGAGCGCTTCGTAGCCATAAAGCGTTTTTTCATGTTCGCCGCTTTGTAACACCACGCCCCACCCGCCAGGCCCGGGGTTACCTCGGCAGGCGCCATCGGTATACACCGTTACCTGCGGCCGGGGCGGTTTTTCTTCATTACTCAACGCTTAGATTCCTCGTTGTGATCTACCGACGTTTGATGAGCCGAGCTTTGTTGTGCTCGACAATGTTCTCGATAAGTTGCCGAGCGGCTTGAGCCACGCGCCACTCCCAAAGAATGCGTCGCCGCCGTAGGATTGACGCCAAACTGGACACGTTTTGTAGGGGCTTGCGGTTGTTTACGCTTGGCTTGAACCATATAGCTTTCGCCTAAGGGGACGTTAAGTCGACGCCCCCATGCTTCCCATGACTCACGACACCGGGCTTTTTTGGTTGGGCAAAAAATAGGGCAGTGGAAACCGCAATAGTCTACGCGCTCGATGGTAAAATCGACAAACTCTAACCACTGGGTCAGCTGTGATGTAGAGTGCCAGCGCGCGCGCGCGATATGTGTCTCTGTATCATTGCGGGGAACACCGCGTCGTCCAGGCAAAAACCGCCGAGCTAGATGATTAATGCTTAGCGGGTTAAAGCCAAAAATAATCAAGATACCGTGATCAGCGGTGACCCTTGCGGCTTCTAGTAAGGCTTGCTCGGCGTCAGGAAAATGTTCCAACCAGTGATGAATGAGACTGATATCCAAACACGCGTCAGGCAGCGCCAGCTCGTTCGGCGGGCATATAAGGCTTGATGGTTCTTTGGCCTGGGCGCGCGTGGGCACCCATTCAATTACATGAGGTACCGCCGATAAGCCTAGTAAGGAGGGCCCCATGGTCATCTCCAACGAGTGGCCACCACTGCGCGCTTCAATGACCGGGCCAAGACAGGCACGTTGAGCGCCGCTCAACGCTTTACCTGCATCAGACGTCCAGAAACGCTGGCTATGTTCAAGCCGCTGCGTCAATGAGTCGGCCGTGTGGGAATTTGACATAAACAGCGCATACCTCCAAAGTAACGGCTTTTTGACGTCGTTAATATCTAGATCTAAAGGATCCTCGCATGCTGAGCGTGACACCCATTCCCGCCTTAAGCGACAACTATATTTGGTTGCTACGACAAGATGCCAGTCATGGCGTTTGTATCGTGGATCCTGGTGAGGCGGCGCCGGTCATCGAGTTGCTTGAGCGCGAGTCACTCACCCTTGAAACGATATTGATTACTCATCACCATCCTGACCACACGGATGGTTTAGATGAATTGATTAAGCGCTATTCACCGCGAGTGATTGGCCCTGACAATCCGTCGATTAAAGGCATTAGCGACCCCGTTGGCGAAGGGGATGAAATCCGCGTCATGGGACGTTTGTTTGAAGTGATGGCAACACCAGGTCATACATTAGACCATATTAGTTTTTTCACCGCGGGGATACCGCCGCTTCTATTTTGTGGTGACGCCCTCTTTTGCGCTGGCTGTGGCCGCCTGTTTGAAGGCACGCCGGAACAAATGCACGCAGCGCTTAAGCGTTTTGCCACGTTGCCTGAAGATACATTCGTGTTCGCCGGGCATGAATATACCCAGGCAAATTTACGCTTTGCACGGGAAGCTGACCCCGAAAACGAAGACGTTAAATACGCGTTACAGGAATGCGACAAGGCGCGATCACTCGAGCGCCCCACGCTACCCAGCACGATAGGACGCGAGCTGACCATCAACCCCTACTTGCGTTTGAGCACGCCGAGCGTGCGCCAGGCAGCCGGTAACGAAGGGCCAACGGATGACGATCTCGCAACGTTCACCACTCTTCGCGAGTGGAAGAACCGTTTTTAGTCAACTATCGAAGACCCAACATCGCCTATGACGAACCGCATAACTCGGCAACGTTTGCTATTAAGCGTTAGCAGCACTCTCACAGCTCTGATGCTCTGCGCTTCCGTTCAAACCCAGGCGTCAGCGCCTACCTCTGACTTCTCTACCAAGCCGCCCACTACCGACACTACATCTTCCAGTACCTATGTGACTCATTTTTGGGATGCACTAGCGCTAGAGCCACAAAACGCATGGAGCCAACTGCGCAAAAGCTTTGCTTGGCAAGATCAACAACTCTCAGCGCAAGCTCGAGTACGCGTCGATCAATGGATAGCGCATTACCGCTCAAGCCCTGAGAACATCGCGACCATTACCCAGCGCGCAGCGCCTTGGCTCGCCTTTATTACCCAGCAAGTCGAAGCGCGTAACTTACCCGGGGAAATCGCCCTCATCCCGTTCATTGAGAGCTCTTTTGACCCCAGCGCCCGCAGTCACCGAGGCGCTGCTGGTTTGTGGCAATTCATGCCAGGAACCGGCGATGCCTTGGGTTTGGTTCGTAACGGCCACTACGATGGGCGTTTGGACGTCATTACATCGACCCAAGCTGCGCTTGATTATATCGAGATGCAGGCCGACCAGTGGTACGAAGGCGACCTTCCCCTTTCGCTAGCGGCTTATAACGCCGGCGCTGGCACGGTAAACCGCGCGGTACGCAACGCCCAAAGCCAAGGCAAAAGCGGCCACTACTGGAACTTGCAGCTGCCTAACGAAACCATGCAATACGTGCCTAAACTGCACGCGATTGCCGCCATTGTTGCCAACCCCGAGCGTTATAACGTAAGCCTTCCCGAAATTGAGGCGGAACCCACCTTTGCCAAGGTCCAATTATCGCATGCGCTCACCTTGCGCGAAGCGTCAAGGCTTTTGGATGTGGAGCAATCCGCTCTCACCAAGCTTAACCCTGGGCTACTTAATGGCGCCATCGACCCCCGCAGCGCGCAAACGTTGTTAGTGCCGGATGAAACCAGCCACGAGATGATAGCCAGGCTTTCCCAGGGTGAACCTCAAAGCGCACAAGTCGCCACGTCCGCTCCGGATACTTACCGCGTTGAGCGTGGCGACAACCTCTCCACTATTGCGGCTCGACATAACCTTACCCAGCAACACATTATGCGGTTAAATGCCATTGAGCGCCCTGATACGCTACAACCAGGTCAGCTCCTGACACTTTCTGACTCCTAGCTTTATTACTCTTAGGACTTAACCGCCACCAAGCGGCTAAACGTGCCCGCAAAAAGCAACCGGGGAAAGACCATGAAGCAGATTGGTAGCGCGTCGTTAACCGGCTCCCTTGACCAACGCCGTTGGTGGCAGTGCTTAGCGGTGCTGATTTGCTTTTTTTCAGCGTTGACTGCCCTAGCTAAACCACAAGTTGCCGCCCCCACGCAGGCCGAAATGCCTGAGCGTAAAAGTGAGAACAGCGTGGAGACCCGCTACGCGTTAGCCCTATACGACACACCAGCACTGCCCGAAAACTTCCCTCACTTCCCCCATGTCAACCCTGATGCGCCCAAAGGGGGGAGCATGACCCGCACTGCCGTCGGCGGTAGCTTCGACTCCACCAACCCATTTATCATTCGCGGTACGCCTGCAAGCGGTATTTCACAGATTTACGATACGCTGATGGCCAGCAACCCCAACGAGCCTTTTAGCCTTTATGGATTGCTGGCTAGCGGCGTTCGGCTAGACCCCGAGCGCGAGTGGATCGAGTTTGACCTTCGCCCTGAGGCCCGCTTTCACGATGGTGAACCCATTACCGCCGACGACGTCGTCTTTACCCTTGATGTGCTACGCGAAGAAGGCAACCCTTTCTACCGCAATTATTACGCGGGGGTAGACGACGCCGTCGCACTTGAAGATCATCGCGTGCGCTTTAATCTTAACGATACCGACTCGCGTGAACTGCCCTTGATTGTCGCGCAGATGCCGATTTTGCCCCGCCATTACTGGGAATCACACGATTTCACTGCGCCAACGCTGGCCAAACACCCTGGCTCTGGCCCTTATCAAATCGACACCGTCGACCCTGGGCGGCGTATCATCTTTAAACGCGATGATAACTATTGGGGGAAAGATCTACCGGTCAATGTTGGGCGCTATAACATTGACCGTTTGGCCTACGACTACTATCGCGACCGTGATATTGCTTGGCAGGCCTTTAAAGCGGGTTTAACCGATTTTCGCACCGATGCCCGCGCCGCCACATGGGCTATCGGCTACGATTTTCCCGCGTATCACGAGGGATTGATCAAACGCATTACCATTCCCGATGTAACCCCCTCGCGTATGCAGGCGTTTGTTTTTAACCTACGCAAGCCGAAATTCCAAGACCCCAGGGTGCGCGAAGCGCTGAGCTTGACTTTCGACTTTCCCTGGTTGAATACCAATATTTTCTACGACGCCTATCAGCGTACTGAGAGCTTTTTCCAAAATTCCGAGATGCAGGCCACAGGGAAACCCAGCAAAGAAGCGCTTGCGCTACTTGAGCCATTTCGCGATGAACTCATTGACTCGCACCGCTCCGATAGGCTTTTCACTCAGCCGCTACCCATTGATCAACCTGAAGACCGACGCGAGCGACTGCATCGCGCGCTTACCCTTTTGCGCGAGGCGGGCTATCACGTAGAGGGCCAGCGTTTGGTCCACCAAGAAAGCGGCAAGCCGCTGACGCTTGAGGTACTGCTTTACGATTCAGGACTCGAACGCGTTGTCCAACCGATGCTGCGCAATATGGCCCGCCTGGGCGTGCAAACCTCGTTACGTATCGTCGATATCAACCAGTATCTTAATCGGCTACGTAGCTTTGACTACGACATGGTCATTAGCCAATTTCCCCAGTCGAATAACCCAGGTAATGAACAGCGTGACTTTTGGACCAGTGCCGCAGCGCAGCAGCCGCAAAGCCGTAACCTGATGGGATTGTCACACCCAGCGGTTGACCAACTGGTTGAGCAATTAATTCGCGCCAGCAGCCGAAATGAACTCCACACCGTCACCCATGCGCTTGACCGCGTGCTGCGCTGGGGGTTTTACGTCATTCCCCACTACCACTCTGGGGAAACACGCATTGCTGTGTGGGATAAATTCAGGTATCCCAAGCCGTTTCCTAAATACGCCATGGATTTCGACGCGTGGTGGGTCGATACTGAGCGCGAAGCCCAGCTCAAGAGCCGCCGCAGCGGTCGCTGACATTTGCTGAAGGAGCCCCGCCGTGGCGCATTATACCTTACGCCGACTACTATTCATGATTCCGACGCTGGTGGGGATCATGCTGCTCAACTTTATCATTGTGCAGGCCGCTCCCGGCGGGCCCATTGACCAGATGCTGGCGCGTTTTGAGGGTGCGGACGCCATGGCCAGCACGCGCCTTGATATGGGCGGCGGTGACGTGCAAGTTAGCGATGATTCTCGCGGTGCCCGAGGTGTCGACCCGCGCTTTATTGAGCAGTTAGAGCAGCAGTTTGGCTTCAACGAGCCTGCGCATGAGCGTTTCCTCGGCATGATGGGGGATTATCTTACCTTCGATTTTGGTACCAGCTTCTTTCGTGACCGACCGGTTATCGAGTTAATGCTGGAACGTCTACCGGTCTCTATCTCGCTAGGGCTATGGACCACGCTGCTGGTGTATTTAATCTCGATCCCACTGGGGATTCGCAAGGCCCTCAAACACGGATCAAAATTTGACGTTTGGACCTCAGGCCTGGTGATTGTTGGCTACGCCATTCCCGGCTTTCTCTTCGCGGTTTTACTCATTGTACTGTTTGCTGGCGGCACCTATCTCGACTGGTTCCCCTTACGCGGGCTCACCTCACCGGGTTTTGATCAACTCTCGACCTGGGGCAAAACCAAAGACTACTTTTGGCATATCACGTTGCCCGTCATTGCCGCCTCAATCGGCAGCTTCGCCACACTGACCATGCTGACCAAGAACAGCTTTTTAGACGAAATTCACAAACAGTATGTGCTCACCGCGCGGGCCAAAGGCGCCGACGAACAGCGGATTCTCTATGGCCATGTGTTTCGCAATGCGATGCTGATCATTATCGCCGGGCTACCTGCGGCACTGGTGGGGATCTTCTTTACCGGCGCCCTACTGATCGAGGTCATCTTCTCGCTCGATGGTTTAGGGCTCCTCGGTTTCGAGGCGGTAATGCAGCGCGATTACCCGGTCATTTTTGGCACGCTTTATCTTTACACACTGATGGGTTTGTTGCTGAAGCTCGTGTCCGATTTGACCTATGTGTGGGTTGACCCGCGCATCGATTTTGCCACCCGGGAGTCATGACCGTGTCGCCGATTACCCGTCGCCGCCTCGCCGCTTTTCGCGCCAACCGACGTGCCTATGTATCGCTATGGCTGTTTGGCGTGCTTTTCGTGCTAAGCCTGTTTGCCGAACTGATCGCTAACGACAAGCCCATCGTCATGCAGTATGACGGCAGTTGGTACGTGCCGCTTTTAATCGACTACCCGGAAACCGAGTTTGACGGCTTTTTCCCCACGCGGACCGATTACCTTGACCCGTTCATACAAGAACAGATTCGCGATCACGGTTGGGCGCTGTGGCCGATAATACCCTTCTCATACCAGACGCTGGATATGCACATGACGCGCCCCTCCCCTGCGCCGCCGGATAGCCGCCACTGGCTAGGCACCGACGACCAAGGCCGCGATGTGCTTGCTCGGGTTATCTACGGCTTTCGACTTTCGGTTGCGTTTGCGCTGGTCCTAACCGCTGGTTCACTAGTGATAGGCGTGCTGTTCGGCGGTATTCAAGGCTACTTCGGCGGTAAGGTCGATTTAATCGGCCAACGCGTGACCGAAATCTGGTCGGGGCTGCCGGTGCTATTTTTGCTCATTATTCTGGCAAGCTTCGTGCAACCGGGGTTTTGGTGGCTATTGGGCATTATGCTGCTGTTCTCATGGCTGGGGCTTGTCGATATCGTGCGCGCAGAATTTCTGCGGGCACGCAACTTGGAGTATGTTCGCGCGGCCAAGGCCATGGGGCTACCATCAAGGCTGATCATGTGGCGCCATGTACTCCCCAACGCCATGGTCGCCACGCTCACGTTTATCCCCTTTATTTTCACCGGCGCCATCGGCACCTTAACGGCACTGGATTTTCTCGGCTTTGGGCTACCGCCCGGCTCGCCATCGCTAGGGGAATTGGCCGCACAAGGCAAGAATAATTTGCATGCGCCTTGGCTTGGCATCACGGCGTTTATGACGCTTGCGATCATGCTGTCGCTACTGGTGTTTATCGGTGAAGGGCTTCGCGATGCGTTCGACCCGCGCCATGTCAAGCAGCAGCCGGCGCAAGCGACTGCATCACAGGAGGCTCCTCATGGCTGAAGCATTGCTATCGGTTAAACACCTTAGCGTCGATTTTGACGGCACCCCGGTGGTGGATGGCTTAAGCTTTGACGTCAACGCTGGAGAAACGCTAGCGCTGGTGGGAGAATCCGGTTCTGGAAAATCCGTTTCCGCGCTGGGCGTGATGAACCTGCTCCCCGAGAACTCACGCGTTAGCGGGGAGCGTTTTCTCTTAGGCACCAACCTTGAAGCACTGAAACGACCACAGTGGAATGCCATTCGCGGCCACCAAGTGGGGTTTATTTTTCAGGAACCGATGACGTCGCTCAACCCGCTTCATCGCATCGGCAAACAGATCGGCGAAACGATCAAACTGCATCAGGGCTTAAGCGGCCGCGATGTACGAAAGCATGCCAAAACGCTGCTTGAGCAGGTCAAACTCCCCCGCGCGGAAGAGCTCTTGGATGTCTGGCCCCACCAGCTCTCTGGCGGGCAACGCCAGCGGGTCATGATTGCCATGGCGATTGCCAACCATCCCAAGCTGCTGATTGCCGACGAACCTACCACCGCGCTGGATGTCACCGTACAGCAAGAAATCCTTGCCTTGTTGCGCGAGCTGCGCGACCACCACGGCATGGGAATGCTGTTTATTACCCACGACCTCAATCTGGTGCGCGCTCATGCTGACCGTGTGTGTGTGCTGTACCAGGGTCAGGTGCAAGAGAGCGGCACCGTCGGGCAGGTGTTTAAAGCGCCTAAAAGCGACTACACAAAGGCACTGATCTCAGCCGAACCCGAAGGGCGCCCGTCGCCGGTGGGGCGAGTATCGCCACGGCTCACCGCGAAACAACTCAGCGTCAGCTTTGCGCGACCCAAAGCCGGTCTTTTCCGCCGCGCACCCCCTCCGTTTGAGGCGGTACAACCCATGGACTTATACGTCGCACCTGGCGAAACCTTGGGTATTGTTGGGGAATCCGGTTCAGGGAAGACCACCCTGGCCTCTGCGGTCATGCGTATGGTAGAAAGCCGCGGCGAGATCACGCTGGGGGATGACACCCTGAATGCGCTTTCAGGCAAAGCGCTAAGAAAAGAGCGCCATCGCTTTCAAATGGTGTTTCAAGACCCTTACGGTGCGCTCTCACCGCGTATGCCGGTGTTCGATATTATTAGCGAGGGGCTACGGTTTCATTTTCCTGCGCTTTCTATTGCCGAGGTAACCAAGCACGTTCATCGTACGCTGACGGAAGTGGGTCTACCTGAGAGTGTCGCCGCGCGCTACCCGCATGAGTTTTCCGGCGGTCAGCGCCAGCGCATCGCCATTGCTCGGGCCATCATTCTGGAGCCTGAGCTTCTCGTGCTCGATGAGCCTACCTCAGCGCTGGATCGGACCGTACAGAAACAAATGGTCACACTGCTGCGCGATTTACAGTCAAAACGGCAGCTTAGCTATCTGTTTATTAGCCATGACCTTGCCGTTGTTCGCGCCATGGCGCACCGCATCATGGTGCTGAAAGAGGGAGAAGTCCTGGAGGCCGGCACCTGCGAAGAGGTGCTCAACGCCCCCCAGCATGCCTACACCAAGCGGCTAGTGAGTGCCGCAAAGCTGGTGTAGGCGGGTAAAAACTCAATTAAAACAGCGCGATTTCGTCGGCAGTCAATTCGCGCCATTCGCCGGGTGGAAGATTCGCATCAAGCACAAGCTCGCCTATTGAAGCGCGATGCAGCGATTCCACTCGGTTGCCCAAGGCCCCGAACATGCGCTTCACCTGATGATAGCGTCCTTCGGTGATGGTCAACTCCGCTTGTGTTGGGCTTAGCAGCGTTAGCGTTGCGGGCTTAGTTGGCTCTTCCTCACCATCTAACAGTAATCCCTCTGCTACTTGCTCTACCGCGCTTTGTGCCGCTACCCCTTCCAAGGGTGAAGCTAGCGTCGCGCGGTAAACCTTAGCGCTGCGGTGCTTTGGCGAGGTAATACGATGCGCCCACTGACCATCATCGGTTAAAAGCAAAAGGCCGGTGGTATCCACATCTAAGCGCCCAACGGGTTTTAAGCGTTCGGCTTTGGGCAGGTCGATCAAATCCACCACGCGGGGGTAAAAGCCGCGCCGGGCGCTACATTCCACCTCAAGCGGCTTGTTCAGCATCACGTAACGCAGCCCCACAAGCGCTAAAGGCTCACCTTGCCACCTCACCGTATCGCTTTCCGGATCCATTTGCGTGGCAGCTTGCTTGATAGGCTCGCCGTTAAGCTCAACCTCACCGTTTTTGAGCGCGCGCTTGGCCAAGCTGCGCGTTAATGGTGTGGTTTCACTTAAAAAACGATCAAGACGCATCATTGGCCAACTCCTGGCAATAGCTGAAACCGGTCGGCATCTTGCCAAGCGGGAAACTTCTCGCGAAAAGCGTCCAACGCATCAAGGTCCAGCGTCCCGGTTTCGATAAACCCTTCATAAGCAGGACGGTCAATGAGCGGCTCGCCTTTAAAATCCACCAGCATCGAGTCGCCGCTAAATGCGATTCCTTTGGCATCTTCGCCTACCCGGTTAACCCCAATAACATAGCTTAAGTTTTCAATCGCCCGCGCCTGCAGTAGCGTGCGCCAAGGGTGGCGACGTGGCGCCGGCCAGTTGGCGACACATAAAAGCGCATCGTACTCAAAATGATCCCCCTCATTGGGCTGCTGGCGTTGCCATACGGGAAAACGCAGGTCATAGCAGACGCTAAGCAGAATTCTGACACCTTTACAGCTCACCACCTTGCGCGTTTCCCCCATATCGTAGCGCTCGTGCTCGCCCGCCATACGAAACAGATGGCGTTTGTCATAGGTGGTTAACTCACCGTCGGGTGTGGCCCAGATCAGGCGATTGAAATAGTCGCCGCCATCTTGGATCGCAACGCTTCCGGTCATCACACAGCCACGCGCTTGGGCTTGCGCTTGGAGCCATGCCACGGTTTGGCTCTCAGCCATTGGCTGGGCTTGCTCGCGTGAATTCATGGTAAAGCCAGTGGAAAACATTTCCGGCAGGACAATTACATCGGTATCTCGCCCATCGTAATCGTCGAGCAACGTTTCTAAGTGGCGGTGGTTGGCCGCAGGGTCTTCCCAGCGGAGATCGCACTGCACCAAGCTGGTGGTTAGCTGACGCATAGGTCATCTCCTTTATTGTCGCCATGGCTCATCTTGTTTCGTTAGTATGCTAGATTAGCATTTTTTCACGCACTTTTTTCACGCCGTTTTTACCCACGCTTGTTGCCAACGAGGTTGTCATGTCGTCTTTACCTACTCCAGTACGCGACCCAGAAGCTGTTAAAGGCGTAGGTTTTGGCGTAACCGCCTACCTGATGTGGGGCTGCTTCCCGCTTTTTTTCGCGCTATTCCAAGGTGTGCCGGCGTTTGAGATCTTGATTCACCGTGTTTTGTGGTCGTGCCTTTTCTTGATCGGCTTAATCAGCCTGTTGAGACGCTGGCCACCAGTGGTCGCCGCGCTTAGCGAGCCTAAGCGCCTTGGGCGCGTCCTCGCTTGTGCACTGCTGATTGGCTTGAACTGGGGCGTCTATATCTACGCGGTGGAAACACAGCAGGTGCTCCAGGCAAGTTTGGGCTATTTTTTAACACCGCTGGTTAACGTCGCGCTGGGCATATTGGTATTGCGAGAAGTCATGGCGCGTTTACAGCTGATCGCCTTAGGGCTTGCAACACTCGCCATTGGGATTCAATTTGCCCTGCTTGGCGAAATGCCATGGCTGAGCTTGATTTTGGCTTTTTCGTTCGGCACCTACGGGCTTTTTCGCAAACAGGTGCCTCTTGATGGGCTTTCGGGGCTTTTTGTCGAAACGCTACTGCTGCTTCCGTTGGGGCTTTTAGCCTTTAGCTGGCTGAGCTTAACGGGGATTTCACACTTTGCCATCGAGCCCACCACTACGGCACTATTGATCGCCAGCGGCGTGATTACTGCCCTACCGCTGATGGCGTTCGCGGGCGCCGCCCGACGGCTACGCTTGGCAACACTCGGTTTTTTAATGTACATAAACCCGAGCATCCAGTTTTTTATCGCGTTAAGTGTCTTCCATGAGCCACTGTCCACCGTACAGCTGATGAGCTTTTTACTTATTTGGATCGGCCTTGCCTTGTACTCCTACTCGGCTTGGCACCAATCACATAAGCGCCTAGCGGCCGCTCGGTAACGCCTTGGCCTTGCCGTCACCTTGGTCATCATCGCCGATAGCGGCCTCAAGGTTTTCGCGTTCCGGCTGATAGCCCACGCGAAAGCCGCCCCAGTGCTTACCGTTCACATAAACCGGCACGGAGAGATCGTGCATAATTTCACCGGTATCACGCTTGTAGGTTTGCAGTAGTAGCGCTTTTTCATGCGCTCCACAGCGTCTACCGGTAGGGTCATCAAAAATGCGCTTGCTGCGGCAAAATTTTAGATCATGCGCGTATTCCCCAGTCGGCTGACGGCTAGTTGCCTCGTTATGCGTGGGTACATAGCCGTTACGATCGCAGGCGATTGCATAGCTTAGCCCTTGTGATTTCAGCATCGGCTCCTGAAGCGCCGGCAAGTTGCGATCAGTAAAGTCGTCAAAGGTGGTTTTATACATCGGCGGGTTTGTCCCTGGAATTTTCTCATAGCGCGGCTCGAATAGACCCGATTGTGAAAGTTCGCCACGTTTTAGCGCCTGCTCAAACAGCTTGCCCAATTGATCTGCCCTTTCACGTGCGGCGTGGAATACGTCTTGGTGACGTCCATTTAGCCGCTGCTGTGCTAGCTCGCCATCCACGCTTTCGGCAGCATCCATTAGCGCGCGGGCCTGCTCAGCCAAATCGTGCATATTGCGGTTGCCTTCATCAACATCCGTCTCTAGCTGGCGCAGATTATCCGCGACTGTCTGACTATGTTGCCGGGTATTTTCCATGGCTTCCGCGACACTGATGATTTCGCTGTGTACTTGGTCGAAATCCCCAGTGATATTGACCAGGCTGTTACCCACGCCACGGATGCCCTCGGAGCGCTCGCTAATACGCGTCATCAGGTGCCCCATGGTACCGACCACGCTCTGACCACTCTGGTGCATATCTTTCACCAGTTCATCAACATTTTGTGTCGCGTTGGAAGTCTTAAGTGCCAAGTTGCGCACCTCACCCGCGACCACCGCAAAACCACGTCCATGCTCGCCCGCCCGCGCGGCTTCAATAGAGGCATTTAGCGATAACAGATGTGTTTGTTCAGCGATGCCCTCGATCATCGACGTGACGTCGCGTACTCGCTCGATTTTATCGTTAAGCGCATTAAGCGCATCGAGCGCCTGCTCCGAACGCTCAGCGATCTGCATCATCTCGTTAATGACTTCATCAAGCTCGCTGCGGTTGTGATGACTGGCATCTCGAGCACTGTCAGAAAGCGTCGCTACCTGATTGGCGCTAGTAGAGACCTGGACGATAGCGGCATTGATCGCGCTCATACTGGCAGAAGCATCGCGCGCCATGGCTTCTTGCTTATCGAGACGTTGGTCCATTAAATCCGCGTAGTGGGATACTTCAGCCGAAGCAATCGCCGTACTGCTCGCACGCTGCATGAGGCGGTAGGCCATGTTGCGTAGCGAACGGTAGTCGTGCACGGGCCACAGCCAGGAACGATGCCCGGCAAGGCCTTCTCGCCCAGCGTAATATACCGCCAAGTCACCGCTAAACACCCAAGCTGCGCCACCGACAGCGGCCAATACCAGCCCGGCATAACCCCAAATCCCCCCTAGCACTTGCGCACCGATCGCCAGTAAAAAGCATCCCAGTGCTGCTAGAATAGAAAGTAATCGCATAGCGTCTCTTTACCTTTTTGTTATTGAAATCGTTTCATCGCAATGCGTTGTGGCCAACGCTCATGCCAGAGTACCGGATGCCAGGGCATCCGGTACTGAGCTTAACGCGTTGTTGTAGGGAAGGAAGTAGCACTTTCGGGGAAGTATCCCCTATATATTAGGGCCTGTTGACGTTTCACATTGGGAGCCATAAAAAACCGCACGCCAAAGCCACCATGCTTTCGTAGTTTCGCTTCAGTTTATCGTAGCGCGTCGCTATGGCGCGATACGATTTTAAACGGGCA
>NZ_JAMJPJ010000129.1 GCF_023555005.1 Halomonas llamarensis | reverse complement strand
TCGAGATCGCCCAACCCACCGCCAATGAATACCTGCGCTTCCTGGCAGCCGCCGACTACGTCGCCGTTATTCGCGCGGGCGGGCCTGGCGTGCTGACCCGTTACCGCCTGGTCTCCAGCCGCTGGACGGGGCCACGAGCGCCGATGATCCAGCGCACCAAGCAGCTCTTTGATCCCAACACCGGCGAAGTGGTGTACAGCCGCGTGACCAAAACCGAAGGGGGTGAGCCATGAGCCGCTCGATGACCAGCGGTGTGATCCGCCGCACCCGCACCGTCGACATTTCCAACTG
>NZ_JAMJPJ010000128.1 GCF_023555005.1 Halomonas llamarensis | reverse complement strand
TGCGCAACTGAGCGATCAGGGGCTGACTTTTCTGCTCGCGCAGCGCGTGACGCGCGTCGGGATCGAGCGCTTTGGCCTGTTTTTCCACAGCATAGAGTTTGCCCATCTGGTTGATCACCCAGTCGGCTTTGCCGGTCTTGCCCTTGGGCTGTACCTTTTGGGCGTCGACGAACTTGCGTCGCGCATGCGCCCAGCAACCAGCGTGCGTCATGCCGTTACGCCGCACGACCTCGGCGTAGCCTTCATAGCCATCGGTGACCAGGCAACCCGCATAGTCACCCAACAGGCGCA
>NZ_JAMJPJ010000127.1 GCF_023555005.1 Halomonas llamarensis | reverse complement strand
ATGTTTTATAACAGTCGGCGGCGGCATTCGACGCTGGATTACAGCAGCCCCAATGATTACGAATCAGCAATGGCAGAACTGAAGAAAGCGGCTTAACTGGGTTGTCACAAATTGCTTGACCACTCCAAGCGCCTGTTTTTGATATTTTTTCTGTTTTCCAATCGGCGGACACATTGTCAATTTTGCATGCTTGACCGATAGGGTCGCCTGCTGTTGATTGCCTCGCTTGTCACGAAAGTGAATATCGTGTGTTCCACTGACCTGGGTCTCGGCCATCACTTGAGAAATAGTCGTGTCTCCAT
>NZ_JAMJPJ010000126.1 GCF_023555005.1 Halomonas llamarensis | reverse complement strand
CCGGATCACTAGAACCTGCTTTCGCACCTGCTCGACGTGTCGGTCTCGCAGTTAAGCACCCTTATGCTCTTGCACTCATTGCACGATGTCCGACCGTGCTGAGGGTACCTTCGTGCTCCTCCGTTACCCTTTGGGAGGAGACCGCCCCAGTCAAACTACCCACCACACACTGTCCTTGATCCGGATCACGGACCTAAGTGAGAACGCCAATGATGCCAGGCTGGTATTTCAAGGCTGGCTCCACCGCAACTGGCGTCACGGGTTCTAAGCCTCCCAGCTATCCTACACAGGCAACATCAGCGTC
>NZ_JAMJPJ010000125.1 GCF_023555005.1 Halomonas llamarensis | reverse complement strand
TGAGTTCAAGGTGGTGGAGCAACTGCCGGAAGGCACGGCGCTGGCGCAAATCAAACACAAAGGCTACGCCGATAAGCACCGCGCCGCCGGCAAACCCATTCACCTCATCGGCGTGGAATTTTCCAGCATCCAGCGCCAGATTGTGGCGTTTGAGGTGGAGACCCTGGCTTAGAAGCCGCCTTTTCGGCACAACGCCTATCGGTGGGCATGCTAGACTGCTGTTCGTATCGCTGTTTTTGTTCTGGAGGCCAGCCGTGCCGGATACCCACCGCCGTAAGCTCCCCATCGGGATTCAGACGTTCTCAGATATCCG
>NZ_JAMJPJ010000124.1 GCF_023555005.1 Halomonas llamarensis | reverse complement strand
ATATAAGGCATGAAAGACGTCGCTTCCCCCGCCCATCAAGTCTCTCAACTGCAGCATCAGGTAAAGACGCTGCAGGAGGAGAACGCGCAACTTCTTCACCTGATGGAGAAGAAAGAGGCGCAGTGGGAAGCGGCTAAACAGTCTCTTTATGAGCAGTTCCGCTTGGCATTGGAACGTCAGTTCGGCCCTTCAACCGAAAAATACGCTGTCAAGCAGGGCGACCTCTTGATGAACGAGGCCGAGCTGGCCGTCGATGAAGACGACAGCCAGACGGATGATTCTCAGACTGACATCACCGACGAAACGGCATCTGCCGA
>NZ_JAMJPJ010000123.1 GCF_023555005.1 Halomonas llamarensis | reverse complement strand
AAATGAACCTGATCGAACTCAACAAGGCGGATCGTTTGGGCTTGCCAGAAGGCCCACTGCGCGCCTGGATCACCTTCTTCAAGCACTGGCAGGAGGAATTAACGATGGCCAATGTCGCCCACGAACCGGTCAAGCGTGCCATGAGCCGCATTCGCGAACTCAGTGCCGACGAAGAAACCCGCCGTCTTGCCTTTGTGCGTGAGCGAGCGCTGCGGGATGAAGTGTCGTTTTTGAATGATGCGAAGCGGGAAGGTGAGAAGCTGGGTATAGAGAAAGGCCGCCAGGAAACCCTGCAAGAGGCAGAAGAGCGGGTAAAGGAAGCCGAGT
>NZ_JAMJPJ010000122.1 GCF_023555005.1 Halomonas llamarensis | reverse complement strand
AGTTTTGGTAGGATTGAGGAAACAGACGAGGAGTGGTCAGCATGCCGCGCTTCAAGGCTTATAACTACGATCAGAACGCCATGGTGGTGATCAACTACCAAGATCAGCTCCAGCCAGGCACCTTTGAACACGCCGTACACTACCTGATTGAGCACAAGCTCGACTTATCCGTTTTCCATCCCAAGTATCGCAACGACGCGACTGGTCGACTGGCCTATGATCCGGCCATCCTGCTCAAGATCATCCTGTTTGCTTACTCAAAAGGCATCACCTCCAGCCGCGAGATGCAATGGTGTTGCGAGACCAACATCATTTTCAAAGCGCTTTCCT
>NZ_JAMJPJ010000121.1 GCF_023555005.1 Halomonas llamarensis | reverse complement strand
GGGTGAGGTGATCCAGCTGGCCCAGCTCTGTGTAACCGCGCTCCAGCATTAAAGGTTGGTTGTGCGCATTGGCACCGGTGCTGAGACGGCGCTGGGTTTCCCGGTGCAGGGCATCGGGTTCCAGGGCAATTTCCAGATCCAGGCCGGGGGCGCTCATGCCGTGCAGGTGGCCGCTGCCGTAGGTGTGCCAATTAAGCGCCGGGAGGTCGCCGAACTGGCTGGCTTCGGGGGCGCCGGTGGCGGTGAGGGTGTGCTGGTGGTGCCACTGCCAGCCGCTCTCACCTGCTAGGCCCGCATGTTGCTGCTGTTCGCCGATTAACCGCTGGGCGTGGTCGTAGCTAAAGGTCACCTCGCCAT
>NZ_JAMJPJ010000120.1 GCF_023555005.1 Halomonas llamarensis | reverse complement strand
TGGCGTTCATCCGCGACCCCATGCTCCAGCCCACCACTCGCCGACTGAACAGGTCAATGAAAACGGCCAGATACAACCAGCCTTCCTGTGTCCAGAGGTAAGTGATATCGGATACATAGGCTTGATCCGGACCCTCTGCAGTAAACTCCCGATTCAGCACATTCTCGAATACCGGCTGCTTGTGATTACTGTTCGTCGTCACCTTGTACTTTTTCCGACACTTGGCTTTAACACCTGCTTCCCGCATCAAGGAGCTTGTCTTGCGGCGCCCGACCAGGAAGCCTAAGGCGTTGAGCGCCCGCTTCATCCGACGTGACCCATAGCTGTAACCGCTGGTCTCCGCGATCTCTTTCACCGCCGCTAGCATCG
>NZ_JAMJPJ010000011.1 GCF_023555005.1 Halomonas llamarensis | reverse complement strand
CTGGCAAGTAACCGTTGCGAACCACGGCGCGTCGGCCATCGTCTAGTGTCTTGTCGGCGTACTGTTCAAGAAACATTGCCAGCTCGGCCTCTACGGCCTTGGTGATTAAGTCTCGCGCTCCCTTGCGTAACAGTTCATGCAACGGGTCTGTGATATCGTCTTCTGGCTGTGTCATGGCTTGGAGGGTAGAATCTGTCATGGCGTATCCATTTGTGTTGGTTGAAATCTTGGTCGTGATCAATCAACAGGATACGCCACCCTTCCTTCTGTCCTCCATACACAACATCCGACTATATCTCCCACTACAGGTACCATCCCCAGGTGGAGTATTCCCTTTTCGGCGCGAGGGCGCAGTCTCATTTGGAAGCAACCATGTGGGGGGGGGCTGTTCTTTACGGCTTAAAAGCTCTGGCGGGCTTCGCATTGGGGCAAATAAGCTCATCGAGATAGCTGCGAGCGACGCCATACGCTAGGCGGCGCTTTCTCTTGGCGAGCCCATACGCGCCTTAGCTGACGCTCATCACCGAATCCGGATGCTTCGGCGATGCGCGCTAATGTCCAGGTCGTTTCGGTCATTAACGCTTTGGCACGCTGCAAGCGTAACCCGATAATGTAATCGCCCACCAGCATGCCGGTGAGGGTTTTGAACTGGCGACGGAAATGGCGCTCGCTCATGGCTGCCTGAGCCGCCAATGTTTCGATACGCCAGGTTTTCGAGGGCGCGGCGCATATCGCATCTTGAACGCGATGCAGCCGCTCATCCACATGGTTGCGACCCTCAAGCCAAGCGCCCAGTTGAGGCTCCTGGCCGCTGCGACGAAGATACAGTACCATTTCTCGCGCTACCGCCAGGGCCAGAGAATGGCCGCAAGCGCGAGTAAGCCAGTAGAGCATGGTATCAATACCGGTTGAGATCCCCGCGCTGGTTAAGTACCGGCCATCCTCAATAAAGATGCAGTCGCTCTGTACTTTTGCCTGGGGGGCTTTAAGGCGTAACTGTTCGATGAGAGCGTGGTGGGTGGTGCAACGTCGCCCCTCTAATAGACCCGCATCCGCAAGTAATAGCGTGCCGGAGCAAACGGTCATTAGCGTATCCGCATAGTGGGCATTTGCCTTGAGCCAAACGACACATTCTTGTTGCGCCAATGGCTCAAGGCTATTGCGATACTGCCCTGGAATAAGCAGTAAATCTTGGAGAGGAAGCTGTTCTGGCAAGGGATCGATGCCGCTAAGCGTCAATGGCCCTAACCACTGCATGGCCGCTTTGGGGCCGATATAGCGCACCTGGACGTCTATCGAAAGCCGGTCTGCGCACTGCAAAACCTGGAGAGGGCCTATCAGATCAAGCGGCACCTGGCCTGGCATCATCAATACCGCTACCCGCAAGGTATTGGCGCGCTGGGATAGCGGATGGCTATTTAGCTGTTCATCACTCACGCGTTGTTTGCCATTCTTTAATCAAATCCTGTGTCAGGATAATACGCGCAAAGCGGTCTTCAAGGACTAATTCGGTGCGTGCCTTGATATCTTCCGTTGACCAGGTAATTCCCTGGCGCGTCATGGGAAACGTCAGGGTTGCATCGCTGACAAAATCAACGCTAAAACCTAAATCTGACGCTACGCGCGTGGTTGTCTCGCAGCACTGTTCTGTGCGAATACCGCTAATCGCAAGTTGCGTAATGTCGAGTTCGCGTAACCAATTTTCAAGCTCAGTATCGCTGAATGCATTATGAACACGCTTATGGAATGTCACCGCCGCTTCATCGTCAAAACCATCAAGCGGGCGAATTAGGTCATTAGCGGGGTCAAAAGCACCTTGGCTACCAGGTGCTTCATGAAAAATGCGCACAACAGGTATGTTATTTGCCTGCGCCGCGTCTAGCACTGCTCGTTGCTTGGGGCGCCATGCTTGCGCCAGTGATTCTACCCAATAATCGCGGGCGGGAAAGGACGCTTGAACGTCAATTAATAGCAGTGCGGTTTTAGACTGAGTCATGGCTAATCTCATCGTGTTGAAGTGAGGCTACAGATTAGCTATTCCCATTTCAGCCAACGATACCTTGAGCGGTCCAAAAGCGGTCAATTTCGGCCACATAGGATTGATGGATGGCGGCAAACTAAGGCGGTGCAGCGATTATGCACACGCCTCAAAAACGGCAGGCTTAATGTAATATTAAGACATTTCCATTTAAGCTAACTATTCTTTTTCCGTAGTTGGCCGCCATGAAAATATTAATCATTGAAGATGACCGGGACTTGGCACTGGCTATTTCCGAGTATCTGGAATTGCACCGTGTCGAATGCGACTTTGCCTATACTGGGGCCAGCGGTATCACCCTGGCATCCCAGCAGCATTATGACGGTTTGATCCTGGATAACATGCTGCCGAAGGTGCAGGGCATCGATGTTTGTCGGCAACTGAGGGCTAATGGTGTTGATACGCCGATACTGATGCTGACCGCTTGCGATATGGAAGGCGATCAAATGGAGGGGTTTAATGCCGGTGTCGATGACTATGTCATCAAGCCTTGCACGATGCCGCTACTCTTGGCCCGACTGAATGCGCTGTACCGCCGTCGTCACCCCGAGCGTGAATGTATACGGATTGCTGATCTCAGGATCTACCCAAAAGAGCACCGGGCCATTCGTGCTGAGCAGGAGCTGAAACTGACGCCGACCAGCTGGAAAATTCTGTTATTACTTGCCCGTCGATCGCCCGCTGTGGTTTCGAGAAACGACATTGTGGAGCATGTCTGGCCAGGCGAGGAGGTGGAGGAGGGAACCGTCAATGTGCACTTACACCAACTGCGTAAAGTGGTTGATAAACCTTTTGAACAGCTCCTCATTCATACCCATGTCGGGGTTGGGCTGTCGCTGTTTGTGGAGACGCGGTGATGTCTTCTAATCCGGTTCGTAGTTTAGCCGCCCAGTCTCGACAGCACTTGCTGTATTTGGCCATTGCCATCTTTATTGGGCAGATTGCGCTGGTCACCATTTTCAGCTTTTATCAGGTGGGTCAGGCGGCTAAGTATTATATGCATCTTGATGCGATTAAGTTGCAGCAGGCGGTCAATAACAATCCCGACTATGTACTGCCGCAGCGAGGTGAAGTGAGCGCCTACCGGGAGTGGGATGACATTCCCCTAGAGATCCGGCAGCTATTTTCTAGCAGTAAAACTCAACCACTGGAGCCGCTGGAAATAGAGCGGGTTAATGAGCAGGGTATTCGTGAATACGGTTATTTGCTCTATTCGCACGTGCCGTCTCAAGTACATTCTCAAGAGCAGTCACAAGAGCAGTCACAAGAACAGCAGACCGGTGGCCTTTATCTGTTGGAGTTTGAAGAGGCTGACAAGATTGATGCCTTGGCCGAAGCTATTTTCAAGCAGGCATTGATCGAAGCTAGCCTGGTGACTGGGATATTTAGTCTGGTGCTGTTTTTGGTTATCTCCTGGCTGTTTAAGAGCGCCGTGAAGCCTCTATCGCTACTCGTGGAGTGGTCAAGTCGGGTTAAGCAGCAACCAGGTAGCGAGATTGATGTTCAGTTCTCGATCAGCGAGCTCAATGAAATCGCCAATCAGTTGCTGTCGACACTGCAACAGGTTAGAGAATACAACGAGCGCGAGCAGCAGTTTCTTCGCCATGCCAGCCACGAGCTGAGAACTCCTCTCGCTATTATTCAGGCTTCCCTGGATACATTAGGGGTGAGAACTGCCCCTGAGGATCCTAATTTTCCTTCTCTGTTGCGGGCTAGTCGAGCCTGCGCCAATATGATCTTGTTGTCGGAAGCCCTTTTGTGGCTGGCACGCCCATCCTCCAGGCCTATTGGAAAGTCCATCGTCTGGCCAGGCGCATTGTGCAGCGAACTGTTGGTGGATATGCAGTATCTGGTTGAGAATAAAAATATTCAGATGTCACTTAACAATCAGGCCAGCAGTATCAACATTGAACATGATCTGTTTCGCATTGTACTAGCCAATTTGATCCGTAATGCGTTCCAGCACACGGGTAGTGGGACGATTACCCTAGTGATTACAGATAACTCGTTGGTTATTTCAAACCCCGTCGACGCTGCTGGCAAACCTGAAACGGTCAGTTTCGGATTAGGCTTGCAATTGGTCGAGCGTATTGCCAACCGGCTTGATTGGCAGTTTGAGTTTGTCCTTGACTACCCGTGGGCTTGTGTAACCCTACGCTGGTAATTATCGCCATTCCCACCAGAATATCTTAAGACCCGCTTAATACCCTCTGTCTGACAATCGACTCCGCAAACATCAGCCTCTCACTTCACCTTGAGTTACTGATTCAAAACGGAGTCAACCCAATGAAGATTCGTTCTCTCATTCCCCTGGCGACGGCTATTCTGGCCACCTATTCACCCTGGTCCTTCAGCCAGGAACAAGAAAGCGCCGACACCTTTGCTATCGGGCTTATTGCCTACACGGAACCGTCCCTTTACGTAGGCGGTAAGGACAATGCAGGTCTGCTGCCCTATATCGAGTGGGAGTCGAACAACTGGTTCTTTCGTGACTATTCACTGGGTAGCTATCTAGCGGGAGGAGACAATTGGGCCTTGTCCGCGGCGGTTGGTTATCACGCCTTCGGCGATGTTGAACGGGGTAACAGTCCTGAGCTCAAGGACATGAAGAAGCTCGACGACATCTACACTGCCGCAGTGAGTGTCGATTGGTTTGGTTCGTTGGGTCACCTGACGTTGGGCTACCGGCAGGATATCACCGGCAACCATAATGGGGGCTCAGCCGTGATCGGCTACGGTTACCCGCTTGAATTCCAGCAGTGGAGTATTGAGCCGCATATTTCACTGACCTACGCGGGTAGTCAGGTGGCGCGCTACTACGTTGGAGTCGATGCCGATGATGCGAAGGTAGGGCGTCCTGAATACCGTCCGAGAGGCGCTTATCAGTATCAGGCTGGAGTCAGTTTGTCTCGTTTGTTTGGCGAATCGCATCGGATACTGATTGACCTCAGTCACCGCCGTTTTTCCAACGAGGTTCATGACAGCCCTATCGTCGATAACGATCACCTTTGGTCTATCAGCGCAGGCTATCTCTATGCGTTTTAAAAGACTGTTCAACAGTCGAGCCCTGGCCTTGATTTTGGCAATTGGCATTCTGTTGGGTGTTACTGGGCTGGTTATTGAGGTGGGGGACACTACCGGCATTGAACAACGCAATCATGCGCCGCCCCCACCCCTCGTCAGCGTTGAACAAATCAGCAGTGGTGAGCAGTCTGTGCAGATTGAAGCCTATGCCGAAGTGACGTCACGCTGGGCTGTCGAGTTAAAATCGGAAGTCGATGGTGTCGTCGTTAGGGTATATGACCGCGCCCTGGCTGGCAGTCGCGTTAGTGAAGGCGAGCCACTGACGGTAATTGACGATACTCGCTATCAGGCAGCACTGGCTGATGCCGAGCGCTTGCTCCGTGAGGCCGAACTGGAACGGGAGCGGGCGGGGTACGCTACCCAGGTGGCCAGGCGACAGTTTGAAAGCGCCGGAAAACAACCGCCCAATGAGCTGGCCCTGCACCTTCCTCAACGACATATTGCCGATGCTTCGGTTAAAGCGGCCAGTGCCCGTGTTGATGTGGCGCAGCGGGAACTCGATCGCACTGTGATAAGGGCGCCCTATAGCGGTTTTATTGTCGAACGCTATGTCAACCCGGGGCAAATGCTAATGACGGGAGACCTGGTCGCTAGGCTGATTGATGACGCTCACTATGATTTAGCTGTCAGCATCAGTAAGAGTGATTGGCAACGGCTTGATCATCCTATCCAAGGGCAAAAGGTAGCGCTCTACAGCGATCAGGGCAATTCTGTTGGCGAGGCAGAAATTCGCGAGGGAGGAGGCTACCTTGATACCGTAACACGCCACTATATCGTGCACCTTGATCTCCAAGGTGCTGAGACTTCTGTTCTGGCTGGGGACTTCGTTAGAGTTAGCTTTCAAGGCCGCACAGAGGAAAACACTCTCAGCCTTCCAGCTTCGGCACTGACCGCCGATGGTTCAATCTGGTGGGTCGAAGATGACAGTACTCTGGCTCGTAGCATTGTCGATGTGCTGTCCCACCGCGATGATCGCGTATTGGTCAGAGCGCCGTCCGATAACGATCAGTGGCACATCGTCGCCGTGCCCCTGACCTCCTACCTACCGGGCCAGCGTGTCAGGACAACCGTCGGTGAGGCTTGGTGATGCGTGTCTTGACCGCTTGGTTTATTCGTAACTCGGTTGCCGCCAATCTACTGATGACCTTCATCCTGTTGGTGGGCTTAGTCACCCTTAACACTATGCGTATTGAGGGCTTCCCTCGCATTGAGCCGGATAGCATTACCATCACCACAGTGTTTCCAGGCGCGCCACCCAACAAGGTCGATACCCTGATCAGCCAGAAAATCGAAACGGCTTTAGAAGGCTTAGAAGGGGTTCGCAGCCTTTCAGCGATCTCCAGCGACGGCGTCTCTACAATTACCGTCAGGCGTGCCAGCGGTCAAAGCCTTGATAAGCTGTTGGATAAGGTACGCTTGCGAATGGATAGTGGGATCGAGTTGCCTACCAGGGCTGAAAGGCCGCAAATCGACGCCAGTGGTTTTGACTATCCAGCACTGTATATCAACGTTTACGGTGATGCTGAGCAGACCACTTTGCATGAGCTCGCCAAGCGTTTGAGGAAGGCGCTTCTGGCCCAGCCAACGTTATCGCGATTGAATGTTTGGGGCCTACACAAACAAGAGCTGCGTATTGAAGTCGACAGCCAAAAACTACGTCAGCTAAACCTGACCGTGCCCGATGTAGTGGAACGTATTCGTGCGAGTTCACTGGAGTTTCAGGCTGGTTCCCTGAGAACTCGCGCAGGTCGTATCTATATCAGGGCTGATAGTGAGGCTGAGTACGCGCCTGAGTATGGTGCCATTGCAATCGTTAAGAAACATGGCGGCGATCAAGTATTGTTGCGTGACATCGCCATTATCCAGGATACGACCGTCGAGGGTGACTATCGATTTCGCTTTAACGGTCAGCCCTCTTCGGGCATGGAAATATTAGTGGGCCAGCGGGAAAATCTACTGCATATTTCAGAGGTTACTCATGGCGTGCTACATGACTTTCGCCGCCAATTGCCTCGGGGGGTTGACGTGGTCGTGTGGGGCGATAGCGCTGACTATATAGGCGACCGCCTGAGCCTACTAACCAAAAATGGCCTTCAAGGCCTGGTGCTGGTTGTTCTGATTCTGGCCCTTTTTCTTGATGTCAAACTTGCCTTCTGGGTGGCGATGGGAATTCCCGTATCGGTACTAGGCGCTATCGCTGTATCCGGTACCAGCTGGGTAGATTACTCGCTGAATGATATCACCACGTTTGGCTTCATCCTGGCCTTGGGCATTCTGGTTGATGACGCCGTGGTGGTTGGGGAGGGCGTGTTTGAGCAGCGTCGCCTTAACAACAATCCCATTGCCGCCACTGAAGCGGGGGTGGCAAAGGTTTCGGTTGCCACCGTTTTCGGTGTTCTGACCACTATTGCTGCTTTCTTTCCTCTGCTGATCCTCGATAACCCCCTGGGCAAGGTGCTCGCGAGCTTTTCGGGCGTTGTCATCCTAGCGCTGGTGTTTTCACTAGTAGAAAGTAAGTTCATCTTACCTGTTCACCTTGCTGGCATTGATCTTGGCAACCCCCCTAAGTGGTTAGTGGCCCGTCTCTGGCAGTCGGTGCAACTGAGTGCTCAAGCTGTGTTGTTTTTCCTGCGCGACCGTTGCTATGTGCCTCTGCTTTCGTTAACGGTTCGCCACCGCTATGCAGCGCTAATCTTTTTCATCAGCGTGGCTGTGCTGGTATTGGGGCTAACCATGAAGGGTATGGTTAAAAGTGTTTTCTTCCCAGAGGTGCCCGGCCAGGTCATTAGCATCACCCTGGAGATGGATTCTGGAGCACCGTTTGAACTGACCCGCGCTAATGTTGAGCATATCCGTCGCGAGGGGGAAGCTGTCAGTGAGTTTTTACAACAGCAGCATGACCTGGATCAACCCCCTGTGCGAACTACCTTCGAAGCGATTAGCAGTGCTGAATCTGCCGCTATCTATGCTGAACTCACGCCGGTGGCTGCGCGGCCAGGTATTGACATCCAAGACGTCATTCAGCGCTGGCGTCAGCAAGTTGGCCAACTTGAAGGGAGCATTGAATTACGCTTTACGGGTTCTGAAGAGATTGGCGGTGGCTTCCAAATCAAATTGACCAGTGGCGACCAAGCGACGCTAGTCGCGGCTGGAAATGTGCTCAAGGATTACCTGGATACCATCGGTGGAGTGCATAACCCCCGTGATTCGATGGCTGGAGCCCAGGCTGAACTTGCGGTCACGCTGAAGCCTTCTGCCGAAAACCTGGGGTTTGATCAGCAGACCCTAGCGATGCAGATAAGCGCTGCTTTCGGTGGCGCTGAGGTGCAAAAAGTTCAGCGTGATGACACTGAGTTAGCAGTCCTAGTGCAATATGGCATTGAACAACGCAATACGATGGATGATCTATTGCAATCCCACATCCGCAACCATGATGATCAGTGGGTACTGCTCTCCGCGATTGCTAATGTCGAACAGATCCTTAAGCCAAAGGCTGTCTATCGGGAAAATAATCACTGGGTCAATCTGATTTCGGCCACCATCGACCGCACTGTGATTGCCCCTGAAGAAGTAGCGCAGGCCATATTCAGTCAACTAGTGCCGCAACTCCAGCAGCAATACCCAGATTTGGGCATTCATCTTGGAGGCGAGCTGGAAGAAATGGGTGAACTACAGGGTGGCCTGAAGAAGGCCCTGTTAATCGCCATGATATTGATCTACATGCTCATGGCGGTGCCGTTAAAATCCTACTGGCAACCCTTTATTATCCTGGCAATTATCCCGTTCGGTTTTGTTGGCGCCATTCTCGGCCACCTGTATCTCGACCTAGCCCTGTCGTTACTATCGGTGTTCGGCATGTTAGCCCTGGCCGGTGTGGTCGTGAACGATAGTCTGGTGATGCTGAGCCGCCACAACGAGCTTGTTGCCGACGGCATGGTCCCCTATGACGCTATTCAGGCTGCAGCCACTAGCCGATTTCGGGCGATTTTTCTCACCACAACCACTACGGTGATTGGTTTGCTGCCGCTGCTCTCAGAAAGCTCTGAACAGGCCCAATACCTGAAGCCCGCTGCGGCCTCGCTAGCCTTTGGCGAGCTATTCTCCACCGTTCTAATGCTGTTCCTAGTGCCTGTGCTAATTGCCATTACCCAGGACCTGAAGCGACCCCGCCAGGTCGCTCCGTCAACCAAACCGCCCAAGGAACCCCCATGCTACTCTTCTCAGTAAGTGCTAAGAACACAAGTACTAAGAACACAAGTGCTAGGCGTATTGCTGTTGTCTTGCTGCTGCTATGCCTGGGCTTAGGCGCGATTTTTATTATCGCTGACGAAGATTCCTTGGTGCTTAGGGAAATCAGCTTCGTTCACGCTGGTAACACCCTGCAAGGCGTATTGGTACTGCCAAGCTCGACGGCTATGCCTGATTCATGCGTGGTTTTTGTTCACGGCTCCGGCGATATGCCGCGCGATGCTTATGGCTACTACGAACCCTTGTGGCGCCAGTTTGCGGAGCAAGGATGGTGCTCGCTGTCCTGGGACAAACCCGGCGTGGGTGAGTCCGAGGGCGATTGGCGACTGCAATCAATGGCGGATCGGTCCGATGAAGTTGCTGCGGCTATTGAATTTCTGCATACACACGTTGGCCTGGGGGAGAGGCAAACTGGCTTGATTGGTTTTAGTCAAGCGGGCTGGGTGCTGCCCAAGGTTGCTAACTTGCGCGATGATATTACCTTCCTAATCTCGGTGTCGGGCGCGGTCAATTGGATGGATCAATCGCGTTATTCTGGACGTCAACGCATGATCGCAGAAGGCCTGACAAAGCAGGAGATCAAGGCGAAAGAGTATGCCGCTGAACAGGTCAACGCATTAATACAGCGCAATGCACCTTATGCAACCTATTTGGAGCATATCGAAGGTGAGGTAGACGTTGAGCCAATGAGTGAAGCTTTCTGGAGCTTCGCGAAGCGCAACTGGCAAGCCGATGTGCGTAGCGACCTGCAAGCTATCAAGGTACCTATGCTGGCGCTCTTTGGCTCCCATGATGCCTATGTCGATCCGATTTCCAGCGCGACTGCCTATCGTCAACTGCTTGAGCGCTCAGCCGCACCGTTCTTCGAAGTTCGCCGCGTCGACGGCGCTGACCATAGCCTGGTGAAGTCAGATCAGGTGAAACATGACCATCAAGGCATGGATGCTTGGCTGAAACTGTTCAAAATTTGGCTGTTGGGTGACAAAATTTTCGCGGATGGTGTTCTCGATTGTTTGGCCAGCTGGCTGGATAGGTTTCCCGAGTCAAGTGCCCAGCCGACCCTGAAGGTGGCTGATTAGCATGTGGCATAGTGAAGGTGAGGGGTGAGAGTAGTAGAAGTAGAAGTCCTGTGCTAGGTGGTATCTGTTAGCTTTAACACCATGGTGGTTGATCCAGAAAAGCCGATTAGCCACTTCAGGTAGGGAAAATAGTCGTATTTTACGGCGACAAAGCCTTTGGACTCGTACAGTTTTCTTGCTCTTGGATTGCTATGGATAACGTCTAATCGAACCGTCTCGAAACCATTATCCGAGGCGTACGCAATAATCTGTTCGAGAAGTTGGGAGCCTACGCCTTGGCCGCGGAACCGGCTGTCGACAGCAATCCCATCCATCACCAACTCACCGGGTTTAGGTCGGCGTTCGAATAGACTGAATACCAGGCAGGCCCAAAGCCCTTTCAGTAAGCCAAGCTCTTCTATCAGCTGTTTCATATCGATGCCGGCCGTTAGCGAGCCATCCGACTGTTGAAATCCCGCTAGTCCAATCACCTCATCTTCAAAAATAGCGGTAAAGGAAAACGCTGGGATAAAACACGCGGAGAGCAACTGGATGCGTTGTGCCCTGTCAGAGATTGCGCTAGCAAATTTAGCGCCAAATGCTTGCTCATAAAGCTTGGCAACAGGCTTTGCTTTTTCTAGCTGGAAGCCTCTCTGAATTAGAATATTCATTGGTGGATTCCTGAGTTCAAAGATTGATCATAATTGAATCAGAGTAAACGTATTAACGTTCACGCAGGCAAATATCGCATCTCTTGCGGTGATTGAAGACAAATTCAGCGTTCAATGGCTATGATAAAGTTGCTATAGGCTCTGGCCACTCAGTGGCGGAGACTTTTATTATGCCGGATGAATGTGACGAGACGATGCCCTTGATTGCTAACACACCCGAACCGCCTTACTACGCCGTTATTTTTACGTCTCTGCGGACTGATATAGATGATAACGGCTACAACGAAATGGCTGCCCGAATGGTTGAATTTGCCGCCCAGCAGCCAGGGTTTCTAGGGGTTGAATCGGCCCGTGAGGAAGTTGGTGTCACGGTTTCCTACTGGGCCGATGTCGCGTCGATTAAAGCGTGGAAAGCTCACGCGGAACATCAGGAAGCCCAGCGGTTAGGGCATCAGCAGTGGTACCAGCATTTCAAAACACGCATTGCCAGGGTAGAGCGCGATTACGGGATATGAACAACACGTCATCTGGGTCTCAATCATCAAGCCTTCATCCGCCGCCTGTTTTCTGGCGCGATGCCCGTCTGCCTTACGTTGAACTGCGAAAAATCAGTGACGCAAGGCAGGTTTGTTATGCGCCGCATAGCCACGTTGAGTGGTCGGTGGGAGCGGTGACCTCAGGCAAAAGTACGTTTTGTTATCGAGCATCGACGTACGCTATTCGCGCGGGGGATCTGGTGATGATGAATCCTGACTGGGTGCATGCGTGCAATCCGGTTGAGAACCAGCCCTGGGCCTATCTGATGCTGTATGTAGATGCGCAATGGCTGGCGGGCTTGCGCTATCAGATCGGCGTGCTGGGGACGCCTAGCTGGGTAGATATCGAGACAGCGGTGATTTCAACCCCAGACTTATATGCCCACTATTGTGATATGGCAGCGTGCCTCTTGGATCAGCAGCGCTCGATTTCAGAAAAGCACACGGCGCTCACCGGGTTTCTCACTACACTGATGTTGGCGTTAGCGCATGAAACCCGCGCTTCCCGCCCTCAGCCGCCGGAGGGCTTGCGCGCTGCAGCCGCGTACTTGGAGGTAAACGCTGCGGTTGATGTTTCCCTCGATACGCTGTGTCAGTTAACCGGTTACAGCGCCGGGCATCTTATTCGTGCGTTCAAGCAGCATTATGGGTTGACACCCCACGCCTACCTGGTCAATCGGCGTGTTCAGCTGGGGCAACGGGCGCTTAAACAGGGCGAGTCGATTGCTGATTCAGCCCTGTTGGCCGGTTTTAATGATCAACCTCATTTTCAGCGCACGTTTAAGCGCCTGGTAGCCGCGACGCCTAATCAATACCGTTGGCCACTATCGAAACACCAGGAATAAACTGCTTGCCAGCAGGCAGATAGCCAGAAAACGGTTAATGGTCAGTAAAATAAATGGCCGATTGATGTAACGCTTCAGAAAAGCACCGGCATAGACCCAGCTAGCCAGAGACAGCCAGCAGATTGGTAAGTAAACCAGGGCAAATAGCCACAGCTGATAAGGGTCGTTACCACTGGTATAGGCACCGATGCCAGCGGCAGACGCTAGCCATGCTTTGGGGTTTAACCATTGCATCATGGCGCCGGTGATAAAGCCAGGCGGTTTATCGGCGCTCTGGCCATGAATCGAGCCGTCATGTCGAAAGAGTTGGTAGCTTAAATAGAGCAGGAAAAGCATGCCTGCCCAGCGTAACGCCTCTTCCAGCACTGGCATGAGCTGCAGCAGTGAATACAGTCCCGCCCCGATTGCCAGAAAAAGTGCTATAAAGCCTAATGTTGCGCCAGTCACGAAGGTTAACCCTTTCGCGATGGGGTAATGCGTGCCGCTACTCAGACACACAATATTGACCGGGCCTGGGGAAATAGACGCCGCCAGTGCAAACGCAGACATGGGTAACAGTAGTGAAACGCTCATTATCATTCTCCTGAAGGGGAGCGTCAGTTTGCAGTAGCGTCTAAACGGCGTATTGAACAAAATTGAGATACCGCGCCATTGCGCAAGATTCGGGTGTGCGTGATGGCACGGGCTGGTTAAGCTTGGTGAATGCGGTGTTTCGATAAGCTCTGATGAGAACCGGTTTATGAATGATTACGCGCGTATTGAAAAAGCGATGGCCTACATGGTGGCGAATGCCGCTGATCAGCCATGTCTGGACGCCGTGGCGGCGCAGGTGCATTTAAGCGCTTACCATTTTCAGCGGATATTCTGCCGTTATGCGGGGATCAGCCCCAAGCGTTTTTTACAGGCGCTGACGCTGGAGAGAGGCAAGCAACTGATTGCCTCAGCGGAAAGCTTGGACACGACCGCGCATTCGTTGGGGCTGAGCGGTAGCTCACGTCTTTATGATCATTTTGTGCAGCTGGAAGCGGTGACACCGGGCGAATTCAAGCGCCAGGGGGAGGGGGTTGACATTACCTACGGCGTGCATCCAACGCCCTTTAGTGAGGTGTTGGTGGCGATGACGCCAAGGGGAATCTGCCGAATGGCCTTTGTGGCGGCTGGCCATCAGGCGTCGCTGTTGGAGCAACTTGGCAAACAGTGGCCGCGCAGCACGCTAAACCACCGGCCTGAGGCCACCCGCTATGTGGTGGATGCCTTGTTTCTAAAAACAGCAAAAACGCAGCCAGAGACAACACCCCACATATTGCCGCTACACGTAAGCGGCACCAACTTCCAGATCGCCGTATGGCGCGCACTGCTGACGATTCCGGATGGGCATCTGGCAAGTTACTCGCAGATTGCTCAAGCACTGGGCATGCCGAAAGCCTCTCGTGCTGTTGGCAATGCCGTGGGGGCTAACCCGGTTGCTCTGTGGATTCCCTGCCACCGAGTGATTCAACAAAGCGGTGCGCTAGGCGGCTATCGATGGGGCATTGAAACCAAACAGCAGGTACAGGCCTGGGAAGCCGCCCAGCATTCCCCTTTGCTAGCTGGCTGTTCGTAAACAGCCTAGTGCCCAAATACCGACCAGCCGGTGTGCTGGACAAACATTTCCAGCGCACGCGTGCCGAGCAGGCTATTGCCATAGTGATCCAGCCCCGGTGACCATACCGCCAGCGAACCGCGGCCGGGCGCAATTGCCAGAATGCCGCCGCCAACGCCGCTTTTGCCCGGTAAGCCCACGCGGAACGCAAACTCCCCGGAGGCATCATAGTGGCCGCACATCATCATCAGCGAGTTGATCCGGCGGGCGCGCTGGGGCGATACCACACGTAAATCGCTGGGCTGATTGACGCCATCGGAGGCTAGAAATAAGCCGGCATGAGCCAACTGGTCGCAGCTCATGGCAATCGCGCACTGGTGGAAATAGGTGCCTAACACTTTGTCGACATCGTGACGCAGGCGGCCAAAGGCTTTCATGAAATGCGCCAGCGAGGCGTTGCGGTCTTTGTGCTGCATTTCGGACGCCGCGACCTGATGGTCAAAACAAATGCTGTTATCGTCGGCAATGTAGCGCACAAAACTGAGAATTTCTGCCAGGGTCTCTTTGGGCTCGTGGCCCATCATGATGGCATCAACAACGGCAATCGCCCCGGCATTAATAAAGGGATTGCGCGGCTTTCCGCCTTCGTGTTCAAGCTGCACGATGGAATTGAACGGGTCGCCGGAAGGCTCTCGACCGACCCTTGACCACAATCCGTCCCCCCATTTGCCCAGCGCAATGGTCAGGGTGAAGACTTTGGAAATACTCTGGATCGAGAAGGGGGTGGTGGCGCAGCCTGCCGAAAAGCGTTGGCCATCTACCGTGGTCAGGCTGATTCCAAATTGACGGGGATCTACATGGGCCAGCTGAGGAATGTAGTCAGCCACTTTGCCACGCTCGGTTTCAAGGGCAAGCTCGGCGGCAATGTTGTTGAGTAATTCTTGCATGTAATACGAATTCGTTTGGCAGCGTGAGGCGCTACCCTAGCGGAAATTAGCAAGCTTGTCTGCTAGCGGACGAGGCTGTGTGAACACATAGCTGTCGCTATACTTTAGCCTGGCCGAGCAGGGCCTGTTCATGCTCAAGGGCACCATCGTCGGGTCGCCTGCGCTTCATCGGCGCTGCCGGAAACTGGGCTTCTCCCTCGATCAGGTCCGTGACCTCCTTGCGCTTTCATCGGATACTGAGCAGTCCTGGGCCGTGATGCCATAACGCCGGACTGACTCGTGTCCGCATGTCAATCTCATGTATCGCAGCGCTTGGTACGTCTTTCTTCCCCCTCTCCGCCATTGCGGGATTGTGGCTGGCTAGTTCCACGCTTTTTAACCGAATCAGACAGGTACAATGGTTCGGACAGTTTTAAATAAAGCCTGATGCTCAGACGAGATGATGATCCCAGTGGACGGGCAGATTGGCGATTTCACGGGACTTGTTGTCGGTGCCTAGACGGACCAGCTTGCCCCGGCCCGAGGAAACCAGAAAGTCGCCGCCTGCCAATGCCTGGATCCCGGCACAGTCCGGGATGGAGGCACGGCTTACCAGCCTGCCGCTGCGGCCCTCGAATACTACCGCGGTGCCTCCGACCGGTGAGGTGGCGGCCACCAGGTCGTTTTCGGGGTGGGCGGTCACACTGGCGATATAATTGGCCAGTGCTGACTGGGTCGCGTCGTCAAAGCGTATTTCCTGAAGTCTACCGTCCTGCAGGCGGGCCAGCAGTGGCGGCGCTTGGTGGAGCGGTCCCTGATACTGATAGGCCGCGTACACCTCACCGGTAGGGTTGACATCTACATGCCGGATACTTTGCTGGTGGTGGGATGGATGAAACCGACCCAGGATGTTTCCGGAGCGACGGTTCATCAGGACCAGTGCCGGTTGCATGGTATCCAGGTTGAGCTTGATGCGATCGTAGTCCGGGTGGGTCAGGATGCCGCCCAGGCCGATGACCAGGGTTTCGCCATTCGGATGCAGGGTGAGCTGATGAGGCCCGATGCCCGCCAGCTCAAAGGTGTCGACCCGTCGGTAAGCGTCGTCGGCATCGTAGACGGCAACGATACCCTCGCCCTGGGCGTAGCGGCTGGCGGTGGCATAGAGCCATCGCCCATCAAGGGAAAACACGCCATGGCCCACAAAATGCTCGCCAGTAGCTGCCTTGACGTGGTGAAGCCGGGCACCGCTGCTTTGATCGAGCACGTAAAATGACGAGCCGGGTCGGCGCTCGAAGAACAGTACCTGCGCGCCGCCGGGACGATTGCAGCCACTGTGGCAACGGGTATCCACCGGGGACTGCCAGAGCGGCTGTCCGTGGCGGTTTATGGCACTCACCCCGAATCCGCCGTCTGACAGGCCAACCGCCCCGGTAAAATGTTCCGGCGCATAGCCCGCCTTGAGCGGCAGAAGGTTGCAGCCGAAGAGCGTGGCGCTTAGTCCGCCTGCCATGCCGGCTTTCAGAAGTTGTCGTCGGCTGAGATGCAAGATGTCCATCCTCCTAGTCACCGTCACTGGAATTGAAGCCCCGGACGACGCCGAGCGTACTGGCGGCTTGATCATTCACCAGCGTGGCCAGTTGGGAGACATCCATATATAAACCTTGCAGTTCAGCAAATGCTTTATCGTCTGACAGCAAGGCATCGATTGGCCTGTGCAGGGTCGGGAAGTTGTCCAACACCTCATCAAATTGTGCCGCAATTTGCCGCGCCAGCTGGGATTGCTCTGCCTCAGTCAGAAGCACGCTCAGGCCGGGCAGAAAGTGCTGCTTCAGTCCCCGTATAGTCGCTTCAATCGTTCTCAGACTGGTGCCGCTGCGCCAGGCATCCGCCGCGTATGCTGAACGTTTGCCCGTACCCCGCAAGCCCATGGGCTGCGCCAGGCGACGTTCTTCCAGAATTTCCAGGGCGGCCATGCCAGCACGGATGGTGGAGTCGCGGTATTGATCGTTGGCGAGGTAGTGATCGCGAAGTGAGCGCCATTGGTGACTGAGTTGCTCGCTGTTTGTCTCGATATGGTGCGCAACCGCCGTCAGAAGACGACAGGTTTTTGCGGTGGGAAGGGCATTCGCGCCGCTGTTCAGAGGCTCATCGAACAGCAGGTATTCCGTCATCGGAAATCCCTGTACAGCAACGCCTGACGCCTTGATGAGATCTTTGTCGATCTGGTCGTCAGACTTCAGAAGATAACCGGCCTTGCGAGCGACAATGTTTTTTGGGTCCGGCCAGAACTGAAACTGCCACGACAGGTTGTTGTGCTCCACCGGGCCGAAATCCACGAAGCGAACCTGTTGCCAGGCCAGGAAGGCCGCCAGCCAGTCCTGTTCGACGGCTTGACGGGCGTCAGGGGTTGGGTCGCTACAATAAGTGCTAGCGGCCTGGGAAAAATCCTCGGCTTCAGTCTCCAGTGACTGGTAACCCTGGTAGATTGCCTGGTGCCACCGCTTTCTCGCTTCAAGGCTTGTGTCCGATGCACTGGCAGTCATGGCCAGTGCCGACGACAGTGCCAGAGCGGATACGCCGACTAATCTTGTCAGTTGCTGCATGGAGAATCCTCAGAGCGAGTTCAGAAAGTCGATAAGCGCCTGGCGCTCTTCAGCCGATGCCTGCCGGTAGCGGTCGGCCGCTGACTGGGCTTCACCGCCGTGCCAAAGTATGGCTTCCTCGAGGCTACGGGCACGGCCATCGTGCAGGAAGCCTGCCTGAGGATTGACCACCTGCGCCAAGCCGATACCCCAGAGCGGTGGAGTGCGCCACTCGTTTCCGTTCGCTAGGAACTCGTCCCGACCATCCGCCAGTGCCGGCCCCATATCGTGCAGCAGTAAATCAGTATAGGGCCAGATGAGCTGATTGCTGAGGTCCGGGCGGTCGGCAGCTTCTGCCGTCTGGTGGTTTGGCGTATGGCAGCTGGCGCACCCGGTGGCGTTGAAGAGTTTGGCGCCTTGCTGAACCGATATCGAGTCCATGTCGCGGCGAGCGGGTACCGCAAGACTTTTCGAATAGAAAACCACGAAATTGGCCACCTTGTCGCTCACCTCGGGCTCGCCACCATGAGTGAAACGCTCGCAGTTCTGCTCCGGGGTGCAGTCCGTCGTCGGTTTAAGGGATGAAGTCAGCCCCATGTCGCCGGCAAAGGCGCCCATGCTCTGTTGGTGAACATTCGGTTCCGCAGCTTTCCAGCCAAAGCGTCCCGGTACCGTCTGCCGAGTGGCCAGATCCCAGACCTGATTGAGTTTGCCGGAGATGCCATCGCCGTCTTCATCGTTCGGATCGGCCAAGGCTTCAAGGTCTTCCAGTGCAATGGCTTCGAGCAATCCCATCCCGATCATCGGTGGTGCCACGCGGGGGGACACCAGAAGATCTTCCGGCAAGGGACCGTAGTTGGGGTTTTCGATGCTGTATTGCGGCTTGCGCAGCTCCACCTCGGTACCGTCCGCTAGGGTCTCGATCGCGCTTTCCCACGTCAGCACCAGATCGGCTTCCGGCTTGGCCGCCGGCAGGGCGGCGGTTTGTAACTGGCTGCCGTATACCGGTGCCGGCT
This sequence comes from Halomonas llamarensis, assembly GCF_023555005.1. Lineage (GTDB taxonomy): Bacteria > Pseudomonadota > Gammaproteobacteria > Pseudomonadales > Halomonadaceae > Vreelandella > Vreelandella llamarensis. The sequence continues at coordinate 77,857 of NZ_JAMJPJ010000011.1, read as the reverse complement.
TGAATCCATGCATGCGCAGCACCTCGGCATCTTTTTCAGGGTCCGCAACCACGGCCAGCCGCAGAAATAGCGATACCGAAGGCGCGTCCGCACTGGGCGGATGGCCGCGCCCATCCTTCACGTGGCAACCCTGGCAGGAGTTGGTGTTGAACAGAGGGCCCAGGCCATCCCGTGCATCGGTACTGGCGGGCGCCTCGACCCAGGGGTTGCGGAAAAAACTGTTGCCAACACTGAAATCCAGCCGCTTGGTCATGGAAAGGTTTGCCTGAGGCAGGGAGTAGGCATTGGTATCAGCCTGCTCAACTGTTCCGTCGCCGCCGGTGTCGGGCGTTGTCTGTAGCGGGAAACCAGCGTGGGATTGGGCGTGTGCAGAGCTTACGGCCAGCGACAGCACTAGAAAAGAAAGAGGCAGAAGGGCTTTCATAAATTACTCGCGTTGCAATTGAACAAGCCATGGAAAACTCTTCTCAGGTGAGGCGAGCTTTCCATGGTTTGCTCTTGTTCTTCAGTCATGTGTATGAGCATGGCAATAATACCGGAAGCGCTAGGCTCCCGGTAACTGGTTCTACCTGGCGCTGCGATCAGAAGGTGTGGCCGGCATCGTCAGGTGACAGGGCTTCGATACCTAGCTCACGGGCGGCTTGCTCGATGGAGCCGGTCTGCTCGACCAGTTTCATGATGGCGCTGTTGACAATTTCCGTGCCTTCGGCGTTCCCCGGGGCGATCATCATGTCAAATGGCATTGGATTTTGGCTGCTTTCCGCCCTGGCTTGCATCGCGCCGAGAGACGTCATGGTGGCATCCAACTGGGCATTTAGACGGGCATCCAGTTCCGGATTGATCTGCTCCACCAGATCAGAGAGCGAGGGACCCGTCACCAGGCTGCCGTCTGCGCGGCGGTAGGTGCCCGTGTAAATATTGCGGATACCTTGGCCGTTGTAGTAATGGGAGTTGTGGGTGTTATCACTGAAGCAGTCGTGCTCGTCCTCGTAAGAGTTGGCTTCCAGGGCCACTTTCATACGCTCACCCGCCAGCTCACCCAGTGACAGTGAGCCCATGCCAAACAGCATCTTCTGCACGCCTTCGTTGGCATCGGCGGAGGTCAACTGGTCGCGGTAGTTGCCTTCGTTGCCCGGTGCCCACTGGGCTACCATCCATTTCAGGTCGGAAATCAGCAGATCGGTGACTGCATCGAGGTAGTCGCCGCGTCGCTCGCAGTTGCCATTGGTGCAATCGGAGCCCGCTGCGTAGTCGGTCACCGGACGTTCCCCGGCTCCAGCGTCAAATCCGTGCAGGTCTTGACCCCACAGCAGGAACTCTACCGCATGGTAGCCGGTGGCCACGTTCGCTTCTGAACCACCGACTTCATTCAAGTCAGCCAGCAGTTCAGGCGAGAGCTTGGCCACATCCAGGCTCTCGCCACCCACATTGATCTTGGAGCTGCCAATGATGTTGGCGGTGGCCCCCGCGTTGCCTAGTTCATGCTGGTAGTCATTGCCCTTCACATAGTCGATCAGGCCTTCATCCAGTGGCCAGGCGTTAAGCTGGCCTTCCCAGTCATCCACGATACTGTTACCGAACCGGAATACTTCCGTTTGCTGGTAGGGCACACGCGCTGCCAACCAAGCCTGCTTGGCGGCTTGCAGATTTTCCTGCGTCGGATTGGCAATCAGACGATCAGTTGCTTCGTCCAGTGCCCGAGCGGTAATCAAGGCATCTTCGTAGTTGGCATGTGCCAGATCGGCGTAGTGGCCAACGACGGACGCCTTGGACGCTGGCTCAGATTTTTCCTCGGACCAGGCGGTATTTGCCCAACCGGCGGTGAGAGTGGCTGCGATAGTCAACGCCAGCGGGGCTGGACGAAACATGCTTTTCATTGTGGACTCCATGCTGATGAACTTTATTACGAATAATAAAAGTTATTGTTATCGATTATGATGGACAAAAACCCTATCTTGCAAGCAGGTTTTAGTTGAAGCTCCCGCCTCATTTCCTTTGCGGTTTCTTCTTCAAGGCGGGGAGGTGGTCGGGTGGCCCTGCTGGATGTCGGCGGCGGACGGTGTGGCCTTTTGAGCAAGCCGTGCCAGAACCCGACGATGGAAAAGTCAGCGTTGAGGACGTGAGCCGATGGACGCTTGCCGGCAACATGAACGAGACGCAGGTGTATACCGTGATCGTGAACAGTGTACATTTCAAACGCGACTTACGGGTGGTGTCTCTGGTCAAGCGCTGTGGTAGCAAGGTGAAAACCGCCTTGCTGTTTTCGACGGATATGTCGTTGGAGGCCATGACATTAGTGACGTACTACAAGGCGCGTTTTTAGATTGAATTTCTGTTTCGCGATGCCAAGCAGTTTCTGGGTGAACGACTGTCAGGCGCGAAAGGAAAAGGCCCTACATTTCCATTTCAACGCGTCATAAATATCTTGGGTTCGCAGGGATTAATCCAGGCGATGCGAGCATAAAGTGCCCAGGCCTGGGCGACCACGTTTATGGAAGCCTATAGCGCTCTTTAGCGGGTGTTTTTAGTCATTATTTCGAACAGCTTGAGATGCGGAAATAATAACTGAAGGCGTTCTGAAGCGAGCTACTGGACGATAGTCATGCTAATACGGCTGAAAACTGCAATAGCTAACCGATTTTTAGGTTTTCACACAGCCTCGGACGATACCGAAATGCCTTGGGCTATACATGTTGTTGAGCGATCTAGTCCGTTGCGATCTAGTCCGTTGCGAACTACCTGTTAGACGGCTACAGTTCGGCTACTTTCAACAAGGGCCAACGGGCATGACCACATTGATGATTCAGGGCACCACCTCGGATGCGGGGAAAAGCACCGTGGTGGCCGGGCTTTGCCGTGCACTGAAGCGGCGTGGTATCTCGGTGGCGCCGTTCAAGCCGCAGAACATGGCCCTGAATAGTGCCGTCACCGAAGATGGCGGCGAAATTGGCCGTTCCACTGCGCTGCAGGCTCAAGCCGCTGGCGTTAAGCCCCACAGCGATATGAACCCGGTGCTACTCAAACCGGAAACCGACCGCGGCGCCCAGGTGATTTTGCGTGGCAAAGTCTACGGTCATATGGACGCCATGGATTACCACGCCTTCAAGCGCACCGCGAAAGAGAGTGCCATGGCCGCGTGGCAAGCGTTGGAAAGCCGCTTTGAGGTGATTATTGCCGAAGGCGCGGGCAGCCCCGCTGAGATCAATCTACGCAAGGGCGATATCGCCAATATGGGCTTTGCCGAAGCGGCGGACTGCCCGGTAATACTGGTGGGCGATATTGACCGAGGCGGGGTGTTTGCCCAGTTGGTGGGCACGCTTGCGCTGCTAAGCGAAAGCGAACAGGCGCGCATAAAAGGGTTTGTGATCAACCGCTTTCGTGGCGATATGAGCTTGCTAACCCCAGGCATCGACTGGCTGACGGCACACACCGGCAAGCCGGTATTTGGCACGTTACCGTACCTTCAAGGGCTGCTGCTGGATGCGGAAGACAGCATCGGCCTGACTCAAGCGTCAACGCAGGGGGAGTCGCTTAACATCGTGGTACCCGCGTTGCCTCGCATCAGCAACCACACTGATTTTGATCCATTGCGCCTGCATCCTCAGGTAAAACTCACGTTTGTCGGCGCAGACGAGCCGATTCCTGCGGCCGATGTGATCATTCTGCCGGGCAGTAAGAGTACCGCTAGCGACTTGGCATGGTTAAAGCGTCAGGGCTGGGACAAAGCCATTCAGCGTCACCTGCGCTACGGCGGCAAGGTGCTGGGTATTTGCGGTGGTTTTCAAATGCTCGGCGAGTGGGTCGAGGACCCTGACGGCCTGGAGGGCAAGGCCGAGCGTGTCATGGGGTTGGGGCTGCTATCGCTCACCACGCGCATGGTGGCGGGCAAGCAGCTACGCAATGTGAATGGTGTGACGGTGGCCGACGGGGCGAGCGTCACGGGCTATGAGATCCACAACGGTGTGAGCGAGGGGGCTGCGTTGGCGCAGCCGCTGTTTGATTTAGGCACCCATCTTGATGGCGCCGTCAGCGCTGATGGGCAGGTGGTGGGCACCTACCTGCACGGCCTGTTTGATCATTCCGAGGCTTGCCAGGCGCTGTTAGCGCGTCTGGGGCTGGCGGCTCCACAACCCGTGGACTACCGTGCCCATCGCGAGCGTGAATTGGATCGCCTGGCCGATACATTAGAAGCCCATCTGGATATTGAGGCGGTGATCAATCTTCTGGGAGCTGGCGCGTCGCCATCACGGTAATCTCGACGTGGCAGCCACCACAGATAGCGGGCGATTCGGTACAGGTTCTGGCTGGATAGCGCCCCGGTTCGAAGAACTCGGCATAGACGCTGTCCATATCGTTGATGGTATTCAGGTCAGACAAGTGAACATCCACGCGGAGCGCGTCTGCCAGGCTGCCGCCTTCCATTTCGAGCATGCGTGAAATGGCGCGCATGACTAACCGGGTTTCTTCCTTGGCGTCACCCTTAGCCGCATGACCGTTCGATAGGTCAGAAACCGTCATCCCGGAAATAAACACATAGCGATCATCCATCACCATATGACTACCGGGGAAGCTCGGCGTGGGCATGGTGGGGTCGTTCATAAACGTGGTCATAAACATCCTTTTATGGTTCCTGCGTAATACTCTGACAAGCAGGCGCGCGCTAGGTTCATGTTGCGCGGCGCTGTTAAAATAGCGGTGTTTACACTAGGCTTGCCGCTTTTGGCGAGCGGAGGACCGCATGAAAGTAACCCAAGTAACCCAGGCAGCACAGCAAGATGCTTGCCTGGCACGGCTGTGCGCAGAGGTTTATGGCCAGCAAGCAGGATTAACGCCATTGGTGATCTTCGCGGGCACAAGACGCGTCCTGTTTGCCCAGGAAGCCGCGCGCTTGCTGGCGCTGGTGGATAACCAGGGCGCTCCTCAAGCGTTGGCGTTGCTGGTGCTTGATGAGGCGGGGGAGGGCATGACCGTGCGGCTTTCCTGTTCGTTGACCCATGATATCGAGCCGCGGCAACGGCTGATTAAGGAGCTATCGCTTAAGGCGCCGCTGCGAGTCGAGGTGAAAGAGTCGGCCGATGAGGCTTTCTACCAATCCTGTGGCTTAACGCGCTGGTTAGATGGCGCGGATAACCAACGAATTGGCCTCGGCGCGCGTCATCCCGCCAACGAGATCAGTGAGTTGACCGATACCTTGAGTATCGACGAACACGCCATCCTGCGAAGCTTTAAGCACAACCCCAAGCGTTTCGAGGAAGATAAACAGCGCTTTGTCGAGGGGTTGGCGGCGCTTCCTGAGACGCTTTAGGCATTTATCCTTCTTCTGCGACCAAAGAACGACGTTTACGTTAAGGTGTTTTTTGCAAAAAATATTGTCGACAATTCACGGTATTTCTTGCGGTGTTATGCACGAAAGATCGAATATTATCTTGTTAAATACCCACGTAAAAAAGCAGTCACTAAACAATTCCGCTGAGGAAATTCCTGAAACCATCTAAGCTGTGGCGATGTTCGTCATTGGCTTGGAGTGAAGAGCCCGGATGATGGCATGGCGCAAAAGCTAATGCAAAGCATTACCAAAGGAGGGCCGCGACCTCCACCATTCCAAACACGGCGACCCCGGCGGCGACTGGCCAGCCGAGTGAGCGTACACGCGACCACACTAGCAGCGTGACGGAAAGCCCGATGGCGGTGGCGGTCCATGAAACGATACTTGGGTTAACCGGCACAATGGATACCCCTAGTACGGCGGCAATCATCAACGGGCCGAGAATACCCAGCCACTGGGGCATATTATTAAGGCCTGTATCGCTGTTTAAGCTGCGCTGCATCCACAAAAACGGCACCACCCGCATCAGCAAGGTGCCTAGGGCAGACACGACAACGGCTAGCCAAAGTGCGGTGCTCATGTTTCACGTCTCCTTTTTTCAAATTTGACCATATAGAAGCACAGCGCGCCGCAGGCCGCCGCGAGGGGAATCGCTACGTTGCTCCAGCCGACCAGGTTTAAACCGAGTGCCGCTAGAATGGTACAGCCCATGGCCAGTGCCCAGCGCTTGTCGGTGAAGCGTGGTGCGACCATGGTTAAGAACAGCGCGGGCAGCGCGAAGGGCATAATCTCACCCAGCAGCGGCCAGCGGGCCGTTAACGTTTCCCCGGCGGTGGCGCCCACCGTGGTGCCAGCGATCCAGGCGCCCCAAGCCAGCAGCGATGCACCGACAAACCAACTAAAACGCGTTGCCTCGGGCAGCTGGGGGAGTCTCGTTAACGCCAGGGCAAATACCTGGTCGGTGAGGCCGTGCATCAGCCACGGCCAGTGGCGGCTACGCGGCAATAACGCCGCGAGGTTAGGGCCATACACCACATGGCGAACGTTGATCAGCAGCGTCATTGCCACCACTAGCCATAGCGGTGCGCCGGTGGCGATCATGCCCACAAATAAAAACTGCGAAGCACCTGCATACACTAATGCAGATATAGCCGTGGCTTCCCACGTGCTAAAGCCAGCCTGGGTGGCGACTAAGCCAAACGACAGCGCTACCGGAATGTAGCCGCCTAGTAGCGGGATAGCTTCGCGCACGCCCTGTAGCGCGCTACGGCCTGGGGAGTGGCTGGCATGTTGGTTCATGGCGTGTCTCCCTGTTCACCATAGGTCACGGTTAGCAACATGGTGGCTTTGTCAGAATGGGTGCGGTAGATATGCGGTTGGTCGGCGGGGAAGGTTACGGTGTCCCCAGGGGTGAGCTGCGTGGTGGCGCCTTCTGGCCCCGTTTCTAGCCAGCCACTAATCAACGTAAGCGATTCACGCGTGCCGGGTGTATGAGCTTCAGCATGTCGCAATGTATGAGGCGCGCAGCGCATCCAATAGGCGTCCACTTGAGGTGAATCTTTACCTTGGTCAATGAGCTGTACTTGAACGCCATCTTCCCCAAGAGGCATGGTAATGGGCGCCACCAAGGTGCCAAAAGGTACATTGAGTTGTACGGCTAGCCGCCACAGGGTATCCAGCGTGGGATTGCCGCTGCCTTGCTCAAGGCGGCTTAAATTGGACTTGGCAATACCCGCCGCATTGGCCAAGGAAGAAAGTGACCAGCCCCTCGCTTGGCGAAGTGCTTGAAGGTGTTGGCCTAGCGTGTCGAGTGAGCACTTATTCATGAGGCTTTCCGTGGTTTTACGTGATGTTCTTTATATAGAACGTTCTATATAAAGAACGTTAGCCTGTCAACCGTTGTCCCAAAAGCTGCCCATGGCACTTCTTATATTGGGCAATGGGTTGTCGAATGCGCTGCTGACGTTGCGTGGCAAGGGGGGAAGGGTAGGCTGCTCCAGCCTGGCGCTGGGCATGATCACGTCCGGCTACTTTGTCGGCTTTCTCTGCGATACCTGGATGAGCGGACGTTAAATTTGGCTTACGAGGGTGTGAGAGCACAGGGGGAGACGACTCCCCCGATGGTTTGTTTGGCCAGTTTTTATTTGGCCAGTTCGCGCATGGCGTTTTCGAGGCCTTCCAGGGTCATGGGATACATGCGGTCATCAATGATCTCGCGCACCAGCTGCGTCGAGTAGGTGTACTCCCAGGCACGCGGTGGCATGGGGTTAAGCCAGGCCAAGCGAGGGAATTTCTCAGTCAAGCGCTTAAGCCATACGCCGCCCGGCTCGTCGTTAAAATGCTCGACGCTGCCGCCTGGGTGAGTGATTTCATACGGTGACATGGCGGCATCACCCACGATCACGACCTGATAGTCATCGCCGTAAGTATGCAGTATATCCATTGTTGGAATACGCTCTTCAAAGCGCCGGGCTTGGCTCTGAGCATTGCTGCGCCAAAGCCCTTCATAGAGACAGTTATGGAAGTAGTAGGCTTCAAGGTGCTTGAACTCCGAACGGGCTGCCGAGAAGAGTTCTTCACAGGTGCGGATGTGGTCGTCCATGGAGCCGCCAACATCAAGCAATAAAAGCACCTTCACCGCATTATGACGCTCTGGACGCATCTGCACGTTGAGAAGGCCGCCGTCGCGGGCGGTTTCGCGGATGGTGCTGTCGACATCAAACTCTTCAAGCGCGCCCTGGCGAGCAAACTTGCGCAGGCGACGCAGCGCCATTTTGATATTGCGCGTGCCCAGTTCAAGGCTGTCATCGTAGTCGCGAAAACGGCGTTCGTCCCATACTTTGGTGGCCCGGCGGTGGCGCGAACTGTCCTGGCCAATCCGAATACCTTCCGGGTTGTAGCCATAGGCGCCAAACGGGCTAGTGCCGCCGGTGCCGATCCATTTATTGCCGCCCGCATGGCGTTCTTTTTGCTCTTCTAAGCGCTTTTTAAACGTCTCGATGAGTTCTTCGAGCCCGCCCAGTGACTCGATCTTGGCTTTTTCCTCGTCCGTCAGCTGCTTTTCAAATTCTCGGCGCAGCCAGTCGTCGGGGATCAGCGCCTCAATGGCGGCGTCCATGTCTTCGAGGCCTTTAAACCAGGCGGCAAAGGCACGATCAAAACGGTCGAAGTAGCGTTCGTCTTTAACCATGACCGTGCGCGCCACTTGGTAGAACGCTTCCATATCGGCGAACACCACGCCGCGCTCCACCACCGCGTGAAGGTCCAATAACTCGCGCAACGAGACGGGCACGCCCGCACGCTTAAGGGTGTCAAATAGACCAATAAACATGGCTTAGCGGCCTTTCCTACGCAGCATAAACGCTAGACGTTCCAGCAATTGAGTATCCTGCTCGTTTTTGACCAGCGCACCGGCCATCGGTGGCAGTGCCTTGCCTGGGTCACGGTTATAGAGCGCTTCCTGGGCAATATCATCGGCCATCAACAGTTTTAGCCAGTCGACCAGTTCTGAGGTTGAGGGCTTTTTCTTGAGTCCCGGGGCGTCACGCAGGTCGAAAAAGACTTCCAGGGCTTCGCTGACCAGCCGGGGGGCGATATCCGGGAAGTGTACGTCGACAATCGCCTGCATGGTTTCCCGGTCAGGGAATTCGATGTAGTGGAAAAAGCAGCGGCGCAGAAACGCATCAGGCAGCTCTTTTTCATTGTTCGAGGTGATCACGATAATCGGGCGCTTCTCGGCGCGGATGGTTTCACCGGTCTCGTAGACGTGAAACTCCATGCGGTCGAGCTCTTGAAGCAGGTCATTGGGAAACTCGATATCCGCTTTGTCGATCTCGTCAATCAAGAGCACAACGCGCTCACCGGCGCTAAAGGCTTCCCACAGCTTGCCGGGCTTGATGTAGTTGGCGACGTTCTCTACACCCTCAACGCCTAGCTGAGAATCGCGCAAACGGCTCACTGCGTCGTATTCATAAAGCCCTTGCGCCGCCTTGGTGCTGGATTTGATATGCCACGTGATCAGCTGGGTGCCGAGTGATTCGGCCATTTCCTCAGCCAAAAGGGTTTTACCCGTGCCGGGTTCGCCCTTGATGAGTAGCGGACGCTCCAACGTGACAGCGGCATTGACGGCCTGCTTGAGCGCATCAGTTGCGATATAGGAAGAAGTGGAATCAAACGCCATGGGGTGCCTCGGCTTGTCGAAAGAGTTGTTGCAAAATAGATTCAAACAAGTGTACGTGAGGCATATCTCTAAGGCCAACCACTGGCTGTACCTTTTACCAACCGCTTCTGTTGTCACTCCTGCCAGTTCGGGGACACAATGCCTTGACGCTGCATTTGCCGGTATATCGTTGGTCGTGACACGCCTAACTCGCGGGCAACGGCACTTATATTCCAGTGGTGTTGCTTTAGCAGGTGGGTAAGTGAGCCTGAAAGGGCCTTGTTCGTACTGCCTTCCAGCTGAGCAGTGGCGTTGTGGGTAATACGCTGGCTAAGGCATTGTTCTGGCAAATCGTTAACGGTGATTTCGTCACTTTCTGAAGTGGCCAGGGCGAAAGCAAGGGCATTTTTAAGCTGACGGATATTGCCGGGCCAAGAATAAGCGAGCAATGCACTAATGGCATCTGCGCGCAGGCGCGGCGATATGCTGGTGGCACGCTCGGTAACGACATCTTCGAACACGCGGCGAATAACGTAAAGCTTATCGGCGCGTTCGCGTAGCGCAGGCAGGGGGAGTTGCGCACCGTTTAGCCGGTAATAGAGATCTTCGCGGAATTCTCCTTGCTGGATCATTTCTTCGATATGGCGGTGTGTTGCCGTGATGACGCGAATATCAATCTTAACAGGCGTATTGGCACCTAGTGGCATCACTTCTCGTTCGGCCAATACTCGCAAAAGCCGTGTTTGCAGCGCCAATGGCATATCGCCTATTTCATCCAAAAACAGCGTACCACCGTGGGCTTGGGGAATAAGCCCGCGCATCCCTTTTGAGCGGCCGCCGGTAAATGCCCCAGGTTCGTAGCCAAACAGTTCGCTTTCGATGAGTGATTCGGGAATGGCCGCGCAGTTGACGGCGATAAAGGGTTTGTTGGCGCGGTTGCCGCTTTCGTGTAGGGCACGGGCGACGACTTCTTTGCCGGTGCCGGTCTCGCCGCTAATCAGTACGTTGACGTTAGCTTCATCTCGCAGCCGTTTGGCCAGTTTTTGTACTTTACGCATGGCGGGATCATCGGCGCCAAGCCGGGCTAATGGTTCAGGCAATTCAGAGCTAGGAGGCGCTGCCTGCTGAGCCATGCGGGGACGGCGAGGTTCCAGCAGACTAATGAAGTGGATGGTATTGCTGGCGCGAGCGCGGAAGGCACGCAGCTGATCGTCGGTGCCGCTATTGATGCTGAGTATATCGGTGATCTCACACTCGAAGAGTTCGCCAAGCATTTGAGCGCGATGAGCCGACCAGGGTGGCCAGCGGTGCTGGTGTTCGGCGATTAACTCGCGGCCCACCGCGTTAGCGGCGATAACCTGTCCATTTTCTTCAATGGCGATGAGTCCTCGCCCGTTGACATGCACAAATGCCCGCGAGGTATCTAGACGTACCATCAGGCAGTCACGGTAGCGTTGCAGAAAATAGGCGTCCTCAATCATGCGCGCATAAAGCGTTACTAGCGATAGGCTGAAATTTTGGCTCTCATGCTGGGTAGGGGACTGCAGTGCAGAGATGTCTAACACGGCCATGACATTACCTTCGGGGTCGGCAATGGGGGCGGCGGTACAGGTTAGCGAAATATGCGTGGCGTCGAAGTGTTCCTGGCGGTGGCAGATGATGGCTTGGCGATCATATAGGCAGGTGCCTACGGCGCAAGTGCCTGCGAAGCGTTCGTCCCAATCGGCGCCGAGATAGAGGCCTGCTTTGCGTAGTTGACGGTCTTGGTTGGGGGCACCTCGAAACTCGACAGTAATGCCGCGGTGGTCGGTAACGAGTAGCACGTAGCCGAGTTGAGCAATCTGTCCATAGAGCTGGTCGACCCCGGCGCGCGCTACATGTAACAGCTCATCAACAGATTCTCGATGTTCGATTAGCGTTTGCTGGGGTACGACTCGCGCGGGGCGTGGCTTTGTCGGGTCTAACTGGTATTCGTTTAGACAACGAAGCCAGGAGCGACGAATGGGAGCTTGCGCAGGCAAGCACGGGGTATTCAGCCCTTCGCCGAGCTGAAAAATATGCTCGATATGCCGACGTTGTTCGGATTGAAGTCGTGTAGGTAATGGCGTTTGATAAAGCATAGCGTGACTCGTTGGGCGCTGTTGTTGTTTTCCTTTCAGCCTATGCGCTTTCCCCCCAGAGTCAACGCGGCAAGCTTACGCCGTTAGTCGTGCGTTACACCTGTAACGCTTGAGTGTAAATAACGTGACAGGTGTACGGTATTTGCGTTGTCTTATTTCTCCTCCGGCACACCAATAATCCCGATATATTTCAAATACTTATTTTTTAATCTGGCCTATTTGGCACGGTGGCTGCTTAGGCTTGAGTGCATCACCAGTAAATCAACAATAACAAACGCACATGGAGTTTCCGCTATGTCACAGACACAAACAGCAAAATCCGCCACAGCCACTGTTCAAACGTGGCTACACGACTTCGGCACAGCACTGCAGACACACAATATTGAGCGTGTGCTCGCATTGTTCGGTGACGAGTGCTACTGGCGCGATTTTCTTACCTTCACCTGGAATTTAAAAACCTGCGAAGGTAAAGATGAGATTCAGGCCATGCTGAATGCAACTCTGAACCATACATTGCCTTCAGATTGGCAACTAGAAGGCGACGCCGCCCAAAACGGCGATACCTGCGAGGCATGGTTGACTTTTCAAACAGCGGTGGCCAGTGGGAAAGGATATTTGCGTCTCAAAGAAGGTAAGTGTTGGACGCTATTAACTACCATGCAAGAGTTGAACGACTACCCTGAGCAGTGTAATCACCATCGCCCTAAAGGGGCAGAGCACGGTGCCAACAAGCAGCGTGAAACGTGGTCGGAATCTCGAGAGCGCGAAGAAGCGGAGCTGGGCTACACCCGACAGCCATACTGCGTGGTTATTGGCGGTGGCCAGGGCGGTATTGGCTTGGGCGCCCGGCTGAAGCAGATGGGTGTGCCGACGATTATTATTGAGCGCAACGAGCGCGCAGGGGATTCTTGGCGCAAGCGCTATAAGTCGCTCTGCTTGCACGATCCGGTTTGGTACGACCACCTGCCTTATATTCCCTTCCCAGAAAACTGGCCAGTGTTTACCCCAAAAGACAAACTAGGCGATTGGCTGGAGATGTACACAAAGGTGATGGAGCTCAATTATTGGAGTTCCACTGAGTGCCAGAATGCTAGTTATGACAAGGCCGCAGACGAGTGGGTGGTTAACGTGAAGCGCAACGGCGAAGAGATCACGTTAAGGCCTAAGCAACTGGTGATGGCCACTGGGATGTCGGGGATGCCCAATATCCCAAGCTTCGCGGGTGCAGACAGCTTTGAAGGCGAGCAGCAACACTCTAGCCAGCACCCTGGGCCGGATGCTTACCAAGGTAAAAAGTGTGTCATTGTGGGGTCGAATAATTCGGCTCACGATATTGCGGCTGCGCTATGGGAGCACGACGCCGATGTGACCATGTTACAGCGCTCGTCGACGCATATTGTGAAGTCGGACTCGCTGATGGAAGAAGTGCTCGGGCCGCTATATTCGGAGGAAGCCGTTGCCGGTGGGGTTACCACTGAAAAAGCGGACCTGATTTTTGCCTCGATCCCCTATAAGGTACTGCCGGACTTTCAGCGACCGGCCTTTGAGGCAATTAAGAAACGTGACGCGGAATTTTATCAGAGACTTGAAAACGCGGGCTTTATGCTCGATTTCGGTGACGATGACTCCGGGTTGTTCTTGAAGTACTTGCGTCGGGGATCAGGGTACTACATTGATGTGGGTGCCTGCGATCTGGTGGCCAATGGCGATATCAGGCTGCGTAGCAGCGTCGGTATTGAGCACATTAATCCGCACTCTATCACGCTCACTGATGGCAGTGAGCTGCCGGCTGATCTAATCGTCTATGCCACCGGCTATGGTTCGATGAACAACTGGGCGGCGCAGCTTATCTCTCAAGAAGTGGCCGATAAAGTAGGCAAATGCTGGGGGATGGGCTCTGACACCACCAAGGACCCCGGCCCTTGGGAAGGAGAGCTGCGCAATATGTGGAAACCCACTCAGCAAGAAGCGTTGTGGTTCCACGGCGGCAATCTGCATCAGTCGCGGCACTACTCACGCTATTTAGCGCTGCAGTTAAAAGCACGCATGGAGGGGATAGACACCCCTGTGTATGGCCTGCAGCCGGTTCACCATACGTCTTAACAGGAAGGGCAACCAAAGATGACTCAGTCAACGATGCAGGCAGCGGTGTGGTATGCGGCAAAAGATTTGCGTGTGGAGGAAGCCGCCATACCAGAAGTGCGCGACCCTCACGAAGTCAAAGTGAAAGTCGCTGCGTGTGGTATTTGCGGCAGCGATTTGCATGAATACGCGGCGGGGCCGATTTTTATTCCGGTAGGTGCGCCGCACCCGATCAGCGGTGAACAGGCGCCCATCATTATGGGCCATGAATTCGCTGGGGAAGTGGTGGATGTTGGCGATAAGGTGACGCGGGTTCAGGTGGGGGATCGCGTGGCGATCGAACCGATCTTATCGCCCAACAAAGATGGTGCTTACTTGATGGAGCGCTACAATCTCACGCCTGAGCTTGGTTTTCACGGGCTCTCCGGCGGCGGTGGGGGCTTCTCTGAGTTCACCGTGATGGGGGAGCACATGGTGCACAAACTGCCGGATGCGCTTAGCTTCGAGCAGGGCGCACTGGTTGAACCCGCGGCGGTGGGTTTGCATGCGGTGCGCCAGAGCAGCTTAAAAGCCGGTGACAGTGCGGCGGTATTTGGTGCCGGCCCGATTGGTTTAATGACGATTGAAGCGCTAAAAGCGGCCGGTGCCGCGCAAATTTACGCCGTGGAAATATCGGACTCGCGTAAAGCGAAGGCGGAATCGTTAGGCGCTGTCGTCATCGATCCAAAACAAGACGATGCGGTTGAAAAGCTGCAGGTGCTAAGTAGCGGCGGCGTTGATGTGGCGTTTGAAGTCACTGGCATCCCTGCCGTGCTCACCCAAGCGCTGCACAGCACCCATGCTGGCGGTGAAACCGTGGTGGTTAGCATTTGGGAAGGTGAAGCGAGCTTTCAGCCGAATGACTTGGTGATCAAAGAACGCACCATGAAAGGCATCATCGCGTATCGCCATATCTATCCCGCCGTGATGGCGCTGATGGAGCAAGGTTATTTCCGCGCTGAAGATATGGTAACACAGCGGATCCCGCTGGCGAACATTGTTGATGATGGCTTTGAAGCGCTACTCAACGATAAATCGCAAATCAAAATTATCGTCCAGCCTTAAACTGATACCCCTTAAATCTAAGACGCCGCCCTAGGGGCGGCGTTTTGGATGATAGACGCGAAGCTTGAAAAGCCAAGCGCTTATGGCGTTAGGTTATGGAATCCATCTTGCGTGATGACGATATTGTCCTCGACGCGAATACCGCCGCATGGCATGAGTTGATCGACTAATGTCCAGTTAATGGGCAGGGGGGTGTTACGCAGCGGTGCGAGCAGCATTGGGATAAAATAAAGCCCCGGCTCAATGGTGACCACCATGCCCGGCGTTAGAGTGCGGGTTAACCGCAGGGCCGAGTGGTTCTCGGGGGCTGGGGCGGGCTCGCCGGTTGCCGTGCGCAACCCGGCCACATCGTGTACTTGCACCCCTAGTGAATGCCCTAAGCCATGGGGGCAAAACGCGCGGGTAACGCCTTCCGCGATGGCGGCCTCGCGCGAGCCGCGAAACACATCGTGATCAATCAGTACGTTAGCCAGTTCGTGGTGCATTTGTTCGTGCAAGGCGACAAAGTCGACACCGGGCGCTAATGACGCAATCAGGCGGTCTTTTACCGCGTGCATAGCGCCGATAAGGGTTTCGAACAGCGCCGGCGCATCCGGCCCTAAGTGGGTGCGCGTGATATCGGCGCTGTAGCCGCGAAAACGCCGCCCCGCATCGACAAGTAGGCTGTAGCGCTTTGTTGGGGCGCTGACTTCGTAGTGCTGGTAGTGCAAAACACCCGCGTGCTGGTTCATGCCGATGATATTGGCGTAGGGCACGTGCGATTCGCGCTGACGGCTCCCGGCTAGGTAGGCGAGCTGAATATCCAGCTCGCAACAGGCGCCAGCAAAGGCGGCATGAGCGGCTTCATGGCCTGCCATCGCAAGGCGATTGGCTTCTTGCAGGCAGGTGATTTCGTAGTCACTCTTGACCATGCGTAGCTCATCGAGTGCATGGGTGAGCGTTTCAGGATTGGCCTGACCCTTGGGTAGCGCGACCCCGCTGGTATTCAGCGCGGCCATATTCCCGATAATGGCGGTGTCATTGCTCAGCGGCGGTGTGATGACATCGGTACACAGTTGTACGTCGAACTCGGCAACCCAAGGCTCTTCGGGGAGCACGGTCGGCAAGTGCCAGAAATCGTTTGGAGCGTAAAGGTACAGTGTGGGGCGTTTATCGGGGTGAACGACGAGCCAGCTGTGCTCGGCTTCCCACAGCGGCACCCAATGCACAAAATGCCCGAATGCCTGAAAGTTGGGCATTTGGTCATCGCCGTAGTGGGGCGTGGCATGACCGCTGTAGAGCGCAATGCCATCGTAATTGTATTGCGCCATGAGCGAGCGGTAGGCGCTGAGCAAATTGTCGAGATGAGCTTTGTGCTGACGATGAAGCGTTTCAGACATAATAAACCTTGAAAAAGAATAGCGAATGATACCTTAGCAGCGCGATGAGGGCAGCTCATTCCAGAACGTATCAAGCCCGGCGTGGTGTTGGCTCGGGTGACGATAGAGACGCAGTTCCAGCGGCACATCCCAGCGGCTATCACCGGCGCGCACCAGCGTACCGTTGGCGAGTTCGGCTTGCACCGTGCGTTCGGGCAGCCAGCTCATCCCGTAGCCAAGCGCAAGTAGCTCTTTGATACTCACAGCATAAGAAATTTCACTCTGCACGGTCAGAAACGCCCCTTGCGACAAGCGTGCGAGATGCGTTTTTAATACTGTGCCTAACAGGCTGCGTTTAGGGTAAGCCAGCCAGGGCAGGGGTGCCCGCCGTGAGCCCGGTAGCAGGGCACACGGCTCGCCGTAGGCGGTAAACGCGGTGACCGGTATGAGCCGCTCGTGGCCGACCACACGGTAGAAACAGTTGCCGGTGTCGACATCCATCTCGCTGCGCTCACTTGGCCAGTAACACAACGCGAGATCGCATTCGGCTCTGGCTAGCGCGTGAAAATAGTCGCTCGCTACCCAGCCGGTCGCGCGCAAATAGGGCTGTAAGCGCGATTGCCATTCGCTTGCCGCCAGCCATTCGGGCAAAAAGTGCGTCAAAAGGCTCTGTGGGGCGGCGAGCATGATCCGCCGCTGCTGCCCGGCATTTATCTCACGCACGCGATCACGTGTTAAGCGCACCCGCTCGGTCACTTGCTCACACAGGGTGAGAAACTCTTCCCCGGCGGGGGTGAGCGACAGCGGCAGCGTTTGGCGGTTAATTAGTGTCACGCCCATTTCTTCTTCCAGAAGCTTAATGCGCCGCGAGAAGGTGGGTTGGGTAACGTGCTGTTCGTCAGCAGCGCGGGAGAAATGTCGGGTCCTGGCCAGGGCGATAAAGTCTTCTAGCCAGCGAATTTCCATGCCTTACCTCTCCATGCAGGAACTAACGGCCGCCTCACAGGCGGCCTTCCTCAACAGCGTGACACGCCACGCGTGTGCCGTCATCTTGGGTTTGTAGCACGGGGATTTCCTGTTTGCAGCGCGCATTGGTGTAGGGGCAGCGGCCGTGGAAGACGCAACCGCTGGGCAGGTTCACCGGTGTCGGAACTTCGCCTTCCAAACGTATATGCTGCGGGCGATCATCTTCCAAACGCGGGATGGCTGACATTAGCGCCTGCGTATAAGGGTGGCGCGGCTTGGCAAACAGCGTGGCGGTGTTGGCGATCTCACACACGGTGCCGAGGTACATCACCGCGACCCGAGTGCCGAAGTGCTCTACCACGGCCAGATCGTGGGTAATGAACAGGTAAGTGAGATTCCGCTCGTGCTGCGCTTCCATCAAGAGGTTCAGCACCTGCGCCTGAATCGACACATCCAGCGCCGAGATGGGTTCGTCGGCAACAATAAACTCAGGGTCAACCGCCAGCGCGCGAGCAATGGCGATGCGCTGGCGCTGACCACCGGAGAATTCGTGGCCGAAGCGCTTGCCCCAGTCCGGGTCGATGCCTACCGAGTGCATCACCTCTTCTACCTTAGTGACGACTGTCTGACGGTTCCAATCAGGGTGGTGCAGACGTAGCGGCTCTTCAAGTGTTTGCTGAATCGTCATGCGCGGGTTTAGTGACGCATACGGATTTTGAAAGATCATCTGCATGCGCTTGCGGTAGGGCAAAAGTGCCCGCGAGCTAAGATTATCGATACGCTCGCCGTTGTAGCGGATTTCTCCTTCGGTGGGGGTAATGAGCCCCATGACGATGCGGGCGACGGTGGATTTTCCGCAGCCAGATTCGCCTACCACGCAAAGTGCCTCACCACGCTGGATGTCCAGGTTCACTCCATTGATGGCGTGGACATACTCCTGGTGGCGTACCAATTTACCGCCTTTGAAACGCAGCTGGTCAAGAAAATCTCCCGATAACGAGAAGCGTTTTTTTAGGCCGCGGATTTGCAAAAGCGACTCGGTGCTCTCTTCGTTTTGCGTCGGAACGTGTTGATCCGTCATGGCCGTTGCCTGCGCGTTCATGGGTTCGTCTCCTTCAAGCGGGCTTCATCATTGGCCTCTTTGTCTAACAGTTCGGCTACCATGTGGCAGGCGACCTTGCAGTTGCCCGACGTGACAAACGCCGGCACTTGCTGAGTGCAGGCTGGGCGCTGGGTGCCATCGGCGCGTTTGATAAAGTCGCAGCGTGGGTGGAAAGCGCAGCCGCTAGGCAGGTTAGATAGCGAGGGCATGCTGCCACGAATCTGGTTAAGCTTCTCACCCGGGGTGGCCATTTGCGGTAGGGCGTTGATCAGCCCTTGGGTATAGGGATGCTGTGGGTCATTGATGATTTCACGCGTCGGCCCTTGCTCGATCACGCGCCCGGCGTACATTACCAGCATCCGCTGGGTGACCTGGCTCACCACGCCTAAATCGTGGGTAATCAAAATCAGCCCGACGTTGTACTTTTCACACAGCTCCAGTAATAGCGCCATGATCTCGGCCTGGATGGTCACATCCAGTGCCGTGGTGGGCTCGTCGGCAACGATGATATCCGGGTCGAGCAACAGTGCGATGGCGATAATGATACGTTGGCGCATGCCGCCAGAGAGTTCGTGTGGGTATTGATCCAAACGCGTTTCCGGCGACGGGATTTGCACCTGGCGCAGCTTATCCAGTGCGATGGCGCGGGCTTTCTTGGAGGAGATGCGCCGGTGGGCTTTTAAGCACTCGAGCATTTGCTCGCCGATGGAAAGCACCGGGTTGAGCGTCATCATCGGGTCTTGGAAAATCATCGAAATGCGGTTGCCGCGCACTTTACGCAAGGCCCGTTCCGACATGCCGTTGAGTTGTTTGCCGTCAAAACGGACCTCTCCCCCCGCAATAAAACCAGGTTTGGCAATCAGGTTCAGTAGCGAAAAAGCAGCAACGGACTTGCCCGCGCCGGATTCGCCAACGATGCCTAAGCGCTCGCCGCGCTCAAGGGTAAAGTTGACGTCGCGTAGGGCGTGGACTTCGCTTAGGCGCAGGGCAAAGCGGACATCGAGGTGGTTGACTTCTAGCAGTGCCATGGAATTTTCAGCCTTTGTAGAGTCGTGGGTTCATGACATCGCGTAGCCAATCGCCGAGTAGGTTGATCGACAACACCAGCACTATCAGCACTGCGCCCGGGATCAGGGTGATCCACCAGGAGCCGGACTGGATGTAGTCAAATCCGGCTTTGATCAGCGAGCCCAGCGACGGGTGGGTTTCCGGCATCCCCAGGCCCAGAAACGATAGCGCCGCCTCGGAAATAATCGCGTTAGCGATCTGCACGGTGGAGATCACGAAAATCGGCGAGAGCGTGTTGGGCAGCACGTGGCGGAACATAATCCGCTTACTGCGTAGCCCCATGACGCGGGCGGCATCGACGTACTCTTTGTTTTTCTCAGCAAGTACTGAAGCGCGCACGGTGCGGGCGTACTGCGGCCATTCAGCCAGGCCAATGATCAGTATCAAAAGCGGCACGGCATAAGCACTAAAGGTGGCTCCACCAAAAATGGCCTTGACCAGTGCGCCAACGATAATCGCGACCATCAGCGTAGAGAACGACAGCTGGATATCCGCGAGACGCATGAGAAACGCGTCAATACGCCCGCCCAGATAGCCGGCAAGCAGGCCAAAACAAACGCCGATTAGCGCCTGAAGTGCCACGGCGCCAAAACCGATCATCAGCGATACGCGTGCGCCGTACAAAATGGTCGAGAGCATATCGCGGCCCTGCGCGTCAGTGCCTAGCAGGTACTGTGCATCGCTACCGTCGATCCAAAACGGTGGTAGTTCCGAGGACAGAATATCGATCTGTGCCAAGTCATACGGGTTCATGGGCGATAGCCACGGCGCGAGTACCGCGACGGCTACCAGTGCAATGAACACCACCAGGCTGATTTGAGCGACGATGTCGCGTTTGAAACTGTAGAGCAGATACGAGTCACGAAAGCGTTCCCAGCGGCTGGGAAGCACGGAAGAGGATGCATTCATGCGGACTTTCCAGTCAGTTTGACGGTGGGGTTAACCAGGCCGTAGATCAGGTCGACAATCGTGTTGGTGATCACAAAGATCAGGCCCACGATCATGAGATAGGTCACGATGAGCGGAATATCAGAACGCTCGATGGCATCCAGGAACATAAGCCCCATGCCGGGCCACTGGAAAACCGTTTCGGTCAGGATGGTGTAAGCCACGAGCGTACCAATCTGCACCCCGCCAACGGTAATGACCGGCAGCATGGTGTTTTTCAACGCATGCAGAAAATAGATGCGACGCATGGAAATGCCTTTAGCACGGGCAAACTTAACGTAGTCAGATTGCATTACCTCAAGCATTTCAGCGCGAATCAAGCGGATAAAGAGCGGTAGCATGATCGAGGCCAGCGAAACCGCGGGGAGTATTAGGTACGTTAATCCCTCTAGGCTTGCAAAGTTAGTTTCCCAAGTGCCAAACACCGCCACTGGGTCGCCGCGGCCGTAAGCGGGCATTCCCCCTTCGGTGGAGATTACGTCATTGAGCCAACTGCCCCAGCCGGTATCGACGGGAAAGGGTGTCCAGCTGACGCCGATGGCGAAGAGCTGAATTAGCATGATGGCGGTGAGAAACACCGGGATCGAGATACCAACAATCGATATGCCCATAAAAAATCGGGAAATCCATGCACGAGGCTTGATGGCGCTATAAACGCCAATGGGCACCGAGAGGGTCACAATCAAAAAAGTGGCCGCGGCCACGAGTTCTAGCGTTGCCGGCAGGTGGCGCGCGACAACGTCGGTAGTGGGTTGGTTGAACACGTAGGAATAACCGAAATCAAACTGTGCCGCATTAATCGCAAAGCGTGCGTATTGCACTAGGAATGGGTCGTTGAGCCCAAGCTCTTCACGAAGTTCGGCACGTTCGCTCTCCGGTACCGACTGGCCGACCATCTGCTGAATCGGGTCGCCCAGGTTATCTTGTATAGCAAAGGCAATGATGCTGATGACAAACATCACCAGCAGCGCATGAAAGAGGCGCTTAACCAAAAAGGCGATCATTAGAACGGTTCCGTTGATAAAACAGGGGAAGCTCGCCCCGGGGCGGATAACCTCGGGGCGAGCCAGTCAAATGGCACTGGGTTAACGCATTGAAGGCGTTATTCGGCGTCCATGACCAAGTCACCCAGGTAGGGGAAGTTCATTACGTTGAGCACCGGCTCAATGTTGACGTGATTGGCCGACGCCCAGGCTAAGTCTTGCCAGTGCAGCGGCAGGATCGCGGCTTCGTCATAAAGTGTCTGCTCAACTTCCTGTAGCATGGCCGCACGCTCGGCACGGTCCACTTCCACATTGGCCTCGGCAACCAGTGCATCAAGCGCTGGATTGCAGTAGTTACCCGCGTTGTACTGTCCAGCGCCGGTATCCAGATCAACGCAGGCGGTTAAGTACTCATGGAAATTGGCGCTGTCTTCGGTGTCGGCGTGCCAGCCAATCAGCATCATGTCGGCGGCACGGTCGTCGTACTCACCCCAGTATTGCGCTTTCGGCAGGGTGCTTAGATCGACATTAACGTTGATACGGGCCAGCATCGCGGCAACGGCCTGGGCAATTTTGGCATCGTTCACGTAGCGGTTGTTGGGTGCCATCATGGTGATGTCAAAGCCGTCGGCGTAGCCCGCTTCCGCCATCAGGGTCTGAGCGCGTTCTAGATCGTAGCGTTTCTCGAGACTTTCGACATGACCCGCGTAGCCTTCCGGTGAAAACTGCGCTGCCGGCGTGGCAAAGCCTTTCATTAACCGATCGGCAATCGCTTCCTGGTTAACGGCATAGGCAAACGCCTGACGCACACGCGGATCTTGGAACGCTTCAACGCGTTCTTGGTTCATGTGGAAGAAAATGATACGCGTGCCCGACATCGTCACGAGCTTAGCATCCTCGCTTTCGCGCACGCGTTCCAGATCATTGGGCGGCACCGGTGCGATAAAATCGACGTCGCCGGAAAGCAGTGCCGCAACGCGGGTAGCATTCTCGCTAATGGGCTTGAGGATGATGGTGTCGACGTTACCCGGCGATTCGGTGTCCCAATAGTTAGGGTTGCGCTCGAACTCGGTACGCACGCCCTGCTGGCGGTCAGCGACGGTATAAGGGCCGGTGCCTGAAACGTTGCGTGATGCGAAGGAGTTGCCGTTTTTGACGATTTCGTCTTTTGGATCGCCGTCTTCGGCTTCACCCGAATAGAAAGCGCTATCCATCGGGAAGGCGTAGGTGGCCAAATTCAGCAGCAAGGGGTAGGGCTTTTTGGTAATAATCTCTACCGTATGATCGTCAACGGCGGTGACACTTTCAATGGGATCAAAAATGGCTTTGAAGTCAGGGCTGCGCTGGAGGCGTTCGATGGTCCAAACCACATCGTCGGCGGTGAAGGTGTTTCCGCTGTGAAACTTAACCCCTTCGCGCAGCGACATACGCATGGTGGTGTCGTCGACTTGTTCCCAGTCGGCAGCTAGGCGCGGCTCGAACTCAAGGGAATCATTCCAACGCACCAGCGGATCGTGGGTCATGTGTGACAGCTGCAGGATGCCGCCAGAGAGCTGTTCGTGAATATCCAGCGATACCGGGTCGGCGTCATACGCCATACGCAGCGTGTTTTCAGCCTGTGCTGCAGTCGACACAAGTCCTGTGCCGACAAGCGTTGCCGCCATCGCTGAAGCGAGAAGCGTTTTTTTGAACGTTGAAGTATGCAAGGTATGCTGAGCCATAGTCTTTCCTGTTGTGGTTTTGATGCCAACGACTTTCTTAAACTTGTCATCAACAACATAGAGACCATCGCTGAAAGGCCACAATCGAAATAATGACAGGCCCTATCCATCTGCTCTATGACCCGCGGCAACGGGGGCTTCTAGTTGGCGCGGGTTAGACCAAAGGTTAAAAATGTGGGGCAAACGTCTGTTTTGTGTTTGGTACTTTCGTTTAGGCCTGCCCAAAGCGGCGACGAAGGTAGGCAATGATATCGTCAGACTCATACAGCCATTCGTCGTGCCCGTCGTTGTGGGTGATTTTCAGGCAAGGAACTTTGACACGGCCACCGCCTTCCTGCAGCGCTTTTTTGTGCGCCGGATCGAGTTGAGCATCGCGATGCTCAATGTTAAGCCCTAAGCGTGCCATTTCTTTGCGCACTTTGATGCAAAACGGGCAGGTACGGAACTGATAAAGTGCTAATGTTTCGCACGCTTTATCCACTTCGGCCTGCTCTTCAGAGGTGCGCTCAACGGATTTGGGGGTCGAAAGTTTTTCGCTAATTAACATTACCGGCGCGAGAATCAGTCGAACGCCGCGAAAAAAGTAGCGAATCAAGATACGCATTGTGAGCTCCTAATGAGTAAAAGACGGGGGCGGGTTATTGAAATAGAGCCAGAGATAGTGAAAACGATGTGGGCATCCTGCATTAACTCACCGGTTTTGTCACATCGGTAACGTGCTGGGTGAGTCACGCCGGCCTCCGTGCTAGGCTTTGGCGCTGTTTTCATCGAATAGCACGGCCAGGCTTTGCCGTGTGTAACAAGACATTCAAAGAGGCGTGACGGCCATGCATCTGCATATTATCGGGATTTGCGGCACTTTTATGGGCAGCCTGGCACTTCTTGCCCGCGAGCTTGGTTATCAGGTCAGTGGCTCGGACGCTAACGTTTACCCGCCGATGAGCACGCAGCTAGAAGAAGTCGGTATTACCCTGCAAGAGGGCTACCGCGCCGACAATCTAGCGCCAGCGCCGGATGCCGTCGTGGTGGGCAATGCGCTTTCGCGCGGCAACGAAGAGGTCGAAGCGCTGTTAAATAGCGGCTTGTCTTACACCTCCGGCGCACAGTGGCTCGCCGAGCACGTGCTGCCGGGTCGCAAGGTTATCGCGGTGGCGGGCACGCACGGTAAAACGACGACCGCGAGCCTTTTAGCGTGGCTTTTGGAAAGCGCAGGGTTAAAACCCGGTTTTTTGATCGGCGGTGTGCCGCGCAATTTTGGTGTTTCTGCCCGGCTGGGCGATAGTCATTCGCCCTTTGTGGTGGAGGCGGATGAATATGACACGGCGTTTTTCGATAAGCGCTCCAAGTTTGTGCATTATCGCCCGCAGATCGCGGTGTTAAATAACTTAGAGTTTGATCACGCCGATATTTTTCCCGATTTGGCGGCAATTGAGCGCCAGTTTCACCACCTTGTGCGCACGGTGCCAAGCCAAGGGCAGATATGGGTGGCGGACGACCAACCTGCGCTTGAACGGGTGTTGAAACAAGGCGTGTGGACGCCGGTTGCGCATTTTGGCGGCGAGCCCAGTAGTGCATGGCAGCTGGTGTTAGAGCGTAAGGACGCAAGCCGCTTTCAGGTGATCCGGCGCCACGATAGCGGCGAAGAAGATGCCGTGGTGGATTGGTCCCTCACGGGGGAGTATAACGCGCGCAATGCGCTGGGGGCGCTGGCCGCGGCCTCTGCTTGTGGGGCGGATCTTGCACGCAGCTGCGCGGCGTTGTCGCGGTTTGAAAACCCCAAGCGGCGCCAGGAGGTACGCGGGGAGATCAATGGTATTCAGGTCATTGATGACTTTGCGCATCATCCCACGGCGATTGCCGCGACCCTAAACGGCTTACGCGCCGCGACGACGAAAGGGCGGCTATTAGCGGTGATCGAGCCACGTTCTAACACCATGCGCATAGGGACGATGAAAACGCAGTTGAAGGACAGCGTGGCCGCGGCGGATCATGCGTACTGGTATCAGCCACCCGAGCTTGATTGGTCCGTTGTCGAGCTAATTGCACCGCAGGGCGATAAAGCAAGTGGATATGATGATATTGATTCGCTCGTACAAGCGGTGGTCACACAGGCGTCACCTTTGGATCGTATTGTGGTGATGTCCAATGGGAGTTTCGGCGACGTTCACGCGCGTTTATTAACGGCGCTCGCCGCGCGAGCTCAGCAGGGCAAGGAGTAGCGAATGACAGCCTTTAAACCGCCGGTGACCGTGGCGTTAACCGGTGCGTCCGGCGCGCAGTATGGGTTGCGTCTGATCGATGTGCTCGTTAAAGCCCAGCACGAAGTGTGGGTGATGATCTCGAAAGCCGCGCATATGGTAATTGCGACCGAGATGGAGACTTCCCTGCCTGCCCAGCCGCAGCGCCTCACTGAAGCATTGCTTGAGCGTAGTGGCGCCGCTGACGGGCAAATCCGCTGTTTTGGCCGCGAGGACTGGATGGCGCCGGTCGCCTCTGGTTCGGGAGCGCCGTCTGCTATGGTGATTTGCCCGTGCTCGACCGGCACGCTTTCTGCCGTGGCGACTGGAGCGAGCAATAACTTGATCGAGCGCGCGGCGGATGTCGCGATCAAAGAGCGCCGTACCTTAGTCATGGTGCCACGCGAAACACCATTTTCACCGATTCATTTAGAGCACATGCTGACACTCAGCCGCTTGGGCGTCGTTATGCTGCCCGCGGCACCGGGGTTTTACCACAAACCTACCTGCATTGATGATTTGATCGATTTTATCGTTGCGCGAATCCTCAATCAGCTGGGTATTAAGCACGCCCTGGTGCCGCGTTGGGGCGAGGGAAAACAATAGAGGGAACTTAATTATGTTGTCATGGGCTATGCTCTCGGTCTTTGTGCCAACCTTTTTATTGGTGTCGTTAACTCCAGGGATGTGCATGACGCTGGCGATGGTGTTGGGGATGACGCAGGGCGTCAAGCGCACCCTATGGATGATGATCGGCGAGCTAATAGGTGTGGGGTTAGTGGCAGCGGCTGCTGGGGCGGGTGTTGCGGCGTTAATGCTCAAGCACCCTGACGTTTTTGCGATATTTAAATGGGTGGGTGGGGCGTATCTCGCCTATTTGGGGGT
This sequence comes from Halomonas llamarensis, assembly GCF_023555005.1. Lineage (GTDB taxonomy): Bacteria > Pseudomonadota > Gammaproteobacteria > Pseudomonadales > Halomonadaceae > Vreelandella > Vreelandella llamarensis. The sequence continues at coordinate 51,798 of NZ_JAMJPJ010000011.1, read as the reverse complement.
GATGATGTGGCGTTCCCGTGGGCGCATGGCCATACCCTCTGACATACAATCCGGACCACCGGTAGGGCGCTGGCAGCTGGCGATGCAAGGCTTTGTTACCGCGGTGGCTAACCCGAAAGGCTGGGCATTTTTTATGGTGCTGTTGCCGCCGTTTTTGGATGGCGAAAAGCCTTTGGCGCTGCAGCTAAGTGTGCTGATCGCGGTGATTTTAACCATTGAACTGGCCAGCATGCTGACCTACGCCACGGGAGGCAAAACACTGCGGCGCCTGTTGGGGAGAAGCGGCAATGTTAGGCTGTTGAACCGCATCGCGGGCACGCTGATGATTGGGGTGGGGGTGTGGTTAGCGCTAGGCTAGCGTGCGAGCAGCTATTTGATTCTACACTGGCGGCAGCAAGCTGACGCGGGCACCGATTAGCATCAGCGATGCGACGCTGAGCAGCCGCCACGGGCAGGAGCGTAGAGAGGGGCGAGGTTGCTGTTGCCAGTACAGCAGCGTGAGCGCACAGACGGCTAATCCCAGTAGCGCGCCTCCCACCAAGTCGCTAAACCAGTGTACACCAACCACCAGCCGCGATAACGCCATGGGTAATGCAAGCGCCAGTGCTGCCCAGTAAGCCCAAAATCGCTTTTGACGAGGCATTTCGGCTGCGACGAAAGCTGCCGTCAGCCCAAATAGCACTACGGCTGTCGATGTGTGGGCGTTGGGATAAGAGTACGAACCCATTAGGTAGTCCGGTGTATCTGTACGGGCGCGTTCAAATAATCCTTTGCCCACTATGTTAAGCAGGGTGACGCCAGCAAAGGCGCCACACCAGTGCAATAGCGCATCCCATCTCTTACCCCTCAGCATCCACGTTGCCCACGGCAGGGTTAAGGCAATAATGCCCAAGGTATCGCCGATACGCGCAAAAATGTGACTGACGGTGTCAGAAACATCGCTTTGCAGCTGGGTTAGCAGATGCTGAACAAATAGATCCATCTCCAGCGGTCCATCGTGGCCGATCACCAAAAGCGTCCAGCCGGATAGGCTGCCCACTGCGATCACCAGCAGTAGCAATGAAGCCAGCGGAACATCGCCTGATTGGCTCATGGCGAGCCAAGGTCGGCGTAGCAGTGGCAAACGACGAATGCTAACGGCAATCGCCCGATAAAGCGTGCCGTGCCGTGAGGTTTGATGCCGTCCCCAGGAAAAAATGACGGCGAGAACGACGATAATCGTGCCGAGTATGACGAGAGCTGCTTCTATACCGGGCGGAAGCGTTAAATGTTGCTGCCAAGTGCGGCCCAGTAAGTAGCCGGGTAGCACATAAGCGGGCGCCCATAACCCGGCAGAGGCGAGGTTGGCCCAGATAAAGGTGCGCGGCGGCATCCGCACCATGCCAGCGACCAAGGGAATAACCGGCCGCACTGGACCCACGAAACGGCCTATGAAGACGGACCACGCGCCATAGCGTTCAAAGAAGCGCGTCCCCCGGGCCAGCCATTCGGGATGCTGTGACAGTGGCCAGCGCTGTGTGACTTGCTCACGATACTTAAAACCCAGCGCATAACTGATGCCGTCGCCTAAAAAAGCGCCTATAAAGGCAGCAATGATTAACCACGCCAAGGCCATATCCTGGTGTCCCGCTAGGGAAGCCGCGGTAGTGATTAACACCACGCCCGGTACCAGCAAACCCACTAGGGCAAGCGATTCTAGTAATGAAATCGCCAGCACTATGCAAAGTAACAAGGGCGGATTAAGCGTTAATAAGTGGAGCGTATCGATAAGCGCCAAAGGCGTCTCCTGCGGCAGGTAAGTATAATCGGGAAAGGTAAGTATCGTCAGGAAAGCTAAACTAAGCGTTGGAGAGGCTAGCGCCGCGGGCTTCGAGGCGTTGGGCAAAGTGCTCAAACGCTTCCTGAGCGCGAGGCAAACAGGCGGCAATGCGAGCTTCGACTTGTCCCGTTTCAACCAGTACGCAGCGTGAAATGGCGCGTTGTAGTCGCTCACGCACTAGGAGCGCGCCGCTTTCGCTGGTATCTGGCAGGACTAACCAGAACGAGGCACTGTCGGCACGGCCAAGAATGTCGTGGTCGCGACAGTGACGATTAACTTCATGGCATAGTGATTCTAATAATGCGAGCTGAGCGCGATGACCAAACTGCTCGCCGGCCATATCCAGCTGGGGTAAATGGACCACCAACACCGCCAGACGGCGATTGAGGACCCGCGCGCGCTGATACTCGCTGTGTAAGCGCGCATGTAAGGTATCCTTGTGGAAGGCGTTACAATCATCATCATTCGGGTCGGTGGCGCGTAAAAGGGCTTGACGTCGCCCATGCTCCCAGCGCGGCAAGGCAAGCAAAAGTATCACAACGCAGAGTCCCACCCATAGCTCGTTTGAGGCAGCGTGATGCAACGGGGTTAACCACCACACCAGAGGGGTTAGCACCGCATTGAGGCCCAGCGCTACCCACAGAGGCAAGAGAATGAACGCTGCAGTTAGCGGGAGCCCAAGCCATAATAAAGACGTTTCCGCGTGTTGCGATAGTGACTCAATGACTACAATATACGTGCTGGCAAGCAAAATCAGGCGGGGGACGTAGGGCTTGAATCCTTTGCCGATATGCATCAAAAGAGCGGTTGAGAGCAGTATTGTAATGAAGCTCGGGATGACCAAGTCAGCATAAGACCCTATGGCATAGAGCCACGTGGTATAGCTTGCTATGAGCACCAGGCTCGCGCTGTAGGCGAGCGTCATTAAATGCCGAGGAATGCGCTCAATCATATGACCTCATGAGCGCGGGTGGCTGGCTTAGAACGCGTGAGACTGCCTAAGTCGAGTGGCTCAGTTTCGATATCCATCAGCTCAAAAGAACGGGCATCCAAGGCGTCGGGGAGTTCTATGAGTAAGCGTTCGCGACGTCCTGTGGTCTCCTTAGGTGAGCGGGATAGTAGTAATAGCGCGAGTGTTGTGCGATTAATGCGGTACACATTCTCGAAGTAGTACGTCTGTTCACACAGCTTACGTGCGACGGGCCAGAGTTTTTGCCGCTTTACCCGTAAGATGAGTAGCTCGCCATGAATGCCTTCGCGCTCGCAGCGAGTCTGTTCTGTGGGAAGATCACGCAGCAATTGTTCGCGTGCCCATAGGTTAAACCCTGGGATCAGCCGTAAACGCTGACGAATGGTGCCGTTTATATCGGTCAGTTGACGCGCACGGGAAAGGGCTAAAAGGCTTAACACACCTAGCGAGAGCGTCATCAGCCACCCGCTTGGTGGCGATAGCTGAGGCGCTATCAATGCTAAACTCAAGGCCATACCACTAACGTTAAACGCGGCTACCCAGTTCATTTGCGGCAGCATAAATAGGGCTGCCCACGCCCAAATTAATAGGCTATGGCGTTGCGGGGCGGCGGCGATAAGCCCGATTAAGAGCGCCCCAGGAAGCAGTTGCCAAGGGACCCCGCGCGCGCGGCGATGGCTAAAATCGAGCAGCACGGCAGTTATTAACAGCCACCCAGCGGAAAGCCACAGTACCAGTGCGGCTTCAGGTGGCGCTGCCGCTGTCCAAAGGGCTAACACAACCGCTGCGGCGAGCAAATTGCCGCGCAGAAGTTGAATTTTGTATTTACTTTGCATGGTGCCTTACTATTGACCCCTTGCGTTGGTAGAGCGCAATGCCATGTTTAACCCGCATCATACTGACTTCCAGGCAGGCTGCCTAACACCGAGCGGTCACCATCTATTAACATAAGACTCACTGAGTCAAAACGCACGGAGAGGGCATGAGCGTTTCCACATCGTTTTCCAACCCAGCTGTTGAGTTAACCGCCGATATTCCGGCGTATATGCATGCCGTCGGGGGGGCTGCCCGTGATGCTGCGCGCGTATTACGCCGTGCTGACACCGGGTGCAAAAACCACGCCTTGGCCGCGATGGCCGAGCGCTTAAATGCCGCCCGCGAAGACGTGCTAGCGGCTAACGCGTTAGATATGCAGCGCGGCCGCGACAATGGCTTGGACCCGGCCTTGCTCGATCGCCTAGCGCTTAACGATGCGCGTATCGATGCCATGGTCGAAGGGCTTAACCAAGTGGCCGCGTTGCCCGACCCGGTAGGCGAGATTGACGGCCTGCGCGCACGCCCAAGCGGTATTCAAGTGGGTAAGATGCGCGTACCCCTCGGTGTCATCGGTATTATTTACGAATCACGCCCCAACGTCACGATGGAAGCGGCGAGTTTGTGCTTAAAATCGGGCAATGCCTGTATTTTGCGCGGCGGTTCCGAGGCTGCCGCGTCGAATACCGCGCTGAGCGCGTGTATTCAAGCGGGGCTTGTCGATGCGGGCCTGTCGGCAGGCAGCGTGCAGGTGGTTGCAACGACCGACCGCGCCGCCGTAGGCGAGCTGATCAGCATGCCTGAGTTTGTCGATGTGATTATTCCGCGAGGGGGAAAATCGCTGATTGCGCGTATCTCTCGCGAGGCACGGGTGCCGGTCATTAAGCACTTGGATGGCGTGTGCCATGTTTATGTCGATGCGACGGCAGATCTGGATAAAGCGTGCGCGATTGCCCTTAACGCCAAAACGCATCGCTACGGTACTTGCAATACGATGGAAACGTTACTGGTGGATGCGAAAATCGCTAAAACGCTGCTGCCGGCATTGGCGCGTTCCTATGCCGAGCACAGCGTTGAACTGCGCGGTTGCGAGCGCACGCAAGCGCTTGTGCCCGAGGCGCTACCAGCAAGTGCTGAGGACTGGGGTGAAGAGTATTTGGCCCCCGTGTTGGCAATTAAAATTGTCGATGGCATTGATGAAGCTATCGCGCACATTGAACACTACGGCTCGCATCACACCGATGCCATCGTGACGGAAAACTACACGCTGGCGCGTCAGTTTATGGCCGACGTTGACTCAAGCTCTGTGGTGGTTAACGCCTCCACGCGCTTTGCCGACGGGTTTGAGTACGGCTTGGGCGCCGAAATTGGTGTTTCTACCGACAAGCTACACGCGCGCGGCCCAGTAGGGCTGGAAGGGCTGACGACGCAAAAATACGTGGTGCTAGGCGACGGCCAGGTGCGGCAATGACACCACCTGCGCGCACTCAGCGCATAGGAATGTTTGGCGGCACGTTCGACCCAGTTCACCTTGGTCACTTGCGTAGTGGCGTAGAGCTTTGTGAAGCCCTTGAACTGGATCAGTTGCACATGATGCCAGCACCTCAGCCGCCGCTACGTGACCGCCCCCAGGTCTCGGCTGAGCAGCGTCTAGCGCTACTAAAGGCGGGGATTGGCGATACGCCGCGCTTAATAGCGGACGATCGCGAGCTTTGCCGCGATGGGCCCTCTTACAGTCTGCTAACACTTGAAGCGTTACGCAGTGACTATGGCACTGAGGCGCGCTTAATCATGGCCCTGGGGCAGGATGCTTTTTTAAAACTGGCCGACTGGTACCAACCGGAGCGCCTATTTGAGTTGGCCCATATCGTCGTCATGGCGCGCCCTGGCTATTCTCCAGACCGTTCGCAGGCGCTTTTGGAACTGCTCGCCGGGCGCGAAGTCAATAACGTGGCAGCGTTAATGGCAACACCACACGGGCGCGTACTGTCGGTGACGCTGCCCTCGCCGATGGGAATCTCAGCAACGGGAATTCGACAGCGTTTAGCGAGAAGGGAGAGCGTGCGCTATTTGCTACCTGAAGCGGTAGAGCGCGAAATCGCGCATCAATGCCTTTATCGGTTGCCTGAAGGCGGCAGATAAGCGTAAATACGCGCCTTTTAATAAGCGCTGGCAGCCACAAAATAAGTGGTTACAATGGCCAGCTTTACATCCCACCCCACCCCATGAGGTTGGTATTTAGGAGACATGCACATCGATACACTGAAAAAGCTAGCGATTGACGCGCTAGAAGAACTTAAAGGTCGCGATATTACTCAGCTTGACGTGGCAAAGCTCACTGACGTCACGGATCTTATGATCATTGTCAGCGGCACCTCAACGCGCCATGTTTCGGCATTGGCGCAACATCTTGTCGAAAAGGCGAAAGCCGAAGGTTTACAACCCCGCGGTGTTGAAGGCGGGAACAATGCTGACTGGGTACTGGTCGATCTTGGCGACATCATCGTGCACATCATGCTCCCCGAGGCGCGTGCGCTTTATGATCTTGAGCGCCTGTGGGCTGATTTGCCTGCCGATAGCACGGTAGCGCACGAGATTGTGCGCGAACGGATGGAAGATCAGGTTTCCACTTCATGAAAATCCGCCTGCTCGCGGTGGGCACCAAAATGCCCGCCTGGGTAGAAGAGGGCGTTGACACCTACCGCAAGCGGCTGCCGCGCGATTTCAGTCTTGAGATAGAAGAAATTCCTTTGGGGCAGCGCGGCAAGAATGCGAACGTCGCCAAGGCGCGCGGGCAAGAAGCGGAACGTATTCGTCAAAAGCTCAAAGGCGATGAATACTTGGTGGCATTGGAAGTGAAGGGCAAAGCATGGTCAACACAGGTCTTGGCTCAAGAAGCCGATCAGTGGCGGATGCTAGGAAAAGATATCGTGCTTCTCGTCGGCGGGCCCGATGGTTTAGACCCTTCGCTTTCCGCCAAGGCTGATAAAGCTTGGTCATTATCGCCCTTAACGCTGCCTCACCCGCTGGTCCGCATCATGCTGGCTGAACAACTTTATCGCGCTTGGACCTTACTTGTGGGCCACCCGTATCACCGCTAACGTCAGAGATAGCGCCCCATCGGCGGGCGTTGTTGGATTGTTTTGAGACCTATCAGCCCTATGCCTCAGCGCTTTGACAGATTAAAAAACAGTGAGTACGAGCTGCGTATTTTTCGTGTTCGCGCGCTGCTTGCACTGCTGGTTGTTACTGTGCTGATGGCACTTCTGATGGGGCGGCTCGTCTATCTTCAAGTCGTGCAACATGATCTTTACAGCACGCGCTCGGAAAACAACCGCGTGCGGGTTGAGCCGTTACCGCCCACGCGCGGGCTGATTTACGATCGTAATGGTGTACTGCTAGCGGAAAACCGCCCGACCTATAATTTGACGATTGTGCGCGAGCGAGTCGACGACTTGGATAAAACCCTCGCACTTTTAATCGAACTGCTCAATTTACCTGAAGAAGATGTGGAAGCGTTTCATCTTCGCTCCCGCCAGCGCCAGCGCCAGCGCCCTTTCCAGCCGGCGCTGCTGATTAGCGACTTAAGCGAGGTTCAAATCGCCCGGCTGGCGGTTAATCGCCATCGTTTGCCGGGTGTTGAAGTAGAGGCGCAACTTTTGCGCTACTACCCAGACGCCGAGGTGATGGCGCACGCGCTAGGCTACGTCGGCCGCATTAATGAGAAAGAGCTCAAAACGTTGGATTCAGGTAGCTACGCCGGTACACACTTCATCGGGAAAACTGGCGTTGAGAAGTTTTATGAGCATGAGCTTCACGGCGAAGCCGGACTGCGTAAAGTGGAAACCAATGCCCGTGGTCGCGTGCTGAGCGAGTTAGGGAGAACCGACCCGACGCCAGGCAAAAATCTCACGCTAACGCTGGACAAAGAGCTACAAATGCTGGCCTATGACTTGCTCGACGGCCGGCGTGGCTCGATTGTGGCAATTGAGCCGCAAAGCGGCGACATTCTCGCGATGGTTTCGGCGCCTGGTTTTGATAGCAACCAGTTCGTCACCGGTATCGATGTCGCCTCGTATCGAGGGCTTCAACAAGATCTCGATTTGCCTTTGTTTAACCGGGCGATACGGGGGCATTATCCACCAGGCTCGACGATTAAGCCGTTTTTGGCCTTGGCGGCGCTGCGCGAGGGTACGGTGACACCGGATACCACGATCAACGATCCGGGGTATTTTCAGCTACCCAATGACTCGCGCCGTTACCGCAACTGGTTGCGTTGGGGGCATGGCCGGGTAGACCTGGAGCGCTCCATCGCCGTTTCTAATAACACGTTTTACTATTCGCTAGCCCATGATTTGGGCATCGATAGGTTGCACAAACAAATGACGGCATTCGGCTTTGGCCAGCACGTTGCGCACGACGTGCAAGGTGAGAGCGACGGTCTGATGCCTTCGCGGGAGTGGAAGCGCGAGCGCTATAATCACCCCTGGTATCCTGGGGAAACGTTGTCAGTGGGTATCGGCCAAGGCTATTGGCAGGTAACGCCACTGCAACTGGCTACCGCCACGGCGACGTTGGCCAATCGCGGCGATTGGGTCAAGCCGCGTTTGGCCAGTGAACTGGGTGAGGCGCCCCTTCCGACAGCGTTGCCCGGTACGCCGCAAGATATCGAGTTGGCACAAGATGGCTGGTGGAACACTGTGTTCAGCGGTATGGAAAAAGTGTTGAGCGGGCACGAAGGCACAGCACGACGTACCGGTGTGGGCTTGGAGTACCGGATGGGAGGGAAGTCGGGGACAGCACAGGTATTTTCGCTCGGCCAAGATCAGCGTTACAACGCGGATGAGCTTGAAGAGCGCCTACGCGATCACGCGCTGTTTATCGCCTTTGCCCCGCTGGAGGACCCGCAGATTGCCATCTCTGTCATTGTAGAGAATGCCGGTGGTGGGAGTGCTCATGCCGCTCACTTAGCCCGTGCGATGACGGATGCGTGGCTTTTGGAAGATGAGGCGCCCGACGTTGATGACGTTCGAGATACGTTGGAAAGCGGCAACGCCAATACAGAGGGGCAATAACGTATGTCGTGGTTGACGTTGACACGTGGGTTACGCCGTTATCCAGTGCGACCGCCTGATAGCGGCATGTCGCGGCGTAAAAGTCTCTGGGAGCGGATACACCTCGACCCCTGGCTCATTGGTCTTTTGCTATTGCTAATGGCGTTAGGTTTAGTGGTTTTATACAGTGCGTCAGGCCAACGTATGGCAACTGTGTATGCGCAAAGTGTTCGCTTTGGCGTTGGGCTGGTGGGCATGGTGATTATTGCCCAGTTTTCTCCCCGAACCTTTTTGCGATGGGCGCCAGTGGCGTATGGGGTTGGGGTTTTAATGCTGCTGGCGGTAGAGTTTTTCGGCGATATGGGGATGGGCGCCAAACGCTGGCTGATGATTCCCGGTGTGGTGCGTTTTCAGCCATCAGAGATGATGAAATTGGCGGTTCCGCTAATGGTCGCGGCCTATTTAAATCGCTGCGAGTTGCCGCCGAAGCTGCGCGATATCCTGGTCTGCGCAGGGCTCATTGGCCTGCCTGTGATGCTAATTGCCTCCCAACCCGATTTGGGTACTTCGCTTCTGGTCAGCAGTGCCGCCATTATTGTGGTGCTTTTGGCAGGATTATCCTGGCGGCTGATTGGCTTGGTGATTGTGTTGGTGGCCTCTGCATTGCCACTTCTGTGGATGAACTTGCATAACTATCAGCGCCAGCGCGTACTCACATTTTTGAATCCCGATAGTGACCCGCTTGGCGCTGGCTGGAACATTATTCAATCCACTACGGCGATTGGCAGTGGTGGTCTTTGGGGCAAGGGGTGGCTCGAAGGAACTCAGTCACAGCTGGAGTTTTTACCCGAGCGTCACACCGATTTTATCTCCGCTGTGCTGGGCGAGGAGTTCGGCTTAGTGGGGATGCTGGCGGTACTTACCCTTTACTTTATGATTGTCTGCCGTGGGCTGTGGCTTTCCGGGGCTTCCCAAGACACTTTCGGCCGCTTGGTGGCGGGCAGTATTACTCTCACTTTTTTTATCTATGTTTTTGTTAATGTCGGGATGGTCAGTGGCATTTTGCCCGTGGTGGGGGTGCCGCTGCCTTTGATTAGCTTCGGCGGCACATCCAGTGCGACGCTTTTGGCAGGGTTTGGGATTTTGATGTCGATACACGCGCACCGTCGGCTTTTGTCGCGCTAATAGTCGAGTTTGGCAAGTGGGAGCCAATAATGAAAATGGAGAGTAAGCAGCGAGCAAAGCGTTTTGTATTAAGCGCGGTGGTAGCAGGGTGGATAGGGGTAAGCGCGGTTACCAGTATGGCAGAGGCTCAGCACTTCCACCCGCGATATAATGCTGATACCAAGGTATTGGTCGAGGAGCTTGCCGAGCGGGGGTTGCCTGCCAAGTGGTTAACTCAGACGCTTGAGCAAGCGACGTTTCGTCAAGACGTCTTGGATGCCATGGCTGGGGCGGCCGAACGGCGGCTGGGATGGCATGAGTATCGCGACATCTTTCTCACCGAGCAGCGTATCGATGAAGGGGCTGAGTTTTTGCGACAGCATCATGAAGCGCTAGAACGTGCGGATGCCGAGTACGGCGTGCCTGCTGAGATCATCACTGCGATTATCGGGGTGGAAACCTATTACGGGCGTTATAAGGGGCGTCACCGGGTGCTGGATTCACTAGCGACATTAGCGTTTCACCACCCGCAACGCGGCGCTTTTTTTCGCGGTGAGCTCGCGGCCTTTTTGCGTATTGCCTATGAACAGGGTGTCGACCCCGCTGAGTTAACCGGCTCTTATGCAGGTGCGATGGGGTTCCCGCAATTTATTCCCACTAGCTACCAAGCTTATGCGGTCGATTTCGATGGTGATGGTCAGCGTGACTTGTGGAACAATCAAGTGGATGCCATCGGCAGCGTAGCGAACTACTTTGCCGAGCATGATTGGCAGGCAGGTGAGCCGATTTACCAGCGTGCCGAGATTTCGTCTGCCGGGGAAAAAGCTCAAGCTGACATTCCCTTTAATCAAGTTTCAACACCTGCCTATACACTAGCGCAAGCAGAAAGCGCGGGACTGCATCCAGTGGGAGAGGGCGCGGACGCGTTTTTATCTCGTCAAGATAACCGCGTGGTGCCGTTACGTTTGGCACGAGAAGATGGCAGCCAGACATATTATCTCGGGGGCTTTAATTTCTACGTGATAACGCGTTATAACCACAGTCATCTCTATGCAATGGCGGTAGCAACACTGGCCGATGCCATAGTAAGCGCGCATAAGATGCAGCAAGAGGGCAAGCAATGAGCAGGCAGCCTAAGGTGGGTGTTACAACATGCCGAGCAAGCACATCGGCGCCGCTGGCGCTGTTGATCTTGGCCTTGTTTGTGAGCGGGTGTGCAAGCCTGGATACTCAGCATGCCGAGTACCCAGCGGGTTCAGGGTTACAACAAACCGATCCAGCATCAGCGGGCAGCGACGGCCGCTATGCCTTGAGTGGCGATGCCTATCCGCTTGACCCACCCGATGTTTCTCGCGTACCCGATGCTGAGCCTAGAGACGAACCGCATTCGCGTGCAGGTAATCGCTCAAGCTATCAGGTGTGGGGCAAAACGTACCGCGTACTATCAGACGCAACGGGGTATTCGCGAGAGGGGACCGCCTCTTGGTATGGTGAGAAATTTCACGGTTATGCCACTTCTAGCGGCGAAATTTACGATATGTACAAAATGACCGCAGCACACCGCTCGCTGCCGTTACCGACGTTTGCCCGGGTGACGAGCCTGAATAACGGTAACGCCGTCATTGTGCGTATCAATGACCGCGGCCCTTTTCACAGTGAGCGTGAAATTGATCTTTCCTATGCCGCAGCGTCACGGCTTGGGTTTATCGACGAAGGCACGGGACGTGTGAAGGTCGAAGCCATCGACCCTAAGCGCTGGCAGGCTAGTGCTTCGGATGTTAAACCGGCTCAAGAGTCTGCGGCACGTGAGCCGGCAACCGAATCAGCAGAGGAAACCGTCCCTTTTTACTTGCAAATTGCCGCCCTAGGCAGCGCGGAAAGTGCTGATCAACTTAAGCAGCAGTTACAACATGAGCTACGCCACGATGTGCGTGTGACTAGCGAAGCCGAGGTGTACCGCGTACAAGTCGGACCGGTTAGGCGCCAACAAGATGAGCCGTTGCTGCGCGAGTCGCTTCGTCAGGCAGGGTTTCCCCAACCCTTTATCGTGAGATAATGCATTTTTACCTAAGTGAGATTATATCTGTTATGAACGTTTTTATATTGCGTCGTTTTTGTTGTCGTTTTGGCCTTGGCTTCCTCGCGCTGTTGATGGCCGCTGTGGTGATGACAGCTGCGTTACCGGTTTCTGCGCAGGTGATTTCTCAGCCACAAACCATTATTCCCGCCTCGCCTCAGCTGGCAGCTAAATCGTGGATATTGATGGATGCCAATAGCGGGCATGTGCTTGCACAGCAGAACGCCGATCAGCGATTGCCGCCGGCGAGTCTTACCAAACTGATGACCGCGTTCTTGGTCGAGCGCGAGCTTAACCGTGGCACCATTGATTTTGATGACATGGTAAGCGTGAGCGAAAAAGCGTGGCGCACTGGCGGCTCCAAGATGTTTATTGAAGTGGGCACGCAGGTCTCTGTTGAAGACTTATTGCACGGCATTATTATCGTCTCAGGAAACGATGCTAGCGTGGCAATGGCAGAGCACCTCGCTGGTGGCCAGGGGCCTTTTGCGGATTTGATGAACCAGCACGCGGCAAGACTTGGCATGGATAACACCAATTTTGAAAACCCGACGGGCTTGCCGGGCGAAAATCACTACTCCAGCGCTCGGGATATGGCGCTTCTCGCGCAGCACATCATTAACGACTACCCCGAGCACTATGCGACCTACTCCGAACGAACATTTTCCTTTGGTGGGATTGATCAGCCGAATCGCAACCGCCTTTTGTGGCGTGACCCGAGTGTGGATGGCCTGAAGACAGGCTGGACCTCTGAGGCGGGTTATGGGCTTGTGGCGTCGGCTAAGCGCGATGGAATGCGTCTAATATCGGTGGTTATGGGGACCGATTCAGAAGAGGCGCGTGCCCAAGAAACACAGAAGCTTTTGAGTTATGGCTTTCGCTTTTATGAAACCATGAACCTTTACGAGCGTGGCGCTGTTTTGGCCACACCGCGTATTTGGGGCGGAGAGCATAATGAAGTGCGCATTGGCGTCGACGAAGAAGTTTATATGACGCTGCCGCGTAACCGTAACGATGAGCTACGCGCCCGGCTGAATATGAATAACGACCTTAATGCACCGATATCCATGGGCGATGACGTCGGGACGCTGGAAGTGGTGTTGGGAGACGAGGTCGTCGGTGAACGGCGCCTCGTCGCACTGGAAAGCGTCGAAGAAGGGGGGCTTTTTAAGCGCCTAATTGACCAAGTGCGTCGTTTTTTTAGTGGTCTCTTGAGCAATTTTCTGGACTAAAAATATCGTCTTGATAAGTGTTCTTGATGGTGCGTCATGCAACGTGACAAAGCCTATCAATCGATTAGCAGGTGAATAAATGACTCCGAAAGGCAAGCAAGGTTTTCGAGATATGCGCCCTGCGGTGGCGACACAGAAAAAGCCGCCGAAAATCACCTTTCCTTGCGACTACCCCATCAAAGTGGTTGGCGATGCGGCGTCGGATTTCCCCGCCACGGTATGCCAAGTGTTAGTTCGCCACGCGCCAGACTTCGATGAAACCTCAATGCAGGTAGTCGATAGCCGCAACGGCCGCTTTCAGTCGGTGAGAGTAACCATTCGCGCTACCGGCGAGACACAGCTGAATCAGCTGTTTCTCGACTTAAAAGCGACCGGCCGCGTCCACATGGTTGTGTAGAGCATGGCTGAGGATTTGCCGCCAATTGAGCTTCACCGCCTGGGGCGTCGCTCTTACCAGCCGGTGTGGGAAGCCATGCGCGAGCTCAACGATACTCGTGACGTTGAGACACCAGATCAGTTTTGGCTGGTGGAGCATGAGCCGGTCTTTACTCAGGGGCAGGCAGGAAAGCCTGAGCATTTATTGATGCCAGGCGATATTCCCGTGGTACAAACCGACCGTGGTGGCCAAGTCACCTATCATGGCCCAGGCCAGGTGGTGCTTTATCCACTATTGGATGTTAGACGCGCCAAAATAGGCGTTCGGGAACTCGTCACGGCAATTGAAAATGCCGTGATTGATGTGCTGGCAAGCTATCATGTTGTGGCGAAAGCGCGCCCGGATGCCCCCGGGGTATACGTTGAGGCGGCGTCAAGCGAGGCGAAAGTGGCGTCTTTGGGGCTTCGTATACGCCGAGGCGGCAGTTTCCACGGTGTAGCGCTTAATGTGGATGGCGATTTATCGCCTTTTGCGCGCATTAACCCATGTGGTTACGCCGGTATGCAAATGACGCGGCTAGCGGACTTAACCGACCAGCCGGTCAATTGTGAAACGGTGGGAGAGCAGCTCGCGCAAGCGCTTGCGGCGCGTATCGAGTGTCGCTTGATCACTCGCTAGCCTACGTGCTGCACAGGGATGCGGTTTTCGTCTTTGCTTTGCTGGCCGGGAACTGCCGCCGGGGAAGCAAGGCCTAGGTTATTTTTCTCGAAGACGCGATCAGCGCGATAGCTAGAACGTACTAGCGGCCCGGAAGCGACTTCCATAAAGCCTTTTTCTAGCCCTAGCAAGCGATAGTGCTCGAACTCTTCAGGCGTCACGTAGCGCTCAACTGGCAAGTGGTTTTTTGTTGGGCGTAGGTACTGTCCTAACGTGACGATGTCGACGCCGATCTCTCGCAATTCATCGAAGGTGTGCAGAATCTCGGCTTCGGTCTCGCCAAGCCCCAGCATCAAGCTCGTTTTGGTGAGTACATTGGGACGATGCTTTTTCGCGTGGGCCAGTACATCAAGGGTTTTACGGTAGCCCGCACGCGGATCACGCACGCGGCTGGTTAAACGCTCGACGGTTTCAACGTTTTGCGCAAATACCTCAAGCCCTGAATCGACCACGCGCTCTATTGCGGCAGGTTCAGCGTCGAAATCGGGGGTCAATGCTTCAACAACCACTTCGGGCGTGTGCGTTTTAATAGCTTGAATACAGTTAGCATAGTGGGCGGCACCGCCGTCATCGAGATCATCGCGATCAACCGAGGTCAACACAATATAACGTAGCCCCATGAGCTTGACCGATTTGGCGGTATTTTCCGGCTCTTCAGCGTCAAGCCAACCCTTGGGGTTGCCAGTGTCGACAGCACAGAAGCGGCACGCCCGGGTGCATACCGAGCCCATCAGCATGATCGTGGCGGTGCCGTTACTCCAGCACTCGCCCATATTGGGGCAGTGGGATTCGGCACACACGGTGCTTAAATTGTGGGTAGCCACGTTTTTTTTCACCGCTTCAAAACGCTCGCCCCCCGGAATTTGGGCTCGCAACCATTTGGGTTTACGTTCAAGTGATGGCGCATCGTCTTGGGTTTTGCCCTGTTTGATACCATCTTTAATGACGGCCATGCCCTGCTCATTGCGAAATTTTGTGCCGCTAGATACACGCTGCGAGGAGTTATCGCTCATAGATGAGAGCCTCTACTGTGGGTACGGGTCGATTACGACAGAGGTCTATATGACGCAATGTAACATATTTGGTTAAAAACGGGAGACAGCACGCTTAAGCAGGCCACAATGAAAACAAGATAATGGATAAATTTCGATTCTTTGTCGACGTTTGGTGGTTGCTTGGCTTACACTATATTGCGTTGCAGCATAATAGCTATCGGGTCTACTGTTTTTTATGACCCAAGGGAGAATCCATGAACTTTCTCACCAATCCTACCGCACTTGCTGAGAACTATCTCGGCGCATCCTTGCTTTCTACGGTATTTGACCCCTTTGGTTTTGGTCGTGCTGCTATAGATTACTGGCGCGATGGATTTGAGCGCAGTGTGCTTTATTGGGATGTCATGCGTCAGCGTGGCAATCAGTACCTTGAGCACATGGAGTGCACGAAACCCAGTGTACTGGGGTTTGAAACCGAAGTGTTGATGGACGGTCGGCAATTGCCACGCCCCACCAACTATGAGTTATTACGCGTGTTGGCTCCTGAGGGTGTTGAAATTGATGCGCAAAAACGCCCCTTTGTGGTAGTGGACCCACGTGCTGGCCATGGTCCCGGTATTGGGGGATTTAAGCCTGATAGTGAGCTTGGGGTGGCACTGCGTGCAGGACACCCCTGCTATTTCGTGGGCTTTCTGCCGTACCCTGAGCCGGGGCAGACGGTAGAGGACGTCGTTGAATCAGAAATTGCCTTTTTGCGCTATATAGGCGAGCTACACGCCGACACCACGGAAAAACCGATGGTAGTGGGTAATTGCCAAGCTGGCTGGCAAGTGATGATGGCAGCGGCGCTGGAGCCAGACCTTTTCGGCCCGATTCTGATTGCTGGTGCGCCGCTCTCCTATTGGGCGGGCGAACGTGGCAAAGCGCCAATGCGCTATACCGGTGGGATGACCGGCGGCAGCTGGATTACGGAACTTACCAATGACATGGGTAACGGTCTTTTCGACGGTGCCTGGCTGGTACAGAATTTCGAGCGCCTAAACCCCGCTAACACGTACTGGAAAAAGCAGTACAACCTGTTTGAAAGCATCGATACCGAAGCGCAGCGCTACCTTGAATTTGAGCGCTGGTGGGGCGGTCATGTACTGCTTGGCGGCGAAGAGATTCAGTACATCGTCAATAATCTTTTCATTGGTAATCGCCTTTCAACCGCGCAGTTGGTAACCAGCGATGGCCGTCGTATTGACCTGCGTAACGTGCGCTCACCAGTGGTTGTGTTTTGCTCGCGCGGTGATGATATTACGCCTCCACCACAGGCGTTAGGCTGGATTCGTGATTTATACGAGGGCGAAGAAGATATCATTGCCAACGAACAAACCATCGTTTATTGCCAACATGACACCACCGGCCATCTGGGTATCTTCGTTTCGGGCAGCGTCTCGCGCAAAGAGCACTCGGAATTTACGGCTAACATGGATTACATCGATGTGATGCCGCCAGGGTTGTATGAAACTAAGATTACCAAGGCAGATGAACGCCCGGACGCCGAACTGATTGAGCGTGATTATCTGCTGGAATTTGAAGCGCGTAACTTCGATGAGTTGGACCAAGAGGTTAAGCACAGCCCAGAAGATGATCGTCGTTTTGCTACCGTGGCACGTCTATCTGAGATTAATTTAGGTTTCTATCGGTTGGCGGTACAGCCTTGGCTACAATCGATCACGACGCCTGAGACCGCGCGCTGGGGACGTCGCATGCACCCCATTCGTCTGCGTTATCGCTTGATGTCCGATCGTAACCCCTTCACTGTGCCGCTGCCGTTGATGGCGGAAATGGTACGCGAAAATCGTCACCCAGTGGCGCAAGATAACCTCTTTAAAACCCTTGAAGGGTTTGCTTCCGATCAGATTGTTTCGAGCCTGAACGCTGTGCGCGATTGGCGTGATAGCAGCATTGAGCGAATGTTCTTGGATATTTACGGTCAGCCTTTGCTGCAAGCAGCGGTGGGTCTGTTTGGTGATGCCAATGTTCATCGCAATCGCCCTGGGGCCGCACCTGAGCACCGTCGCTTTATTGAACAGCGCCAAGAAGAAATCCGTGAGCGCATGGCGGAAGGAGGCGAGCATGAAGCGGTAATGCGTGCTGTGATCTACGTGCTGGGCGGGGCTCCCGCTACCGACGAGCGTAACTTCAAGCGCTTACGGGCAACGCGTGCCGAGCTAGAGCCAGGCAAAAATCTTTGTGATTTTAAAAAGCTGGTGCGTGATCAGTTCTTTACTCTTAAGCACGACCAAGAGAAAGCGCTGGAGACTTTACCGCAACTGCTTAAAGGTCAGACTAACGAGCAAATTGACGGGCATATCGCACACCTGGATCACGTGTTTGCCGCTAGCGGGGATTTATCGGAACACGCAGCGGCACGCTTTGATCAAGTGAAGGCGCTGTTTGACCAGGCACGCCCGGAAAAGCCGTCTGAGTCAACGCCACAAGCCTCAAAGCAGGAAGCGCCAAAGCAAGAGGCTTCAAAGCAGGAAGCGTCGCAACCTGATTCACCTGCACCGGCGGGTGAATCGTCTGCGGAGACGTCTTCGGCAAGTCAAACGGCAACAGCTCAACCGTCGACGGCGCAGAATAAGTCAGCCACTAACGCACCGACACGAAAACGAACAACGCGTAAACGTTAAATGCTGATGTCGCAAAACGCCCTGGCTTGAACGCCGGGGTGTTTTGCGTAGGGCTTTATGTTTTGTATAGGGTCGGGTGTTTTGCATAAGAGGAGAGGTTGCCGTTTCGTGTTGGGCAGTCTAGTGTCTAGCTTAGATTCTGCCGTCAGCCGCTGATTTATCACATAAATCACTAGGGCTGGCGCTCCGTCAAGGCGTGGGGTAGGGTAGGCGCATTTTTTCACGTACACGTTATCCGACGTATCATTACGTGCTGATTATTGAAACGTTTTATTCAAAACGCCGCCTGAGTTAGCCGGCATATCATTTAAGTGGAGCACTATGGGCAAGTCACTGGTCATCGTCGAGTCGCCTGCTAAAGCGAAGACGATCAATAAATATCTCGGCAACGATTTCATCGTGAAGTCGAGTGTAGGTCACATTCGTGATCTGCCGACCAGCGGCTCGGGTAAGGCAGCCTCCGACCCTAAAGAGCGCGCTCGTCAAGCAGCCCTCACGCGCAAAATGTCAGCGGACGAGAAAGTCGTCTACAAAAAGCGTAAAGCGCACGACCAGCTGATTCGGCGAATGGGTATCGACCCGACTAACGGTTGGGAAGCGAACTACGAGATTTTACCCGGCAAAGAAAAGGTCGTTGCGGAGCTCAAGAAGCTGGCGGAAAAGGCCGATGCCGTTTATCTCGCGACGGATTTGGACCGCGAAGGGGAGGCGATTGCCTGGCACCTGCGCGAGACCATCGGCGGGGATAATGAGCGCTACAAGCGTGTTGTCTTTAACGAAATCACCCAAAATGCCATTCAAGATGCATTCAAGGCGCCAGGCGCGCTCAATATCCCGCGGGTAGAAGCGCAGCAAGCGCGACGCTTTCTCGACCGGGTGGTGGGTTTTATGCTTTCGCCGCTGCTTTGGGCGAAAATTGCCCGAGGTCTCTCCGCGGGGCGTGTGCAGTCCGTGGCGGTACGTTTAATTGTCGAGCGCGAGCGCGAAATTCGCGCGTTTATTCCTGAAGAATTTTGGGATGTGCATGCCGATCTTGCGACATCTGATGGCGAGCTCGTGCGCTTTGCGCTGGCACGTCAAGATGGCAAGGCTTTCCGACCCACATCGGAAAAAGAAACGCTGGAACGCATCGCCGCGCTGAGACAAGCCAACCTTGCGATCACTTCGCGCGAGGCCAAGCCAACCCGTTCAAAGCCTAATGCTCCCTTTATTACGTCAACGTTGCAGCAAGCAGCGAGTAGCCGCCTAGGGTTTTCCGTCAAGAAAACCATGACCATGGCGCAACGCTTATACGAAGCCGGTTACATCACCTATATGCGTACGGATTCCACCAACCTCTCTAAAGAGGCCGTGGAAAGCGCACGTGCGTTTATCGGTGAGGCATATGGTGATCGCTACTTGCCTGAAGCACCCATTCGTTATAGTAGCAAAGAGAGTGCGCAAGAGGCGCACGAGGCGATCCGCCCTTCCAGTGTTGAGCGAAAAGCCACTGAGTTAGTGAGTATGGAGCGCGATGCCGAACGGCTTTACGAACTTATTTGGCGCCAATTCGTGGCTTGTCAGATGACCCCAGCTGAGTATTTATCCACCACCCTGAGTGTGGAAGTCGATGGCTATGAGCTACGTGCGAAAGGCCGGGTGCTCAAATTTGATGGCTTCACCCGCGTAATGAAACCGGCAGGGAAAAACGAAGACCAAAGCCTTCCCGACCTGCCGGAAGGGACACCCTTAACACTAGAAACCCTTGACCCGCAGCAGCACTTTACCAAGCCTTCGGCTCGCTATTCCGAGGCAGCGTTGGTCAAGGAGCTGGAAAAACAAGGCATTGGTCGTCCCTCGACGTATGCATCGATCATCTCCACCATTCAAGATCGTGGTTATGTGAAGCTAGAAAATCGCCGTTTTTATGCCGAAAAATTGGGCGATATCGTCACCGAGCGCTTGAAAGAGTCTTTCCCCGATTTGATGGATTACTCGTTCACGGCGCGTATGGAAGATAGCTTAGATGAAGTCGCTGAAGGTGAACGTAACTGGCAAGCGCTGCTGGATGCGTTCTACCAAGAGTTCCGCGAGGAGCTAGCGCAGGCTGAAAGCGAAGATGGCATGCGCCCCAATCAGCCGGTACCAACGGATATCGACTGCCCGAGCTGTGGTCGCAAAATGCAGATTCGCACTGCTTCCACCGGGGTGTTTTTAGGCTGTAGCGGATACAACCTACCGCCTAAAGAGCGCTGCAAAACCACGATTGATTTGATTCCCGGTGAAGAGGCAGTCGCCTCCGACGCGGGCGAAGAGGCCGAGGCGGAAGCGCTGCGTGCCAAACGCCGTTGCCCTAAATGCGGTACGGCGATGGATAACTACCTGATCGATGAAACCCGTAAGCTGCATATCTGCGGTGACAGCCCGGATTGCGATGGCTACGAAATCGAAACTGGTAAGTTCAAGATCAAAGGTTACGATGGCCCGGTTATCGAATGTGATAAGTGCGGCAGCGAAATGCAGCTTAAATCAGGCCGCTTTGGCAAGTACTTCGGCTGCACCAACAGCGAGTGTAAGAATACGCGTAAATTGCTGAAAAGCGGGGAAGTAGCGCCGCCGAAGATGGATCCGATCCCTATGCCTGAACTTGAGTGCCAGAAAGTAGATGATCACTACGTGCTGCGCGATGGCGCCAGTGGTCTCTTCCTGGCGGCGAGCAAATTCCCTAAAAATCGTGAAACGCGCCCTCCGCTGGTAAAAGAGCTCAAGGCACACGGCGATGAATTACCGGAAAAGTACCACTTCATTCTCGATGCGCCCAGCGAGGATCCTGATGGCCGACCGGCGCAAATTCGTTTTTCACGCAAAAATAAAGCGCAGTACGTGATGACCGACGAAAATGGCAAGGCCACCGGTTGGAAAGCGACGTTTGAGAACAGTAAGTGGCATGTGGAGGATAAGCGAAAATGACACCGCTCGCTCGGACAAACCAGCTGCTTTATCAAGCCGAGCTGTTGATCACGACGCCGGTAGCCGACGATGAGGAGGCTACCTCGCGTAAAATGGCACTTGAAGAGAGTGCCCTTGCGCTTATGGAGCTGGCGCTTGAATCGCATCTCAAAGAAGTCACAGAGCACGCCCGGCTTGCCGAGCATCGCTGGCCGCTTTTGCTGGCCGCTGATGGCCCAGCCGTGGCTGAACTCCTGCGCCTTCGTGACTTGGCTGGTGACGCGGATTCCTGGCTCGGTTGGCTGATTTTTCAACTGGATCGTCTGCACAGCAACGAAGGCGCGGCGAAGCGTCCAACCCACAATTCTTCGATGATTGCGTTGGGCAGCCAAGCAGCCTTTGCCGATGAGTTGATGGCGTGTATCAAAAACGCTAAGGCTGAAATCGCCGCGCTGCGGGAAACCAGCGAAGAGTGGTAATAAAAATAATAGGGCTAACAACAGGGCTAACGAGATACGTAGTAAGAGACGACAATAGCCTTTAAACGCTACATCAATGGTTAGATAGCCAGAAACTGCCGTTTCCTCTACGCTAGTAGGCCAAAATTTTATGTCGTGAGGCTTTTTAACCATCTTGTTAAAGCTGACCGATTTGTCAAAACGAGACATCCTAGATAACCAAGGAGAAGCGCATGCGCTACCACCAGGTAAAAGATCTGGTCGTTTGGGCCGCTGATTTCCATGCCCGTATGGCTCAGCAGTTTAGCGACGCGGCAGAGAACGCAGACGCTGAGCGATTGAAGATGGCGCTGACTTACCTCGCTAATCGAGAGTTGCGCATGAAAACCGGCTTGGAAGATATTTTCTCCGATGGTTCTGATCATCGCGACGTGTTGAATACGTGGTTTGATGATCCCACGGATTTTCCGCAACCGCCAAAGCTTGAGAAGTTGGTGGAAAGCGCCGACTACAGCAACGTTGATGTTGCTATGCAAACGGTCATTGAGGCTCATAAAACGCTTCAGACACTGTATGAGTACCGTTCTGCTAAAGCGGCAATTGAGCCAGAAGAAGAGTTTTTTACCTCTTTAGCGCAAGGGCACGAAGCAGAAGTACGGCGTATCGTGACAAGCCTTGAAGAGTTTATCGACCTCTAATGCTGACGCCTTGAGAGTGACATTATGCCGGTAAGCAGACGCCAATTTCTCACCTACGCGCTGGGGTTGCCCATATCGGCCTATATCCCCGGCGCTATGGCGAATGTGTTGAACGATGTACTCGTTGAGCCTGATTTGATTGAAACGCTGATCTCGCGGGCGCATGTACCACGGCACAGCGACGAGATTTGGGTCTTGGTTGATGACGATGAGGCATCTCTTAGCATTTATCGAGGCAATGCTCGGCTTGAACGATTCGCCCCCGTATCGCTTGGCCGATCGGGTGCGAAAACCCAGCGTTTGCGCGGCAGTAATGTGACCCCGTTGGGAGAGTTTCGTATCAATCGGTTTAACTATGCGAGTAAGTGGCATATTTTTGCCGGGGTGGATTACCCAACACCCGCTCACGCACGCATGGCGCTGACAAACGGCGTATATACACAACAAGAGTACGATGATTACTTCGCCTATTACCGTCGTTACGGCACTCCTCCGCAAGATACCGTGTTGGGTGGAGCAATTGGCGTGCACGGTTTAGGCGATGCGGATCCTGATATTCACGCCAAGTATCACTGGACGCAGGGGTGTGTGGCGTTAACAAATGCGCAAATTGAGCGTCTGGTTGAATTAGTCGACGTTGGCACACGGGTTGTGATCCGCTAGGCTAACGCCGTTGGATGATATTCAGCTATTGAATAAGCAGCTATAGACAAACGTTGTGGTCTATAATAAAACAGCGTTTGACGCTTGTGCCTATCAGCACATGTGGCTGCAATAAACCTGCACCGCAGGTAGACAAGGTTAACGTTTCTCACTATGGTTAACGTTGTCACCTTTAACGTAGTACCAAGGAAGACCCAAGGAGAACATTATGACTCTGAAGACGACTCTTAAGATGTCTGCCGCTGCCGCTTCACTGGCAATCTTGGCAGGTTGTGCTTCTACCAGCGCGCTGGAAGAAGTTCGCGTGACAGCTGAATCTGCCCAGGCAGATGCCGCTGAAGCACGTAGCATGGCTTCTCAAGCAATGAATACTGCAAACCAGGCTCAGCGTGATGCGCGTGCTGCCATGCAGATGTCTGAGCAGAACCGTGAAGAAATGAACCGCATGTTTGAGCGTTCCATGCAGAAGTAATTCTGTTGGTTTACGCTTTAAGGCTTCGGCCTTTTGCGGTGTCGCCTCATTTATGAAGTGATGAGTGACGCAAAAAACCCTGCTTCGGCAGGGTTTTTTGTTTTTAGTAGGGTGTTAACACGATGCGTTACGCATCGCTTTTCACCTTTGCGGTTGCCTCAAGCTTAAGGGCATCAAAAAAGTTGGCGTCCCATTTAAGCCGAACGGGCTCTTTTTTTGGGGCTTGCGGACCGTAAAGAGCCATCATATGTCCATTGGACTGCTCAAGGGCGCGTTTAATCTGGGCGTAATCTACCGTAATGTCGTCGCCTTCTGTTTTTTCCGATACTTGATTGAGCGCGTTAAGTAAGGGCTCAAAGCTATCCATGTTTTCTTTAAGCTGTGGAAACGACTGCACAAAGAGGGTGCCATCTTCCGCCCAGCCCGCTTTGAAGGGAGTATCAATCAAGTTAACTTTTGTTCCGCTGGGAAGTCGTTCATAGAGCGATTCAATATCTTCTGGGTACATGCGAATACATCCACGACTGACCCGCATGCCTACGCCGTCTGGGCGGTTGGTGCCATGTATTAAATAGCTGGGCATATTCAGCAAAATAGCGTGTTCACCTAGCGGGTTATCCGGTCCTGGGGGAACAATGGCGGGAGCTGGATCGCCTCGTTTAGCCGCTTCTCGACGCATCGACGCAGGTGGTGCCCAGGCAGGGTCTTTGACTTTGATGGTGGTACGAGTCACGCCGACCGGCGTGGCAAACTCTTCACGCCCCACGCTCACGGGGTAGGTTTCGACAATACCGGGATTGTCAGCGGGGTAGTAGTAAAGGCGCAGTTCTGAAAGATTGATCACCACCCCTTTACGCGGGACCGGGGGCAAAATGTAGCGGCTAGGAATAATAACCTCCGTCCCTTCGCCAGGTACCCATAGGCTGACCTCAGGGTTGGCCATACGGATCTCTTCAAAGCCAATGTTGTGTCGTCGAGCGATATCAATCAGCGTTTCTTCGTGATTTTCCACCGTGATGGTATAGCGCTCGCCAATCACGTCTCCAGACGTCGGCAGCTGAAACTGCCCACGGGGAAGCGCATTGGGGCGCTGACTGGTTGCTTCTCCTGCTACGATAATAGCGACTTCAACGGCGGTATCGGCCATCGTGCGGTGGTGTGTGTCTTCGTTGTGCGAAGCCGCGTGCAGAGAGGACGCTAACGACACCGTTAACAGGATAGAAAGTGCCGCGGGGAGCCGACAGAGGAGATTCGCGCTTTTCTTCATGCGGCATGTTCCTTTTGGTTAAGTTGATTAAGGAGCGTTTCTAGCTGCTGAAAACGCTCCTCAACGCTTGTCATGGGTAACTCGAAGCGCAGGGTATCGGCGCCTTCCAGGCGGTAGTGCTGTGGCGATTTCTGAATCAACGATACCAGCGTCATTGGGTCTACCTGTGTCTGGGGGTCAAATAAGATCTTACCGCGTGCGTCACCGGCTTCAAGGCGGCTGATGCCTAACTGCTCTGTCCGCTGGCGCAATTGTGTTTGGCGAATCAGGTTCTTCACTGGGGCAGGGAGTAGGCCGAAACGGTCGATCAACTCCACTTGAAGTTCCTTTAGCTCTGCGCTGCTTTGGGTGTTGGCAATGCGTTTGTACATCACTAAGCGTTGCTGGACGTCGTGAATGTAGTCGGCGGGAATGAGCGCAGGCAGGTTCAAGCTAATCTCGACACCGGTGTTAAACGGTGCGTCAATATTTGGTGTTTTGCCTGCACGGATGGCTTTAACGGCGCGATCAAGCATTTCCATATAAAGTGTATAGCCAATGGTTTCCATTTGCCCACTTTGCTCATCGCCTAAGAGTTCACCTGCACCGCGAATTTCCATGTCATGACTGGCAAGGGTAAAGCCGGCGCCTAAATCATCAGAGGCGCTGATGGCTTCAAGACGTTTAACCGCATCGCGAGTCATCGCTTTGGGCGGTGGGGTAAGCAGGTAGGCGTAGGCTTGGTGATGGCTACGACCGACGCGGCCACGCAGTTGGTGCAGCTGGGCTAGGCCGAACTTATCGGCACGCTCAATGATGACCGTGTTGGCACTGGGTACATCGATGCCGGTTTCGATGATGGTAGAACACACCAGTACATTGAAACGTCGGTGGTAAAAATCCGACATGACGCGTTCTAGGCTGCGCTCTGGGAGCTGACCATGGGCGACGGCGACACGTGCTTCGGGTACCAACTCGCGGACCTTTTCCGCCGCATTTTCAATGGTCTTCACTTCGTTGTGTAAGAAGTAGACTTGGCCGCCGCGCAGAATTTCACGCAGTAACGCCTCTTTTATTACACCATCTGCACGCTGTTGCACAAAGGTTTTCACTGATAAGCGCCGCGCTGGAGGGGTGGCAATGATGGAGAGGTCGCGAATGCCGCTCATCGCCATGTTGAGCGTACGTGGAATGGGCGTGGCGGTGAGCGTGAGAATATCGACTTCAGCGCGCAACGTCTTAAGCGTCTCTTTTTGGGAAACGCCAAAGCGATGCTCCTCGTCGATAATCAGCAGCCCCATCTTGGGGAGTTCAACGCTTTTCGAAAGAAGCTTATGGGTGCCAATGACAATGTCCGTTTGACCACGTTTGATGTGGTCTAACGTTTCTTTCATGGCCTTGCCTTGAGTAAAACGTGAAACAAGACTGATATTGACGGCGGTATCGGCAAAGCGGTCGCGAAAGTTTTCAAAGTGTTGGCGTGCAAGCAGGGTAGTGGGGACCAGTACCACCACTTGGCGGCCTGATTGTACGGCTAAAAAAGCGGCGCGCATCGCGACTTCGGTTTTGCCAAAGCCAACATCGCCACACACAACGCGATCCATGGGTTGTGGTGACGTCATATCCTCAATGACGGCATCGATGGCGGCTTCTTGATCGGGGGTTTCCTCAAACGGGAAACTGGCGGCGAAGCGGTCGTACTCTTCATCCGGAGACGTGTAAACCGCGCCTTCTTGGGCTTCACGGCGGGCATAGATGTCCAGTAGCTCAGCGGCAGTATCACGAATTTTTTCCGCGGCTTTTTTCCGCGCTTTTTCCCACTGGTCAGAGCCAAGTTTATGCAGGGGGGCTAACTCATCGTCAGCGCCGCTGTAGCGGGAGATAAGATGCAGGCTGTCAACGGGGACATAGAGTTTGGCCCCACCGGCATATTCCAAGGCGAGAAATTCGTTGGCCATGCCCCCAGCTTCCAGCGTTTCGAGCCCTAAGTAGCGGCCGACGCCGTGTGCCTGATGTACCACAGGCGCCCCTTTTTTAAGCTCTGAAAGGTGGCGTACGGCGAACTCATTTTCGTCAGTGGCTTTTTCTCGCCGACGACTTTGGCGCACGACATTGCCGAATAGCTCGGTTTCGGTAATCACTGCGAGGTTGGGCGTTTCGAGCCATAATCCCTCATCGACTTGACCTTCCGCGATGGCAAACGGCAACTCGCTTTGGGTAAAGATGGAGAAACGATCAACATGGGGAAGGGAAAGAGAAAGTGGTGCGAGGATGTCTTCTAACGCTTCACTGCGGCCACGTGATTCAGCAATGAACAGCACGCGGGTATCAGGACTATCGTGTAAAAATGTGCTTAGCGCGGCCAGGGGGGCTTTGCTGCGCGCATTGATGGTGATATCGGGCAACGCTTTGGCGGCAAACTCATGCGCATGGCGCTGCTCGGGGTTCTTGGTCAGTTCAAGGCGCGGGCGCTGCTTTATAGCGGCAAATATCTCATTGACCGGGAAAAATGCCCGGTGGGGCGGTAGCAAAGGGCGAGTGGGGTCAACGCCCAAATTAGCGTAGCGTGCTTCAATGGCTTCCCAGTGGTGCTCGCCTGCCTCAAACACGCCAGGCAGCAATGCAACGTGAGTGGCGTCGGTAAGGTGCTCAAACAGTGAGGCGGTTTGTTCAAAGAAAAGCGGTAAATACTGTTCAAGGCCTGGCGAGGGAATGCCTTTAATGGCGTCGTTATAGAGCGGGCATTGGCGCGGATCAACGTCAAAAAGCGTCTCAAACTGCTCGCGAAAACAGGCAATAGCGCCACGGCTCAGTGAGTACTCGTGCGCGGGTAGTAGCTCAATGGCATCGACTTTATCGGTGGAGCGTTGAGAGCCCGGGTCAAAATAGCGCAGGGTATCAATTTCGTCATCGAAAAGATCAATGCGAATGGGGGCGTCCATGCCCATGGCGTACAGGTCGATTAACGCGCCGCGCATGGCGTATTCGCCTGGCTCGTATACCGTTTCTACCGCGCGGTAGCCAGCACGTGAAAGCGATTCGCGCAAGGTTTCCCGACCGAGTGTGCCGCCGGATTTGAGCGTCAGTACGCGCCCAGCGATATAGTCGGTCGGTGGCAAGCGCTGCATCAATGTATTGATCGGTACAAGCACGATGCCGTGAACCCCGTCTTGAAGCTCACGCAGTGTCCGCAGTCTAGCCGAAACGATATCCTGGTGTGGTGAAAAACTATCGTAAGGCAGGGTTTCCCAGTCAGGAAAAGGGAGTATGGGAATGTCGCTATAAAATGCCAGCGCTTGCTCAAGGGCTTGAGCGCTTGCTGTACTCGGCGTAATGACTAACAAGGGGGTCGTCGTCGCCATTTGGGCGAGTGCGAGCGCATCGGCACTGCCCGGTGGCGAAACCCAGTAAAGCGTATCGCGAGTGCCTTTTGGTGTGGGCGGGTCTAGTAGTGAAAAAGTTGGCATAATGTACGCATCGGTTGTGCAGAGGCAAAGCATTGATGATACACGATCAATCCATCAGGCGATGGACCCATGGCGTTGATCAATGGCTCATACCATCCTTCAATAGGTGTCGTTACTTAGTGTGGCACTATTATGTAGTCAATGACGCATTTATGTAATCTGCTTACAGCGGCTGCGACTATCCAGTGATTGCAGGGTATGATGTCGACCGGGATAATGCTTCTGACTTTATCTACACCTTTTCTTCATCTTTGGTCTCCATTGCCTAATTTTTCATTACCTAAAGAGGTCGCACGTGAGTCAGCAAACGCTCGAAAACGTTTTTCAAGAATGGCAAAGCAACGAAGCGCTGGCAGAACAGATAATCCCGCTGGTAGGGCGTCTGTATCGCCAAAATAATGTCGTTGCGACCATGTTCGGACGTTCGTTGATCAGGCGGTCGGTCATTCGCATTCTCAAGGATCACCGTTTTGTACGCAAAATTGAGGGCACAGAGCTCTCCGTGCAAGAGACGTTTTCTATCATTAAGGCCATGTGCGAGCTTAATCTTGGCCCAGCGCACGTTGATGTAGGGAAGCTTGCCGTCACGCTGAAAAAGCAAGGTGGCGGTGATGTTGAAGCCTTCCTGCGCAAAGAGCTCCACGAAATTGTTGACGGTTATCAGCCAGGTGCTAGCACTGGAGAGCCAAAAGACGTGGTGCTTTATGGCTTTGGTCGTATTGGTCGTTTGCTAGCGCGTATTTTGGTCGAGAAAGCTGGTGGCGGTAGCCTTCTACGTCTACGCGCTATTGTTGTGCGCGGCCGGGGGGATGTGGCAAAAGATCTGGAAAAACGGGCCAGTCTGCTGCGCCGCGACTCGGTTCATGGGCCGTTTGAAGGTACGATCAGCGTGGATGTTGATGCGCGTACGTTGATTGTTAACGGTAATGTGGTGCAGGTGATTTATGCCGATTCGCCAGCCGACGTGGATTATACCCAGTACGATATTCAGAATGCCGTTGTGGTAGATAACACGGGTATGTGGCGCGATGAAGCAGGGCTGGGTCAGCATCTGGAGTGCAAAGGGGCGTCTAAGACGCTCTTAACCGCCCCGGGTAAAGGCGATATCAAAAATATTGTTTATGGCATTAATCACGACGACGTTACCGAAAACGATACCATCTTGTCGGCGGCCTCTTGTACCACCAACGCGATTGTGCCGGTGTTAAAAGTGCTTAATGACGAGTACGGCGTTGTAACAGGCCACGTTGAGACCGTTCACGCTTACACGAACGATCAGAACTTGATCGATAATTACCATAAAGGTGATCGTCGTGGTCGTAGCGCGGCGCTTAATATGGTGCTGACGGAAACGGGTGCGGCGAAAGCCGTGGCAAAAGCGCTGCCAGAGCTAGATGGCAAGCTGACGGGTAATGCGATCCGCGTACCGACGCCGAACGTTTCCATGGCGATTCTCAATCTGACGTTAGACAAAGGAACGGACGCCGAAGCGCTTAACGAATACCTTCGCCTTATGTCGATCAATTCAGCCTATCAAAAGCAGATTGATTTCGTCGATTCACCGGAAGTGGTGTCTTCAGATTTTGTGGGCAATCGTCATGCCGGGATCGTTGATGCAAAAGCCACCATTGCTAATGGTAATCACGCAGTTGTTTACGTTTGGTACGATAACGAGTTCGGTTACAGTTGCCAGGTAGTGCGCATTCTGCAGCAAATGTCTAACGTAAGTTTTTTAAAGCTACCTCGCACTGAGAGCTAATTTGCCGTTTTACATTGTATTCAACGCCGCCTTCGGGTGGCGTTTGTCGTTGTGATAATGCGATTTGGGCACGTCTATAGCACTTTTGGCGTGAGCTTGGGATGTGGTCTTTGGCCGCGCTTATCTTTATAATGCGGTAGAATTTTGGGGTGGTTCGAGCATGTGCTTGGGCCTGACTGGTAATAATCTGAACGAAAAATAAGAATTCGAATCCATTCGAACCCCTTATCTTCGTATATCCGATCCATCAACTGGGCGAGACTATGATCGAAGTCAAAAAAGGCCTGGATCTCCCCATCACGGGAGCGCCTGAGCAGCGTATTGAAGATGCGCAGCCTGTGCGCCACGTGGCAATCCTGGGTACTGACTACGTTGGCATGAAGCCGACCATGGAAGTACAGGAAGGGGATAAGGTCAAACTAGGCCAACTGCTCTTCACCGACAAAAAAATCGAGGGCGTTCGCTTTACCGCTCCCGCTGCTGGTGAAGTGGTCGCTATTAACCGTGGCGAAAAGCGTCGTTTGCTATCTGTGGTTATTAAAGTGGATGAAAGTGAGGACGTCGTCTCTTTCACTGCACATGATCGCTCTGCAATTGAGAGTTTAGAGCGCCAAACCGTGGTCGATCAGCTGGTAGAATCAGGCCTATGGACGGCTTTGCGCACGCGTCCGTTTTCGCGCACACCGGCGATTGATAGCAAGCCAGCCGATATTTTTGTTACCGCTATCGATACGCACCCGCTAAGCCCAAATCCTGCCTTGATCATTAACGACAATGTGCAAGCATTTGAAGATGGCTTGAAAGTGTTGGCGCGTCTTACCGAGGGTAAGGTGTATCTATGTTCCGGCCCTGATAACAGTATTCCCGGCAGCAACATTAGCGGTGTTCAGGCGCAAACATTTTCAGGCCCACACCCTGCTGGTTTGGTAGGCACGCATATTCACTACTTATCGCCCGTCGCGCTACATAAAAAAGTGTGGCATATCGGCTATCAGGATGTGATTGCTGTCGGCAAGCTCTTCACCGAAGGTAAGCTAGAGGTCAATCGTGTGGTAGCGGTTGGTGGGCCGCGGGCTGAAAATCCGCGTCTTTTGCGTACACGTATCGGTGCCAGTACCAATGAACTTCTCCAAGGTGAGATCATCAAACCTGATGACACGCGGGTCATTTCTGGATCCGTCTTCTCTGGGGCAGCTGCCGAAGGCAGTCTGACGTACATAGGGCGCTTCCATAACCAAATCAGCCTACTTGAAGAGGGCAATAAACGCGCTTTCATGGGGTGGATTTCGCCTGGTGCTAATCGTCACTCTGTTATGGGGATTTATATTTCCAAAATCAAAGGGTTGAGCGATTATGCACCGACAACCTCTACCAATGGCTCAGAGCGTGCCATGGTGCCAGTGGGCAATTATGAGCGTATTATGCCATTGGATGTTATGCCGACACAGTTGCTGCGCTCGTTGATTGTCGGAGATATAGAAGTTGGCATGCAGCTCGGGTGTCTAGAGCTGGACGAAGAGGATCTGGCATTATGTACCTATGTTTGCCCCGGCAAGTACGAGTACGGCCCCATCCTGCGTGACAATCTCACCTTGATCGAGAAAGAGGCCTGATGATGGGTATTCGACAAACACTCGATAATTTCGAACCGCACTTTCACAAGGGCGGAAAATACGAAAAGTTCTATCCGCTCTATGAAGCGGTAGATACGATTTTCTATGCGCCGCCGAATGTGGCAAAGACAACAGCGCATGTGCGTGATGGTGTTGATCTGAAGCGCATCATGATCACCGTCTGGTTGTGTACCTTCCCGGCGATGTTGTTTGGTATGTGGAATGCCGGCTGGCAAGCTAATACCGCTATTGAAGCAGGCTACGCCTCAATGGCCGGCTGGCGCGAAGCGATCATGATGCTGTTTGCTTCTGGACACGATGCTAGCAGTTTGTGGGCTAACTTCGTGCTTGGGGCTACCTACTTCCTTCCGATCTACTTAGTGACGTTTATCGTGGGTGGTTTTTGGGAAGTGCTGTTCGCCATTAAGCGTGGTCACGAAGTTAACGAAGGTTTCTTTGTTACCTCTGTGCTTTTCGCGCTGATCCTTCCGGCAACCATTCCGCTATGGCAAGTGGCGTTGGGTATCACCTTTGGCGTGGTGATTGGTAAAGAGATCTTCGGCGGTACGGGGAAAAACTTTCTCAACCCGGCGCTCACTGGTCGTGCGTTTTTGTACTTTGCATACCCAGCGCAAATCTCTGGCGACGCCGTTTGGGTTGCTGCTGATGGCTACAGTGGCGCAACAGCGCTTTCGATGGCTTTGCAAGACGGCATGTCAGCACTCGCATCCTCGTATAGTTGGTGGGACGCTTTCCTGGGCTTTGTTCCAGGTTCCATTGGCGAAACCTCGACATTGGCCATTTTGATCGGTGCCGCGGTGCTCTTATGGACCAAAATTGCCAGCTGGCGAATTGTACTGGGTGTTTTCCTGGGGATGGTCATTACCAGCACCCTGTTCAATCTGATCGGTTCTGAGTCTAACCCGATGTTTTCCATGCCGTGGTATTGGCATTTGGTCGTCGGGGGCTTTGCGTTCGGTATGGTGTTCATGGCTACTGATCCAGTATCCGCTTCAATGACAAACCAAGGTCGCTTAGTGTTTGGCGCACTCATTGGGGTCATGACCGTTCTGATCCGCGTGGTAAACCCGGCCTTTCCGGAAGGCATCATGTTGGCAATCTTATTTGCTAACTTGTTTGCACCGCTGATTGACCACTTCTTTGTCCAGGCCAATATTAAGCGTCGCCAAAAGCGCGTGGGCGTGCCGGCCGAGGAGACTGCCTAATGGCTCAAGGTAACAACTCGATCAAAAAGATCCTGATCGTTGCATTTGCACTCTGTATCGTGTGCTCTGTCATCGTGTCTACCGCAGCGGTGGCGCTACGCCCCTTGCAGCAGGTTAATCAGGAGCTTGACCGCAAATCGAACATCCTCAATGTGGCCCAGTTGTATGAGCCGGGCATCGACATTGAAGAGATATTCCAAGACGAAATTACCGCGCGCGTTGTTGATATGCGCACGGGTGAGTACACCGATAAGTTTGATCCAGATACCTTCAATCATTTTGAAGCGGCGCGTGATCCAGCTACCGGTCGTACTCTCTCAGGCGATAGAGATATTGCGGGACTTTCACGAGTCGAGAACTATGCCACTGTGTATCTCGTAGGTAATCCCAATAACCCCGATCAAATTGTTTTGCCAATTCGCGGACAAGGCCTTTGGGGATTGATGCGCGGCTTCCTATCAATCGAAGGGGATGGTAATACGCTAATCAGTATTGCCTACTACGACCATAGCGAAACGCCGGGCTTAGGTGCCGAGGTGAATAACCCGCGTTGGCAAGCTCAGTGGGAAGGCAAGAAAATCTACGACGAAAAGGGCGAATTGTCACCGGAGATTCATCTAACTAAGGGTGGCGCTGATGGCGAGCACGAAATTGACGCCCTTTCCGGTGCCACCTTGACCAGTAATGGCGTAACTAACATGCTCCAATTCTGGTTGAGCCCGGAAGGCTTCGGTGAGTACTTGGCGACATTCCGTAGTGGTATTAGCCAAGAAGAAGCTCAAGAAACCGACGTCGAACTTGAATCCGAAGGAGCCTAACCATGGCAGACGTCACGCCTAAAAGTGTCTTAACGGCACCAATCTTTCAAAACAACCCCATTGCGCTACAGATTTTGGGGATTTGTTCTGCTCTTGCGGTAACGACGAGTTTGAGCGTATCGCTGGTAATGGCATTGGCTGTTATCTTCGTTTCTTCATTCTCTAACCTGTTCGTATCAACGATTCGAAACCACATCCCGTCGTCGATTCGTATCATCGTACAAATGACGATCATCGCGTCATTGGTCATCGTGGTGGATCAAATTCTCAAAGCGTTCGCTTATGAAATATCGAAGCAGCTTTCTGTATTTGTTGGCCTTATTATTACCAACTGTATCGTGATGGGGCGTGCGGAAGGCTTCGCGATGTCCAACACGCCGGGACTATCCTTCCTAGACGGTATCGGTAACGGTCTTGGTTATGGCTTTGTATTGATGGTCGTCGGCTTTGTTCGCGAGCTATTTGGCTCTGGTAGTATCTTCGGCTTTACGGTACTAGCACCTGTTCAAGATGGTGGCTGGTACGTGCCTAACGGTTTGCTGCTGTTACCACCGTCTGCGTTCTTCATTATCGGCCTATTGATTTGGGTGATGCGCTCTGTCGATACCGATCAAGTCGAAGAGAACGAATTCAAGATGAAGGAAAATTCCAAACCGAAGGAGGCCGTGTAACATGGAACACTATCTAAGCCTTTTCGTTGCCTCGGTTTTCGTTGAGAACCTGGCGCTTGCCTTCTTCTTGGGCATGTGTACTTTCTTGGCGGTATCCAAAAAGGTCTCTTCTGCCTTTGGTCTTGGTATCGCCGTTATCGTTGTGTTATCAATCTCTGTGCCAGTGAACAACTTGGTTTACGGGTTATTGTTGGCAGAAGGCGCACTTACGTGGACCGGTATTAATGGTGCTGAGAACATTGACCTTTCATTTCTGGGTCTTCTCAGCTATATCGGCGTTATCGCCGCGTTGGTGCAAATCTTGGAAATGTTCCTTGATAAGTATGTGCCTGCGCTTTATAACGCCTTGGGCGTATTCCTACCGTTGATCACCGTGAACTGTGCCATCTTGGGTGGTGTCCTCTTCATGGTCGAGCGTAACTATAATTTCGGCGAGTCCATTGTCTATGGTTTTGGCTCTGGCGTTGGCTGGGCACTCGCTATTACCGCTCTCGCAGGTATTCGTGAAAAGCTGAAGTATAGCGATGTGCCGGCAGGCCTTCAGGGTCTTGGTATCACTTTCATCACCGTGGGTCTGATGTCGTTGGGCTTCATGTCTTTCTCAGGCATTCAGCTTTAACGAAACGGTTTTCCCGGCGGTCTTTAATGCCGTCGGGGTAAAGAAAACCTCCAGCAATAGGAAACCGACATGGTTGATACATCTGTCATCTTGCTCGGTGTTGTCATGTTCACGATCATCGTTATTAGTTTAACGGCGATTATCCTGGCAGCGCGTAGCAAGCTAGTGAGTAGCGGGGATATTACCATTGAAGTCAATGGTGATCCGGAACACACTTTGAGCACCCAAGCCGGCGGCAAGCTTTTGAACACGTTGGCTGCAAACGGCATTTTCTTGTCTTCTGCTTGTGGCGGCGGCGGCTCCTGTGCTCAGTGCAAATGCCGTGTAGAAGAGGGCGGTGGATCTATTCTGCCCACGGAAGAGTCGCATTTCACCATGCGCGAAAAAAAGCAAGGCTGGCGTCTTTCTTGCCAAGTGCCGGTGAAACAAGACATGAAAATCGAAGTCCCGGAGGAGGTCTTCGGGGTGAAGAAGTGGGAGTGTGAGGTTATCGATAACCCCAACGTTGCCACCTTCATCAAAGAGTTGAATCTGAAACTACCGGAAGGCGAAGAAGTTGACTTCCGTGCCGGTGGTTATGTTCAGCTTGTAGCACCGCCTTACGATATCAAATTTTCCGACTTTGATATTGAAGAAGAGTACCGTGGAGACTGGGAAAAGTTCGGACTATTTGATACCTCTCACAAGAACGAAGAGGAAGTTATCCGGGCTTATTCGATGGCGAACTACCCGGAAGAGAAGGGTATCCTCAAGTTCAATATCCGGATCGCCACGCCGCCTCCCGGTACGAATCATCCGCCAGGCTTAATGTCGACCTATGTTTTCAACCTGAAGCCGGGCGATAAAGTCACGGTGATGGGGCCGTTTGGTGAGTTCTTTGCTAGAGACACCGATGCGGAAATGATCTTCATTGGTGGTGGTGCCGGTATGGCGCCGATGCGTAGCCATATCTTTGACCAGCTCAAGCGTCTGGAAACAGATCGTAAAATCTCGTTTTGGTACGGTGCGCGCTCTTGGCGCGAAACGTTCTACAATGAAGAATACGACAAGCTGGCCGAAGAGTTTCCTAATTTTGAATGGCATCTGGCGTTGTCGGATCCGCAACCTGAAGATAACTGGGAAGGCCCGACAGGCTTCATCCACAACGTGCTGTACGAAAACTATCTGAAGGACCATCCCGCCCCTGAGGATTGTGAGTACTACATGTGTGGACCGCCCATGATGAATGCTTCAGCAATTAAGTTGCTGATTGATCTGGGGGTTGAGCCGGAAAACATTCTCTTGGATGATTTCGGTGGGTAAGCCTATTCATTAGGAGATGACGGGGCTAGCCAATCGGCTAGCCCCGTTTTTTTGTTTACCCAGCTGCTCCGGTTAACGATAATGGCACTTAACGTCACTATGACTGTCATGTGTGTAGGTAGGTGACGAATGTTTTTAATTCAAAGCGCGATACAGTGATTTTAGTGAGGTATTCATCATGACGATGTGGCTGCTGGTTTTAGGGTTTATGCTTTTGGTGATAGCCGCGATGGCCGTGGGTGTCATCATGGGGCGTAAGCCTATTGCGGGTTCCTGCGGAGGGTTGAACCAAATTGGTATGAAGGATGGCTGCGATATTTGCGGTGGCAAGGACGACGTATGCGAAGAAGAAAATCGTAAACGCCGTGGGGTGAGCACACGCCGTCGTAGCGATGAGAGCCGTGGGGCTGATTTAGGTTACGATGCCACGCGTCGTTAATTTGGTCGGTATTGCTGCTGGATAAACGTTACCGCTTTGTATCTGACGTGTCGGTAGGTATTTATACAATCCCCAACGCCAAATCGTTTAGCCCTAATGCGCAAGAATTGACGGAAGGAAAAGTGCCGTATGAAGTGGCACAGGCGTTTTTAAAAGACACCGCGATGGCCCAAAATGGGCTTAACCGCGTTCTTCTAGTGGGTGGTGAGTCTCGTTTGTTTGGCTTACTGGAGAAGTCGGAAGGACGCTCTCAACCCTATTCCTGCCTAAGGCTTTAGCTTGGTATAACGCTTGGTCGGCCAGTGAGTAAAGCTGTTGAAAGCTTTGCGCACCATTGAGGGAGGTAGTGACTCCAATGCTCACTGTTTGCTGTAAATGTCTATCCAAATGGGTGAGGGGTTCGATCGCAATGGCATGACGTATACGCTCGGCGACATTTTCAGCGTCATCCACCGGCGTATTGGGCATTAACAAACAAAATTCTTCTCCGCCAATACGTGCCACGATATCTGTTGCTCGGCTGATATTGCACAGTTGCTGGCTTACTTTGCGCAGCACATCATCGCCGGCAGGGTGACCGTACGTATCATTAACGTGCTTAAAGTAGTCCAAATCAAGAAGTAATAGGCTGATCGGTTGCTGATGGCGTTGAGCGTCGGTTAATGTCCTTGAGGCAGCGTCAACCAAATGGCGTCGGTTATAAAGCCCGGTGAGTTCGTCGGTTAGCATTAGCATTTTTAACGTATTGCGCTGGCGTTGCAGGTGCAATACGGCGGCTAGTAGCGTTAGCGCGATCAGCATGACCGCTAAGACAAGGCCCGTCACAGCCCAAGAGAGACGCTGCATTATCAAACGTTGTCGGCCTGCCGCGCTATGTACGGCAGTATTAAGCTCGCTATATGCCCATGCCATGGTAGCCTCAATATCCATGGATAAGCGCTGAAGTTCAGGCAAAAGGGAGCGGTCTACTAACGCCGCCTCGGCTCGCGCTTCAAGCTCAATCAGCTGCTCACCCAGAAGCGAGAGATCGCCCTCAAGATAAGCAGTATCACGATGCAACTGAGGATGCTGCTGTAAACCATGGCGGACGTGTTCTAAATATTGTTCAGAAAGCCATAGCGTATGATGAATCTGACGTAAATGTAGGCCAAAAGGTTCGTCAATAAAGCTTTCTAGGGCGTGATTAAGCTGCGGTGCTGTTTGTTGCGCCCGAACAATATCCCCCACGAGAGCGGTGTAATCTGCGCCCAGCTGTTGGCGGGCGCTGTATACGTAATAGCCCACCAGTAGCGCCGTGCCTATGGCCATAACAGCAACAAGCGTCGCGATCCTCCACATTCGAGGGGGAAAGGTTTTCGCTAGAGAGGTCATTGGTAGCGAAGCTCCCGGATTGACCAAATCCAACGCGTTTGATCAGAGGTGCCACTGAGCACGCTCTCGGCGTCAGCGGGAACAATCAGAAGAAGCGGGCCAAGGTGTTGACGTTTAAGGGGCTGCCCATTAAAACGAGTCACCATAAGATAGCGCCGTTTTTCGCGCTCAGCCGGGCTTAAAAAAATGGTGTAGTCATCGTGGGCAATAAAGCGGATATGTGCGTCTTCGGGAATGCCTTGCTGGACAATGAATTCATCAAGCCATACCCCAGTAAAGCGCCCGTTAAGGCCTTCGGGGTGCTCGATTGCTACATCATAGAGGGGAAGGGTTTCGATATCGGCCAGTGAAAGCCAACGGTGATATTGGTAATGGGTGATTTGCAGCATTAATGAATGATCGTCACTGGGTATCTCTTGACTAGAAATGGGAGTTGCCGCATTGGCAATGGGGGCAAGGCTTGCCAGCACTGTTATCAGCAAAGATCGCAACCAGCGCCGACCGCCGCTTCGATGGACGGGGTATTGCTTTGCTTGCCAAGGTTTAGCTAGCGCTAAAGTAAGGGTCAGAAGCCAAGCATACATAATGTACTCCGCGTGTCCTACGCTGATTGTTTGCCCTAAAAAGATAGCCTCACTAAAGCAAAAACATACTTACCTTTCCATCATAAAATTTAGTTATCTTCTCGTAAGAATTAAACTTACGGCATTATTTACTCTCATTATCTTTACGATCAATGGATTATATGATTATAGTGTTTTGAGTAAAGATGCCGCGCGCTCTTGCCATGGCCCGGGAAGTTGAGCGGCTTTATTAATCGTCTGTTCTGCTTTAGCTAACCGCTCTTGAGCGAGATACAGCAGCCCTAAATTTAACCAGGCGACGCCAAGTTCCGGGTCAATGTTGGTTGCTTGGATCAATGTCTCCCGCGCATCATCGACTTGGTTTAGCGCATAGTAAGCATTACTTAAAGCAAAAAAGCCCATCGCATTATTGGGTTGACGCTGTGTCAACGCTTTCCAGCTAGGAAGGGCCGCGTTTGCTCCGTGAAGCGCTTCATAAGCACTGATGGCATCCATGGCCCGCTTCGGCGAAATGCCCGCCGGGACCTCGCCGGGTGGGGCAATAACAAACCCCCAACGCTCGGTGCGCGCCCAAGTGGCGTCAAAGCGACTAAACGAAAGCATGTGGCGCTCGATTTCACCACTTCGCAAGATCAATGTCTCATTAGGCAGGTCATAGCCAATCGCTACGGCGTAATGCCACATCGGCCAAGCGGGAAGAGACAAGTTCTGCATTACTACGACCGGGTCATCACCTGCAAGGTGCGTTAGCAAACTATCGAGCGTCCCGCGGATGGGAAACGCAATGCGTTCATAGCGTCTGGCGGTGGCTAACATTTCGGGTTGGACGCTGCCGTCGCGGCCAGGGATGAACACCTGCGGGATCAAACGCTCAACGCTGGCGTCGACGCCCTGATGGTTAAGCACCATCGCGAGCGTTGCCGGGCCGCATTGGTATTTTACCTGGGGGTGGAAGGGAACGTCGTTGAGC
Source organism: Halomonas llamarensis (assembly GCF_023555005.1). Lineage (GTDB taxonomy): Bacteria > Pseudomonadota > Gammaproteobacteria > Pseudomonadales > Halomonadaceae > Vreelandella > Vreelandella llamarensis. Next base: position 12,593 of record NZ_JAMJPJ010000011.1, on the reverse strand, counting down.
TCCACATGCGAGGGTAACGTTTGATAAGTGCTCTCGAGTAGCGCGGGGCGGCTTGCGCACCCACTAAGAAGGATGCTGACAATAAAACACAGTAAAATGCCCGCAGAGCGGGCGTCGTTTAGGTCAGTATGGCGCATCTGCTTAGCGAGTAAACGGATATACATCGGTCAAACCAAGAATGTCAGTGACGAGCAAAATGACGAAAACGGCAAATAGCGCAGCGATCACACCAGCACCAGCAGGCATCGCTTCAAGCTGCTGCGCCATCTGCTTCGCCTCACTATCGCTTAGGGCGGCGACCCGGGCTTTTACCTCTTCTGGGTTAACGCCTTGCGCGAGTAGCTGCTCCTGTACATCTGCGCGGGCCAGAATATCGTGAATACGTTCGCGCTCCTCGCTTGCGCTATCGGCTTCAAGGGCGGCTTGTGTCGATACCAACCCGGTGGTTTGTGCCGCCGCGACGGGGAAGCTACCGAGCGCCAATAGCGCGATTAATAAAACGGAAATATAACGACGCAGTGTTGTAGCCATGATGCTTTCCTTTTTGCGGTAAAAACAGACGGGGAAGAATACTTGTAACACAAGCTTGTCAAAAGTATAGGAATATAAAAAAGTGAGTTACATCATTGTTTTGCTGCGGTTTATCGTTTTTATCCACGTCGTTTTTAACAAATTAGTGTAAGCGATACGTCCAAGCGGATTCAGCCAGCATGCCACGGCCCCCCGCTAGGGTAAATGCCAAATCGTGCAGGCCCGGCCATAAGGGCACGGGAGAGGCGCCTTTTATTGCTAAATCTAGACGCTGCGACATTAGTAGCAATTTATGCAGGCGTTTCATGGGCAGGCGTGCAATGGCTTTCTGATAAGCTGGCCGGCGCTTATCAAAAATCATGGGTTTTTGTGCCTTGCAGGCGTGCTCGAAGCTTTGGCCCTGATCCAGGTGCTGATGAATCGAGAGTAAAGTGCGTAGCTCTCGGCTCAGCGCCCAGAGCACAATAGGCGCTTCCACTCCTTCGCTGCGTAAGCCATATACGATTCGGGAGACGCGGCTAGTTTCCCCTTTCAGGCACGCGTCGGCGAGATTGAAAACATCGAAGCGCGTGCTGTCATCCACACCCTGCGCGATGCTTTCAACCCCGACGCGGGCATTGGGTGGCAGCATAAGCGCCAGTTTTTGCAGCTCTTGGTCGGCGGCGAGCAGATTGCCCTCGGTGTGCTCGCCGAGTAACCGCGCAGCGTCAAGATCTAGCTGTAGGCCGTGTCGCCCGGCACGATCGCGCAACCAGAAACCCAGGCGAGATGAGTCAACTGGCCATACCGGCACGAAAAGGCCGTGTTTATCCAGCGTTTTGAACCAGGCGCTTTTCTGTTGCCTAGCGTCAAGTTTCCCCATGCTGATGAGTAATACATCCTCGCTTTGCGCTAACTGCTCGCCGTATTGCGCCAGGGTTTTGGTGCCTTCCTGGCCGAGCTTTTGGTTGCCAAGGCGTACTTCAATGAGCTTGCGTGTGGAAAAAAGCGAGAGATTGTTGGCGACTTCCAGAAGCTTCCCCCAGGCAAAGTTGGGCTCCACATCCACGACTTCACGCTCTTCGATACCGGCTTGCCGCGCTGCTTGGCGCAGGGCATCACAAGCGTCGCGGTGTTGAAGCGGCTCGTCACCTGCCACTATCACGACCTTGGGAAGCTGCTTGTCCAGTGCGGCAGGGAGTTGATCGGCGAAGACTTTCACGCGCGCAGCACCTCAAGCGTGGCTAAACGCTCGATAATACGCTGGGCGAGCTGCAGGGAAAGTTCTCCACGCACCTCACTCATCAGCACATCGCGGTTGAGAAGGTCATCGTCGTTGATGCGTTGGCGAATTGATGTGTTGACTTGCTCGCTATTGAGTACATAAGCATTGTTGGATCGTTGCTGCAGCGATACGTGAGTGCTTAGGGTAAATTCATGCTCACGGCTACCTCGCCCTGCTGCGCCTAGTCGGCGTTCAAAAAGCGCGGGTGTGTCGAGGGTGAGACGCCACGGTGCATTCTCGCGCACGCCTGCGCCGATACCCGCTAACTGGGTTTGCAGTGACTGGGCGACATCGCTACGCGTATCGCCTTCTAGGGTGAAAACGGGCAGTTTGGGCTGGCTGCTGGAACCGCGCAACCTAAAGCCGCAACCACTCAGCACCGCCATTGAGGCGGCGATGCTGACAGTGAGGGCGCTTTTGGCAAGAAATGCGCGCCGGTTCATAGGATGATGGCTCATCCGCTGACCACAATATTGACGAGCTTACCGGGGACAACGATCACTTTGCGTACGGTTTTGCCCTCTAGGTGCCGCTGGACGTTGTCCTCTTCCATCGCCATTGCCTCAACTGCGGCTTTATCGGTATTGGCAGGTGCTTGCAGGCGTGCGCGCAGTTTGCCGTTCACTTGCACCACCAGCTCAATGCTGTCGCGTGTTAGCGCCTGCTCGTCGAGCTTAGGCCAGGGCGCATCAATGGCAGGCTCGGTATGCCCTAAACGCTGCCAGAGAGCATGGCAAGCGTGCGGTGTGATGGGTGCCAGCAGCAGCACGCAAGCTTCCAGTGCCTCACGACTAACCGCAAGCCCCGGTGCCGAGTCATCATCAAAGCGTGCTAGCGTGTTGGAAAGCTCCATTACGGCCGCAATCGCGGTGTTGAAGGTCGTACGACGGCCAATGTCGTCGCTAGCTTTCTTGATGGTTTCATGCGTTTTGCGGCGCAGTGCTTTTTGGTCGTCGTTTAGCGCAGCGACATTCAACTCACCCGGCGAACCGGCTTCCACGTGCTCGTGTACCTGGCGCCACAGGCGCTTCAAGAAGCGGTGAGCGCCTTCTACGCCGGAATCCGACCATTCGAGCGATTGCTCGGGCGGGGCGGCGAACATCATGAACAAGCGGACAGTATCGGCACCGAACTTATCGATCATCGACTGCGGGTCGACGCCGTTATTTTTGGATTTCGACATTTTCTCAATGCCGCCGGTTTGAACCGGCTGATCATCTTCGAGCAATATCGCGCTCACCGGGCGGCCCTTGTCGTCTCGCTTAACCTCGACATCCGCTGGGTTGAACCACTGCTTGCCGCCGTTGTCGGTGTCGCGGTAGTAGGTTTCGGCGATCACCATGCCTTGGGTAAGCAGTTGCTGGAACGGCTCATCGGATTCCACCAGGCCAAAGTCACGCATCAATTTGTGGAAGAAGCGGGCGTAAAGTAGGTGCAAAATCGCGTGCTCAATACCGCCGATATAAAGATCGACCGGTAGCCAGTAGTTGGCGCGCTCGTCAAGCATGGCATCAGGATTATCCGCACAGCAGAAACGTGCGTAATACCATGAGGACTCCATGAAGGTGTCAAAGGTATCGGTTTCGCGCACCCAGCCGTCGCCGAGCTCAGAAAATTCGGGCATTTTTTTCAGCGGCGAACCGGATGCGTCAACGGTGACTTCCATCGGCAGCTCCACCGGCAGTTCGTCATCGGTGAGCGGCACGGTCTGGCCTTCTGGGCCGTATTTGACCGGAATCGGCGCGCCCCAGTAGCGCTGGCGGGCAACCCCCCAATCGCGCAGGCGGAAGTTGGTTTTCACCTCGCCACGGCCTAGCTCGTCAAGTTTGGCGGCGATCGCATCAAACCCGGCCTCAAAGCCGAGCCCGTCGAATTCACCGGAGTTGATCAGTGTGCCGTAATCGACATAAGCGCCTTCCGAAAGGTCGGGCGCGTGGCCGTTTTCATCGGCGATGACCGGCATGATCTCGATGCCGTACTTGGTGGCAAACTCCCAATCGCGCTGGTCGTGGGCGGGTACCGCCATCACGGCGCCGGTGCCAAACTCCATCAGCACAAAGTTAGCGACAAACACCGGTACCGTGTTACCCGTGAGCGGGTGGACGGCATGATGGCCGGTGAGCATGCCTTTCTTCTCTTTGGTCGCCATTTCGGCTTCCGAGGTGCCGCCCTGGGCGCACTCTTCACGAAAGGCCGCGAGCTCAGCATTATCTTCTGCCGCTTGTTTGGCGAGGGGATGATCCGCTGCAACAGCAACGTACGTCACGCCCATCAGCGTATCCGGCCGGGTGGTGTAGACCGAAAGCGGCTCACAGTCGCTACCCTCGGCATTTTTAATGCCGAACGTCATCTCAACGCCTTGAGATTTGCCAATCCAGTTGCGCTGCATGGTTTTGACTTGCTCGGGCCATTCGACGTTGTCGAGGTCGGCTAAGAGCTCATCGGCGTAATCGGTGATTTTCAAAAACCATAGCGGAATTTCTTTACGCTCAACCAAAGCGCCGGAGCGCCAGCCGCGGCCTTCGATGACCTGCTCGTTAGCGAGCACGGTTTGGTCGACCGGGTCCCAGTTCACCGTCGACATTTTTTTGTAGACCAATCCTTTCTCCACCAACTTGGTGAAGAACCACTGCTCCCAGCGGTAGTAGCTTACGTCGCAGGTGGCGAACTCACGGCTCCAGTCGTAGGCAAACCCCAGGGCTTTGAGCTGGTTGCGCATGTAGTCGATGTTTTGGTGGGTCCATTTGGCAGGCGGCACCTGGTTTTGAATCGCGGCGTTCTCTGCCGGCATGCCGAAGGCGTCCCACCCCATCGGTTGCATCACGTTTTTGCCCTGCATGCGCTGAAAGCGCGAGACAACATCGCCGATGGTGTAGTTGCGCACGTGACCCATGTGCAGCTTGCCGCTAGGGTAGGGGAACATTGATAGGCAGTAGAATTTTTCGCGGTTAGCATCTTCTACGGCTTTAAAGCACTGATGCTTGTCCCAATACTGCTGCGCGTCACGTTCGATATCACGAGGGCTGTAATGTGCGTCCATCGGTTTATTTCATGCCTTGGGGTGCTCGCCCGAAACATCGGGCACGGTGAATGATAAAAAACGAATGTTAGTTGATCTGTGCGATTGTATCCTATGAAGGGATAACCTTGAACGCCAACGCGTTATTGTGCCACCCAGCATAACGAAAAAGTGCAGGCAACAAGAACGCACTGATAACGTACTGAACTGGCTTTTACTGTTTTTAAAGTCAGTATTTAACAACAGCTTTTAAAAACAGTGTTTCACAACACAGGAGAACGAGATGGCAGAGCATAACGACCACCGCCTACGCGAAGGTTACGAGCGGCTGCTCGAACGCCTGCAAGATGGCGCCCAGGAACTCACTTGGGAGAACCTGCAAAAAGACCTGGATGAAGCCGTTGAGTTCGAGAGCGAGCTAGAAGAGTTCACCAAAGATGAACTGTCGCTTTTGCGCGCATGGGTTGAGCGCGATCTCAAGGATATGCGGTATTTCATGGCGGATACCGGCAAGCAGGTCGCACAGTGGTTAGACATCGATATCAGTTATCTTTCACGGCGTGTAGCGGAGTCCCTGCTGTCTATCGCTGACCGTAGTGTGGTTGAGCGTGAACGTTTTGACGAAGACTTAGAAGCCGCTCGTGCCGACTACTGTGAAGGCGAAATGGCCGCCCCCGGCAAAATGGCCTGCGTTCACTGCGATGCCTCGGTGATTTTAGAAAGTGTGGCGCGTATCGAGCCATGTCATCAGTGTGGGCACCGCTATTTTTATCGCGTCAACGCCTGAGCTGTGTTGACAGCAATACAATGGCGATGAGGATTAGCGCGCTCATAACAGCGGCGTAAAGCAGGTTATGGCGCATCATGCGATAACCGCTTACGCCGTAGCGCCCCTGCAGCGAAAGGTTGATACCTGAAAGCGGCCCGACGCTTGTACCCACTGCCCAGGAGCCCAGCGCCACAAAGGCAAACAGTGTTTGCTCGCCGCCTTGCAGGTTCAGCACGGAGGCCAGTACCGACACGCCAATAATCGGGTGCAGCCCGGCCAGCGCGCTTAACGCGATGGCGGCGAAGCTGATCATCGCCTGAGGCGTGCCAAACTGGGCAAACAAGGTCCAATCGCTACCGGCTGCCGCCGATACCAGAGTAGAAAGCCCCAGCGTTAATAACCCCGCCGCTAAAAACAGCGAGATTTCCCCGCGCATGGCAGGTAGCCGCGAGAGGGTATGCTGGCGAACGCGACGCAGGGTAAACAGCGGCCCATCGCGTAGGTTGCTCAACACCGCAACGCTTGGCAGTAGAAAGGTAATAATGCTGACAATGGTCAGCGAAGGCGTCAGCCAGAAGTGAAACAGCATCACCAGCGCCGCCATGCCCACCGGCATCAACAGGCTGCGCGGCGCCAACGAAAAGCCGTCCACCTCGCGTAAATCAAACCGCCGCCGAAGCTCCAGCGTGGTTAACAGCCCCGAAAGCATCGCCAGGGGAAACCCTACTAGGGCTATTTGTGCGTACTCAACCTCCGGGGCCAGCGACAGGACCACGCCCATGGAGGCAAAAAACGGCGACCACAGCGCTGCGCTGGAAAGCCCACGGTTCAGCGCCAACAGCTGCGGCGTGCTGAGCGGCCTGCGCCGAACGAGCTTATCGCCGACCATGAACACGGTGGAAAGATTTAAAATCGTCCCCAAAAAGTGCACGCCCAGCCAAGTCCGCAGCACGCCGCCCGCGCCGGTTACACGTTGGCCCGACGCTCCTTTATTGCCTTGCTTGCCAATCAGCGAAATAAAACTAACGCCAACCAGCATCGCCACCACAAAAGCGTTGCCCTGCAGCATGGCAGGCCAATCCACCTCGGCGCCGTACACAAATCGTGCCACCAGCAACATCCCCGCGCCCAGTGCAATCAAAACGCCTGCCTGGAGGCGCGAACGTCGGGGAATATCTCGCCATAGCAAAAAAACCGCCGCCCACAGCAAGTAGCTCACCATGTGGATTGTCGTCATCCAACCGGTAAAACCGACTATTTGTGCCATCAAACCAAGTAAAATCAGCACGCCCGCCAAACGTTGCCGAGGAGTCGTCTCTTGCATCACTATCCCTTATTAATCGAATTAGCAGGCTAATCGGATTTACGCAGGAAGGCCAGTGCTGAACAGATCTGCAAGGCCGCAACACTTGAAGCACGCGTAGGTTCGGTAAAGGCACTCAGCGAAACGCTCAGAAATTCAAGCTATTACACAACCCTCTACAAGCACCACACCAATGCAGGAGCCAGACTAGCCGAGCGATGATAAGGCCAACCCCCCGCGATGAACTCGCAGTGGTGAATGCCATAGCAAAAAATTAGTTTCTACTTTGCAATGCCGAAGAAAACTGAGTAGCGTCAACGATATAATGTCTGTGTAATCCAAAATAGGCGACAAAAATTGGTGAGACGGTCGCAGGTGGAGCGTTTGAACGCATCCCAAACGTACCGGGGCGGTAGCGTGCCTTCGTTTAGCGCATTAGCCTAAAGGGCTGCGCACACCGGCAAATTCCTTTCCTATGACATGCGTATAAATTTGCGTTGTCTCAATGCTCTTGTGGCCTAGCAATTCTTGTACGGTGCGAATGCCCGTGCCTTGGCTTAGTAATTGGGTGGCGAAACTGTGCCGTAAGGTATGGCAAGAGCCAGGACGTGGCAATGATGCAGACTTCATCGCCTGCTTCACGGCCTTTTGCACAGCCGATGAATGAATATGGTGAAGAACGACATTCCCGGCATCATCACAGCATGGGCGGCTGGCAGGAAACAGCCATTGCCACCCTAGGGAAATGCCTGCGTTTGGGTACTTACGGTCTAGAGCATGAGGTAAAGTGACTGGCACGCGGCCACGTGCTATTCGATAGGCAAGTTGCTGTTCAGCCGACTCAATTTGCGCCTCTAACGCGGGAAGACAAACAGCGGGGAGTAAAGTGGTTCGGTCTTTATCGCCTTTCCCTGCCCTGACGGTGATGATAAGGCGTTCGGTATCAATATCTCTTACGCGCAAACGGCACGTTTCGATGAGTCTCAGTCCCGAGCCATACATCAGGGTGGCCATCAAATACATAGGTCCAGACAACTGATTTAACACGCGCATAACCTCTTCGTGAGAAAGCACGACAGGTAATCGACGCGGGCGTTTAGCTCGTGAAAAGGTGCCAATATCACCCAATGGCATATCAAGGATATGGCGATACAGAAATACCAACGCATTAAGCGCCTGGTTTTGTGTAGCTGCAGCCACATATCGCTCTACGGCGAGGTGCTCCAGAAAAGCCTGGACTTCAGAAGGGCCCATGCTGGCAGGGTGTCGCACCCCATGATAACGAATGAAGAAACGTATCCAGTAACAGTATGTTTTTTCAGTACGGGGGCTATAGCGCTTTACCCGCATAACAGCTTTCACACGATCCATCAGCTTCGGAGGCTTGCTTTGCATATCCATGTGGTAGCTAACTCCTTTTTTTGTGTATATGCATACAGTATTATTGAGTTTCGCAAAACGCGCAAGCGTGCGAATTCTGCAAATGTAGCCTAATTAATATTAATCTAGTTGAAAATCATGTGGTTATACACGAAAAAGTAGGCTACATTTACTAATTAAACATGCTGGCGCGTTCATCCAATCATAGGACGCGCCGTCTAATACCTGTTAGATGAAAAATATGAGAGTCGAAATTGTCTAATTTTTTCTTCCCGTACATAGCATTTCTATACGGTGCAGCGTATAGCATTCAACAGATCTTAGAGGGGATTGGGCTAGCGTCTTCCAACTTTTTGGAGCGGAATGAGAAGGGGCTTATAGTTGGAAGTTACTGGTCTCCTGCAGAGGCAGTCACACTCATTCTGGGTCTCCTTCTGCTTTATTTGATAATTCTATTTTTTGCGGTTTTAGCCGCTGGATTTGTGATCGCTCGGTGGCGTGGCGTTGCCCTTGTCTTTGCCCTACTAGCTGCTCCTGGACTTTTGAACGTCGCTGGATTATGGCCTCAAATAAACTACCTTCCGGATTCGTTTTACATTGGAGGTGGTTCCTTGGGGAGTCCGTTGGGCTTCGTTCCTCTCTTAATGCTCAGCCTACTAACGGGGTGGTGTATAACTGTAATTGTTTACGACTCCCTCAACCTAACTGATAGATTTCGCGGCTACTATGATCATTTATGGTACGCGACGGCACTTCTAGCTGGCGTGTTTTTCGTGGCAGACTCTGTTGGGACACGTCACGCGTCAAATCTTTCCGAAGAAAACAGAATAAGCCGAGCAGCGAGTTCGTATTTATTGAACCAAGTCCGGAGCTATGATCAGTTTTGTAAGACGCAAGACCTAGCTGAAATGTCTTCTTGTATATGGGCTTCTGATGTACAACAAACATTGAATGAGTATGCAGCCTATGGGGTGGACACTTTCCACCAATTTGGTCCCGCTGAGAGCGCCGAAATCTACTCTGGCATCAGAAGGTCGGTGCCAGAACAAGAAATCATCCAAATTCGTAAAGAGATCGAACGCTACAATCGCACGGTTTGCCCCGTAGAAGACCTTGGAGATGGGGTTCGGCAACACGCCAGGCCATCAGGTGTTTGCCAAAGAACTCCCTCAGCATTCTGTAGAGCTTTCCCTGATGGTCCGGAAGGGTTGGTAGACAAATATATTATCGCAAGATCTGTTGCACTCGCTAGCGAATGTATTATCCCGACTCTGGTTGCTTCCAGGGCTAAACAACAAGATTTAAATGAGGCTATCGCACGCAAACAGAAAGAACGGTACCAGCGGTGGTGGTTGTTTATAGCACTAGCTGCCGTCGTTGGTGGCAAAGTAGCAAATTCGACGACAAAGGTTGCCAAACTGGACCAGCGTAATTCCGCTGATAGGCGGCGCTTAATTCGACCACCCCTTCGGGGTTTGTCTCGCGCAATCAAGAGATTAGTGGTAATTGGTAAAGCCATTGCTCAACGGCTCAAGCGCTGGCGATCACATACAAAGTTGTGAATGTCACTTTGCTAGAACGGCATTAAAATATGGCCGGGCGAGGACCAGGGTCATCTAACAATCGGCTGCACAGCGACCGATTTTACGCCGCTTCGCGGCTCCAAACCGGCGCGTGAGCCGGGCGTTATATTCAAAGGAGTTAAGTTTTGTCGTTAGATGTGGCCTATAGCATTGAAGCGCAGGATTACCTAGACCCTGATAGGGCATATGATCTTTATTGGTCTGGAACTATCACCGACAAGAAAAAATTTATATGCCCCGGTAGTGGCTGCATGGCTCAGGTTACATGTGCGAACCTAGACGAAGACCTCCAAGACATGAAGGTCGTGCCCCATTACAGGATTTATGGAACACACTCAAAAGACTGTGAGATTAACAACAACATTCCACTAAATCTCCACTATGAAGACGGTACTCCCGTAAAAGAGGAGCGTCTCAGCGTGGATCAGTCTATAGTTGACGTTTTTGAATTGGATCGTCCCGAATCCTATTATGATGAGCCTAAAAAAAGCGACTCACCTAAGGCGTTGGGTGATAATAAGCCAAAATATGTTAAGAAAACAAAGGATACGAAGCTCCGAGAAAATGGCAGTATTGGTACTGTATATTCGGTGCGTTCAGTAGTCAGTAGATATATACGGTATAGAAAAGATGGGTCTATAAATTTTAGACGATTAAATATTTCTGGCAAGGATGTTTACTATAGCAGTATATTCAAATTTATCTGGGAGCAAGATTTAGATGATCTTCCCGATTTTCCGGTAATTTATTACGGATGGGCGTTCATCAACAGATTGCCATCAGATCGAGGGTACCAAATTAAGTTTAAGAAGACCTTGAAGCAAGGTGAAGATGAGTTAAAAACAACTGCGATGATCGCTGACGGCACGATAGAAAGGTATAAAATTAAGAAGCTAATGGCTACGAGGCTTGAAAAAATATATCAAAAAGAAAAGCCTACAGCCTTCGTTTTTTTATATGCTCAGCCAGAAATTAATACCTCAAAGGCTGGGATAAAATATGCCAATTTCAACTTGAAAAATCTTGATATGATTGACATAAATTATGATTGCCCGCTTCCAACTGAATATAACAAATAGTTCCAGTTTTTTCAGAACCTAGCGGGCGTCAACCGGACAGTCTTGTGGCCGCTTCGCGCTCTCAAGGCTACTGCTGAACCAAAGCGTTATATTCAAAGGAGTCGCTACCGTGGACGAAAATAGAATATCTTGGCTTTTATCTCGGCTCGAGCATTGTGCGCTGAATAATCAAAGGTGCGATATAACCCTTTTCTCTTCCAAACCTAAAATTGACGTAAAGATAAGTCCAAGATTTTCGTATGCATTAATGTACGGAGGCGGGGCCAGGGCCTTGAAGCCACTTCTTGAGAAACTTGAACTTTCTGATGGTTCTCACATTAATGCGTTAGATATCTGGACAATAAACCCAATGCCGAACGAAGGTCTGACCCAAGAGGATTTGAGCTCCGTTGATCTTGCTGAGGGAGATCAAGATGTTCCTAATACCGGCAGAACAATGCGAGAAATTATTCGCGAGACATATAAGTGCGAGAACGAGACGGAAACCGAGCACTACCTCCGCAGATTCTTGGCATCTTAGGAAAAATATAACAATTCGCGTCACTCGGACGCACTAAAGTGCGCCGGTGCGCTTCGCGTTATATTTTTAAGGCAATCAGAAAAGTAGGGAAAAATGACACCTGAATATCGCGTAGATGCCGAACAGAGAATCACATCATACCTTGCAAATAATGATGTTGGTGATATCAAACATATGCAGGTAGAGCAAACCTTTGATGATTTAGGGCATGAGGTTCATGTATGGAATATTAGGACTGGCGGTGGCAACTGGTGGGTTGTCGAAGGAGAAAGCGCCCCTATGAACCTGTATACGCAGAACGAGTTCTATTTCTCGGCTGACGAGGCTTACTCGTTCCACATGGGGATAACTCAAAGACTTCAAGCACGGCATCATAAGACGTTCAAACATGTAATCGACGAAGTTCCCCTCGACATTGATGGCATAAGGTCGATAAGTCGTAGGCTTAATAGTGCAGCACTTGAGCTAAACGATGTGTCCGGACCAGAAGACATTCAGTCTATTGGTCTTACTTGCAGAGAGAGTCTCATTGAGCTGGCAGGGGTTTTAGCAAAAGGAAATCCTGAGCTTCTCAAAGACCATGGCTTTAAGGCCGCAGACTTCAAAGGTATTGCTAAGGCCGTCATCAATATCTATGCAGTAGGCAAGCGAAATAGCAATCTCCGCAAACGCTGTAGAGATTTAATCGAATCGGCCTGGGATCAGTCTTCCGAGGTCGTGCATTCTCCCAATAAAAATATCCCAGACGCAAAGATATGCCTTCTCTTCACATGCTCTGCAGTATCGGTAATTCAAAACCTATTCCTTAAATACTTAGGGTTTGATGATGAGCCTAAGTGTCCGGAATGCAAGAGCATGGACTACGACATTGTTGGTGGAGAAGCTTCTGGAGGGTTTGTCCTTAGTTGTAACTCGTGCGGTCAAGAAAGTGCCATCGCGGAATAAATATAACCAGGCCAATCACGGCGACAGCTTTTCCGTTGCGGCTTCGCCTCCACTACAAAGCTGCGCGTGTTGGCGGCGTTGAGGCTGTAGAAAAACCCCGCTGACCCCTAAGTTTTGGTAGGATTGAGGAAACAGACGAGGAGTGGTCAGCATGCCGCGCTTCAAGGCTTATAACTACGATCAGAACGCCATGGTGGTGA
>NZ_JAMJPJ010000119.1 GCF_023555005.1 Halomonas llamarensis | reverse complement strand
CAACACACTGAAAATCCAATGCTTTATGAGGCTGCATTGCCTTCAGGTCATAGCCATCCAGCAACCAGTTGAGTTCTTGTCCGCTCAGCGTCACGGACGTTCCTTCCAGGTGCGTTGGCCACTTGAATCGCTCACGCTCCAGGCGCTTATACCAGACCACAAAGCCATTACGCTCCCAGAACAGGAGTTTGACTTTATCTCGCTGGCGATTGCCAAAGACAAACAGCGCTTTATCAAACGGGTTCAATTCCATTGCCTCCTGAACCAACAACGCCAGGCCATCGATTTGCTTGCGCATGTCCACCGGTTCACGGCACAGATACACGGTCAGGTCAGTGCTTGGACGAATCACGGCGCCACCGCCACTTG
>NZ_JAMJPJ010000118.1 GCF_023555005.1 Halomonas llamarensis | reverse complement strand
AAACGCCCTGGGCGGCATGCCCACTGTGCAGCTGGCAGCGGATGTCGAAGCCGCCAAGAACAACACCCAGCTCCCCAACATGATGCTGGTGCTCGGGCGTGAAACCGTCAGCCACGGCCCCATGAGCCACCAGGCACGCCACCGCGTGAAAACCGAGGTGCTACTGGTCACGGGGATTCGCCGCCGTAACCAACCGTTAGGCCCGGTGGCCACCGCCGGTGACGACGAACTGGCGCAGCTACGCAAGCCCGCCCTAACGCAATTGATTAACTGGATGCCGCCAGGCGGCGACATCCCCGTGAAATGGCAACGCGGCCAGCTATTGGCCCTGCAAAGCCACGCCCTGTTTTGGGCCGATGTGCTAACCGCCGA
>NZ_JAMJPJ010000117.1 GCF_023555005.1 Halomonas llamarensis | reverse complement strand
CAGGTGGCGCGACCCACCAGCGGGCGTACAACGCCCTGGGCCAGATCACCGCCCAGATCGACTGCTCCCAGCAGCGCACAACTTATAGCTATGACCGCCACGGCTACCTGGCCAGCGTCACCAATGCGCTAAACGAGATCACCCGCACCCAGCACGACGAGATGGGCCGACGCATCGCCACCCAGCTTCCTGACGGACTCTACTGGCACCACCATGTGGACTCTCTTGGGCGGCTGGTAGAACTGGAGTAAGCGAGCCATTAACCACATCTGGGCAGGCGTCGCTCAGCCGGGTAATGTGTCCTTCCAGTGCCAGGGCAGCAGCGTGGTGAGCTCGTCGTCGTTGAGCGTGGGCAATGTTTCGAAGACGTACC
>NZ_JAMJPJ010000116.1 GCF_023555005.1 Halomonas llamarensis | reverse complement strand
GCGGCGTGCCTTCTCCCGAAGTTACGGCACCATTTTGCCTAGTTCCTTCACCCGAGTTCTCTCAAGCGCCTGGGGATTCTCACCCTGACCACCTGTGTCGGTTTGGGGTACGGTCGCACATGATCTGAAGCTTAGAGGCTTTTCCTGGAAGCGTGGCATCAGTGACTTCCTGACCGTGGTCAGTTCGTTTCGCCTCTCGGCCTTAAAATCCCGGATTTACCTGAGATCTCAGCCTACCGGCTTTCACCAGGACTACCAACGCCTGGCTCACCTAGCCTTCTCCGTCCCCCCATCGCAATCATGTCCGGTACGGGAATATTGACCCGTTTCCCATCGACTACGCCTTTCGGCCTCGCCTTAGGGGCCGACTCACTCTGCT
>NZ_JAMJPJ010000115.1 GCF_023555005.1 Halomonas llamarensis | reverse complement strand
AGATGGCCGAGCCAGAAAGCCTGCATGGCATTGAGTTCGTGGTTCATGAGAATCTCCTGGATAAAGGGAGCCTCAGTGTGGTCAGCAAAACTCAACGTGAGAAGATGTGTTTGGTGGAGCGCTTACGGCGATATGGTTGGTGGCCTGCTGCGCGAAGGCAACGCCGGTCCGGCGGAAAACGCGGATACCTGGATCCCCCATCTTGTTCAGCGCCTGATGGAAGGCACGAACCGCGACGTGGATCAGTTCCGCGTGCGCCTGGATGGAGATATAGTCGGATGTTGTGTATGGAGGACAGAAGGAAGGGTGGCGTATCCTGTTGATTGATCACGACCAAGATTTCAACCAACACAAATGGATACGCCATGACAGATTCTACCCTCCAAGCCAT
>NZ_JAMJPJ010000114.1 GCF_023555005.1 Halomonas llamarensis | reverse complement strand
ACGTAAGCCAACAGGGTGGCACTGGCATTGCTCTTGGGCAGGAGTTTGGCCGGTGCCGGGGCTGTCTGGATATTTTCTTCGCAGGTTGGGCAGGCATATTTACGCCGCACATGGCGAATCACTTCCACCCGGGCGGGCACCACGTGAAGCTCTTCGCTAACGGCCTCGCCGATGACCTTGAGTTCAGTGCCGTCTTCGGTACAGCAACGCTCGGCCTCGTCCAGTTCGTGAACCACCTCGACGCGAGGCAGCTCAGGTGGCAGGGCTGCGCGTCCACCGCGGGTGCGCTTTTTGACTGGGGCAGCGGCGTTCTCGGCAGATGCCGTTTCGTCGGTGATGTCAGTCTGAGAATCATCCGTCTGGCTGTCGTCTTCATCGACGGCCAGCTCGG
>NZ_JAMJPJ010000113.1 GCF_023555005.1 Halomonas llamarensis | reverse complement strand
GCCCGTTTAAAATCGTATCGCGCCATAGCGACGCGCTACGATAAACTGAAGCGAAACTACGAAAGCATGGTGGCTTTGGCGTGCGGTTTTTTATGGCTCCCAATGTGAAACGTCAACAGGCCCTAGGCTAATCGCATCCAGTTTAAATTCTTTCGAGTACTGCTTTCGTGTGGTCATGATCCATCTCCAGTTTCAGGGCATTATTCCTTAACTGGGGTGGTCACATCTATTCAACCACTGCAGCTTGGTATTATTTTTGCTGAGGAGAGAAATCCGCCCGACGGGCGTTCCCCTGTTATTTGGAAGTTGGTCACTAACCTTCCCATTGCTACTCGCGCCGACGCCGTGCAAAAGCTTGTTTGGTATTCACGGCGTTGGAATATCGAGACATT
>NZ_JAMJPJ010000112.1 GCF_023555005.1 Halomonas llamarensis | reverse complement strand
AAAGCGATACACGGCGCCGTTGCCCAGCGTGAGTTCGCTGAGACGGCCAATGTCATCGTACGTGGTAAACTGTTGGCTGCCGTCGGCCTCGATGCGCTGCACCGGGCGGCCGTGGTCGTCATAGAAGACCTGCTGCCGAAACCCTTGCGGGCCTTCCAGTTCTACCAGCCGCCCAAGAGAGTCCACATGGTGGTGCCAGTAGAGTCCGTCGGGGCGCTGGGTGGCGATGCGGCGGCCCATCTCGTCGTGCTGGGTGCGGGTGGTTTCCCCTAGGGCATTGGTGACGCTGGCCAGGTAGCCGTGGCGGTCATAGCTATAAGTTGTGCGCTGCTGGGAGCAGTCGATCTGGGCGGTGATCTGGCCCAGGGCGTTGTACGCCCGCTGGTGGGTCGCGCCACCTG
>NZ_JAMJPJ010000111.1 GCF_023555005.1 Halomonas llamarensis | reverse complement strand
CAGGTATGCAGCTTGCAGATCGGACATCAAATAGCTGGAGCCAATATCGCGCCAGGTATATTTATCGACCTGACCACGGAAGAACTGGCTGCGGTTAGTGCCCTTTTCACGGATGATCTCGGCTCGTTCGATTAACGCTTTATCGTTAATCAGCGTCGCGCCGCCTTCACCGCCCGCCGTGTAGTTTTTGGTTTCATGGAAGCTAAAGCAGCCAATATGACCAATGGTTCCCAGTGCACGCCCTTTGTAAGTGGACATCACGCCCTGAGCGGCATCTTCTACCACAAACAAATTATGCTTTTTCGCCAACGCCATAATGGTGTCCATTTCGCAGGCCACACCCGCGTAATGGACCGGCACGATAACGCGCGTTTTGTCGGTGATCGCCGCTTCAATCAGCGTTTCGTCGA
>NZ_JAMJPJ010000110.1 GCF_023555005.1 Halomonas llamarensis | reverse complement strand
AATGACCACCAGCAAAGGGACGATCCAGGGTTATAACGGCGTCGCCACGGTGGATAAAAAACACCAGATCATCATTGACGCTCAGGCCTTTGGTGAAGGCCAGGAACACCACACTTTGCAGCCCGTGGTGGAAACGGTCAAAGCCCGTTTTAAGAAGCTGGTGATTGCGGAAAACATCTACCAGAAAGGCACTGTCGTCACTGCCGATACCGGCTTCGCCAACGAAGCTAATATGAAGTACCTACACGAACAGCAGATCAACGGCTACATTCCCGATAATCAGCTCCGCAGCCGAGACCCGAAGTTCGCCGACCAGAAAAACAAATACGGCAAGCGCCACCAGAACTTACCAGATAAAGGTTGGCGAGAGACGACGCCCGCCAGCGCGTTCCAATTTGATCCTGTAAAGCT
>NZ_JAMJPJ010000010.1 GCF_023555005.1 Halomonas llamarensis | reverse complement strand
CCCTTGCCGTCAGCTAGCACTTCCCCTTGCCGGGCGTGCAGGGGACTTTCACCCCCAAGTCATCCTGAGGCACCACCCCCAGGAACAGCGCCGGTCAAGGCGCTGCGCGCCATGCCTGGCGCACACGCAAAACGGCGCCTCAAGAGGCGCCGTTTTTTATTAACCACTATTTAGCCAAGCGCCGTGGCCGCCAATAGCGCCGTCAGCACATGCCAAAACTCCGTGACTGACGCAAGCTCCACCCTCTCATCCGGCGAGTGAGCGCCACGGATCGACGGCCCAAACGAGATCATGTCCAGGTGCGGGTACTTACTGCCAATAATCCCGCACTCCAGCCCCGCGTGAATCACTTTCACCCCAGCGTCTCGGCCCAACAGCGCTTGATGTTGCGCCTTAAACGCCGCCAGCAGTTCGCCATTGGGGTTTGGTACCCAGCCGGGGTAGCCGTGTTCGGCTTTTGCCCGCGCGCCCATCAGGCCAAACAGCGCTTGAAAGCGATCCACCATGGCGTCAACAGCGCTATCGTGAAGCGAGCGTACCAGCGCGCAGAGATGAAAACGCCCCGCTTTTAGGCTTAGCACGCCCAAATTATTGGAGGTATCGACCACGCCAGGCACGTCCGCACTCATACGCTCCACCCCACAAGGGGCGGCGTGTAGCGTCGCGACCCACATAGCGCTGGCATCATGGGTCAAGGCCTCGCCGTCAAAATGCGCAGGCTCTGCCGTCAACTGCAGGCCGTTGTCGGCGCTGCCGAGTTCGCGTTTAAGCGTCTGCTCTAGCTGATTAACCTTCGCGACGGCTGCCTCGACGGTATCGGCGGGCAACACCAGCGTGGCAAAGGCCTCGCGAGGGATGGCGTTACGCAGCGTGCCACCCGCGTAGTCGCCAAGCCGTGCTTCTAGCGGCTCAAGTGTGCGCAGCACTCTGATCAACAGGCGGTTGGCATTGCCCAGCGGCTGGTGGATATCCATCCCCGAGTGGCCCCCCTTCAACCCGGTAAGCGCTATGCGCAAGCTTCGCTCGTCGCCTTTGACCTCGCTTGTGGGCAGCTGGGCATTCACTACCACGTCGCTGCCGCCAGCGCAGCCGATGTACACCTCGCCGCGCTCTTCGGAGTCCAGGTTGATCAGCCGCTCGCCTTCTAGCCAGCCTTCAGCCAGGTTCAGCGCGCCGCCCATCGAGGTTTCTTCTTCCAGGGTAAATAGCGCTTCCAGCGGGCCGTGGGTTAGTGTCTTATCTTCCAACACGGCCAATGCCGCCGCCACACCGAGGCCATTGTCCGCACCGAGCGTCGTGCCATCGGCGTGCAGCCAGCCACCTTCGACGTAAGTGCGAATAGGGTCGTGGCTGAAGTCATGCGCCGTGCCTGCATTGGCCTGCACGACCATATCCAAATGCCCTTGCAGAATCACCCCAGGCGCCTTTTCACTGCCGGGCGACGCCGGTTTTTTGATGCGCAGGTTGCCGAAAGCGTCGCGATCGTGCGCGAGGCCCTGAGCATCGGCCCACGCCTCCAGCGTTGCTACCAGCGCCGCTTCTTCACCGGATGGACGCGGCGTATTACACAGGGTACGAAAATGGCGCCATAGCGGCGCCGGGTCGAGCGTTTCAAGATGTTCGTTCATGACAACTCCGGAAAATGTACTCGACCACTCTACCGCCACGGCGCTAGCACCGCTAGAGCAGCAACGCCACCGTCTGGCGTAGCGCCGCAACGGCGGCCTTATGACCTTTTTCTAGCGGCCGATTTTGAAACGCCCAGCCGGTAAGCGCGGCCAGTGCTGCCTGCTGTTCCTGCGTTAAGGCTTGTTGGCCGGCGTTAACCGAGAGCGTTTGCAGCGCCCCCCGAGCCAAGCGTGGGTCGCGCTTGGCATAGGCGACATCTTCGGCATCTTGACGCTGCAACTCGCTTAGCGTCAGCGGCGGCCAATCCTTCAGTAGCTGGACTAGCACACCCGCGGGAAGCTCGCGCAGCTCAAACGCTAATAAATTGAAAAATGCCGCTTGAAAGCGCTGACACAGCTCGGCCAGCACACTCTCGCCATGGGAGGTAAGCGCCTTGGCCACCATAACGGCGAACTCGCCGGTGGACGTATCGCGCGAAATCCCCACTCGCACCGGCACAAACCCGGCCTGACGCCAGAAGCGTACAAGCCCCGCCTCCGCGCCGAACGTGGCTCCGAAAAGATCCACCTCTCCGGCACGAGCCGAAGCCATTTCGTCTTCTAGCAGTGCTTGGCCACTGCCCTGACGGCGCGCGTCAGGATGAACAGCGATCCGCGTTACCCGACGCCAGCGGGCGGTCAACGCGCGGCGACACCCCCCATGCGCGGCCAACGACTGCGCCAGCAAGTGCCCTTGGGGGCGCCGCTCGCCGCGGGCGACCTGCTCGGCAAGCTCAGGCGTAAAACCGCCTTCGCTGCGGGTGACCACCACGCCCTGCGGGGCATGCATGGGCCCATGAACGCGAATTTGCGTGGCGGGGCCATCCAGCAACTGGCGCACATCGGCGGGCGTGGTGCGATAGTGAGACTGCACCAGCAGCCCAAAGAGCGCACCAAGTGCGGTTTCATCCTGAGCGAGCGCTGCTTGCGTGACACGGTAAGGCGCGCTGGCGTCACTGACTCGCGGCGGCAACGGCGCTTTAAGCAGCAGAAGACGGTTGAGTGTGGCCTCCAGGGGATCACCTTCGCGCCAGCGCACGGGGGTATTGAGCGTTAGTTCGCACCACTGCGGCGTATAACGATCAAGCTGGTCGCGAAAGCGCAGTGCAAAACCACGCCCGGAGCCCTCGTAGCCGTGTACCGTCGTCGCAAAGGCGATACGCGGAAAGGCCTGCAGCCAGCGGCCGAGCAGCACGGCAGGAATGGCAGCAGCCTCATCCACCAGCAAATAGCTGCCATCGCCGCCAAGTTCAGCGCGTTCAACGCTGGCACTCAGCGCATCCGGCGCGATAAACACCACGCGCTGGCCGCTCGCCAAGCGCACTTCATGTGGCGAGGGCCGCTCACCCTGCGGGCACAGCGCCGCCAATCGTGCAAAAAGCGGCGCCACGGCGGCCGGGCGGGGCGCGGTTACCCAAATCGTGTCAATGCCTTTGTCCAACAGTCGCGCACACGCGATACCAAGCGCGGCGCTTTTCCCACGGCCACGGTCTGCGGTGATGACCAGCGGGCGGCGACGCTTAAGCCCAGCGAGCATTGCCACGGCACGAGCTTGGTCATGAGTGAGGCAGTCCGCATCCGGTGGCAGCGTTTGCTGCTGGGCGCTGGGGGGTAAGCGCGGCAACTGCAGACTCTTGCCGACTCGCCAGCGAATGACGCCCGCCTCAGCGCGCAATAAGCGGGCAAGGCGAGCTAAATAGTGAAAGGTCAGCGATTCCCAAGCGTAAGGGTAATCCGTCATGCGGCGATAATCGTAATCCGCAGCGTTGCCCCAGTCGCAAGGGGTGATCAGCACCAGCAATCCCCCGGCCAACAACGTGCCGCCAAGCGCCCCAAGCGCATCCGGGTCCAGCCCGCCGTTTGCAGCATCAAAGACGATCAACTGATGCTCTTGGCCTAACTGGGTACGGGCTTGAGAAGCCAACAAAGCAGGCTCGCAAGGGGGATGCTCTCCCACCCACAGCGGCGCCTGCCACGCGTGGGCATGCCAGAGAGTCTGTGCCTCACGGCGGGCGTCATCCGGGTCACCTTCAAGCCATAGCCACTGGCGCCAGCCGCGCCGTTTTAACCGCTGCGCATGTAGAAGCACGGCACTAAGCGTGCGGGGTAACTGAGACACTGATCTCACGTGAGTCATCATCTCGCGCCTAAAACCGCCGACATCTCTTACAACTTTGGTTGTAAAAATATAAGTTTTTCAACGCTTTACTTCTGGTTCTTAACACGCACGTCATCATCATATACTTATAACCTAATGATAAATATCCGTTTTTTAATCATTGCCAACGCACGTTGGCGTTGACCGCCGTTTTTGACTGATATTGCGCTGCAACCGGATGTCTGTGCTAGGTTAGTTTCTAAAGCAGCAAGTGAAAAATTTACGTTAACGTAAGCTTTCACTTGCGCAGAAAGGCGCTATATTAGGGTAACGGTGCGAGCACCGTTGTTAACCTTTCTTTTAAATACGGTTGACAATCGCATTATCAATCACAACACTTTACCCAATAACGCTAAACGTCAACCTCATCAGGAAGTTAAAAATGACAAAGATGACCAAATTTGCCGTTACCGGTCTTGCTGCAGGCATCGCCCTCGCTGCGTTTTCCACTACCGCGCATGCCCAGGAACAATGGACCATGACCACCACCTGGCCGGATAACCTGGATTTGATCAAAATCGACCAGCATTGGGTCGAATTGGTCAACCAGCTGGCCGGCGACGAGTTGCAAATCAACTTCCGCGCTGGCGGCACACTGATGCCCGGTACCGAGGTATTTGACGCCACCGAAACCGGCGCTATTCAAGCCTCGGGCGATTGGCCCGGCTATTGGGCCGGCCGCAGCCCCGCCTTCTCGCCGCTCGCCACCACCACCAGCCTGTTCAACGGCGTTGATTACCTCAACTGGATTCAGCAGTGGGGCGGTTTTGAGCTCTACCAGGAAGTGTACGGCGATTACAACATGGTGTATCTGCCCTACGGTATTACCAACAATGAATCCGGCTTTATGGGCAACACGCCGATCGAAAGCATTGCCGACCTCGAAGGCAAGCGCCTGCGCCTCTCGGGTCGTGACCAAGGCCGCGTGTTAGAGATGCTTGGCGGCTCCCAGGTCACGCTCGCCGGTGGCGAAGTGTACCAAGCGATTGAGCGTGGCGTGATCGACGCGGGTGAATTCTCCACGCCTGGTGTCGACTACAAAGCCGGCTTCTCCGAAGTCGCGGATTACTGGTCAACGCCCGGCTGGCACCAGTCCGCCAGCGTCTTCGGCGTCATGATCAACAAAGATGCGTGGGACGCACTGCCCGAAGAAACGCAAGAAACGCTAAAAATCGCAGCCGATGCCACTATGGCGTGGTCACTGTCGTGGTCAGAGCGTGAATCAACCGACGCCACGGTGAAGTTCCAAGAAGATGGCGTTGAGATCAGCACGCTCTCTGCGGAAGATCTTGCCACCATCCAAGACGCGACCAACGAAGTTATTCTGCGCGGTGCTTGTGAAGACCCGATGCACGCCAAAGTCTATCACTCCATGATCAGCTACATGGAGCACTACGCTACCTGGCGTGATGTGACCGTGCCGTTCAACATGAGCCGCTCTATCGACAACCTGCCGTCTCTCGAAGAAATCGAAGCCTGCATGTAATTAGCCACCGCAACCGCCCCGATGCTTGCATCGGGGCGGTTTTTTTCGTTGCGCGTCTTTATTCTCAATAGCCCTTATTAAGAACCGGGAGACTTCCCATGTATGCGATTGCAAAAGCCATTGATGCGTTCAATGAGCTCTTTGGGCGAATTGTGGCGCCTTTGATCGGTATTATCACACTGATTGTGCTGTATGACATCGCAATGCGTTTTTTCCTTGGGCGCCCCAGCGACTGGGCGTTTGACGTGACGAAAATGCTGTTCGGCGCCCACTTTATGCTGATGGCCGCCTACGGGCTTCGTCATCACGCTCACGTAGAAGTCGACGTATTAAAACGTCTGTTATCGCGCAAAAAACAAGCGGCACTGGAAATCGTCGGTTACGCAATCTTTTTTGTCCCCTTTATCTGGTTGTTGCTAACCCAAGGCTGGGCCTTTTTCGAACGTTCCATCAGCCGTGGCGAAACCACTTACGGCATGGTGTCGATTCCGGTGTACCCCGTAAAGGGCGTGATCGTTCTGGCCGCGGTGTTTATCTTGCTGCAGGCCATCGCCATCGTGCTGCGCGCTATTATTCAGCTGCGCGAGGAGAACCACGCATGAATGCAGAATTACTCACCCTGGTAATGTTTGGCGGCCTATTGATTGGCTTGTTTATGGGGCATCCGCTGGCGTTTGTGCTTGGCGGCGTGGCTGTGATTGGTGCGTTTTTAGGCCCTGGCATCCATACCCTAGGTATTATTATTAATAACGTCTATGGCAATGCCATGGATAACTACGTCCTCGTGGCAATCCCCTTATTTATTTTAATGGCGCGGTTTTTGAACGACTCGGGCGTCACCGAGAAAATGTTCGACGCCATGCGCTTATTACTCGCCAACCTGCGCGGCGGCTTAGCGCTGACAGTGGTCGTGGTTTCGGTGCTGCTGGCTGCCACCACGGGCATCGTCGGCGCCTCGATTGCGGTAATGGGCATGATTGCGCTGGTGCCAATGCTGAAGTACGGCTACAACAAAGAGCTCAGCGCCGGCGTCATCATGGCCAGCGGCTGCTTGGGCATTTTGATTCCGCCCAGCATCATGCTGATTTTGATGGCGAGCTACTCACCGGTCTCGGTCGGCGCGCTGTTTGCCGGCGCGCTCGTGCCGGGCTTAATGCTCGGCGTGATGTACGCGCTTTATGTGCTGATCATCTGCTTTGTTAAGCCCTCTTACGGTCCTAAAGTACCGGCAGCAGAGCAGGCAGAAGTCAGCACCAAACAGCTTCTGATCATGTTGGCGAAGTACGTCGTCCCGCCGATGACATTGATCCTTGGCGTTTTAGGGGTATTGTTTGCCGGTATTGCCACCGCGACCGAGGCCTCAGCCATTGGCGTTTTCATCGCCTTTCTGCTGTTTATGATTTTCGGTGACCGTAAGCTCTCCACCTGCTACCACACGATGATTGAGGCGAGCAAAACCACTACCATGGTGATGCTGGTCCTGGTGGGTGCCACGGCGTTTACCGGCGTGTTCTCTCTTGGCGGCGGCATGACCGTGATCAGTGATCTCGTTCTCTCGATGCCCGGTGGCACCGTCGGCGCCCTGCTGTTGATGCTCTTTTTGGTATTTATTTTGGGCATGTTTCTTGATTGGACAGGGATCGTGCTGCTGAGCTTCCCGATCATGCTGCCAATCGTCGAAGCAATGGGCATCGATGTGCTGTGGTTCGTGGTGATGGTCGCTGTGGTGCTACAGACATCCTTTCTCACCCCGCCGTTTGGCTATGCGCTGTTCTACCTCAAAGGGGTAGCGCCGCCTGGAGTGGAAATCGTGGATCTCTACAAGGCAGTGATCCCTTTTGTCGCGATCATTCTGTTCGCGTGTGCACTGATGGCGTTTTTCCCGGCGCTCATTACCGGCCTACCGGCGATACTGCTCAACTAGCCGATACCCTTCTGTTTTGCGTCTCCCGCCTTCGCCTGCGTTATTCCATCGCAGGCGAAGGCTTTTTTATACCGGTGCTTTGTACACAACCAGCGCTCAAGTGATACTATTTGCGACTGACATTTCATCGCATTATCGCCACGTTACGCTCACACACTCGTCGCTTTCTCACACACTAGTCGCTTTCTAAGGAGGGTTCTTTTGTCCCATTCTGACAGCCGCGGGCTTTCTGCCCTCACCGAGCGATTCTCTAACCGCGTCAATGTGTGGTCAGTAATGCTTTTTTTGATAGCGTTAGTCGTGGCGCTTCCCGTCCTTGTCATTTTTGCTCACATCTTTATGCCCACCGAAGGCGTTTGGCAGCACCTTGCTAGCACCGTGCTGCCGCGCTATTTAACCAATACGTTTTGGCTGGTGCTGATGGTGGGTATCGGCTCGCTGGTGATTGGCACCGGCACGGCATGGCTGGTGGTGATGTGTCGCTTTCCCGGTAAACGCATTTTTGAGTGGGCGCTACTTTTGCCACTGGCGGTGCCAACTTACGTGATTGCCTACGCTTACACCGATTTTTTACAGGTCGCCGGCCCCTTGCAGAGCCTTTTACGCGACGTTTTCGGCTGGGAGTACGGCGATTATTACTTTCCCAATATTCGCTCGCTGGGCGGCGCGGCGGCGCTGATTACGCTGGTGCTCTACCCGTACGTTTACTTGCTTGCCCGCGCGTCATTTCTAGAGCAGTCGGTTTGCGTGCTGGATGTCGGCCGCACCTTGGGCCGCGGGCCTTGGCATCTGTTTGCCACGGTTGCGGTGCCGTTATCGCGTCCGGCGCTGGTGGGCGGCGTTTCGCTGGTGTTGATGGAGACGCTCAACGAATTTGGCGCGGTGCAGTATTTCGGGGTCGATACGTTCACGACAGGGATCTATCGCACTTGGTTTGGCTTAGGCGAGCCGGTCGCTGCCGCTCAGCTCGCGGCTTGCCTGCTTACCTTTGTGGTCGCCCTGGTACTTTTTGAGCGCGCCTCGCGCGGCAAACGGCGCTACTTTCACAGCACTAATCGCTATCAACAGCTGCCGGAATACCCGCTTTACGGCTGGCGGGCAGCCAGCGCCCTTATCGCCTGTTTGCTCCCGGTGCTAATCGGCTTTTTACTCCCCAGTGCGATTTTACTGCAAATGGCGATCGTGCAAGGCGACACGCTTTTCGGCACACGCTTTATCGGCTTTGCCTTCAACAGCCTGTCACTTGCGACCATTGCCGCACTGCTCGCGGTGGGGATGGCGATTCTTTTAAGCTACGGCGTGCGTATTCACAATACGCCGTTTGCGCGGATCAGCTCGCGCATCGCGGCAATGGGCTACGCCATTCCCGGCTCAGTGGTCGCGGTGGGAATTTTAATCCCGTTTGCCTGGCTGGATAATGTCATTAATACCTGGCTTCACACCCAATACGGCTACATTATTGGGCTGATTTTTAGTGGCTCAGCCTTTATTTTGATTTATGCGTATGTCGTGCGGTTTTTGGCGGTCTCGTTTAACGCGATAGAGGCAAGCTTAGGCAAAGTCACGCCGAGCATGGACGCTGCCGCGCGTACGCTCGGCCAAACGGCGGGCGGTACCCTAAGGCGCATTCATACCCCACTAATGCGCAGCAGCTTATTGGCAGCAGGGATTTTGGTGTTTGTCGATGTCATGAAAGAGCTGCCGGCCACGATTATTTTGCGCCCGTTTAACTTCGATACGCTGGCCGTTCGCGCGCACAACCTCGCCACTGATGAGCGCTTAGCAGAGGCTTCGACGGCCTCGCTAGCGATTGTGGTGGTGGGGATCATCCCCGTAATTTTGTTAAGCGTGGCGATGCGCCGTGCTCGCCCCGGCAGCAGCGCTAGGTGACGGGAAGACAAACACCTGAGCAAGGTCTAAATGGATATCCACGGGCTGGCCTTCGCCAGGGAGAAAAAGCCCTGGCACACGTGCATGGAGGTGGGCTTCATCGCCTTGGCTGCCGTGGGCGCACAGGTGAATCAAACTGGTACGGCCTAACAACTTGGCCATCATCACATGGCTGTGGTCGTGCACACTGAGGTCTGCATCGCTCTCGGCAATCCGTAGCGCTTCCGGGCGAATCATCACCTTTGCTTGGCTACCTTCCGGCAGCCAGCCCGCCTCGACGCTACCTACCGGCGTTGTGATTTTGCCATTATTGACCGTACCGTCGAGCTCATTCACTTCGCCAAAAAACGTCACCACAAAGGGGTCGCTAGGGGCGCAGTAAAGCTCTTGTGGCGTACCTACCTGAATAATCTTGCCGTCACGCATCAAGGCGATGCGGTCGGCCATGAACATCGCTTCTTCGGGGTCGTGGGTCACCAAAAGCGTTGCCGCACCCACTTTTTTCAGCACGTGAAGGGTATCGTCGCGGATTTGATCGCGCAGGCGCGCGTCAAGGCTAGAAAACGGCTCGTCCAGCAGCATCAGCCGTGGCTCGGGTGCCAGCGCTCGCGCCAGCGCCACGCGCTGCTGTTGCCCGCCTGAGAGCATATGCGGATACGTATCCGTGTAACTTGCCATGCCCAGCTGCTCTAAACGCTCTTTAGCGCGTTTGCGCCGCTGTGGCGCGGATAGCTTTTTCAGCCCAAACATCACGTTTTCCAGCACGGTTAGGTGGGGAAACAGTGCCGAATCTTGAAATGCCAGCCCCACATTGCGCTTCTCCGGCGGCATGTGGCGCTGCCCCGGTGACGCAATCACGTCACCCTCAAGCGCTACACTGCCCTCTTGCAACACTTCTAACCCGGCCGCAATGCGTAGCAGCGTGGTTTTCCCGCACCCGGATGGTCCTAGCAAGCAAACCACTTCGCCGGGTTCAACCTCTAAGTCGATACCTTTTACTACGGTGTTGCCATCAAACGTATGGCACACGTTTTGCAGTGCCAGCGCATTGATTGGCGCTGCGACTTCTGCCGTATTCATCGTGACCGTCATGACACTCCGCCATTGAGATAATTGAAAGCTATTCGTATTCTATTTTTTATTGGCCGACAATGCACCTTTCTCGCCGTTACTGACGGTTTTAGATGGCTTTCTTTCTCATTTACTTGACTCAACGTGTGCTAAGCGCTTAAATGAAAGTACCGCTTCGTAATACAACTTATTATCATTATTTATCAAGAGGATGTTCGACGATGAAAACAGCACGCTTCGCCGCTCCGGTGGCTGCCGTTTTGGTAAGTAGCGCTTTTGCCAGCACGGCATTAGCCGACGAGCTCAACTTGTATTCCGCTCGCCACTACGACTCTGATGAGCATCTTTACACCGCCTTTACCGAAGAAACCGGCATTGAAGTCAACGTGCTCGAAGGCGATTCCGACCAGCTTATCGAACGGATTCAGCGTGAAGGCGTAGCAAGCCCTGCCGACGTCATGATGACGGTTGATGCTGGCCGCCTATGGCGTGCCGAACAAGAAGGCATCTTTCAAGGCGTTGAATCTGATGTACTAGACGAGCGCTTGCCGGAATCCATGCGCCACCCGGAAGGGCTTTGGTTTGGCTTTAGCCAGCGCGCTCGCGCCATTTATTATAATCGTGAAAATTTCGATCCCAGCCAGATCAGCACTTACGAAGACCTGGCCGATCCGCAATTTGAAGGCGAAGTATGCATTCGTTCGTCTAACAATATCTACAACCAGTCGCTCTTGGCATCTATGATCGCCCATCACGGCGAAGAAGGTGCTGAAGAGTGGGCACAGGGCGTGGTCGATAACATGGCGCGCGACCCGGAAGGCGGTGACACCGACCAGATTCGCGGTGTCGCAAGCGGCGAGTGCGATTTAGCCGTTGCCAACCACTACTACTACGTGCGCCTGCTTAAGTCGGACGACGAAGCCGACCGTGAAGCCGCACGCAAAGTGGGCATCATCTTCCCTAACCAAGATGGCCGTGGCGCTCACGTCAACGTCGGCGGCGCCGGTGTCGTTGAAGGTGCACCCAACCGTGAGAGCGCTGTACGCTTTCTGGAATTCTTGTCTTCCGACACCGCCCAGGAAATCTTCGCTGCCGGCAACAATGAGTTCCCGGTGATTGACGGCGTGAAGAAAGACCCGGTACTGGAATCCTGGGGCAACTTCAAAAAAGACAACCTGAACATCAGCGAGCTGGGTGAAAATAATCCCGAAGCGATCCGCATCTTTGATCGCGTTGGCTGGCGTTAAGCGGGGCGCGAAACCACGCGTACCGACACGTCGACCAAAACGTCTGTAAAGACGTCTATAAAAAAGCACCCGCTGCCATGGCAGCGGGTGCTTTTGTTTGCTAACGATCAAATAAAATGTATCAGTGCGCTTCGTCCCAATTGGCGCCGCTTTCGGCTTCCACGGTAAGCTCAACGTTAAGCTCAGCGGCGGCCTGCATGCGCTTTCGCACCTCGGCGATAAACGCCTCGACTTGACTCTCGGCGACTTCAAACACTAGCTCATCGTGAACCTGCATCACCATAAGCGCGTCGAAGCCGCTTTCGGCAAGCCAGCCATCGACGTCGATCATCGCGCGCTTGATGATATCCGCGGCAGTGCCCTGCATCGGCGCGTTGATCGCCGTACGCTCTGCCCCCTGGCGGCGATTGCGGTTTTGCGAGTGAATCTCCGGCAGGTAGAGGCGACGGCCAAAGACTGTCTCGACATAGCCATCCTCCGCCGCTTGGGCGCGAATGCGCTCCATGTAGCGTGCCACCCCAGGGTAGCGGTCGAAGTAACGATCAATGTACGTCTGAGCCTGATTGCGCTCGATATGCAGCTGCCGCGAAAGCCCCCAGGCGCTCATGCCGTAGATCAGCCCAAAGTTGATGGCTTTGGCGCTTCTGCGCTGATCGCCGGAGACCTTCTCAAGCGAGGTGCCAAACACCTCGGCGGCGGTGGCGGCGTGAATGTCCTTGCCTTCCGCGAAGGCGTTCAACAGCCCCTTATCTTCCGACAGGTGCGCCATGATACGCAGCTCGATTTGCGAGTAGTCAGCGGCGACGATGCGATAGCCCGGGCGCGCGGTAAACGCCTGACGAATCTTGCGCCCCTCTTCGGTGCGAATGGGAATATTTTGCAGGTTAGGATCGGAGGACGAGAGCCGCCCGGTAGCGGTCACCGCCTGATGGTAGCTTGTATGCACGCGGCCGGTGCGCGGGTTAATCAAGCGCGGCAGTTTGTCGGTGTAGGTTGATTTCAGCTTGGATAAACCACGGTGCTCCATAATGACCTTGGGCAGTGGGTAATCCAGCGCCAACTCCTCAAGCACCGCCTCGGCGGTGGATGGCGCCCCTTTGGGCGTTTTCTTGATCACCGGAATCTTCTGCTCGTTGAACAGAATCTCACCAAGCTGCTTAGGCGAGCCGAGGTTGAACTCGCGCCCGGCGAGCGCAAACGCCTCGCTCTCCAGCTCGCGAATACGGTTTGCAAGCTCGTGGCTCTGGGTATGCAGGCGCTCGGCATCCAGCGACACGCCATTGCGCTCTATGTGCGAAAGCACCGGTACCAGCGGCAGCTCAAGCGTGTCGAGCACCGCGGCCAACTCGCCTTCTTGCTCCACCTGTGGGCGCAGCATCTCGTGAAGACGCAGGGTAATATCCACGTCTTCGCAGGCGTAGGGCGCGGCTTGTTCCAGCGCGATCTGGTTAAAAGTAAGCTGTTTCGCCCCTTTACCGGCAATGTCTTCAAAGGAAATGGTTGTCTCACCCAGGTACTTCAGCGCCAGCGAATCCATGTCGTGGCGCGTGGCGGTGGAGTTGAGCACGTAGGAGGCAAGCATGGTGTCGGCGAGCGGACCGGCAAGCGTAATGTCGACATTGGCGAGCACCGACATATCGTACTTCAGGTTCTGGCCGATTTTGGTTTTGGTACTGTCTTCGAGTAACGGCTTGAGCGAACTGAGCACCGCGTCGCGATCCAGCTGCGCGGGCACATCCAAGTAATCGTGCGCAAGCGGAATATACGCCGCCTCGACGGGCTCAAGCGCGAGCCCCACGCCGACGATCTCGGCGTCCATATAGTTCAGGCTGGTGGTTTCCAAGTCGAAACAATAACGTTCAGCTTTTTGTAACCGCTCAAGCCAAGCATCCAACTCGCCCTGCTCGGTGATGACATAATCCTGACGCGCGCTGGGGGGGTGGCTATCCGCCTTGTCGTCCGCGTCATCCACCGGCGCGCCGCCTGCCACATCGTCAACGCCTTCGTCTTGGCCGTCTAACAGCTCGGCGAGCCACTGTTTGAACTCAAGCGTGCGGTAAAGCTCAAGCAGCCGCTCGCGGTCAGGGTGGGCGATATCCAGGTCATCGAGCCCTACCGGCAGATCGCAGTCGGTTTTGATGGTAGCGAGCTGATAAGAGAGAAACGCTTGATCGCGGTGTTCTTCTAGCTTTTTGGGCAACGTTTTGGCCCCGCGAAAGCCGAGCGTTTTGACCCGCTCCAGATCGCCATAAATGGTATCCAGCCCGCCTTCCATGCCTTGCAACAGGCCGATGGCGGTTTTCTCCCCGACCCCCGGCACACCGGGAATGTTGTCGACCTTATCGCCCATCAGCGCGAGATAATCGATGATCAGTGCTGGCGGTAAGCCGAATTTGTCTTTCACCCCGGCTTCATCCAGCGTTTCATCCTTCATGGTATTGACCAGCGTGATATGCGCGTTGACCAACTGTGCCATGTCCTTATCGCCGGTGGAGATCACCGCATCGCGCCCGGACTGCGTGGCCTTGTACGCCAAGGTGCCGATCACATCATCCGCCTCGACCCCTTCGATGCACAAAAGCGGTAGCCCCAGCGATGTTACACAGTCGTGCAGCAGCTTGACCTGGCTTCGCAGGTCATCCGGCATCGGCGGGCGGTGGGCTTTGTAAGCTTCGTACATATCATCGCGAAAGGTCTTACCCGGCGCGTCAAACACCACCGCCATAGGGCTATCGGGGTAATCCTTGATCAGCCGCTTGAGCATGTTGAGCACGCCCTTCACGGCGCCGGTCGGCTGCCCTTGGGAGGTAGTCAGCGGCGGCAACGCGTGAAACGCGCGGTATAAGTAAGAGGAGCCATCCACAAGCACGATCGGAGCGCGAGCCATACACAATTCACCGTTCAAGAAAAAAACCACCGTTAGCGACGGCGACAAAAAAAGTCGTGGCGATATGATAGCGCGCTGCTGGCGCTGTGCCGAATGCAAACATACGATCCTGTGTGCTTTGGCAGAAAAAGTTGCCCAGATCAACGCTGCCAAGTGGCGCATCAAGCCGCTACAATAGGGGGCTTAGCAACCTGGGCGAGATTCTCATGGCTGTATTTACTCCGCTTAGCGACGCACAGGTCGCAGCGTTTTTGGACACATTTGACGTTGGCCGCTTTACTGCGCTTCGGGGCGTGGCTGGCGGCACGGAAAATTCCACCTTTTTTGTCACGACCGACCGCCGCGAGCTGGTATTGACGCTCTTTGAGCAGGGGGAACACGAAGAGCTACCGTTCTTTGTCGACCTGCTTGACTACCTCGCGGAGCATCGCCTGCCAGTGCCCGGCACGGTACACGACCGCGAGGGCGTGGCACTGCATAGCTTGGCGGATAAGCCCGCTCTGCTCTTTCCGCGCTTGCCGGGCCGCTACCCGGAAGCCCCTAATCTTGCCCAGTGCCGCGCGCTGGGCGATGCGCTAGGGCACATGCACGTGGTGTCGCAGCACTTCCCCGGCCACCGCCCCAACCCGCGCGATTTGCACTGGCTGCGGGTCAAGCACCACAAAGTGCTGACTTACTTAAGCCCGAGCGATCAAACGCTGATGAAAAACGAAGTCGACGACTTCGAAAGCGCGTTTAGTCAGCACGCCGAACTCCCCCAGGGCGCGATCCACGGCGATTTGTTCCGCGATAACACCCTGTTTGACGGCGACCGGCTCGGCGGCATCATCGATTTTTATAACGGTTGCACCGGCGATTTGCTGTTTGATCTGGCAATCGTGGTTAACGACTGGGCCTCGGACGCCGACGGCCGCTTAAACCCCGAGCGTTACAACGCGCTGCTTTATGCCTATCAAGCGCGCCGCCCGCTAACACAGGATGAGCGTGAACTTTGGCCGGTAATGCTGCGCATGACCGCGCTGCGCTACTGGCTCTCGCGCCTGTTGGTGGTGTATGTCGACCCGCCAGCGCACGACCTAACACCCCACGACCCCGAGCGTTTTCGCACCATTTTGCACGCGCGCATCAATCATGGCGCGCTGCCGATTCCCGAGGTCAACCGATGAGCTATATGGCATCCGCCGGCAGCCCAGCCCTACGCGCGCGGCGCACGTGGAATATCGACCAGTGGGGCAGCGGCTACTTCGACGTTGACGACCACGGCCAAACGCTAGTGCGCCCCCGCGGCAGCGACGCAGAAGGCCCGGCACTGCCGCTGACGGGGCTGGTGCATCAACTGCGTAACGCCGGACTGCGCCTACCCGTACTGGTGCGCTTTAGCGATATCTTACACGACCGCGTCGAGCAGCTGTGCGGCGCCTTTGATCAAGCGATGCAGGAAGCGGATTACACCGCTGGCTACACCGCCGTGTACCCGATCAAGGTCAATCAGCAGCGCCGCGTGGTGGAGGAGATTCTCGCCACCACTGAGCGCGGCCACGGCCGCGTAGGGCTGGAAGCTGGCAGCAAACCCGAGCTGCTCGCGGTGTTGGCGCTTTCCGATAGCGGCTCATCGCTGATCGTGTGCAACGGCTATAAAGACCGCGAATACGTGCGCTTGGCACTGCTTGGCGAGAAGCTCGGCCACCGCGTGTACCTAGTGGTGGAAAAACTCTCCGAGCTTGAGATGATTTTGGCAGAAGCCCGAGCGCTGGATGTGCGCCCACGTATTGGCCTACGGGCACGGCTCGCCTCAGTGGGCAAAGGCAAATGGCAAAATACCGGCGGTGAGAAATCCAAGTTCGGCCTCACGGCAAACCAAATGTTGCAGGTGGTCGACACCCTGAGCGAACACGAAGCCCTGGGTAGCCTGCAACTGGTGCACTTTCACTTGGGCTCGCAGATCGCCAATATCCACGACATTCAGCGCGGCCTGCGCGAGTGCGCACGGTTTTATCAAAGCCTGGTGGCGCTTGGTGCGCCGGTGGATACCGTCGATGTCGGCGGCGGCTTGGGGGTCGATTACGAAGGTACGCGCTCGCGCAGCTTCTGCTCGGCTAATTATTCCATGGCCGAGTACGCCCGCAACGTGGTTAATGCCTTCGCCCAGCTTTGCCGGGAACACGGCTTGGTGCAACCGCACCTAATCAGCGAGTCCGGTCGTGCGCTGACCGCCCACCACGCGGTGCTGATCACTAATGTAATCGACGAAGAGCGCATCGACGCCACACTGCCTGAGCGGCAAAGCCAAAGCGACCCGCACGTTGAGGCGTTGTGGCAGGTATTTGAACGGCTCGATGCCTCACAGGAGCCGCGGGTGTTGGTTGAAGCGTGGCACGACCTGCTTCAAGCCCTTGGTGAGCTGCAAGACCGCTTTGTCATGGGGTTAACTAGCGTCACCGCCCGGGCTGAAGGTGAACGGGTTTACACCGCCGCCTGTGTGCGGTTAAGAGCGCAACTGGATAGCCGCAATCGCGCCCATCGGGATATTCAAGATGAGTTGGCGGAAAAACTCGCCGACAAGCTCTTTGTGAATTTTTCGCTATTTCAATCGGTGCCCGATATCTGGGGCATCGAGCAGATTTTCCCGGTGTTGCCGCTGGCGGGGCTTGATCAAGCGCCCACGCGCCGGGCGGTGATTCAAGACATCACCTGCGACTCTGACGGACGTATCGATCACTATGTAGATGGCCAAGGGGTGGAGAGCACCTTACCGCTGCCCGAGTGGGTCAACGACGACGAGCGCTGGCTAGGGTTTTTCCTAGTGGGTGCCTATCAGGAAATCCTGGGCGATTTGCACAACCTGTTCGGCGATACCGATTCGGTCGATGCCGCGCTCGATGAAAACGGCGAGTGGGTGCTTTCGAACCCGTTGGCGGGTGACCGCGTGGCCGATGTGCTGGCCTACGTCAATTTCGACGCCGAGGTACTGAAAAAGAAGCTAATGGACCAGCTCGCGGCCAGCGATTTCACCGAGCACGAACAGGCCCACTTTGCTCAAAGCTTAAGCAACGGCCTAAGCGGCTATACCTATCTTGAATAACGGGCTTGAATAACGATCTTGAGTCACATTCTCGAATAGCGGGTCTGGATCGCAGCCTCGAATATTGGCTTTTACATTCGCCTTAATCAACCACGCTGCTTGTGACTTCCAGCCCGCCGGTGAGCGTCATCTTGAGCGCCGCGCCACGGGGTAGCTCGCCGACGCCGACCGGAGTGCCGGTTAAGATCACGTCACCGGGTTCGAGCGTAAAGTGGCGACTCATTTCCGCCACCAACGTCGGTACCGGGAAAATCATATCCGCCCCCTCCCCGCGTTGGCGCTCTTCACCGTTAATGTCCAGTGTGAACGCTAGCGCGTTCCAGTTAGGTACGCGGGTGAGCGGCAAAAATGCGGATAACGGGCAGGCGCCATCGAAGCCTTTGGCAACCTCCCACGGGTGCCCCTTCTCTTTCAGCTGGGTTTGCACATCGCGCAGGGTCAAATCCATGGCAAGGCCAATGCCGACGATAGCGCGCTCGGCTTCGTCTTGGGTGGCGTCGGTCAGCGTCTTTCCTACCAGCAGCGCCAATTCGATCTCATAGTGGACCTCCCCGCGAGAAAACGGCGGATTTAGCGGCTGGCTAAGGTCCACCGCGCTAGTGGCCGGCTTGATAAACAAAAGCGGCTCGGTGGGCACAGGGTTGTCCAGCTCTTTGGCATGGTCGGCGTAGTTGCGGCCGATGCAGACGATTTTGCCCAGCGGCTGGGGAAACGCCTGGCCATCGGTAAAGTGTGGAACAAAGCGCATGGCGGGTAGTCTCCTTCTCCGGATGGGTGCCGACGTGTCACGACAAACACAATAGTCTACCCCACCATGGCAACAGTGCTACCCCCTGTTTTCGGCTGAGCGCTCGTTTATTTGGGCGTCCACTGCTCGCCGGGCTGATGCGCCAAAAAGCCGGGACGGCGCTTGGGGGCCGCAAATGGCGCTTGGCAGCGGTTATCCGGACGATTATAGACAAAAAACACATTGCTGCGCGGGTCCGGTGAAAGGTTGGCGTTAGACGCATGCAACACGTTGCAATCAAACAGTAAAAGCCCCCCGGCCTTGCCTTTCGGTGCCTCGATACCGTGCTCGTTGACCAGCTCGGTTAGCGCTTGGGGGCCAGGCACACCCACCTGCTGAGCTTTTAGCGAGCGTTTGTGGTTATCCGTCGGGGTTTCGCCCAAGCAAGGCACGAATGCCTTGTGCGAGCCGGGGATCAGCATCAGCGGACCGTTAAACTCGTGGTTGTCGGTCAGAATCAGCGAGGCGCTGACCGCGTGCATACGCGGCATACCGTCTTCGGCGTGCCATGTCTCAAAATCGGAGTGCCAGTTGAACCCTTTACCGGCAAAGCCTGGCTTATAGTTGATACGCGACTGATGGATATAAGGGTCGGCGCCGATAATTTGCCGGGCGGCCCCTGCTAATCGCGCGTCTTTCGCTAGTTCACCAAGGCGCTGAGAAAGAAAATGCACGGCAAACAGCGAGCGAATTTCCTGACTTTCCGGCTCGGTGACGCTGAAATCGCGCCCACGAAAATCGTCGTGCTCCAGCAGCGCCTTCATCTCTTGGCGCAGCTCATCGAGCTCTTCACCGCTCATCAGGTTGGGAATGAACAGAAAACCCTGACGCTCAAACTCGTCGAGTTGCGCTTGAGAGAGCGGCCCATCAAGTTCGCGACCCTTGACCACGGCATCTTGGCGTGGCTGCCAGAGTGCATCCGGCGCTGAGCGCAGACGTGATGGGTAGATATCCTGCACCGACGCACGCTGCGCTGAGGGCAGATCGGTGATTTCGCTGTACCGTTTCTGGGTGGTCGTACGAAAAGGAATGTTTCTGAATGCCATCTAATCAACTCCTTGTAAAACGAAAAGGCATGATTAAACGTCAATCAATGTGACTTCGAACGGTTATAACTGCGAGCACTAGGGTAGACGAAAAACCCCATACTGCAACGTATCAGCCAGCGTGATGGCGGAGCAACCAGTCCGTCGGCGTGTCGCTTTTGCTCAGGCGTGCGCCGGTCAGCTGATACCACTCATCTTCGGTCAGATAGAGCTGGCACCAGCGGCCAAGGGCGGCGGCGGTGGCGTCCGCGCTTTGCTGGTTGCTGCGGTAGCGGCTTGCCATATCCAGAAGATCTTGTCGGGCGGTACGCGCACGCGCAAAGCCGCCATGCACACTCGAAAGCGGGCAGCGTCGATCATAGGCTGCGTTGATTAACGCGTCCAGCCAGTACCCCAGCTCACGCGCCTGTATGCCGCCATAAACTGCCACCTGTCTCTCCCTAAAGTGATAAGGGGGCCAGCCTGCCCGAATTTAGCGCAAAAGTCATCTGCTGCAATGCTAGCCAAGGTTCTCGCTGTCAAAACCGCGCAGTACGTTTACTACGTTGACGCCGATATCTTCAACCGCATAGCCGCCTTCCATCAAGAACGTCGTGGGTCGTTTTAGCTGCGCAAGGCGCTCGCCGAGCGTCACAAAATCCTCACTTTTGAAGGTGAAAGCGCTAATCGGATCGCCCTCGAAAATATCCACCCCTAGCGACACCACTAAAAGCTCGGGGTCAAACGCTTGGAGTCGCGCCATCGCTTGATCAAGCGTTGCCAGCCACGTGGGCACATCGGTACCCGGCGGCAGTGGATAATTTACGGTAAAACCAGTGCCAGGGCCGTCGCCTATCTCATCAGCATAGCCCGCGTAATACGGAAACGTCACGGACGGATCGCCGTGAATCGACGCAAACAGGACGTCTTCACGGTCATAAAAAATCTGTTGGGTGCCGTTACCGTGGTGGAAATCAACATCCAGAATCGCTACGCGCGTTTTGCCAGCGTCTCGCGCGTACTGCGCAGCAATGGCCGCGTTGTTGAAAAAGCAGTAGCCGCCGAACTGATCCCGCGCCGCGTGATGACCCGGCGGGCGGCAGAGGCCAAAGCTCGGCTCGCCGCTTGAAAGCGTATGCGAGACAGCGGCCAGCGCCACGTCTTTGCTCGCCATGGCGGCGTCAAACGTGCCTTGCGTGATCGAGGTTTCTGCCGCTAGCGCATAGTAGCCCAGCTGCCCGCTAACCGCCTCAGGGATGCGATCACTGCGCAGCGTACGAGCAGGCCAGATATTGGCCATCGCTTCGCCCGCGTGACCCGCTGCTTGCCAGCGCTGCCAGCAGCTTTCGAGAAAATCCACATAGCCCTTATCGTGGATGGCAAGCACCGGTGCCAGCCCGTAAGCGCGCGGCGCGCGAATCTCTCCTAGTTGCGCTTGCTTAAGGTGGGCAAGAATCAACGCCACCCGCTCGGGGCTTTCAAACGGCGAGACCAGCGCCCCATCGTGAAGCTCGGTTTTCGCCTCTCGCAAGCTTGTCTTATCGCTGTGAAACGTCAGCATGACCGTCTTTTATCACCTCACAATCGAGAAAATCGGGGTAGCGCCATTCGGCGGCCCAGTGGCGTTTTTGCTCCGGGCGTTTTTGTTTCAGCGCATATTCAGCGCGGCTCGCCGCGGCGCGGTCGGCAAACGGCTGCGCACCGAGTAACGCTTGGGGTGGATTGGCGCGGGTATAACGCGCGCCTTTGCCCTCGCAGTGGGCACGATAACGCTTGGCGAGATCGTTGGTAATGCCCACATATGTGCCGCGCTGGCACTGCAATAAATACAGGTACCACGTTTGCTTTGCTCCTGTCACGGTCACGGAACCTGTATGTCTGGCGTGATTGGCGCGTGCTTCAAGTCCTGCAAAAAGCGTTTTAGCTTGTCCAGCGGCATGGGTTTGGCCAAGCCAAAGCCTTGAAACGTATCGCATTGATAATCCAGCAAACGCACATGCTGCGGCGGCGTTTCGATGCCTTCGGCCACGACGTTTAACCCCAGGTGGTGCGCCATGGAAATAATCCCTTGCACGATCGCCGCGTCATCCTCGCTATGGGGCAATTCTTTGATAAAGCTACGGTCGATTTTCACCGTGCTAATGGGTAAGTTTTTCAGGTAGCTGAGGCTAGAAAAACCGGTGCCAAAATCATCAA
Source organism: Halomonas llamarensis (assembly GCF_023555005.1). Lineage (GTDB taxonomy): Bacteria > Pseudomonadota > Gammaproteobacteria > Pseudomonadales > Halomonadaceae > Vreelandella > Vreelandella llamarensis. The sequence continues at coordinate 80,157 of NZ_JAMJPJ010000010.1, read as the reverse complement.
TCGCCACGGGGATATGCATACTACGTAGCGCGTGCAGTGTATCAATGGCGGCCTCGGTGTTATCCAGCAAAATGCCTTCGGTCAACTCAAGCTCTAACTGCTCAGCGGGTAAGCCGGTGGCATCCAAGGTCGCGCGCAACGTGGCCAAGAAGCTCGTGCGGTGAAACTGCAGCGGCGATACATTGACCGCGATTTTCACCGCGCCATAGCCTTGATCAGAAAGCGCTTGCATATCGCGACAGGCTCGCATCAGCACCCACTCGCTAATGGGCATAATCTGCCCCGTCGCTTCCGCCAGCGGAATAAAGCGCGCCGGGGAAATAAAGCCCTTTTCTGGATGCGGCCAGCGCAACAGCGCTTCCACTCCGGAGAGCCTACCGTCGCGGTTGATCAGCGGCTGGTAGTAGAGTTCAAAAGCGTCGTGGTCGATCGCTTCTTGCAGGTCATTGCGCAGCACCATGCGCTCGCTAACGCTATCAGTGAGTGTATGATTGAACCAATGGTACGCGTTACGCCCCTGCTGCTTGGCTTGATACATCGCCATATCGGCCTGCTGAATCAACGCTTGCGGATGTAGCGTGCCGGGCTGACTCATGGCAATGCCAATGCTCGCGGTGAGATAAAGCTCCTGACCATCAACGCTGTACGGCTGTGCCAGTGACGGCAACATACGTTCGACAACGCCCATGACATCGGTGTCATCGCCAATACGGGTCTGTAGGATAACAAACTCATCGCCGCCTAGTCTCGCCACGGTATCTTGTGGCCGCACCGCCGAAAGAAGGCGCTGAGCCACTTCGACCAACAACAGATCACCGACCGCGTGGCCTAAATTATCGTTAATCGGCTTGAAATCATCCAGATCCACGAACAGCACAACAACCTGTTTTCCGCGACGCTGAGAAGCAGTGAACTCGGCCAGCAAGCGCTCTTCGAACAACGAACGGTTGGGCAGGTGCGTCAGGGCGTCGTGAGAGGCTTGATAGGCCAAGCGTGCTTCAAACGCTTTATGCTCGGTAATATCATGCTGCACCCCGACAAAGTGGGTAACGTGCCCCGCATCATCGCGCACCGGCGCAATGTACAAATCGTTCCAGAAAAGCGTGCCATCTTTACGGTAATTACACAGCGTGACGTGAATATCGCGTTGGGCTTTTACGTGTGTTTGGATACGCGATACAACCTTGGGGTCGCTTTCTTCTCCCTGTAGAAACCGGCAGTTACGGCCAATAATCTCGTCTTGGGTGTAGCCGGTCATGTGGCTGAAAGCACTGTTGGCATAAATAATCGGCTGGTCTGGCTGCATGGCATCGGCAATGACAATACCGTTGACGCTTGCCTCCACACTTCGTTCTAGCGTGCGTAGCCGCGTTTGCTGACGTCGACTCGCCGTCACGTCTTGGCCAATACCATAAATCCCCTCGATCTCACCATTGACGATGATCGGCGTATTGATCATGGCAATCACATGGGCTTGGCCGTCGCGGTCATGCAACATTAACTCGTGACGTTCAATATGCCCTTGCTTGGCATCATTAAAGATAAGCATCAGCCGCTCGATATCATCGGGCTGAATAAAATCGACAAAAGAGCGACCCAGCATATCGTCGGGGGTATAGCCGGTAATGGCGCCGCAGGTCGCATTGGCACTGACAAAGCGCCCGTCTAAATCGAGTGAAAACACCGCATCGGGGTTATGCACGACCAACGAACGGTAGCGCTGCTCGCTCTCCTGTAACGAGCGTCGCACCTGTGCCCGCTCGACGACCAACGCCACCAGTCCGGCAGCTTTCTCGATGAGCACTTGGTGAGTCTTATCCGGTTCGGCAACGCTTAAGTAATAGATGGCAAACGTGCCCAAAAGCTGGCCATTGCTGCCAAGCACCGGGGACGACCAGCAGGCGCTTAGGCCATTTTTCAACGCGATATTTTGATAGCCTTGCCAGCGATCGTCGTTCGCAATATCGGCACAAACGACAAGCTCTTGGAGAAAGGCGGCGCTGCCACACGCCCCAGAGTCGATGCCGATATGAATGGACGTCATCGCCTTGCGATAAGAAGCCGGTAAACGTGCGCCCGCGGCCAAGTGCAAGTGGGTTTTCTCAGCGTCAGCGAGCATGACCGAGCAGATAGCCCCCGGCAGCTGCCGCTCCAACATCTGACAAATCGTCTCCAAAATACTCTCCAGCGGGGCATCTTGGGCAATCATACGTTGCGTGCGCTGTTGATCCTCAAGCATCTGGCGTGCTTCGGCCAGTTCCCGGCTGCGCGCTGAGGTCAAGCTCACCGCCCCAAGGCTGAACGCCAATAGCCAACTTAGTGTCAATCCGCCAAAGGTGATCCCCATCGGTACAAAAGTGGCCGCTTGCCAGTTATGGTGGCTCCCAGGGTATGCCTCTAGCGCTAAATTGTTGCCTCCCGGCAACGCCACCGTTTGAGACGCCAGCGGATAGTAGAGGGCACTGTCGGTGTCGTTTGCCATGTCAGACGAGGGTAGAAAAAATAGGCTTTCATCTTGGCGGATAACACCGACATGGAAAGGCCCCAGCTCCAAGCTCAGCTCGCTCTGCAGCAAGGTCTCAAGGTCGAATACCGTGACCAATTGTTGGTTGTGGTCGGGTAAATGGATCAGCAGTAACGCAGCGGCCGGGCGGTTTGCATCCGGCAGTAACAGCTGCGGCTGCTCAAACGGCACATTCAACCATGCCTTGATCGCATCACGGCTTAACTGCGCTTCCAGCCAGCGCGTTTGCGCAGGCGAGCGCTCAAACGTCCACTCTTGTTGCTGGGTGGTGGCACTCAATAACGTCATGACTTCAATGCTGGGCGTATCGCGCAGGTAGTTGTGTGCATCTTGTGCCATGACGACTGGGTCAAATTGCGTTTCGGCAGCCTCCAGCCGCGCGGCCATTCGCTCCATTAAGCGCGATTTGGCTTCCACTACCTGCTCAACGTTGAGCTGAATATTGTCCAGCAAATAGCTCGCTCGCTGCTGCGTATTGGCATGCTGTTGCTGGCTGAGCACCAGCCACGCCAAACTGCTCAGCGCCACGCCGCCCACACACGCTGCCATTGTCAGTGAGCCAAGATTAAGCGCTTTTTCGCTTTCACGTTGGCTTGCGAGCAGCATTGCCATCCCCAGCAAAAAAGCGAAGAAGACAACGACAAACGGTGACGACGTCGCCAACATATCCACGCGCAATGCAGCTTGCAGCCAAAGGCTTGATAAAACACTCAATGCCAGTAAGCCGAATATCCATAGCAAAACACCGGAAAGCCGCCATAGCCGTTGGTGCCAACGTGTGGTTAACCCTAAGAGCAAACTCACCGCTGCGGGCAACATGGCTAAGGTCGAGAGCGATGCCATACGCCGCCCTTGGGTAATCCACGATGAGGTGACCCCCCCGGCCACCACGTTGTGCACTAAGGTATACAACAGCAGCAAAAGGAGCATGGACATGACGCCACAACGCACCCAGCGCCACCCCTGCATTGAGGCCAAAAGCCCTGCGCCAAAGAGCATCGCGCTAAGCGCCGCATCAGGAACGAGCACATTGGCGACCAGCGCGTAATGGCGCTCCCAAAGATTCAACGTCAACCCAGCAGCCCCTAAGCACAGCAATGACACTGCCGCTAACAGGAGTAAGCTTTCTTGTGCTAAATCGCGCATTTTAATCGGCATTACCGCCCCCCAATTACCGTCGTGCCCAAACGCTGGGGCGACAATCGTCTAGGCTAATCGATCCTCCCCGTTGGCGTCTCGTATGATTTGTTTAGCTTAGGTGCCAATTTCGGTACACTATCAATGCAGCATGTTTTTTCTCACGGAGTACGCATCACGATCGATCATTCTTTCCAAAACAAATAGCAGAGGTTCTCCCATGAAGGTCTACAAACCGCAATGGCAGTGCACGTTTAGCGTAAACGAAGCCGCAGAAGAATCATCAAGCTGGAAAGAGCGAATCGCGTGGCGGCTAAGAGATATTGCCGACCGGCTAGAAGGCGGCGGCAGAACGTTGAAAATCAACTATGACGTTTCCCCGATTGTTAGCCGTGATGAAGTGGATACTTGCTTGGGAAAAGGGTTTGAATTGACTCAGCGGTTGCTCACGCAGCTGGCCCATCAGCAAGCCTGTGAAGATGTTATGCGCCATGCGAAAGCCGAACTGTATGAAGAGCACCAATCGTCGTAGCACGCTCCCCTTCGACGTTTCATTAAAGCTGTACCGCTAGACGCCCCACTCGCTTATGCGCGTGGGGTTTTTGTTTGTCTACTGCTTACCTCTTTACTTACCTCTACGATTCCCGCGCGTCAAACGGCTGTTCCAACGCCTTGCCCATCCGTGACATAAAGGCCTCGCACGCCTCAAGCTCGTTTTTATCGATATACTCATCCGGTTGATGCGCCTGGGCAATACAGCCTGGCCCCAGAATGATCGTCTGCAACCCCTGCCCCTGAAACTGCCCGGCCTCGGTCGCATAGGCCACCGCGTGGTCACAGCATCCTGCTGGCAAATGATCTTTCGCCAAGCGTAGGACTCGGTCATTATCACGATCCGCCAGTCCCGGCACTGTCACGTTAAGCGCCTCGGTCGTGATCTCAACGTGCTTGCCTCTGGCCTTAAGTTCAGCGCTTAGCTGGGCACAAAACGCTTCAAAACGCGTATATATCTCGTCGAACGTATCGGTCGGCAGGTGGCGAATCTCCCACTCAAACTGGCACTCCCGCGCCATGATATTGATCGCCGTGCCGCCTTTGATTTTGCCGACGTGCAGGCTGGTATGGGGCACGTTGAAGGCCTCATCGACACGGCCCTCTTCTACCAACGCCGCCATGGTGTCCTCGATGAAGGTCACCAGCCGTGCTGCTACATGAATTGCCGAGGTGCCCTGGTTGACCTGGCTGCTGTGGGCCTCGCGCCCGGTGACGGTGGTGCGTAGGTTCGTCGCGCCCTTTTGCGCCACGGCCGGCTGCATGCTGGTCGGCTCGCCGACAATCACATGCGCGGTGGTCGAGTAATGCTCGTAGAATCGCCGAATCAGATCCGGCGCGCCCACACAGCCGACTTCTTCATCGTAGGAAAACCCCAGATAAACAGGTTGCTTGAGTGGCGCGTTCACCCACTCGGGCACTTTGGCCAGGGCGCAGGCCAGAAAACCTTTCATGTCGCAGGTACCGCGCCCGTATAACCGACCATCGCCGCCATTGCGCAGGGTGAAAGGGTCGCTCGACCAGGGCTGACCCGCCACCGGGACCACATCCGTATGCCCGGAAAGCATGACGCCACCCAGCGCATCGGGGCCGATACGGGCAATCAAATTGGCTTTATGGCCACACGGGCTCATCACCCGCTCGGCTTCCACACCATGGGAAGCTAAATAGTCTTCCACATAGCGGACCAGCGCCAGGTTGGATTCGCTCGAGGTGGTATCAAACGCCACCAGCCTTGCTAACAGTCGCTCCGCGTCGCTCATCATGCCCTTCCTGTCATTGGCTATCTTGCTTGCCAGCCTATCACCCCGCCCCCGGGTCGCCTACATCGGCAAGTTGTCATGGGTAGTTCATCTGGCGTTCACCTAAACGTCATCTACACTTTTTACAGTCTATGCATCCAACAACCTTAACAAACGCATGGTTCTGCCTGATGCATTTCAGGCCCACAAGGAGCTTTTATGTCTCGTTTTGCACTGCACGCGCTTGCCGTTGGGGTAGCGACTGCCAGCCTCAGTTTCTCTGCTCATGCCACTACCGAAGTAGACTGGTGGCATGCCATGGGCGGCGAGTTGGGTAATATCCTCGAAGGCATCACCGCCGATTTTAACCAATCGCAGGATGACTATCGGGTCACGCCCAGCTACCGCGGTACCTATACCGAAACCATGACCGGTGCGATCGCTGCCTTCCGTGCCAATGAGCAGCCGCACATCCTGCAGGTCTTTGAAGTCGGCACCGGCACCATGATGAACGCCGAAGGCGCCATTTATCCCGTGCATGAGCTGATGGAAGCTCACGGCCGTGCTTTTGATAACAATGACTTTCTGCCCGCCGTCGTCGGTTACTACACCGACACCAACGGCGACATGCTGTCGTTCCCGTTCAACTCCTCCACCCCGATCATGTACTACAACCGCGACATGTTCGAGGAAGCCGGCCTGGACCCCGAACAGCCCCCCAAGACATGGGAAGAAGTGGTGGAGTTCTCTCGCCAACTGGTTGATTCCGATGCGGCAAGCTGCGGTTTTACCACCTCCTGGCCAAGCTGGGTAATGCTGGAAAACTTCTCCGCCATGCATAATTCGCCGTTAGGCACGCTGGAAAATGGCTTTGGCGGGATGGAAACCGAGCTCAATTTCAACAACGAGCTGGTTGCTCGCCACTGGGATAACCTCCACGACTGGCAGGAAGAAGACATCTTCCGCTGGGCTGGCCCCGGCACCGGCCCTGACTCTGAACCGATGTTCTATTCCCAGGACTGCGCGATTTTCTTTGGCTCTTCTGCTTCACGTGCGGACGTCGCCGCCAATTCAGAATTTGACGTCGGCTTAGGCATGCAGCCCTACTACGACGACGTAGAAGGCGCACCGCAGAACTCGATTATCGGTGGCGCTACGCTGTGGGCGCTGCAAGGGCATAGCGAAGAAGAGTACGCAGCCGTTGCGGCATTCTTTGAGTATCTCTCCCAGCCCGAGGTACAAGCGCAGTGGCATCAGCAAACCGGCTATTTGCCCATCACTCAAGCCGCTTGGGATCTGAGTAAAGAGCAGGGCTACTACGAAGAGAATCCCGGTGCGGATATCTCGCTTGAGCAGATGACGCTTAACGAGCCAACCGAAAACTCCAAAGGCCTACGCTTTGGTAACTTCGTGCAGATCCGCGACATCATCTCCGAAGAAATGGAAGCCGTGATGACCGGTGAAAAATCAGGCCAGGAAGCGACGGACGATGCAGTGGAACGCGGCAATGACCTGTTGCGCGATTTCCAATCCGCTAATCAGTAACTAACTACTCACTTCGCCGCCTGCCCTTTGGGGTAGGCGGCGCTGTCGCTTATATGTGAGTTGCCCATGCAAACCAAACGCATGACCTTTCCAGGGCGCTGGCTGCCTTTCGCGCTGCTGGCGCCTCAGGTGATCATCACCCTGATCTTTTTTATCTGGCCAGCCGGTCAGGCGCTGTATCAATCGCTGTTGCGCGAAGACGCCTTTGGGCTGCGCTCGACGTTTGTGGGGCTCGAAAATTTTGCCCGCCTATTTCGCGACGGCAGCTATGTAAACTCGCTGTCGGTGACCGTGGTATTCGCCGTAGGCACCACGCTGTTGTCGATGTCGGTGGCCCTGCTCTTGGCGAGCACCGTCAATCGTATGATTCGCTCCCGCAGTACCTATACCACTCTATTGGTGTGGCCTTACGCCATTGCGCCAGCGCTTGCCGGCGTATTGTGGTGGTTTATCTTCAACCCCTCCATCGGCATTGTGCCTTACATGCTGGAAATGGTGGGTTACCAGTGGAACCACCGCAACTCAGGCAGCGATGCCATGCTGCTGGTGATTTTAGCCGCCGCCTGGAAACAGATCTCCTACAACTTTCTGTTTTTTTTGGCAGGCATGCAGTCCATTCCGCAATCACTGATTGAAGCCGCCTCCATTGACGGCGCCAGCCCCATCAAACGCTTCTGGACGATTATTTTCCCACTGCTCACGCCCACCACCTTTTTCTTGATGGTCGTTAACGTGGTCTATGCCATGTTCGACACCTTTGGGATTATCCACGCCACCACCGAAGGCGGGCCGGCACAGGCTACCAACATCTTGGTTTATAAGGTGTATGCGGATGGCTTCATAGGGCTGAACCTGGGTTCTTCCGCCGCTCAGTCGGTGATTCTGATGGTCATCGTGGTCGCGCTGACCGTGATCCAGTTCCGCTTTATCGAGCGGCGCGTTAACTATTGATAAGCACGTTTCTACGTCCTCGTTGCCCGGCCTTGAGTGACCGTCCTTTCTGGAGAGAGTCTTTTGGAGATAGTACAAGATGGTTGAAAACCGACCCTGGGCCAATGTCTTTGCCCATACTGTGTTGATCATCGGCGTGGCGCTGGTGGTTTTCCCCGTGTATATCGCCATTGTGGCGTCGACCCAGGCACCTTATGAGCTACTGCGCGGTACCCTACCGTTGCTGCCCGGCAGCTATGGGATCGAAAACTATACCCAAATGTGGCAATCCGGTGTGTCGTCGTCTAATTCTCCCCCCGCCGCGCTGATGCTGTGGAACAGCTTTGTGATGGCCATGGCGATCACCGTGGGCAAGCTGTTTATTTCGCTGCTGTCCGCCTTTGCCATCGTCTACTTCCGCTTTCGTTTTCGAATATTCTTTTTCTGGCTGATTTTCGTCACGCTGATGCTGCCGGTGGAAGTCCGCATTATTCCCACGTTTCAGGTGGTCGCTAACCTCAACATGCTCAATAGCTTTGCCGGGCTGTCAATCCCGTTGATTGCCTCAGCCACCGCGACGTTTTTGTTTCGCCAGTTCTTTATGACCATTCCCGAAGAGATGCTCGAAGCCGCGCGGGTCGACGGCGCGGGGCCCATGAAGTTCTTCAAGGACATCCTGATGCCGCTTTCGGTGACTAATATCGCCGCCCTGTTCGTGATCATGTTTATCTACGGCTGGAACCAGTATTTGTGGCCACTGCTGATCACCACCGACCCCGACTACACCACCATCGTGATGGGTATCCAGCGCATGACCTCGGAAGAGAATCCCCAGTGGCACCTGGTGATGGCCGCGGTGGTCATGGCCGCGCTGCCGCCGGTATTAGTGATTTTGTTTATGCAACGCCTGTTTGTGAAAGGCCTGACCGAGACGGAGAAATAACATGGCCAGCATTACCCTGGAGGGAATAACGAAAACCTATACCGGCGATGTTCAGGCGGTCAAAGGCGTTAACCTGCAGATCGAAGACGGCGAGTTCGTAGTGCTCGTGGGGCCTTCCGGCTGCGGTAAATCGACCCTTTTGCGCATGGTGGCCGGGCTTGAAACCATCACCGACGGCACGCTCAACATCGGCGAACGGGTCGTGAACAAGCTCGAACCCGCCGAGCGGGATATCGCCATGGTGTTCCAGAACTACGCGCTCTACCCGCATATGACGGTGTACAACAACCTCGCTTATGGCCTGAAAAACCGCGGTTTCAAAAAAGGCGAGATTGATCAGCGCGTTCACGTCGCCGCCAAGATGCTCGAGATTGAAGAGTTTCTGGAGCGCAAGCCGCGCAAGCTTTCCGGCGGCCAGCGCCAGCGGGTGGCCATGGGCCGCGCCCTGGTACGTGACCCGGCGGCATTCTTATTCGACGAGCCGCTTTCCAACCTGGACGCCAAACTGCGCGTGCAGATGCGCGTGGAGATCAAGCAGCTCCAGCGGCGTTTGAAAACCACCAGCCTGTATGTGACCCACGACCAGTTGGAAGCCATGACCCTGGGTGACCGTTTAGTGGTGCTGAACGCCGGGCAGATCGAGCAGGTGGGCACGCCGATGGAGATCTACGCCCGCCCCGCGACCATGTTTGTCGCGGGGTTTATCGGCTCCCCCGCCATGAACATGCTGCCCGTGGATTACCTTCACACACAGGGCGCCAACGGCCTGCTGGACAACCTACCCGACGGCACCGACATCGTCGGCATTCGCCCGGATGATATGCACTTAACGCCGCCCACAGCGCCTCACTTAACCGTCGACTCAACGCTTGCGCTGTTTGAAGCCGCCGGGGCCGAAAGCCATCTGTATGTAAACCTCGCCGATAGCGACCAGCCCACGGTCATCCGCGTCTCGGGGCAACCCCCGGTCGCCGAAGGCGAAACCCTACAGTTCTACGTGACCCGCGATGCGCTACATCCTTTTAATAGCGCCACAGGACAGCGTACGCCATCACCAGGGGAGTGACTCCCCGCGTTATCCTGGCTTAATGGGTTAAATTTAACAAAACCCTACCACTCACCTTCGCTTACGCCGACTACGCTATAGAGGTCACCGAGAAATCTATGCCATCACGCAACAAGGAGTGCTGCTGTGAAACACCTATTTCTGCTTCGTCATGCCAAATCGAGCTGGGAAGACCCGACGCTTGCCGACGACGAGCGCCCACTCAGCGCGCACGGTAAAACGCAAGCGGCCGCCATCGCCGCCGGTTTGCAACACCGCAGCGTTTTTGCTGGCACGGTATACGCAAGCCCCGCGGTGCGCGCGCAGCAGACCCTCGCCGAGTTGAGCCATGCACTGCCGGGGTTGGCGCTAAAAAGTCGCGCCCATAGCGAGCCTGCACTTTACAACTTTGACGCCAACGCGATTATTCGCTGGCTCGTTCACGAAAAGCCCAGCGCCGAGCGCATTACGCTTGTCGGCCATAACCCGGCACTGAAGCAATTGGCGCAACAGTTAGCGCCCAAGGCCGCCGCCAAGCTTCCCACGCTGGGCATGCTGCACCTAGCACTGCCGATTGATCGTTGGGAAGACGTGGAAAAGCTAAAAACAGGCGCCGAACTCATCGATAGCCTAACGCCCATTGATGCAAGCTACGCGCTTTTCAAACACAACATACCGCCCCAGCCGACGCTAAAAAAGACGTTAAAAAGCAAAAAACTGCCCAAGCGCCTGCCAACCATGCTGCAGCATCGTTACGGCCTGGTGCGTGAGCTGGAGCCTGGCGTGATCGTGGGCGAGGATGCTGAGTTTCTGCACCAGTACCGCGTTAACCTGCGCCGCAGCCGCGCCGTGGCGGAAGCCGTGCGCGCCATCATCAAAATGCCCAAGCTAAAAAAGGCGCTGACGCGTATTAAAAAACATGCCCAAGCCACGAGCGAGCTGCGCGACTTGGATGTTTTTTTGTTAGATATCAGCGATACCCCCGACCTGCCGCATCTTGGCGCACCGCTGCGCCAGTGGCTGCGCGATGCCGCGCGTCAACGCCACCAGGCGCTGTGTGAAACGCTGGCAAGCGATGCCTACCAAGACGATATGCAGCGCTGGCAAACGCTGATCGCGAGCAAAGCCTTCGCCCGCGCGCTCAATACGCTCAAGCCCAAACAGATCGCGCGGGTATTGGAGGCGCGCATTGCGCACCACGACGAGCAGCTAGCCGAACTAAGCACAGACTCACCCAGTGAGGCACTGCACGAGCTGCGCAAAAGCGTCAAACGCATTCGCTATCTTGCCGAGCTAATGCCCGAGCAGCACAGCGACGTCCTCAAACGCTTAAAACCGCGCCAAAAATTGCTGGGCGATTTTCAAGACCGCACCGTACAGCTTGCCTGGCTTGACGCCTTTGAACATGAACACCCACTACACGATGCCGCCAAGGCAGAGCTTCACGCTTGGCGGCAAACCTTAATGGGGCGTCAGCAGCATCGGCGTGAGCAGGTTTGTCAGCTCGCGCCGCTCGCACCGTAAAAAAAGAGAGAGAAGGCTACCAAGGCAGCGGCTCGCCGTTGCTGTGCCAGAAGCCGCCGGTCGTATCGAGGGTAAGCGCCTCAATACGCGCCGCGATACCCGCAGCGGCTTCTTGAGGGCTGATCTTGCCGCCAAAATTCACCATCCGCGTTTGCACAAAGCCGGGGTGCAACTGCGCCACGGCAATGCCTTTGGGTTTGAGATCCATCGCCAGCGATTTGCCAAAGGCGTTAAGCGCGGCTTTTGAAGCACGGTAGCCGTAGCGTCCACCCGAATCGTTATCGGCAATCGAGCCCATGCGGCTGGTAACGTTGGCGATCTTGCTGCCTTCCGCCAAGTTTGGCAACAGCGCCTCGCACACCCGTAGCGGCGCGTAGGCGTTGATCTCCATCTGATCGCGGATGGTGTCGAAATCGATCTCACCGAGTGACTCATCGCGCAACAGACCGGCGTTATTGATCAGCACGCCAAGCGTTTCGCCTTCAAGCGCCTGCGCTAGACGCGTCACGCCGTCTGGTTGCGTCACGTCAATATCCTCAATCATGCGCTCAGCCACCGCCTTCAGCGCATCCGAGCCCTGTCGACACACCCCAATAACGCGCCAGCCAGCGTGATGATAGCGCTCGGCTAATGCCAAGCCCACGCCGCGGTTCGCCCCGGTGATCAGTACCGTGTTGGTCATTTTTTCCCTCATTGATAGGTCATTTGCACGCCCCAGGGTAGAGGGACAAACCGCGTTTGCCCAGCGCCGAAAAAGGTGAAGATACAGACGTATTATGAAAGGCATAAGGCATCGTGTAACCACACGTTCACCGATTCGTCACAGGACTGTCGTCGCCGTGTCATCTAAGCAGGCCAAGGTATTGATGGTGAATCGCTTTGCCCACCTGCTTTGGAGCACGTTGATATGCTGTTAAAACGCACCCTGTTGAATAGCGCTATCGTTGGCCTGTTTGCCACCGCAAGCGTTGCCGCCAACGCTGATTTATCGTCGCGCTACAGCGATACCGACGGCGATATGGTGGCCGATATTCCCGCCGACACCGCACAGCAGGTCGATCCGAACACGCTCATTTTTGCTTACACACCGGTAGAAGACCCCGCCGTTTACGCCGATGTATGGGCCGATTTCCTCGACCACTTAAGCGAAGCGACCGGTAAACGCGTGCAGTTTTTCCCGGTGCAATCCAACGCTGCCCAGTTAGAAGCACTGCGTGCCGGGCGCCTGCACATCGCCGGTTTTAACACCGGTAGCGTACCGGTGGCGGTTAACTGTGGCGGTATGCGTCCTTTTACCATCATGGCGAGTGAAGACGGAAGCTTCGGCTACGAGATGGAGATCATTACGTACCCCAGCAGCGGTATCCGCTCGGTAGACGACATCCAAGGACGTGAGTTGGCCTTTACCTCCCCGACGTCTAACTCCGGCTTCCGTGCGCCCTCGGCGCTTTTACGCTCGGAGTACGGCATGGAAGCCGACGAAAACTTCGACACCGCTTACTCCGGCTCGCACGATAACTCGATCTTAGGCGTGGTTAACGAGGACTACGAAGCAGCTGCCGTGGCTAACTCGGTGCTTAACCGCATGCTTGCCCGCGAGGTGATCGCCGAAGACGATTACACCACGATCTACACCTCAGAAACGTTCCCCACCACCGCTTACGGCACGGCGCATAACTTAACCCCTGAGCTTCAGGAGACGATTCAAGATGCCTTCTTTAGCTACGACTGGGAAGGTACCGCGCTGAAGGAAGAGTTCAGCAATTCAGGTGAAGCGCAATTTATTCCAATCACCTATGAAAAGCATTGGAACGTGATCCGCACTATCGCTGATGCCAACGGCGTGACATACGACTGCGATTAAGTGTCACTGACGCATTTTATCGGCCAGAAGGGCTTCTTTCTGGCCGGTTTGCTATGTAACGAGGTACAACATGCTAACCCTAAGTGGCGTCGGTAAGCGTTACCCTACCGGGGATCGCGCGCTTAACGAGATTGAAGTAACCCTACCCAAAGGCCAGGTAATGGCCCTGATTGGCCCATCGGGTGCGGGCAAAAGCACCCTGATTCGCTGCGTCAACCGCCTGGTAGAACCCACCGAAGGCAACATTCGGTTAGACGATGTGGAGCTGACCTCGCTATCCGGGCATAAGCTACGCCAAGCACGGCGTTCCATGGGGATGATCTTTCAGGAATACGCACTGGTCGACCGCCTCAGCGTGATGGAAAACGTGCTCTCCGGGCGGCTTGGCTATGTTGGGTTCTGGCGTAGCTTTTTACGCCGCTATCCGCAGACCGCGGTGGCGGAAGCCTTTCGCTTGCTCGAACGCGTTGGCTTGGCGCACGCCATTGATAAACGCGCCGATGCGCTTTCCGGCGGGCAGCGCCAGCGGGTGGGTATCGCCCGGGCGCTGCTGCAAAGTCCGAAGCTGCTTCTCGTTGATGAGCCAACAGCCAGCCTTGACCCTAAAACCTCGCGGCAGATCATGCGCCTGATCCGTGAGCTCTGCGCTGAACGCGACCTAGGGGCCATCATCAATATTCACGATGTCGCGCTGGCAAAGCAGTTTGCTGATCGCATCGTCGGCTTACGCGCCGGTGAAATCGTGTTTGACGGCCAGCCAAGCGAATTAACCGCCGATATCTTAACCACCATTTATGGCGAAGAAGAATGGGACACCACGCCTGAGCCGCTTGAATCAGACGAGCAAAACGCTACGCGCCCGGCATCAAAACGCACCCAGGCATCGAATGTGGTAACGCATATGGCAACGGGAGGCGCGTCGTGAGCACGATGTCATCTAAACAGCGCCAGCATTTAGCACAGCAAGGAACGTGGCGCCGCCTGCCGCTGATCGCAAGCCCCGGGCTACGTTGGGGGCTTGTGTTAGCGCTTGCGGTGTATCTTGTTTTAGCGTTTGCCTCGGTAGAGGTGAACTGGGCACGGGTGGCGGAAGGCGCAAGCCGCGGAATGAACTTCTTATCTGCCTTTATGCAGCCGGATTTTGTCAGCCGTTGGGACGACATTCTCGCTGGGCTTTTGGAAAGTTTGACCATGACGGTCACCTCTACGGTGCTGGGGATCGCGCTGGCGGTGCCAGTAGGGCTGGGCGCAGCACGCAATATTGCCCCCTTACCGATTTACGTTATCTGCCGCAGCATCATCGCCGTCTCGCGGACGTTTCAAGAGGTCATCATCGCCATTTTATTTGTGGTGATGTTCGGCTTCGGACCGTTTGCGGGCATGATTACCCTGGCGTTCGCCACGATTGGCTTTATGGCCAAGCTACTCGCTGAAGATATCGAAGATTTGGACTGGCGCCAGGTCGAAGCGGTTCGGGCGACCGGCGCTGGGTGGTGGCAAACGCTAAACCATGCGGTGCAGCCGCAGGTCATGCCACGTTTGATTGGGCTTTCCATGTACCGGCTGGATATCAATTTCCGCGAATCGGCAGTAATCGGCATCGTCGGTGCTGGTGGCATCGGCGCCACGCTCAACACTTCCATCAGCCGCTACGAATACGACACCTCGGCGGCCATTTTGTTGATGATCATCGCCATTGTGCTGCTCTCGGAATACAGCTCAAGTCATGTCCGCCGCTGGACGCAGTAGCCGCCGACGCTAGGAGTTTTTATGCCAGTTTCAACCGCTCAACATGGGCAACCCCAGTGGCGCCTGCGCACCACGCGCGCCCAGTGGCTTCAGTACCTTGCCTGGCTAGCAGGCGTGAGCCTTTTTCTGCTCTGCTGGAAACTCATTTCCGATAACACCATGTGGGTGTTTGTGGAAGACGCAGGGCGCCAAGGCGCCGACCTGATCAGCCGCATGACCCCGCCCGAGTGGAGCTATGCTTCTCAGCTGTGGAAGCCCATGTGGGATACCCTCAACATCGCCACGCTCGGCACGGCATTGGGCATTATGCTAGCGTTTCCGGTGGCATTTCTCGCCGCCCGCAATACGTCGCCACACCCGCTTGTGCGCAGCGCCGCTTTAGTGATCATCGTTTCATCACGTTCCATCAACTCGCTGATTTGGGCCATGTTATTGGTGACAATTCTCGGCCCCGGCGTACTGGCGGGGATTATTGCCATCGCCCTGCGCTCGATTGGTTTTGTCGGCAAGCTGTTGTACGAGGCGATTGAGGAGATCCACCCCACACCGGTCGAAGCCATCAGCGCCACCGGTGCCAGCCGCCTGCAGGTAATGAGCTACGGCGTACTGCCGCAGGTGATGCCCGCGTTTGCCGGCATCAGCGTTTACCGCTGGGATATCAATATTCGTGAATCGACGGTCTTGGGCCTGGTCGGCGCGGGTGGCATTGGCTTGCAGCTTAACGCCTCCATCAACACCCTAGCGTGGGATCACGTCAGCGTGATTTTCCTCATGATTTTCGCCACAGTGCTGGTTTCTGAATGGGTATCCGCCAAAGTGCGCCACGCGATTATCTGAACCGCGCCCATGGTCATCACTTCTTCACGCACCTGTCGCGGCACTGTCATCGCCGCCCGCCACACTGACCCCATCGTAAACCGAAGGGTGGCGTCGCGATGCGGCTGTGTATTGTTAGTGAAACCTGGGCGCCGGAAATCAACGGCGTAGCGCATACGCTTCGCCGTCTGAGCCATGAGCTTGCACGCCTGGGCGTCACGGTTGATCTCGTTCGCCCGAGACCGCAAAACGCCGCTGCCGGACAAACAGCGTCGGTTGATACCGAACTTCACACGCCATCCATGCCGCTACCGGGCTATCGCGACGTAAAAATCGGCCTGACCACCCCGGCGCGGATGCGGCGTTTCTTTCTCGCCCAACGCCCCGATGTGGTGTATTTAGCCACGCAAGGGCCGCTGGGCTGGGCGGCGCGCCAAGCCGCTTTACGGTTACATATTCCCATCGTGGCTGGCTGGCATACCAATTTTGATCACTACTGCCACAGCTACGGCTTGGGCTTTTTAGCCACGGCCACCAAGCGCTATCTGCGCTATTTTCACAACGACTGCGCGCTGACGCTGGTGCCCACCCAAGCACAGACAAACGCCTTACGCGGCGATGGCATTCATCATGTCCAGGTACTTTCGCGTGGCATTGATGGGGATAAATTTTCCCCCGAACTTCGCGACGTCGATCTTCGCCGCCAGTGGGGAGTGAACGACCACCAGCCGGTGGTGCTTTATGTGGGTCGTCTCGCGGCGGAAAAAAACCTAACACTGCTGCAGGAAACCTTGCACGCCATGCGTAGCGTATGCCCGGATATGGCTCAGGTCATTGTCGGCGATGGCCCGGCGCGTACCCAATTGCAAAAAGCGCTACCCGACGCCCACTTTACCGGCTTTCTTCCGCCCGAGGCGCTAAGCCAATACTACGCCAGCGCCGACATTTTCCTGTTTCCCTCGCTATCAGAAACCTGGGGCAATGTGGTGACAGAAGCCATGGCCAGCGGCTTAGCCGTGGTGGCGTATCAACACGCTGCCAGCGCCGAGCTCATTCACCATGGCCACAACGGCCTAACCCTCACCGTCGGTGATAATGACGCCTTTCGCCAAGCGGCGGTATTACTGTGCCAACGCCCGGCCGATTACGCCCGTTTTGGCCGCTTAGCGCGTCTTCGCGCGCTGGAACAAAGCTGGACAGGTATTGCCCGGCAACTGCTTACCTACCTTCATCAAGCCCAGGAGGCTTATCATGCGACCTCACCCCCTTGCCGTATTCGATCGTCTTGATTTGCTCGAATGGCAATTCTGTCAACGCGTAACGCGCTACTCGCTCTATCGACCCTGGCGGCTAACGCTGCAAGCTGCTAGTCGGCTTGGTGACTGGCCGGTATGGGTGGCGCTGATAGTGGCCCAACCTTTTTTGCTGCCCGAAGGCGGTATGCGCTTGGCGCAATACACGCTCACCGCGCTTCTCGCGGTTTTCGTTTATCGCTTAGTGAAAACACGGTTATGCCGTGAGCGCCCGTTTATTACCTATCGCAATGGCATTCAGTGCAGTGAACCCGCCCGTGACCGCTACAGTTTTCCCAGTGGCCACACCATGCACGCGGTGATGTTTAGCGTGCTGGTCGCGGCCCACACGCCGTGGCTGTTGCCCATGGTGATTCCGTTGGCGCTGCTGATTGCCATCTCGCGCGTGGGGCTTGGCTTGCACTACGTAAGCGATGTGTTGGCCGGTGCCGCCATGGGCTACGCTTTTGCGTTGTTAAGCCTTGTGCTGCTAGGTTGATGGCGCTTGGCAATCCGGGAGAGAAGACGCTACTGTAGGTTCATGACTGTTATAAGCGGGGTTTGTCATGATCACGGTATATCTCTCTCACGGGTTGGAAAGCGGCCCTGGCGCGCTAAAAATGCAGGCGCTTAAAGGCATTGTGGAAAAACTGGAAGACTGCGAGCCGGTGGTGATGGATTACCGCGACATGCCCGAGCCTCAAACCCGGCTTGAGCACCTTAACCAAACGCTGAACACTCGCGGTGACAACCCGGCTGAATGCGTCATGGCTGGCTCAAGCCTCGGCGGCTGGCTAAGTGCCATGGTCAGCGCTCAGCATGCCACTCGGGGGTGTTTTTTGATTGCGCCCGCCATTGGCCTGCCCGACTATCCAGAAACGTCGCCCACTCTGCACGCCCGTGCGACGCATATCGTTCACGGCTGGCGAGACTACGTCGTCCCGCCGGGGCCGGTCATCGACTTTGCCCAGCGCCAGCACCTTTCTTTACGCCTGATCGATGATGATCACCGCCTGCATGTCAGCTTGCCTATCATTTTAAACGATTTTGAGCATTTCCTACGAGACTGTTTAACGCATCCATCGGCCTAAAGCGTGACGCTAAAACGGCATCAAAGGCGGTTAAGTGCCTTATAATGGGACGCAAACATTGGACAAAGGAAGACAAAACCTCTACAAATAATATACACAATAGAGGAGCCTCCCCATGTTTGGTTTATTTAAGCGCGACCCCAAAAAGAAACTGCAGCAAGATTATGAACGCAAACTGCAACAAGCGATGGAAGCGTCGCGCAACGGCGACATGCGCGCGAATGCCACGCTGACTGAAGAGGCGGAAAGCCTGCTTGCCGAAATCAAGAAGCTTGAGGCGAGTTAATATCCAGGACCGCTAAACCAGGACGATACCATGCCCTTAAGCCGCGCCTTAACGCCCGCTTCCGCGCTGTTGGCGCTGAGTCTTTTATCGACCGCTCAAGCCAGCGACTGCGCGTCGTCTGAGGCGGCGGCGGAAACCCTCATACCCGGCAGCTGGTGGCAAAATGGCGTGACGGTTTCAGCCCCCACGCTGTTAGCGCAGGCAGCGCGGCAAGACGTGGTGTTACTTGGTGAGCAACATGACCAAGTGGCCCATCACCGCTGGCAGCTGCATACGCTGGCGGGCCTTGCGGCCCATCGCGACAAGTTGGTGATTGGGTTGGAGATGCTACCGCGCGACGCCCAGCCTGCGTTGAACGCCTGGGTCGCGGGAAAACTCAGCGAGGAAGCGTTTCTCGCGGAAAGCGATTGGCACAATGCCTGGGGATTTAACGCCGAGCTTTACTGGCCCATTTTGCACTTCGCACGCATGGAGCAAATCCCACTGTTGGCGCTCAATATCCGCCCGGCGCTACGCCAAAAGCTGGCATCAGACGGGTTTGATGCGGTGGCCGCCGAAAACCGGCACCACATCCCCGCGCCAGTAAACCCCAGCGCTGATTACCGTAACCGGTTAAAACAGACGTTTAACGCCCACCCAATGGGCGAAAGCGATGATGAACCGGCCGACGCGGCATTTGAGCGTTTCCTCAATGCCCAACTGACATGGGATGTGGCGATGGCAAGCGCCCTCGCCGATGCCACAAGAGAAGACGTCCTGGCCGTAGGGTTGATGGGCGTTGGACACGTAGCGTATGGCGATGGCGTGCCGCACCAACTCAGGGCACTGGGGGTTGAGGCGCACATGGCCCTCGTGCCCAACACATTGGCGTGCGACCCGCCGGATGCCTCGCTTGCCGATGCGCTCTATTTTATAGACGGTCTCATGGACGATTTCATAGACGACATTGAAGACGCGCCATAAGCCGTTATCCGTTACACACGCGATTACGCCCGCCTTCTTTGGCATGGTAAAGGCGGTCATCCGCGATTTTCAGCGTTGCCTCGCTGCCTAGCGGCTCTTCCGGGCAGGCAACACCGACACTGGTGGTGACTGGCACGGGGTTACCGTCGTGGTCAAATAGCATGGCGCCTTCGACCGCTTGGCGAATCCGCTCTGCCACGTCGGTGGCGCTTTCGGTGTCCGCGCCCAGCAACACGACCACAAACTCTTCACCCCCATAGCGAGCGACAAAATCCCCAGCGCGCACCTGCAGCGCAATCAGACGAGCAAACTCACGCAGCACTTTATCGCCCACCGAGTGGCCATAGGTGTCATTAACGCGCTTGAAGTGGTCGATATCCAGCATCAACAGCGCATAGGGCACCTGTTTGCCGATCCGCGCTTCTTCTCGTTCGATCTCGGCCAGTCGCCGCTCCATCGCCCCGCGGTTTAACAGGCCCGTCAACGCATCGTGGGTTGCCTGACGATATAGCCGCAGCAACAGGCTGAGCTGAAAATGGTTAGCGGTTAACGCCACGATCAGCAGCGTCGCTAATAGCCACTGAGCTTCAAGCCCCGCCGGCGTCATCCAGCTACCGTTAACATGCTGAGCAAACACCAACAGCGCCTGCAGTAGAAGGCCCGCCAGCAAGGACTCCAACAGCGTAAACGGAAACACACTTAACGCGGCGACGAGCAAAAAGGGGATAAAACCGTAGCCCACCAGCGCTTGATTCGTGCCGCTAGGTAAAACAGCCAGCACCAGCGCGTAAAAAAGTGCAGGCAGCGCAATCAAAGCACCGGCACTAAAACGGACACGGCGAATGCTCTCTTCGCTACGCCATGCCCACCACACCACAGCGGCAAAGCCGAGCATCATCACCACGCGCCCGGCCAAGGTGTAGCGCTGCACGCTTGGGGGCAGCATCAACGCATCGATTAATAGCCAAGGCGGCGAAAGGAGTAAAAAGAGAAACCCGACGGCCATCACGCGGCTACGCAAAAAATGGCCATGGGCAAAGACGAAATCGCGGCTATGATGGCGGGTCGTCAGCGTATCGTTTAAGGCGCTTACGGTGTTGAACACCCAGGATGCCTCGGTCGGCGTCGCCATACTCGGTTCGCTTCGACGTTCTGAGGGCGCTGACACTAGACTTGGCATAACGTTGGCTCTTTTTTTGTCATTAACGGACGGAGCGTTGAGAAGAGCCTAACGCTAACGCGCTTTCCCCCATGGGGTCATGATATACGTCATGTTGGCGTGCTGACGGCAAAAAACTAGGCATCGTCGGCCAGCGCCGGCAGCAGCGTTTTCAGTTTGCGGGTCAGCGTATTGCGCCCCCACCCCAGAAGCTCCGCCGCTTCGCCTTTGCGTCCACCGGTGTGCTTAAGCGCCGTCTCGATCAGAATACGTTCAAAATCCGGTACTGCCTCTTCGAGTAAGTGGGTGTGGCCTTCCGCCAAGGCATGATCAGCCCATTCGCGAAAGGCGCTGCGCCAATCGGCGAATGCCGAGCCCTCGGCGGGGCTCACGGCGAGAAGCTCGGGGGGCAGATCTTCCACCAGAATTTCACGCCCCGAGGCCATGACCGTTAGCCAGCGGCAGATATTTTCCAGCTGCCGCACGTTGCCCGGCCACGGCAACCGCGTTAAGTGCGCTTCGGCCTCAGGCGTGAGCACTTTCGTCTCGGTGGAGAGTTCCTTGGCCGCTTCTGCAAGAAAGTGGCGGGACAACCGTGAAATATCCTCGCGCCGCTCGGAAAGCCGCGGCAGGTGAATGCGAATCACGTTCAAGCGGTGAAACAGGTCTTCACGAAAGCCTCCGTCTTCCACCAGCGACTCTAGGTTTTGGTGCGTCGCGGCAATAATGCGCACATCCACCTTGACCGGCGTATGTCCCCCCACGCGATAAAACTCGCCATCGGCCAGCACCCGTAGCAAGCGTGTTTGCGCTTCGGCGGGCATATCGCCGATCTCGTCCAGAAACAGTGTGCCACCGTTAGACTGCTCAAAGCGTCCCTGACGCTGCGCGTTCGCGCCGGTAAAGGCGCCCTTCTCATGGCCAAACAGCTCGGATTCGATCAAGTCCCGTGGGATGGCCGCCATATTAAGCGCGATAAACGCCTTGCCTGCGCGCGGGCTGTGCTGGTGCAGCGCTTGCGCCACGCGCTCTTTGCCCGTGCCCGATTCGCCGTTGATCAGCACCGTAATATGCGAATGCGACAACCGCCCGATGGCGCGAAACACCTCCTGCATCGCTGGGGCTTCACCGATGATTTCAGCATTGATCCCTTCCGGGGCAGTGATGGGCCGCTGGCGTTCACGCGCGTGCGCCACCGCCCGGCGCACCAGCGCCAGCGCTTCATCCACATCGAACGGTTTAGGCAGGTACTCAAAGGCACCGCCTTGATAGGAGGCCACGGCGCTATCCAGATCCGAGTGCGCGGTCATTACGATGACCGGCAGATCCGGGTGCGCCTCACGGAGACGTGCCATCAAATCCAACCCGTCGATCCCCGGCATGCGGATATCGGTCACCAGCACATCGGGCGGGTCATCAATCAAACGTTCCAGCGAGGTGTCAGCGCGCTCGATGCACTCGACATCCAAATCCGGTTGCGCCAGGGCGCGCTCTAACACCCAGCGAATGGCACGGTCATCATCGACAATCACCACGCGGGCAACGTCGTTACGGCTTGACTCAGTCATCGCGCGTCTCCGATGCATCGACAAACAAGGGGATCAATAAACGAAATTCGGTGTGGCCGGGGTACGATTCGCACTCGATCAAGCCCTGGTGCTGATGCAAAATCGACTGCGCAATCGAAAGCCCTAGCCCGCTGCCCTCAGCGCGCCCAGAGACCATGGGATAAAACAGCGTCTCCTGGAGCGATTCAGGAATACCCGGGCCGTTATCGATAATACTGACCTCGCTCACCAGCCGGTGGCGCTCTGCCCCCAGGGTGAACTGGCGCTTTGCGCGAGTGCGCAGCATTAACGCCGGTGCGTGCGTGTCGGCATCCGTCATCGCCTGTACGGCGTTACGCGCCACGTTCAACACCGCCTGAATCATCTGCGCTTCATCGCCGTAAAGATCCGGCAAGCTCGGGTCGTAGTCGCGGATAATCTCCACCTGCGGGTGCTCGGCGATAAGCAACGAACGAACCCGCTCCAGCACTTTATGGATATTCAGCGGCTCGTGCCTGACGATGTGGTTGGGGCCCAGCATCGAGTCAACCAGGTCTTTGAGCCGGTCGACCTCTTCGACGATGATGCGAGTAAACTCCTTAAGGGCGGGCTCATCCAGGTCGCGCTCCAGAAGCTGTGCGGCGCCGCGAATCCCACCCAGCGGGTTTTTCACTTCATGCGCGAGCCCGCGGGCGAGCACTTTGATGGTCTCTTGGCGCGTCGTGAGCGCTTCCTCGCGGGAAATCTGCATCAGCCGGTCGCGCGGTTCCACCTCTAACAGTAGCTCATCGGCGGAGAGCGGGGTTACGGTGTAATCCACCGTTAGCGGCTCACCATTAAACGGCACAATACGCGCCTCACGCTTGGTATAGGGGTGGAACGCATCACGGGCTTTGGCGAGCACGCTATCAATGCTGTCACCGACGCCTGCACCACCACTCGCGCCGCTGCCCAGCAGCGCATCGAGGCTTGCGCCTTTCACGCGACTCATGCTCACGGCCAAAAGCGCTTCCGCCGCCGGGTTCATCCAACGCACGGTGAGCTTGCCATCCAATAACAGCACTGCCGTGGTGAGATGTTCGAGTAAACGCTTATACATGAAGTGTCCTGGTCCTTCGAAAGAAAGTGCGTCATCAACGCATCGACAAAATAACTGCAAGAAGTACGCCAGCTATCGCGATAGGAATGAAAAAGCGCGCCCAGGCTGCACGCTTGGCGCGCACGACGTCGATGTCTCTGCGTGCTAACAGCGCATCGCCCTCTCGCCAACCGGCTCACAATGCACCAATAGTGTGCATCAGGGTTCAATCGTGAGATGTACCGGCGGCGTTTGGTGGCGCACGCGCCCTTGGCTATCGAGTAGCTCTGCCTGCAACCGATGAGTGCCCGCCGGTAAATTTGCCAACCAGAACGCCTCGCTGTGCAGCGCCGACTGGCTTATCTCACCGTTAACGCGCAGGCGCACCTGGTGATCATCACGCAGCCGCGGGCTCACCAAAAGCTCAACCGCAGTGGTCGAGCGGGACAAGCGTGCGTTATCACGGGGTTTTTCGATCATAAAGCGGTCGTAGGGCATAAACGGCCGTCCAGGGGCGCTACGCTTGGGCGTCTCGGCCGATGCTTTTGGCGCTGCCGTGCGCGAGGAGGACACGTTCGGCAGCGGCGCCACCTCCACCTCGTCCCCGCCGCTAGCAGGGTTATCGGTAAAGGTCACTCGCCCTTGCTCATCCACCACGCGGTAGACAGCCTGCGCCAACAGCGGAGCTGCCAGTAGCACGCCAGACAGAAGGACCACCGTTTTTATCGCTCGTGTGTGTTGCATGGCGTTTTCCCTTAAGCAGGCGCGTGAAATGCAGAAACCCCGCCAAAGCGGGGTTTCTGATCATCTCACCGTGGGTGAGAAATTTTAACAGCCGTGCTTAGCAGCGAGTACTTAACAACTCGCACTTAGCAGCTGTAGTACATATCGAACTCAAGCGGGTGCGTGGCCATGCGCAGGCGGTCCACGTCTTCCATCTTAAGCTCGATGTAGGCATCGATCATTTCGTCGGAGAACACGCCGCCTTCGGTCAAGAAGGCGCGGTCAGCGTCGAGCGCTTCAAGCGCCTGATCCAGGCTGTGGGCCACGGTCGGTACGGATTTGCCCTCTTCCGGCGGTAGGTCGTAGAGGTTTTTATCCATCGCATCGCCCGGGTGGATCTTGTTCTTGATGCCGTCGATACCCGCCATCAGCATCGCCGAAAAGCACAGGTACGGGTTAGCGGTCGGATCAGGGAAGCGCAGCTCTACACGCTTGCCCTTCGGGCTGGCGGTATACGGGATACGAATCGACGCCGAACGGTTACGCGCACTATAAGCAAGCATAACCGGCGCTTCAAAGCCCGGTACCAGGCGCTTGTAAGAGTTGGTCGAGGCGTTAGTGAACGCGTTCAACGCGCGCGCATGCTTGATGATGCCGCCGATGTAATAAAGCGCCATCTCAGACAGACCGGCGTACTCATCACCAGCGAACTGGTTTTGGCCATCTTTCCAGAACGACTGGTGAACGTGCATGCCCGAACCGTTATCACCCACAATCGGCTTCGGCATGAAGGTCGCGGTTTTGCCGTAAGCATGCGCCACGTTGTGGATCACATACTTCATTTCCTGAACTTCGTCGGCCTTTTTCACCAGCGTGTTGAACTTGACGCCGATTTCGTTCTGCCCGGCGTTCGCCACTTCGTGGTGGTGAACCTCAACGGGCTGACCAATCGCTTCCAGGGTGTTACACATCGCGCCACGCATATCGTGGAAGCTATCGACCGGCGGTACCGGGAAGTAGCCGCCTTTCACGCGCGGGCGGTGACCCAAGTTGCCGCCCTCGACCTGACGGTCGGTCGACCAAGCGCCCTCTTCCGAGGAAATTTTGTACATGGAGCCTTCGATATCCGACTTCCAGTGCACCTCGTCAAAGATGAAGAACTCAGGCTCCGGGCCGAAGAAAGCGGTATCGCCCAAGCCTGTCGACTGCAGATACGCTTCTGCGCGCTTAGCAATGGAGCGCGGATCGCGATCGTAGCCCTGCATGGTGGCCGGCTCGATGATATCGCAGCGAAGCACCAGCGTGGCGTCTTCGGTGAAAGGGTCGAGATAAGCGCTGCCGTCTTCCGGGCGCAGGATCATGTCAGACTCGTTGATACCCTTCCAACCGTTGATGGAAGAACCATCAAACATCTGGCCGTTTTCAAAAAACTCTTCATCGACATCGCGCGCCGGAATAGTGACGTGCTGCTCTTTACCGCGGGTATCGGTAAAGCGTAAGTCGATCCATTTAATGTCGTGTTCTTCGATCAATGCGAGCGTCTTGGCTGACATGGTGTCCTCCGGTGTGAACGTAATTTGCGTTTCTGCGCGCCCGAATTGCCGCGGCAATGACGTGGCGCAAAAGTTAAATCGGCTACTGTTTTAGCACGTCAAGGCAGCGCCTGCCTACGTCATTAGCCGCTGTTAATAACAATGCAGGGAATATGCCAACCTTGCACCACAAAAGAAAATTAAAACGCAACCATCTGTTTTTGTTTGCTTTAATGCCACAACTCCATGCGCTCTTATGTTGCAGCGTGGTGATAAATCCACATCAACCGGCGCGCATAAACTTAAATTGCACCAAAATAAAGCATCAACTAAGACACCTGCACCAAATAAGCGCAACTAATGCTAACGCTGCGTAATTTCCTACGAAAAAACGATTGATACAAAAGCGAACCAAGCACTACACTTTATTACAAATAAAGTGATGGATTCATTTTTCGCCATGAAAGCGATCATGGCTGAAAACATACATAGAGGCGGAATGCCTTTAAGAGGACCGGCTAATGGGGCCTGCTTGCTTTATCCTCGATGCACTAGTGACCGGTGCCCAGCTACCACGCCACTTGGCGAATATACGCTCGCCCCACAATGAAATAGCCAACGCCCCCATCGTGATTACCACGTTACAACCAGACCCGCGCTCAAAGCGCCTCCAACATCATTACCACGCCCAGTTTTTGGTAACGCCGACGCTTTTGCTGGGGGCACGCTTTAACCTCGCCATTGCGAAGTTAAAAACCGAATGGGTGATTATCGCGCTGCAGGCAACGCCGTTAGCGCCTGATGCATGGGCGGGCTTAACCGCAAAGCTAGACGCTTACGTTATCGATGCCATGCTCGTTGGGCTACCGCTGCCTGCGCTTCCTACGCAGTTACTGCATCGCTTTTTAGCCTCTGCCCAGGCGCACCCGCCCTACATCGTTATTCACCGGAGCTGGCTAGAGAAGCTCGGCGGGTTTGATCCTGAGCTCGATGGCGACGCAATCAGCGATTTCCTCCATCGGCTCAATGCTTGCCCAACGCGCTGGAAGGCGTTAAGCCGCCGCACTACCCTTTAGGGTCCCGCATGTAAGCAAGGAGACACACGATGCATCAACACATTGAACGGGACGCCCCCCGGTGAGCAAAGCGTCACGGCCGTCTTTTCACACGATAACGCCCCGCATGCCCAAACAGGCCCAGGGGACATCCTCTCCGCGCGCTACCAACAGCACGTCATCCGCGTAGAAGTCGACGCCTATCGCGAGGATGACGCGGTCAGCATTGGCAAGGTTGTGGCTATTATCGACGCCAACGAACAACGGCTAAAGCAGCTCGGCAAGCTCACGCTGAGCGACTACGTCCGCCTACCTGATGACAAACGCGCCTTCGAACCCTCACCCGAAGATAACGAGGACGGCGAGGGTTAGGCGAAACGTTAACGGGCGCAGCATTTCATGGGATCGCGCCTTGGCGGGCACGGCAACTGCTAGCGTGATCGGTTCAGCCCCGCGGGTGCGGGGATCGGGAGTTTAATTGGGAGGAAGATGCCGCCGCTCTTACCTTTGTGGCTCAACGCCATGCGGATTTTCGCGGGCTCCTTTATCCCTGAATTCAAACATTAAGCGCAGCACCGTGCTTGCTTTTCGGCTCACAAGTAAGAAGTATTCTGCAGAAAGTGTGCGGCACTGTTATTTTTTTATTTAAGCAATAATTATTTGATTTTTATAGTTAAAAACAATATCTATATTTTTTTTGATGTCGTGTTTTTTGTTTTTTAAAGTCTGAAGGTATAGAGTAAAGTTCTGTCGTAATCAAGCTGCTGGAGGTGTTACATGACCACTCAAACGCTTGAGTCACGCATTCGTGACAAAATTCGCAAAAGTCGGCGAATGGTTTTTCTACGTGATGATTTCGCTGCACTGGGTGGTTATGACCAAGTTGGCCGTGTGCTTCGGCAATTAGAAGCGCAGGGGCGATTAGTTCGTATTGGTAAGGGGCTATATGCCAAAGCGCGCCAAAACCGTATTACGGGCAAACCAATGATTGCGGCGCCCGGTGGCTTTGACCAGGCTGCCAAAGAGGCATTGAATCGCCTTGGGGTGCAGTGGGAGCCAGCCAGTGCAGAAAAGGCTTATCAGGCGGGCCGTACACAAATTCCGGCGAGAGTGATGGTCAAGGTGAAAGGCCCATTTAATCGGCAGATTGCTTACGGCAAATATCGATTGGGTATCGAGCAATCCTCTGCATGAAAATCGACTCGGAATTGTTTCCCGATGTGGCGGATGCGCTACTGGGTGAAAACCATGCAAGAAGTGCAAAGTGCATAAATCTATAAGCATTTGAAATATATAATACTTACACGCTGAAGGTGCGATCCCGAAGTTTTTTGGCTGCACTCAATGACCGCGCCAACATTTCTGAGCTGCCTGGGCGGCAGCGAACGCCGTGTCACTGACAATCCAGCCTTGTGATTGTTTCTGAGCTGCCTGGGCGGCAGCGAACCGTTTGTATTGTCTATTAACTCAAATCCTGCGTTTCTGAGCTGCCTGGGCGGCAGCGAACTTGCGCTTGCTGTTCGCTGTTTAACGCCGCCTTTTCTGAGCTGCCTGGGCGGCAGCGAACGAGGTTATTCACGCGGCTGGCAGTGTTGACTTTTTCTGAGCTGCCTGGGCGGCAGCGAACGAAACCGCTGATCTTGAAGCGGCTATCGCGCTTTTCTGAGCTGCCTGGGCGGCAGCGAACCGCCGGAGTGACACAAGTTGATAGCGTATTATTTTCTGAGCTGCCTGGGCGGCAGCGAACGCCACCATCGGATGAAGCGCCGCGACGCGCTGTTTCTGAGCTGCCTGGGCGGCAGCGAACCAAGGCCCGCAGCGTAGCAGGCCATCCGCTAATTTCTGAGCTGCCTGGGCGGCAGCGAACCTTTTGCGCGCCCCTTCGCTTGTAGCCCTCTTTTTCTGAGCTGCCTGGGCGGCAGCGAACAAGTTATAGCCACCACCCCCCACGTCACCGAATTTCTGAGCTGCCTGGGCGGCAGCGAACCCTTCGGCGATTTCTTCGGCCAGGATGCTGACTTTCTGAGCTGCCTGGGCGGCAGCGAACTGGGGCATGTCGTGCTCGGGCCTAATATAATGTTTCTGAGCTGCCTGGGCGGCAGCGAACACTTTCGATTGGCTGGCACTACCTTGCGCATTTTTCTGAGCTGCCTGGGCGGCAGCGAACGAGCAAGCCCGCGATGCTGGCCTCGCCCAAGTTTTCTGAGCTGCCTGGGCGGCAGCGAACTGATTGCGCGCACCGGCGCAAGCGTCTTGATATTTCTGAGCTGCCTGGGCGGCAGCGAACTTTGATGCGCTCGATTGTCCACAGCTTGACCGTTTCTGAGCTGCCTGGGCGGCAGCGAACTCTTGTATCCATCCATTCGCCTACTGGCTCTATTTCTGAGCTGCCTGGGCGGCAGCGAACAGGCGGTTGTAGATTTGCTCTTTTGCGTTGTCTTTCTGAGCTGCCTGGGCGGCAGCGAACGGAGTGACACAAGTTGAGTGCGTATTATCTGATTTCTGAGCTGCCTGGGCGGCAGCGAACTTCAATAGCTTAACCCTGCTACGCACCGTTACTTTCTGAGCTGCCTGGGCGGCAGCGAACTTGAGGTTAAAT
This sequence comes from Halomonas llamarensis, assembly GCF_023555005.1. Taxonomy (GTDB): domain Bacteria; phylum Pseudomonadota; class Gammaproteobacteria; order Pseudomonadales; family Halomonadaceae; genus Vreelandella; species Vreelandella llamarensis. The sequence goes on along the minus strand of NZ_JAMJPJ010000010.1, from coordinate 50,962 downwards.
TTATCGGTGGAAAAGTTTCGTTTCTGAGCTGCCTGGGCGGCAGCGAACGGCTCAACGATGTGACGTTGTGCGGTGACAAGTTTCTGAGCTGCCTGGGCGGCAGCGAACTTATATCGACGCCAATGGCGAGTTGCGCTATCATTTCTGAGCTGCCTGGGCGGCAGCGAACGTTGGCGCTGTCTGAGGGGGGCTGTTTAATCTTTTCTGAGCTGCCTGGGCGGCAGCGAACCATCCCCTTGTTTTTTCGCACTCGGCTTGAATTTTCTGAGCTGCCTGGGCGGCAGCGAACGCGGCAACGTCGCGCACCTGATACGCCCAATTTTTCTGAGCTGCCTGGGCGGCAGCGAACGCGCCGCGCCGCCCTGTTGCCAGCACTCTCAGTTTCTGAGCTGCCTGGGCGGCAGCGAACGGCAATCCGGCCCGCCTGGGCGGTTTTTGTATTTCTGAGCTGCCTGGGCGGCAGCGAACCAACGGTGTGACAGACGCTCAGTATGAAGACTTTTCTGAGCTGCCTGGGCGGCAGCGAACGGCGGCTTCGCGGACGCCAAGGGGAACGATCTTTTCTGAGCTGCCTGGGCGGCAGCGAACTCAGCAGAATACATGGATTTAAGCGACCCGAGTTTCTGAGCTGCCTGGGCGGCAGCGAACGTTATCCCCTTTTTCTACCCGCCACCCTTCATTTTCTGAGCTGCCTGGGCGGCAGCGAACCCTTTGGCCTGTTCGCCAAACGCATTGCCGTATTTCTGAGCTGCCTGGGCGGCAGCGAACTCGAAAGCTTGCTCGATGCGCTCGACGCTAACTTTCTGAGCTGCCTGGGCGGCAGCGAACGGGCTCGGTATGGATAGCGGCGTATCCCAGGCTTTCTGAGCTGCCTGGGCGGCAGCGAACGGCACAAAGCCGCTTGGTTGCGTGGGCTGTTGTTTCTGAGCTGCCTGGGCGGCAGCGAACCGGAAAACGGTGTCAGCACGAAATGATTCAATTTTCTGAGCTGCCTGGGCGGCAGCGAACATCATCGCGGCAATCAGCCCCGCGCGGTTGTCTTTCTGAGCTGCCTGGGCGGCAGCGAACGCGGGCTTGACGTTTTGCAATAGCCCACGAACTTTCTGAGCTGCCTGGGCGGCAGCGAACAGTGCGGGTACCAGCTCGGCGAGGATCTGGCGTTTCTGAGCTGCCTGGGCGGCAGCGAACGTTAAAGTCGTTCACCGCTATCATTAGCTCACTTTCTGAGCTGCCTGGGCGGCAGCGAACGTGGCTAGCTTCAACGGTAACGCCATGGGCATTTTCTGAGCTGCCTGGGCGGCAGCGAACAACCCGCCGAGCCGCAACAGTGCAATGCTCTGTTTCTGAGCTGCCTGGGCGGCAGCGAACTTGGGGAGCAGCCAAGGAGGCCATTGAGACATTTTCTGAGCTGCCTGGGCGGCAGCGAACGTTATCCCCTTTTTCTACCCGCCACCCTTCATTTTCTGAGCTGCCTGGGCGGCAGCGAACCCAATCAACTATGAAGCCATTGGCCGCTGCAATTTCTGAGCTGCCTGGGCGGCAGCGAACGTGATCGCGGGCATGGGTGGCGCCCACCATCATTTCTGAGCTGCCTGGGCGGCAGCGAACCTGTTGGACGCAAGTGAGACAGAAATGGGTAGTTTCTGAGCTGCCTGGGCGGCAGCGAACACCGCTGGACGTCGAAAGAGTGTCCGCACTGTTTTCTGAGCTGCCTGGGCGGCAGCGAACGCCTTTTGGTGACATTGACCGATGCGATGGCCTTTCTGAGCTGCCTGGGCGGCAGCGAACAAGCCTTGAGGCGGCTCCACGCTCATTTGAATTTTCTGAGCTGCCTGGGCGGCAGCGAACGTTCAGCGTTAGCAGCCCGTTGGCGGCGTTCTTTTCTGAGCTGCCTGGGCGGCAGCGAACCCGTACACCTGGGACACCATCAATCAAGGGGTTTTCTGAGCTGCCTGGGCGGCAGCGAACTAGAGCATATCAAAATTAACGTGTTGATTGTTAAAGAGCTTTAGCCGAAAAAAGCGGTATCACCCTTTTTTGAGCAATACCGCTAAGTGGTTGATTATTAGTGGCCTATTTTCATGCTAGAAAAAAGGGTCAAAACCAGGGCACCGTGGCGTTGGGGCTTAGCCCGTAATGGCTGAACGTGCCCTCCGTGGTAGACGCGGCTGGTTTTCCATGTTCAATAAACAGGCTAAAGCGCTGCTGGGTGGAGCGGCTATTGATCTGCACAAAAGGGAGCTCAATACGCCGTTCGGCCAACTTGGCGTAAATCTGCTGCGCTTCCTCTTCCGAAATGTCATGCCGCTTGGCGTAGCGCTTGGCACGACTTGGGCTGCCCGTATTGAACTGCTTACGCGCCACGTTGATATGTTGAGCACCCGCAGGTACCGCAAGCACCTCGCTCACCTGGGTGTGATCGCGCATACCGGTTAGCCATTCCGCGCTCCTTAGCTGCTGCAAGCGTGCCTGAGTGCCGTGCAGGCGAAGGTGATCGCCCAGCGTTCGAGCGCGAACACCGTGCTTATGGCCAGGGAAGCTGACGCCTACGTCCGCAGCCTGTAAATCAAACAGCGCCCGGTGCAGCTTGTTATAAAGCGCGCCCATTAACATTGCCGGGGCAAAGTCAGGGTCGGGCCTTAAACGAATGTCGATATAGTGATCCATGGCTTACCCCGCTTCGCCGAACACGCCACCGCGAATCAGCGTTGCCATCACAAAGTGCTGATCCTCTTTAGAAGGCACTTGGTCTTTGATCATCCAGTTATCCAGGAGTGAATAGAAATCAGCTTTCTGCTTGGGCTGGCGGTACGCTTTGCCTTGGGTAGTCACCGAGCCATAGGGTTCTACGGCAATAGGCCCAAGGTCTTCATCGTTCTCATTGGGGTACCAGGTGTCGATGGTACGAATGGCGTTACCCAGTTTCTGCGAGTGAATACCGGCAATCTGGCTCACGTGATAAAGCGTTTTGCTCTTGTCGCCCCGGCCCCGTTCAAGAATCAGCTCTTGAGACGGGAACACTTCCTGGCCACTGCCCACGCGCACATAGGCCACTACTTCTAGCAGTAAGTGCTGTTCACCCGCCAACGCAGAGGCGATAACTTCGGCGAGCTCTTTAAGCTCGGCGGTGTCCTCGAAAGCCCGCAACGAAAGCGACAGTGCATCAAACGTCCACTCTTTGGTGGTTTTGCCCTGGGCCAATTGACGAACACTGACCTCGACTTGCTCGGCGCCCATGCGGTTACGCCATAGAAAGCGACCGTTCGCGAGGTTATTGGCATAGCGATGGGCCAGCTCGCCGAAGCCTTGGGCTTGCTTATATTCGGCGACTGCTTGTTCCAACTTGGCTTGGTACTCCGCATTATTACAGGCTGAGGGCGTTCCAGCACCGGCCAATACGCGCAGCGTAAAACGAGTAACTAAAGTGTCTGCATGATGGGGCAGCGTGGCGACATCGACAGTTTGCAGGTTAGGGTTTTCAATCTGCGCGTCTAGCTTAGCGGGGTCTTGGTCTTTGGCTTTCAGGCGATTGGAGATGGTGCCGCGCACCGATTTTTCGCGCACTTCTACCGGCTGCCACTGCTGATTATCTTGGCGCTTTTCCCAGCTGCTGGCATAAAGCAGGGCATCGGAGGGGTCGAGCTTGCGCTCAAAGGCGAGGACGGACGCGGTTTTAAGGGTGTCGTTTTTAGCCATGATTAAGCTCCTTGTTTACTGTGCTGAGGCGCGAAGGTGGTAATCGTTGTTGAGTCGATAGAGCCCCGCTTCTTCGTCGTTATCAACGTACCAAAGCAGGTCTTCAGGTTGCTTCATGCGGTGCGGGCTGACCCATTCGCCAATGGAGTAGACGCTTTCAACAAAGCGAAACTGGGTTTGGGCATCACGGGCATTGGCCACTTCTCCGGGCGGGAAAAGGTCAGAAATAGCGCCGTAACCCACGGGGATAGGCACCAGCCAGCCGCGATAGGGGCGCTGCACCTGCCAAACGGGCTTTTCGTTGGACTGGCCTTCATTTTCAAGGACGCAATAGTGGTTGAGCCGTGAAAGGTCCAGCCACGCATCCAGCAAACTGGCCTCTGGGTTTTGCTGTTGCAGCGTTTGGTGGTGTTCGGTGAGGTAGTCATCGCGCAGGGTGAGCGCAAAGCCCGGCAACCAGCGGCGCTTAAGCTTCGCAAACTGTTTTTGCCGCTTTTCTTCATTGTCATCAAGCGCGACCCATTGCGGGCGTTGTTTGTGGCTTGGCACGCTGCGATTAGGGATCACGCTGCCACCGGCAACACGCATTCCTGAAACGATCTCGCCGATTTTTTCGGCGATGTACTCGTGCTCACTTTCTGACGCGGCTGAATCAATCGTGAAGATCAGCGTGATATCCAGATGGATGCGCCCTTCTTCTACAATCGCTGCCGTGCCGCCGGTTTTATCCACTGGATTACGGGTCAAATGAAAGCCCCGAATGTAGCCACCTTCAGTGGCTTGGGCGTCAAAGTCGTGGCAAATAACGCCGACGTTACCGAGCGAAACGTTGATACCTGCTGCATAGAGCTTGCGCTCAAGGGCGTGCATCAAACCCACAAAAGCGCTCATGGCAGGAAAGCCCCAGGTCATTGGGCTGGAAATTGCATTGGCGTTTTGCACCCGCAGGCGCGGCAGAATCAGGAGGTTTTTCACTTCACTCATCGTCATCACCTCCTGGCAGGTTGGCTAAGTCTTCCATTAGGCTCTCCATCCAGCGGCGGTCACGATCCAACATGCTTTGATGAGTCGTATCTTTCTCCAGCGTTTTCTGCCAGTGACGAAACTCCACATCGCCAAATGGGAGCTTTTCGCCTAACGCGGCATTAAGCCAGTTAGCAAAGCGGTGGCGAATCTCGTCTGTCCATTCCACGCTGTTTCGCGCTTCACGAAAAGCGGCATCTTCCTCGGCTCGGCCAGGGTCTAGCCAGAAGGCTTCTTCGGCGACCAGTTCGCATTTTTCATCGTCGCTCCAACCCGCTGGCAGGCTATGCATTTGCATGGCAAACAGCGCCAGCTCGTCCATCAGCATGGCGGTGAAGTCATCGCGTAAATCGCGGGTGTGCATATCGGTGGAGGGGTTGGTCTCAAGGAAATGCTTTAGGTCTTTAACCAATCCTTTTACGCCGCCGGTGTAATAGAAAACACCAAACGTTTTAAATACTGAATCCACCTTCATCGGCGGGCGGACATCTCGCACATTCCAACTAGGTGGCATTGAGGCTAGCAAATAGTTGTTGCCGCCCCGCTCGCTATTCAGTTGCGAGATATTTTGTGGCTTAGTGCCTCCCATTTTCTGTACGGCTAGGTTGGGGTAGCTGTGCACGAGTTGCTCGGCGTGTTTACCTTCCCGCTTAGCTTTTCGTGCTTCTTTAGCCTCTTCGCTAAAGCGATCATGGTTAATAGTTTGAAAAACGCGGTGGGCCAGCGAGGTCGCATAGAGCGGGGCTAGCAGATGGAAGTCTCCATTTTCCAAGGCCTCATCACCCACCAGCCAGTAGAGCTGTTTGCCTCGGGTATGGGAGGAGTGGTCGCCGCGCGGTTCGGTAATCGCCGCGAAGGCATTGATCCACGCCTGGGCTTGTTCGGGGTTATCGCTTAACGCTTTGGCAAACTCGCTATCATTTTCTAGCGCACGCTCAAGCAGCGATTTTTCCTCGAAGTGCAGCTTCAAGAACTTATACACATCCAAGGCTGCGGCGTTGCCCACCACATCGCCCGCAAAATCAGTGGGTAGTACATGACTACCGACAAGATGATGGTTGTTTAGCGATTCAGGCGGGGCGTAAAGGTTGGAGCCTTTGGCATCGGGGTGGATAGGCTTGAGGGAGTGGGTAACCACTTGTAGCTGGCTAACGCGGCGGGCGGCATCGTTGATCCAGGTACCTAACTGAAACTGCTCGACTAGTGCTTGGTATTTCGGGTCATCGGGAGCTAGCTTTTCCGCCTTGGTATCGAAGCGCTCTTTTAAGAAGGCTTCGATCCCAGAGCGAATTTCTGCTGCTCTGCTATTATCTGCCATACGTTTTCCCTTTGGTTATCAAACTCTGCTGGCATAGAAATGATGATAAATCACAGTGACCACATCTTTAGTATTCTTTGGTCTGAAGAAGACCAACAATTTGTAGGCTTATGTTCTGATTTCCCCAGTCTTTCCTGGCTTGCGAATGACAGCGCTGATGCGCTTGCTGGCATACAAGCGCTTGTACGTGAAGTGCTCGCCGATATTAACGAGCATGTTTGACGTCATTTGCTCCGCCAAAACCCCAACACCGGGTGATACCCCCAGCGCTGGTTTCTAGCCGAGGCCGTTACCGTGCCGAAGGTTCGGGCGGCGCGATCCAAGGAGATATCCAGGTCTTCGGCCAAGTCAGCCAGTGCTGTCAAGTAGTCGCTGGCGCCCCAGGCTTGAATCCGCTCGCCCTGCTCTTTTGCCAGGTCTACCCGCACCAGCAGGCTCTCTTCTACCGGCACATAGAGCTTTTCACCCCGCCTTGCACCATCGTCTACGCGGTGTAGCGTCCAGGTTTCGCCGCCTTCATCGGGCAGCAGCGCTAGGGTTATTTCAGGTTCGAGCTGCTCTCGAAACGGTTGGCGCTGAATCAATACACCGGTTAAGTGCACCTGTGGTACGGCGTACCAGCTATAGGCCCCTAACGGCGGTGGTTTGGGCTGCTTTTTTAATCTTATGTCTTTTTTGGTTAACGGTTCAGCGGGCTGTTCGATCATCAGTTGGTGTAGCCGCTCATGCTCCAGATCGACGAGGCTTTCTGTAGCGTGCAGCACTTCCCGCGCCAGCACGCGGGGGCGGGCGTCGATTACCTGGTACTCATCCGGCGTTAACAGCGTGCTAAGCGAATGGCTCTTAAGCTTCCAAACCATCTTCGTTTCAAAGCCTGGTTTATAAAAAGCAGGTTCGTCCGGCCGCTCAAGGTCTTTTAGATTCGTCTCTAACAGCAAAATATTGGGCACTTCACACGCCTGCTCGCGGTGACGGCGCACCCGGCCCGCTAGCTGAATGATTGAACGCATGGAAGAAGGCTCTACGATCGCCCAGTCGTAATCGTGGTCGCGGCCGACTTCGGTGACCGGCGAGCCCAGCACGATAAACAGGTGGTCGTTTTCTTCGCTGCTATCCAGCAAGCGGCGGATATCGGGCTGCTGAAACACGCGCTCTGGCTCGGCCCGTTGCAGCGTTTTATCTAACCGGCGCTCAATCTCCGAGCGCATCACCAACGGGTGGCGGGAGTGGTAAACGCATAGATGTATGCGCGCACCTTCTGGCGCGCCCTGCTGAAACAGCGCCCTGGCGACATCCACCAAGGGGTCGATATTGGCCATACGCACAAGGCCAAAGCTGACGCGTTTGCGGGTGTGGGGGTCAACGGAGTGATGCTGCTGGTGCAGCGCCAGCGCGTGCTTGCGTAGCAGTTCTGCAATCGCGGGCCTAATCTCTTCTGGCCGTTTACCCAACGCTGGCAACGCTAAAATATCGCCACGGCGGCGCACCGGGCTAGTGGCTAGGCGCTCTAACCGGCGCTTGGCAAAGGCCTGATGCGCCGCTTTGAAGGTCTCGCTGTTAGCGCAGTTTTCATGCTGACGGTCGTGTTCATCGAACCAGGCGCAGCAGATATCCACCGCCAAGCCCGGTTCGCCACGGTGGCGCTGAAAGGCTTCGCGGCCGCTTCGGTAGGCTTCATACAACCCTTCGACTAACGCAGGCGGCAAGGTGGCGGATGACAGCAGCACCCGCGATCCCAAGAGCCCCGCCCAATTCACTAATCGAGCCAGCGCGGGCAGGTCGTTGATATCGAAATCGTCGATTTCATCGAGCACTAGGTCGCTGCTCATTAGCCGCAGCATGGGTACGATCTGCCGCCCGCCTCGCGTGCTCTCCGTAGCGGGCACCAGGTGGTCAACGGTGCATACCAATATGGGCGCGGCGATCAGGGCGCGGGTGCCCGGTTCATTATTCAGGCGGCGCAGCACCGGGTGGTTATCGAAGTTGCCGTCAAACACCACGTGGGCGTCTTCTTCGATCAGCGCCTGCTGAGACGCCGAGCCGCTGGCTTCGGCCTCTTGCTCGTAGTGTTCAAACAGCGTTTTATTGGCGCTACCGCCTACGCGCACAGCGAGCTCATCCTCCCCCAGGTGCAAACGCTCGCGAAGGGCTTGGCCGGTCTGCAGCGTTAACGTGCGTAGCCCGAGCGCAATGCTAAAGCGTGCGCCCTGCTGAGGATCAGCCAGCGCGTACATAATGCGCCCATTCGCCAGCGTTTTGCCGCAGCCGGTGGAAGCCATATTGATGCCAAAAAAGCCTTGTCGTTGGCTGCGTTCTCTAAGTGATTGAGCCAGATCAAAAGCTTTATCCTGCCAGCGAAATCGCGGGTGGCTGCTGCGTTTACGAAAGCCTTTATGGCGCGCTAAACGCGGCAGATGGCTGTCGACGCTAGGCAGTGCGCGCGCTATCGCAGCGGCGTGTTTTTCCACGCCCAGAATATGTTCATCCAACGGCTGATTGGGCTTGCCGGTTTTGCGCACGGTGTTGGCAACCAGCGGATAGTTGGGTTCGCCATGCACGCGATGCTGGGGGTCTTCAAGGCTTGAGTAGTGGTGGTCAGCGAGCATTAAGCTTAGCCGCGCCAAGTGCATGACGTAGTGGCTTTCCAGCCAGTGACAATTCGCTTTTAGCCGTGTCTGTAGCCTAGTGGCGAGCTTAGTAGCACGTTCACGCCAGCGGGAGGTGCTCAACGGCAAACCACCGCTGAATTGCCAGTACGGGGCGATACGCTTAGGGTCTTGGGTTTCGGGAATCTCATTCCATTCAGCGTTGATGGCGGCGAATAACTGGGGAAGCTGCTCTGCTTGCAGGCGAGTGCTCCCGCGCCCCCAGCGCCTTGGGCCGTCACTCTCTTTGTCCGGCGGTTTTAACGGCAGGCGGTGGTGGCTAAGCACCAGCCAACCCAGCGCAGCAGCCAGCGGCGGCAAACAACTAAACACCGCCGATGTGGGGCTATCTAATCCGTCACGCTCTAAACCCTCCAGCCAGTCCTGCTCTTGATAGTCGCCTTCGGCCAGTCGCGCCAGCCAGGTGGCGTCGTCATCACTCCCCACAAACGCTTGGAACAGGCGAAGCGATATCCACTCATGGCGATATAAGTTGCGCCCTTCCAACTTGCCTTTAAGCCGCTGCTGAAAGGCGTCGCAGGCTTTGCCCAAATCATGCAGTAACGCAGCCAAGGCAGTGAGCAGAAGGATATCTTCGCCGTTGTGCCAGTCGTTTTCATCCTGGCGGCGCAGAATATCGCGGGCAGTGGTATTGGTGGGCACCGCGCCATTGAGATTGAACTGAGCCGCATCCCCCACCCCCCACAGCAGCTCGCTGTGGTCGTGGCCTCGAATCCAGTGGCAGGCGACGGCGGTGTTTTTGCGGGCGGTTTTGCGCAGCAGTTTGCGCAAGGTATCTAGCCCGGCTTGGGTAATCGGCGTTTGCCAGGTGCGGTCGCCGCGGCGCTCGGCAAATTGATCAAGTATTCGGCGCGTTTCTTTCAGGGCGTTTTTGTTGCACTGGGAAATCAACAGCACGTTCATGATTCGCCACTCCCCAGCTCTTTCCCCTGTGCATGCCCCAGCTCTTGGGCGACTTCTTTGAGCGTATCAATCATGAAGTCGAGGGATTCGGTGCGGGTTAAGCGCTCGATGCAGGCTTGGCGAAACTCCTGCTCTTCATCGCCGCGCATGGCGGAAATAAACGCTTGGGGCAGAATCACCGCGTCTTTGACTAAATCGGCCACGTCAAAGACCAAGCCGCCCCGGCGAGTTTTGCCGTGGAGTACCGCAAGCCCGTGGGGAATGCCCAGCACCCAGGTAGCGGTCGCCGCCAAGCCGTAGGCAAGGTAGTTGCCGTGATCGAGAAAGCGGTTGGCGGGGTCGGTGCCCGCGCCGCGCTTGGCGCGGGTGAAGTCACCGTACTCGACCGCGTTCACCGCCAGCTTGAACAGCGTCTTGGTTAACCGTGCTTCCAGGGTGAGTAGATCTACCGTACTCGGGGCTTTTTTAATCGCTTCGCGGTGGTGGTTCAGTGCGCTATGCAGGTGATCGGTAGAAATACTAAAGCCTGCGTCTTTCATTACGCGGCTTGTCCACAGGGCTTCGATGCGGGCCAGGCGGGCTTGCTGAAAGGCGCGGGCGGCATCTAGGCGTTTTATATCGTCAAACCAGAAGCGTACCCAGTATTGCAGGTATTCCGTAGGCCGGTATTCGCTTTGCGGGGTTAGCCAGGCAACATCCACATCCACCTCATTGGCCGCAAACAACGGCGTGCCGCCGCCACCGCAAAACCCGACTAATACACCTGCCTTGGCAAGTTCACGCATGGCCGCTTGAGTAATCGAGGTGCCGGTACCCAGCAGTATTGAAGTGGTGTTAGCAATAGGGATATTCCAGTAGCGGGATTTACTGCCCTCATCGGTGACGTACTCCACCCGGCCACCGTTCACCAGAACCCGGCAATGCTGCAGGTAATAGAGATTCGCGCGTTTGGAATGAAGAATGGTTTTTAGGTCATTGGGTGAAAAGTCATCCATGCGGCGCTCCTAATAGTCGTTTCCCCCATCTAACCATTCTTTACCTCACCACACCATTGACCTTCGTCATACTTAGCCAACCCCTGAATCCACTCTTGCCTGATTTGGTGGCATCGCGGCATTCTTAGCGTTGCCCTAGGCCACTGAGCGCGTAAAATGTGCAGCGGTTTTTTTGGCTTTACCATCGTTATGTTATAACCTATTCAATTATTCACGAGGTCGGCTTAATGAGTGAGCATTCGCATCGCCACAACAAGGAAGGGCCTTGCCATTTTTCGCTGATGTCGCTGTCGGCGTTGCGGCGGCTGCTGTCGGTCTCGGTGCCTTTGCTGGTGCTGTGGTTGATGGTGTGGTGGGCTAACGGGTGGGCAGTATGAGTCAGCGTTCACTATCACGCTTGCAGCTGCACAACCTGCATTTGGCCCAGGGGCACCGCACGGTGCTGGAGCATGTGGAAGGCGACTTTCAGCCTGGCGCGATTACCGCCTTGATTGGCGCCAACGGATCGGGCAAAAGCACGCTGATTCAGGCCATCATGGGTGAGTTACGCCCGATCAGCGGCAAGGTGGTATGCACCGTGCCCAAGGAGCGCCGCGCCTGGCTGCCGCAGCAGCTGGCGTTGGACCTGACCTTCCCGATGAGCGTGGAAGAGCTGGTAATGACCGGCAGTTGGCCGAGCCACGGGGCGCTCAAAGGCTACTGCGCGTCGCATTACCGCAAGGGCCGCGAGATCATGGCGCGGCTGGGCATTTCGCACCTGGCGCACCGGCCGCTGGGTGAGCTTTCCGGCGGCCAGCGCCAGCGCGCCTTAATCGGCCGTACGCTGATGCAGGAAGCCGAGCTGTTACTGCTCGACGAGCCGTTTGCCAACGTGGATAGCGAAACGGTGGATATCCTGATTCGTATCTTGCGCCAGATGGCTGACGACGGGGCCACCCTGATTCTGGTGCTGCACGATATGGACCACCTGCGCCGCCTGGCCGACGAGGTGCTGATGCTCAACGGCGGTCACGGCCGATGGGTCTCACCCAGCGCCTTGACTCACCAGCACGCCCCCGCAGAAGTGGTGCCGTTCACGCTGGGAGGTCAACATGCTGGCACTGCTTGATGCCTGGTTTATCGCGCCTTTCGATTACGGCTTTATGCGCCGGGCGGTGGTGGGGGGCCTGGCGCTTTCGTTGGCGGCGCCCACACTTGGCGTGTTTTTGGTGTTGCGCGGCATGAGCCTGATTGGCGACGCCATGGCCCACGCCATTTTGCCCGGGGTTGCGCTGGGGTTTTTGCTGGCCGGATTTTCGTTGCCGGCCATGAGCATTGGCGGCGTGCTGTTTGGTGTCATGGTGGCGTTGCTTGCCGGGGCCGTTTCCAAAATGGGCGGCCAGCGCGAAGACGCGGCCATGGCGAGCTTTTTCATTATTTCACTGGCCGCCGGCGTGATGTTGATTTCTATCGGCGGCAGCAGCGTTGACCTGACCCATGTGCTGTTTGGTTCGATTCTGGCGATCAACTCCACCGCGCTGCTGCTGATCGCCGGGATGAGCACGCTGATTGTACTGACCCTGGCGGTGATTTTCCGCGCCCTGGTGGTGGAATGTCTGGACCCGCTGTTTTTACGCGGCCAGAGCCGCCGAAGCGGCTGGGTGCATAGCGTGTTTTTGGGGCTATTGGTGCTCAACCTCACTGCCGGGTTTCAAACCCTGGGAACGCTAATGGCGGTAGGCTTGATGATGCTGCCTGCCACGTCGGCGCGCTTCTGGAGCAAGCGCCTGGAGGGCTTGATCGGCATTGCCGTGGCGTTGGCGATGATTGCCAGTACCGGCGGGCTGTTGCTGTCGTTCCACCTTGATATTCCCTCAGGCCCCAGCATTATTTTGCTGGCCGGCAGTGGTTACCTGTTGTCTGCCCTGTTCGGCCGTTATCACAGCTTGGCGGCACGGTGGCGGCGTAAAACCGCGCCGCTTCCAGTCGAGCCGAGTACTTAACGTTCGGGCGTGGCCCGTTGTATTTCTACAGGAGCGATGACATGAAATTGCACCCTTCCCGCTGGCTGGTTGGCGTATCAGCCCTGCTGGCGTTACCCGCCGCCATGGCATCTGAACGCGTTCAGGTGGTCACCAGCTTTTCGATACTGGCCGATATGGTCGAACAGGTGGGCGGCGAGCACGTCGAGGTGACCTCGCTGGTCGGCTACGACGGTGATGCTCACATGTATACCCCAAGCCCGGGTGACGCGCGGGCGCTGAACGATGCGGATCTGGTGGTATTCAACGGGCTGCGGTTTGAAGGCTGGATGGAGCGCTTGATCGACGCCAGCGATTACACCGGCGCACTGGTGACGGCAACCGCGGGCATTGAGCCACTAGATCGTTCAAGCCACGATGACCACGGCGATCACGAGCACGGTCATGACAATCACGCTCATGATGACCATGGACACGAAGGTCATGGGCATGACGACCATGGGCATGAAGAAGACGCCCATGGCGATGATGACCCGCACGCCTGGCAGGACCTGGCCCGCGCCGAGACCTACGTCGCGAATATCCGTGATGGCTTGATCGAAGCCGATGGCGATAACCGCGAGGCTTATCAGGATAGTGCCGAGCGCTACCTAGCCGAGATCCGAGCAACCGATGACGAAATCCGCGCGTTGATTGAAGAGATCCCTGCTTCTACCAGCGTGATTACCGGTCACGATTCGTTTGGCTACTTTGCCAATGCCTACGGCGTGCGTTTTCTGTCACCCGTTGGGCTGTCGACGGAAGCCGACCCCAGCGGGGCCAGCATGGCCGAGCTGATCGACGTCATTGAAGAAGAGAACGTCGAGGCGCTATTCCACGAAAACATGACCAATCAGTCGGTGCTTGATCAACTGGCGGAAGAAACCGGATTGAGCGTGGCTGGCACGCTATATGCCGATGCACTGAGCAGCGAAGGTGAAGCCAGTACTTACTTAGGCATGATGCGCCACAATGCCAAAACGCTGCACGATGCGTTAGCCGTGCCCGGCCATAGTGAAACGGGTCATGACGATCACGATCACGGCCATTCTCACTAACATTGCCGCGCCAACTCAATACCGCCGCATTAGGCGGTATTTTTTTGTCGGTGGTGTGTCAAAGCGCTATCTGCATTGCATTTTGAACCACCGATCAGGGAAACTATGGGCCTCCAATTCCCTAGCAAGAGCCGCCCTTATGCGTTTAAACGCGGATTTTTCTCAGTTTGCCGTCATTACCCCCGATGAATACCGTTGGGTGGACTCTCCTAGCCCCGGCGTTGAACGCATGATGTTAGACCGCATTGGCGATGAGGTGGCGCGTGCGACGAGTCTCGTGCGCTATGCACCGCATAGCCAGTTCGGCCGCCACACCCACGAGGGTGGCGAGGAAATCCTGGTATTAGAGGGTGTCTTCGCCGATGAGCATGGCGCCTACCCGGCGGGAAGCTATCTTCGCAACCCCATTGGTACCGGTCACACTCCGCACATAGGCGAAGAAGGCGCGCTGATTTTCGTCAAGCTGCACCAGTTTGCCCACGACGATACGCTGCAGCTCGCCATCCCCGCCCACCAACTACCCTGGCAACCCGACCGGCGCCCTGGCATTACCTATAAAATGCTGCACACCTTTGGTCAAGAGCGAGTTAGCCTAGAGCGCTGGAAAGAGGATGTGTCGGTCGAATACCCGCCACTCAGCGGGGGGCTGGAGTTTTTCGTGCTAGAAGGAACGCTATGGGATAACGACACCGAGTACCCGGCGGGCAGTTGGTGTCGCTACCCCGTGGGCGCATCACCTGAGCTTCGCGCCGGCAAAGAGGGCGTCATGTTCTATTTAAAGCGCGGGCATTTAACAGCGGCTTAACGAGCTAAGCCAATAAACGGCAGCAGCGTGAGAAGCGCAATTACCATCACCGCCACAAACACCAAGATGACTTGCAACGGGTGGGCGGCGAAGCGTTTCCATAAGGTAGGTGCCTCACCTCGCTCGATGGCGGCTTGATGCTCCCGTTTGGCGTACGCTAGGCGCTGCGCTTGGTAATCAGCCAACAGCGCCTTCGCTTCATCAAGCTGGGATGAATCGCGCAGCCAAATGGCATCAACGCCCAGCCGAAAAAAACCTGCCTGGGTTTCGTAGGTATCCATGCCATGAGCCTCTAAAAGCTGGCGAACCTCCATGGCCTCTTCTTCTGTGACGTGGCGTAGTCGAAACAGCAAATGCGCCATTGTTAATCGCCCATGGCCGCCATACGATCAGCTTGAATCACTTCGATCCAGTAGCCGTCGGGGTCCTTGACGAAAATGACGCCTTTCATCTTGCCTTGATCAGCACGTTTGACGAAGGTGACATCGTGTTCGTCGAACCACGCCTGAGCCGCTTCAACATTCGGGACACTGAAACAAATATGACCAAAGCCCTGCGGCTCTGCGTTGCCGTCATGGTAGGCAAAGTCGTCTTGACCCTCTGTGCCCCAGTTATGCGTTAGCTCTAACAACCCTTTTTGGCTAAACGTCCAAACCGTGCGCGCCTCGGTATCCTCCGGTACATTGTCGCTTTCCTCCAGCTTGGCGAGAAAATAGAGCGAAAAATTCATCTCTTCGAAGTCTAACCGCCGCATCACCTGCATACCAAATACGCGCGAGTAAAACGCCAACGAACGCTCGGGGTCTTTGATCCGCAACATCGTGTGATTAAGACGAAACCCTTGCGTCTCAGCGGGCGTGGCGTTGACGCCGGGATGCTGCTCCCCTTGAAAAATCATCGTGTCGCTCCTTTTTGATGCGTCGAGAATGATGACTTTATCAGCCTACGCCATTGGCATAAACGATGCTTTCGCACGCTTGATGCTGGAAAAATAGCACAAAACCTCTACAGTTAACTTTCACATACTATACAAAAAGCAATCCTAGCGAGGATAGTGTCATGCCGAACAGCGATTATGTATTGAGTGATCGTATTACCTACAAACAACTTTCCCATGCGATTCACAATGGGTTTTCCCCCATTGTGGAGGTGGAGTCAATGGATGGCATCTACATGGTGCGCTTTCACCATCCTCAAGGGGTTTCCGAATTGAGCGACGAACAGGGTAAAACATGCACCTTCCTAGGCACCGGCGAAATTCGCGACAAGCTAGGTCAACTAGGCCTGAAACACGGCATTCTGACCTTCAGCGATCAATGCGGGGATGAAATGATCGGTGTTCCCGGGCATGCTCTGACGCCTAATGAAATGCTCGCCTACGGCACACGGATCGCCTTTCGCTAGCAGATCCGCTACGATAGCGCTTATCGAATACGACAGGGGCGCTCGTGATTTTCTGCGGAAATCCGGGCTGAGACGCACCCTCATCACCTGAACCGGATAATACCGGCGTAGGGAGTCGTGGGGCTCACCCCATTGCCTCCCACCCGGGAGGATGTCATGCCACCAGCACCTGCTTTGAGTCACTACTTTACCGCCCTTCGCCAACATCCTCCGCTGACGCATTGCATCACCAATTACGTGGCGATGAACAGTAGCGCGAATGTCTTGCTAGCGCTCGGCGCCTCGCCAGCAATGCTGCATGCAACTGAAGAAGTCGACGAATTCGTGCCACTCAGCGACGCGCTATCGATTAATATCGGTACCGTTTCATCCCCCTGGGCAAACGCCATGCTTAGTGCCACGCGCACTGCCCGCGCGCACAATATCCCTTGGGTGCTCGACCCCGTAGCCGTCGGCGCCACGACATACCGCCAGCGTCTCTGCGCTGACCTGCTAAAGCATCAACCCCGGGTTATTCGCGGTAACGCGTCCGAAATTCTCACCCTTAACGGCATCGCCAACCCTGGGCGAGGCGTTGATAGCACGGCAAGTGCCGAGGATGCCTACATGGCTGCCTGTCGATTAGCGCGCAAGCAGCGCTGTATTGTGGGCGTGAGTGGCGATATTGACCTGATGACGGATGGCGATAGCACATTGCGAGTAACCGGCGGCCATACGCTGATGCCTCGGGTGACGACACTCGGCTGCGCACTGAGTGCAAGCGTGGCCGCGTTTATGGCCGTGGCTGACGAGCAGCCGCTTGAAGCAACGGCCGCGGCGTTTGGCTGTTTCGCACTGGCGGGGGCACGTGCGGGCGTTAAGGCTGAGGGCCCCGGCAGCTTTATGCCCGCATTTCTGGATGCCCTTTACCAGCTAACACCGCAGGATCTTGACCAACATCTCTCGCTGGAGCTTATCGATGCGCTTTGACCTCTCGGTTTACCTCGTCACCGACGCCACATTGTGCCAACCCTACGGCCTTGAGCGCACCGTGGAAGACGCAGTAGCCGGGGGGGTGACAATGGTGCAACTGCGCGACAAACACGCTAGCGAAACAACCATGATTGAGCAGGCCAAACGGCTTAACGCAATACTAAAGCCAAAGAATGTTCCTTTGATCATCAACGACCGCTTGAATGTCGCCCTCGCAAGCGGCGCCGAAGGCTTGCACGTCGGCCAGAGCGACACCACTGTGCGCGAGGCGCGTGACGCGCTTGGGCCGAACGCTATTATCGGCTTGTCGATCAATACGCTTGAACAACTCAACAGTATGCCCCTCGAAGGGCTGGATTATGTTGGCTTAGGACCTGTATTTGCCACCACTAGCAAACAGGATCACGCCACTCCCCTGGGTTTTGATGGCTTGGCCACCTTGGTAGAAGTAAGTGCTGTTCCTAGCGTGGCGATTGGCGGATTAAAAGCTCAGCATATTGACGCGGTGAAACGCAGTGGCGCACACGGCATAGCTGTCATTTCGGCCATTTGCGGCCAAGCCTCGCCACAGAATGCGGCGAAGGAACTTGCGATGCGTTGGCGCCAACGCGAGGTTATGCGCTCGGGCGGCGTTTGAGGCTGGTACGGCGTTCCATATAAGCAATCGCCAAACCGCTGCCGATAATCAGCACACTCCCCACCCATACCCAAACGTCGGGAAGCTCACCCCAAAACCACCACCCTAAGAGCACTGCCCAAAGCATCGCGCTGTAGTCAAACGGGGCGGCGATAGCCGCCGGTGCAAAGCGAAACGCCAAGGTAATAAACGCCGTTGCGCCAACGCCAAACACACCCGAGCCCAGAAACCCCAACCAGTGCCACGGCAGCGGCGTTTGCCACACCCACGGTAAAGCCGCAGCGGTTAACACAAGCGGCACTACGGTCATATAAAACACCATCGCCCAAAGATGCTCGCGCCCGCCATAGCGCCTGGCGGTAATCATCATCAAAGCATAGCAAAGGGCAGCGGCCACCAATACCAAAGCACCCATGCCGAAGGCATCGCCGCCGGGCCGCACCACGATGAGCACCCCGAGAAAGCCGACCAGTGATGCCACCAGCACGGGCGGCTCGATACGTTCACCCAACAACGGCACCGACAGCAGCGTAACAAAAAGCGGCGCGACAAACGCAATCGCCGTGGCTTCCGCCAACGGTAGCATCGTCAGGCCCAACACAAAAAACCCCATCGTGCCGGTATAGATTATCCCGCGCAGCAGGTGAACTTTAGGTCTTTTGGTGCGTAGCTTACGCATCCCACCAGCAAAGTAAGCCAATAGCGCGATTAGCGGGAGTGATACAAGCGCACGAAAAAAGATGATTTGCAGTGGCGAATGCACCTCGCCTAACCATTTCGAAACGGCATCGCCTAAAGCGAGAAATAGCACACCGAGGCACATACAGCCGATCCCTTTTAACGATGAACTCATCACCTCTCCCGCAAGTGCTAATTGTTACAAAAAACACCCCGCCAAGTTGCCCTGACGGGGTGTCGTGACGATGCAATATTCAGAGGCTTGCGTTAACCACCATACACTCCATCCCTTGAGCCTTAAGCTGCTGGCAAGCCTGTCGTGCCTGGCCTTCTTGTAATGCCATCAGCCGAGCCCGAAAGAGTGATCGCTGACTATCCAACGCATCCACCGCAATACGAGCGTTCATCTCATGGGGCAAACGTTCAGCGGCAAGCCGTGCAAACTGCTGCGCTTGATCGACATGACGAAAAGCCCCCACCTGAATCCCCCAAGCTTCGACTGCATGGGTACCAAGAACAGGCACATCGCGTTCAATCAACGCTCGTAATGGGTCATTTTGAGGTGTAGACGGCGTATGCTCACGTGTATCCAGCGAAGCCAAAAGACGTGGGCTTGCCGTATTCATCGGTGGGAGTTGGGCGGGCTCAACCGCTGCCAACGTACTAAAGCGCATATGCTCACGTGAAAAATCAGCATCCGCCAACCAGGACCGCTGATCACGTAACTCAGCACGCATAAAGCTACGATTAAGCAAATCTGCCATATGTGCATCGCGGGATTGAGAGCTGAATCCTCCCATCACTACACCGACCAAACGTCGCTCGCCTCGCGTGGCCGTGGTCGCCACATTAAACCCCGACGCGCGAATAAAACCGGTTTTTAACCCATCGGCACCCGGGTAGTTTTTGACCAAGCGATTATGGCTTGTATGTTTGGTCCCGCGATAAACGAATTCTTGCAGGCCAAAATAATGGTAATACTGGGGAAAGTCCTGCATGACGCGTACCGAGAGCATCAGCATATCCCGCGCCGTCGTAACCTGAGCGTCATCTGGTAAGCCCGAGGCATTGCGAAAGGTAGTGGCGCGCATGCCCAGCTCGCGCGCTTTAGCCGTCATCATTTGCCCGAAACGTGCTTCGCTGCCGCCTAATGCTTCAGCTACCACCGCGGCAACGTCATTCGCCGAGCGTACCGCCAGGGCCCGAATGGCGGTGTCAACCGGAATCGAACTACCCGCAGCAAGCCAAAGCTTTACCGCAGGCTTAGCGGCGGCATAACGCGAGACGGGTAGGGCTTGGTCTAAACGCAGGGTACCCTCTTCCAACGCTTCAAACGCCAAGTAGAGCGTCATCATTTTGGTTAACGAGGCAGGGTAACGCCGTGCATCGGCATTTTCTGCGTAAAGCACTTCGCCGTTTTTAAGATTAACCACTATACCGGCATAACGCGGATTCGCGTGGGCGTTTGAAGACACGAAAAATGCCACGCTTGAAACAAATAAAACTAGCCAGACCAAACACAAGCTACACGGATGAACGCGCAGCTGGGATGCGTATGCCGATGCCCCTTGCATGTGATGCCCCTGTGACGATGCCAATTTAGCGGCTCAATTTTTTATTATGGTCAGCTTCGCCTTAAATGCCATAGCAAAGCAAGCGTAAATACGCGGAATATGTTTTAGCACAAAACAAAGCCTTAAATAAGTTTAAGCTAATCAATAAAGCAAAAAAAAACCGGCCTTATCCAGGCGCTGCTAGCGCAAAAGGATAAGGCCGGTTTTACCGGCAGTGAAGATGTGTGTCTAAAAATTACTCTTCAGCGGCAGCTTCTTCCATTACCGGGCGGTCGACAAGCTCAACGTATGCCATTGGTGCGTTGTCGCCGGTGCGGAACCCGCACTTAAGAATACGGACATAACCGCCCGGACGCTCGACGTAACGCGGCCCTAGCTCATTGAACAGTTTGCCGACGGCTTCTTTAGAGCGCGTGCGGGCAAATGCCAAACGGCGGTTAGCAACGCTGTCTTCTTTGGCCAAAGTGATTAGCGGCTCGATAACACGACGCAACTCTTTGGCTTTGGGTAGGGTTGTCTTAATCACTTCGTGCTCGACGAGCGACACGGACATGTTTTTGAACATGGCCTGACGATGCGAGCTGTTACGATTTAATTGACGACCACTCTTACGATGACGCATGATTGTGATTCCTTACCAAACTGGGACTCAAGTCGACGCTCACGCAGAGGCCTTATCGTCCTTCAGGCTAGCGGGCGGCCAATTTTCTAGCCGCATGCCGAGGGACAAGCCGCGGGCTGCCAAGACGTCTTTGATTTCATTCAAAGATTTTTTACCGAGATTCGGGGTCTTCAAAAGCTCAACTTCTGTGCGCTGGATCAGATCGCCAATATAGTAAATATTCTCGGCTTTAAGGCAGTTAGCGCTGCGAACGGTCAACTCAAGATCGTCTACGGGGCGCAGTAGAATCGGATCAACGTGATCTTCTTCTTCTTCGACTTCCTGTTCTTTATCAGCTTCCAGGTCGACGAAGGCGGCCAGCTGCTCTTGCAGAATAGTCGCGCTGCGGCGGATAGCCTCTTCCGGATCCAAAGTACCGTCAGTTTCCAGATCGATAATCAGCTTATCGAGGTCGGTACGCTGCTCGACACGAGCGGCTTCGACAGCGTAGGAAACACGACACACAGGACTGAAGGTGGCATCCAGCTGCAGGCGACCAATTGTGCGAGACTCTTCGTCAGAGCCACGAACGTCTGCTGGCTCATAACCACGACCCATCGCTACCTTTAGCTGAACCTTCAGCTCGGCACCTTCATTGACGTGGGCAATCACGTGGTCCGGGTTAACGATTTCGACGCTATGATCAAGCGCAATGTCGCCAGCGGTGACGACGGCTGGGCCCTGCTTGTTCAGCGAGAGCACCGCCTCATCGCGGCTGTGCATCTTGATCGCAACATCTTTCAAATTCAGGAGGATTTCAATGACATCTTCCTGCACCCCTTCGAGCGCACTATATTCGTGCTCGACACCAGCAATCTCAGCCTCTACCACGGCAGCGCCGGGCATGGATGAAAGCAGAATGCGACGTAGTGCATTCCCCAGGGTGTGACCAAAGCCGCGCTCGAACGGTTCGAGAACGATTTTGGCGTGATGTGCGCTGATTTCTTCGACCTTGATGTCGCGAGGACGAAGAAACTCGGTCACTGAACGCTGCATAAGAACACCTTTCAGGCTGCCAAACGGATACTGAGTACTCAAGAGCATACAACTCAAGAGCAACCGGGCGGGAAGCAGCGCTACTCCGCCCGGGCTTGAAGAAGCTATTAACAGCTTACTTCGAGTACAGCTCGACGATCAGGTTTTCGTTGATGTCGGCAGACAGGTCACCGCGTTCAGGCAGAGCCTTGAAAGTGCCTTCCATCTTCTTGGCGTCGGTTTCAATCCACACCACATCACCGCGGTTGGCAGCAAGTGCCAATGCGTTTTGGATGCGAGCTTGGTTCTTCGCCTTTTCGCGAACAGAAACCACGTCACCCGGCTTCACTTGATAAGAAGCCACGTTAACGGTTTTTCCATTCACGACAATCGCCTTGTGGCTGACCAGCTGACGCGCTTCAGAGCGAGTCGAGCCGAAGCCCATCCGGTAGACGACGTTGTCCAGTCGGGATTCAAGCAACTGCAACAATACTTCACCGGTGGCGCCCTTCAGGCGGGCAGCGGCTTTGTAGTAGTTGCGGAACTGCTTTTCGAGTACGCCATACATACGGCGTACTTTTTGCTTCTCGCGAAGCTGCAAGCCGTAGTCGGAAAGACGCTGACGACGCTGGCCGTGTACACCCGGGATTTGCTCGGATTTACACTTTTTCTCGAAGGGAGTTACACCGCTCTTCAAAAAGAGGTCGGTGCCTTCCCGGCGAGACAATTTGCACTTCGGTCCAATATAACGGGCCATGAATCTGTCTCCTTAAACGCGGCGTTTCTTCGGCGGACGGCAACCATTATGAGGAATGGGCGTCGCGTCGGTGATGCTCTGCACGCGGAAGCCGGCGGCATTCAGTGCGCGCACGGCGGATTCACGGCCAGGACCGGGGCCTTTGACCAGCACGTCGACGTTTTTCACACCATACTCGGCTGCAGCGGTAGCTGCACGTTCACTTGCCACTTGAGCAGCGAACGGGGTGCTCTTACGAGAACCACGAAAACCCGAACCACCGGCAGTTGCCCAAGAAAGCGCATTGCCCTGGCGGTCTGTGATCGTCACGATCGTGTTGTTAAAAGAGGCATGGATATGCGCGATGGCATCCACTACCTGCTTTTTAACCTTTTTACGGTTACTGCGCGGGTTAGCCATGTTGATGTCTATTCCTGTCGTTACGCTGACTCTCTACTAAAGAGCCTGCGTATTATTTGCGGATCGGCTTACGCGGGCCCTTACGGGTACGCGCGTTAGTCTTAGTCCGCTGACCACGCAGCGGAAGACTACGGCGATGACGCAGACCACGATAGCAACCTAAGTCCATGAGACGCTTAATGTTAAGCGTAACATCACGACGAAGGTCACCTTCTACGGTGTACTTACCAACTTCAGAACGTAGTGTGTCAACTTCTTCAGAAGACAGGTCCTGAACTTTGGCAGTCAGTGCAATACCAGCAGCAGCACAGATGTGCTCAGCGCGGGTACGACCGATTCCGAAGATATAGGTCAGCGAGATCGCCGCATGCTTGTTATCCGGGATATTGACGCCTGCAATACGGGCCATCAGCTTACTCCGAAGTTTGAGCGGCTTGCTCGTGTGTTCATCTACAAAAGGGGCAACAGCATATCCCTTTCAGCGCACAGATGCAAATACATATGTTCATAAGAACTGATTCATAAAAATCGGTTCATAAAAACTGTTTTGCATGCTGAGCTAGGGATATGCCAGCACCGGCTTAAACATCAGCCCAGAGATTAACCCTGGCGCTGCTTGTGCCGCGGTTCGATGCAAATGACGCGGACAGCGCCATTGCGACGAATGATCTTACAGTTACGGCACATCTTCTTTACGGAAGCTCGAACTTTCATCGTTCTTTCTCCAAAAACGGCTCGCGGCGCGCCCCAGCACTATAGTAACAAGATAAGGCGGCGACTCAGCGCATGATGCCGCCGCTACCGTATCCTTTCAGGTTGGACTTCTTCATCACCGAATCATACTGGTGCGACATAAGATGCGACTGCACCTGAGCCATGAAATCCATAATAACCACCACCACGATCAGCAGCGACGTACCGCCAAAGAAGAACGGCACGTTCCACGCCACGATCAGGAATTGAGGCATCAAGGAGACGGCAGTAATGTACAGTGCACCAAACAACGTCAAACGCGTCATGACTTTGTCGATATAGCGAGCGGTCTGCTCACCAGGGCGAATACCCGGCAAGAAAGCACCTGACTTTTTCAAATTATCAGCTACGTCCTTAGGGTTGAAGACCAGCGCTGTGTAAAAGAAGCAGAAGAATACCACCGCCGCGCCAAAAAGCAAGATGTAAAGCGGCTGACCGGGCCCTAACGCCTGCGAGGCACGCTGGAGCCACTCCATGCCATCCCCTGCACCGACCCACTGGCCAATGGAGGCGGGGAAAAGCAGAATACTGGAAGCAAAGATAGCGGGAATAACGCCCGCCATGTTGACTTTCAGTGGCAAATAACTGCTTTGACCTGCATACATCTTGTTGCCAACTTGGCGACGCGGATAGTTGACTTTGAGTCGGCGTTGGCCGCGCTCAATGAAAACGACAAACGCCACCGTAGCAACACCCAGCACGGTCAACGCTAACAGCGGCAGAACATTCCAAGCCCCTTCATTGCGAGCAAGCTCAAACGCTTGCCCCACGGCGCTGGGTAGCCCAGCGACGATCCCCGAGAAGATCAGCAATGAGATACCGTTGCCAATTCCCTTCTCGGTGATCTGCTCACCTAGCCACATCATAAACACTGCACCGGCGACAAACGTCACTACGGCAGTGAAAAAGAAGCTAAAGTCAGCGCTGTAAGCGATGCCTTGGCTAGCCAGACCCACGGACATACCGGTGGCCTGAACAAGCGCCAGTAGCACCGTGCCATAGCGAGTGTACTGGCTGATCTTGCGGCGGCCGGCTTCGCCTTCCTTCTTGAGTTGCTCAAGATGGGGCGAAACCGCAGTCATCAGCTGCATGATAATCGACGCCGATATGTAGGGCATAATACCCAAGGCGAGGACGCTCATGCGCTCCAGAGCACCACCTGAGAACATGTTGAACATACCCAGGATGGTGCCCTGCTGCTCCCTAAACAAGGCAGCAAGCTGGTCAGGATTGATACCAGGCACGGGGATGTGGGCACCAATGCGATACACCACGATGGCGATGAGTACAAAGCGCAAACGCGCCCAGAGTTCACCTAGACCGCTGCCCGTCGCCGGCATGTTTCCTGACTTGGCCATTTAGTCCTCTACCTTGCCGCCAGCAGCTTCGATCGCAGCACGGGCACCTTTAGTGACCTTAATACCACGAACAGTAACCGCCTTGTTCAATTCGCCGGAAAGGATGATCTTCGCGTGACGCGTCGCATCCTTCAGCACGTTGGCATCTTTCAGCGTCTGCATAGTCACTTCGTCGCTGGCGACCTTCGCCAGTTCCGCCAGACGCACTTCTTCAGACACCAGTGACTTGGCAGACGTAAAACCAAACTTCGGCAGACGGCGCTGCAATGGCATTTGACCGCCTTCGAAACCTGGCTTAACAGTACCGCCACTGCGTGATTTCTGGCCTTTATGGCCACGGCCACCAGTCTTGCCTAGGCCGGAACCGATACCACGACCAACACGCTTTTCAGCCTGTTTGGAGCCCGGTGCTGGGCTCAGGGTATTGAGTTTCATGGATTACTCTCCCTCAACGCGCACAAGGTAGTTAACCTTGTGGATCATGCCGCGTACGGCAGGGGTGTCTTCCAGCTCAACCGTATGACCGATGCGACGCAGACCCAAGCCTTGAATACTAGCCTTGTGCTTGGGTAGAACGCCGATGGTGCTGCGGATCTGGGTAACCTTGATCGTTGCTGCCATGGTGCTCACCCCGTGATCGCTTCGACAGACAGACCGCGCTTAGCGGCCACGTCTTCCGGTGCTTGCATGGACGCGAGACCGTTAACGGTAGCGCGTACGACATTGACCGGGTTGGTGGAACCGTAGCACTTGGCCAGTACATCATGGACGCCAGCAAGCTCTAATACAGAGCGCATAGCGCCGCCGGCGATGATACCAGTACCTTCAGAAGCTGGCTGCATATATACCTTGGAAGCACCGTGACGAGCTTTCACAGGATACTGCAGCGTGTGGCCTGAGAGGTTAACCTTGACCATGTTGCGACGCGCTTGATCCATCGCCTTTTGAATGGCAATCGGCACTTCACGCGCCTTACCACGACCAAAACCGACACGACCTTTACCATCACCAACGACGGTCAGTGCGGTAAAGCCGAAAATACGACCACCCTTGACCACCTTGGCGACACGGTTGACCTGCACTAACTTCTCTTGCAGATCACCGTTTTGCTGTTCGTTCTTCGCCATCGTAAAAACCCTTTAGAATTCCAGGCCGCCTTCACGAGCGGCGTCGGCCAAAGCCTTGACGCGACCGTGATACTTAAAACCAGCACGGTCAAAGGCCACCTGGGTGATGCCTGCTTCTTTTGCGCGCTCGGCAATTAAGGTGCCCACTTGCGTGGCCGCCTCAGTGTTACCGGTTGCACCCTCGCGAAGTGCCTTGTCCAGCGTAGAAGCACTGGCGAGCACTTTGCCACCATCCGGCGAGATAATCTGCGCATAGATGTGGCGTGGGGTACGGTTGACGCACAGGCGGAACGCGCCTAGCTCGCGGATTTTGGCGCGAGCACGGCGGGCACGACGGAGACGAGATTCTTTCTTCGCGTTCATAACCCTGCCTTACTTCTTCTTGGCTTCTTTGCGACGCACCTGCTCGTCGGCGTACCGAACACCTTTGCCTTTATACGGCTCAGGCGGACGGAAGGCGCGGATTTCCGCGGCGCACTGGCCGAGCTTCTGCTTATCCGCGCTTTTCAGCACGATAACAGTATTCTTCGGCGTTTCCGCTGAGACACCGTCAGGCAGTTCGTAGTCGACCGGGTGCGAGAAGCCCAGTGAAAGATTGAGCGTCTGGCCCTTCGCTTGAGCACGATAACCGACGCCAACAATTTCGAGGGACTTTGTGAACCCCTCAGATACACCCGTGACCAGGTTTTGAACCAATGCACGAGTCGTGCCAGCCATCGCCCAGCTCTTCGCCGACTCACTTGGGGCAAAGGTTAGCTGGCCGTTTTCCTGACCCACCACGACATCTGCGTGGATCGGCATAGACAGTGTGCCTTGGCCGCCTTTTACGGTCAGCTTGTCAGCATCAATGTTGATATCGACGCCGGCAGGCACTTTAACCGGATATTTCGCTATGCGGGACATTCCAGCCTCCTAGAATACGGTGCAGATGACTTCGCCACCGACACCCGCCTGGCGCGCGGCACGATCGGTCATTACCCCATTGGAGGTAGTGACAATCGCGATGCCCAGACCATCGGCGACCTTGGGCAAATTGTCCTTGCCCTTGTACTGGCGCAGAGACGGCTTGGAAACCCGCTGAATGTGATCGATAACCGGCTTGCCCTCAAAATACTTGAGAGTCACGGTCAGTACGGGCTTGATGCTTTCAGCCACCGAGAAATCGGTGATATAGCCCTCTTCTTTCAACACGCGGGCCACTTCCACTTTCAGCTTAGAGGACGGCATGGTAACCGTCTCCTTGGTGGCCATCTGCGCATTACGGATACGGGTAAACATATCCGCCAGAGTGTCTTGCATGCTCATTTAATGTGCGCTCCTGATGATGCTACGTGGCACTTACCAGCTGGACTTTTTCAGGCCAGGGACGTCGCCACGCATGGCGGCTTCACGCAGCTTGTTACGGCCGAGGCCGAACTTGTTGTAGAAACCGTGCGGACGGCCGGTGACGCGGCAGCGGTTACGCTGACGTACCGGACTTGAGTCGCGCGGCAGTTGCTGCAGCTTAAGCTGCGCCTCGAAGCGCTCTTCGTCGGAAGCGTTCACGTCGTAAATGACCGCCTTGAGTTCAGTTCGCTTGGTCGCGTACTTCTCGACCAACTTAGTGCGCTTGAGCTCACGCTCTACCATGCTTTTCTTTGCCATGATCTCAGCCTTGTTTTTTGAACGGGAAGCTCAACGCACGCAATAGCGAGCGGCCTTCCTCGTCGGTGTTGGCGGTAGTGGTGATGGTGACGTCAAGCCCCCGAACACGATCGATTTTATCATACTCGATCTCCGGGAAGATGATCTGTTCACGCACACCCATAGAATAGTTGCCGCGACCGTCAAAAGACTTCGGATTGAGACCACGGAAGTCACGCACGCGAGGAATCGCGATGTTTACCAGACGGTCCAGGAAGTCCCACATGCGCTCACCGCGCAGCGTCACTTTGATACCGATCGGCCAACCTTCGCGAACCTTGAAGCCCGCGATAGACTTGCGTGCCTTGGTCACCAACGGCTTTTGACCGGAGAGTTTCTCCAGGTCGCCGATGGCATTATCGATCAGTTTTTTATCACTGACCGCATCGCCGATGCCCATGTTCAGGGTCACTTTTGTGATCCGCGGCACCTGCATTACGTTGGCATAGCTAAACTCTTCTTTGAGCTGAGCTGCTACCTCGTTTTGATAACGTTCTTTCAAGTTCGCCATTTTGCTACCCGACTCACGTTAGGCGTCGATCTGCGTTTGCGTCGACTTGTAGATACGTACCTTGGTACCGTCTTCGCTCACTTGGAAGCCGACGCGATCCGCCTTACCGGTCTCCGAATTGAAGATGGCTACGTTGGACGCGTGAATCGGAGCCTCACGCTCCACGATACCGCCCTGATTTCCCGCCATGGGATTTGGCTTGGTGTGACGTTTAATCATGTTCACACCGGATACGACGAAGCGATTTTCTAACACACGCTTAACCGTACCGCGCTTGCCCTTATCCTTCCCGGCGATGACGATGACTTCATCGTCACGTTTGATCTTTTGCATATCCGCCTCGCTCCTTACAGCACTTCAGGCGCCAAGGAAATGATCTTCATGAACTTTTCATTGCGCAGTTCACGAGTGACCGGCCCGAAAATACGGGTACCGACCGGCTGTTCGTTGGTGTTGTTCAACAGAACTGCCGCATTTCCGTCGAAACGGATCAGCGAACCGTCCGGACGGCGGACGCCGCTCTTTGTACGAACGACTACCGCTTTCATGACTTGACCTTTCTTGACCTTGCCACGCGGAATCGCTTCTTTTATCGATACTTTAATGATGTCACCAACGCGAGCGTAGCGACGGTGTGAACCGCCTAACACCTTGATGCACTGCACCCGGCGCGCTCCGCTGTTGTCAGCGACATCCAGCATTGTCTGAGTCTGAATCATCGGTTTTCTCCAAACCTAATCTGACTGCACTGGTTGAACAGACGCAGGAAGTTAACCTTTGGCCTGCTCGACCACCTCGACCAGCGTCCAAGCTTTCATCTTGGACAGCGGACGGCACTCTTGAATAGAGACCGTATCGCCAGCCTTCGCTTGGTTCGCCTCGTCATGGGCGTGCAGCTTGGTGGAGCGCTTTACGTATTTACCGTAGATCGGGTGACGCTCACGACGCTCAATCATTACGACGATGGATTTATCCATCTTGTCACTCACCACTTTACCGGTGAGCGTGCGTGTTTTCTTTTCTTCGGCCATCTCAATCACCTGCCTTCTCGTTAAGCACAGTCTTCACGCGGGCGATATCCCGACGGACCTGCTTGAGCAGATGAGTCTGGCTCAGTTGGCCGGTGGCCTTCTGCATGCGCAGGTTAAACTGCTCGCGGAGGAGTTCGAGGAGCTGCTCTTGCAACTCACCGACTGACTTTTCACGAATTTCCTGGGCTTTCATCACATCACCGTCCGTTTCGCAAAGGTGGTGGATATGGGCATTTTCTGGGCGGCCAACTCAAACGCTTCACGCGCGAGCTCTTCGGACACACCTTCAATCTCGTACAAGACCCGACCTGGCTGGATCTGAGCGACCCAGTACTCGACGGAGCCTTTACCCTTACCCATACGAACTTCGAGCGGCTTTTTAGAGATCGGCTTATCCGGGAATACGCGGATCCAAATCTTACCGCCACGTTTGACGTGACGTGTGATCGCACGGCGGCCCGCTTCGATCTGGCGCGCGGTAATACGTCCGCGACCAGTCGCTTTGAGGCCATACTCCCCGAAGCTAATCTTGCTTCCGCGATGCGCTAGGCCACGATTGCGACCCTTTTGCACCTTGCGGAATTTTAAACGCTTGGGCTGTAACATCGACTCGCTCTCCCCTTACCTGGAACCTTTCTTCTTGGGCGCGTTGCCGGTAGGCTGCTTCGCCTTGGCACGAACTTCCTCGATACCGCCGAGGATTTCACCCTTGAAGATCCACACTTTGACGCCGATGACGCCGTAGGTGGTGTGAGCTTCGTAAGTGGCGTAGTCGATATCCGCACGCAGTGTGTGCAGCGGAACGCGACCCTCGCGATACCATTCGGTACGTGCGATTTCAGCACCACCCAAGCGACCTGACAGCTGAATCTTGATGCCACCGGCACCTAGACGCATGGCGTTTTGTACCGCGCGCTTCATCGCACGACGGAACATGACGCGACGCTCTAGCTGACCCGCAACGTTAGCAGCTACCAGCTTGGCATCCAGCTCCGGCTTGCGAACTTCTTCAATGTTCACATGCACCGGGACACCCATCATCTCGGTCAGATCACGACGCAAACGGTCGACATCTTCCCCTTTCTTACCAATCACGATGCCCGGACGGGCGGTGTGAATGGTGATGCGGGCGTTGTTCGCTGGACGCTCGATGTTAATGCGGCTTACGGAGGCGTTTTTAAGACGCTCTTCCAGGAAGCTACGCACCACGAGATCATTATTGAGCTTATCGGCATAAGCGCCGCGCTCGGCATACCAGACAGAAGCATGGTCTTTGACGATGCCTAGTCGAATGCCTGTTGGATTGACTTTCTGACCCATCTGGTCGACTCCTACTTCTCGGCTACCTTAACGGTGATGTGGCAGGTGCGCTTCAAGATACGATCCGCACGCCCTTTGGCACGCGGCTTGATACGCTTAAGCGTCATGCCCTCATCGACGCAGATGGTCGAGACACGCAGCTCGTCGATATCCATGCCTTCGTTTTCTTCCGCGTTTGCAATGGCGGACTGCAGCACTTTTTTGACCAATGTAGCAGCCTTCTTCGGTGAGAAGGCCAGAAGGTCAAGTGCCTCGGCGACAGGTTTACCGCGCACCTGGTCAGCCACCAAACGGGCCTTCTGGGCGGATAAACGAGCGCCACGCAGCTTAGCTGTGACTTCCATCTCTCAATCCTCTTTGGCTTACCGTTTGGCTTTCTTGTCCGCCGCATGACCGCGATAAGTGCGGGTGGCAGCGAATTCGCCTAACTTGTGACCAACCATTTCCTCGGAGACATGCACCGGGACGTGTTGGCGACCGTTATGTACTGCAATGG
The DNA here is from genome assembly GCF_023555005.1 of Halomonas llamarensis. Taxonomy (GTDB): domain Bacteria; phylum Pseudomonadota; class Gammaproteobacteria; order Pseudomonadales; family Halomonadaceae; genus Vreelandella; species Vreelandella llamarensis. Next base: position 20,162 of record NZ_JAMJPJ010000010.1, on the reverse strand, counting down.
TCAGACCTACCATATTCGGCAGGATCATCGAACGACGCGACCAGGTCTTGATCGGTTTACGATCGTTCTTTTCCACTGCTACCTCGACCTTCTTCAAAAGATGAAGGTCAATGAAGGGACCTTTCTTAAGTGAACGTGGCACAGCCGTTACCCCTTAATATCTTGGCGATTTTAATCACCGTGCCTTACGGCGACGGACGATTAGCTTGTCGGTGCGCTTGTTCTTACGCGTCTTATGACCCTTGGTTGGCACACCCCAGGGTGTAACCGGGTGACGACCGCCGCTAGAGCGACCTTCACCACCACCGTGTGGGTGATCCACCGGGTTCATTGCGACACCGCGAACGGTTGGGCGCACGCCTCTCCAGCGCTTCGCACCGGCCTTGCCAAGTTGACGCAGGCTGTGCTCGGAGTTGCTCACTTCACCCAAGGTCGCACGACATTCCGCCAGGACTTTACGCATCTCGCCAGAGCGGAGACGCAGGGTCGCGTAGTTACCTTCACGAGCGACCAGCTGGGCGCTTGTGCCGGCACTGCGAGCAATCTGCGCGCCTTTACCCGGTTTCAGTTCAATACCGTGAACGGTAGAACCCAGCGGGATATTGCGCAGCGGCAAGGCATTGCCTTTCTTGATGGGCGCGTTGACACCAGATTCCAGCACGTCACCCGCGCTGACGCCTCTCGGCGCAATGATGTAACGACGCTCGCCATCGGCATACTTCAACAGCGCGATGTGCGCGCTACGGTTGGGATCATGCTCCAAACGCTCAACGGTGGCCGGAATGCCATCTTTGGTGCGCTTAAAGTCGATCAACCGATAGTGCTGACGGTGACCACCGCCCACGTGGCGGGTAGTGATGCGGCCGTAGTTATTACGTCCACCGGACTTGGACTGCTTTTCCAACAGCGGTGCATAAGCACGGCCTTTGTAAAGCGTTTCGCCAACAATCTTAACGACGTGGCGACGACCGGCGGATGTGGGTTTGGTCTTGACGATTGCCATTATCCGTACTCCTGCCCTTATTCGGCGCCAGAGAAGTCTTCGAGCGTTTCGCCTGCGGCGAGGGTGACATACGCTTTGCGATACCCTTTACGCATGCCAACGCCGTTTGCGGTACGCTTAGTCTTGCCTTTGACGTTTAGCGCTTGAACGCGTTCGACTTTCTTGCCGAATAGCGCTTCAACTGCTTTTTTAATCTCAGGCTTAGTAGCGTCGCTCGCGACTTTGAAAACGTACTGATTGCGCTCTGCTGCCATCGCGGCCTTTTCGGTCACGTGCGGCCCAAGCAGAACCTTGAATACGCGTTCTTGGTTCATGCCAGCTTCTCCTCGAATTTACGCAGGGCGGAGACGGTGACCAATACCTTATCAAAGGCAACCAGGCTCACCGGATCAGCGGCTGCAACATCCACCACATCAACGTGGGGAAGATTGCGCGCGGCCAAGTAGAGCTTTTCATCAACGTCTTCAGTGATGATCAGCACTTTTTCCAGATCCAGCTCTTTCAGCTTGGCAGCGACCTGCTTGGTCTTCGGCGCTTCAACGGCGAACTCATCCACTGCCACTAAGCGCTCTTGACGCACTAGTTCTGACAAAATGGAGCGCATCGCCGCGCGGTACATCTTGCGATTTACCTTCTGAGTGTAGTCTTGCGGACGTGCCGCGAAGGTAACGCCGCCACTGCGCCACAGCGGAGAACGGATCGTGCCGGCGCGTGCGCGACCGGTACCTTTCTGACGCCACGGTTTTTTGCCGCCACCGCGTACTTCAGAACGGTTTTTCTGTGCGTGTGTCCCTTGGCGACCACCGGCTAAATACGCGGTGACAACCTGATGAACCAGCGCCTCATTGAATTCTTTGCCAAAGGTGGCGTCGGCTACTTCAACGGTACCCGCGCCTGCAGCAAGATTCAGATTCATTGGTAAACTCCCCTTCAGCCTGCTTTCACGGCGCTGCGAACGACAACGTCGCTACCGGTTGCTCCCGGAACGGCGCCTTTAATAAGCAGCAGGTTGCGCTCGGCGTCGACACGGACGATTTCAAGGCTCTGTACGGTGCAACGAGCGTTGCCCATTTGACCGGCCATTTTCTTGCCTTTAAATACGCGACCCGGAGTTTGACACATACCGATGGAACCCGGTGCGCGGTGCGCCAGAGAGTTACCGTGGGTCATGTCTTGGGTACGGAAGTTCCAGCGCTTAACAGCACCCTGGAAACCTTTACCCTTAGAGGTGCCGGTCACATCAATCATCTGACCAGCTTCGAAGAGGGATACGGTGAGTTCGCCGCCTACTTCAGGAGCATCTTCGCCTTCTTCCAGGCGAAACTCCATCAGCTTACGACCAGCCTCGACACCCGCCTTGGCAAACTGTCCTGCTTGCGCTTTGGTGAGGTGCTTAGCTTTACGAGAGCCAGTTGTTACCTGAACCGCTGCGTAGCCGTCGGACCCGACAGACTTAACGCGTGTAACACGGTTAGGATCAACTTCAATAACGGTTACGGGCACAGATGCACCGTCTTCGGTAAAGACGCGGGTCATCCCGGCCTTTTTACCGACCAAACCGATAGTCATTCTCAGTTCTCCTATAGTGTACGGGGCTATCACCCGCTATGGCTGCCCTTTCCAGAGCATTCCACTAGCACATTGTGTAGCGCCTCACGGCGCGGCGGCTGCTGCTTTTCTCTACAAAACTCAAAAGCGCTGGGCCGCGAGTGTCTAGTGTAATTAGTCGAGCTTGATTTGCACGTCTACGCCAGCAGCGAGATCAAGCTTCATCAGCGCGTCAACTGTTTTTTCAGTGGGCTCAACAATATCGAGCACACGCTTATGAGTGCGAATCTCATACTGATCGCGCGCATCTTTATTGACGTGCGGGGAAATCAGTATGGTAAAACGCTCGCGATTGGTCGGGAGCGGAATCGGACCACGAACCTGAGCACCAGTACGTTTTGCGGTTTCAACAATCTCCGCAGCGGACTGATCAATCAGGCGATGGTCGAATGCTTTCAACCGAATGCGAATCTTTTGGTTCTGCATTTGCCCTAAACTCCAATGGATGTCGACGGCGCGAGCCGTCTACCCACGCATTCAAAGGATGCGCATTATAGGCACGCCAGCAATCCATGTCAAACACTTCTCGCTGATGCGTAGAAAAGGGGGCTAGCAAGAGCCCCCTTTGATCCTAATGGATCGACTTACTTAACGATCTTGGCAACAACGCCAGCACCGACAGTACGCCCACCTTCACGGATTGCGAAGCGCAGACCTTCGTCCATTGCGATCGGAGCGATCAGGGTAACAACCATTTTTACGTTGTCGCCCGGCATGACCATCTCAACGCCTTCCGGCAGTTCGCACGTACCGGTCACGTCAGTGGTACGGAAGTAGAACTGCGGACGGTAGCCCTTGAAGAAAGGCGTATGACGACCGCCTTCTTCTTTGGACAACACGTAGACTTCGGCTTCGAAAACGGTGTGCGGGGTGATAGTGCCAGTTTTCGCCAGAACCTGACCACGCTCAACGTCATCACGCTTGGTGCCACGCAGCAATGCGCCAACGTTCTCGCCTGCGCGACCTTCGTCGAGCAACTTGCGGAACATTTCAACGCCGGTAACGACTGTCTTGGTCGTATCGCGCATACCGACAACTTCGACTTCTTCACCTGCCTTGATGACACCACGCTCTACACGACCGGTAACAACGGTACCACGGCCAGAGATAGAGAATACGTCTTCGATCGGCATCAAAAACGGCTGGTCGATGGCACGCTCCGGCTCCGGAATGTACTCATCCAGCGCCTTGATCAGGTTAGCAACGGCAGTCGTACCCATGCCGTTATCATCCTTACCTTCCAGTGCCATCAACGCCGAACCCGTGACGATCGGTGTGTCGTCACCCGGGAAATCGTACTGGTCGAGAAGTTCGCGAACTTCCATTTCAACCAGCTCAAGCAGCTCTTCATCATCGACCATGTCCGCTTTATTCAGGAACACAACGATGTACGGAACACCTACTTGGCGAGACAGCAGAATGTGCTCGCGTGTTTGCGGCATTGGGCCGTCGGCGGCAGAACATACCAGGATGGCGCCATCCATCTGCGCCGCACCGGTAATCATGTTCTTAACGTAGTCGGCGTGCCCCGGGCAGTCGACGTGAGCGTAGTGACGTGTCTCTGACTGATACTCAACGTGCGAGGTGGCGATTGTAATACCGCGCTCACGCTCTTCCGGAGCATTGTCGATAGCGTCAAACTCGCTCCAGTCACCGCCGAATACTTCAGCGGAAACGCGAGTTAAGGCCGCAGTCAGGGTCGTTTTACCGTGGTCAACATGACCGATGGTACCGACGTTGATATGCGGTTTGGAGCGTTCAAATTTTTCCTTAGCCACTGCTATAACCTCTTTACGTTAGCTAACGGTTAACCGTTTTGGTTGATGACGGCTTCTACGACGCTGGAGGGCGCCTCGTCGTACTTCGCGAACTCCATGGAGTAGCTCGCACGGCCCTGGGTCTGAGAGCGAAGATCGGTTGCGTAACCGAACATCTCACCCAGCGGCACCGTTGCGCGGATGACCTTACCAGAAGAAGAGTCATCCATGCCCTGCACCAGACCGCGACGACGGTTCAGGTCACCCATGACGTCACCCATGAACTCCTCGGGGGTCACGACCTCGACCTTCATCACCGGTTCCAGCAGCACGGCCTTGGCCTTCCTGGCACCTTCTTTCACTGCCATAGAAGAAGCAATCTTAAACGCAGTCTCGTTGGAGTCTACGTCATGGTAGGAACCATCAAACAGCGTTACTTTAACGTCGATCATCGGGTAACCCGCGATAACGCCGTTTTTCAGCTGCTCATAAGCCCCTTTCTCTACCGCCGGGACGTATTCCTTCGGAACGACGCCGCCCACGATTTCAGAGATAAACTTGAAGAAGATTTCGTCGTCTCCTTCGCCTTTCTCTTCATAAGTCAGCGGTTCAATACGCATCACAACGTGACCGTACTGACCACGACCACCAGACTGACGTACAAACTTGCCTTCCTGCTCGACGCTGCCACGGATGGTTTCACGGTAGGCCACCTGAGGCTTACCGATATTCGCTTCCACCTTAAACTCGCGACGCATGCGATCAACAAGAATGTCTAAGTGAAGCTCACCCATACCAGAGATGATCGTCTGACCTGTCTCTTCGTCGGTTTTTACTTGGAAAGAAGGATCTTCCTGGGCCAGCTTACCCAGTGCAACACCCATCTTCTCCTGATCCACTTTGGATTTCGGCTCAACCGCAACCGAGATAACCGGATCAGGGAACTCCATACGCTCAAGTACGATCTTGTGGTTAATATCGCACAGCGTATCACCGGTGGTAACATCTTTTAGACCGATACAGGCGGCGATATCACCAGCACGCACTTCTTTAATCTCTTCGCGCGAGTTGGAGTGCATCTGAACGATACGACCCACACGCTCTTTCTTACTCTTAACCGAGTTGTATACCCCGTCGCCGGAGTTCAACACGCCCGAGTAAACACGGATAAAGGTCAATGTGCCGACGAACGGGTCAGTGGCAATCTTAAACGCCAGCGCAGCGAACGGCTGATTATCATCAGCTTCACGCGTGTCGACAGTGCCATCTTTATCGTCCAACTCGCCTTCGATCGCCTTAACTTCAGTCGGCGACGGCATGTACTCAATGACGCAGTCAAGCACCGCTTGGACGCCCTTATTCTTGAAGGCAGACCCGCAGGTGATGAGGACAATTTCGTTTGCCAGTGTGCGCGCGCGCAGACCCGCCTTGATCTCTTCGGTAGTCAACTCACCACCTTCGAGATATTTCTCCATCAGCTCGTCAGAACCTTCTGCCGCTGCTTCGATCATCTGCTCGCGGTAGGTTTCTGCGGTTTCCAGGAGCTCTTCGGGAATATCAACCAGGTCATAATTCATGCCCAGGTTCTGTTCATCCCAAAGAATGCCCTTCATCTGGATCAGATCAATGACGCCCTTAAAGTTTTCTTCCGTGCCCCAGTTAATCTGAATCGGCACGCCATTGGCACCCAGACGCTCCTTCAACTGGTCAACCACCATGAAGAAATCAGCGCCAGTGCGATCCATCTTGTTGACAAAGACCATACGTGGGACTTCGTACTTATTTGCTTGGCGCCAAACGGTCTCGGTCTGCGGTTGAACGCCTGAGGAACCACACAGCACCACAACAGCACCATCAAGCACACGCAAGGAACGCTCAACTTCAATGGTGAAGTCGACGTGCCCCGGGGTGTCGATAATATTGACACGGTGCTCAGGGAACTGCTTGCTCATGCCTTGCCAGAAACAGGTTGTCGCCGCAGAGGTGATGGTAATACCACGCTCTTGCTCCTGTTCCATCCAATCCATGGTAGCCGCGCCATCATGAACCTCACCCACCTTGTGTGAAAGGCCGGTGTAAAACAATACGCGCTCTGTTGTCGTGGTTTTACCCGCGTCAACGTGAGCGACGATACCGATATTACGGTAACGATTTAATGGAGTCTTGCGTGCCACGGTGATAACTCCCGTTAGTTGGCAATGCGCGAAATGTACGAAAAGGTGTGCTCGAATTTAGGCGCGCTAGTTGTGAAGCAACCAACACCATCCACCCAAGCAACACCTCAGCAACATTCGAGCTTAGAAACGATAGTGAGAGAACGCCTTGTTGGCTTCTGCCATACGGTGTACGTCTTCACGCTTCTTAACCGCAGAGCCTTTACCTTCTGCGGCGTCCAGCATTTCACCCGCCAGACGCTGTACCATCGTTTTTTCACCGCGACGACGCGCCGCGTCAACCAACCAGCGCATCGCTAGCGCTTGACGACGAGACGGACGAACTTCAACCGGCACCTGATACGTCGCACCACCGACACGGCGCGATTTCACTTCGACCATCGGCTGAATCGTTTCCAGTGCCTTATCGAAGATTTCCAGCGGCTCTTCTTTACTGCGCTCGGCAACCTTGTCCAGCGCACCGTAAACGATGCGCTCAGCTACGGACTTCTTACCGCTGAACATCAGGTGGTTCATGAACTTGGCTAGGCGCTCACTTCCAAACTTCGGATCTGGTAGAATCTCGCGCTTCGCTACAACTCTTCTTCTAGGCATGATAAGCCCTCAATTTAAGGATCCTTCAGGTAAACCCAAGACTCGCCCTGTGATAGCACAGCACCGCTCGACCTTACTCTTATCAGACCATCATATTCGTATTGACCGCTTGGCAGCACTGACGCAGCTGCCCAACTCGAGCCAACGCAACCGAATTAAGACTTCGGACGCTTGGTACCGTATTTAGAACGACCCTGCTTACGGTTCTGAACACCCGAGGTATCCAGAGCACCGCGAACGGTGTGATAACGCACACCTGGCAAATCCTTCACACGACCGCCGCGAATCAGCACGACTGAGTGCTCTTGCAGGTTGTGGCCTTCACCGCCAATGTAAGAAGATACTTCAAAGCCGTTGGTCAGGCGCACACGGCACACCTTACGCAACGCCGAGTTTGGCTTCTTTGGGGTAGTGGTGTAAACGCGCGTACATACACCGCGTTTTTGCGGGCAGGCCTGCAGCGCTGGCACGTCACTCTTGGTGACGGGGCGCTTGCGCGGCTTCCGCACTAGCTGATTAATCGTTGCCATAGTCTGTAGCTGACTCCAATGGTTGCCTTACCTTTTCAATGGATGCGGGCGCACCCGCCCCACTGTTAAAGGCTGCGCATTCTAATAGTTTGCCCCAGCTATCGTCAAGTCATGGCGACGGTTTTATCGTCATAACATAACGCTGGGGCCAACGCGAGTTAGAGCTCTTCGTCGTCGGAATCCAACGCCGTTAACTGAGCCCCAAGCTCCTGCTCGACTTCCATCGCCGATGGGTTGAGCAGTCGATCAACGTCATCGCGCTTACGACGACGCTCGGCGTGGTGGGTAAGCCCGGTACCCGCAGGGATCAATCGACCCACCACCACGTTCTCTTTCAAGCCGCGTAGATAATCACGCTTGCCGGTTACTGCGGCTTCAGTCAATACACGCGTCGTCTCCTGGAAGGAAGCCGCGGAAATAAACGACTCAGTAGCAAGGCTTGCTTTGGTAATGCCCAATAGCTGGCGCTGATACTTGGCCGGGAATTTGCCGTCTTTTTCCAAGCGCACATTCTGCTCCAGCACGCGAACCAGCTCGGCTTGATCGCCCGTGATAAAGTCAGAGTCACCCGAATCGGTAATCTCGACCTTGCGCAGCATCTGACGCACGATCACTTCGATGTGCTTATCGTTGATGCCAACGCCCTGGAGGCGATAAACGTCCTGAACTTCAGCAGTGATGTATTTGGCCAAATCCTCGACACCCAGCAAGCGCAAAATATCGTGCGGGTTGCTCGGACCATCGGAAATGACTTCACCCTTCTCGACGCTTTCACCTTCGAAGACGGCAATTTGACGCCACTTCGGAATCAGCATCTCAAACGGATCACCATCTTCCGGTGTGATCGTCAAACGACGCTTACCTTTGGTCTCTTTACCGAAGCTGAGCACACCGCTGATTTCCGCCAGAATCGAGGATTCTTTCGGCTTACGCGCTTCGAACAGATCTGCTACACGCGGCAGACCACCGGTAATATCTTTGTTGCCTGAGGCCTCTACCGGAATACGCGCAACCACTTCACCGACACCGATGGTTGCCCCATCATCGACGGAGATGATCGATTTACCCGGCAACAGGTACTGCACCGGTGTATTGGAGCCCGACACCGCGACATATTCACCGCCAGCATCTTTCAGCATGATCATCGGGCGCTTGTCGCGACCTGCCATCGGGCGCGCCGCCGACTCGATCACCTCAATAGACGAGAGACCGGTCATTTCATCAACGCTACGGTGCATGGTGACACCTTCGTCGAGATCGATGAACTGCGCCTGACCTTCAACTTCGGCGACGATCGGGTGGGTGTGCGGATCCCATTTCGCTACCGTCGCACCCGCATCGACCACGTCGCCGTCACGCACGGCAAGTTCAGCGCCATAAGGTAGCTTGTAGTACTCGCGCTCACGCCCATGATCATCGGCCACGGCCAACGCACTAGAGCGCGACACCACGACTAACTTACCGTCAGCGCGCTCAACGTGCTTGATATTGTGCAGGCGCACCTTGCCACCGTGCTTGACCTGTACGCTATCCACCGCTGAGGAGCGCGATGCTGCCCCACCGATGTGGAACGTCCGCATGGTCAGCTGGGTACCCGGCTCACCGATCGACTGCGCGGCAATAACACCGACAGATTCACCGATATTGACCTGATGGCCCCGTGCGAGGTCGCGACCATAGCAGGCCGAACAGACACCGTGCGGGGTATCACAGGTAATGGTCGAACGCACGATGATCTCATCGACGCCCATAGTATCCAGGTCGGCGCACCATTTTTCATCCAGCAATGTGCCGCGTGGAATCAATACTTCTTCGCTGCTCGGGTCAACGACATCTTGTGCGACAACACGGCCTAGCACACGCTGCGACAGCGGCACGATGATATCACCGCCTTCGATAATCGGGTGTAGCGTCAACCCTCTGTCGGTGCTGCAGTCGCTCTCAGTAATCACCAAGTCTTGCGCCACGTCAACGAGACGACGCGTCAAGTAACCCGAGTTAGCCGTTTTCAGTGCCGTATCAGCAAGGCCCTTACGTGCACCGTGAGTCGAGATGAAGTACTGCAGTACGTTCAAACCTTCACGGAAGTTGGCAACGATCGGCGTCTCGATGATCGAGCCATCTGGCTTGGCCATAAGGCCACGCATACCCGCGAGCTGACGTATCTGGGCCGCCGAACCACGAGCACCGGAGTCAGCCATGATGAAGACGCTGTTGAACGAATCCTGCTCGACTTCGTTGCCATCGCGATCGATCACGCTCTCTTTCGAGATACCGGCCATCATTGCCTTGGCAACTTTATCGTTGGCCTTAGACCAAATATCGATGACCTTGTTGTACTTCTCGCCCGCGGTCACAAGACCCGAGGAGAACTGATCTTCGATCTCTTTGACTTCCGCTTCCGCCGCATCGACGATCTCGGTTTTAGCATCAGGTATAACAAAGTCGTTCACGCCGATAGAAGCGCCCGACCAAGTCGCCCAGCGGAAACCGGTGTACATTAACTGGTCAGCAAAGATGACGGTCGGTTTGAGCCCGGCGCGGCGATACACTTCGTTGATCAATCCCGAAATCGCCTTTTTCTTCATCGGCTGATCAATCAAATCAAACGGCACGCCTTCCGGCAGAATGCGGAACAGCAACGCGCGGCCAACCGTGGTGTCGTAGAGGCGGCGATGCTCAGAACGCTCACCGGTTTCTTCATCGACATCCACTTCGTCAAGGCGCACTTTTACCTTAGCGTGCAGAGATGCCGCCTGGGTAGCAAAGGCGCGCTCGACTTCATCAAGGCCAGAGAACACCATACCTTCCCCAGGCGCATTGATCCTTTCCCGGGTCATGTAATAAAGCCCCAGGACAACGTCTTGTGAGGGCACGATAATCGGCTCGCCGTTTGCCGGTGACAAGACGTTGTTAGTCGCCATCATCAGCGTGCGCGCTTCGAGCTGCGCTTCCAGCGTCAGCGGTACGTGGACCGCCATCTGGTCACCGTCAAAGTCGGCGTTATAGGCAGCACACACCAGCGGGTGAAGCTGAATGGCTTTACCTTCAATCAACAACGGCTCAAACGCCTGGATGCCCAAACGGTGAAGCGTGGGTGCACGGTTAAGCAGTACCGGGTGCTCGCGGATAACATCAGCGAGAATATCCCAAACTTCCGGCAGCTCACGCTCGACCATCTTCTTAGCGGCTTTGATCGTTGAGGCGAAGCCCAGCGACTGCAGCTTGGAGTAGATAAACGGCTTGAACAGCTCCAACGCCATTTTCTTGGGCAGGCCGCACTGGTGCAGACGCAAGGTCGGGCCCACGGTGATGACCGAACGGCCCGAGTAGTCGACACGCTTACCCAACAGGTTCTGACGGAAACGCCCTTGCTTACCTTTTATCATATCAGCGAGCGATTTCAGCGGGCGCTTGTTAGAGCCCGTAATCGCCCGGCCACGGCGACCATTATCGAGCAAGGCATCGACCGCTTCCTGAAGCATACGCTTCTCATTGCGCACGATGATATCCGGCGCATTGAGATCCAAAAGACGCTTCAGGCGGTTGTTACGGTTGATCACACGGCGATAAAGGTCATTGAGATCCGAAGTCGCAAAGCGACCACCATCCAGCGGTACCAGCGGACGCAGGTCCGGCGGCAAAATGGGCAGCACTTCCATGACCATCCACGCCGGCGCATTACCGGAGTTGTAGAAGGCCTCAAGAAGCTTCAGGCGCTTGGAGAGCTTTTTGATCTTGGTTTCAGAGTTAGTCTGCGGAATCTCTTCGCGCAGGTGATTAATCTCTTCTTCCAGATCAATGTCTTTGAGCAACTCTTGAACGGCTTCGGCACCCATGCGGGCGTCGAAGTCGTCGCCGAACTCTTCCAGCGCTTCAAAATACTGCTCGTCGTTGAGCAGCTGACCGCGCTCGAGGGTGGTCATACCGGGGTCGATCACCACAAAGCTTTCGAAGTACAGCACGCGCTCGATATCACGCAGTGTCATATCGAGGAACATGCCGATACGCGACGGCAGTGATTTCAAAAACCAAATGTGCGCGACCGGCGACGCCAGCTCAATGTGCCCCATGCGCTCGCGGCGCACAGCGGCTTTAGTCACTTCAACACCACACTTTTCGCAGATGATGCCACGGTGCTTCATGCGCTTATATTTGCCACATAAACACTCGTAATCTTTCACCGGGCCAAAAATCTTGGCACAGAACAGACCATCCCGTTCCGGCTTAAAGGTACGGTAATTGATGGTCTCGGGCTTCTTCACCTCGCCGAAAGACCAGGAGCGAATCATATCCGGCGATGCCAGGGTAATCTTAATCGCGTCAAACTCTTCGGTCTGAGACTGCGATTTGAGGACTTTCACCAAATCTTTCATTGGACGGCTCCTAGCTCTCTAACTCGATATCGATGCCCAGCGAGCGGATTTCCTTCACGAGAACGTTAAAGGATTCCGGCATGCCTGCCTGCATGGTGTGGTCGCCATCCACGATACTCTTGTACATCTTGGTGCGACCTTCAACGTCGTCCGACTTGACGGTAAGCATCTCTTGCAGCGTATACGCGGCGCCATAGGCTTCTAGCGCCCACACTTCCATCTCACCGAAACGCTGACCACCGAACTGCGCCTTACCGCCCAGCGGCTGCTGGGTCACCAGCGAGTAAGAGCCGGTAGAACGGGCGTGCATCTTATCGTCTACCAAGTGGTTCAACTTCAGCATGTACATATAGCCAACGGTGACCGGACGATCAAAGGCGTCGCCACTACGACCATCGTAAAGGGTCATTTGACCGGAATCCGGTATATCCGCCAAGCGCAACAAGTGTTTAATTTCGTGCTCTTGAGCACCGTCAAACACCGGCGTTGCCATCGGCACACCGCCTTTAAGGTTTTTTGCCAGCGCGATCACTTCGTCGTCCGACAGCGAACTAATGTCTTCTACGCGAGTGCCAGGCGTGTTGTAAATTTCGCCAAGAAAGTCGCGAATTTCTGCCACTTGCTGTTCGCGCGCATCACGCAGCATGGCATTGATCTTGAAGCCTAATCCGCGTGCTGCCATCCCCAGGTGGGTTTCCAATACCTGACCCACGTTCATACGCGACGGTACGCCTAGCGGGTTGAGGACAACATCAACCGACTCGCCTTGCTCGTCGAACGGCATATCTTCCACCGGCATAATCGCCGAGATAACGCCTTTGTTACCGTGACGTCCGGCCATCTTGTCGCCTGGCTGAATGCGGCGCTTAACCGCCATATAGATCTTGACGATTTTGAGCACGCCCGGCGCGAGGTCATCGCCCTGGGTCAGCTTGCGCTTCTTATCTTCAAAGCGCTCATCCATCTCTTTACGGCGAATTTCCAGTTGCTCGTCTGCCTGAGCCAGCAACTCATTGTAAGTTTCATCCTGCATACGCAGCTTGAACCACTGCTGACGCGGCAGCTCATCTAGGTACGCTTCGTCGAGCACATCATCTTTTTTGAGCTTCGGCCCACCGTTCACGACCTGACCATCCAGCGTGTGCTTAAGGCGCTCAAAGGTGGCCTCTTCAGCGATACGATAGGTTTCTTGTAGATCCTTACGCACCTCATCAAGCTGCATTTGCTCGATCGCAAGCGCACGCGAGTCTTTTTCAACACCGTCGCGGGTAAATACTTGGACGTCAATAATCGTGCCTTTCATGCCGGTCGGGGCACGTAAAGAGGTGTCTTTAACGTCCGATGCTTTCTCACCAAAAATGGCACGCAAGAGTTTCTCTTCTGGCGTTAGTTGGGTTTCCCCTTTCGGCGTCACCTTACCCACCAGAATATCACCCGGCCCCACTTCGGCACCGATGTAGACCACACCCGCCTCGTCCAGTTTACCCAGTGCAGATTCACCCACGTTAGGAATGTCCGCGGTAATCTCTTCCGAGCCCAGCTTAGTGTCACGCGACACACAGGTCAGCTCCTGGATATGGATCGTGGTGAAACGGTCTTCTTGCGCCACACGCTCGGAGAGCAGAATCGAGTCCTCGAAGTTATAGCCGTTCCAGGGCATGAACGCGATGCGCATGTTCTGGCCCAGCGCCAAATCGCCCATATCCACCGACGGGCCATCAGCGAGAATATCGCCACGCGACACGCTATCACCAGGCCGTACGATCGGGCGCTGATTCATGCAGGTGTTCTGGTTCGAGCGGGTGTACTTGGTCAGGTTGTAGATGTCCACCCCGGCTTCACCACCGATGATTTCATCTCCATGAACCCGAACCACCACACGACGCGCATCTACCGAGTCGATCACGCCGCCGCGATTTGCGACGGCACAAACACCGGAATCGCGTGCCACGAAGCGCTCCATACCCGTGCCCACCAGCGGTTTATCCGCACGTAGCGTCGGCACTGCCTGGCGCTGCATGTTCGCCCCCATCAGGGCGCGGTTGGCGTCATCGTGCTCCAAGAACGGAATTAGCGCGGCCGCCACTGATACCACCTGGCGTGGCGACACATCCATTAGCGTGACTTGCTCAGGGCGCATGAAGGTGGTTTCACCACGATGGCGCACCTGCACCAAGTCATCGCTTAGCTTATTGGATTCATTGACCGCGGCCGACGCCTGAGCAATAACGAAGTCACCTTCTTCGATCGCAGAAAGATGAACGACATCGTCGGTAACCTGGCTATCCACCACCTTGCGATAAGGCGTTTCCAAGAAGCCATAGCTATTGGTATGGCTGTAGGTCGCCAGCGAGTTGATCAGACCGATGTTCGGACCTTCCGGCGTCTCGATCGGGCATAAACGCCCATAGTGCGTGGCGTGTACGTCGCGCACTTCAAAGCCAGCACGCTCACGGGTCAAACCACCGGGGCCAAGTGCCGAGACACGACGCTTGTGGGTCACCTCGGAAAGCGGGTTGTTCTGGTCCATAAACTGCGAAAGCTGACTGGAACCGAAAAACTCTTTTACCGCCGCCGCCACCGGCTTGGCGTTGATCAAGTCTTGCGGCATCAGGCCTTCGCTTTCCGCCATGGAAAGGCGCTCTTTCACCGCGCGCTCAACGCGTACAAGACCCACACGGAACTGGTTTTCCGCCATTTCACCGACACAACGGATACGGCGGTTACCTAGGTGATCGATATCATCGACATCACCGAAACCGTTACGGATATTGATTAGCTCGCGCAAGACATCGAGGATATCTTTCTTATGCAACACATCTGAGCCGGTATCCGACTCATGGCGCAAGCGGCGGTTGAACTTCATCCGACCGACATTGGAAAGATCGTAGCGGTCTTCGGTGAAGAACAGGTTATGAAAGAGCGTCTCGGCGGCGTCTTTGGTCGGCGGCTCACCGGGACGCATCATGCGGTAAATCTCGACCAGCGCTTCAAGCGGTGAACCCGTGGTATCGAGCTTTAACGTGTCGGAAATGAACGAACCACAGTCCAGATCGTTGGTATAGAGCGTTTCAACGCGCTTGATGCCACCCTGTGCCATGTGCTCTAACACTTCCGGCGTGATTTCCGTGTTACACGGGACAATCAGCTCACCGGTTTTGGTATCCACCTGATCTTTGGCTAAGGTTTTGCCGTACAGGTACTCCATGGGCACATCCAGACGCTCAAGGCCCGCTTTTTCCAGCTGACGGATATGCTTCTGGGTGATGCGTCGACCTTCTTCCGCAATGACGTTGCCGTCGCTATCTTTAATATCGAACGTCGCGGTTTCACCGCGCAGGCGCGAAGGCACGAGCTCCACAGAGAAGCCAGACTTCTCAATGTGGAATACGCTAGTTTCGAAGAACTCATCGAGGATCTCTTCGGTGCTCATGCCCAGAGCACGCATCAATACCGATGCCGGCAATTTGCGACGGCGATCGATACGCACAAAGACGTTGTCTTTGGGATCAAACTCGAAATCGAGCCAGGAGCCACGATAAGGAATCACGCGTGCCGAATAGAGCAGCTTGCCAGAAGAATGGCTCTTGCCCTTATCATGGTCGAAGAACACACCGGGCGAGCGGTGCAACTGAGACACAATAACGCGCTCGGTACCGTTAATGACAAAGGTACCGTTCTCGGTCATCAGGGGAATCTCCCCCATGTAAACTTCTTGCTCTTTGATATCTTTGATCGCTTTGTTCGACGAATCGCGATCATAAATAATCAAACGCACCTTGACGCGTAGCGGTGCGGAGTAAGTCACGCCGCGAAGCTGACACTCCTTCACATCAAACGCGGGCGTGCCAAAACGATAACTAACATATTCCAGCGCCGCGTTACCGGAGAAGCTCTCGATCGGGAACACTGACCTGAACGCCGCGTGCAGGCCAATTTCGTGGCGCTCATCGGGCGAACGGTCTTGCTGGAGAAAGTCATAGTAGGAATCAAGCTGGATGGCCAGCAAATAAGGCACATCCATCACTTGGGGCAGTTTGCCGAAATCCTTGCGGATGCGTTTTTTCTCAGTGTATGAGTAAGCCATCTGTTTTCCCCAGCTTGTTCACCATGGGTGACCGATGCGTGGTCATCTTCCCCGCGGGCGTGTCAGACGCAGAAAGCAAGCTCCTAAAAGGGCAGCTCGCCGTCAAAATTCTTTGATCTGTTTCAACAGAAAAAGGCCGGCAGCGGGAATTGCCCGCCGCCAGCCGTGGAAGCTTACGCAGCGCGTAAAGCCACCGGCACAAGAATTACTTGAGCTCGACGCTTGCGCCTGCTTCTTCCAACTTGGTCTTCGCTGTTTCAGCGTCTTCCTTGGACATTGCTTCTTTGATAGTCGCCGGAGCGCCGTCAACAGCACCCTTAGCTTCTTTCAGGCCAAGGCCGGTAATTTCACGAACGGCTTTGATGACGTTAACTTTCTTTTCACCAGCACCCGTGAGCACCAGGTCAAATTCGGTCTGCTCTTCTTCAACATCCGCTTCACCACCACCTGGGCCAGCCACAACGGCTGCAGCGGCAGAAACACCGAATTTTTCTTCCATCGCTTCGATCAGCTCGACAATTTCCATAACGGTCATGTCGGAAACGGCGTTGATAATATCGTCTTTGGTCAGTGCCATTGTTTCATTCCTAACTTTGCGGGAGTCTCGGTCGCCCGAGAACTCAGGATTCATTGCTCGTATTAGGCAACATTATGCTGCCAACAAGTGAAGAGGCTTATGCCGCTTCGTCTTGCTTCTGGTCGCGCAGTGCGGCCAGAGTACGAACCAGCTTGCCAGCAGAGGCTTCTTTCATGACCGACATCAGCTTAGCAATTGCCTCGTCGTAAGTCGGCAGCGTTGCCAGACGGTCAATGTCAGCAGCCGGAATCAGCTCACCTTCGTAGGCCAGCGCTTTTACTTCGAAGTTCTGATCTTGCTTCGCAAACTCTTTGAACAACCGCGCGGCAGCGCCGGGGTTTTCGTTAGAGAAGGCCAGCAACGTCGGACCCACAAAGCTTTCGTTCAGGCACTCCCACTGAGTGCCCTCCAGAGCGCGGCGAGCTAGCGTGTTACGAACAACACGCAGCTCTACACCATTCTCACGTGCCTGCTTACGCAGATCGGTCATTTTGCTGACCGCTACACCGCGAGAATCGGCAACTACGACGGAGAGAGCGTCTTTAGCCGCTTCACTGACCTGGGCAACAATCGCTTTCTTGCCTTCAAGTGCTAGTGGCACAGTGATCACTCCTTCGTGCCGAAACCTAAAGTCAGGTCCCGGTGGTTACCATCTCTTCTCAGCCAATAACTGCTGCCAAGAAGCCTAGGGGATGGTGCTCACCAGAAAGCTAGACATTCAACCAACTGGCGGCGACACCATCTGCGCAGGCGTTTTCCATTAAGCCGGGCTTATTCACACGGCACCTGCGGTCTTTGACGGCGCCCCGCCCTAATATTATCTACGCGGGGACCGCAAAGTTCTTGCTCGGTTAGGCGCATACTCCAAGAGGTTACGCCTTTTTTCGATCACGCTTTAAATGTAGACAGTATGATCGACGGTCAGACCTGGCCCCATCGTGGTGGACAGCGTCATTTTCTTAAAGTAAATACCTTTTGACGTGCTTGGCTTGAGCCTTTTCAGGTCAGCAACGAGCGCATCAAGATTGCCTTTAATCGCGTTGGCATCGAAATCCACTTTACCCACAGTCGTGTGGATAATGCCGTTTTTGTCTGTGCGGAAACGCACTTGACCGGCTTTGGCGTTTTTCACTGCGGTCGCGACGTCCGGTGTAACGGTACCCACTTTCGGATTCGGCATCAGGCCGCGCGGACCTAGAATCTGACCCAACTGACCCACGACGCGCATGGCATCAGGCGAGGCAACGACGACGTCGAAATCCATCACGCCTTTTTTGACTTGCTCAGCCAAATCTTCCATGCCGACAATATCCGCACCGGCTTCTTTCGCCGCATCGGCATTAGCGCCCTGAGTGAAAACCGCTACGCGAACGTCTTTACCGGTACCATTCGGCATTACGGTGGCGCCACGTACGACTTGGTCAGATTTACGCGGATCAACACCTAAGTTAATTGCCACGTCAACCGACTCTTTAAACTTAACTGTTGACAGCTCGGATAGCAGCGCCACGGCATCTTCTACCGTGTAGGCTTTACTCGGGTCGATTTTCGCGCGAATTTGCTGGGCGCGTTTAGACAGTTTAGCCATGATCAGAGACCCTCCACGTTTAAGCCCATGCTACGCGCGCTACCAGCAATGGTACGCACAGCGGCATCAAGATCGGCAGCCGTCAAATCCGGCTCTTTAGTTTGGGCGATCTCTTCGAGCTGCTCACGAGTTACCGTGCCCACCTTCTTTTTGTTCGGCTCGCCAGAACCGGACTTGATACCTGCGGCTTTCTTCAACAGCACAGCTGCCGGCGGCGTCTTGGTGATGAAGGTGAAGCTGCGATCCGAGTAAACGGTGATCACAACCGGCGTCGGCAAACCAAGCTCAATATCTTGAGTCTCAGCGTTGAACGTTTTACAAAATTCCATGATGTTCACACCGTGCTGACCCAGCGCTGGGCCAACGGGTGGACTTGGATTGGCTTTACCTGCAGCAACCTGCAGCTTGATGTAAGCCTGTACTTTCTTGGCCATGTTTCACTCCAATTGGGTGGTAGCGCCTTGCGGCTCCCCGGTGACAACCAGTCGGCGCATGGCCGACTCACTAAATACGGTTAACAACGACTATCTAATATCTATTCTTTCTCAACCTGAGCGAACTCAAGCTCGACAGGTGTTGCGCGACCAAAGATCAGTACACTTACCTGGAGGCGACTTTTCTCGTAGTTAACTTCTTCAACAACACCGTTAAAGTCGGCGAACGGACCATCGACCACTCGGACGGACTGACCCGGCTCGAAAACGGTCTTGGGTCGCGGCTTATCAGTGCCGTCTTTTACGCGACGCAGAATCGCTTCTGCCTCGCGCGTCGAAATTGGCGCGGGTTTTTCTTTAGTACCGCCGATAAACCCCATGACACGCGGCGTTTCATTGACCATGTGCCATGTATCGTCGGCCATTTCCATCTCGACCAACACATAGCCGGGATAGAACTTGCGCTCGCTCTTGCGGCGCTTGCCGTCACGCATTTCAACCACTTCTTCGGTCGGCACAAGAATTTCACCAAAGCGATCCTCTTTGCCATAAAGCCTCACACGCTCAAGCAGCGAGCGCATGACATGCTTTTCAAAACCGGAGTAAGCGTGTACGACGTACCAACGCTTGGACATGAAAACTCCTAACCAATGACGCCGGACATCGCCCAGCTGAGAAGCGTGTCAATCAACCACAACGCCAAACCAACAACAAAAACAGCCGCCAGCACAATCGCCGTGGTCTGTACTGTTTCGGGACGAGTCGGCCAGACGACGCGCTGAATCTCTTTCTTAGACTCTTGCGCTAAAATAACCAGATTACGCCCCTTTGTGGTGACCAACGCAATCGCGCCAGCAATAACACACAGCACCACCACGCCTAACACGCGATACAAAAGAGCCAAATCGGCAAAATAGGTGTTACCAACAACAGCAACAACCAGAAGCGCTACGACCGCTGCCCACTTGAGCCCGTCATGGCGCGACTGTTGAACTTCAGCACCATGCTTTACAGGACTAGGCTTCATAAAACGAGACTCCTAAGGGTGCAGCGAACGATAAAGAATTTTTTGGGGCACACCAACCTGGGGAAGGCTGGCAGGCCAGGAGGGAATCGAACCCCCAACCTGCGGTTTTGGAGACCGCTGCTCTGCCAATTGAGCTACTGGCCTGTATCGTGCTTACGCTGCCTTCAACATCAATACCGCATGCACTACGCAACAGCGGGCGTCATGGTAGCGAAAACACCTCTACTTGACAACCCTTTCCCCATTTTTAGACATCAAACCGCTTTATCTAAAAACAGAGATCGAGTAGGAAGGGGAGTCGCCTCCCCTGTCCTCTCACACCACCGGGCGTACGGTTCCGTACCACGGCGGTTCATGAACAACGGTTAAGCCATCTTACCGTATCGAGTATTGAGATCAGCCCTTGG
>NZ_JAMJPJ010000109.1 GCF_023555005.1 Halomonas llamarensis | reverse complement strand
AAATATAGATATGTATTGCCTGCAATAATTACAGCCGGGTTGTCAGACAGCTTACTTATTATTATTGCAGTGGTAGGAGTATCTATCATTATTATGTCTTTACCTGTACTTCAAGCAATTATTTATATAGTTGGTTTAATTTTCTTGATGTATATGGCTTGGACCATTTGGCATGATAAACCCTCAACAGATGGAGAAACTCAAATTATGTCTCCAATGAAACAAGTAAGTTTTGCTTTATCAGTTTCATTACTCAATCCACATGCTATTTTAGATACAATTGGAGTAATTGGTAGTAGTGCTGCATTATATAGTGGCAGCAATAAAATTGCGTTTACAATCGCTTGTATTAGCGTTTCATGGTTATGGTTCTTTTTACTCGCAATTTTAGGAAAAATGGTTGGATCAATTGATAAA
>NZ_JAMJPJ010000108.1 GCF_023555005.1 Halomonas llamarensis | reverse complement strand
CTTCTATGACGACCACGGCCGCCCGGTGCAGCGCATCGAGGCCGACGGCAGCCAACAGTTTACCACGTACGATGACATTGGCCGTCTCAGCGAACTCACGCTGGGCAACGGCGCCGTGTATCGCTTTACCTATGACGACATGGATCGCCTCGCCCGCGAGACCGGCCCCGATGGCCGCGAGCAGCAGTACCGCTACGATGACGCCGGGCGACTGATCGAACGCATCGAAGCCAATCGCCCCGGCCCCGACGGCCAGCCGCTGGTCACCCGTTACGACTATGACGAAGCCGGTAGACTGACGGCGCGCCACTTGCCCGCCACGGAACACGCCCCGGCCAGCAGTGAACATTATCAGTGGGGCAGCAATGGGCAACTCATTAGCGTCACCAACGATCATGGCGAGGTGACCTTTAGCTACGACCACGCCCAGCGGTTAATCGGCGAAC
>NZ_JAMJPJ010000107.1 GCF_023555005.1 Halomonas llamarensis | reverse complement strand
GCGCATCTGCTGGAGCGCTTTTCTTTCTACTTGGGTCTGGACTTCAATTGCATAAAATCCCGACCCGACTTTGACGAGATGTGCCACTACGGTGCTATCGCGTCATGAAACTGTCCGAACCATTGTTCATAGAGAGGTGTCTAGGGTGGCGGATATATTTGGCTGGCGAGGATGGCGCTACAACAGCAACAAAACCAGCTTGCGGAAATCAACACTCATTTGCTGGCGGCGCAAACGCTTCCAGAGCGGGCACAGCGAGCGCCTTGCCGCGCAACGCCTGAAAGAGGCAGGCGTTGAGGTGACGCTTTACCTTTTGGGCCTGTGTGGAGTGGTCAAGCAATTTGTGACAACCCAGTTAAGCCGCTTTCTTCAGTTCTGCCATTGCTGATTCGTAATCATTGGGGCTGCTGTAATCCAGCGTCGAATGCCGCCGCCGACTGTTATAAAACA
>NZ_JAMJPJ010000106.1 GCF_023555005.1 Halomonas llamarensis | reverse complement strand
ATGCAATGGTGGCAATCAGGTCTGGCGGTTTCGTACCGGTGCCGCACAATCCAGTCAGCCGGATATGTGCCAGTACAGACGTTTCAGGGTTGCCATTACATACGCCAGGGATTCTTACCTGGCATTCCCGACCACGCGCTGCTTTTCTCAAATCAGCCATGACTCCTCCTTGCTGCCAGTCGCAACCATTTTTTATCAACCAAGCTGGCGGTATATCCGAGCAGTGTTGGTATTTCGGATGGCTTCAGCTCAGGTTTACGCTTACGACGATTTGGTACTCTGTAGATGTGTCCGTTCATGACACGAATAAGCGGTGTAGCCATTACGCCTCCTGCTTGTCGCGCAGCAGCTGGAACTCGCAGCTCTGTGGAATAGTCAGGTGGCAACCAATATTCATCGCCCAGGCTTCAACCTTACACAGGAAGACATACATCTCTCCGGTATCAAGATCGGAGGTATGG
>NZ_JAMJPJ010000105.1 GCF_023555005.1 Halomonas llamarensis | reverse complement strand
GCATCCTGGTACTTGGCGGTGGCGACGTAAGCCAACAGGGTGGCACTGGCATTGCTCTTGGGCAGGAGTTTGGCCGGTGCCGGGGCTGTCTGGATATTTTCTTCGCAGGTTGGGCAGGCGTATTTGCGCCGCACATGGCGGATGACCTCAACCCGTGCGGGCACCACATGAAGCTCTTCGCTAACGGCCTCGCCGATGACCTTGAGTTCAGTGCCGTCTTCGGTACAGCAACGCTCGGCCTCGTCCAGTTCGTGAACCACCTCGACGCGAGGCAGCTCGGGTGGCAGGGCCGCGCGTCCACCGCGGGTGCGCTTTTTGGCTGGGACAGCGGCGTTATCGGCAGATGCCGTTTCGTCGGTGATGTCAGTCTGAGAATCATCCGTCTGGCTGTCGTCTTCATCGACGGCCAGCTCGGCCTCGTTCATCAAGAGGTCGCCCTGCTTGACAGCGTATTTTTCGGTTG
>NZ_JAMJPJ010000104.1 GCF_023555005.1 Halomonas llamarensis | reverse complement strand
GAGATGGCCGAGCCAGAAAGCCTGCATGGCATTGAGTTCGTGGTTCATGAGGATCTCCTGGATAAAGAAAGCCTCAGTGTGGTCAGCAAAACTCAACGTGAGAAGATGTGGTTAATGGCTCGCTTACGTTTTTATCGCGTTTTTGCATAGATCGCCGTCATTTGCCCACGGTGTGCTCTCGGCCCTTAGCCGATGAAGATACTTGCGCCGATGAAGCCATTATGTCAGTCGGGAAGTGGTGGCAGTCGTCGGATGCCCGGGAGTAAACGAGGCCACCACTTGTCGGCCGCAACACCCAGGCGCATGCGGATTTGGCGGGCTTTTACCGTGAACGTGGCCGCCACTTTCAACACTTGCTCACGCAGTTTGACCAGGCTCCAACCTTGCCCGGTTCGGCGTTCCATCACGCAACGCACGCTGTGCAGCACCTGGTACGCATAGAGGCTCAGCAGCAAATTCACTTGATTGCGGGCCATGACGTCCTGGGTGGTCAGATGGCCGCGATCTGTCGAGG
>NZ_JAMJPJ010000103.1 GCF_023555005.1 Halomonas llamarensis | reverse complement strand
TTGCTGGGCCCATGCACGACGCAAGTTCATTGAAGCTCAGAAGGTACAACCCAAGGGCAAGACCGGTAAGGCCGACTGGGTGATCAACCAGATGGGCAAACTCTATGCTGTGGAAAAACAGGCCAAAGCGCTCGATCCCGACGCGCGTCACGCGCTGCGCGAGCAGAAAAGTCAGCCCCTGATCGCTCAGTTGCGCACCTGGCTCGACAAATCCCTGGCACAAGTGCTCCCCAAAAGCACACTGGGTAAAGCGCTGCATTACCTGGATCATCAGTGGCCACGACTCACCCGATTCCTGGACAATGGCCTGATACCGCTGGATAACAACCCGGCGGAGAACGCCATCCGCCCCTTCGTGGTGGGCCGCAAGAACTGGCTGTTCAGCCACACGCCGAGCGGTGCCCATGCCAGCGCGGCGATCTACAGCTTGATCGAAACCGCCAAGGCCAATGGCCTCCCACCCTATGAGTACCTGCGGTACGTCTTCGAAACATTGCCCACGCTCAACGACGACGAGC
>NZ_JAMJPJ010000102.1 GCF_023555005.1 Halomonas llamarensis | reverse complement strand
TGGTGTGCCTTCGGGAACTGTCAGACAGGTGCTGCATGGCTGTCGTCAGCTCGTGTTGTGAAATGTTGGGTTAAGTCCCGTAACGAGCGCAACCCTTGTCCTTATTTGCCAGCGGGTAATGCCGGGAACTCTAAGGAGACTGCCGGTGACAAACCGGAGGAAGGTGGGGACGACGTCAAGTCATCATGGCCCATACGGGTAGGGCTACACACGTGCTACAATGGCCGGTACAAAGGGCAGCGAGCTCGCGAGAGTCAGCGAATCCCTTAAAGCCGGTCTCAGTCCGGATCGGAGTCTGCAACTCGACTCCGTGAAGTCGGAATCGCTAGTAATCGTGAATCAGAATGTCACGGTGAATACGTTCCCGGGCCTTGTACACACCGCCCGTCACACCATGGGAGTGGACTGCACCAGAAGTGGTTAGCCTAACGCAAGAGGGCGATCACCACGGTGTGGTTCATGACTGGGGTGAAGTCGTAACAAGGTAGCCGTAGGGGAACCTGCGGCTGGATCACCTCCTTAAACGATGCATC
>NZ_JAMJPJ010000101.1 GCF_023555005.1 Halomonas llamarensis | reverse complement strand
GCAAATACGCCTGCCCAACCTGCGAAGAAAACATCCAGACAGCCCCGGCACCGGCCAAACTCCTGCCCAAGAGCAATGCCAGTGCCACCCTGTTGGCTTACGTGGCCACCGCCAAGTACCAGGATGCTTTGCCGCTTTACCGGCAGAGCCAGATCTTTGCCCGGCACGGCGCCGAGATCCCGCGCAATACCCTGGCCCGTTGGATGGTGCAGGCGGGTGGGCGCCTATCACCGCTGATTGAGACGCTGCGGCAACATCTGCTGACATCACCCTTGATCCACATGGATGAGACCACGCTTCAGGTCAATCAAGAAGAGGAACGCAAGGCCAGCGCCAACTCCTATATGTGGGTGCAGCGAGGCGGGCCGCCTGGGCAACAGACCGTGCTGTTCGCCTATGATCCCAGCCGTGCCGGGCGCGTGCCCGTGCGCCTGTTGGGTGACTATGCGGGTTGCCTGGTCACCGATGGCTATGAAGGCTACGCCGAGGTCGTGCGGCGTAACGGCATGACGCACGCTGGTTGCTGGGCGCATGCGCGACGCAAGTTCGTCGA
>NZ_JAMJPJ010000100.1 GCF_023555005.1 Halomonas llamarensis | reverse complement strand
ACGCGCATCTGCTGGAGCGCTTTTCTTTCTACTTGGGTCTGGACTTCAATTGCATAAAATCCCGACCCGACTTTGACGAGATGTGCCACTACGGTGCTATCGCGTCATGAAACTGTCCGAACCATTGTTACCTGTGAATCAAGCGGCGCGGTTTGCCTACCTTGATCCCGCCTTATTCACGACGCAGGCCTGAAAATGAAGATGGCAAATGACGGCTATCTATGCAAAAACGTGATAAAAACGGAACACTAAAAGCCTATCTCGCATAACTATCGCATCGATAAGGCGTTAGATAGCCTCAATGTACCCACCATGCAGACGTAAAGCGCTCAATAATGGCACTACCACCGCCGCGATGAATGAGGCGGAGTCAATGACCGCGCTGAACTTGCTAAAGCTTGAGGATCGACAGCAACAGCCAGGCGATAGGCGAGTGATTTCTATCGCCTGCTGGAACGCTTTTCTTCCTACTTGGGTCTGGACTTCAATCGCATAAAATCCCGGCCCGACTTTGAGGAGGTGTGTCACTACGGCGCTATTACGTCATGCAACTGTTCAAACTATTGAT